>CAVPSD010000009.1:0-59713 GCA_963708175.1 uncultured Acidimicrobiales bacterium
GCCCACCATGAGGTCGAAACGCGATCGATAGGGTCACGAGCAGTGGAGGCCATCAGGTGGCTGTCTCAGGGCGAGGATCTCGTGCCGCTCGACGATCTGTGCTGGTTGAGCCCGGCCGAAAACCGACGCGTCGCGGAAATGCGCTACACGAAACGGCGAGTGGAGTTCCTTGTGGGGCGCTGGACGGCCAAGCGGGCTCTGGCCGTTACGGAGGGCCTTCCTATCGGACCGGGAGGCGCTCGCCGCACTCGAGATCCTGCCGGCCTCGGACGGAGCCCCTCTGGCCCACCTCCATGGTCAGTCCCTCGTCCCGACGACTCTCGCTGACCGATCGGGCGGGCTGGGCGGTGTGCGGCCTCTCACCTTCATCGGCCGAGGTGGGCTGCGACCTCGAGCTCATCGAGCATCGCAGCCACTTGTTCGCCACCGACTACTTCACCCGGTCCGAGCTTTCGCTCGTCGCTGCGGCCGTCTCCGAGCTCGACTGGCAACGACTGACCAACCTCATCTGGTCGGCGAAAGAGAGCGCGCTCAAGGTGCTACGCACGGGGCTCAGGCGCGATACGCGCTCAGTGGAGGTGACGCTGGGCGGCGCCGATGGCGACGACTGGACACCGCTCACCGTCGAGACCATCGAGGGCGGCATCCTTCATGGATGGTGGCGGCGCTATGGTCCGTTCCTGCTCACGATGGCCGCGGAAAGCCCACTGGCAGCACCGGTGTCGATCGAGGAGCCTCCGGCGTTGGCGAGCGGACAGCCGGTCCACTCCTGGCTCTCAGGTCTGCAATGACCATTGACCGCTACCGAGGTTGCGGTCGAGCTCGCGTTGCATGCCACGTTGGACGGCATCGATCAGATAGGGCCGCAGCTGGCTCGGCGGGATGATCCGGTCGACCGAACCCACGCGCCGGGCGCGCTCGATGTCGTGAACGGCGTCGAACTCCGCTGCCACTTCGCCAAGCTTCTCTGAGCGGATGTCTTCCAGCAGTCGCTCGTAGTCGCCGCGCAGCGCAGCCAGCGTCGCGCCGCTGGCCTCTCTCATCTGCTCACGAAAAGCCGCGGCTCGCTGGTCGGCCTCTGCCCGTCGATCGACTTCCCGAGCGAACACGACCGCGGCCGCGGGAGCGCCGCCGATGACGGACGCGTGCGCCCCCTCGAGCGCGGCCACCTCGAAGTTGTCGGACAGCGCCTTGGAGAACACGACAAAAGCACCGCCGTGGTATCGGGACACCACGCAGAAGACGATCGGTCCCCGGAAGTTCACGACGGCGCGGCCTATCTCGGCCCCATATTCGAGTTGCAGTCGACGCATGGACTCGGGCGAGCCATCGAACCCCGACAGGTTGGCGACCACGACGACGGGCCGACTGCCGCTCGCGGCATTGATCGACCGGGCGACCTTCTTCGACGACAGCGGAAACAGAGTCCCGGATGTCCACGCCTGCGGGCCGTCCGCGGGCACGAGGCCACGACGGGCCAATGACCTCGACTCTATTCCGAGGAGACACACTGGATGGCCGCCGAGGTGCGCGTCCCACACCACCGCCACCTCGGCCTCCGCCATGCCGAACCAGCGCTCCATCGGAGCATGGTCCTGGTCGATGACGGCGGCCATCACCCGCCGGATGTCGAACGGCTTCTTTCGGCCTGGGTTCGTCGCCTCCGAGAAGACCTCTCCAACAGTGGCGAAGTCTCCTCCATGGGGAGCGGTGCACACATCCCGCTCCCGAGGATCAGTCGTGCGAGCCGGACGGGGGAACCGCTCGCCGGGCGCGACGTAGGCATGGTCGTAGTGGCGTAGGAGGATCCGGCAGGCGTCCGTGACATCGCGGGCGAGAAACTGCGCTTGACCGTTACGGCCCATGATGCGCTCGTAGCCCCCTATGCCTTGGTTGTCCTCAGCCGACACGCCGCCCGAGTAGTCGAGAGCATGCTTGCCCGTCAGGACCATGGCGCTCTCAGGGGTCATCACCAGAATGCCCTTCGTGTGCATGAGCATCGTGGCTTCGGCGTTCCAGTAGGGCTGAGCGCCAACGTTGATCCCGGTCACGACAACGTTCAGCTCGCCACCGGCCTGCGTGAACTCGACGATGCGGCGCAACACTCGGGCGATCCAGTCCATGTTCTCGGTGCCGCTGTCCATGGCGATGAGTGCCCCGGCGGAGACGGCGAACCACTCGAGCGGGACGCGCAGCTCCTCCGCCAGGTCGATGGCCGCGATGATGCGACGGCACTCGGGTTCAGCCAATGAACCCATGCCGCGGCTCGGATCGCCCAACAGGATCACCCGGCGCATGCCCTCGGGGTAACGCTCGGTGATCGTCGGAGATCACTCCGGCGACGACGTTGGCATGATTCAGCCCCGGCGCTCGTTCGACCCGGACGAGCCGCTCGCCCTCGAGGTCGTGCTCGATGAACGATCCTGGCGGAATCTCACTCGCGCGAGCGCGACTCGGTGGGTGCGAGCACACGCACCAGCTCATAGGGGTACATCAGCCCCCGACGGCGAAGTTGGACCACCTTCTGCGTGTAGGCGGTGAGCGGTTCGAATGGGACTTGGTTCGGCTCGCTCACCTTTGCCACCACCGACTTCCCGTCGGGGTTCGACATCTCGAACACCACTCTGCGCAGCTCGTGATCGGGCCCCACCGGCATCCGGCCATGGACGGCCAGCTTCTCCAAGCCCAGACCCTCGACCGCAGGCGCTAGCCGTTGTACGAGTGCATCGATTTCGCCCGCGGTCAACACGATCGGCGGCCACACGTAGAGGAGCACTCGATTCCACTCGAGGCGGCGGCGGGCCGGCAGGCGGCTCTGAACGCGCCGAATGGCGTTGAGTGCCTCCATGTACATCCGCTCCAGCTCGGGGAGCTGGAGCACCTGGCCCGCGGCGTCACGCACTGGGGTCAGGTCGCGCACCTCGGCGAGCACGAATAACCGTTCGTCCCGGTCGTTGCTGTGGGCCTTGCCACGGAAGACGTACACGTCCTCCACCGACGGAAGTGCCTCGATGCGGAAGTTCTGCAACCTCCAGAGCTCGAGGCGCCTTCCCATCATCGGATGCATCGCTCGGTAGAGCGGGTCTTCCTCGTAGCCGCGGTCGCCTCGGCGGAACGTGACGTGATCAACGCCGCTCATCCCAGGTCCGCTGGATCGGGACGACACGGCGACAACGACCTGCCGCGCGATTTCCGGCATGGCGTCGTCGAGCATGGACCGAACCGCTTCGGTGAAGCTGGCGCGATCGCTGAGCGGATCCTCGCGCCACGCATAGAAGTCGACGAAGACGTCGCGCTGGTCGTCGAAGCCGGCGATGATCGAGCCGAGGGTCTTGACGGCTCCTTCGAGATCGTCGGCGTTCACATGCGTGCTGAGCACATGAACGGGACTGGCATCGAGCGTGCACGACGCCAGGCCCACGACGTGGCCGTCGGCCGTGAACGTCTCCAGGTCCTGGATCGTCCCGACTCTGTAGTACCGGCGCGTCATCACCTCGAGGAGGTCACCGCGCAGCTCAGGTGCGGCGGAGGCGTACCACTCAGACAGCACGGTCTTGAGCGGTTGCGAACACTCCACCAACGCTCGGATGTGCTCGTCGCGTTCGGGTCCGTTCGGATCGCCGGCGAGGGCGCGAACATGATCAGCGGCCTCCGCGTACGCGCGGCTCCTTGCCTCCCGCAGGAACACTTGGTCGAAGGTCCGGTAGTACACCTCGTTGGCGAGATCATGGACGGCGGGCCAACGTTGCCGCGTCTCGTCCGCCAACCGGCTCAGCAGGGATCGCCAGGCGACGTCGTCCTGGTACTGGTGGGCCTCATCGAGTCGGCTCTCGAGGAGTGCCACGACGGGCCCGATCTGGTCGTCCATCCGGCGTTGGGACCGCGCGATGTCACACAGCGCCTGTTCCAGTTGCAGCGAGGGCTCGAGCGTCTCGACCCCGTAATGCTGCAGCGTCCGGCGGAGCTGGCTCATGAACTTCTCAGGCAGGCCGCGACCCTCGCCGGCGAGGTCTCGGAGATACGTGAAGAGGTACTCCGCGCTCGACTCCCTCCCGAAGTCGGCCTCATCGTCGACGGGCAGGCGACGGAACAACGCGGCCACGTCGACGAACACAGCAAAGATCTCATCCTCACGGCGACGGCGTTCTGCCACGCTGAGCGAGGCGCCTCCACATGGGATTCCGCTGCGAGCGCCGCGCGTGGGCGGCGTGACGTCGAAGCCGAGCAGCATGCAGCGGACCTCTTCGAGGCGGTGCGCACAGCCCTCGTGATCGACGCTGGCGCCCCGATCGGGCGCCAGCACGGCGAAGTCGGCGCGAGAAACCTGGGCCATCCGGGGGTCGGCCTCGCTCACCTCGACGACCACCAGCGGATCGCCGGCGCCGACCTGCTCGTTGCTCCGAGCGACCACCTCCCGGACGCGGCCCCCGACCTCGGCACGGACGACCGTCTCCATCTTCATGGCTTCGAGCACCACGAGCGCATCCCCCGGCTCGACGGTGTCGCCCGGCTGAACGAGCACCGAGACGACCACACAAGGGGCGGGCGCGCGAACGACGCCACGATCACCGCGACCGATCCGGTGCGGGACACCATCGACCTCGACGAGGCAGAAGCCGGCCTGCTCCACACAGAGCACCCGGTAGGCGCGCCCACCGATAGTCAGCCTGCGCTGGTGAGGGGATTCCTCCGTGACCTCCACGTCGACCGAGATGCCGTCGACGATCACGCGATAGGTGTGTGGCCCGCGACGCAGCACCCGCATGCGGATAGGCCTCGCCCAGATGCGACAGCTCGATGTCACGTCCGACCTCCAGACCCACGAAAGGACGGCCGCGGGCAGCTGTCGCCAGGAATTCGCGGCGGTCGAAGTCCTCGCGGAGGTCATAGGCAAGGATCCCGGCCTCGCAGAGCGCCACCTCAGCATGCGGGATCGGTCGATGCTCACCACGCTCGATCAGCCGGTCAGTCCATCCGACGTCCACCTCGCCCGACCGGAAGTCTGGCCGGCTCACGAGATGCTGGAGGAACGCTCGATTGCTGGTGCCGCCGCGCACGAGGACAGATGCCTGGGCCAGGGCCCGGCGCAGACGGGCCACCGCCTCATCACGGTTGCGGCCGTGGGCGATGACCTTCGCGATCATCGAGTCGAACTCGGCGGCGATCTTGTCGCCCTCCTCGAAGCCCGTGTCGATTCGCAACCCCGGCCCACCCGGAAAGCGGAGCAGCTCGATCTCTCCCGGAGCGGGCGCGAAGTCGCGATCGCTGTCCTCCGCGTTGAGCCGAGCCTCGATGGCGTGGCCAATCTGTGCAGGCGGCTCACCTTCAAGCCGCTCGCCCGCCGCGACGCGCAGCTGGAGCTTCACGAGATCGAGCCCTGTGGTGACCTCCGTGATCGGGTGCTCGACTTGGAGCCGGGCGTTCACCTCCATGAACACGAAGCGGGAATCCACCGGGTCGTAGAGGAACTCCACCGTCCCCGCGTTGGTGTAGCCGATGGCGGCCATGAGACGGGCGGCGGACGCGCGGATCTCTGCGTCCTGCTCTACGGTGAGCGCCGGCGACGGCGCTTCCTCGATCAGCTTCTGATGGCGCCGCTGTACGGAGCAGTCTCGCACTCCGACCGGCCACACCGTTCCGTAGTGGTCGGCGATGATCTGGACTTCGATGTGCCGGGCGGTCGGCATCACTTGCTCGAGGAAGAGCGTGTCGTCGCCGAAGGCCTTGAGCGCCTCGGCTCGAGCGGATCGAAGGGCGCCGTCGAGCTCAGCTTCATGGTCGACCCAGCGGATGCCGCGACCACCACCGCCCGCGGCCGCTTTGACCATGATCGGATAGCCGAGACGCGCCGCCTCACTCTGCGCAGCCGCCAGCGTCGTGACAGGGCCGTCGCTCCAGGGCGTGACGGTGATCCCGGCGGCTTCGGCGATGCGCTTGGCCACGATCTTGTCGCCGGCCCGCCGCATCGCGTCCGGTGAGGGGCCGATCCACTTCACGCCCAGGCGTACGCAGAGCTCGGCGAACTCCGCTTGCTCGGCTACGAAACCCCAGCCAACCCAGGCCGCGTCGGCTTCCGTTCGTACGAGTGCGGCTTCCAGACGGTCGAAGTCGAGATACGAGCTCTTGATCTCGCCGTCATGGGCGTCGACGAACGTGGGTGCACCCAATGCATAGCTCTCATCGGCCTCGCGGACGAACATCGCCTGGTGGTCGGCGTCCGTGTACAGGGCGATCGAACGGAGATCGACACCGAGCTCGAAGCTCAGCTCGCGGATCGCGTGGATGGCGCGCACCGCCGGCTCGCCGCGGTTGACGATGGCGATGCGCGAGAGATCCACCGCTCGCTCTAGCTCGCCGAACCAACGGCCCGCCGCAATGGCAGCACGAGCTCGTCGTCGAGTGGTCGTGGCAGTGCGATCGTCCTGTAGCCCGAGAGATCCACGAGGCATCGGCCACCAGCATCGACCACGCTCGCGGCCCACATGTCGTCCTCCATGCGGACCACTGCGGCGATCGGCTCGGTTCCGTCGGTGCCGTTGCCCGCAAACCTGACCCGGCCGATCTTCATCGGCAGACCCAGAAGCCCCCTGGTGCCGATCTCCATGACGCCAACGGTCTGGAAGGCCAACTCGAGCAACCGCGGCGCCGTGACCATCGAGATGTCCTCCGGATGGTGGGACGGAGGCAGCTTCGTCCGCCAGCCGTCCCACCATCACCTGGTCGCTCTTCCACGCCTCGTCGAGCACTTGGTACGCGGGCCCGTGGAAGTAGATGCGATAGATGTCATCTGCCGTCACGGTGGGCTCGACCATCGCGGGGAGGGTGACCGAGTCGAGCGCGGTCGGGGTCTTGATCAGTCGGACGGTGCCCGTGAAGTGAACCGTCTCCTCGGGCTCGTCGCGGTTCGGCAGCTGCCGGCGGCCAAGGAGCGCGCATCGCGCCAGGAGGTCGTCGCCGTCAGTGGTGAACTGACATGTGACCGTGAGTTGACGGGGCTCATGTCGGTAGAACTTGAAGGGAGCGAGGAAGGCCACATCCTCGATGGCCGCGAGCCGCATCTCTGGCTGCAGCAGCAGCGCCGCCTCGGCGAACGCCTCGACGCCCATGACGCCCGGCAGCACGGGCGTGCCGTCGATCTGATGATCGTGGAGGAAGGGTTGCTCGGCCGGATCGAGCGACGCAACGACGGTGAGGCCGCGACCCACTGGCCATCCGACTACGTCCGAGAACAACGCCGATCCGTCGGCCCGCAGCCTGCGTGAGGGCGGTTCCTTCCGTGTCCAGACCGCCTGCGGAATCGTCTTCTTCGACGAGCGCTCCGAGACGCTGCCCGATGACCACTTCACCTCCACGCCTCCGGAGAGTGAGCTCACGACGCACGATCGGGATGCCGGCACGCGCCGGCAGCATGTCGATGCCGGCCGCCTTCATCACGGTCGGAATGGAGCCTCGCGACGCCATGCCGATGTCGGCCCACGCCGTCCAGTCGATGGCGATGCCCAGGGTGTTCGGCCGCGTGCCGTTGAGCCAAGCGATCTCCTTGCACAGCAGATCGTTCGCGGCGCTGTAGTCGGTCTGGCCGGCGTTGCCGAAGCGGCCCGCGACCGAGCTGAACACGACAGCAGCGCGCAGAGGGCGGTCGCCGATGGCCCGGAGGAGATTGAACCAACCGTCGGCCTTGACGTCGAAGACGAGGTCGTACTCCGCGGGCGTCTTGTCCTCGATGCGACGACTGACCTCCAGCCCGCCGGCGTGGAGCAGCACATCGATCCGTCCACTCGTTGCGAAGATGCGCTCGACTGCCGTCGACGACGGCTTCGCCGTCGCGCAGGTCGACGGAGTGGTAGTAGGCCTGGCCGCCGGCCGACCTGATGGCGCCGATGGCCGACAGCGCCGCGTGCGCTCGCTCGATCCGGGCCATCTCCTTCTCGACAACAGCCGGCGTGGCGCGTTCGCCCGCGTCCTTCATCCGATCGAAGATCGTCCGCTTCAACGCTTCCTTGTCGGTCGTGAAGGCGGCAATGTCGGGGTCCGCCGGGATCGGGCTCCGGTACCAGGTCGAGCAGGTGGAACGTCCCTCTCGACGCCCGGGCCAGATCGGCGGTGATAGCCGTGACGATGCTGCCGGCCGCGCCGGTGATGGCGAAGACGGTGTCCGAAGTGAGCTCGACGCCCGCCGGCTCGGAGTCGAGCCGGACATCGTCGAGCGCGATCGTCCACCGCCGACCTTCGCGATGGCCAACCTCGACCGCGCCCGGATCAGAGAGCGTTTCGTCCACGAGCAGCGTCGGCCACAGCGGCAGGGCTCGCGCTCGTCGAGAAGTCGACCGCCTTCACCAGCACGCCGGCGTGCTCCCGATGGAACGCCTTCGTGAAACCGGTTACCGCACCGCCCATCGGCGCCGCGGCGCCCGCCGGCCTCGTAGCCATGACGCGCCGCCAAGGCGGGTGGCGGAGACGAGGAACGTTTCCTGCGCCGTCGACGGCTCCTCCGATGTGGCGCATGGCCGCGAAGAGGAGCTTCACCCGTCTGCGCAACGCCTCTCGCCAGCCGGCCAGATCGAACTCGAGCAGTGGCGTATCGACGTCGAGGGCGGGAAGCCAGTAGACGCCCTGGATCGGCCCGGACGGACGCGAAGGCGTCGAGGCGAGACTCCAGGTCGGCGGCCGCGGGCGCCCCATCGATGGCGAGGACCTCGACACCCATGGTCTGGAGCCGGTCGGTGAGCGCGGCACCGACACCGCCGTCGTCTGAGCACGACGACGACGCGGCTGCCCTGCCCCAAGCGTGACCGCTGTCGGCCGGCACAAGTCGAGCGGCGGCCGGAGCACCGCGGTCGGGACGCGACGGACGATGGCCTCGGCCGCGTCATCGTCGCCTTCCAAGAGCTCGCCAACGACCGTGGACGGAGCGGGCGGTTGGCTCGCCGGCGCGCTCGTGGGGCTCGGCGCGGCCGCCGGCGAGACCGGGAGCGCGTTCGTAGACGAAGGCGATGACGTGACGAAGCGTCGGATAGTCCCGCAACGCCAAGCTGTCGTCGCGTTCGATGTCATAGGCCGCCCGAATGGCGGCAAACGTCTCGGCTTGCTTGACGGTGTCGATGCCCAGATCGGCTTCCAGATCCAGGTCCGGCTCGAGCATGTCGACCGGATAACCCGTCTGCTCGGCCACGATCGCCAACACCTGCTGCTCCACCGCGTCGCCTCCGACCGGCGCCGCCGCCGGCACCGACTCGACGACCGCGGGAACGGCCTCGACCACCGCTGCCGTCGGCGTCGTCGCCGCCGTCGCGAGACCGGGAGCGCGTTCGTAGACGAAGGCGATGACGTGACGAAGCGTCGGATAGTCCCGCAACGCCAAGCTGTCGTCGCGTTCGATGTCATAGGCCGCCCGAATGGCGGCAAACGTCTCGGCTTGCTTGACGGTGTCGATGCCCAGATCGGCTTCCAGATCCAGGTCCGGCTCGAGCATGTCGACCGGATAACCCGTCTGCTCGGCCACGATCGCCAACACCTGCTGCTCCACCGCATCGCCTCCGACCGGCGCCGCCGCCGGCACCGACTCGACGACCGCGGGAACGGCCTCGACCACCGCGCCGTCGCCGTCGTCGCCGCCGTCGCGAGACCGGGAGCACGTTCGTAGACGAAGGCGATGACGTGACGAAGCGTCGGATAGTCCCGCAACGCCAAGCTGTCGTCGCGTTCGATGTCATAGGCCGCCCGAATGGCGGCAAACGTCTCGGCTTGCTTGACGGTGTCGATGCCCAGATCGGCTTCCAGATCCAGGTCCGGCTCGAGCATGTCGACCGGATAACCCGTCTGCTCGGCCACGATCGCCAACACCTGCTGCTCCACCCCGTCGCCTCCGACCGGCGCCGCCGCCGGCACCGACTCGACGACCGCGGGAACGGCCTCGACCACCGCTGCCGTCGGCGCCGCGGTCGACGACGGTGCCTCGACCATCGCGGCCGGTACAGAAGAAGCGGCAGGCATCTCGGCCGGCGGCCCGTCGTCACGGATGCGGAGCGTGCGCTTCGCGATCTCCGTCGTCGCCGAATCCAGTCCGCACGATGCGACCAGCCACGACCGCCACGCCTCATCGTCGACGATCCGGTACTCGAACCCGAGCTGATCGGGCTCGGGGTGATGACCGCCAGGCGGCGGCACAACCTCGTAGAGCGTCATGCTGATCTGGGAGCCGAAGCCGGCACCGAGGCGCAGTGCGTAGCGGATCGGATAGGTCCCACCTTGCGAGAGGTTCAGCTCTCCCAGTTCGGGGTCGGGCACCTTGTAGTTCGGCACCGGAGGGACGATGCCTGTCTCGAGGGCCTTGACGGCGACCACATCCTCGACGCCGACTCCCATCGCGTGGCCGGTGAAGCCCTTCGTGTTGGAGATGACCACCTGACCAGCCGACTCTCCAAAGACGTGGCGAAGCGCGTCGACCTCGGCCTGGGCGCTGCCGCCGCGGGCGGGCGTATACGTCTCGTGGGAGATGAACACCGTATGGGGCGCGATCTCACGACGGTCGATGCCCCAGCGCCGCTCGGCGGTCGCGACGAGATCCTCCATCACCGCGCAGATGTGGACGGGATCGAGCCGGCTGCCGTGGAAGGCGCTGTTCGCGGTCTTCGCGCTGAGGACGCGCGACGATGGGCCGGATGCCCCGGCGGGCGGCCGACGCCGCAGTCTCGACGACGATGGCCGCGGCCCCCATGCCGAGGATCATCCCGTGCCGGCGGCGGTCGAACGGCACGGCGGCGTCGGCAACGACATCGTCGGTCGCGGCGGCGCCCGAGGCCAGGAAGCCACTACCGAACCACTCGAGGAGACGATCGCTGGTCACGTCGTCACCCGACACGATCACGACGCGCTCGCAACGGCCCGCTCGGATCCAGTCCTCGGCCAAGGCCACGGCTTGCGTCGTGCTGGCGCACGCCGAGTTGACCTGGGTGTTCGGCCCGCGGGCGCCGATGTATTCGGCGAACTGGGAGTGGCCCATCGACAGGGCGTGAAACAGGAACTTGCGATCGAACTCGTACGGGTGCTCCTGAAGCTCGACCTGCAAGGCGTGGATGCGATGGTCCAGCTCTTCGAGAATGGGTTGGCCATCTCCGAGCCTCGAGACGTGGGCGCGAACGTCTCGGAGGTCGTCGAGGCGTTGCTGCCGAGCCCGGTCGTCGTGATAGCTCTCGAGCTCCCCGACGACCGCGTCCAAGCCCGGGAAGGCTGACGCGAAGATCACCCCCGTGGTGTCCCGGTAGGCCTCGGGCAGCATCCAGCGCTCGGGCAGCTTCCTTCCCGTCGTCGCCGTCTTGTAGTGCATCACCAACGGGATGCCCGCGTCGCGCAGCGCGTCGAGGCCCGCACCGATGGCCAGCTTGCTCGTCACATCGAGCGACTCTTCCCGTTCGGCGGGAAAGCCGAACTCGTCGACGAGGTCGACGACGCCGGCACGACCGGCGAGCTTGATGACGTCGGCCACGCTCTCGATCGATTCGAAGCGACCGCCTCCTTCCGTCGGTCTTGACGAGCCGAGTGATGTGCTTGTCGACGATCTTCTGACGTTGCTTCACCGGTATCGACTCGATGAACTGCTCGCCTCGCAGGATCGCCGGGACCTTGTCGTCGCCGAACACCCGCTCGCCTCCGGGCAGGCCAAGGCCGGCGCCTGTCACCACGACCGGCTCGTCGACCGGTACCTCGACGGGGCCGCTGACCGAGGATCTGGTTGCCCTTGGCGAGGAACTCGGCGAAGAGACGGCCGAGCGCCTCGTACTGGCGGACATCGCTGCTTGCCATCTTGACGACCGCTGGCGTCACGCCACCGACCGGAGGTGATGCAACCTCAGCTGTCGCAAGGCCGGTAACGAGTTGTCTGCGGTCATCGTTCGGGGTGCACCCGACGCCCAGGCCCGCGCCGTAGAGCCCACACAATGCTTGGTTGAAGGCCACGATGTCCCCTTGCTTGGGGTGGTTGGTGAAGAGCGCAAGGACCTCTGGATCGTCTCCGAGCACCTCCTCCACAAAGCCGTGGAGCGCGCGCTTCGGGCCGACCTCGACGAACACTCGGCAGCCTGCGTCGTAGAGCGTTCGCAGTCCTTTGACGAACTGCACCGGTGAAGCGATCTGGCGACCGAGGATGTCGATCATCTGGTCGAGAACGTTCGGTCCCATCGGATAGAAGTTCCCGTCGACGTTGGCGACGAGGGGCAACGCCGGTGACTCCAGGCGCAAACGGCGGAGCATCGACATCAGCGGCTCTGCGGCGGGGGCCACGATCTCCGTATGGAAAGCGTGACTGACGGGCAGCACAATCGCCTCATGGCCAGCCGCCATCAGGCGCTCGACGGCCACGCGCACTGCCGCCGACGCCCCACCGATGACCGCTTGCTTGCTGCTGTTGATGTTCGCGATGACGACGTAGCCGTCGACGTGAGCGAGAACTTCCTCGATCTCCTCCAGCGGCGCGAAGACGGCGGCCATGAGGCCGTTGTCGGCAACCGCGACATGGGCCATCTCACGACCGCGAGCGCTGACCGCTTCGAGGGCGCCGGCGAAGCTCATCGCACCCACGGCCACGAGCGCGCCGTACTCGCCCAGGCTGTGGCCTATGACCATGTCGGGCTGGATGGCGTACGCACCGAGGAGGCGAGTGATCGCGTGGTCGACAGTGAGCACCGCGGGCTGGGTGATCTCGGTCTGGCGAAGCTGCTCCTCCGCGGCGGCGGTCGCCGACGGATCGGCGGAGTCCACGAACAGGTAGTCGGTGAGGGGTCGGCCCAGGATCGGCGTCATCACCCGGTCGGCCTCGGCGAACGTGTCGGCCACGATCGGCTCGGTCTCCTGCAAGGTGCGCAGCATGTTCAGATACTGGGAGCCCTGCCCCGTGTACAAGAACGCGACGGGCGCGGGCGCGGCCCGGCCAAGGAACACCCCTTGGTTGCGCAGCGCACGCCACATCGCCGGTTGGCCAGCTTCGAGGGCCTTGACGGCCCGATCGACCTTGATCGCCAGTTCCTCGGCGTCGCCGTAGTCGATGGCCAGCCGCACGCGGGCTCGCAGATCGGCCTCGGCCGGCACGCTGCGAGGCGGGACGCGCCCGGCCACGGCTTCCGCTCCGAGCGCCCGAGCTCGTGTGAGCACCTCGGCCTCATCATGGCCACCGATCACGACCGCGCCGCGAAGCGGGAAGCTTGCCCGCCGGCGCCGTCGTCGCTGTCTCGGCCTTCGTGGTCGCGAACGAGACGGCCTTCGCGGCACCCGGCATCGTGATCCGACCCGGCACGTACTCCTCCAACACCACATGGAAGTTCGTGCCACCGAAGCCGAACGCGCTCGACGCCCACCGAGCGGACCTGCCCGGGCTCCGTCTTCCACTCGCGCAGCTCGTCGTTGATGAACAACGGCGAATGCCGGAAGTCGATGTTGTGGTTCGGCTCGCTGCCGCCCAGGCTGGGCGGAATCAGCTTGTGGTCGAGCGCGTAAACCGCCTTCAACATGCCGGCCGCGCCCGCCGCGCTCTTCAAGTGTCCGAGATTGGACTTCACCGAACCCAACGGGATCGATCCAGGCTTCAGTCCGAAATCGGCGAACACGTGGGAAAGGCTCTCGACCTCGACGACATCGCCGACCTTGGTGGACGTTCCGTGTCCTTCGATGTACGAGGCCGAGTCCGGTGCCCGGCCCGCGTTCGTCCACGCCCGCGCGATGGCGAGCTGCTGGCCGACTGGGTTCGGAGCCGTGATCCCCTTGCCCTTGCCGTCGCTCGCCCCACCGATGCCACGGAGCACCGCGTAGATGTGGTCACCGGCCCGTTCCGCATCGGCCAGCCGCTTGAGCAGGAACACGGCGCCCCCTTCGCCCATCACGAAGCCGTCGGAGCCCTCGTAGTAGGGGCGGGTACCCGTCGGCGAGAGGGCCCCGATCTTGCAGAACTTCACGTAGGTGCTGGCGCTCATGTTGGCGTCGACACCGCCTGTGAGCACCGCGTCGTACTCGCCGTCCTGCAGACCGCCGATGGCGGCGCCGACCGCGGCGAGCGCTGATGCGCACGCGGCATCGACGATGAAGTTCGGGCCTCGGAAGTTGAAGAGATTGGCCACGCGGCCGGCAATGATGTTGCCGAGCTCGCCGGGCATGCTGTCTTCGCTGACGCCGGGGAAGCGCCGGTGGATCGCCTCGCTCAGCTCATGCACGATCGCGTCTCGGACTGTCGAGGACAGCGCGGCGAAGCTCGGGAGGTGGGCGAGCTCGTCGACGTACTCGGGCAGGTAGATCGGAAGTGCCGTCTGGTAGTGAAGGTCGCCGCCCATCGCGTTGCCGAGCACGACTGCTGTGCGCTCGGCGTCGAGGGGACGGTTCGGATAGCCGTAGTCGAGGAGCGCTTCACGACACGCGCCAACTGACCACTTCTGGCCCCGGTCCATCGCGTCGGAGACCTTCGGAGGCACGGGCAGCCGCCATTCGAGAGGCGACCAGTCGTAGTCTCGCACCCACGCCGCCGATCTTTGAGTAGGTCTTGTCCGGAGCGAGCGGATCGGGGTCGTAGTACAGCGCTGGGTCCCAGCGTTCGACCGGTGTCTCGGTGATGCTGTAGCGCCCGGCCTTGAGGTTCTCCCAAAAGGTCGGACGCGTTCGGAGCGTCGGGTAGCACCGCGCCGACTCCAACGACGGCGATCGAGCAGGTAGCGCTCTCTGGCATGGCTCACTCCTACGGGTGGGGTGCCGCCGTTCGGTAGGGGGCATAGACGGCGTCGGCGACGGCGGACATGTCGTCGACCAGGCCGAGCTGGGCGCGTTCGATCTGGTCGATGCCGATCGCCTGTGCGACGGTCGAAGGATCGAGCTCGTCTCGTGCGGCGGAGCCGATCACCCAGCGGAGTCCGTCGAGACCGATCTTCATCGCCGCCTCGCGAGCGAAGACCCGACTCAAGGCCGCGAGCGCCTCGGCATCGAAACGACGATCGATCTTTGGTGACAGTTCGTCGCCGGCAGCGCGCCGCGGCGGCTCGTCGAGCGAGGGCCGCGGCGCACTCGCCATAGGCGATGAGCTCGCCGACCCGGAACAGGACGTGCTGGTGGCGGGTGAGCTTGTGGAGCCGGGCCTGCTCGAGTACCTCGGCCAGCGCGTGCAGGCTCAGCGCCGCGACGCCGGCCCCGACGTCCGGATGACGGGCGGCGAGCTCTTCCAGGTCGACGGCCGCGTCGTGGTAGTACCGCCCTCTCGTCTTGAGGTGCGACTGCCACCGGTCCCGGGCGATCGTCATCTCCATGATCTCGGAGGTTCCTTCGTAGATCGTGGTGATGCGGACGTCGCGCTTGATCTTCTCGACCATGTAGTCCTTCGTGTAGCCGTAGCCGCCATGCGCCTGAATGGCGGCGTCTGCGGCCGCGTTGCCTGCCTCGGTCGCCATGTACTTCGCGATCGCACCTTCGGTGTTCAGCTGCTGTTCGCCGGCGTCGAGACGAGCGGCGGTCTCCTCGATGTACGACCGCGCCGCTTCGAGCCGTGCGCAGTGAGGCACGATCAGCTTGTGGGTGTACCCCTCCTTCTCGGAGAGCGGCCCGCCAGCCTGTATCCGCTGGGTGGAGTACTCGATTGCGCGCCCAAGGGCCGCCCAGCCGGCGCCCATGCCGAACGCCGCCACCATCAGGCGCGTGTAGCCGAACACCGCCTGTGCCTGCAGCAGCCCGAGTCCTTCCGCTCCGCCTACGACGGCCGAGGGGTCGAGCCGCACGTCCTGCAGCGAGAGTGTCGCCGTATTGCTGGCCCGGATGCCGTGCTTGTCCTCCGGTTTGCCGTGCGCGAACCCGGGCGTGTCGCGCTCCACCACGAACCATGTCGGTCCGCCGGGCGCGCGTGCCAGGACGGTATAGACGTCGGCGTAGCCGCCGTTGGAGATCCACTGCTTGTTGCCATTGAGGAGGTAGCCGACGAGCTGGCCGTCCTCCACAATCGGCTCGGCCGTGGTCTTCATCGACGCGAGATCACTTCCCGCCTCGGGTTCTGTCGCGCCGTAGGCCATCAGCAGGCCCTCTGTTGCGATGCGCGTCATCCAATGCTTCCGCTGCTCGAGCGTCCCACCGAAGAGGATGGGATCGCTTCCGAGAAATGTGGCGAGTACGCCAGTCGCGATGCCGACATCGATCGCGGCCAACTGCTCGCACACGCGGTAGATGTCCATGGCACTGCCGCTCATGCCCCCGAACTCCGCGTCGATGAACAGCAGCGAGACACCAAGGCCGTCGCCGCACATCTCACGGACGATGCTCTCGGGGAACTCGTCGGCGGCATCCAGCTCCCGCAGCTTGGCATCGGACAGGTGACTGCCTGCGTACTGGCGAATGGCGTCGAGCGCCATGTCGAGCTCGTCGCGTTCCAGGCCGACAGACTCGACCGCACCTCGTGTCAGTTGCATCTAGTCGATCGTGCGCTCGTGACGGCCGAGAGGCGAGGGTCCTTTGTCCCGGTCGTCCAGCGCTCTGTCGTGCCTTCTCCTCGCCTCGGGCTCGGTCAGGTCTTGCCGTATCGCCCCGTGCTCATGGTCGAGACGTAACCCCTTGATGCCGTGACACCGTTGTAACTACCTCAATGTGTTTCGCTTGCTTCGAGGCCCACCACGAGTGCTTTCCCCTGGTGAAGCAAGGAGTAAGGTCGACGGGTTCCCGGGTGCGCGTCGAGCGCACGTGGGACACTCGTGCAACGCACGTCGGACACTCGTGCAAGCGGTGCGAGGTGAAGAGGTGTCGGCCGCAGACTTCAGATCTCCGCGTCGTGAGCGCGTTTGATCTGACTCTGGTGAGCGACGTTCCACGCGGGACGGCAAAGTCGCCCCCAACGTGCGGCATGACAGACTTTTCGGCGTGTCCACGCGCGAAGCGCTCCTCGACGCCGCCCGAGCCGCATACGACCAGAGCCAGTGGTCCGCGGCGCGGGCCGCGCTGCGGGACGCCGACGCCGATCAGCCGATCGGGGCCGACGACCTCGAGCGGCTCGCCTGGTCGTGCCGCTGGGCCGGTGATCCTGCCGAGTTCTTGAACGCCCTCGAACGGGCGGAGGTGGCGTTCACCGACGCAGGTGAGATCGCAGGTGCCGCGCGCATGGCCCTGGAGCAGGCCCGCCACCACGCGATGATGCTCGACAGCGCGGTCGCCCTCACCTGCTACGTCCGAGCCACCGAACTCCTGGCCGAGGCGCCGGAGTGCGCCGAGCACGCGGCAGGAACGGTGGTCGCTGGCCTTCGCTCAGATGCAGGCTGGCGACGTCGACGGGGCGCGGGCGACGCTGCTCGAGGCGCGCGCGATCGCCCGACGGGTGGGCAGCCCGGGCATGGAGGCGATGGCCGTGCAGGGGCTGGCCCACGTGGCCGCCGCCACCGGTGAGGTCAGTGAGGTGCTGCCCGCTGGTCGACGAGGCGGCGGCGCTGGCCATGCGACCCGGGGTCGCCCCTGTCCACGCCGGCTACGTGTACTGCGCGGTGATCTCGATCTGCCGAGCGCTCTGCGACTGGGGGCGGGCCACCGAGTGGACCAAGGTGTCGACTCGCTACTGCGAGCGCGAGTCGATCACGGGCTACACGGGGCTCTGCCGGTTCCACCAGGGAGAGATCGACCGGCTCCACGGTCAACTGGCGGAGGCAGAGCAGCGGGTCGCTGCAAGCGTGCGAGGAGCTGCGCGAGATCAACCGGTGGAGCGCGGGCTGGGGGTACAGCGAGCTGGTGGAGATCCGGGTGCGTCGCGGCGACCTCGACGGCGCCGAGGAGGCACTCGCCGAGGCCATCGCTCTGGGCGACGACGGCCAGCCGGGGCGGGGTCGCTTGCTGCTGGCGCAGGGGGATGCCCGGGCGGCGGTGCGGAGCCTCAGCCGCGCGCTCGAGGACCCCGGCTTCCTCGCTCGAGAGCGCCGCATCTTCCTCCTCCCCGTGCACGTCGCGGCGTGCGTGGCGGTGGGCGATGAGCAAGCGGCGGCCGAGAGCGTCGCTGAGCTGGAGGACCTGGCCCGAAGGCTCGGCACCTCTGGACCGGCGGCCGCGGCGGCAGTCGCGCGCGGGCATCTGGCGCTCCATCGCGGCGACACCAAGGAAGCGATCGCCGCCCTGCGGGAGGGGGTCCGCACCTGGAGCGAAGTCGACGCCCCATACGAAGCCGCTGAGGCGCGCGTGCTGCTCGCGGGGGCCCTGACCGCCGACGGAGACGACGCGGGCGCGCGCCTCGAGCTCAAGGCCGCCGCCCGCCTGGTCGACGAGTTCGGCGTCGCGGTCGACCTCGACATCGCTCCCGCACGGTCCGAGGGGGCTCGCACCATCCGCACGTTCCTGTTCTCCGACATCGTGAACTCGACGCGACTGTCCGAGGCCATGGGCGACGCCGCGTGGGAACCGCTGCTGCAGTGGCACGACCGCACGTTGCGGGCCGAGTTCGAGCGGTGGAACGGCGAGGAGATCAAGCACGGAGGCGACGGCTTCTTCGTCGCCTTCCGCGAAGCCGACGACGGCATCGGGTGCGCCGCCGCCATCCAGCGCGCCCTGGCCCGCCACCGCGCCGAGCACGGCTTCGCGCCGAGCGTCCGCATCGGGCTCCACGGCGGGGAAGCGACCTCCCGCGAAGGGGACTACTTCGGATCGGCGGTCACGCGGGCCGCTCGCATCTCCGCGGCTGCCGGTGCCGGCGAGGTGCTGGCGAGTGCCGACCTCATCGCGGGCTGCCGGCGCGCGGTGCCTGTGTCGGGTGAGCGCACCCTCGAGCTCAAGGGCATCGCCGAGCCCGTCGTCGCCGTTCTCGTGACATGGGACGCGGGAGCGGAGGACTAGACGCGCTCGAGCCACAAGTCGTAGCCGGCCATCAGATGTCGAACACCGTGGGGCCGCCTGTAGGTGGCGCGCATTCGTCGACGCCTCGGTGCCGCCCTGATGCCGTCAATCACACCCAGTCGGGCTGGGGAGTTGAACTCCCGGCCTCTTGACCCCCAGTCGCGTCACGCCCATGACACGCCATGACGGCGCCTGCTGCCCTATGGCTCTGACCTGGGGCGATCGCATCTAGACGTGCTGCCGCGTGTCGGCCCGTGACGGCCGTTGCTGTTCCCGCTGTGACCAATCCGTGACCACGCTCTGGGTTCATCGGCCGCCCGAGTTCTTCTCCGTCCTCGGGCGATCCCGCCAGCGAAGGCCCTGCCCCGTCCGCCGTGGGCGGGGCGTTCGTCTTTGTCAGCCGGGCCCTATGTCGACGATCGACACGGGATACGACGCGGTGTTGTTCGAGCCGTTGGTCTCGCCGCCGATGCCGTTCGGAAGCGCGACGTCCACGCTGAACTCCGCCGCATCCTCGCCCAGGAACTCGGTGTTGAACGTCACGGTACTGGTACCGGCAGCGGGGATGATCAACCCCGAGTTCGACGTGAAGGTCAACACGGTCGGCGTGCCCGGTGAGCCAGCTGAGCCCGCGGTGCCCAGCGATTCCGACACCGTCCAGTCGGCGCTGGTCACGCCGAACGGGTCGACAAGAGCGCCTGCGGGGCCGACGACAGTGAACGGGAAGCTCACCGTGAACGTCATCGGCTGACCGTTCGTCGGAGCAGTCCCGACATTCGTGACCGTAACGGTGTACTGCCCGCTGGGGCCAAAGAGCACCAGGATTTGCGGGCCTGTCACGGCCGGGGTCAGATCCGGCACTGCGACCGTCGTCGTCGTGGCCACCGTCGTCGGTACGGTCGGGAACACCTGCGGGGTTGAGGGCGGCGAGGTCGTCGTCGTCGGCGGTCGTCGTGGACGCCGTTGTGGTCGTGGTCGCCGCTGCAGTAGTTGTCGCGCCGGTCGTCGTCGGAGCTCCGCTCGTCGCGACGGTCGTCGACGGCGGACAGTCCTGCGCGTCGGCCCTTCGCGCGTCACCCACCACGAGCGCGGCCGACGCGAGCGCAAACACGAGGACGACGGCAGCTCCGCCGCCGATGCCGCGTCGGCGAACGGCGAGCACGAGGGCGGTGCCCGCAAGCATCGCGAGGAACGCGAGCACGGCGATTTGGGGGTTGCTTCCGGTGACGGGCAGGACGCAGTCGGTCATGCGAGGAGTGTTCCCCCTTCGGCGGCACTCTCATCCCGCTTCGTTCAGCGCGGTGGGATGCGCGACCCGACACATCCATCCCGCGTGCACGGCGCCTTCTCGAGCACGGTCGACGGAGCGACCGTCTCGACGTTGCGGGCCTGGCGCAAGGCGCAGCTCGAGGAGCGGCTCGTCATGGGCGCCGGCTGGGCCGACACCGGCCTCGTGTTCACCTGGCCGACCGGCGAGGCGATTCATCCCAACGTCGTCACCCGCACGTTCGCGCGGCTCGCAATGGGCGCAGGACTGCCCGCCATCCGCCTCCACGACTTGCGGCACAGCTGGGCCACGGCCGCGCTCGGCGCCGGCATCCCCGCCAAGATCGTGAGCGAACGGCTCGGGCACAGCTCGATCGCGATCACGATGGACGTCTACAGCCACGTCCTCCCCGGCCTCGACGAGCACGCCGCGGCGACCGTCGCGGCGGCGATCTACTCCCCCCGTCGTGACCAATCCGTGACCAACGGCCCGACGGCGAACCGGTAGGGAGCGGCTCCCGACGCGCCCCTACCAGCGACTATTCAGTCGGGCTGGGGAGATTTGAACTCCCGGCCTCTTGACCCCCAGTCAAGCGCGCTAACCAAACTGCGCCACAGCCCGTGGGCCGGTGAGGCTAGCCGAAGCGTCCGATCAGCCACTCCACGCCTTGCACCGCGCGCCAGCCGAGATAGGCGACGATCGCAGCGATCAGCAGCTTGAAGTGCCAGGGCGCCTTGCCCTCCTCGCCGGCGAGCTCTTTGAGGTCGACCTTGCGCGGATCGGCGAGCTGACGTCCGCACGTCGGGCACTTCCCATCGGTGCCGACCGAGCTGGGATTCCAGAACTTCGCGCAGTCGTCACACCACGGCATCGACGGGTGACCTCATACGGGCGGCACGCCGTGGCGCTTCTCGACGAGGACGCGCCCGTGACTCTCGGCCGCGGCGAAACGCCGAGCGATCTCCTCGCGCAACCGGTCGAAGTCGACGACTGCATCCACGACGAGCTCGGACGCGAGGTGCAGCAGGTTCACGTCCTCCTCGTACTCCGCCCGGCGCTCTGCGACGAACGCGGCCCGCTCCTCCTCGTCGTCGATCGCGGCGATCTTGTTGGCGAACACGGCGTTCACTGCGGGCTCGGGCCCCATCACGGCGATCTTCGCGGTCGGCAACGCGAGCGTGGCGATCGGGTCGAACGCCGGCCCCGACATCGCGTACAGGCCGGCCCCATACGCCTTGCGCACGATCACGCACACCTTCGGCACCGTCGCCTCGGTGACCGCAGTGATCATCTTCGCCCCGTGGCGGATGATCCCCTGCCGCTCGACCGCGGTGCCGACCATGAACCCCGGCACATCGGAGAGAAACAGGAGCGGCACGTTGAACGCGTCGCAAAGCCACAGGAAGCGCGCGGCCTTGTCGGCCGAATCACCGAACAGCACGCCACCCTTCTGCATCGGGTTGTTCGCGAGCACGCCGATCGCGCGGCCCTCGAGCCGCCCGAAGCCGACGATCAGCTCGCGCGCGTACAGCGGCTTCACCTCGAAGAACGAGCCTTCGTCGATCAGACCCTCGACCACGCGGTGCATGTCGTACGCCCGACGCTCCTCCTCGGGCACGACATCAGCAGTGAGCGGCCGCACGGGCTCGGCACTGGCCACAGGCGAGGGGGACGTCCTCCAGGTCGACGGCAGATAGGAGAACCACCGCTTCACCTGCGCGATGGCGTCGGCGTCGTCGACGGCGAGGTTGTCCCCACAACCGGAGACCGTCGCGTGCATGCGGGCGCCGCCCATCTCCTCGAGCGAGGCGACCTCGCCGATGACCATCTCCGCCATGCGCGGGGATCCGAGGTACATCGACGCGTTGCCCTCGACCATCACGACGATGTCGCAGAAGCTCGGGATGTACGCGCCTCCGGCGGCCGACGGCCCGAACAGGCAGCACGCCTGGGGCACCTTGCCCGACAAGCGCACTTGGTTGGCGAAGATGCGTCCCGCGCCCCGACGGCCGGGAAACAGCTCGACCTGATCGGTGATGCGAGCTCCGGCAGAGTCGACGAGCCAGAACACCGGCAGCTCGTCGGCCAGGGCGCGCTCGGTGAGGCGGATGATCTTCTCGACCGTCCGCGCGCCCCACGACCCGGCCTTCACCGTCGGATCGTTCGCCATCACGCACACGGGGCGTCCGTCGATGGTCCCGATGCCCGTGACCACACCGTCCGCAGGGAGGTCGTCGGCCGGCGCGAGTGCGTTGGCGAGCAGGCCGTCCTCCACGAACGAGCCCTCGTCGAGCAGGAGGTCGAGGCGATCGCGCACAAAGAGCTTGCCCTGCGCGGCGAGCTTGTCGGCTTGCGTGGCGAGGTTGCCCTCGCGGGCCCGGGCGGAGCGGCGCTGCAGGTCGTCCATCAGCGCGAGTCCATCACGATCGGCGGCGCACCCGGAGCTTCACCGGCGTGACGCCGAGCTCGAGCTCGTCGCGGAGCCGGCCTTCGAGATAGCGGAGGTAGGTCGGCGGGAGCTCGCGGTTCGCGAACAGCGTGAACGTAGGCGGATCAGCGGCGCCCTGCGTCGCGTACAGCACCCGAGCGCCGCCGGGTGCCGGCTGAGCAGACTGTGCGCTCTGGATCACGCGGTTGACCTCGCGGGTGGGCACGCGACGGTGGTAGTCCTCGATCGCACCGGCGAGCACCGGCAGCAGCTTGTGCACCCCCTTGCCGCTCTTCGCGCTGATCCGCAGCACGGGCGAGCTGCCGATGAAGTGCAACCGGTCCTCGATCTGGCGGGCCATGTCGAGGCGTTCCTCGGTGTCGAGCAGCTCCCACTTGTTCAGGAGCACCACGACCGGGCAGCCCGACGCGTCGACCCGCTCAGCGAGCCGCTGATCCTGGTGCGTGACACCCTCGGTCGCGTCGATGACGAGCAACACGATGTCGGCGTCGTCGACGGCGCGGAGCGCACGGACGACCGAGTAGTACTCGGTGCCATCGTCGACCTTCGACCGCCGGCGCATGCCTGCGGTGTCGATGAACCGGATCGGCCCGTCCTCGGTCTCGACCACGGTGTCGATCGCGTCGCGCGTGGTGCCCGGCATGTCGTGGACGACCGCGCGCTCGTCTCCGATCAACCGGTTGAAGAGCGTCGACTTGCCGACGTTCGGACGTCCGACGATCGCGACGCCGGGGATGTCCGGCGCCTCGATGACCTCCTCTGCAGGCTCGGGCTCGGGGAAGTGCTTCACGAGTGCGTCGAGGAGGTCGCCGGTGCCGAGCCCGTGGAGCGCGGTGACGGCGAACGGCTCCCCCAATCCGAGCGACAGGAACGGCCAGATGTCGCCGCGGCGCGCTTCGCTGTCGACCTTGTTCGCGACGAGCAGCACTGGGCGCTTCGCACGCCGCAGCCACTCGGCGACGCTCGCGTCCTCCTCGGTGACGCCAACCGTCGCGTCCACGACGAAGATCACCGCGTCGGCCTCGCGCACGGCGCGCTCCGACTGCGCGCTCACCTGCGCGTCGAGCGTCGAGCCGCCCGGCAGCCACCCACCGGTGTCGACGACGGTGAACTCGGTGCCCTGCCACTCGGCGTCGAACGCCTTGCGGTCGCGGGTCACCCCCGGCAGCTCCTGCACGATCGCGTCCCGGCGCCCGACCAGCCGGTTCACGAGCGTGGACTTGCCGACGTTCGGGCGTCCGACAACGGCGACGGTGGGAAGGGTCATGCCGGCGCACCCACGGGCGCACCGAGCACCGCCCGCAACGCGAACCCGTCGGTTGCGATCACCTCGACCGGCCGAGGTAGATCGGAGGGGGTCAGCCCGTCGAGGAACTTGCCTTCGGAGATGCAGACGTCGGGAAGGAGGTACCGGTGGCCGTGCGGCTCGTCGGCGAGCACGCGGACAAGATCCTCTCCGACGAGCAGTCCCGCCACGCCGACGTTGCCGCCGAAGAATTCGTTGCGCACGGGGACGACGCGCACGTCGTCGCGTCCGAGCTCGTCGACGAGCGGCCCCAGGATGCCGCGCGCCGTACTCACCCGTGAGGATCGCGATCGGCGCATCCCTCCGGGGCAGCAGCGTGATCGCACCGGCGGGGACAGTGCGAGGAGCGCGGTAGCCCTCCGCGGGCGCTCCATCGACCCACGCGAAGAAGCCGGGGGCCACGGCAGTGGGCTCGTCGACGAGACCGTGCATCTCGAGCTCGAACGTCCGCGCCATGCCGATGCCGTCCTCGTGCATCGGGAAGCCCTCGTAGGCATCGGCGCCAGGGAACGGACGGTCCGCCAGCAGGTAGTACTCGTCGGCGAGGAACGCGACGCGGCGGCCGAGCACGCGCAGGAAGGTGTCCTGCCACTCCTCCACGACATCGACGACTCGCTCCGCCTCTTCCAATGTGTGTGACCGCAACGACGACTCGGTCGACCAGCGGCTCACGCCGAGCGGCACGATGCACAGCGACGCGAGCTCGGAATAGCGATCGAGCACACCGGCGAGCGTCCGGTCGAGCTCGTCACCGTCGTTCACGCCCGGGCACACGACGACCTGGCCGTGCACCGTGATCCCTGCGTCGAGCAGCGCGCGGAGCCAACGCAGGCTCGTCGCGCCGCGTCGGTTGCGCAGCATCCGCGAGCGCAGCTCGGGATCGGTCGTGTGGATGCTCACGTTCAGCGGGCTCAGGCGCTCGGTCACGACGCGCTCGAGATCCGCCTCGGTGAACCGGGTGAGAGTCGTGTAGTTGCCGTAGAGGAAGGACAGCCGGTAGTCGTCGTCCTTCACGTAGAGGCTGCGACGCAGACCGGGCGGCAGCTGGTAAATGAAGCAGAACTCACAGTGGTTGTCGCACGTCCGGACCCGGTCGAACAGCGCCGAGTGCACCTCGATCCCGAGGGGCTCCCCCGCCCGTTTGTCCACCTCGACGTTGATGTGGAGGCCACCGCGCACCACCTCGAGGTCGACCTCGGGCTCGTCGGTGAGGAGCTGCCACTGGATCACGTCGCGCGGGGCCTGGCCGTTCACGGCCTCGATGCGGTCGCCGACGTGCACCCCTGCGGCCTCGGCCGGCGAGCCGGGCGCGACAGCGACGACTCGAGGCGCGGACATGACTCAAAGGATACGGGGTTCGGCCCCTCGACCTCCCGGCGACCCCGATACCGTGAACCGTCGATGGACGTGGATCGCGTGCTCCTCGCTTCACCGCGAGGCTTCTGCGCAGGCGTGGAGATGGCGATCAAGGCGCTCGCGTGGATGGTGCGGGCCTTCGAGCCGCCCGTCTACTGCTACCACGAGATCGTCCACAACAAGCTCGTCGTCGATCGCTTCACCGCGCTCGGGGTCGTGTTCGTCGACGATGTGGCCGAAGTGCCCGCGGGCGCGCCGCTGATGCTGTCCGCGCACGGCTCCGCCCCCGAGGTCGTGGCTGCAGCGCGAGACACCGGCGGTTACGTCGTCGACTCTGTCTGCCCCCTCGTCACGAAGGTCCACCACGAGGTGCGCGTCCGCGCGGGCAAGGGCTATCGCATCGTCTACGTCGGCCACCAAGGGCACGAGGAGGCGGTCGGCACGATGGCGGTCGCGCCCGACGCGATGTACCGCGTCGAGTCCGCCGACGATGTGCGGGCGCTCGCCGACCTCTCCGAGCCAGTCGCGCTCCTCGCGCAGACGACGCTCTCGCACCGCGACTGGGCGGGGGCGCTCGAGGCCTCACGCGAGCGATGGCCGAGCGTGTGGGTTCCCGGCCGCAGTGATCTGTGCTTCGCGACGACGAATCGTCAATCGGCGCTCATGGCGATGGCGCCGCGCTGCGACGCGATCGTCGTGATCGGCTCGGCGAACTCCTCCAACACCCGCGCGCTCGAGAAGCTCGCGATCGAGGCCGGCTGCCCGTCGGTGCACCGGGTGAACTCGGTCGACGAGCTGCCTGACACACTCCGCGGTGTCGTCGGGATCACTGCCGGCGCGTCCGCTCCCGAAGAGCTCGTCGAGTCGCTCATCGCGCGGCTCGCGCCGCGGAACGGCGTCGAGGAAGTCCGGATCACCGACGAGGACGAATACTTCCCGCCGCCGCGCAACATTCGCGATCTCCAGATGGCGATCGAGGTGGCCGCGACGGTGGTCGCCGGAGGATCGCTCGCCACTCGCCCGGCCGTCGACGACCGCGCCATCGCCGCGAGCGACGTGCTCGAAGCCCTCCGGGCCTGAACACGCTTTCCGTCGTCGGAACGGCCGCCCGCGGCGGATTCCGCTGCCACCAACCCTGATTCGCTGCGCGACGCGCGTGTACCCTCGCGCCGAATGAGGGGGCAAGGGCGTGGCGACGTCGTCTTCGACGGTGTCACGAAGAGCTTCGGCGAGGTCGTCGCGGTCGACGACGTCTCGCTCGACGTCGCAGGCGGCGAGTTCTTCACATTCCTCGGCCCGTCAGGCTCGGGCAAGACGACCTGTCTTCGGATGATCGCGGGGTTCGAGCATCCGACGTCCGGCCGGGTCCTGCTCCACGGCGACGACGTGTCGAAGGTCGCGCCGTATGACCGCGACGTGAACACGGTCTTCCAGGACTACGCGCTGTTCCCGCACATGACCGTCGGGGAGAACATCGAATTCGGGCTCAAGGTGCGGCGGGTGCCGCGGGGCGACCGCCGACCTCGTGGCGAAGAGGCGCTCGGGCTCGTCCATCTCCACGGCTACCGAGACCGCCGCGTCACCCAGCTGTCGGGCGGCCAGCGCCAGCGCGTGGCGCTCGCACGAGCTCTCGTCAACCGGCCGCGGGTCCTCCTGCTCGACGAGCCGCTCGGCGCGCTCGACCTCAAGCTCCGCCAGGAGATGCAGATCGAGCTGAAGCGCATCCAGAGCGAAGTCGGGATCACGTTCATCTACGTGACCCACGACCAAGACGAAGCGCTGGCGATGAGCGATCGGGTCGCGGTGTTCAACCTGGGCCGGATCGAGCAAGTCGGGACGCCAGCCGAGATCTATCAGCACCCCGCGTCGGCGTTCGTCGCCGGCTTCGTCGGTACGTCGAACATCATCTCGGGTGAAGCCGCGCTACGGCTGCGGGGCACGCCCGAGCCGTTCACGATTCGACCCGAGCGCATCGCCATGTTTCCGGCGGGTGCCAACGTCGACGGCGAGTGCCGGGCGACCGGCGTCGTCAAGGAAGCTCTGTACCTCGGTGAGCGCACGCGCTTCGTCGTCGACCTCGACGGCGGTGGTCAGCTCACTGTCGTCGAGCAGAACGCGAACAGCGCCTCGGCCGCGGGCTGGGCATTGCCGGGCACTCCCGCGCAGCTCTGCTGGGAGCGCGACGCCGATCAGCCGCTACGAAACCTCATGACCGAACAACTGACAAAGGGGAGCACATGAAGAGAGGAAGGACCGCCATTGCGGCCGTCGCCACGGCGGTTGCCCTGGTGCTGGCCGCGTGTGGGGACGACAGCGGAGGAGGCTCGGCGGAGCCGCTCACGGAACTCGGCGCGGGCGAGGGTGAGCTGAACATCATCGTGTGGGCCGGCTACGCCGAAGACGGCTCGACCGACCCCGCGGTCGACTGGGTGACGCCGTTCGAAGAGCAGACCGGTTGCCAGACGAACGTGAAGATCGGCAACACCAGCGACGAGATGGTGCAGCTGATGAGCACGGGCGAGTACGACGGTGTATCGGCCTCAGGCGACGCGACGCTGCGCCTCATCGCCGCGGACGAGGTCGCGCCGGTCAACACCGACCTGGTGCCGAACTACGCGGACATCTACGACTACCTCAAGGACCAGCCGTGGAACTCGGTCGACGGGCAGATGTACGGCATCCCCCACGGGTGGGGCGCGAACATCTTGATGTGGAACACCGACGTCATCACCGAGGACCTCGACTCGTGGGGCGCGGTGTTCGACGCCGACTCCCCGTACGCGGGGAAGATCACGGCGTACGACAGCCCGATCTACATCGCTGACGCTGCGCTCTACTTGGCGGCGACCCAGCCCGACCTCGGGATCAAGAACCCGTACGCCCTCACCGAAGATCAGCTCGCCGCCGCGGTCGATCTGCTGAAGGGGCAGAAGGGGATGCTGTCGGAGTACTGGTCGCTGTACACCGACGAGCAGGCGGCGTTCGACGACGGCACGAGCGTCGTCGGCACGACCTGGCAGGTGATCACGAACCTCATCGAGGCCGACGGCACGCCGGTGAAGGCCGTGGTGCCGAAGGAGGGCTCGACCGGGTGGTCCGACACCTGGATGATCTCCTCCAACGCGAAGCACCCCAACTGCATGTACATGTGGATGGACTGGATCGTGTCGCCGGCGGTCAACGCTCAAATGGCGGAGTGGTACGGCGAGGCGCCCGCGAACGCCAAGGCGTGCGCGGAGACGGCCGACGCCGGCCACTGCGACACCTACCACGCGAACGACCTCGAATACGCCGAGGCGATCAAGTACTGGACCACACCCACGAAGGAGTGCCTCGACGGCAGCGGTGACAACTGCACCGACTACCAAGACTGGACGAAGGCGTGGGACGAGGTGAAGGCATAGCCACGCAAGTCGGGGTGGACGAGGCGCCGGTCTCGTCCACCCCCACGCGGCGAGCCTCACGCGCGCTCGACGCGCATCCGCGGGGACAGCTCCTCGGCTTGCTCTCCGCGCCCTTGCTCTGGCTGGGATTCGCCTACATCGGCTCGCTCACCGCGCTGCTGATCACAGCGTTCTACACGACCGACCCGTTCACGACGCAGATCGTCAAGGAGCTCACGCTCGAGAACTTCTCCGATCTGTTCAGACCTGCGTACCGGACGGTCGCACTCCGCACGATCATGGTTGCCCTCACGGTGACCGTGATCGACTTCCTCATCGCGATGCCGATCGCGTTCACCCTCGCCAAGGTCGTGTCCGACCGTGCTCGGCGCATCCTGTTGATCCTCGTGCTGATGCCCCTGTGGGCGAGCTACCTCGTGAAGGCCTACGCGTGGAGGGCGATGCTCGCGCCCCAGGGCATCGTGCACGAGGTCTTCGGGCACACCCCGGGCTACGGCTTGACGGCCACGATCATCACGCTCAGCTACCTCTGGCTGCCGTACATGATCATCCCGATCTACGCCGGGCTCGAGCGCCTCCCCAACTCGATGCTCGAAGCCGCGAGCGACCTCGGCGCGAAGTCGGGCCGCACGTTCGTCAGCGTCGTGGTGCCACTGCTCAAGCCCGCGATCATCGCCGGCAGCATCTTCACGTTCTCGCTCAGCCTCGGTGACTACATCAGCGTCGACATCGTCGGTGGCACGACGCAGATGATCGGCAACGTCGTGCTGCGGAACTTCGGCGCGAACAACATCCCGTTCGCCGCCGCCCTCGCCACCATCCCCGTCGCCGTCATGGTGATCTACCTCTTCGCGGTCCGACGGACGGGCGCGCTCGACAACCTCTGATGGTCCTCAGTCCCGTCGCCCGCATCGTCCTCCGGGTCCTCACCGGGCTCGGGCTGCTCTTCCTCTACGTGCCGATCGCCCTCATCGCGGTGCTCTCGCTCAACAAGGCGGGCAACCTCGTGTGGCCGCCCGATGGGCTCACCCTCCACTGGTGGGACGCCGCTCTCCACAACCAAGGCGTGCGCGACGCGCTCTGGACCTCCGTGAAGGTTGCACTGTGCGCGACTGCGCTCGCGCTGATCCTCGGGACGATGGCGAGCCTCGCGGTGCATCGCTTCCGGTTCTTCGGACGGACCTCGATCTCGTTCCTGATCGTGCTGCCGATCGCGTTGCCGGGCATCGTCAGTGGCATCGCGCTCAACCGCGGGTTCAACCAGGCAGGGATGACTTTGAGCCTGTTCACGCTGATCGTGGCCCATGCCACCTTCTGCGTGGTCGTCGTCTACAACAACGTGCTCGCTCGGCTGCGCCGGATGTCACCGAACCTCGACGAGGCGGCCGCCGACCTCGGTGCCGACTTGTTCCAGGCCTACCGCTACATCACGTTCCCACTCATCCGTTCGGCGTTGTTCGCGGGTGCGCTGCTCGCATTCGCGCTGAGCTTCGACGAGATCGTCGTCACCACGTTCACCGCCGGCGTCGGAATCGAGACGCTGCCGCAGTGGATCTTCAACAACATCGTCGCGGCCGAACCAGGTGCCGATCGTGAACGTCGTAGCGGTCTTCGTGATCGTGCTGTCCGTGATCCCCGTCTGGCTCGCTCAACGGTTGACCGACGCGACCGCGGGCATCGCGGGCCGCTGAGTCAGCCGGTCAGGGGTCAGCGGACGCCGGCGTGGATCTGCGCGGCGTCGAACAACGTCTGCAGCGTCGAGGACAGCTCGTCGGTGACCTTGGCCAGTTCGGCCCGATCGACGCGACGACCGACGATCGCCGGCGGCGCGATCGGGTCGCCGATGATCACGTGCACCTTGTAGGGGTAGATGAACTTGCTGCCCTTCGGCATGCACCGCTCGGACCCACCGACGCCGACGGGGACAATCGGCACACCGGCCTTCGCCGCGACGTAGACCGCTCCGTCGAAGAGGGGCTGGACGATCGGACCGGTCTGACGGGCACCCTCGGGAAACAGCACGACGGGTTCGTCCTTCGAGCAGCCCGATCGCGGTCTTGATCGCCTCGACGTCGGCACTGCCCCGGTGCACACGGAAGCCACCCACCGTCTCGATGAACGAGCCGAGCGGCTTCACCTTCCACAGCGAGTCCTTCGCCATGAACCGCAGCCGGCGTCTCGTCATGCATCCGACGACGAAGGTGTCGATGTTCGAGCGGTGGATCGGCGCGACCACGTATGCGCCCGACGCGGGCAGACGGTCGGTGCCTTCGTACGAGACACGGAACCAGATCTTGCAGAACGTGATGACGACCACACGAGCCAGTTGGTAGAACCAGAGCGGCGGCTGCTTCACGGCAGCATCTCCACGATCTCGGCGACGACGTCGTCGATCGACCGCCCGGTGGTGTCGATCGTCACGGCGCCGTCGGCCTCGAGGAGCGGCCCGTGCGCGCGTCCTTCGTCGCGTGCGTCGCGCTCGGCGATCGAGGCCGCCACCTCCTCGTAGCGGAGGTCCGCGACCTCCTTGTGGCGGCGCTGGGCCCGCACGTCGGGATCGGCGGTGAGGTACACCTTCAGCTCGGCATCGGGGAACACGACCGAGCCGATGTCGCGCCCTTCGATCACTCCTCCGCCCCGGGCCTCGGCCCATGCGCGCTGGCGGCGCCGCATCTCGGCCCGCACGCCCGGGTTCGCCGCCACGACGCTCACGGCTCGCGTCACCTCCGGGCCTCGGATCTCGATGCTCGCCTCGACGCCGTCCACGTAGACGCCCTTCTCACTCACGTCGAGCTCGACATCGTTCGCAACCCGAGCAACGGCTTCCTCCTCGCTCGGATCAAGATTGCGACGGAGCGCGGCGAAGGCAACCGCCCGGTACATCGCGCCGGTGTCCAGGTACTCCAGCTCGAGCCGCTCGGCGAGGGCCTTGGCGACGGTGGACTTCCCGGCGCCCGCCGGCCCGTCGATGGCGATCACGCGCATCGGAGCGTGACCCTACCTGGCCGCTGTCCGCAGTCGGTCGAGGACGTCCCAGATACCGCGGGAACGTCTTCGCCACGCAGCCGGGATCCCGGATCGCGATGCCCGGAGTCACGAGGCCCAGCAACGCGAAGCTCATCGCCATGCGATGGTCGCCGTACGTCTCGACCGTCGCGCCGTGAACCGCCCCCGACCGGACGACGAACCCGTCGGGTTGCTCGACCGCGTCGACCCCGCAGCGCTGCAGCTCGGCGACCACTGCCCCGATCCGGTCCGACTCCTTCGCACGGATGAACCCGATTCCCGTCGCCTCCGTCGGTGACGACGCGAACGGAGCGAGGACCGCGAGCGTCGGCGCGGTGTCGGACAGGTCCGAGAGATCGGCCGTGATGCCGCGCAGCGGCCTCCCCCACACCGTCGTGCCGTTCGCGACCTTCTCGACCTCGGCACCCATGAGGGCCAGCAGGTCGACGAACGCGAGATCGCCCTGGACCGAGCCGGAGCCGAGACCGGGCACGGTCACGCGACCGCCGGTGATCGCGGCCGCGGCGAAGAAGTAGGACGCCGCGCTCGCATCCGGCTCGATGGTCAGGTCGGCAGCGCGGTAACCACTGCGTCGGACGCTCACGCGATCGGCACCGACTTCGGCCGCGGCTCCGAAAGTCCGCAGCGTGGCGGCGGTCATCGCGACGTACGACTGCGACACCTGGCGCCCGACGACGTCGATCGTCACGTCCCCGGTCGCGCACGGAGCCGCGAGCATCAGGCCCGAGAGGAACTGACTCGATACCTCTCCGTCGACGCGGACGATCCCCCCGGCGAGCCCGTTCGCCTCGACCCGTACTGGGAGATGACCGGGCGCGCCTTCGTCCACGATTCGCACACCGAGCGTTCGGAGCGCGTCGACGCCCGGGCCGAGCGGTCGCGCCCGCAGCTGCGCGTCGCCGTCGAGCCGATAGGAGCCACGGCCGAGCGCGAGCATCGGGAGCAGGAAGCGAGCGGTCGTGCCGGACTGCCGAGCGTCGACGTCTGCGCCGATCGCCGGGATCTCACCGCCCGTGCCGTACACGACCACGACCTCGGCATCCCGATCGATCTCGAGTCGGACGCCGAGGCGCTGCAGCGAGTCGAGCATGGCTTCGGTGTCGTCGGCGAACAGAGCTCCCCGGAGCGTGCTGACGCCGTCGGCCAGGGCAGCGGCGACCAACACGCGGTTGGTGATGCTCTTCGAACCCGGCACGCGGATGTCGACGTCAGGCGGCGTCGCAGCGGCTCGATCGCCCGCACGTCAGCTCATTCGAGCCGCTGCACCGAGGGTCGATAGCCGCGCGCCATCAGCCCCCCGCGGAACAGCTCGGCGTTCGCGGCTTCGACCAGCATGATGACGACACCACGGTTGCCCTCCGCCGAGTGCGCGATCTCGATGTCCGCGGTGTTCACGCCGAGCTCGGCGGCGAGCGTCGTCACCTCGGCGAGCACACCGGGACGGTCGGGCACGGGGATGCGCACCTCGGCGAGATCCGACGGACGAGCCACCCGACTCGGGAGGTTGGCCCGCGCGGCCCGCGCCCGCTCGAGCCGTTCGAGCAGCGCCGGCCGCGTCCCCCTTGTCGACGACGTCGCGCATCTCAGCGAGGCCCTCGATCAACGCGTCGAGCGCGTCGACGATCGCCCCTCGGTTCTCGCGGCAGATGTCCTGCCAGATCGCGGGATGACCCGACGCGATGCGGGTCATGTCGCGGAAGCCGCCGGCCGCGAGACGCAGCAGCGCGGCGTGCTCCTCGGCCCGCAGTCTCGGCGACGCCCATGAGCGTGGCCGCGGTGAGGTGCGGCACGTGCGACACGACCGCCACGAGCGCGTCGTGGCGCTCGGGCGGCGACGGCGACCACCTCGGCGCCGAACGACGACACCACGGATGCGACCTGCGCGTAGGCGCTGTCGGCGGTGTCGCTGGTCGGCGTCAGCACCCACACCGCGCCCTCGAACAGCTCGGGGTCGGCGCCGTCGAGGCCGTCCTGCTCGGAGCCCGCCATCGGATGGCCGCCGACGAACCGGGCGATCGCCGACGGCCTCGACGATCGGGCCCTTCACGCTGCCGACGTCGGTGACCACCGAGCACGCCGCGGCGAGCGCCCGCTGACGCGTTCGCCGCGATCGACGTCACGGGCGTCGCGACGAACGTGATCGCGGCGACGGGCTCGAGGCCGATCTCGTCGATCGCACCGAGCTCGATCGCCTTCGCAACCACGGCGTCGTCGTCGTCGCGAACCGAAGACCCGCCAGCCGCGCTGGCGCAGCGCCATGCCGATCGACCCGCCGATGAGACCGACACCGATGACGTTCGCGGTCGTGCCGGGTTCAGTCGTCCAGGTCACTGCGCAGCGACCTTCGCGCCTTCGAGGAACACGTGACGCATCTCGGCCCGCGGCCGTTCGGAGTCGCACGTGCGCGAGGAGCGCGGACGCACAGCTGCAGACCGCTCGGCACGTCGATCTCCTGCGCGCCGATCAGCGGGACGTCGGAGAGCCCCCACGGTGCGCGCTGCGGTCGCCGGGTACCCGCAATGGATGTCGGGTGTCGCGGTGACGAGGATGCTGATGACGTCGTCGGTCGTCAACGCGTTGCGGGCGAACAGCTCGTCCAGCAACGCGTGCACCCGCTCTTGCAGGTGGTCGACGTCGTCGACATCGAGAGTGGTGGCGCCGCGAAGCGCACGAACGGCGGCGGACACGGCGGGGCAGGCTAGCCGTCGTCCGCATCGCCCACGGCACGCTCGAGGGACCGCACCTCGTCGAGGGTGAGGTCGCCGCCACGCCCCGGGCTTCAGCCGCCGATCGACGATCGCGCCGACCGCGGACCCGGACGAGCCGGCGGCACGGGATGGCCGATCGCCTCGCACATGCGCCGCACCTGGCGGTTGCGTCCCTCGTGGATCGTGATGCGCAGGAGGTTCGGCGGCGACAACGCCACCTTCGCCGGGGCGGTGATGCCGTCGTCGAGCTCGACGCCCTCGCGGAGCATGCGCACGGCCGCGGCCGACGGGCGTCCTGCGACCTCGGCGAGGTACTCCTTCTCGATCCCGTACGAGGGATGGGTGAGCCGGTGCGCAAGCTCGCCGTCGTTCGTGAGGAGGAGCAGCCCCTCGGTGTCCGAATCGAGCCGGCCGACGGGGAACACTCGCGGCTCCGGGGGCAGGAAGTCGGTGACGATCTGACGGCGCTGCGGATCGGCGAGGGTCGTCACGACGCCTTTCGGCTTGTTCAGCAGGTAGTAGACGAGGCCGGGGCGCACGGCGAGCGGCGCGCCGTCGACCTCGATGCGGTCGCACTTCGACATCCACGCGGCGACCGAGGACGGCGACCTCGCCGTTGACGGTGACACGTCCCTCGGCGATGAGCTCCTCGCACGCGCGTCGGCTGCCGAGGCCTCGTTGGGCGAGCACCTTCTGCAGACGGTCGGCGTTCGAATCAGGCGGGAGCAGCTGGCTCATCGGGCCCCGCGGGGCGCAACGTCGTCTCCAGCGCCTCGACGACGTCCGCGCCGGGCACGAAGTCGCCGAGCGGGGGCAGGTCGTCGAGCGAGTCGAGGCCGAGCTTCTCGAGGAAGAGGGACGTCGTGCCCCAGAGCACCGCTTGCCCCGGTCCAGGATCGCGGCCGACCGGTTCGATGTAGCCGCGGACCTGCAGGGTGCGGACGACGGCTTCGACGTCGACACCGCGGATCGACGCAGCCTGCGCGCGCGAGATCGGCTGCTTGTAGGCGATGATCGCCAACGTCTCGAGCGCGGCGTTCGACAGCCGCGACGACTGCCCCTCGAGCACGAAGCGCTCGACGTAGGGCGCGAGATCGGGATGGCTCTGGAAGCGGTAGCCGCCCGCGACGCGGGCGAGGACGAACCCGCGCCCCTCGGTGTCGTAGGCCTCGATGAGGGCGCCGCAGGCAGCCTCGACGGTCGCGATCGGCACCTCGAGCAGCTGCGCGAGCAGGTTCGGCGGGACGGGCTCTTCCGCCACCATGACGATCGCCTCGATCGCCCGTGCGATGTCTTCAGCCACAGCTCACCCTTCGTACACGTCGATGTCGGCGAGATCCTCCGCATCGACATGGTCGGGACCGCGCCACACGACGACGATGTCGCCGAACGTCCCGACCTGATCGAGGTCGACCAGGCCCTGCTTGCACAGCTCGAGGATCGCGAGAAAGCGCACGATGCACTCGAGCCGCTCGTCGATCGCCTGGGTCAGCGCGCGGAAGGTCGTGCGGCCGAGCGCGGGCAGCTCCGCGACGAGCTCGGACACGGCATCAGCCACGCTCGCCCGGATCGGCGCGACGTGCTCGAGGTCGACTCGGGGGACGGGCTTCGGGGTGGCCGCGGTGAGAAAGGCTGCGCGCAACCGGCCAGCGGTGACGCCGGCAAGGAGGTCGGGCGCGAGGCCGATGAAGCGCTCCTCGAGGCCCGCCGTGCGCGGATACGAACGGCCCGCCTCCGCGGCCAGCCGGTTGAAGACCGTCGCGACGTCCTTGAACGTCTTGCACTCGAGGAGCCGGGCGAGCAGCAGGTCTCGCTCTTCCCACAACGCCAGCTCTTCGTCGAGGTCGACGTCGTCACGGCCCGGGAGCAGCCGGCGCGCCTTCAGCTCGACGAGCGTGGCCGCGATGAGCAGGAACTCCGTGGCGATGTCGAGGTCGAGCCGCTCGGCGTCGGCGGTGATGCGATCGAGCTCGGTCAGGTACGCGTCGACGATCGTGCTGAGCGAGACCTCGTACAGATCGACCTGCTCGCGCACGATCAGGTGGAGCAAGAGGTCGAATGGCCCCTCGAAGACAGGGGTCTGCACCTCGTAGGGCACGTCCTGCAGGCTAGCAGCGGGAGTTACACCCACGTGATTTGCCCGCGGCGCCTCTAGTCTGCCCGCCCATGACGGTGGTGTTCTCGGGGATCCAACCGAGCGGTGACACCCACATCGGCAACTACCTGGGCGCGATCCGCCACTGGGCCGTCGACCAGCACGAGCACCAGTCCTACTACTGCGTCGTCGACCTCCACTCGTTGACACTCCCCCACAACCCCGCCGAGCTCCGCGCCAAGACCCTGGGGATGGCGACGCTGCTCGTGGCGTGCGGGCTCGATCCGGACGTCTGCACGATCTTCGTGCAGAGCCACGTCGCGGAGCACCCTCGTCTCGCGTGGCTCCTCGAGTGCACGGCGAGCATCGGCGAGCTCCAGCGCATGACGCAGTTCAAGGACAAATCGGGCCGGAACACCGGCGAGTTCATCTCGGCGGGTCTGCTCACCTACCCGACGCTCATGGCGGCCGACATCCTGCTGTACGACACGAACCGCGTCCCGGTGGGAGACGATCAGCGCCAGCACATCGAGCTCGCTCGTGATGTCGCGATTCGATTCAACTCGCGGTACGGCGCGACGTTCGTGGTGCCCGAGGCGGCCATCCCCCGCGAAGGTGCCCGCGTGATGGACCTCCAGGAGCCGACGAACAAGATGTCGAAGTCCGTCGACTCGCCGCAGGGCATCGTGATGGTGCTCGACCCTCCGGAGGTCGTCGAGCGGAAGGTGAGCCGCGCCGTCACCGACTCCGACGGGGAGGTGCGCTTCGACGTCATCGAGAAGCCGGGCGTGTCGAACCTCCTGTCGATCCTTGCCGCGAGCACGGGCGAGGCCGTCGAGACCCTCGCCGGCCGCTACAGCCAATACGGCCCGCTGAAGAAGGACACGGCGGCGGCGCTCATCGAGGTGCTCCGACCGATCCGCGAGCGCTACGAGTCACTCGCCGCGGACCCCGCCGCGATGACCGAGGTTCTGCGCAAGGGTGCGAGCAAGGCCCGCGACGTCGCCTCGGTCACCTACGACCGCGCCCGCGCGGCGATCGGCCTGCTCGAGAGCTAGCCCGGCTGGAATTCTTGGTGCAACTCGGGCGTATGCATTGAGAAACACCAAGAAATTGAGATCAATCATCATCCGATTCTTTGAGCGCCACGGCGAGGTGGAGAGGGATGGTCCAGGTGTCTTCCGGTTGGTGGTGCTCGCGGGCCCAGGCGATCGTGAGGGGATCGCTGCCAGCGAGGGCGAGCCGATCGGCCCCGATCTCGGGATGGCGCACGTAGAGCCCGATCCTGCGAGTGAAGCCTCGGGCCTCGGTCCACTCCCCCGCCGCCGAGCGCCCGGCGATCGACACCGACAGCGTCGCGACCACGCGTCCGTAGGCGCCGAGCCCGGAGTCGATCTTGCCGCAGTCGTGCAGCAGCGCGGCGGCGAGCACCGGGCGGCTGGCCTCGTGACCGAGCGCTCGCTCGACCCGACGAGCGACCTGCACCGAGTGCCGCCGATCGGCGTTCCTCATCAGCTCCCACAGCTCGCGTTCGCCCGGCAGCAGCTGCGCGCGGGCCCATGCGGCGTCGTCCGACGCCGGGCCACCGGGCCGCAACGAGCCGAAGAACCTCTTGGTGAGGTGGCCGAACCGCACTCGTGAGCCTCCGTCTCCTAGAGCAGATGCACCCACAGATCGATCGCCCGCGTGAAGATCGAGTTGAGGACCCGCGGCACGGCGAGCACCACGATGATCAGGACGCCCATCGTGTACTGGCGGATCCGCAGCCACTGCGGGTACCACGCCCGAGGCATGAACCGTTCGACCACCGCCGAGCCGTCGAGGGGCGGGAGCGGGATGAGGTTGAAGGCCGCGAGGACGACGTTCGTGACCCCGAGGTCGATGATGACGCGGGCGACGGTGCCGTGCGGCCGCCACGTGCGCAGCACCCATGCGGCCACGACGGCGATGATGATGTTCGTCGTCGGCCCGGCCAACGAGACGATCAGCGCCTGGTTGCGGGGGTTGCGGAGCTTGCCGATGTTGACGGGGACGGGCTTCGCGTACCCGAACACCCCGAACGATGTGAGTGACAGCAGAAACGGCAGCAGGATCGACCCGAATGGGTCGATGTGCGGGATCGGGTTCAGTGTGAGCCGGCCCGCCCGCTTGGCCGTGTCGTCACCGCACCAGTACGCGACGAGACCGTGCGACACCTCGTGCAGGATCACGGAAGGGATCAACACCCCGAGAAAGATCAGGGTGGATTCGAGATCGAAGCCCGTCAATGGTCAGGCGCGCCCTGCCGCACAGTTGATGCACCAGCGCGTCTCGGGCATGGCCTCGAGTCGAGCATCGCCGATTGGCTGGCCGCAGTTCTGGCAGAGCCCATAGGTGCCCTCGTCGATGCGGTCGAGGGCGTCTTGGACAGCCTTGAGCTGGTCTTCGAGAGACCCCGCGAGCGACCGGGCCTCCCCCACCTCGGCAGCCACCTGGCCCGAATCGGCGAAGTTGTGGTCGAGATCGGAACCGTTCGTGCCGCCGCCGAGCGCGGCGAGCTGGCGGCTCAGCCGCTCTTTCTCCGCCTCGAGGGCGGCGCGGTTCGTCGCGAGGAGCTCAGCGGGGGGCACCCCCACAAGGCTAACGGCTTCGCCGCGCTCTCGGGTGAGCGTTCTCGTAGACCGAGCGCAGCCGTTCGGCGCTGACCAGGGTGTACACCTGCGTCGTCGCGACCGACGCGTGCCCGAGAAGCTCTTGCACGACCCGGATGTCGGCGCCGTGATCGAGCATGTGGGTGGCACACGAGTGGCGCAGCACATGGGGGCTGAGGCGGTCGCTGAGCCCGACGCGGATTGCGTAGGCACGCACGATCCCCCACGCGCCCTGTCGAGATAGGCGCCCGCCACGGGCGTTCAGGAACACCGCTTCGGCGTCGCCTCGCTTGGCCCACCGATCAGGGATGAGGGCCCCGCGGCCGCTCTGCGCCAGCCAGTCCTTCAAGGCGTCCGCCGCGAGCCGTCCGATCGGCACGACGCGCTCATGGCTCCCTTTGCCGAAGACGCGCATGACCCGGTCGGCGAGGTCCAAGTCGCCGAGCGACAACCCGACGAGCTCGGAGATGCGGATGCCGGTGCCATAGAGCACCTCGAGGATGGCCCGATCTCGCCGTTCGAGCGGCCCGTTCCCGACCACCGATGCGAGCAGCGACTCGACCTCGGCCTCGGTCAGCGGCTTCGGGAGGCCCTGCGGCACCTTGGGCGACTCCACATCGGCCGCGGGGTTGCGGTCGATGCGTCCCTCCTCGGCGAGGAAGCGGTGCAAGGACCGAACCGCGACGAGTGCGCGAGCGATCGATGTCGCCGCCTTCCCGTCGCGCTGCTGGCGCTCGACGTAGCGCTCGATGTCGGGCTCGGTCACCGCGTCGAGCGCGCGATGGTGGCGGGCGAGGTAGGCGCAGTACGCGGTGAGGTCTCGGCGGTACGCCGAGATCGTGTTCGGCGAACGTCCCCGTTCCACCGACAGCCACACGAGGAACTCCTCCGCGTCGAGCGGGAGCGCAGCGGCCGGGCTCATCGGATCCCGAGCCGCTCCCGCGCGAGCAAGAGCCCGATGATGGTCTTCGCGTCGATGATGAACTGGCTGGCGACGAGCTCGAGGGTCCGTTCGAGGGGCACGAGCTCAACCGTCATGTGGTGCTCCTCCTCGCTCTGCGACTGCGACACGACTTGCGTCAGCTCGAGACCCAGGAAGATGTCGAGGCGGGCGTCGGAGAACCCGGCCGACCCGTGGTACGCGCAGAGGTGCTCGAGACGGCCGGCGCGGTAGCCGGCCTCTTCGCCGAGCTCGCGTTGCGCGGTGTCGGCGAGCGACTCGCCCTCCACATCGCAGATGCCCGCGGGGATCTCGAGCAGGTCGTGCTGCAGCGCCGGTCGATACTGGCGGACGCAGACGACCTCATTGGTCGACAGCACGGGCACTACGCCGACCGCGGGCAGCGTGTGCACGACGTCGCGATCGAAGATCTCACCGGTCGGGCTCTCGAACGTCTCGTTCGTCACCCGGATCACGAACCCTTGGTAGATCTGGTTCTCGTCCAGACGACGAAACGGGCTCACGCCTCGACGGAGAGCAGATGAGGGTTGCGACCCTCGGCACGCGCGACCGCGGCACCGATGAAGTCGCGGAAGAGCGGGCCCGGTCGATCCGGCCGGCTCTTGAACTCGGGATGGGCTTGCGTGCCGACCCACCAGGGATGGTCGGCGAGCTCGACGAACTCCACGAGGCGGCCGTCGGGCGACGTGCCCGAGCACACCAGCCCTGCCTCTTCCATCCGCGTGCGGTACGAGGGGTTGAACTCGTAGCGATGGCGATGGCGTTCGGAGACGATCGGCTCGCCGTACGCGGCCATCGCCTTCGAACCCGGCTGCAGCACCGCGAAGTAGGCGCCCAGCCGCATCGTGCCGCCCATGTCGACGACCTCGCGCTGCGAGTCCATCAGGTCGATGACGGGATGCGGGGACGTCGAGTCGAACTCGCTCGAATTCGCGCCCTCGAGGCCGACCACGTTGCGGGCGAACTCGATGCACATCACCTGCATGCCGAGGCAGATGCCGAGGCACGGCATCATGTTCACCCGCGCGTAGTTCGCCGCGGCGATCTTGCCCTCGATGCCGCGCACACCGAACCCGGCGGGGATCACGATGCCGTCGAGGTCGCGCAGCCTTCCCTCGGTGAGCAGGCCCTCGACGTCCTCGGCCTGGATCCAGTCGATCTGCACGTCCGCCCCGTGGTGGAAGCCGCCGTGCTTCAGCGCCTCGACCACTGAGAGGTAGGCGTCGGGGAGGTCGATGTACTTCCCGATGAGCCCGACCCGCACGGGACGCACCGAGGTCTCGATGCGCTCGACGAGCGCCTCCCACGACGCCAGGTCGACGTCGCGCTCCTCGAAGCCGAGCAGCCGGCACAGGTAGTCGTCGAGGCCCTCGGCGTGCAGGACCAGCGGGATCTCGTAGAGGTTGCGGGCATCGGCAGCGTTCACGACGGCCTCGACTGGCACGTCGCACAAGTTGGAGATCTTGCGCTTCAGCGCATCCGAGACCGCCCGCTCGCTGCGGCAGACGATCGCGTCGGGCTGGATGCCGCGGCTACGCAGCTCGGTGACCGAGTGCTGCGTGGGCTTGGTCTTCTGCTCGCCGGATGGGCCGATGAACGGCACGAGCGTCACGTGGACATAGGCGACGTTGTCGCGCCCCGCGTCCTTTCTGAACTGCCGGATGGCTTCGAGGAACGGGAGGATCTCGATGTCACCGACGGTGCCGCCGACCTCGGTGATCACGACGTCCACGTCGTCGGTCGCGAGGCGTCGGATGCGCCGCTTGATCTCGTCGGTGATGTGCGGGATCACCTGCACGGTGCGCCCGAGGTAGTCACCACGGCGCTCGGCCGCGAGCACCGCTTGGTAGATCGAACCGGTGGTCGCGTTCGAGTTGCGGGAGAGCGACTCGTCGATGAAGCGCTCGTAGTGCCCGAGGTCGAGGTCGGTCTCGCCACCGTCGTCGGTGACGAACACCTCGCCATGCTCGAAGGGGTTCATCGTGCCGGGGTCGACGTTGATGTAGGGGTCGAGCTTCTGCATCGTGACCCGCAGCCCTCGGGACTTGAGGAGCCGCCCGATCGAGGAAGCGGTGAGCCCCTTGCCGAGGGAGCTGGCCACGCCTCCGGTCACGAAGATGTGCTTCGCCACGACGCTCCTCTCGGTTTTGGGCATGCTCGATGTGCAGTGGCCGCCCCGCAGGCAACCCGGCCGAGGGTAGCGCGGGAATTCCCGAACGAGGTGGAGGCCGGTTGGCAGACTGCCCGGCGTGAAGATCGACGTGCGACTCGCACCACCCGAGGACTGCGACGCGTTCTCGCGCACGTTCTGGACGGCGCTGGTCCAGCCCACGCCCACCGACGCCCAGCTCGAGCACCGGCGTCCCGGATTCCTCTCCAGTCGCTCGTTCGCGGCCTACGAGGGCAGCGACATCGTCGGCACCGCCGGCGCCCACCCCTTCGACATGGTGGTGCCGGGCGGTGCCAGGGTCGCGGCCGCGGGTGTGACCGCGGTCGGTGTGATGCCGACGCACACGCGGCGCGGCATCCTCACGAGCCTCATGCGGGCGCAGCTCGAAGATGCGGCCGACATCGGACAACCCGTCGCGATCCTCGGGGCGACCGAGAGCGTCATCTACGGCCGGTTCGGCTACGGCCTCGCGACGACAGCCACAGACATCAGAATCGAGACCGACCACGGTGCCTTCGCGCGACCCTTCGAGGATCCGGGCCGACTCCGGTTGGTCTCGCGCACCGACGCGCTCGCGCTGTTCCCCGCGATCTTCGAGCGGCACGACCGCGATCGTCCAGGGTCGATCAACCGCCTTCCGATCCGTTGGGCCCACCCGCGGATGTATGGCCCGGTGCCCGAAGGTGACACTCCTCCGCCCGAGATCTACGTCGTGCACGAGGATGCGAAGGGCAAGCTGGACGGCGCGCTCGCGTACGAGATCCTCGATCGCGACAGCTGGTGGGACAAGCCCGGGTACATCGAGGTCCATGACCTCTTCGGCTCGCCAACGGCGTACGTCGCGCTGTGGCGCTACCTGCTCGACGTCGACCTCGTGCACGGGATCAAGGCCCACATGCGAATGCCGGACGAGCCCGTCCGCTGGATGCTTGCGGACCCGCGTCGCCTCGAGATGAAGCTCCAGGACCAGCTCTGGCTGCGGGTCCTCGATGTCCCCACCGCGCTGGCAGCTCGTACCTACGGACGCCCCGACCGCCTTGTGCTCGACGTCGCGGACCCGTTCCTCGGCTTCGGCGGCCGTTTCGAGCTCGAGGCCGATGAGAGCGGAAAGGCGACCTGCAAGCCGACGCGTCGAGCCGCTGACCTCGAGCTCACCATCGCCGACCTCGGGGCCGTGTACCTCGGAGGTGCAAGCTTCGCAGTGCTCGCGGCCGCCGGCCGCGTCGTCGAGCGCCGATCAAGCACGGTCAGCCGCGTCGACCAGCTCTTCGCGCACAATCCGCTCCCCTGGTGCAACACCTTCTTCTGACCGTTGCTCACGGCCACCCGCCACCCTCCCCGCCCCTTCCCCGCCCCTTCCCCGCCCCTTCCCCGCCCCTTCCCCGCCCGAGTGTGTGCACTGGGGCGCGGCATAGTGCCCCGAGTGCTCACACTCGGGAGCGTGCGACCTCCGTGACAATCACCTCGTCGCGGGGGCGGGCCTAGTCAGCGGCCGCGTTCGCGGGCGGCGGTGGCGAGCAGCTCTTCGGCGTGATCGCGGGCGGTCGCGCTCGACGGCATGCCCGACAGCATCCGCGAGAGCTCGACCGCGCGAGCGTCCCCCTCGACCGCGACGGCGCTGACCGTCGTCCGCGACTTGCTCTCGTGCTTGTCGATGGCGATCTGCGCGTCCGCATACGCGGCGACTTGCGCGAGATGGGTCACCACGAGGACCTGATGGAGCGCGCCGAGGCTGGCGAGCGAACGGCCGACGGCGAGCGCGGCCTGTCCACCGATGCCCGCGTCGACCTCGTCGAAAACCAGCGTGGGAGGCGCCTCGGTGACCACGAGCCGGAGGGCCAGCATCGTCCGAGCGAGCTCACCGCCGGAGGCCACCCGCGCCAGCGGCGCGAGGTCCTCGCCTGGATTCGCGGCGAACCGGTAGGTCACCGCATCGCCGGACTCGCCGTCCACATCGATCTCGACGCGTGCCTTCCCCAGTGCGAGCTCGCCAAGATGCGATCGCACCGCGGTCGCGAGCCGAGGTGCGGCCGCCCGCCGCTGGCCTGCGACCCGAGCCGCCTCCGCGTCGGCGGCCATGAGCGCGGAGCGCCGCTCCCCGTCGAGCGCCGCGGCGCGAGCATCGTGGGAGGAGAGCAGGTCCAACCGCTCGCGCGCTTCGTCGCGGTAGTCGATCACCTCGCGGAGCGTCTCGCCGTACTTGCGGATGAGCTCGCGGAGCAGCTGGCGCCGCGCCCTGACCTCGGCGAGGCGTTCGGGATCGTCGGCGATCTCCTCCGCGGCGCGCCTCAGCTCCGCGCTGACGTCTGCCGCCTCGGCCTCGAGCCCGTGCAGGCGTGCTTCGAGGTCCGCGAATGGGGCCCGCCCCGACAGCACAGAACGCGCCGAGCCGAGCGCGTCGATCGCTCCTCCATCCCCACCCAGTGCGTCGACTGCGCGAGCCGCGGCGTCGCGGTGAGCGACCGCGTCGGCGAGTCGGTCCTCCTCGACTTCGAGCGTGCGGTCCTCATCGGGATCACCGAGGCCGGCGCCCTCGAGCTCGGACACCTGATAGCGGAGGAGATCGATCTCCCTCGCCCGAGCCCGCTCATCACCGCCCAGTGCGGCCAGCTCGGCATCGAGCTCGGCCACCCGCGCGCGGGCGGCGCGGAGTGGCGCGAGGTCCACACCGCCGAAGCGGTCGAGCGTGGCCCTCTGCTCGGCGACACCGAGCAGGGACTGATGGCTGTGCTGGCCGTGCAGGTCGACGAGGTGCCGGCCCTCTTCGGCGAGCTGGGCGACGGTCGCGAGCCGTCCATTGCGATATGCGCGGGACCGGCCGTCGCGCGGGATCACGCGGCTGAGCACGACCTCGTCGTCCCCGACGACGAACCGACCTTCGACGGAGCACTCGGCGGCACCGTGGCGGACCACGCCGCTCTCCGCACGGCCGCCGACCAACAGCTCGATCGCGTCGACGAGGAGGGTCTTGCCCGCGCCCGTCTCGCCGGTGAGAGCGGTCATGCCGCGGTCGAGCACGAGGACGAGCTCTTCGATCACCCCGAGGTTGCGGACCGCGAGCTCGGACAGCACGTCAGCGATCGGTCAGGCCGAACTTCGCCTTGAGGATGCGGTGGAAGTTGCGCTTCCCGAAGGTGACGAGCCGAGCGCTGCGGTCCGCGGGTGCGCAGTCGACGGCGTCGCCTTCGGCGAGCTCGCCGACACTGGTGCCGTCGACCGAAAGCGTCGCTGGCCGATGCCCGATGATCTCGAGGCTCAGTGGCTCGCCGGGGTCGAGGACGAGCGACCGGTCGAAGAGCATGTGGGGCGACACCGGCGTGAGGAGGAGCGCTCGGTGGCGGGGCGACACGATCGGCCCGCGCGCCGACAACGAGTACGCAGTGGAACCGGTCGGCGTCGCCACGATCAGGCCGTCTGCCGCGTAGGAGGTGAAGACCTCGCCGCCGATGCGCACGAGCATCCGTACGGTGTGGCCCGACTGGGTCTTCTCGACCACTGCTTCGTTCAGTGCCCGGAAGCTCCATCCGTCGAGCAGCGAACGGGCCGACCGGATCGTCACCGAGAGCATCATGCGATCCTCGATGCCGTAGTCACCGGAGAAGAACCGTTCGAATGCGACGGTCATCGCGTCCGGCTCGACCTCGGTGAGGTAGCCCAACAGCCCGACGTTCACCCCGAGCACGGGCACCTCGTACTCCTCGACGAGGTCGACCGTGCGGAGCATCGTGCCGTCACCGCCCAGGCTCACCGCGAGCCCGACATCGCGCGCGAGCTTCTCGTCGGGCACCCCGAGGTCGACCAGCCCAGCCGCCTCGGCGTCGGCCTCGGGCATGCGGACCTCGTGCCCCCGCTCCTGGAGCCATTGCGCGGCTTCCTTCGCGAGCTCGACAGCGTTGGTGCGCTGGTTGTGCACCACGAGGGTGACCGCGGTCATGACCGCTCCCCAGTTGCCTTCTCCGGCGCGCACGTGTGCACGAAGAACTCGACGTTCCCCTTCGAGCCCCGCACCGGCGACGCCATCCACCCCATGATGGCCGCTCCGCGCTCGGACAGCGCGCTCTCGATGTCCGCGGCGACCTGACCCCAGACAGACGGGTCGGTGATCACGCCCCGGCCGCGATCCGCCTCCGCCTTCCCTGCTTCGAACTGGGGCTTCACGAGGAGGATGAGGTCGGCTCCCGGCAGGCTGGCTCCGAGCAGGGCGTCGAGCACCGAACGCAGCGAGATGAACGACAGGTCGGCGACCACGAGGTCGAATGAGCCGAGCGCGCCGGGCCGGAGCGTGCGGACATTCACCCGTTCGTGCACCTCGACGCGCTCGTCGGCACGGAGGCGCGCGTCGAGCTGGCCGTGGCCAACATCGACGGCGACCACCCGAGCGCTGCCGTGTTGGAGGAGGCAGTCGGTGAAGCCGCCGGTCGACGCGCCGGCGTCGAGCGCGATCCGGCCACGCACGTCGACGCCGAACACCTCCAGTGCGGCGGCGAGCTTGTCACCGCCGCGGCTCACGAACCTCGACGTGGGCGCCAGGACGTCGACCGCCTCGCCCGCTGCAACCATGCGGCTCGCCTTGTCGGCCGGCGCGCCGCCCACCGTGACCAGCCCCGCGTCGATGAGGCGCTGTGCTGCCTCGCGGCTGACCGTGAGCCCTCGCCGCACGAGCTCGGCATCGAGCCGTCGACGAGGCGCGGTCACGCCTTCTTCGCCGCCGCCTTCTTGGTCGCCTTCTTGGCGGTGCTCTTCTTCGCCGCCCTCTTCGCGGGAGCCTTCTTTGCCGCCTTCTTCGCGGGAGCCTTCTTCGTTGCGGGCGCCTTCAGCGCGTTGACCTTCCGCTCGACCCTCGCGAGATCCGCCTTCGTCGCGAATCCGAACGCCGAGAGCTGAACGAGGACCTCTTCACGAACGGCCTTCAGGAGCCGCTCGGTGTTCTCGCGACTTCGATCGACGAGGTCTTGCACCTGCTGCTGTGTCTGCTCTGTCTGGAGCTCGCCCGCCCGGACGAGGTTGCCGACCACCTCCTCAGCCTTTTCGCGCGTGGTCTGCGTGAAGGCCATGCCGGCATCGAGGTACTTCCGGATCGCATCGAGCTGTGCCATGGGGCGACACGCTATCGAGCGAGGACTGGATATGGTCCCCGAGAGTGATCCCGCTGCGGGACGACATCCCCACCCGGCGCCGCCCTGTGGTGACGATGATGCTCATCGCGATCAATGTCGCGGTGTTCCTTTTGGTCCAGTCGCCCTTGCGGGGCCTCGATGTCGTCCGCATCGACGAGGTCACGGTCCGCATCGACAGCCAACTTCGGTTCGACCTCGAGTTCGCCGCGATCCCCTGTGAGATCACGCAGGGCCGCCCACTCACGATCAACGAGATCGCCGACACGTTCAACAACGTCGATCGCTCGGCCTGCAACGAGGACGACGACCGGAGCCCGCCCCTCTTCCCCGGCAAGAACGTCTACCTCGCCATGATCACGTCGATGTTCCTACACGGGGGCTGGCTGCACCTCGGCTTCAACATGCTGTTCCTCTGGGTGTTCGGGAACAACGTGGAGGACCGCCTCGGCTGGGCGCTCTACCTCCTCTTCTACGTGCTCGCAGGCATCTTCGCGACGATCGGCCAGGTGCTCCTCGACCCGTCGAGCACCGTGCCGGTCGTGGGCGCGTCCGGCGCGATCGCCGGAGTGATGGGCGCGTACTTCATCTGGTTCCCGAGGGCTCGGATCTTCACGATGTTCTTCGCGATCCTCGTCTGGTTCAGAGAGATCGAGGCGCGCGTCGTGCTGCTCGTGTGGCTCGCGTTGCAATTCATCTTCAACCGCGGCGGTGACGTCGCGTGGATGGCCCACGTCGCGGGGTTCGCGTTCGGCGTCGCGATCGCGTGGATCATGCGCCCGCGGCACAAGCCGCCTGCACTCAGCGACCCGTGGGCGCCCCCGAGCCCGTATCGCTGAGGATCGCGTCGGCCATCGTCGCGAGGTCGTTCGCGATGATCGAAGGCTTCGGCTCGACCCTCGAGAGGTCTTGACCCGGCGTGACGATGCCCGACAGGACCAGGCCGAAGTCGCATCCCAAGCGGACGGCGAAGAGCCCGTCGGTGTCCGGGCGATCGCCGACCATGAGGAGCGCCACGTCGCCTACGACCTCGCGCACCAACGCGGCCATCGCCGGGTGCGGCTTGCCCGCGACCACCGGCAACGCCTCTGACCCGGTCGCGACAGCAGCGAGGATTGCGCCGCCACCGGGGATCGGGCCCTCGGGGGTGGGATACGTGACGTCGTCGTTGGTGCCGATCAGCACTGCGCCGCCACGGATCGTGTCGGAGGCGACCTTCATCCGCTCGTAGTCGAAGTCGCGGTGGAACCCGACGACGACGGCGTCGGCCGGCCCCTCACGCAGAGGGGTGACGCCGCGCTCCTCGAGCGCTTCGACGATGCCCGGGCCGCCGAGCACGACCGCGCGCTGACCCGGTTGCAGCAGCCGCGCCGCGGCCATCGCCGAGGTGACCACGTCGCCCTTTGCCGAGATGCCGAACCGCTCGAGCTTCGCGACGACCTCGGCTACTGGGACTGACGAGTTGTTCGTGACGAAGAGGACCCGCCGCCCGCTCGAGCGCAGCCGCGCGATCGCGTCCGCGGAGCCCGCGATGGCGTGATCGGCGAGCCAGATGACGCCGTCGAGATCGCAGACGACGGTGTGCGCGCGGTGACCAGACGTCGGGCCGCTCACCCGATGGCGTGGGTGGTGTGGCTCGAGATCACGTCGAGGATGAACGGCCAGAGAGCAGGAGCGGCTCGTCCTGGGGGTCGCCGATCGTCTCGAACTCGATCTCGATCCCGTTGTTGTTGGCGCGCGGCATGGCGGCATTGTTGCATGAGGTCGCTGCGGGCTCGCGGGTGCCATCTGCTAGTCATTTTCAAGTGCCCCGCTTCGAGCCCTTTCCCGGCGTCCTGTACGACACCGAGCGGCTCGATCTCGCCGAGGTGACCGCACCTCCCTACGACGTGATCGATGATGCCCAACGAGCGACGCTCGGCGCGCAGTCGCCATGGAACGTGGTGCACATCGACCTCCCGGCTGAAGCCGAGGACCGGGACCGGTACCAGAACGCGTGCTACTTGCTTCACCGCTGGCTCGACGAGGGCGTACTGCTCACCGATGACGAACCGGCGTTCTACGTCTACCGGATGGGGTATCACGACGAGCAGGGCCACGCGCGCCAGACCGCCGGTGTCGTCGGCGCACTCGAGCTGAGCGAACCGGGAACGAAGGGCGTGTTCCCTCACGAGCAGACGACGCCCAAGGCTCACAGCGACCGGCTCGAGATGTTGCGGTCCTGTCGAGCCAATCTCTCGTCGGTGTGGGGCCTGTCGCTGACCGAGGGCCTGGGCGCGCTGTGCGAGCTGCCCGGTCCCCCTGACGCCCGCTGGACCGACGACGAAGGCGTGCACCATCGCCTGTATCGCGTCCGCGAGCCCGGCGTCCTTGCGGCGATCCGTGACGCGGTCGCCGCGTCGCCGGTCGTCATCGCGGACGGACATCACCGCTACTCGACGTCGCTCGCATACAAGGCCGAGCGCAACGAGCCGGGCGGCGCTCCGGACTTCGTGATGGCGTTCATCGTCGAGCTCGCGCCCGAGCAGCTGAACGTGCTCCCGATCCACCGCCTCTTGTCGGGCATCGGCGACGACGTGGACGTGCTCGCCGTGCTCGATGGCTGGTTCGAGGCGTTCGAGGCCGGCCCCCTCGACGGCGCGGCGACGATCACCACGCGGATGGGCGACGCGGGCGGGCTCGCCCTCGTGCGCACCGACGGTTTCTGGCTGCTGCGACCGCGCGCTGGCAAGTTCGAAGGTGTCGATGACCTCGACTCGAGCCGGCTCGAAGTGGCACGAGGTGCGCTCGGCCCGCACGAGATCGCGTACCAGCACGGCGTCGGAAACGTCGTGTCGCGGGTGCACTCCGACGCTGGGACGATCGGCGTGCTGTTGCGGCCCGCGACCGTCGATCAGATCGCGGCGACGGCACACGCGGGCAAGCTCATGCCCCCGAAGACCACGTTCTTCGCACCAAAGCCGAAGACCGGCACGGTGTTCCGGATGCTCGACTGAGCGGTTGCGGCTCGGGGCCTAGTTGACGTCCCAGGTGCCACCGGAGGTCAAGAGGGCGCCGAGGTCGCCGGGACCCTTCTCACTGGCCACCATCAGCTGGCGTGACGTCTCGCTCGCGAACTCGGCACGGTCGACGTCGCGGAACACGCCGATCGGCGTCGGGGTGGTCGGGCTGTGGCTGAGCCTGGACAGCGCGAAGGCCAAGCCCGGATCGGCGTGATGCTCGTCGTGCACGAGGAGGGCGTCTTCGCCCACGTCCGCGACGTCGACGATGCGAAGCTGGCCGTCAGTGCCCATCACGACGCCCTTCTCGTTGTCGGCACCGAACCGGATCGGCTCGCCGTGCACCAGTGAGATCAGCATCGACGAGCGGGCTTCGCGAGAGAATCGTCTCGAACGCGCCGTCGTTGAAGACGTTGCAGTTCTGGTAGATCTCGACGAAGGCAGCGCCCTTGTGGTCGTGGGCGCGGCGGAACGTCTCCATCATGTGCTTGCGGTCCATGTCGTGGGTGCGCGCCACGAACCCGGCCTCGGCACCGAGCGCGAGGCTCACCGGGCTGAACGGGTAGTCGAGCGAGCCGAACGGCGTCGACTTGGTGACCTTGCCGACCTCGCTCGTCGGCGAGTACTGCCCCTTCGTCAACCCGTAGATCTGGTTGTTGAAGAGCAAGATCGTGAGGTTCACGTTCCGGCGCAGCGCGTGGATCAGATGGTTGCCGCCGATCGACAGGCCATCGCCGTCGCCGGTGATCACCCACACGTCGAGATCGGGACGCGCCATGGCCACGCCGGTGGCGATCGCGGGCGCGCGGCCGTGGATGCCGTGCACGCCGTAGGTGTTCATGTAGTACGGAAAGCGGCTCGAGCACCCGATGCCGGAGATGAACACCGTGTTCTCGGGCTTCACGCCGAGCTCGGGCATCAGCATCTGCACCGCGGTGAGAATCGAGTAGTCACCGCAGCCGGGGCACCAGCGCACCTCCTGGTCGCTGGTCCAGTCCTTCTTCGTCGTCGCCGGCGCGGTGTCAGTCATTGCAGACCTCCAGGATGGCGGTCTCGAGCTCATGGGCGGTGAAGGGCGTGCCCTGCACCTTGTTCACCGCATGAGCGTCGACCAGGAACTCGGCGCGGACCATGCGCCACAGATGCCCCATGTTCATCTCGGGGATCACGATCTTTCGATGGCGGCGCACCACGTCGCCGAGGTTCGCCGGGAACGGGTTGAGGTGCACGAGGTGTGCGTGCGCGACCTTCTTGCCGCGGGCACGCGCCCGGCCCACAGCGGCGTCGATCGTGCCCCACGTCGAACCCCAGCCGAGCACGAGCACGTCGGCGTCTTGATCCCCGTGGACCTCCACCGGTGGGATGTCCTTCGCGATGCCGGCAACCTTCGCCGCACGCAGCTCCACCATGCGGCCGTGGTTGTCGGGCGTGTAGGAGATGTCACCCGAGCCGTCTTCCTTCTCGAGGCCACCCACGCGGTGCATCAGACCCGGCGTGCCCGGCACGGCCCAGGGACGGGCGAGCGTCTCGGGATCGCGGAGGTAGGGCCAGAACACCTCGGTGCCGTCGTCACGCACATGGTTCGGCTTGTCGGCAAAGGGCACGGAGATGTCGGGCAGCGTGCTGAGGTCGGGCAGCCGCCAGGGCTCGGCACCATTGGCCAGGTAGCCGTCGGAGAGCAGGATCACCGGCGTGCGGTACTTGATCGCGATCCGCGCCGCCTCGATCGCGGCGAAGAAGCAGTGAGACGGGCTCATCGCAGCGACGATCGGCAAGGGCGCTTCGCCGTGCCGGCCGTACATCGCCATCAGGAGGTCGGCAGCTTCCGTCTTCGTGGGCAGACCCGTCGACGGGCCGCCGCGCTGGATGTCGATGACCAGCAGCGGCAGCTCGAGGCTCACCCCGAGGCTGATCGTCTCTGACTTCAGTGCGACTCCGGGGCCGCTCGTCGTCGTGACCCCGAGATGGCCGGCGAACGCCGCGCCGAGCGCGGACCCCGCGGCTGCGATCTCGTCCTCGGCCTGGAACGTGCGAATGCCGAAGTTCTTGTGCTTCGACAGCTCGTGGAGGATGTCGGAGGCGGGCGTGATCGGGTACGACCCGAGGAAGACGGGCAGCTTCGCGAGCTGGCCCGCCGCGACGACGCCCCACGCGAGGGCGGTGTTGCCGGTGATGTTGGTGTAGGTGCCGGGCTCGAGCTTGGCGGGCTTGACCTGATACGAGTGGCCGAAGAGCTCGGCCGTCTCGCCGAAGTGGTAACCGGCCTTGAACGCAGCGGTGTTCGACGCGAGGACTTGCTCGTTCTTCTTGAACCGGTCTTCGATCCACTTGAGCGTCGGCTCTACGGGCCGCGTGTACATCCACGACACGAGGCCGAGCGCGAAGAAGTTCTTCGAGCGGTCGGCATCGCGAGGCTTCACGCCGAGCGGGGCCGTCGCCTCCTTCGTCAACGAGGTCATCGGCACCTCGTACACCGTGTACCCCTTGAGGCTGCCGTCCGTGAGCGGGTTGTCGGAGTAGCCCGCCTTCGCGAGGTTGCGCTCGTCGAACGTGTCGGTGTTGACGATCAATGTGCCGCCGGACTCGAGCCGATCGAGGTCGGCCCTGAGTGCGGCCGGGTTCATCGCGACGAGGACGCTCGGCGCGTCGCCCGGCGTCGTGATCTCGTGGTCGGAGATGTGGACCTGGAACGACGAGACACCCGCGAGCGTGCCGGCGGGGGCGCGGATCTCGGCGGGGAACTCCGGGAGCGTCGAAAGGTCGTTGCCGAAGAGGGCGCTGGCGCTCGTGAAGCGATCGCCGGTGAGCTGCATGCCGTCGCCGGAATCGCCGGCGAAGCGGATGACGACCCGATCCAGCTCTTCGGGTGCCTCCGGACGTGCGGTGTCGGTCACGGATCCCCCCTGGGACGCGCGGTTACATCAAGGTGAAGTCGAGACTACCTGCACGTCAACGGCACTCAACGCATGCCGCTTGATCTCATTCAGGCGATCGTGACGGCTCCGTCCAGGTAGACGTCCTGGATCGCGTTGAGGAGCGCGACCCCGTCGGCCATCGGACGCTGGAACGACTTCCGGCCACAGATCAGACCCATGCCGCCTGCCCGCTTGTTGATGACGGCGGTGCGCACGGCCTGGGCCATGTCGGCCGCGCCCTTCGACTCGCCGCCGGAGTTGATGAGCCCGACGCGACCCATGTAGCAGTTCGCGACCTGCCACCGGCACAGATCGATCGGGTGATCGGTAGTCAGCTCGTCGTAGACGAGCGGCGACGTCTTGCCGAACTTCAGCGCGTTGAACCCGCCGTTGTTCTCGGGCGCCTTCTGCTTGATGATGTCAGCCTCGATCGTGACGCCGAGGTGGTTGGCCTGGCCGGTGAGGTCGGCCGAGACCGCGTAGTCGACACCGTCCTGCTTGAACGCGGAGTTGCGGAGGTAGCACCAGAGCACGGTGAACATGCCGAGCTGGTGCGCTTCGGAGAACGCCTCGCTCACCTCTTGCAGCTGCCGCGTCGACTCGTCGGAGCCGAAGTAGATGGTGGCGCCGACCCCCGCCGCGCCGAGATCCCACGCCTGCTGGACGTTTCCGAACATGACCTGGTCGAACTTGTTCGGGTAGGTCAGCAGCTCGTTGTGGTTGAGCTTGACGATGAACGGGATCTTGTGTGCGTAGCGCCGCGACGCCTGCGCGAGCACGCCGAACGTGCTCGCGACGCCGTTGCACCCACCCTCGATCGCGAGCTTCACGATGTTGATCGGATCGAAGTACGCGGGGTTCGGCGCGAACGACGCCGCCGCGGAGTGCTCGATGCCCTGGTCGACCGGGAGGATCGACACGTAGCCGGTGCCGGCCAGCCGGCCGTGGTCGAGCAGCGACGCGAGGTTGCGCACGACCATCGGGTTGCGATCGGTCTCGAGAAAGACGCGGTCGATGTAGTCGGGGCCGGGGAGCGTGAGCTCTTCGCGCGAGATCGCCTTGGCCGTGTGGCCGAGCAGCGACTCCGCCTCTTCGCCGAGCAGCGCAGCGACGTCGGCCATGGTGTGCCTCCTCGAGACCCGAATCGTGTGTGCCCCGAGCGTACCTCCGGACGTCACCCGCCGAGCCACTCGTGGCCCGTCGCGAGCGCTGTGTCGAGCGCCTTCTGGACTGCCTTGGACTGGCGGCTGAGCACCACCGCGCTGGCGACCACCTCGGTGCGGCTCTGGGTGGCGCCGCTGGCACGGAAGAAGCGGCGCCGCACCCGTCCGGTGACGACGACCTCGCTGCCCGGCTCGAGCTTGTCGAGTGTGCCGAGCGGCGCATCCGGCCACGCGACCGGCACGACGTCGGTGTCGTAGCCGTCGTCGCGGATCGTGACGTCGAACGAAGCGACGTGGTCGCCGGACGGCAGCTCGCGGACGTCGGGCTCACGGGACAGCACACCGTGGAGCAGGACGATGTTCATGGGACTTCCCTTCGCGTTTGCATGCGATGGAGGGAAGTGCGGCCACCCTACAAAGGGGGTGGGACATTCAGCCGAGCGCGCGCAACCTCTGGCTCACGTCTGCGAACGCCGGGTCCGCCTGGCGGATCCGGGTGAACAGCGTGCGCGCCCGTGGGACGTCTCCTGCGCGGTCGTAGAAGTCCGCGAGCGCGTACCACTGCTTCAGGTGATGCACCTGCGGCTTGCGCGGTCGCGATCCCGAGCGCTCGAGCAACGCGATTGCCGCCGGGAGCTTCCCCTGATCGGCGAGCGCGCCCGCCATCACGATACGGCCGTCCGCGACCACGACTGGGTCGGGTGACGCGGCTCGGAGCTCGTCCCACAGCTCCGACACCGCGGTCCATCGATGCAGAGCGCGGTAGCAGTCGGCCAGCACCGCGTTCAGGTCCGCGGAGCCCGTGAGGGTGCGGAACTCCTCGAGCTCTCGCGCGGCCTTGCGGTACTCGCCCAGCCGATAAAGCGTCAGCCCGTAGAGCTCGCGCACCCCGGACGCGCCCGGAGCGTCCGCGCGAGTGGCTCCAGCAGCTTGCGGGCCTCTCCGAAGCGGTCACGTTCGTAGGCGCGCCGGGCGTTCGCGAAGCGTTGCTGGAGCTTCGGGGCGTCTTTCGTCCCCGCTGCCTCCTCGAAGTCCTTCACGACATCGGCAGGAAGGTTCTTCGTCGGCGCGGCGCGGTCGGTATCGCGGTTGACTGTCCTCGGTCGTCCCTTGGTGCTGCCCCGCTCGACCGCACCGCGGGCCTGTTCACGGACGTCGCCCTCGTCGGCCCAGTCGTCGCCGGTCCACTTCGACGGAGGGGTGCGCTCCGGCGCGCTCCCCTTGCGCGGCGACATGACCTCGCTCGCACCCTTCCGAGCGACGCCGCCGAGGCCGGCTCGCCGGGCCGCGTTCGACGCATCGATCGCCGCCTGCGGCACGCCTGGTCCCGGCTTCGGGCCTCGTGCCGGGGCCTTGACTGCTTTTTCCTTGGGCGCGCCGCGTGGAGGTGGGCGCTTGCCAGGCATGCGCGCAGCCTACGAGACGGCGGGCATCACGAGGCAGGTCGTCGTGCCGTGCGCGAGCAGCTTGCCGTCCGCATCGACGAGCCGGCCTTCCGCAGTCGCGACGCGACTGCCGCGATGCACGACATCTCCGAGGGCGACGATGTGGCCGTGGTCCGGCAGGATCGGCCGCGTGAAGTGGAGGTGCAAATCGACGGTCGTGTACCGCTCGCCCGCCTTCAACGTCGAGTGCACCGCGCAGGACATCGCGCTGTCGAGCAGCGTCGCGGCGATGCCGCCGTGCACGGTGCCGGCGGGGTTTTCCATCTCGGGCTTGGTGTCGAGCCCGAAGCCCACGTGCCCCTCTTCGAGCACCTCGGTCGTGATCCCGAGGAGCCGCGTGATCCCGACGCCCACGCCCTCTCGGCCGAACAGATCGCGGAGCTGCTCCAGCCCCGTCTTGCTCGGATCGAGGAGGGAATCGCTCATTTCGGCGCCTTCCACATCGCCCAGAGCTCTGGTCCGCCGGGCTCGAGGCGGACCTCGTGGGAGACCTCGAAGCCGAGCGACCGACAGAACGGGAGGTTCCTCGGGTTCGTCGTCTCGAGGTGGATGCCGACCCCTTCGGCGTCCGCGGCGGCCACGCCGGGCATGATCACGCGGCGGCCCATCCCGTGGCCCTGGTGCTCCGGACTCACGGCGAGGAACTGCAAGTACGAATGTCTACGCGTCGGCCGCACTGAACCGATGGCCCGCAGCGCGTCACCGAGCTCGACGACCCGCTCGACGCCGAGCAGCGCGCCCAGAAGCCCACCGATCGACGGAGGCCCGACGGCGATCGGCAGCGCGGTCTCGCCCGGCGGCTGCCACACCGCGACCGCCTCGACCTTGTCCCCGGCGATCACATGGATCGGACCGCGGCTCACGTAGCGCTCGACGAACAGACCGAGCCACGCCGCAGTCGCGTCGAGACGTGTCGAGGCTTGGGGGAAGAGCCATTCGAACAGTGGATCGGTGGCGAACGCCTCTCCGAGCACCTTGCGGATCGCCGGGACATCCGAGCTCGTCGTCAACCGCACGGGCGAGGACGATAAGACCATGCGGCGATCGCTGCATGAGCGCCGTATCGTCGGCCACACCAGCCAACCAGGGAGGACCCCGTGATCGCACCAGGTGATGCAGTCCCCGATGTCGAGATCCGCCAGATGGGCGCGAACGGCATGCCCGAGCCGGTGAAGACCGGGGAGCTGTTCGCCAAAGGACGCACCGTGCTGTTCGGCGTGCCTGGCGCGTTCACGCCCGGCTGTGACCGCATCCACCTGCCCGGCTTCGTCGAGCAAGCCGACGAGCTGTTCGCCAAGGGCGTGAACCAGGTGGCGTGCGTCGCGGTCAACGACGCGTTCGTGATGGACGCCTGGGGCAAGACCCACGACGTCGGCGACAAGATCGTGATGCTCGCCGACGGCAACGGTGACTTCACGAGGGCGATGGGCCTCGAGCTCGACGGCTCCGCGTTCGGCCTCGGGCCCCGGTCGAAGCGCTATGCGGCGATCATCGACGACGGCAAGGTCACCCGCATCGACGTCGACGAGACCGGCGGTGTCGAGCACAGCTCGTGTGGCGCCGTGCTCGGCCGCTTGTAGCGGATCCGGCGCGCCGCCCGCGGGCCGCTTCTCTGTCGCGGAGTGAGCCACTTTCGGCGCACTTTGCAACAGAGAACGCCGGGTGGGGCAAACTGCGCCGCATGATCCGACTGAGCGTCTTCTATCCAAAGACCGAGGGTGCATCCTTCGACCACGACTACTACCGCGACAAGCACGTGCCCCTGTGCGTGAAGACGTGGGGGCTGAGCGGCGCCGAGATCGACAAGGCGATCGACGGGCCCTATGTCGCGGCCGTCCACTTCAAGTTCGACTCGATGGAAGGGCTCGGCGCGGCGATGGGCAACCCCGGCACCGCCGACGTCATGGCCGACGTCGCCAACTACACGACGATCCAGCCCGTGCTGCAGACGAGCGAGATCGTCCAGTAGCGCCAACAGTCAAAACGACGAAGAGCCCCCCGTGAGGGGGGCTCTTTCGCGTGAGAAATCCGGCGGCGACCTACTCTCCCAGGGGGTCTACCCCCAAGTACCATCGGCGCGGGCGGGCTTAACTGCCGTGTTCGGAATGGGAACGGGTGTGGCCCCGCCGCCATAGCCACCGGAAACCTGTTGTCAATGGCGCCAGCGAAACGCCGGCAGCCCGTTGAGCACTTCAGAGCGAGCACGAGCACGAGTTCATCCAAGCCCTCGGCCGATTAGTACCGGTCGGCTGAACAGGTTGCCCTGCGTACACCTCCGGCCTATCAACGTGGTGGTCTGCCACGGGCCTTACCTGGTTGACCCAGTGGGAGATCTCATCTCGGAACGGGTTTCGCACTTAGATGCTTTCAGCGCTTCTCCCTTCCGCAGGTGGCCAACCAGCAGTGCCCTTGGCAGGACAACTGGCACACCAGAGCTGCGTCCGTCCCGGTCCTCTCGTACTAGGGACAGCCTTCCTCAGATCTCCTACGGCTGCAGAGGATAGGGACCGAACTGTCTCACGACGTTCTAAACCCAGCTCGCGTACCGCTTTAATGGGCGAACAGCCCAACCCTTGGGACCTGCTTCAGCCCCAGGATGCGATGAGCCGACATCGAGGTGCCAAACCTTCCCGTCGATATGGACTCTTGGGGAAGATTAGCCTGTTATCCCCGGGGTACCTTTTATCCGTTGAGCAACGACGCTTCCACAAGCAATCGCTGGGTCACTATGCCCTGCTTTCGCATCTGCTTGACGAGTTTGTCTCGCAGTCAAGCTCCCTTGTGCCATTGCACTCGACGGCTGATTGCCAACCAGCCTGAGGGAACCTTTGGGCGCCTCCGTTACATTTTAGGAGGCGACCGCCCCAGTCAAACTACCCGCCTGACGCTGTTCCCGACCCGGATCACGGGCCTAGGTTAGAGTCCCGGCATTAGCAGGGTGGTATTTCAACGGCGACTCCACCATGGCTGGCGCCACAGCTTCCAAGTCTCCCACCTATCCTACACAACCAAGACCAAGACCCAACATCAAGTTATAGTAAAGGTCCACGGGGTCTTTCCGTCCTTCTGCAGCTAACGAGCATCTTTACTCGTACTTCAATTTCGCCGGGTCTGTGGTTGAGACAGTAGGAAAGTCGTTACGCCATTCGTGCAGGTCGGAACTTACCCGACAAGGAATTTCGCTCTAGTGCGTCTCCATGTCGCCATGGAGCTAGGACCATATCTTCGGCTCTCAGTCGGTGAGAGTCGGCTGGCGTATGGCCTCTGAGGATTCCAGAAACCGAGACCGCTGCCGGCGATTCATCCCCTCGGTGATCGAGGCGATGAGTGCCAGGCCCTCGTTCGAGCGGTGTTCGCCCGCCTGCATGAGCTGCAGACACTGGACGAAGCACTCGAAGTCGTGCTTCTTGGCGGTTCTCAGTGGGTTGTCTTCGAAGAACGGGATGATGCGCTGCACCAAGTCGCTGCGACGCTTCACGCTGAAGCGCAACAACGGGTGGTGGCGACCATCGTCGCGGTGCTGCTCGACGACCGTGCCGCACCCGAACACCTCGATGAGGTACTCGAGCGCTGCTCGGGACGGTGCTGCTTGCGTGACGGCGAACTCGTGCTGGACCTGCCAGCCGAGCCTGCACGTGGCGTTCCGCACCACCGAGATCGAGAAGCATCCTTCGCCGTCGACGAAGCCGACGACCCACTGCTCAGCACCTGGCCTTTCCTGCTGATTGTCCGCACCGGTCGGATTATGACTGCCCATCAGTCTCACCCTACGAAGGGGTGTGACATTCAGGACGAGTACCGCCGGATGCACGGGGTTTCCAGCAAATAGCCAGCTGCACTCGATGCGTCACCGCATCGAGGGGCAACTCCTGCTGCACACAGGGATCATTA
>CAVPSD010000010.1:0-28661 GCA_963708175.1 uncultured Acidimicrobiales bacterium
GTGGTGGTCCCGAGGCGCGTTTGGTGGCGCGCTCGGTGCTCGCGCTCGTCGAGGCCGCCGCGTTGCGGTGGCTCGACCGCGGCGACATGGAGATGGAGCGTGCGATCGAGGTGGTCACCGAGCTCATGTGGGGCGGCATCGAGGCGACCGAGCGGGTGGGGCTGCACCATTGCCGCGTGTGGGCGCCCGAGCTGCAGGACGCGCCGCTGTTCTCCTAGGTCAACGGTTCTCGTAACTAGGGGGCCGCTTCTCCAGGAACGCGCGCATCGCCTCCTGATGGTCGGCGGTCGCGCTCGCCATGATCTGCTGGCGGTTCTCCAGATCGATCGCCGCCTGCATCCCGGGGATCTCGAGCGCCGACCACATGCCTTCCTTCGTCAGCGCGACGCCAAATGGCGTGTTCTTCATGACGAGCTCGGCCTCGGCGTACGCCGCGTCGAGGAGCACCTCGTCCGGGACGACATCGACCACGAGCCCGAACTTCAACGCCTCCGCAGCGGTGAAGATCCGCCCGGTCAGCATGAGCTCTTGCGCCGGCGCGGCGCCGATGAGGCGGGGCAACAACCAGCTCGTCCCGATGTCGCACGCCGAGAGCCCGATGCGGATGAACGCCGCGTTGAATTTCGCTGTCTCCGCGGCGATGCGGATGTCCGAACCGAGCACGAGGGCGAAGCCCCCGCCCGCAGCGGGCCCGTTCACCGCTGCGATGATCGGCTGCGGGAGCGAACGCATGTGCGGGATGAGCGCCGCGATCTGCTTCTGGACCGCGAACCCCGACTGCGTCGGGCCGAAGCCCTCGGTGTGCGGGGCGCGCCCGTATCCCCCGAGGTCGAGACCGGCGCAGAAGCCTCGTCCCTGACCCGTGAGGACGACGACGCGACAGGACGAGTCGATCGCCGCGTCGTCGAGGGCCTCGTGCAGCTGGCCGATGAGCTCGGCCGTCATCGCGTTGAGCTTGTCGGGACGGTTCAGGGTGATGAGCCGCACACCTTCACGAGGGGTCTTCACGAGCACGGGATCCATCATCGGGAACGTAGCCCCGGCATCCGCAGCGACGCACCTACAGTGCGGCAGCGCCAGTCCGGCCGCACCTACAGTGCGGCAGCGCCAGTCCGGCCGCACCTACAGTGCGGCCATGTCGGCCGATCATGTCCACGACACCGAGTCGCTCCCGCCTCCGACGCTCGAAGAGGTGAGCGAGGGCGTCTTCGCCTACGTGCAGCTCGACGGGTCATGGTGCCTGAACAACACCGGGTTCCTCGTCGGTCGCGACGGTGTCACGGTGATCGACACGTGCGCGACCGAGCGGCGAACGCGCGACTTCCTCTCGGCGTTGGGTTCGGTGACGTCGGCGCCCGTGCGGGTGCTCGTCAACACGCATCATCACGGTGACCACACGCACGGCAACTGGCTTCTGCCCGCGGCTGCGGTCGTCGGGCACGAGAAGTGTCGCCACGAGGTGCTCAGGAGCGGCTCGGTGACGAAGAGTCTGTGGCCGTGGGTCGAGTGGGGCGAGATCGAGGTGTGGCCGCCGTTCGTCACGTTCGACGATCACCTCTCGGTGTGGGTCGACGACATCGAGATCTCGCTGCAACACATCGGGCCGGCACACACGACGAACGACGTGGTCGGTTGGGTTGCGGATCGGTCGGTGTTGTTCACCGGTGATCTGGTCTTCAACGGAGGGACGCCGTTCGTCGTGATGGGCTCGGTCGCAGGATCGCTCGAGTCGGTCGAGCGCCTGCGCGGATTCGGAGCGGCGACGATCGTGCCGGGGCACGGCCCGGTGTGCGGTCCTGAGGTGTTCGATCAGCTGACGCGGTACTTCGAGTTCGTGCAGAGAGTGGCCCGCGAGGGGAAGGCCGCGGGCCTCTCCCCCCTCGACGCCGCGATGCAGACGGACCTCGACGAGTTCTCCGAGTGGCACGACCGCGAGCGGATCGTTGGCAACCTCCACCGCGTGTACGCGGAGCTCGACGGCGCGCAGCGCGGGGCGTCGATCGACGTCATCGCGGCACTCACCGACATGGTCGCCTACAACGGCGGCCAACCGTTGCGCTGCCTCGCGTGATCACACGGCGCGTTCGGTCCGCGCTGCCCATCCACCTCGTCCAGACCCTGTCGCCGCTGCGCCACGGCAAGTACGACCCGACGATGCGGATAGGTGCGACCGCGGTGTGGCGCGCGATGCGCACACCGGAGGGCCCGGCGACGGCGCGGTTCGCGGGCGGCGGCCACGAGGTGGTCGTCGATGCGTGGGGCCCGGGTGCCGGTTGGGTCTTGGAGCACACGTCTGATCTCGTCGGCGCCCTGGACACGCTCGACGGGTTCGCGCCCGACGTCCCCTTCGTCGCCGAGCTGCACCGGCGGCATCCCGGTGTGCGGATCGCTCGGTCGCGGTCGGTCTTCGCGTTGTTCGTGGCGACCGTCCTCGGACAACGGGTCACGGGGATCCAGGCGGTGCGGTCCTGGGCGTCGCTCGTGCGTCGGTTCTCCGAGCGAGCACCCGGGCCGGCCGGTCTGTGGCTGCCGCCGCCGCCCGAGCGCCTCGCCGCGCTCGCCTACTTCCGCCTCCATCCGAGCGGGGTGGAGAGGGCCCGCGCCGACACGATCCGCCGCGGGGCTGTCGTGGCCGACTCGCTCGAGCGCGCGGTCGACACACCACGGATGCTCGAGTCACGGCTGCGCTTCATCCCCGGAGTCGGACCGTGGACGAGCGCGCTCGTGCTCGCCGGCGCTGCTGGCGACCCCGACGCCGTCCCGATCGGCGACCTCCACCTCCCCGGGATCGTCTGCCTGACACTCACGGGCGACGCGCGCGGCGGGGACGAGCGCATGCTCGAGCTCCTCGCCCCCTATGCCGGTCACCGCGGCCGGGTCGTCCGCCTCATCCTCCTCGGCGGCACCGCCCCACCTCGCCACGCCCCCCGCCAAGCCCTCGTCCCCCTCGCCGACCTCTGAACGCACCGCGACCCGCCCCGCGCCCAGCGCCCCGCAAGATTGGTAGTTCGGGGTACTCATGCCGCCCCCGACCTACCAATCCCGAGGCGGAGTTGTGCCGATTCGATGAGCGACCGAACATTTCCAACGAAGTAGTCGTCACTCATGGCGCTCGTGAACGTGAGAGGTGCCCAGTCGAGGACGAGGAGATCGTCCCGGCGGATGTGGTCGACGTCGAACGCCGATCGCTGCATCCCGTGGTACTCCCACGAGTCGACTTCGATGGCGATCTTGAAGTCGGGATATGCGAGGTCGATGCGGACCGACCTACCCCTGAGCTGCATCCGGTACTGCTGGCGAGGAAGCGGAAGACCCGCCCTCGCGATGGCACGCAGGGCCCGAGTTTCGAGGTCGCTTTCGCCGGGGTCGTAGCCCGGCCACCTCTCTGCGAGCACCCGATGCAACGCCCGAAGCGAACGTCCGGGACCGGGATGCAGACGACCGACGCAACGTTGCACCTCGTCGAGTGTGCACAGCTTCCGGCGGAGCAAGTCATCGAGTGCTCTGCCGACGTCGTCCTGTCGCAGGCGGCCGGCGATGTCGACGAGCGCTCGTGCTGCCGTGACGGATGGGATCCCAAGACGGGTGGTGAGATCCGCATCGAACAGCTCACCGGAACGATGCCCAACGACCCCGACGAGACCCACCTTCCTCTCGAGGCCCCCGACCACCTCGAGCTGCGCAGGCTGCTCGACGCGCTGGAATCTGCAGAGGTAGGCGGTCGTCGCATGGGACGCATACACGCCGGAGCCCGCGGACAAGACGGCCGCGAGGACCGCTTGCTCCCACGTCGGCGGCGCGCCGGCGATCGCGTACACGTTTGGTCGAATCTCCACCAAGAGCCCGCGCCGTAGGAACACGGTGATCTGGGGGTCGGTGAGTCCTGCTTCCAAGGCCTGGGGACGCGTGATCAGTGCCCGCTGCCGCCTGGTGATCCGGTTGAGCTTCGCAATGTCCGCCGTCATGACGGGACACAGTGACAGGGGGGTGGGACATTGCCGGGATTGGTAGTCCGGGGGCGTCATGAGTGCCTCGAACTACCAATCCCGCCGCAACAGGTGGCGCCCGGCGGGCGTCAGGGGACGTAGCGGCCGAGCCAGGCGGCCGAGCACATCGCGACCAGGAGCGCGCTCGACACGACGACGGTCGGCCATTCGATGCGCCATCGGCGCGCCAGCATCGCCGTCACGATCACGACGGGGAACGCGTTGAGGCCGTAGCGCTCGAGCGAGTTGAGGTTCGTCGCGGAGAGCGCGCTCAGCACGGCGATCGCGGTGTACGCCGTGTAGGACGGCGGCAGCCATCGGATCGCGAGCACCACGAGCGCGACCAGCGCGATCGCGAACGGTGCGTGCAGTCCGTCGAGGAACCGCTGCGACCCGAACAAGTCGCCGATCGCTCCGAGCAGTCCGCTCACCGGGTCGAGCCAGCGACCGCGTAGGTCGCCCTGCTGATGGATCGGCTCGAGGGAACCGATCCACAGAAGGAACGCACCGAGCCCGACCACCGGGGCGACGATGGCGGACGCGCGTGCGACGCGGTCCTGCGGCGTGGCCCGCCGCCACCCCTTCAGTGCCTCGATCGCGGCCGGCACCGCGAGCACCACACCGAACGGCCGGGTGAGCCCCGCGAGCACGCCGAGGCCGGCCGCCCACCACCACGAACGCCGACGCAACGCCAGGAACACCCCGATCGCACACACGAGGTACAGCGCCTCGGCGTACGCCCAGACGAGCACGAACGCCGGCGGTGCGAGGGCAAGCAACGACGCGCTCAGGCGCGCCGTGCGCCGATCGGCGAAGTCCACGATCACCAGCCGGTGCAGCAACGCGGCCGCGAGCAGCGCGGCGACGTTGGCGATGAGCAGCAACGCGAGTCCCTCGTTGCCGCCGAGCAAGAACCCGAGCCCGCGCCCCGACAGCGGGTAGAGCGGGAAGAACCGCAACGCCGCGTCCGGAAGCGCGTCGTACCCCCGCGTCGCGATGTCGCGATAGAACGCGCCGTCCCACGCGAACAGCCCCTGGTGCAGCTGGATCGTGAGCTCCCCGGGGTGCTGATGGGACTGCCAGAGACGAGCGACGCCGTAGGCGACCGCGACGAGCACGCGGGCGGCAATCCACGCCGGCACGGCAGCACGCAGGTCCTCGCCGATGTGGCGGCGAACCGTGCTGACCGTCACTGGGACGGCGGGAACTCGAACAACCAGGCGTGCTCGAAGTACTTGGTGCCGGCGTCGGTCACGCGCGCCGCACCCGCCGGACGCGCCCGCAGCAGCGCGGAGTTGAGCGCCTCGCACTGCCCTTCGAACGTGCGGTACGTGCCCGCCCACGCGAGCCAGATCGTGTGGTCGTCCGCTCGCGCGAGCACCTCTTGCGCGATCGCTTCAGGGTCGGCGGCCGCGTTGCGCTCCTCGTAGTCAGCCCAGTCGACGCGGTCAGTGGGACCGAGCGTCGGATAAGCCAGCGTGATGACGTCTTCGCGGAGGTGACGAGTGCCTGAGGGGCCGAGCTGGTCGGGGCAGTAGACGACCACATCGCCCGGTTGCGCCTGCTCGTTGAGCACCGGCACGACTTCCGCACCGAGCTGGGTGCGGTCGACCGTGACGTTGCGATAGCCGCCGAGCAACCCGCCGGCGACGAGCAGGGCGACGATGACGAGCCGCAACCACTCCGCGAGGAATCGCGTCACGCCCACCGCCGCGGCGAGGAGGAGGAATGGGATGACGACGGCGGCGTAGCGGGACTGGTAGGTCCCGGAGGTGACGGCGATCGCGGCCACGCCGATCGCGAGGGTCAGCCCTGTGACGGCGAGCTCGGTGCGCACCTGCGGCACGGTGTGGAGATCGAGGTCGAGGTGTCGACGGTTTCGCGCAGTCGTGAACAGCGCGAGGAGGACGAGCATGACCAAGGCCAAGCCGACGAGCTGTCCTTCCGCCCCGACTCCGCCGAGGTCGTTCGACGTGACCGTGAGCATCGTCGAGGGCCGGACCGGCTTCGCCCACGGCGTCCCCGTGTGCGTCGCTTGGTATGCGAACGAGGGCAACCACGGCACGAAGGCGAGGGCCCCGACTCCCATCGCGACCAGGACCCGCCCAGCTGACCGCCGCGTCTCGCGGGTTCGAAGCCGCAGGGCGAGCAGCACGACAACCGCTGCGACCAGGTAGAGCGCCCAGTAGTGAGTGAGGAGGAGCGTGCCGGTCACCACCGCGGTGCCGGCGAGCCACCACAAGCCGTCGTCCTCGAGCGCATTCATCACGAGGAGGTAGCCCGCGAGCACGAGCACCACGACGAGGGAGTACATCCTCGCCTCGGTCGCGTAGCGCAACGCCCACGGGTTCAGGGCGAGCAGCACCACGGCGAGCCACGCAACGGTGCGCCCGCCGACTCGCCGTCCGGCGAACCACATCAGTGGAAGCGCAGCCACCGCGAGCACGCCCGACAGCGCCCGCACGGCTCGGTCGGTCTCGCCGAACACCGACATCCATCCGTGCAACAGGCCGTAGTACAGCGGCGGGTGCCCGTCGTGGCGGAGCGCCTCGGGGATGTCGCCGAGCGGAAGGCGCGAGATGTTGACCGAGAGCGCCTCGTCGAGCCAAAGGTGCGAACGCGTCCAGAACCGGAGCACCAAGCCCGCGGAGACGGCGATGCCGACGACCGCCCACCCGACGATCATCCAGCGGTGCGAATGGCCCTCCGTGGTCACCACCTCAGGCTCGGCAGGAGGCGCCGTGGCCTGGGTGTTCGTGACCGCCACGGCGGGCAACGGTAGCCTTCGCACCTACGGCGGCCCAATCATCGGCCGCGCCGACCCACCCCTTTCGAAGCACCCAGCACGCAGGAGCGCGCCGACCCGATGGCCGAGACCGAGTCCAGCACCGACAGACGCGCAGGCTGATCAGGTCGTGATCATCGGCGCCGGACCGGCAGGCCTCACGGCTGCGTGGGAGCTCACGAAGCGGGGGCGCACCGCGACCGTGCTGGAGGCCGACTCGGTGGTGGGTGGGATCAGCCGCACCGTCGAACGCGACGGATGGCGGTTCGACATCGGCGGCCACCGGTTCTTCACCAAGGTGTCCGAGGTGGAAAACGTGTGGCACGAGATCCTCCCGGACGAGGACTTCTTGCTCCGGCCCCGGCTGAGCCGCATCTACTACCAGAACAAGTACTTCGACTATCCATTGCGGGCCACGAACGCCGTGAAGACACTCGGCATCCGCGAGTCGTTCCTGTGTGGATGCTCGTACATCGGCGTGCGCATCAAGAAGCCGAAGGATCAGACGACGTTCGAAGGCTGGGTCGCATCTCGGTTCGGATGGCGGCTCTACCGCATGTTCTTCAAGAGCTACACCGAGAAGGTGTGGGGCATCCCCACTGACAAGCTCCCGGCCGATTGGGCCGCCCAGCGCATCAAGAACCTCTCGCTCGGCAAGGCAGCCGTCAACGCGATCCTCCCGAAGCGAAACCAGAAGGAGATCACGTCGCTCATCGAGGAGTTCCAGTACCCGAAGTACGGGCCCGGGATGATGTGGGAGGCGTGCACCGAGAAGGTCGAGGCCGCTGGCACCAAAGTGCTGATGGAGACCGTCGTCACCAAGGTCGAGCATCACGACGGCAGGGCCATCTCCGTGACCGCCGAGACGGAGGGTGTCGCCACCGCCTACGACGCGAGCGCCGTGATCTCGTCGATGCCGATGAGCGCGCTGCTCAGGGCGATGGATCCACCGCCGCCGGCCGAGGTGCTGGCCGCGGCCGACGCGCTCAAGTACCGCGACTTCATCACCGTCGCCCTGGTGGTCCCCGACACGTACTCGTTCCCCGACAACTGGATCTACGTCCACTCCCCCGACGTGATCGTCGGCCGAATCCAGAACTTCCGGAACTGGTCGCCGTACATGGTGAAGCCCGGGTACACGTGCCTCGGCCTCGAGTACTTCGTCAACGTCGGTGATCGGCTGTGGGAAATGGACGACGACGACCTCGTGAAGCTCGGCGCCGCCGAGCTCGCGCACATCGGGCTGGTCGACCCCGAGGCCGTGGAGACCGGGTACGTCGTGCGCACACCGAAGGCGTACCCGGTGTACGACGGCACGTACGAGGCGAACGTCAACGTCATGCGGGAGTGGCTGGAGCAGCACGCGACGAACGTGTATCCGGTCGGTCGAAACGGCATGCACAAGTACAACAACCAGGACCACTCGATGTTCACCGCGATGCTGAGCGTCGAGAACATCCTCGGCTCGGACCACGACACCTGGTCGGTGAACGTCGAGCAGGAGTACCACGAGGAGTCGAGCTCGAAGGGCTCGGCGACGTCGCACCCGTCCGGCACCGGACGATCGGCGCCCGTCACCGGATGACCGGATGACCAGCACGACGGCCGCCGACCTCGGTTCCGGCCATGCAGGGTCGGTCACCCGCCACTTCGCGTGCTTCGACGGTCTCCGCGCGATCGCCGCGACGCTCATCGTGGTGCACCACGCCGGATTCGCGTCGGGCGACACCTTCCGCTACGGGTGGGGCGCGTACGTCGGGCGCATGGACATCGGCGTCCCGATCTTCTTCGGCCTCTCGGGCTTCCTGCTCTTCCGCCCCTATGTCGCCGCGCAGTTCGCCGGCACCCGACCGATCGGCAACGCCGACTTCTGGACCCGCCGGGTGCTGCGCATCTTCCCCGCGTACTGGGCCGCTCTGTTCCTACAGGTGATCCTCGGCGGGATCGTCGTGCACAGCCTGTTCGGCCTGCTCGTCTACATGTCGCTCACGCAGATCTACTTCATGCGCTACGTGATCGGGGCGATCACGCAGTCGTGGAGCCTCGCGACCGAGGTGAGCTTCTACGCGTTCCTCCCGTTCTGGGCGAGGTGGATGCGCAAGCTCGCGGGCACGAGCACGATCAACACGCAGGCGCTGCGACTGCTCGGATGGCTGGGGGGCCTGGTGGTGCTCTCGTACGTTTGGCGCGGGCTCATCATCTGGCTCGACCCGAGCTGGAAGCCGCTCACCGCGTACTGGTTGCCGTCGCTCATCGAGCTGTTCTGTGTCGGGATGGCTCTCGCGGTCGTCTCGGCCTGGGCCGACCATCGGTCGGTGGTCCGGTCCGCCGCCGACGCGATCGGTCGCCATCCCGCGGTGTGCTGGATGATCGCGATCGGGCTGTTCTGGTTCGTTTCGACGCAGCTCGGCCTGCTGCTCGGCCTCTTCCGGGCGAGCGATGCGCGCGAGATGCTGCGTCAGACGATCTACGGGCTCGTCGCGTTGTTCCTGATGCTGCCCGCAGTGTTCGGCAATCCGCGCGATGGCCTCATCCGACGCTTCCTCTCCCACCCGTTCATGGTGTTCATGGGATCGATCTCCTACGGCATCTACCTCTGGCATCAGTTCTTCATCACCCACCTCTCCGACTGGTTCGGGTGGGGTCAGTGGGAGCCACCGTTCCCGCAGCTTTTCCTGATGACGATGGTGCTCAGCAGCATCACCGCGTGGATCAGCCTCAAGGTCCTCGAGCGTCCACTCATGGGACAACGCAAGCGGATCCTCGCCGCCATCGGGAAGGGATGAGCCTGAAATGAAGATGAGCCGGCGCGCCTCGATGCGGTGGAACGACGCGCTCGACCGCTGGGTGCCGCCGGCGCTGCGCGACTCCTGGCTCTTCGCTCGCGCCGCTCGCTCGATGTACGGGGATCTGCCGATCCCGATCGACGAGCTCAAGGACCGCGCGTTCACGCTCTCGTCCGAGGAGTACGGCGAGTTCTACCGGAACTTGCAGACCAAGTTCGAGCAGGGTGACACCGACCTGACCGCCGAGTCGCTCGACGCCGTCCTTTCGTCCGTGATCGGGGATCGTGTGCTCGACGTCGCGTGCGGCAAGGGCTATTTGGCCTCGACCCTCGCCGGTGATCATCGGGTGGTCGGCGTCGACGTCGCCTTGGCCACCGGTGACCGCGCGCTCCGCCACACTGGCGCCCTCCTGTGCGAGGCGAACGTCGAGCGGCTCCCGTTCGCAGACGACGCGTTCGACACCGTCGTCTCGACCCACACGCTCGAGCACGTGCAGCACCTCGGCGCCGCGCTCTCCGAACTTCGCCGCGTCGCCGCGAAGCGACTCGTCGTGGTGGTCCCGCGACAGCGGCCGTACCGGGTGACGTTCAACCCGCACATCCACTTCTTCCCCTACCGGTTCTCGGTGCTCGCGTGGACGGGCACCGACCGTCCCTACCGATGCGAGCTCGCGGGTGGAGACTGGTTGTACGTGGAAGACCAAGCAGGTTGAGTGCAGACGGGGTGACTGACGTGCCCACGCTCGTCGTGGTGCCGGCGTACCAGGAGGAGCAGGCGCTACCGGGCACGCTCAAGGAGCTGCACGACGTCGTCCCCGACCTCGATGTCCTCGTCATCGACGACGGTTCGCGCGACAGCACCGCGAAGGTCGCGGCCGCCGCCGCCGTGAGGGTCGCCCCCCTCCCGTTCAACCTCGGCGTGGGCGCGGCGGTCCGCACGGGGCTCCGCTATGCGGTCGACCACGGGTACCAGCGTGTGGTGGTGGTCGACGCCGACGGCCAGCACGACCCGGCGACGATCGCCACGCTCCTCTCCGCGCTGGATGACGGGGCGGACATGGTCGTGGGGTCGCGCTTCGCCGACCCGACGGACTCGGCCGCGCAGGCGAGCGTCGGCCGCACGCGCACCAGGGCGATGAAGTCGCTGCACCGCGTCGTGCGCTGGCAGACCGGTCAGTCGTTCACCGACACGACGTCTGGCTTCCGCGCGTTCGACGGGCCGGTGATCGCCATGCTCGCCCGCGACTATCCGGTCGAGTACCTGGCCGACACGGTCGAGGTGCTCCTGATGGTGTGCCGCGCTGGCTACAAGGTGGTCGAGGTGCCCGTCACGATGCGCACTCGTGCCGGCGGTCAGCCGAGCGCCCGCCATCTGAAGCTGGCCTACAACTACCTGCGCCTGATGATCGGCATCCTCGCCTCCGCGTCGCGCAAGGCGATCCCGCCGCCCGAGGCCCGCTCATGAGCACCCGCGCCCACATCCTGCTGATCGTCGTGGCGGGCGTGAGCGTTGCCTACATCTTCTGGCTCCTCCGCCAGCACCAGCTGCGATCGAAGTACGCGCTGCTGTGGCTCGGCATCGGGATCGTCCTCGTGCCGCTCGCTGTGTTCCCCGGCGTGCTCAACACCGTGGCCGATTGGGTCGGCGTGCAGTACCCGCCCGCGGCCTTCCTGTTCCTCGCGGTCGGGTTCCTCTTCTTCGTCGTCGTGCACTTCTCGTGGGAGCTGTCACGCCTCGAACGGCGCGTTCGCACGCTCGCCGAGGAGATCGCCCTGCTCAGAGCGGAGGGAGGGGCAGGGGCTAGCGTCTCTGCCGATGAGCGACCGGAAGGCTGACGCGCGATCGTTCGCGCGCTGGGTGGCTCTCATCACGGCGATCGGCCTGATCGGCCGGATCGCGTACGTGCTCCTCGTCACCCGGAACTACGCGGTGTGGGGCGACGCGTACTTCTACCACGAAAGCTCGAACCTGATCGCCGACGGCAAGGGTTTCATCAACCCGATCGACTGGATCGAGGACCACATCCGCATCCAGGCGGCGGATCACCCCCCGCTCTACCTCATCTACCTCGCGGGCTGGTCGTGGCTCGGGGTCACGAGCACGCTCGGTCACATGCTCGTCTCCACGTTGCTGGGCGCGGCGACGATCGCGATCACGGCCTATGCGGGCAGGGAGATCGCGGGGCGCCGGGTCGGGCTCATCGCCGCGGTGCTCGTTTGCATCTACCCGAACGTGTGGGCGCCGGACGGCATGTTGCTGTCCGAGACGATGGCGATCCTGACGGTGTCGTTGACGATGCTGCTCGCCTACCGGTTCTGGCACAGTCCGAGCCTCGCCCGCGCCGCGTGGATGGGGCTGGCGGTCGGCTTGGCGGCCATGTCGCGGTCCGAGCTCATCCTGCTGTCGGTGCTCGTGATCGTTCCGCTCGTGCTGCTGGTCCGCACGATCTCGATGTGGCGGCGAGTCGGGTGGATCGCCGCGGCCGCCGGCGTGTGCATCGCCACGCTCGCGCCGTGGGTCGGCTTCAACCTGAGCCGGTTCGACCACCCCGTCTACCTGTCCGCCGGCTACGAGATCACGCTCTCGACCGCGACGTGTGACCTCACGTGGTACGGCGAGTTCACCGGCTATTGGAACATCCAGTGCCCGATCGGCGTACTCGAGCGCCACGGGGTCGACAGCCGCGGCACCGACCAGTCGGTGCTCGCCAAGCTGTTCCGCGACGACTCGATCGACTACATCCGCAACCACGAGAAGCGCATCCCGTACGTCGTGCTCGCACGCTGGGGCCGCGTCACGGGTCTCTACAGGCCGCTGCAGCAGGTGAACCTCGACCACTTCCCCGAGGGTCGGAACATCTGGGTCGCTCGAGCTGCTCTCACGGGCTGGTACCTCCTCGCGCCGCTCGCGATCGGCGGCGCGCTCGTGCTGCGCAAGCGGCGCATCCCGGTGTTCCCGCTCCTCGGGCCGCCCATCGTGGTGTTCATCGCGGTGACGATCACGTTCGCGACCACCCGCTACCGCGCGTCCGCGGAGGGCGCGCTGTGTCTCCTCGCTGCGGTCGGCGTCGACGCTCTCATCCGGCTCTACGAGCGCGTCCGCGACGATCCGGAGGACATGCCACCCGTCGACGAGCCCGAGCGCGAGCTCGTCCCGGCCTGACGCGCGTCAGCGCTTGGGGCGCTTCGCGACGGCGAAGAGGACCAACGTGGTCGGGTCGATCGCGTCGGTGATCGAGAACTGATCCACGGTGATCGGCGGGTTCTCGGCGGCCTTGCGGTTGAGGAACGGGTAGGTGATGCGCCGCGCGAACGCATGCATCCCCACGAACCACGACCGCGGCAGCTTGTGCCGGAGGCCCCACGGGTCGAGCTTGAGCAGGGTGCGAGCGAACTTCCGCCGCCGCTCGAAGTCCGCCTTGACCGTGGCGTCGCCGTCGAGACCGAGGACAGTCACGTCCTCGAAGTGGCGGCTCAGCATGTCCCGGAGGTCGTCGGGCTCGAAGAGGTACACGTGATACGGGTTCTCGAAGTCGGCGGGAGCGTTGGGCGTGATGAAGAAGGCGGCACCGCGGTCGCTGAGCACCCGGGCCGACTCGGCCACGTGGCCTTCGGGCTGATGGAAGTGCTCGATCAGATGGGACGAGCACACCCAGTCGACGCCACCGGTGCGAACCGCGATCCGGGCGCCGTCACTCGCTGCCGTGCGGAGGTCGTGGCGGACCTGATGGGCAGCGATCGCGGTCGCCGGGTCGTAGTCGACGCCGAACACGGTGCGCCCATCGCCGAGGAAGAGTGCGCTGCCGTCGCCCAGCCCGCAGCCGATGTCGAGGAACCGGCCCGCGCCGATGCGCTCGAGCACCTCCCGGTACCCGGCGGAGTGGAGCGCCAGCAACGAGTCGGGGGTCTTGCCCTCGATGGGGCGCTCTCCGGTGAGTCGCAACCTGTCACCTTTCCGGCGGGATGGAGCCGGTAGTTTACGGACCCCGTGGCCGACACCCGTGCCGACGCGCTGGCGAAGTTGGGCGATCTTGCCGCATCGGCCGGCCTGCGCCGCATCCACATGCTCGCGTGGCGCGACCTCGCCGACGTCGAGGCCGGAGGCTCCGAGCTGCACGCGACGACCGTTGCGCGGCTCTGGGCCGAGGCGGGGATCGAGGTGACGATCCGCACTTCGTACGCCCAGGGCCATCCCCCGGAGAGCCACCGGGACGGCGTGCACGTGATCCGTCGAGCGGGCCGCTACATGATCTTCCCGAGGGCGATCTTCAGCGAGGTCACCGGTCGCCACGGCGAGCGTGACGGGCTCGTCGAGATCTGGAACGGCATGCCGTTCTGGTCGCCACTCTGGGCCACAGGCCCCCGCGTGGTGTTCCTCCATCATGTGCACGGCGCGATGTGGAAGATGGTCCTGCCGCCGAACCTCGCGGCCTTCGGCGAGACCGTCGAGAAGCGGATCGCTCCCCCGATCTACAGGCGCAGCCGCGTGATCACGCTGTCCGAGTCCTCGCGGCAAGAGCTCATCCACGATCTGAAGCTGAAGCCCGGGCGGGTGTCCGTCGTGCCGCCCGGCATCGATCCTCGCTTCACGCCGGGCCCGGAGAAGGGCACGGCGAAGTCACCGGTCCCCCTCGTCGTCGCGGTCGGGCGCCTGATGCCCGTGAAGCGCTTCGACGAGCTCATCAAGGTCATGGCCGAAGTGCGCCGTGTGCATCCCACGGTCGAGCTCACGATCGTCGGCGACGGCGCCGAGCGTGAGAACCTCGAGGCGTTGATCGAGGATCTCGACGCGTCGGATTGGGTCTCGATGCCTGGTCGCCTCTCCGACGATGCCCTCGTGGAGCTGTACCGGCGGGCGTGGGTGCTCGCGAGCGCGTCGGCTGCCGAGGGCTGGGGCATGACCGTCACCGAAGCCGCAGCGTGCGGCACCCCGTCGGTCGTCACGGACATCGCCGGCCACCGCGACGCGGTGCAGCCCGGCGTCACCGGCGTGCTGTCGAGCGACATGGGAGCGCTCGCCCGCGACATCGCTGCGCTGCTCGGCGACGACGACGCCCGCGAGCGCATGCGAGCCGCGTGCCAGGCACGCGCCGCGAGCTGACCTGGGAGGCGACGGCCACCGGGACGCTCGCGGCTCTCGCCGGAGAAGCGGCGCGACTCCGGCCAGCCGGCCGCTCGCGTCGATGCCCGCCCGCTGGCGCGGGCGCGTCCAGCACGCCGCCCTCGCGCTGGTCGCCTACGTCCCGCTGCTGCTCACCCACCGGGGCGAGGTGAGCGCCGACACCAAGACGTACCTCTACCTCGATCCGGCGCGGCTCCTCGCGAAGGCGCCGTACCTGTGGGACTCGGGAACGGGCCTCGGCACCGTCACCCACCAGACGCTCGGGTACCTGTTCCCGATGGGCCCGTACTACTGGCTCATGGACACGCTGGGCTTCCCCGACTGGGTCGCGCAGCGCATCTGGCTCGGCACGATCCTGTTCGCCGCCGGCGCGGGTGTCCTGTTCCTCATGCGGACGATCGGCTGGCGCGCCTCCGAGCCCTTGCTCGCGCGGGATGGTCGTCGCGGCTGCGGCGTACATGCTCTCGCCGTACGTCCTCGACTACGCCGCCCGCATCTCGGTGATCCTGCTGCCCTGGGCCGCGCTGCCGTGGCTGATCGGGCTCGCGATGCGGGCCGGACGCCAAGGCGGTTGGCGCTGGCCGGCGTGGTTCGCGGTGGTCATCGCGCTCGTGGGCGGCGTGAACGCGACGGCCCTGCTGTTCGCGGGCATCGGACCGGTGCTCTGGTTCGCGTACGCGATCTGGATCACGAAGGAGATCGACGTCCGGCGAGCGCTCGCCGCCGTCGGTCGCATCGGTGCCCTCACCATCGGCGTCTCGTTCTGGTGGATCGCGGGCTTGTGGGCGCAGGGGAAGTACGGCATCCCGATCCTCCGCTACACCGAGACGTACGAGACGGTCGCGAAGGTCTCCAACGCTCCCGAGCTCCTACGGGGGCTCGGCTACTGGTTCTTCTACGGCGACGACAAGCTCGGTCCGTGGATCGAGCCGAGCGTCGCGTACACGCAGCACCTCTGGCTGATCGGCGCGGGGTACCTGCTCGCGCTCGGCGGGCTGCTCGCCGCCGGTGCGTTGCGGTGGGCGCAGCGTGGCTTCTTCGTCGTGCTCCTCGCGATCGGCACCCTCATCGCGGTCGGATGCGCATCCCTTCGACGACCCGTCCCCCTACGGTTCGTTGTTCGCTCGCTTCGCGCACATGGACCTCGGCCTCGCGCTCCGGTCCACGCCGCGCGCCGTCCCGCTCATCATCCTCGCCCTCGCGGTGTTGCTCGGCGCGGGCACGCGTGCGATGGCGCGGTGGCGACCGACGCTCGGCCTCGGGATCGCGATCACCGCGGTCGCGGTGGCGGTCGTGAACCTGCCCCCGCTGTTCACGGGCCAGATGCTCGCCGACAACCTCCAACGACCCGAGGACATCCCGTCCTACTGGCAACAGGACGCGGACTACCTCGACGGACAGGGTGACACGACCCGCGTGCTCGAGCTGCCCGGCGCCGACTTCGCGTCGTACCGATGGGGCAACACCGTCGATCCCGTCCTGCCCGGCCTCATGGACCGTCCCTACGTCGCCCGCGAGCTCATCCCCTACGGCAGCGCGCCTTCCGCAGACCTGCTGAGTGCGTTCGATCGTCGCCTTCAGGAGGGCTGGTTCGAACCGTCGTCCGTCGCAGGCGTCGCCGCGCTGATGGGCGTGGGCGAGGTCAACCTGCGGTCCGATCTGCAGTACGAGCGCTACCGCACCCCGCGCCCGCGGAACCTCTGGGCCGAGATGAACACCACGCCCGGGCTCGGTGCGCCCGAGACGTTCGGGGATCCCGTGCCCAACCGCGCGATCCCCCGGCTGCCCCTCGTCGACGAGGTGGCGCTCGGCACTCCCCCGGACGACGCCGATCCGCCGCCCGTTGCGGCGTTCCCGGTCGAGCGACCACGAGACGTGCTGCGGGCCGAGAGCGCCGACGGCGTGATGCTCATGGCCGGCAGCGGTGAAGGGATCGTGGACGCTGCGGCTGCCGGCATCATCGGCGACGTGCAGCCCGTCCTCTACTCGGCGACGTTCGCGAACGATCCGGACGGCATGCAGCGGGCGCTCGACGACAACGCCCATCTCGTGCTCACCGACACGAACCGGCGCCAGGCGCGCCGATGGGGCACGGTCCGCGAGAACGTCGGCTACACCGAGCGCGCCGGCGAGAAGCCGCTCGTCGACGACCCGACCGACAACCGGCTCAACGTCTTCCCCGGCGCCGGTGACGACACCAAGACGACCGTCGAGCAGCGCGGCGTCGCCCGTGTCGACGCGACGGGATACGGCAACCCCGTGAGCCTCACGCCCGACGACCGGCCCGCGAACGCGATCGACGGCGACCCTCGCACCGCGTGGCGAGTCGGAGCGTTCACCGATGTGACCGGTGAGCGGTGGGAGGTGCAGCTGACGGATCAGGCCACGACTGACCACATCACGTTCTTGCAACCGATCACGGGCTCGCGCAACCGGTTCATCACCATGGTGCGGCTGCGGTTCGACGGACGCGACCCGCTGGACGTCGCGCTGGACGTGTCATCGCGATCGGCGCCCGGCCAGACCATCGACATCGGCAACCACACGTTCACGACGCTCTCGATCGAGATCCGTGACACCGATGTCGGGTACCGCCCGAATTACCGGGGCGTCAGCCCCGTCGGCTTCGCCGAGCTCGACGTCGCGGGAGCGCGGGTCGAAGAGGTCGTGCACCTCCCCACCGACCTGCTCACGGCCGCCGGCACCTCGTCCATCGACCATCCGCTCGACGTCGTGATGACTCGGCAGCGCAGCAACCCCGCCGAGCCGGCCCGCACCGACGACGAGGAGACGTCGATCCAGCGCGCGTTCGATCTCCCCACCGCGCGTGGGTTCGCGGTCGAAGGCGAAGCTCGGCTCAGCGCCCGCGCCCCTGACACGGTCCTCGACGCGCTCCTCGGCCGTCCGGATGCCGAAGGTGGAGGAGTCACCGCCACCTCGACCGCTCGCCTCGACGGAGACCTGAGCGCGCTCGCCTCGTCCGCGATCGACGACGATCCGACCACGGCCTGGCAGACGCCGTTCGCGTTCGTGCAGGGCAACGTCGCGACCTACACGTCGGCGTCGCCGTTCACGTTCGACCACCTCGACCTCGTCGTGTTCGCCGACGGTCGCCATTCGGTGCCGACGGAGCTCACGGTCACCGCGGATGACGGGGCGGACGTCGTCGTGCCGGTCGCGCCGATCGCTGACGACGCCAGCCGGGAGAACGCGACGGCCTCGCAGCGCATCGACCTCCCGCGCTCGGTCAGGGCTCGCAAGGTCGCCATCCAGCTCTCGGCGATCCGCCCGGTCACGACGACCGACTACTACTCCGAGACGCAGGTCACGATGCCCGTTGGGATCGCCGAGTGGGGCATCGAGGGGCTCTCGGTCTCGCCGCTCGGCGCGACCGTGGACACGGAATGCAAGCCGTTCCTCGAGGTCAATGGAAAGCCCGTCGACGTCCGGGCAACCGGCGAGACCGACGCGGTGCTGGCCCACGAAGCGATGTCCCTCACCGCGTGCGACGGCGACCTGTCCGTCGCCGAAGGCGAGGTCCGAGTCGGCACCACGGTCGGCAAGGACGCGGGCGTCGACCTCGACCGCGTCGTGCTCCGGTCGACGGCGGGCGGCGACGCCCTGTCGAGCGCGCCGGCCGAGTTGGCATCGGCCCCCTCGGTCACCGTCGAGAACTCGGGCCGCGTCTCGTATCGGCTGCGGGTCGACGGCGCGACCGCGCCGTTCTGGTTGGTGCTCGGCCAGAGCCAGAACAACGGGTGGAAAGCCTCGATGAAGGGCGTCGGGTCGCTCGGCACGCCGACACTCATCGACGGGTACGCGAACGGCTGGTATGTGATCCCGACCGGCAGCGGGCCGATAGAGATCACCCTCACCTGGACACCCCAACGTGTCGTCTGGATCGCGATCGCGCTCTCGACGATCGCGCTCGGCTTGTGCCTCGGTGTGATCGCGGTGGGATGGCGCCGCCGCCGGAATCGCGTCGCGGTCGCCGAGGTCGCGGGCCCCGAGCTCACGACGCTGCGTCGGTACGGCGGACATACACCTTCCGCAGCGACGGTCGCGTTGGCGGCGGTCCTCTCGGGCCTCGTGCTCGGCTTCGCCGCGGGTCTGGTCGTCGGCGTCCTTACGGCGATCACGGTGCTGTGCGGTCTTCTCTGGCCGCGCGTGCGCCCTGCTGTGATCGCTCTCGCGCCGGGAGCGCTCGCGCTGGCCGCGCTGTTCATCGTCGCGAAGCAGCTGCGCTACTCGCTCGAGCCCTCGTTCGAGTGGCCAACGTACTTCGACAAGGTGCATGTGCTCGGGTGGATCGGTGTTTCGACGTTGATCGCGGACCTCGTGGTACGCGAGGTACGCGCTCGTGTCGTTCCACATGCAACGATCGACGAAGAACCGCCATCCACAGAGTTGTCCTCTTCCATCACACAGGACGACAGTCGTACGATCGACGTGTGACCTACGAAGTGACGCTCGCCGACGACACCACCGAACGCATCGACGACGCCGACGTGTATCAGCTCGAAGGTCCGCTGACGACGTTCTTCCGCACCGTTCCCGGGCGTGCGGTCGTCGACTGCTGGAGCACGCGCCTCGCGAGCTATCGCACCGCCGACATCCGCCGCATCCGCGTCAGTCCTCCCGACTGATCCGGCGCGCGGCCTTGCGCTCGCTCTGACGGCGCTTGTCGCCGAGGCGCTTCTCGACGGCCGTCCGCGACGGCTTGGACGGGCGGCGCGCCGGATCGACGTGCAACGCGGCCGCGAGCTTGCTCTTCAGCCGGTCCAGCGCGAGCTCGCGGTTCTGCGCCTGCGACCGACGATCGGAAGCGGTGACCCGAACCGCTGGGCCGAGGCGCTCGACGAGACGGGCCCGTTGGCGCGGCCCGAGCGACGGCGAGGACTCGATGTCGAAGCGCACCTCCACCTTGGTGTTCGAGGTGTTCGCGTGCTGGCCACCGGGGCCGCCGCTGGCCGTGAACCGCCACTCCAGCTCGTCGGCGTCGAGGACGCAGGACGGGGTGACGCGCACGCGCTCGGGCACAGTGCAGGATAAGAGCCATGCGCACTGAACCCGTGGTGATGGTGCACGGCTGGGGCGGCAGCTTCCTCCGCACGTGGCAGGAGCCCGGATGGGAAGCGCTGCTCATGGACGCCGGCCGCGAGGTGATCGGCGTGGATCTGCTCGGCCACGGCACCGCCGACAAGCCGCACGACCCCGAGGCGTACGCCGACCTCACGCCCACGGTCATGGCGGTGTTGCCCGACACGCCGGTCGACGCGATCGGCTTCTCGCTCGGCTCGATGACGCTCCTCGAGCTCGCGTGCAGGTCGCCCCACAGGCTCTCGCGGCTCGTCGTGTCGGGGGTCGGACAGACGCTCTTCGAGAGCGACCGGTCCGACCTCATCGCGAGCGCGGTCGAGGGCGACGTCGCCGAAGACGACATCACGTCGCAGGTGTTCGTGCAGTACGCCTCGTTCCCCGGCAACGACCCGAAGGCGCTCGCGGCGTGCATGCGCCGTCCGAAGACGCCGATCACGCCCGAGCGGCTGAGCGCGGTGACCTGCCCGGTGCTCGTCGTGGTCGGCGAGCGCGACTTCGTCGGTTCGGGCCAGCCGCTCGTCGACGCGCTACCCGACGCGCGTCTCGTGACCCTGCCCGGTACCGACCACTTCGCCACGCCCAAGGACTTCCGGTTCATCGACGCCGCTCTCGAGTTCCTCGACGCCGTCCCCGCCTGACCGGCTGAGAGCTGACGCCAACGCGACCGTCGCGGTCCACACGCAGACCGCGCCCACGATGTGGAAGCCCACGAGCAGCACGGGCACGCCGGTGAAGTACTGCGTGTAACCGATCACGGCTTGGACGCAGATCGCGTAGACGAGCCACCGGCCTCGCTGCTGGACGCGTCCCGGCGTCGCGGTGCGGTGCATCAGCCACAACGTGAGCAGCGTGAGCACGAGGAACAGCATCACGCTGACCCCGTGGAGCCGGGCGACGTCGGGGATGAAGAAGTCGAGGCGGCGGATGTTCTCGTCGCCGCCGTGCGGGCCGCTACCGGTCACGATCGTCCCCGTGAACAACACGAGGACCGCCGCGCCGACCAGCACCCACACCGCGGTCGCGACCTCACCGGCGACGACGCGGCGCCGCGGCCCGTCGGGTTGGCACGCGCGGTCGTGCAGGACGACTGCGTCCGCGAGCAACGCCATGGACAACAAGAAGTGCGCCATCACGAAGGGCGGGGACAGGTCCACGAGGACAGTGACGCCGCCGAGGACGATCTGCGCGACGACGCCCACCACGAGACCCCAGGACAGCCAGATCAGGTCGCGCCGCCGCGGAATGCGCCAGATCGACCCGAGGACCGCGAGGATCACGGCGACCGACACCAGGCCGGTGATCGTGCGGTTCGTGAACTCGACGAGCGCGTGCTTCTCGAGCGGCGCGACGAGGCGGCCGTCGTCGCAGTTGGGCCAGTCGGGGCAACCCAGGCCGGACCCGGTGAGGCGCACCGCGGCGCCGCTCACGACGATCGCGGCGAGCAGCAGCAGTGCGCCGAGCGTCAACCGGCGGTAGGCAGCAGGGGTGATCGTCGGGCGCGCCACCTACCGATCGTACGGGTCACCCATTGAGGGATGTGCTCGACCTCGTAGAACGGAGCGAAGGCAACGAGGAAGAGGGGGAACGGGAAGGTGATGTACATCACGAGCACCGTGCCGGCGTGGAAGAGCCACGCTCCGATCACCCACGCGTTGCGCCACTTGCCTCCGAGCAGCGCGATCGGCGCGCCGAGCTCGACGACCAGGGCCGCGAAGGCGATCGGCGGGAACACCCATCCGTGACGGACGAGGAAAGCGCCGACTGCGGAGTAGGGATCTCCCATCACGGCCTTCCGCACGTTGTCGAACGCGATCTGGTTGCGGAGCACGTCCCCGTCGAGCCATCCCCAGCCGCCGTTCGCGATCTTCGCCCAGCCGGCGAGCATGTACGTGATGACGCACAGCACCGAGAGCAGCACCGCCGGCCACCCGTACCGACGCCCGGCGCTCGGCGGATCGACTCCCCGTGCCGCGGCGCGCCGCCGATCGAGGGAGAGTGCGTCGGCGGCCGGGACGACCGCGAGCACGATCACGTACAGGACCATCAGGTTCTCGGTGTGGAACAGCTGCCCGAACGAGTCGTGGTACGTCGTGACGAGGAGCAGCACCACGGCGGTGACCGGCGCGACGACCTTGTGGCGCCATCCGACCGTGAACAGCGCGGACAGCACGACCGCGATCAGGAGCAGCCCGTGCCACAGGCCCGGTGAAAGCGGGCCGTCGAGCAGCCCTGTGACGCCGACCGGCCGGAAGCGGTAGTCCGAGAACTCGGCATAGCCCCAGAGGTCCGGGACCCGGATGACTGCGTACACGGTGGCGAACGCGCCCACGAGGATGCGGATCACCGCGAGGCGCTCCGGGGGCGCCTCCCGCAGATACCAGCGGTCGAAGGCACTCACGCGGGAACCCTGCATCGGGCGTGGACCGTACGGTCCTCGGGCACGCGACTGCCCTGGAGGTAGTCCACGACGTCCCACCGCTCGGTGACGACCAGCACCTCACCACCGGCGAGGTCGTGGTTGCCCTCGAGTCGCTGCGCGACCTGCACACACAGCTCGTCGGTGCCGCCGCCACCGCGGTTGATCGCGTTGATCACGGTCACCGAGGCGAGTGTCGTCTCGCTCCCGCCGCTGATCAGCTGCGACGAAAGGCGCTTGATGTCGCCCGTCGGCATCTCCACGACCACGGACGACAACGATTCGACTCTGTGGCGCGGGAACGAGAACATCGGATAGTTCGACAGCGGGAAGCTGTCGTGGTGCGCCGACCACGTGAACGGCCACGCGACGAGAACCACCATCACGGCGCCGACCGCGTACGCGCGGACGCGAAGGGCAGTCACTTCTCGAACGAGCTCGCCACGACCCCGCGGGACTCCCCCGCGACCTCGAGCCAGCCGTACGTGCCCTGCTCGAGCAGCTCTCGTCCCGCTCGAGCGACCGCGCCGAGAGCGACGAACGCGAACGCGCCGCCGACGGAGACTCTCGCGACGCCGGCGGCCGCGAGCTCGGCGATCGTCGGGATGCCCGGCACCGTCAGCACGTTGACCGGTCGGTCGAGCGCGGACACCACGCTGCGGATGTCGTCGATCGTCACGAGCGCGGGCGCGTACAGCACGTCAGCGCCAGCCTCCTGGTAGCGCTGCAACCGGGCGATGGTGTCGGCGAGGTCGTTGCGGCCGTGGAGGAAGTTCTCGGCCCGTGCGGTGAGCACGAAATCACCGTCGCGATGGGCTGCCTCGGCTGCGGCAGCAACGCGTTCGGTCGCCAAGCCGACGTCATAGATCGGATTCGCCGCATCGCCGGTGAAGTCCTCGATCGAGCAACCGGCGAGCCCGATCGTGACGGCGCGGGTGACGGTGTCGGCGGCTCCGGCAGGATCGTCAGCGAAGCCGTTCTCGAGATCAGCCGAGACCGGAAGGTCGGTCGCACCGACGAGCGCGCTCGCGTGGTCCAGCGCCTCGTCGCGCGTCACCTTGTAGTCACGGCGTCCGAGCGTCGCGGCGAACCCGCTGCTGGTCGTGGCCAGGGCCTCGAACCCGAGCCCGGCGAGGAACCTTGCGCTCCCGATGTCCCAGGCATTCGCGAGGAGGAGCGGCTGGCCGGGACGGTGGGCGGCGCGGAACGCGGCGACCTTCTCAGCGGTCGTGACCATCCCCCGAGACTAGGAAGCGGATCGCCTGCTCTGTCTGCGATTCGAAGAACGCGTCGTAGTCGTGGATGACGTTGTGGAGGTGACCGAAGAGCTCGAAGCTGATCGTGCCGAAGAGGTGGGTCCACACGATCAGCCCGCGGGCGAGGACTTCGGCGGGCAAGTCGAGCTCGGCGAGGTTGTTGATCCGGGTGAGGTCGTCTCGCACGGCACCCGGCATCGGCACTTCGGCCCCCCTTGTGATCTCCCCGGACGAGACGCCGTCGTGGATGATCCGCAGTGCCACGAGGCTGACGCGCTCCGCTGGTGCGATCGTGGCCTCGGGGGCTCGATAGCCGGGCACCGGGCTGCCGTACACGAGCGAGTAGTCGTTGGGGTGGGCCAACGCCCAGCTGCGTATCGCGCTCGCGAGCGCCAGCCATCGCTCGCCGACCGTCGATCCGGCGCTGGCAGCAGCGCGCTCAGCCGCCTCTCCGACAGTGTCATAGGTCTCGACGATGAGCGCGGTGAGCAGCTCGTCACGGCTCGCGAAGTACCGATACACGGCCGACGACGCCATGCCGAGCGCCCGGGCGACCGCCCGCAAGGAGAGGTCGGTGCCCTGCTGGGCGAGCTGCCTCCGGGCTTCCCGCTTGATCTCCTCGGTGATCTCGGCTCGGGCACGAGCGCGGGCGGTGGTCGGGGCGCTGGCGGTGGGCATGCCTGCATTGTGCACACAAACGAGAGCAGTGGCAACAATCACGAGCGGTGCTCTTGACTCTGAGCATCAGTCGTGCAACCATCGCTCCATGACGAGAGCACCGCTCACCGAAACGCCCATCGGATCCCAAGTCCGGTACATCCCGCCCACCCGCAGCGCGGCCCTCATGAACTGGACGGTGCGCCACCTGGTGCGCCTGGGGATCAGCGTGTGGGGCGCCCGAGACCTGCGCCTCAGAGGTCGCAAGAGCGGCCAGGTCAGATCGACAGTCGTCAACCTGCTGACCCTCGACGGCGAGCGCTATCTGGTGGCGCCCCGGGGCACGACCGAATGGGTGAAGAACCTCCGCGTGGCAGGTGGAGGTGAGCTCCGGGTCGGCCGGCGCATCGAGGAGTTCCAGGCCGACGAGCTCGCCGACGCCGAGAAGGTGCCGGTGCTCCGCGCCTACCTCAACCGCTGGAAGTGGGAGGTCGGCCAGTTCTTCCAGGGCGTCGGCCCCGACGCACCCGAGGCCGATCTCGCCGCGATCGCCCCGGGCTACCCGATCTTCAGGATCCGGAGTCGAGACGACGCGTGAGGTGGCCGAGCGCCGCGGCGTCGCCGGGTCCGCGCCGCTCGACGAGACGTTCGGCCACGGCCTCCCGGTGGGGCCGGTCGACGTTGCCGCCGTACTTGAACTTCGCCCGTACCCCCGTGACCTCGATGCGCATCGCGGTGATCGCCTTCAGGCGACTCCCGTGCTCGAGTGGATCGACCACCGCATCATCGGGTTGCAGCTCTGCGAGCTGCACGCGCAACACCCCTGCGATGTCCTCGGGCTCACGCAGGATCGAGGCTCGGCCGGAGATCTGCACCGCGGCGTAGTACGTCGTCGGAATGCCGAGCTGCGGATCCTCCGCGCCGATCACCTTCCAGCTCGACGGGATGAACGCCCAGTCCCCCGCCACGCAGAGCAGGACATTGGGGTTCTCCTCGATCGCCGCCCAGATCGGGTTCGTGCGCACGAGGTGAAGGATGACTTGGTCGCCGTCGAGCACGAACTGCGTCGGAACGACGATGGGCAGGTCTCGATCGCGGCCGCTGGCGACGAGATCGCCGAAGCCGTGTGTCGCGACGAACGCGCGCCACTCGGCGTCGTCGGTCGCCGCGTCCCATTCATGGATCAGCACGAGCCGCACCCTAGGGTTGGGCGGTGCCGCGCCGCGTCGCGTTCCTCCGTGCGATCAACGTGGGCGGGCACGTCGTCAAGATGGGTCGCCTGCGCTCGCTGTTCGGCGACCTCGGCTTCACGAACGTCGAGACGTTCATCGCGAGCGGCAACGTCTTGTTCGATGCGAAGGCCACCTCGACGAGGAAGGTGGAGGACCAGATCGAACAAGGCCTGCTCGAAGCGCTCGGTTACGAGGTCGTGACGATGGTGCGCACACCGGCGGAGCTCGCCGCGATCGTCGCTCACCAACCGTTCGCACTCGACGTCAGCGTCGTCGGGTTCCTCAAGGCCGCGCCGAAGCCCGCCGTGGCGAAAGCCGCGCTCGCGTGGGACATCGGCGACGAGGAGATCGCCATCCGGAGCACTGAGCTCTACTGGCGGCACCTCGGGCGCATGAGCGAGTCCGCTCTCGGGAAGATCAAGATCGAGCGCACGCTCGGCCCGATGACGATGCGCAACCTCGCGACGGTCGCGAAGATCGCGGCCAAGGTGCCCGCCTAGCCTCGCCAGGTGCTCGCACGGCGGATCGGCCTCGGCATCGCGGCCTGGGTCCTCGCTGCGACGTGCGTGGTCGTGTTCGTGTCTCGGCCCGAGAATTGCCCGTCCGTCGACGATGCAGCAGCGAGCACGGCGGCCGCAGCGGCAGTCGGCTGGTTCGACGCGAACCAGCACGATGACGGCAGCTGGCTCTACCGGTTCGACCGCTCGACGCAGACCGACCTCGGCGGCTACAACCTCACCCGCCACGCGGGCGTGATGCTCTCGCTCTACCAAGCCGGCGACACGACCGGCGCGGACAGCGGGCTCGCTTTCGCGCAAGAGCGGCTCGTCCGCGACGACGACTGGGCGGCGTTCGGCCGGGGCGATGCGCTCGACTCGGGCAACAGCGCGTTGCTCGTCGCCACGCTCGGGCAACGGCGCCTCGACACCGGCGACGCGCAGCACGACGACCTGATGGCCGAGCTCGGGCGGTTCCTTCTGATGGTCACCGCCGACGACGGCAAGGTGTTCGCGACGTGGCAGCCGTTGACGCACACCGCGAGCGGCACGTCGACCTTCTTCACGGGTGAGACGTGGTTCGCCTTCGCCCGGCTCGAGCGCCTCTTCCCCGACAGCGGCTGGCGCGAGCCCGCTGAGCGTGTCGCTCGCTACGTGATGCAGCGCCGCGACGACAACGAGGACGTCTTCCCGCCGACCTCTGATCACTGGGGCGCGTATGCGCTCGAGGAGATGCAGCACTGGGCCACCCCGCCATCCCCCGACCTCACCGAGCTCACCGACGCATACGCGGAGCGGCTCGCCGGCATCTTCTCGGTGCAGGTGCGGTTCGAGTCGCAGCGCACCGACAAGGGAGTCAACGTGCTGCTGCGAGGCCACCAGGCACTGCCGTCGGGACTCGGCACCCTGGGCGAGGGACTCGGCGCGCTGGCCCGCTATGAGCTCGCACGCGGCCGGCCCGACGACGCGACCGCGATCGCCGAACGCATCTCGTGCGCCGCGGGGATGCTCGTCGTCAGGCAGGCGTCATCGGACGACACGCGCGCCGACGGCGCCTGGTTCCACTCCGACGTCACCCAGATGGACGACCAGCAGCACGCGCTGTCAACGCTTCTCGCCCATGGCTGACTTCACCACCGCCACCGTGCTCCTCGAGGGCGTCGCGGTGCTCGCGGCGACGAACCCGCCGCGGGTCTGGTCAGCGCTCCCCGACCGACCTGCTCGAGTGCCGGCAGCCGGGCTCGGCGCCGCGGTCACACTCGCGGTCGCGGTCCTCCTCGGCACGCTCGCGACACCGCTGCTCGACCTGCTCGACGTGAGCGCGTCGACGTTTCGCCTCGGCGCCGGCCTCGTGATCGCGGTCGTCGGCATCCACGACCTCGTCGCCGGCGCGCCGAAGCCCGAGCCCGCGATGTTCGGGTGGAAGGCCGGGCTCGTTCCCGTGGCCTTTCCCCTCCTGCTGAACCCCGCGCTCGGTGCCGCAGTGCTCACGGCTTCGGCCGACCACGGCATGGCGACCCCCATCGGCGCCACGCTCGTGGGGGTCGCGATCCTCGTCGTCCTCTCAACGGTCACAGAGCACGCGCGTGCTTCGTGGGCTCGGCCGACTGGTCGGAGCGACGCTCGTCATCCTCGGCGTCGCCCTCGCCGTGGACGGCGTGTTCTCGCTGTAACCGCGTGCCGTCGGGGCGCATGAAGGTGACGCAGCCGTCTGGCGCTCGGGCCCAAGCAGTACTCGAGGGAAGTATCGACATCATGAGGAGGGGGGTGGGACATCAAGCGTCGAGGAAGTCGCGCTCGATCGTGACGTCGGCGCGCCGGAGCTCGACCAGGAGGCGAGCCCGTAGCTCACCGCGCAGGGCGGTGTCGGCTTCCTCGTGGTTCCCCCACGCGAGGCGGAGGAAGTCGAGGTTCTCCCAGATCGGCGCACGGGGCCGCGGGTCGTCGGCGTGGCGCGGGACGAGATGCCAGTGGAGGTGCGGCACGCCGTTGCCGAGCATGTCGTAGTTGAGCTTCACCGGAGCGAACGCCCGGAAGACCGCGTGCGCCACCTCGGCCATCTCGTGGAGGAACAACGATCGCTCGTCGGCGGCGAGCAGGTGCAGCTCGCGCACGCAATGCCTCGCCGAGAAGAACGTGTACCCGCGGTAGTACTGGATGCGGTACAGGCTGACGTAACCCGAGCGCAGCCGAGCGACCGCCCACGGTTCCTCTCCCCGCTCGGTGCGAGCTTGGATCTCGCACACCTCACACCCGGTCACAACGAACCTCCGCTCAGGCAGAATTCGTTCCCCTCGACGTCGCGCATGACCACGTTGTGCGGTACCGATCTGCGACGTCGTCGGGAAACCACTCCTCCCACGCGACGCTCGCTTCGAGCCGGACGAGGCACGCGGTCGCGTCGCCGAGCGACCCGCCGAGCGCGCCCGGCGCTGCAGCCTGGGTGGACCCGGTTCTTCGCGCAGCTCTTCGTCTGGCGCCCGCACGAACTCCAGGTCGAGCCCTCCCACGCGTGGCCCGCGCGGCGCCCCGAGCCGTCCGGCGTCACCGCCACCCCTCCCCACCCCGAGCGCCTGGTTCCAGAAGGCCGCAGCGCGCCCCGGATCGTGGCAGTCCACGGTGATGCAGATCATCTCCATGGCGGCATCGTCGCATCCCACGCCCCTCTAGCGTGCGGGCGTGCTCAGCGCCTTCAACGACTCCCCGATCCACCAACCAGCAACCATTGCTCACGCCGCCTGGGCGACCTGAACCACTACGACCGCTACTTCTTCGACGGCTACACGACGACGGCGAGCTGTACTCGGCAGGCGGCGATGGGTCTC
>CAVPSD010000011.1:0-287332 GCA_963708175.1 uncultured Acidimicrobiales bacterium
CGCGGTCGGAGATGGCGCACTCGAGGTTGAGGATGAACAGGTCGGCCTCATGTGCGGCGGCGACGACACCGTCCACGAAGAGCGGTCGGCGGCACCTCGGCGAGGTGCTCGGCAACCTTGCGGCCGAGCATCGTGTCGCCGGCGAGGGGCGAGCTTCACCGTTCGACCAGCCGTTGTGGGTAGCGGCGCGAGATGGCTGGTGAACCAGTCGCGGGCCAGCTGTGCTGCGGCTTGGAGGGTGCCGCGCTCCTCGAACAGGTGGGTGGCGCCCGGGACCACGGCGAGGCGGCTCTCGCACCGCAGTTGCGCCGGGCCTGGCGGTTGAGGTCGAGGACGACGACGTCATCGCCACCGACGATCAGCAGTGTCGGGGCAGTGACCGCACGGAGGCGTGGCCAGGCGAGATCCCGGGCACCCGCCGCACGAGAGACGACTGCGGCGATGTCAGCGCCGGGTTCGGTCACGGCCCAGAGGGCGGCCGCCGCGCCGGTGCTGGCGCCGACAAGTGCCGATGGGCAGTGCGGCCCACTTCGCGTTCGAGCACGCGGCCGTCACGTCTCCGAGCCGCCGGGCGAGCAGGTCGATGTCGAAGACGTAGCCGCGGTCGAGGCTTCTCCTCGGTGGTCAGCAGGTCGGCGAGGAATGTCCCGAGGCCCGCCTCGTTGAGCACGGTGGCGACGTAGCGATTGCGGGCACTGTGGCGGCTGCTACCGCTGCCGTGGGCGAACACCACGATGCCGGTCGCCCGGTCGGGCACGGTGAGATGGCCGCCCAGCGGACTGGTCCCACGTCACTTCGACCTCCTCGTCCCGCGACGGGGGGTCGTGGGGCACACGAGCTGATGCGCCGGCTTCTGGCGAGCGCTTCAGCGGGACGCGCGCCAGGCACTCCACCACCTCGTCGTCGGAGGTCTGGGAGAAGTCGGCGTAGAACTGGCCGATCGGCCAGAACGGCTCCGGCGTGTCGAGCCGCGATGCACTCGTCGGCGTCGCGACCGATCCGAGCGGTCCAACCGACGGGCGCGACCGGCACCGCGAGCACGACCCGACTTCGCGCCCTGGGCGCGCGCCACCTGGCACACGGCTCGAGCGGTGGACCCGGTGGCGATGCCGTCGTCGATGATGACCACGGTGCGACCGGTGAGCGGGCTGCGAGGCCGGTCGCCGCGGAACCGCCGTGCTCGGCGTTCGAGCTCGGCGCGCTCGCGGGCCTCGACGGCTGCGAGATCGGACTCTGAGATGCGGGCCATCGCGACGATCTCGTCGTTGATGATGCGGATCCCGTCCTCGCCGATGGCACCCATGCCCAACTCGGGTTGGAACGGCACTCCGAGCTTGCGGACGACGATGACATCAAGCGGTGCCTCGAGCGATCGGGCTACCTCGAACGCCACCGGCACGCCGCCACGCGGTAGACCGAGCACGACCACCGGTTGGCCGCGCAAGTGCTCGAAGTTCGCGCGGCCAGGCGTCGCCCCGCATCGAGACGATCGGCGAAGATCATGGCGCGACCTCCTTGACCACAATCCATGGTCAACCGATCGCGGTGAGCACGCCAGGGCCGATGGTCCCCATGGCGGCGTCAGCCAGCGGTGAGGAGCTCGCCGATGTCCTCATTGTCGTGCAGGCGGCCGATGGCATCGGCCAGCAGAGAAGCGATCGAGTGGACCTCGATTCGCAGCTCGGGATGGTCACCGCCCGGCAGGCTGTCGGTCACGATGAGTCGGCTGGCCAGCCCTGCGAGGCGTGCAGGTGCCGGGGGCACGAACAGGCCGTGCGTCGCCGCCACGACGATGTCGCCGGTGGCGCCGTGTGCCCGCAGCACATGGGCAGCCGCCTCGATGGTGCTGCCCGTGCTGATCATGTCGTCGACGATGAGCGCCGATCGACCCTCCACTTGTCCGACCAGCTCTTCGGCCCGGACTGCCGCGCCGCTCAACCGGGTCTTCCGTACGATCGCGACCGGGCGCGCGACGAGCGCCGCGTACCGCTGGGCCAGCTTGATCGCTCCGAAGTCGGGAGCGACGACGACGGCATCCTCGGCCAGCTCGCTCGAGAGGGCGCCCGCGACGAGGGGTACGGCTGTGAGCATCTCCACCGGCACGCTGCACATCGCTTCCAGCGCAGCGGTGTGCGGATCCACGATCACGATTCGTTGCGCGCCTGCCGAGACAAGTGCGCCGGCGATCACGCGCGCCCGACAGCCTCGCCTGCCTTGCTTCGCCGGTCCTGACGGGCGTAGCCGAAGTAAGGCACGACCGCGGTCACCCGTTCGGCGCCGGCTCGGCGGCAGGCGTCGAGCAAGAGCAGCAACTCGACGACGTTCTCGCTCACGGGAGGGCCGGTCGGTTCGACCACGTAGACGTCGTCACCACGGACGTTGGCGACGGCCGGTCTGAGCTCGCCGTCAGGGAATCGTTCGACCTTGCAAGCGGTCAGCTCGCAGGACAGCGCGGCAGCGACGTCAACGGCGAGGGAGACGTTCGCGGTTCCCGCGACGATGCGCAGCGACATGGTTCACCTGATGCCCGGCGACTCGCCGTGCTCCACCTTCACCCACCGATCACTCATGAGCACTCTCCTTGGATCCTCGCGGCCTGCGCCATCGTCCCTACAAAGGCGAGCGTCGACTCTGCGCCTTGGTTGCGATTCGCCCCGTGTCGCCCGAGCCCATCGAATCCCCCTCCAGTACTCGGATCGAACATGGCGACACCGACGTCGTTGTCGCCCACGAACCAGCGCGCCGCCCTTCGCACCGCGTCCGCCCACCGCACTTCTCGCGTGAGGCGAAGGCGTGGACGCAGGCGTCTGCCATCGCCCACGCCTCGATCGGTTGCTGGTCGAACGCGGGCTTGGACCCACCCGGCCCGCGTCCGCCGACCGGGACGAAGCTGAATCCGTTCTCGCCGCTCTCTTCGTTGACCAGCCAGTCCAGAAGGACGAGCGCATCGGTCGCCGCGCTGTGGTCGGCTCGTGTCGTCGCGACCGCAAGCAGCACCTCAGGGATCAGTGCGTTGGCATAGGTCAGTCGTGGCTCGGGCCACGGCCATTCGCGGTCATCAGCGAGGGTTGGCAGGAGATCGGCGGCGTCGGCCACCAGCCGACGGGCTCCGTGATGGTCGACGAAGACGTTGAGAACCTCGACCGCGCCGAGCACCGCAGCGCAGAGTGCACGTGGGTGGGTCGACCGGAAGCGCACCGCGGTGTCGAACAGGGTCTGGGCCGGGTCGCGCACATCGGGCCACGGAGCGCGAGCTGCGGCAGTGCCCAAGCCGAAAACCGCACGGCCCGAGGCGTCATCGCTCCCTGCGTCTTCGGTCCACGCGCCGTTCACGCGAACGTCGAAGCTTGAACGTCCCGTTGCCGTTGTGGGCGCGGCTCAGGAAGCTCAGCCCGACGGTGGCCAGGCGATGGGCATCGGGGTCTTCCCACAGCATTGACGCAACGGCCAGGAGCCGGCCGGCATCGTCCGTGCAGTAGCCGAGATCCAACCGGGGCCGATCGGAGCGCGTGCTCGACGATCCCGACGTCATCCGTCAGGCGCGCGAGATGACGGAGCGACGGCGCGGGCAACGCGATCACATCACCGCCCGCGCGGCGACCACACGATTGACCAGCGAGCAGTATTCCGCGCCGACCGCTGGCCAGAGCAGCGGCGTCGCTGCCACTCGAGCGGCGCGCGCCATGCGACCGGCGAGGCCGTCTTCGTAGAGCACACGTTCGAGTGCGTGCGCCATGGCTTCGGGGCTGCAGTGATCGACGAGGATGCCGGCCCCGTCGGCGAGAAGCTCCACCGCGTGGGGAAGCGAGTCGCCACGACCGGTTTGCCCGACGCCAGCGCCTCGACGAGCACGCCGGAGCTGACTTGGTCGGCGCGAGTCGTACGGAAGGAGAACCACGTCGGCGGTGCGCACGAGCGCCCGCAGCGACTCCCAGTCACGGTAGACGTCGTCGAAGTGGACGCGATCGGCCACTCCAAGCGCGAGGGCCCGCGCCTTCACACGCGTCTCGGTACTGCTCGCCGTACACCGCCCGAACCTTCGGGTGCGTCTCGCCGGCGACGATGTACGAGATCGTCGGCGAGTGGACGGCCAACCGGGCAATCGCCCCGATCCCGTGCTCGATTCCCTTGCCTGGGCTCAACAAGCCCCACGTCAAGACCGACGGCCGCGGGATGTCCGGCAGTAGTGGTCCCGAGAAGTTGGGCGTCGCACCGTGCGGGATCATGACCACCGCGTCGGGGTTCGCCTCGTACACGGCGACGATGCGTTGGAGCTCCGATTGGCTCTGCACCACCGCCACCGCGGCGGCGTCGAGGATTCGCTCGAGCACCTCGCGCTGGTGCACGCTCGGCTCCAGCAGACGCGGTGTGAAGCACGGCCACGAGCGGGACCTCGAGACCGTCGATGAGGTCGAGCACCTGCTCGCCGTCGTGGCCGCCGAACAGCCCGTACTCATGCTGAAGCAGCACCGCGTCGAAGTCGTTCAGCGCCGCCAGCGAACGGCGCAGTGACGCCGGATCGCCAGCAACCCACTGTTCGATGACCTCGTGCGACGGCGCTGGCTCATCGCGATCGAGACCGCGAACCACTCCCGTCCGCCAACCCGAAGAGCGGCAGGCGATCGCCGCTCGCAGATTGCTGGTGAAGGTCGCGAGCCCACACTCCGTGGGCGGGTACGTCCCGACGAGGGCGACCGACATCGGCGCATTGCCGCATCCCAGGTCTCGCGGGCGTCGTTCGTCTCCCATCGCGTCACGATCCTCCTCCCCGACTGCCCGGCCAAGGGCCGAACGTCCCCGCGCGGCCGTAGGTTCGGCCCTTCTGCCGGCTCGGCGAGGAAGAGGACGATCGAACACGGAGGAGCCAATGGCGCCTCATGGAGGTGAGTGTTCGATGGGAGCCCATTCCCTCGCGGCACCCGTTCCCACCTCTGGGGGGTCCGCTCATGGCGTCGTGGCCAGATGGGCAGTCGGACTGACGGCAGGGGTGGTTGTCCTGATCGTGGCCTCGTACGTGATGTTCGGCGTGGCGTATGCCGTCGGAGGCTCCGACGCCGTCGAGGACACTTGGATTGGATACCTCGGCACGGCTTCGCTGGTCGGCGGGCTGCTGCTGTCGCTCGTCGCATTCGCGCTGGCCGTCGTCGCGAAGTTCAAGCACCAGCGGTCGACGTTGCTGTGGCTCCCGCTGTCGGTGTTCCCGGCGCTGCTTGCCATCGTGACGCTCGCGGAAACGCTCTGGATCGAGTAGCCGCAGTCACGCCTCGCACGTCGGAGCCTCCCCCGCTGGCAGCGCACCCTCCCGCGGCTCGCGTCCCTGCCGAGACCTTCGCCTCTACCGCGTCGCCTCGAAACGATCGATCGTGGGAGGCGGTCCTGGCTTGGAGGATCAAACGATGAAGAACTTGATCGTGTGCGTATCGGTCTCGCATGGCAACACGAAGAAGATCGCGTCGGCGATGGCTGACGTGCTCGGCGCGGCGGTGGTCGAACCTGAAGAGGTGGACATCGCCGCCCTCGGCGACTACGACTTGGTCGGGTTCGGTTCGGGGATCTTCGGCATGGCGTTCCACCCCCGGCTGCGGACCTTCGTGGCCTCGCTGCCAACCGCGAAGCGGGGCAAGGCGTTCCTGTTCGCGACGAGCGGCGGCCCGGAGCTGCCGCTCTGGCAATACACCCGGCCGATGGTCGCTCGGCTCGAGACCAAGGGCTTCGACGTCGTCGGGACGTTCAGGTGCCAGGGCCTCGACACCTGGCTGCCGCTCCGGCTCATCGGTGGGCTGAACAAGGGACACCCGAACGACGCAGACCTCGCGGCCGCGGTGTCGTTCGCCGCCGGTCTCCGCGACGAGACTCGCACGCCGACAGCCGTCGACGGCTAGCGAGCCGGCGAACCTTTGAGCGACCCTCCCTGAGGGACGTTCGCCCCTGGCGTCGTCCTCAGTGCTTCGCAACCATGATCACGGAACGGGTCGAACGACTCGGAAAGATCGTGAGCAGCAAGGTGGTCGACGCGGCGCCAGCGGGAGTCCGCAAACGTGACGTGCTCGAGGAGCTCGGCGAGTCGACGCTGCTCCTCCCGTCACTTGTCGCGAGCGGGTTGGAGGCGAACGATCGGGCGAAGTACTTCCTGACGCTCCTGCAGGCCGCACGAGCGCACGCAGACTCACCGTCGACGGTGGGTCCGTCGCTCCGAGAGGAGCGTCTGGCTGCCGGCATCACCGACACCGACCTCGATTCAGTTGTCGAGGGGTCGCTGCGGACCGAAGAGGACCTGTACTTGATCCCGCGTGCGGCTCGGATCCACCGCACCTTGATCGACGCGATCGCGGACATGCTCACGCCGCTCGACGTCGCACGGGTAGCCGGCGCGCCCGATCGCGCTCGGCTCGAAGCGCTGGCGGCGGATGGTCCCGATCCGAGCAGCCAGGTCGTCCGAGGCGCCTACATCGATCGGATGACCTCTGCCGAACGGCAGCACGGGGACTCGCTGCACCTCCTCGTGATGGACGCACATCGTGCCCTCAACCGTCTGCAAGTCGAGGTCGCGCCGGCGACCATCGACGGCGCGTCTGTGTACGGGCTCAGGGAGGAGGACGAGGGCCTCGTCTCGGCGTTCATGGCCGGTCTCCGAGAGACAGCCGCGCTGAAGTTCGACCATCCCGGTCTGACGGCGAGCGCGACGCGCGTGGGAGAACGGCTTCTGATCGAGAACGACCTCGGGACCACGAACGCACACGTGGTGGTCCTGGCCATCGAGCACCTCACCGCGACCCTGACCTACACCGACGTCCACGCTCGCCGGCTCGCGTTCTTCCAATCGATGCTCGATGGCTACCCCATCACGTGGTCTGGCGCCGAGCGACGCGGCCGAGGCTCGATGCTCGGTGAACACCACGTCGCCATCGGTCGCTACGAGGCGCCCGACCGAGCCTCGCTCGAGGGTTACCTCCGGCACGTCGGTTCCCGTCTCGTCTTCGTTCTGGACTGGAATCGTGCTCGCAAACGGCTCACGCCGATCGTCGGCCGGAACGACGCGGTGAGCTTGTTGCGCTGGGCGGCCGACCAGAACCTCGGTCACATGGCGTTCCTGTCGCTCGGCGGCGAGCGTCTCGTCTATGACGCCGTCGAGCGGGCGGCGAAGGTGCCAGCCCGATACGGCGAGCCGTTGTCGGATGTTCTCGGCCGCGACGCCACTCTTGCCGTCGTTCGGTTCGCGCTTCGCGCGGCTTCGGAGGGGCTGCGCGCGGGGAAGTCGCCGCTGCTGATCCGCGACGAGCTCCGAGTCGAGGTGTTGCGACACGCGCAGGCGTCGCATCGGCGCCTGATCGACACGGCGGCCGAGCACGCCAGCCTGATCGTCGAGTCCGCCCAGGCGCTCCAGACGACGCTCGTGCGCCTCGGGATCTTCGAGGACGACGACTTCCTCACTCGGCAGGCGGCGCGCGCCGCAGGGTGGGAGCACGATGCCGACGAGATCGTCGTCGCGCAGCGCCAGGCGGCCGGGCGCGTGGAGGGGGGCGGCACCGTCGCCGCCCTCACGACGATGGCCGACGACGCGATCGACCTCATCGAGGAGGGCGTGTTCCTGCTGACCCTCGTGCCCCGCGAAGCGATCCCCGTCGTGCGACCGATCCTCATGCCGCTGGCCTCCATCCTGGTCATGGCATCACGTGAGCATCTCAAGGCCGTGGAGATCGCCCGCGAGGTCGTCGACGGTGCCAGTCCCGACGACCTCGAAGACTTCATCGTTGCGGTCGACCGTGTCGCCAGCCTCGAGCACGACGCGGACGACGCCGAGCGTGCGGCCCGCGCGGCGATGGTCGCGACGGCGCCTGACTTCCGCACCCTCTACGTCGCCGACAACCTCGCCCGGGCCGCGGAGACGGCAACCGACGCGTTGTTGCGCTCCGCGCTCGGCCTGCGCGACCACGTCCTCACCCTGTTGTCCGCGCGATGAGCGTCGACCTCACGCCCGGGGTCAGCACCCGGCTGATGTTCCTCGATGCGGCAGATCTGCGGGCTGCGCGTCCCGAGACGGTTGGCGCCAAGGCCGCCAACCTCATGCGAATGGCCGCTGCCGGGTTGCCCGTCCCGCCCGGCTTCGTGCTCGGCACCGAGATCTGCGCCGCCCACGACGCCGGTGAGGGGCGGCTCGACGCAGACGTGGTCGCCTTGATCGACCGCGGCGTCCGTCACGTCGAGGACGCCACCGGGCTGCGCTTCGGTGCCAGCCGCCGTCCACTCCTCCTCGCCGTGCGATCGGGTGCCGCGAGGTCGATGCCAGGAATGCTCGACACGATCCTCAACGTCGGGCTCTGTGACGCCACAGTGCCGGGGCTTCTCCGCGCGACAGGTGATCCCGTCTTCGTATGGGACTCGTACCGACGGCTGGTGCAGTCGCATGCCGAGGTCGCCGCCGGCTGCCCAGCGTCGCTCTTCACCGAAGCGATCGACCGCGCGACTTGCGCAGTCCGGGGTTCCAACGCTGACCGAGCTCGACGTGGCCGCCCTCCGGAGGCTCGTCGACGAGTTCGAAAGCATCTATCTGTCGTCCTCGGGTCGGCCGTTCCCGCAGGAACCCATGCAGCAGCTCCGCGACTCGGTCGAGGCCGTCTTTCGGTCGTGGAACGCCGAGCGCGCGGTCGAGTACCGCCGGCTCAGGGGGCTCACCGACCTCGTCGGCACCGCGGTCACCGTCCAGGCGATGGTGTTCGGCAACCAAGGGATCACGTCGGGATCGGGTGTCGGGTTCACCCGTGACCCCTCGACCGGTGAGAACCGGCTCTACGTCGACTTCTTGCTCAACGCACAAGGCGAGGATGTCGTGGCCGGCCGTCACGCGACCGGTGACCCTGAACCCCTGATTGCGGCAGTTCCGGGCCTCGCACACGAGCTCCAGACACTTCGGCGGACGCTCGAATCGATCTTCCGCGACGCTCAGGACTTCGAGTTCACCGTCGAGGACGGAAAGCTGTGGGTCCTCCAGTCGCGTGCGGCGAAGCGCACGCCGTGGGCGGCCCTCCAGATCGCATGCGACCTCGTCGACGAAGGTGTGCTCGACGAGGCGACGGCACTCGCGAGCCTCGCTTCGCTCGATCTGGATCGCATCACGCGCGGGCGCATCGACCACCGAGCGGCACCGGATCCGATCGGCCGGGCCACACCTGCCAGCACTGGCGTCGTGGCCGGGTTGATCGCGCTCGAGGCCGATACGGCCCGCCTCAGTGCCGAACGCGGCGACCCGGTGATCCTGGTGCGTGAGGATGCGTCGACCGGCGACATCGCGTCCTTCCCCGTCTGTCGGGGTTTGCTCACCTCACGCGGCGCCCGTACGTCCCATGCCGCGGTGGTCGCTCGCCAGCTCGGAATCGTCTGTCTCGTGAACTGCGGTGACCTTGCGGTCGACATGCAGACGCGTGCGGTTCAGATCGGGGAGCATCGTCTCAATGAGTTCGATGCTGTGACGCTCGACGGCGCCGAGGGGAAGATCTATCGCGGGCTGCTCCACCTCGTCGAGGAGCGCCCGACTGAGCTGGTGAACCGCGTGAGGTCGTGGATCCTCACTAGCTGGCGCTGATCACCCGAAGGTGCGGCGTCTGAGTCGGGAAGGCGGGATTTGAACCCGCGGCCTCAGCGTCCCGAACGCTGCGCGCTGAACCAAGCTGCGCTACTTCCCGGTAGTCGGATGAGCGTAGCCGCCGCCTCGGCGTTCTCTGCCGCGAAGTGCGCCAGAAGTGGCGCAGTATGCAACAGAGACGCGTGGGTGGAAGCGGGGGGTCGGGGTCAGTCGAACCAGTTGAGCGTCTGGCGCATGGCCTGCTCGAAGCTCTCGAAGTCCATGCTCGACCGCGCCGCGGTGACGAGCTCGGCGTCGGCGCCCACGGGCACTCGCAGCTTCGGCGCCCGGGCCTGCGCCGCGTCGACGATGGCGTTCGCGACAGCCTGAGGGTCGGGCGGCGGGCCCGCGGGGAGCAGGCCGCCCATCGACGCGCGGAGCCGCTCGCGGCGCTGGGTCGCGTCGGCATCGGCCGCCATGCCCGCGGCCATCTGCGAGTTGTTCGCGAACTCGGTCGTGAACTGCCCGGGCTCGATCAGCGCCAAGCGGATGTTGCGGTGCGCGAGCTCGTAGTGCATCGCCTCGGTCATCGCTTCGAGCGTGTGCTTGCTCGCCGAGTACATCCCGCCGTAGGGCACCGCGACGACGCCGGCGACGGAGGACACGTTCACGATCGTCCCACCGCCCTGTTGCAGCATGATCGGCACGACCGCTCGCATCGTGCGCAGCGGACCGAGCACGTTGGTGTCGAGCTGCCACCGCGCTTCGTCGTCGGAGATGAGGTGGATCGCGCCGTTCATCTCGATGCCGGCGTTGTTCACCAACACGTCGATCGTGCCCGCCTCCGCGACGACGGCGTCAACACCAGCGCGCACCGACGCGTCGTCGGTCACGTCGAGTGCGATGACCTTCACCTTCAGGCCCTCGGCTGCGGCTGCCTGTTCGAGTGCTCCTGACTTCGAGACGGTTCGCATCGACGCGAAGACAGTGTCACCACGACGGGCGAACTCGAGGGCTGCCAGCAAGCCGAACCCGCTGCTGCATCCGGTGATCAGAACGTTGGCCATCGGAGACGCTCCTTCTTGAGGATGGTTCAGGCTGCGAGCAACGACCACACGGCCTCCTCGGACGCATCGAGCGTGGCCCGGGTGAGTGGCAAGGCGTTGTCGGTCGCGGTCTTGAACAGACCGGTGAACGCCGCCCAGCACGAGCGCGATGAGCATCTCGGGCCGCCCGGAGCGAATGGCACCGAGCCGCTGGCCGCGGCGCACGTAGGCGACCGCACGAGCGGTGAGCTCGGTGCCGATGTCGAGACTCGAGTCGTCGAGGTACGCGGCGTGATGGTGCGTCTCGAGGAACAGGAAGGCGGCGGGGTTCTCGGTCGCGAACGTCCACAGACCAAGCCACCAGTGCCCGAACTCCTCGCGGGGCGTCAGCCCCTGCGGGATGTCGCCTGACACGACGTCGGTCATCTCCGTCTTCCAGCGTCGGTAGAGGGCGTTCACGAGCGCGTCTTTGCTGTCGAAGTAGCGGTAGATCGTCCCCGCCCCGACGCCGGCGTGTTCGGCGAGAACGGGCATGGGTGTGCTCGCGAAGGTGCGTTCGGCGAAGAGGTCGAGGGCCGCGTCGAGGATCGCATCCCGCTTCGACAAGGTGGTCGTGATCCTCACGAGCGGAATGATCGTTCATTCCGCCGCGCAGCGCAAGCCTGTATGCGCGCGGCATCGTGGGCGGCATGCAACTGCGTGAATTCCAGGACGTGATCGCCCGCACCTACCTCGAGCGCGACTCCGAGCGGGGCGTGGCGGTCACGATCGCGTGGCTCGCGGAGGAGGTGGGCGAGCTGGCGCGGGCGGTTCGCAAGGGGTCACGCGACGAGCAAATGCTCGAGATGGGCGACGTCCTCGCGTGGCTCGCGTCACTCGCGAACCAGCTCGACATCGACTTCGACGACGCTATCGCCCACTTCGTGAACGGCTGCCCGAAGTGCGGGACGATCCCCTGCGCGTGTGCCTAGCTCAAGGAACTGTTGCGCCAGCCGCCCCTATGGGGCGGATTCCGCGCCAATTGGGTCGGGCGCTCTGCGTAGCTCGAGGAACTGTTGCGCCAGCCGCCTCTATGGGGCGGATTCCGCGCCAATCGGGTCGGGCCCGCGCCGGCCCACCCGCCCGCGGCCAGCGGCGCGTGGCTAGCGCGCGGCGAGGAGCTCTGCGATCTGCACCGCGTTGAGTGCGGCGCCCTTGCGGAGGTTGTCGTTCGACACGAAGAGCGCGAGGCCGTGCTCGACGGTCGGGTCGCGGCGGATGCGACCGACGTAGCACGGGTCCTTCCCCGCGGCCTGCAACGGCGTGGGGATCTCGGACAGTTCGACACCGGGTGCGTCGCGGAGGATCTCCGTCGCCTCGTCGGGGCTGATCGCCCGCTCGAACTCAGCGTTGAGCGAGAGCGAGTGCCCCGTGAAGACCGGCACGCGCACGCACGTCACCGACACCGGCAGCGCGGGGATCTCGAGGATCTTGCGACTCTCGTCGCGGAACTTCTTCTCCTCGTTCGTCTCGTTGTCCCCGTCGTCGACGAGCGTGCCGGCGAACGGGAGCACGTTGAACGCGATCGGTCGCGCGAACTTCGAGGGCGCAGGGAAGTCGACCGCCTCGCCGTCGAAGGTGAGCGCTGCGGCGCGGTCGGCGACTTTGCGCACCTGCTCGTCGAACTCCGCGACGCCCTCGAGCCCGGCGCCGGACGTCGCCTGATAGGTGCTGGCGATCAGGCGCTTCAGCCCGGCTGCGACGTGCAGCGGCTTCAGCACCGGCATGCCGGCCATCGTCGTGCAGTTCGGGTTCGCGACGATTCCCTTCGGGATGTTGGCGAGCGTGTGCGGGTTCACCTCGGAGACGACGAGCGGCACGTCGGGATCCATCCGCCACGCGGTCGAGTTGTCGATCACCGTCACGCCTGCGCTGGTGAACCGCGGGGCGAGCGCCTTCGAGCCTGTTGCCCCCGCCGAGAACAGTGCGATGTCGAGACCCGAGGGATCGGCGACCGCCGCGTCCTCGACCGGGATCTCCTCGCCGTTCCACGGGAGCGTCCGCCCGACCGACCGTGCCGATGCGAAGAAGCGGATCTCGTCGATCGGGAACTTTCGCTCGGCCAGCACCGCCCGCATGACGCTGCCGACCTGCCCCGTTGCTCCTACGACGCCTACACGCATGGCCGTCAGGCTACTGGCGGCCACTCTGGCGGTTCCCGCGGTTTCAGCTAGCTACGTCAACCTTCCAGGGCGAACGCGTCGTGCAGCGCCTGCACCGATCGCTCGACGTCGTCGTCCGCGACCACGCACGAGATCCGGATCGACGATGTCGAGATCATCTCGATGTTCACGCCGATGTTGGCGAGCGTCTCGAACATCGTGGCCGCGACACCGGGGTTCGTCTTCATCCCCGCACCGATGAGCGACACGCGCCCGATGTTCTCGTCGTGGGTCACACCGCTCGCGCCGATCTCGGCCACCAGCGCGCCGGTCACGCGCTCGCTCGCCCCGAGATCTGCCTTCGGCACCGTGAACGAGATGTCGGTCGTCCCACCGATCGAGGTGTTCTGCACGATCATGTCGACGTTCACCGACTCCTCCGCGAGCGTGCGAAAGAGCTTCGCTGCGATGCCGGGCTTGTCGGGGACTCCTGTGATCGTCACCTTCGCCTCCGAGGTGTCGTGGGTGACGGCGGAGATGATCGGGGCTTCCATCGAAGCGTCCTCCTCGGTGATCCACGTGCCCGGCTCCCACGTGAAGCTCGAACGCACGTGGAGGGGCACGTGGTGGTTGCGGGCGAACTCGACCGACCGCAGTGCGAGCACGCGGCCACCGGTCGCCGCCATCTCGAGGATCTCCTCGAACGACACGCGGTTGAGCCGGCGCGCGGTGGGCACGACGCGCGGGTCCGCGGTGAAGACTCCGGTGACGTCGGTGTAGATCTCGCACGCGTCGGCTCCGAACGCGGCAGCGAGTGCGACCGCAGTGGTGTCGGATCCGCCCCGCCCGAGCGTCGTGACGTCGTTGTCGGTGGAGACGCCTTGGAAGCCGGCGACGACCGGGATCTGGCGCTCGGCGATCGCGGCTCGCAGCCGATCACCCTTGACCTCGAGGATCTTCGCCTTGCCGTGGGTTGTGTCGGTGACGATGCCCGCCTGGCTTCCGGTGAACGACGCGGCCTCGACGCCGAGGTCGGCGAGGGCCATGCAGAGGAGGGCCATCGACTTGCGCTCCCCGGCGGTGAGCAGCATGTCCATCTCGCGGCCGGGCTGGGTCGAGGACACCTGGTTCGCGAGTGCGATCAGCTCGTCGGTCTCCTTGCCCATCGCGCTCACCACGACCATGACGTCGTTGCCTTGTCGGTGCGTGCGAGCGACGTGATCGGCGACGGCCCTGATGCGCTCGGCGTCGGCGACGGACGTGCCGCCGTACTTCTGCACGAGGAGCGCCATGCGGTTGGAAGGTACCAGTGCCGACTGTGGGGCGATCCGGGTAAACCGGTAGGTTCTCCCGCTCGTGGGCACCGCCAAGCGTGAACGTCAGAAGGCCGGCCGCCAGGCGCGTCTCGAGGCGCAAGAGGCCGAGGACGCGAAGGCGAAGCGGAAGCGGCTCATCATCCGAGGAGCGATCCTCCTCGGCGTCTTCCTCGTCGTGGCCTTCGGCATCAGCCGTCTCGTGGGGAGCGATGACAGCGACTCGGATGTGTCTGCGGGCACGACCGTGGCCGCAGGTGCGGACACCACCGGCACCGCCGCGAGCTCGACGGCGGAACCGACCGCGTCGACCGTCACGACGGTCGCGGGAACGTCGATCACGGGCGAGACCCCGTGCCCGCCCGCTGACGGCTCGGCCGAGCGCGTGACGACGTTCGAGAACGCGCCTCCGACGTGCATCGACCCGGCGAAGACCTACACGGCGCAGGTCGAGACGAACTTCGGGGACTTCACCATCGACCTCGACCCGAAGGCGGCGCCGAACACGGTGAACAACTTCGTCGTGCTGTCGCGGTACCACTACTACGACGGGATCATGTGCCACCGAGTCGTCGAGGACTTCGTCATCCAGTGCGGCGACCCGAAGGGTGACGGCACCGGCGGCCCTGGCTACTCGTTCGCCGACGAGCTGCCTGCAGCAGGCGCGTACGAGCTGGGCTCGCTCGCGATGGCGAACTCGGGCCCGGACACGCAGGGCAGTCAGTTCTTCATCATCAGCGGAGCGCAGGGAACGCAGCTGCCGCCGCAGTACTCGCTGTTCGGTCAGGTCACCGACGGCCTCGATACGACGGTCAACACGATCGCCGCGCTCGCGGTGCCGGGCAGCGACGGCCCGCCCTCGCAGCCGGTGCAGATCGAGAAGGTCACGATCACCGAGTCGTAGTCGCGCCTCACCGCCGCGACACCGGCTACGGCAGGCGGTCGAGGGCGACCTCGTGGCCGTCGAGCATGACTTGCAGCTTGCCGTTGCCTCCCGCGCGCCACCGGCCTTCGCCGTCACGGATCGCAGCCGTTTGCTCATCGAGCGCGACGATCGGGAAGGACGACCCGGCGAGCTCGAACGTGCGTCGTGAGCGATCGTGGCTCCACTGGTCGTGATGAGGGATGACCGCGACTTGCTCGAGCAGCCCCAAGCCCAGCGTGAACGCGCCGCCCGCGGATCGACCATCGGATCGCAGAGCGCCATCGCACCGGCGGAGGACCCGGCGATCACCGCGCCGTCGCGCCACGCGGCGCGCAGGCCTTCCCAGAACGGGGTCGCCTTCAGCACCGAGCGCATGTGCATAGGAGAGCTACCCGTGAGATAGACGAACCGAGCAGTGCGCGCCTCGGCCGCGTTGGCTTCGTCGAGCGCCTGTTGCCGGTTGAGGACCATCAAGCCCCGCGCCTTCGCGCCGAGACCCTCGAAGTGGGAGACGGCCTGAGCGACCGAACGCTCCGGATGCTCGTACGCCGATCCGGTCGGGACGATCAGCACTTCAGTCGCCTGAGACACGACGAGCAGCTCCTTGTCGAAGCCGCAGTCATTCCCGAACTCGCCGCCGCCCACCAACGCCACTGTGCCGCTCACCGCGGCCACGGTAGTGGGCGGCGATCGTCAGGAAACGAGAGCTGTCACGCGACGAGCGCTGTCACGCGACGAGAGCTACGCGAAGCCGGGTGACGTGTTCGGCGTCCACGCCGATCGTGGCCGCGTACCTCTCGACCGTGCGGTGCTCAGCGCGGATGTGGTCGAGCAGAGCGAGGATGCTCTCGGGTTCTGCGCTCATCAGCGCGTCCGGCGCCTTGCTCATGCGCTCGCGCGCCTCGGGGACATTCTCCATCACCCACGCGATCATCCGCGTGACACCGTCACGGCTGAGCGCATAGTCCTCCGCGATGTCCTCGTCGGGCACGCCGACGAGGGCGAGCACGAGCGCGGCCACGATCCCGGTGCGGTCCTTGCCCGCGGCGCAGTGGAAGACCGCGGGGTAGGTCTCGTTCTCCGCGAGCAGCCGCAGTGATCGGCCGAGCGCGTCCTCGCCGGTGACGAGCATCTCGCGGTAGCGATCGACGATGAACGTCGGGGAGTCGGCCTGGGCCTCGAGCACCTCGGGGCTCCAGACGACGTCGAGGACGGGGTGGTGGTGGTAGTCCACGTCATAGGACTCGAGGGGGAAACGGCCGTGCTGCTCGATCTCGTCCGGCGTGCGCAGGTCGATGACGGTCCTCAGGCCCAAAGGTTGGAGGCGCAGCACGTCGGCCTCGGAGATGCGATGGATGCCGTCGGCGCGGTAGAGCGTCTGCCACTTCGTCGCGCCGCCATCAGCAGTGGGATAGCCGCCCAGGTCACGGAAGTTGAAGGCTCGCTCGAGCTCGATGTGGCGCGCGGGGCGAGCGATTGCGGTGGACATGCCTTCGACGGTATCGGGATGAAGTGGCCACTCCGTCTCGCGAACGTGAACTCACGGTGACCGTCTCGGCGTCAGGTTCCAGCGGGTGGTGCCGGCTCCTTACCCGCCGGTAACATCGCGGGATGGCCGTCAAGCGAGTGGGCATCGTGGGGTCGGGGATCATGGGAGCCGGGATCGCCGAGGTCGCGGCCAAGGCGGGGCTCGAGGTGATCTTGCGGTCGCGCCACGAGGCGAGCGCGGAGGGCATGGTCGCGGCGCTCGAGAAGGCGCTGGCAAAGCAGGTCGAGCGGGGCAAGCTCGAAGAGGCCGAGCGCGCCGCGGTGATCTCACGGGTGACGGCGACCACGGTGCTCAGCGATCTCGCCGACTGCGACCTCGTCATCGAGTCGGTCGTCGAGGATCTCGCGGTCAAGAAGCACCTGTTCCGCGAGCTCGACCATTACTGCCGTGCCGACGCGATCCTGGCGACGAACACGTCGACGCTCCCGGTGGTCGAGATGGCGGTCGAGACCGGACGGCCCGAGCGCGTGTGCGGCGTGCATTTCTTCAACCCTGCGCCGGCGATGGCGCTCGTCGAGATCGTGCGGCCGCTCCTGGCGTCGGACGAGACGATCGACGCGGCCCGCGAGTTCGCGGAGCAGTGCGGCAAGGACGCGGTCGTCGTCCAAGACCGCGCCGGGTTCGTCGTCAACGCGCTCCTGTTCCCGTACCTCAACAACGCGGTGCGGATGCTCGAGGCCGGCACCGCGACCCGTGAGGACATCGACGCCGCCATGAAGGGCGGCTGCAACTTCCCCATGGGACCGTTCGCACTGCTCGACCTCGTCGGACTCGACACGTCGGTCGCGATCCTCGATGCGCTGTACGACGAGTTCCGCGACCCGAACTACGCGCCCGTGCCGCTGCTGCGTCGCATGGTCAGCGCCGGACGCCTCGGGCGCAAGTCCGGCTTCGGCTTCTACGACTACCGCAAGTAGCGCGCGAGGGCCGATGCCCGTACGGCCCGTCGAGCCGCCGCCCTCGCCATGGCACTTCCCGCCCGTCGACGACGCGGACGAGGACGGCCTCGTCGCGATCGGTGCGGACCTCGAGCCCGGCACGCTCCTCGCTGCGTACCGCAACGGGTTGTTCCCGATGCCGGTCGGCAGGGGAGGGCCGATGGGGTGGTGGTCGCCCGACCCGCGTGGTGTGCTGCCTCTCGACGGCCTCCGCGTGAGCAGATCAGTGCGGCGCTCCTTGCGTCGCTACGAGGTGCGCGTCGATACGTGCTTCGAAGAGGTCATGCGCGCGTGCGGAGACCCCGCGCGTTCCGGTGGGTGGATCACCGAGCCCATGGTCGCGGCGTACACACGCATGCACGAGTTGGGCTGGGCGCACAGCGTGGAGACGTGGAGTGACGACGGCGAGCTCGTCGGCGGCCTGTACGGCATCGCGATCGGCGGCCTCTTCGCGGGAGAGTCGATGTTCAGCCGCCGTGTCGATGCGTCGAAGGTGGCGCTTGTCGCGCTCGTCGGGCGGCTGCGGACAGCCGGATACCGGCTGCTCGACGTGCAGTGGGCAACGCCGCACCTGCGGACTCTCGGTGTCGTCGAGACCGAACGACCGCGCTACGTGGTCGAGGTCGCAGAGGCGCGTGAGTTGGAGGTGCGAGACGCATGGTGAGGGAGAATGTGGAGGTGACCCCACGCGACCAACCGTGGTTGATGCGGACGTACTCGGGTCACTCAACGGCCAAGGCGTCGAACGAGCTGTACCGAACGAACCTGGCGAAGGGCCAGACCGGGCTGTCGATCGCCTTCGACCTGCCGACGCAGACCGGATACGACCCCGACTCGCCGATGGCGAAGGGCGAGGTCGGCAAGGTCGGGGTCCCCGTCGTGCACCTGGGCCACATGCGCACGCTGCTCGATGGCATCCCACCCGGCCAGATGAACACGTCGATGACGATCAATGCGACCGCGGCGTGGCTGCTCGGGCTCTACGTGGCGAACGCGGAGGAGCAAGGCGTCGCGTCGGTCGATCTCCGAGGCACGACCCAGAACGACATCGTGAAGGAGTACCTGTCGCGGGGCACGTACATCTTCCCGCCGGAGCCGAGCCGTCGGCTGATCGTCGACATGGTCGCGTGGTGCGCCCATCACGCGCCCAAGTGGAACCCGATCAACGTGTGCAGCTACCACCTGCAAGAGGCGGGCGCGACGCCGGTGCAGGAGATCGCGTACGCGCTGGCGACCGCGATCGGTGTGCTCGACGCGGTGCGCGAGTCGGGTCAGGTCCAGCCCGATCGCTTCCCCGCGGTCTTCGGCTCGATCTCGTTCTTCGTGAACGCAGGGATCCGCTTCGTGGACGAGATCTGCAAGCTGCGCGCCATGTCCGACCTGTGGGATCGCATCGGGATCGAGCGATACGGAATCACCGACCCGTCGCTCCGTCGCTTCCGCTACGGCGTGCAGGTGAACTCACTCGGCCTCACGGAGAACCAGCCCGAGAACAACGTGCAGCGGATCATCCTCGAGATGCTCGCGGTGACGCTGTCAAAGCGGGCCCGAGCCCGGTCGATCCAGCTGCCCGCGTGGAACGAAGCGCTCGGCCTCCCTCGGCCCTGGGATCAGCAGTGGTCGTTGCGCATGCAACAGGTGCTCGCGTTCGAGACCGACCTGCTCGAGCACGAGGACATCTTCGACGGCTCGATGGTCGTGGAGGCGCGCACCAGCGAGCTCGCGGACGCGGCGTGGGCCGAGCTCGAGGATGTGCAGTCGCTGGGGGGCGCGTTCGAGGCGATCGAAGAGCTCAAGGGACGCCTTGTCCGCTCGTTGTCCGAGCGCACGCGCAGAATCGAGTCGGGCGAGCAAATCGTCGTCGGCGTGAACGCGTTCACCGAGACGACGTCGTCGCCGTTGGAGGGCGAGGAGAGCATCCTGCGCGTCGACCCTCAGGTCGAGACTGACATGATCGACGACGCCGTCCTGTGGCGCGCCTCGCGCTCAGCGGCGGATGTGGCAGCCGCCCTCCGGGAGCTCGCCAGAGTGGCCGCGACGAGCGAGAACGTCATGCCCGCGACCATCGCCTGCGCGAGGGCGCGCGTGACCACCGGTGAGTGGGCAGAGACGTTGCGTCAGGTGTTCGGCGAATACCGCGCGCCGACGGGCGTCGGCGCTGCCGTCGGGCATCGCAACGGCGACATGCGCGATCTCGTCCTACGAGTTTCGTCGATGCCCGGTGGTCCCCCGCGGTTCCTGGTCGCGAAGCCCGGCCTCGACGGGCACTCGAATGGTGCCGAGCAGATCGCCGTCGCCGCACGCGACGCGGGGATGGAGGTCGTCTACTCGGGCATCCGCCTGACGCCCGAGCAGATCGCCGCGTCTGCGCGCGACGAGGACGTCGACGTGGTGGGGCTTTCGATCCTGTCGGGGAGCCATCTCGAGCTCGTGCCGCAGGTGATCGACCTGCTGCGTGCGGAGGGGGTCGATGCGCCCGTCGTGGTGGGCGGGATCATCCCCGAGGAGGACCGATCGCGGCTGCTCGGAGCGGGTGTTGCCGCCATCTACACCCCCAAGGACTTCGAGATCGCGCGGATCATCGACGACATCGCCCAGCTCGTCGAGAAGCATCGAATGCGCCAATCGACCCAGGGGGTGGGTGCTTGATTCGCGTCACCACACGCCGATGGTCCTGCGATGACTGATCGGCGGGCGGTCCTCGGTCTGGTCCCGGGCGTCCTCGGCCTGGGACTCGGCATTGCCGCGCTCGCGCTCGATCTGCCAGCTCTCGGCTTGATTGCCGGTGTCTGTGCGATCGTCGCAGCGTTCGTGGCGAGGCAGCCCGCCGCGCCCGAACCCGAGCCGGTGCCCGAGCCCGAGCCGGTCCCCGCCCGCCGTCGCTCGGATGCCGAGGCCGTCGCGGAGCCCGATGCCCCCGAGCCGCTCGCCGTCGTCGAGCCGGTCGAGCTGCCTGATCCCGAGCCCGACGGCGCTGAAGTCGTGCACCTCCCGAGCGATACACCGACGAAAGCCGAGAAGGTCATGACCTCCCCGATCACCGACCCGACCGGTCTCTTCAGCGAGGACTACTTCCACATCGCCGTCGAGTCACGGGTCTCAGCGGCGCGTCGCCACCTGCGTCCCGTCGCGATCGTGCTGTTCGACGTGGTGCAGGGAGTGCGCTCGGGCAGTCCCACGCGCGTCGCGCCCGAGCCCGTCGTGCAGGCGATCCGCACGACGTTGCGTGAAGCGGACACCGCGTGCCGTCTCGCTGACGGTCGATTCGGCTTCGTGCTCGAGGACACTCCCGAGGACGGCGCGATCTGGACGGTCGAGAGACTGCGTCGTGCACTCACCGATGCGAACGGCAACGAGCGCGACGGCGTGCAGACGCGATGGGCGGGGATCGCGTGCTACCCGGCGCACACGTTCTCCGCGTCCGAGACGCTCGCCAAGGCGCAGGCCGCTTTCGAGGCCGCCAAAGACTGGCCGCAGGATCGCATCGAGGTCGCGACCGTCTCCGACTGACGTCACATCCGGTGACTGTTACGACCGCGTGACGGGGGTGAACCCCCGACAGGTCCCCGCTCGTATGCAACGGGAGACCCTGTACGGAAGGTAGGACCCCAACGTGACCGCATTGCTCAGACCACGTCTCGCGCTTGCCGCGCTCGCTGTAGGCGCTCTCGGGCTCGCTGCTTGCGGCGACGACTCTGGAAGTTCTTCGGCCTCGACGGCCGCGGCTGGCACCACCGCGGCGTCGGCCGCCACCACAGCCGCCTCCGCCGGCACGACCGCGGCATCGGCAGCTACGACCGGCGCCGCCTCGGAAACCGCGACCGTCAGTGAAGCGGACAACGCGAGCATCGGTCAGAAGATTCTCGTCAACGAGGCCGGCATGACGGTCTATCTCTTCGTGCCCGACGCCTCGTCGAAGACGAGCACTGTGCCGGCGGGCATCAAGGCCAACTGGCCCGCAGTCGTCGCGGAAGGCACGCCTGTCGCTGGTGAGGGCGTCGACGCGACAAAGCTCACCGTGGAGGCGCAGCCCGACGGCACGCAGCAGGTCGCGTACAACGGCCATCTGCTCTACACGTTCATCAGTGACACCGCCCCTGGTCAGGCCACGGGCCAAGGCCTCGGCGGTGCGTGGTACGTCCTGACCCCCGCGGGCGAGGAGATCGACTCAGACTGAGCGGATCTCGTCTCCGTCAGCATCGAGAGGACGCCCGGCCCATCGGATGCGGCCGGGCGTCTTCGACAAGTGGGCGATGAGCCCTTGCATCGGGACGCCGTCGACTTCGACGATCGCGTCTCGCTGCATGTAGTGCGGATCGGCGTCGATGTCGGCCATCGTCATCACTGGTGCGATTGCGGCTTCGGCAGCCTCGAACGCGGCGAGTACCTCGCGCGCCGGGCGCGCCGCGATCCACTCACGAACGACGTGGTCGACTTCTTCGCGGTGCTCGACACGACCGGTGAAGGTCGCGAAGCGCGGATCGTCGCCGAGCCCGACGAGCGCCATCACGCGCGAGGCGACGGACTCTGCCGACGTCGACACCGCGACCCACTCGCCGTCGGCACACTGGTACGTGCCCCGCGGCACGGAGTAAGGGATGCCCGATCCCATGCGGGGCTGCTCGTAGCCGAGCAGCCGATGTGCGCTCATGAGCGGGCCCATCAGCTGGAAGAGCGACTCGAGCAGGTTGACGTCGACGATCTGGCCGACGCCCGAGTGCACCCCGACCATCGTTGCGAACGCGGCGACGAGCCCCGCGACCTCGTCAGTCAGCGCGATCGGTGGGAGCAGCGGTCCGCCGCCGGGCTCACCGTTGATGGCCGCGAACCCGCTCATCGCCTCGGCGATCGAGGCGAAGCCCGGACGCGACGCGTACGGCCCGTCTTGACCGAACCCAGTGACCCGCGTGATCACGAGGCGGGGGTTTCGCTCGAGGAGCGTGTCGGGCGCGAGCCCGAGTCGCTCCAGAGTCCCTGGCCGGAAGTTCTCGATGAGAACGTCGGCTTCGTCGCACAGGCGGTGCATCACCGCGAGGTCGTCCGGGTCCTTGAGGTCGAGCACGATCGTGCGTTTCCCGCGGCCCATCAGCTTCCACCAGAGCGTCACCCCGTCACGGGGGTCGGGCCAGCCGAGTCCGCGGACGGTGTCGCCTCCCGGCCGCTCCACCTTGACGACGTCCGCGCCGAAGTCGGCGAGGTAGCGAGCGCAGGCCGGGCCGGCGATGACCGACGAGGCGTCGATGACCTTGAGGTCGGCGAGCGGTCCTGGTTGCTGGTCGCTCACCCGAACACGTTGAAGCCGTCGGGCAGTCCGCCACGACCGCCGAGTGCCCGGATCAACACGAGCGGATCCGCGATCGCCGCCATGATCCCCGTGGTGAGCACGATGGCCGCGGGACGGACGGTCGGGGGCCGGTCGAGCGCGTCAGTGATGTCGAGGCAGTGGACCGTGAGCTCGACGATGCCGCGTCGGCAGGTAGTCGATGAGCAGCATGCCGCCAAACCGGGAGGTGCAGACCGCGTCGTCGGGTTCGCTCGCAACTCGATCGACCACGCGTTGAACGATCTCGCGGATCGCCCCGACCGGATCGTCTCCGAGCGCGGCCCCCGCTTGACGGCCACGTTCGGCGACGTCGTCGTGCAGCGCGGGCGTCGCAGCTTGGAGGCCAGCGGTGTAGTAGTCGAGTGGCGTCCGTAACGTGACCGCTGCCGGCATGGTGTCGAGGTACTGCTCGACCGTGACCAGCGCGCGGCTCGTGTGCCCGACGAGCTCGCGGACGTTCCATACACCGAGGCCCGGCGCGGTCCAGGCGTCGTCGGGGACCGCGAGGACCGCGTCGAGGAATCCTGCGGAGGCCTCTGAGAACGCGTACCGGACGTCGGTCATCGTCGAGCCTCCATGGTGAAGCACCGATCGCCGAGCGAGCCGAAGGCGTACTGCTCGTAGAAGCCGGCGAACATCGCGCGGGTCTTGTCGGTCCAGGCGAGCGCTTCGGGCGTCGAGATGCGGCGGTGGACCTGGATCGCGCCACCCTCGAACACGCGGTACTCGGCCCACGTGCCGGGAAAGTCCTTCACGCACGCGACCTCCACGTACGGGGTGACGCCCGTCGCGCGTGAAGTGCCGGACCCGGTTGCGATGGGTGTGCCCGGCGAAGTATCCGAGGATCGACGGCCGCCGGGCGATCACATCGACGAGCTCTTCGGAGTCGTCGGGGTTGATGCCGAAGTACGTGAGGCTGCGCTTCGCCGAGTCGGGGCTCCACGGATGGTGGTGTCCCATGACCATCACCGGTCGGTCGCTGTCCGCAGCGAGTGCGTCGACCCATGCGAGCTGGTCCTTCGTGATGCGGCCGGTCGTCTCGAAGGGGATCACCGTGTCGAGCAGCAGCACGCGCACCCCCGGGAGCACGATCTCGCGGTCACCCATCTCGTAGGTCTGTCCTCGGTATCCGTCATGGTTGCCGCGCACAGTGTGAAGGCGATCGCCGAACGCGCCGCCGTAATACGCACGGAACGCCGCGTACTCCTCGTCGTGGCCGTCCCCGGTGAGGTCGCCCTTCACGATGACCGCAGCGGGTTCGATTGCCGTGATCTCGGCGATCGCGCCGGAGTTCATCATCTCGGGGTACGGAGGTTCCCCGGGCTCGGCACTGAAGGTCGGACCTATCGCGAACGCGTCGTCGATGCCGCATTCGGTCTCGCCGAAATGCACGTCGTTCACGGTCGCGAACCGGCAAAGCAGCTGGCCGCCGGGACGGGCCAGTGTGCGCACCTCCTCACCCATGAGGTTGTGCGCGGTGTCCGGCGCGAGGCCGTCGAACCGATAGACCTCGCTGCCATCGTGGAAGACGACCTCGTCGTCGGCGACCGTGGTGAGCTCTGCTGCCATCATCCCTACCAGGGGCGGGCGCGCCGCACCGCGACGGGTCGGGCCCACCAGCGACCGGAGAACCGCCACGCGGGAGTGTGCTCGGTGGACTCCGCGGCGGGTGCAGCGGGTTGCGGCCATGTCATCTCGATAGCGGCGATGATCGCTGCCATCTCCTCGTCGGTCGGCGTGGGGTGCACTTCGGCAACGCGTGGCGTGATCATCAGAGCGGCATGTTCCCGTGCTTGCGCCTCGGCAGCTCTTCCCGCTTCGAGCGCAGCATCCGCAGTCCCGCGATCAGCTTCGCGCGCGTCTCGGCCGGGTCGATCACGTCGTCCACGTATCCCCGCTCGGCGGCGGCGTAGGGAGTGGCATACCTCTCCGTGTACTCGGCCACGAGCTCAGCGCGGCGGCTGACCGGGTCCGCGGCCTGCTGCAGCTCGCGTCGATAGAGGATCTCGACGGCACCTTGGGGCCCCATCACCGCGAGCTCGGCGCTCGGCCAGGCGTACGCGAGGTCCGCACCGATCGACTTGGAGTTCATGACCACGTACGCGCCGCCGTACGCCTTACGCGTGATCACCTGGATGCGGGGCACGGTCGCCTCGCAGTACGCGTAGAGAAGTTTCGCTCCGTGGCGGATGATGCCGCCGTACTCCTGATCCACGCCGGGTAGGAAGCCGGGCACGTCCACGAACGTGACGATCGGGATGTTGAACGCGTCGCATGTCCGCACGAAGCGAGCCGCCTTCTCGGACGAGTCGATGTCGAGCACGCCCGCGAGGACCATCGGCTGGTTGCCGACGATGCCGACCGGATGGCCGTCGAGCCGAGCGAACCCGCAGACGATCGAGCCGGCCCAGTGCGGGAAGTACTCGAAGAACTCGCCGTCGTCGACGACGGCCGTGATGACCTTCTTCATGTCGTACGGCTTGTTCGGGCTGTCGGGCATGAGCTCGACGAGGGTCGGACACAGCCGCTCGGGATCGTCCCCGGACTCGAACGCCGGCGGATCCTCGAGGTTGTTCGCCGGGAGGAAGGACAGCAGGTAGCGCACATCTTCGAGGCACGCCTTCTCGTCGGGCGCGACGAACGTCGCGACGCCGGACTTCGTCGCGTGGCTCATCGCCCCGCCGAGCTCCTCGAGCGTGACGTCCTCGCCGGTGACCGTGCGCACGACATCCGGGCCGGTGATGAACATGTGCGAGCTCTCGCGCACCATGAAGATGAAGTCCGTCATCGCGGGGCTGTACACCGCGCCGCCCGCGCACGGCCCGAGCACGACTGAGATCTGCGGGACGACCCCGCTCGCGAGGACATTGCGGTAGAAGATCCCTCCATACGACGCGAGCGACACCACTCCCTCTTGGATGCGCGCTCCGGCACCGTCGTTCAACCCGATGACCGGCGCGCCGACCTTCAGCGCGACGTCCATGAGCTTGTGGATCTTCTCGGCGAACACCTCGCCGAGCGCCCCACCGAAGACCGTGAAGTCCTGGCTGAAGAGGAAGACCTTGCGACCGTGGATCGTCCCCCAACCCGTGATGACACCGTCGGTGTAGGGATGCTCCTCCAGACCCGCGGCATTGGAGCGATGGCGGGCGAGCAGGTCGAGCTCGTGGAACGACCCGGGGTCGAGCAGGAACTCGACGCGCTCGCGGGCGAGCATCTTGCCCTTGGCGTGCTGCCGCTCGATCGCTCGGGCCGAACCGGCTTGGTAGGCCTCGGCCTTGCGGCGCTGGAGGTCCGCGATCCGCTCTTTGAGCGGGTGATCGGTCATGAGGCGCAGGTTACCGGCCACCATGTTGCGGTGATCCAGGTGGTCGACGGCCGGATCGACGAGGAGCCCGGCCTGTCGCTCGTCGCCGCGCTGCTCGACGAGCTGCGCGCGCTCTATGACGCCGAGGATGACGACCCGCCCGCACCTGATGACCTCGCTCCGCCCGTCGGCCGTTTCTTCGTGGCTTTGCGTGGCGGGGTGCCCGTCGGCTGCGGCGGGATCAAGCACTTCGCTGAGGGCATTGGCGAGGTGAAACGGATGTACGTCGTGCCCACAGCCCGTCGAACCGGCGTGGCGCGTGTCGTGCTGGAGCACGTCGAGGCGGAGGGACGACAGCGGGGCTATCGGGAGCTCCGGCTCGAGACCGGCGTGAAGCAGCCAGAGGCGATCGCGCTGTATCAATCGGCCGGGTTCGAGCTCATCCCGTGCTGGGATGCGTACGAGCACGCGGTGTTGAGCCGCTGCATGGCGAAGAGGTTGGTGTGACGTCGAAGACGGCGTTGGCGAGGAAGGTGCGGGGGTTCGACGTCGCCGGTCTCGGCGCGTCGCTCGACGCAACCCCGGCTCTGCTCGACGTGCGCGACGAGCGCGGGCGTACCTGGCTGCACCTCTGTTGCAGCGTCGATGTCACGAAGCGGTCGAAGGCTGATCGGCGGGCAGGCGTCACGCTCGCGAGCGAGCTTCTTGCGCGGGGCCTCGACATGGACGACGCGGCGTTCAGCGAGGGCACGTGGCGCGCCACGCCGGTCTGGTTCAGCGTGGCTCGTGGTCGCAATCTCGACCTCACGCGGTTCCTTCTCGATCGCGGCGCCGACCCGAATCACACCCTCTGGGCCGCGGCCTTCCACGATGATCTCCACGCGATCGACCTGCTCCTCGACCACGGGGCCGACATCGACGCAGTTGCGGAGGACGAGACGCCCTTCCTCGGTGCGATCAAGACGAGCCACTTCGGCGCGGCGTGGCGCCTTGCCGAGCGCGGGGCGGACGTGGACGTGTGCGACCTCGGCGGGATGACCGCGCTGCACTACATGCTGAAGAAGAACAGCGACGCTGAGCACTTCCTCGCCCTCGCCCGCTTCGACCCGCGCTACGACATCCCGGGCCCCGACGGAGTGACCGCCGCCGAGCTCCTCGCCCGCAAGCGCGACCCCGCTCTCCGCTCCCTCGTCTGAACGGCGCCACTGCAAAGCGGCGAGGGAATTGGCGCCGGTGGCGCCCTCAGGGGGCGGATGGCGCGCCAGTTCCCGCGGCCCGAGGCGCGGCGCGAGGGAATTGGCGCCGGTGGCGCCCCTGGAGGGCGGATGGCGCGCCAGTTCCGGTGGGGTCGGCTAGTGCGCGATCTCCCATTCGATTTCGACGGAGACGGAGAGCTTCTGCGTGCCGGGTTCGATCGGGACGGCCTCGGCCGCCATGGCGCGCATCATCGGGCGAAATGGCGGCGGTCCGCTGCCGCCACCTTCCGAGATGCGGCGGATCGGTCCGAGCGCGACGCCGGCTGCATCCGCGAGCTGCTGGGCCTGCGTGGTCGCCTTCGCGACAGCCGCACGTCGCGCGTCGGCGAGCACCGCAGTCGAGTCTTCGATGCCGAACGTCAGTGACCCCATGCGGATGTCGTCGCCCGCCGCACTGGCGGCGGCGTCGATCACCGCGCCCGCACGCGACAAGTCACGGAGCACGACCACGAGGTCGTTCGACGCTTCGTAGCCGACCAGCTTGCGGTCCCTGTCGTCATAGTGCGGATGGATCGCGATCGACCGCGTCGCGATGTCGTTCTTCGCGACGCCCTCCGCGCCGAGCAGCTCGATGACCTCCGAGGCTCGCTCGTTCGCGCGTGACAGCGCCTGGCGTGCGGTGGGCGAACGGCACACGACGCCGAGGTCGATGGACAGCCGATCAGGCGGTGCGCTGACCTCTCCTGTGCCAACGACGCGGATCGTGGCTGGTCGGGGCGGCGGCGGCGGTTCAGGCGGCATCCGTCAACCCTCCCACGGCCTCCCGCTGCACGCTCCGCGGGCAACTGGACAATGCTGGGCCACTGTGCGCCTGCCCGTCATGCCGCCTGTCGCACCGATGTTGGCGAAGGCCGCGGGCGAGCTGCCCGAAGGCGACGGCTGGCTCTACGAGCCGAAGTGGGACGGCTTTCGCTGCGTCGTGTTCCGGGACGGCGACGAAGTCGAGCTCGGCAGCCGTAACGAACGGCCGCTCACGCGGTACTTCCCCGACGTCGTCGCGGCGGTGAAGAGCAACCTGCCCGCGCGGTGCGTCGTCGACGGCGAGATCGTGATCCCGGGCGAGATGGGTCTCGACTTCGATGCGCTGCTGCAACGCATCCATCCGGCGGACAGTCGCGTGCGCAAGCTCGCCGCGGAAACCCCAGCGAGCTTCGTGGCGTTCGACCTCCTCGCGATCGGTGATCGCGATCTCACCGAGTCACCACTGAGCGAACGGCGGGCCACGCTCGAGCAGGTCGCGACGACGCGGCCGCCGATCTTCGTCACCCCCATCTCCACCGACATCGCGATCGCGAACGACTGGTTCAGCCGCTTCGAGGGAGCGGGACTCGACGGGGTCGTCGCCAAGCGCTCTGACCTGCCGTACCGGCCGAACGAGCGCGTGATGGTGAAGGTGAAGCACCGACGCACGGCGGACTGCGTCGTCGGTGGCTATCGCATCCACAAGGACGGCAACGGTGTCGGCTCGCTCTTGCTCGGCCTCTACGACGACAGCGGCGAGTTGCAGCACGTCGGCGTTGCGTCGAGCTTCACCGCGAAGCGGCGTAAGGAGTTCCTCGAAGAGCTCGCGCCGCTGCGGGAGCACGCGCTCGAAGGCCACCCGTGGCAGGGATGGGCCGAAGCGGTCGAGCGAGAGGAGGCGGCGGGGCGCCGGATGCCCGGCGCGGTCAGCCGGTGGAATGCGAAGAAGGACCTCTCGTGGACGGCGATCCGCGCCGAGCGCGTCTGTGAGGTGCAGTTCGACCAGCTGCAGCGCAACCGCTTTCGCCACGCGACGACGTTCGAGCGGTGGCGTCCCGATCGCGAGCCGAGCTCATGCACTTACGACCAGCTCGAGGTCGCAGCGCCGCTCGAGCTCGAGAGCGTGTTCGGAGGATCGCCGAGGTGACGGCCCGCGCCCTCCCCGAGCTCGAGCTGATCCAACTCAGCGCGTTCGAGCCGGCGGGCGGGAGCGTCGACGTCCGAGTCGAACGTGACGCTCGCGGGTGGTGGCCGATCGCCGCGGCAGTCGCGGTCTCCGCGGGGCTCGTGCTCGCGGGACGGAGCACGGTGCCACGCGATGAGCCGCCTCCGGCCCTCGCGACGCCACCGACGAGGGCGGCCGTGCTGCCGGCGACGCCCGGGCCGTCGTTCAGCATCGTGATGGCCGACTCGATCTCGCACCACATCGTGCTCGTCGACCCGAACGGCCGCGCGGTGAGGCTCGCGATCACCGCCGAGGAGCCTTTGCATCCCCTTGACGTTGTCGCGCCCCGTCCGCTCGATCCAGCACTCGGCGGCCTGCCTGTCGGCCGCAGGCCCGTCGCTGTGCTCGACAAATCGATCGTGCTCGTGCCGGCGTCCACCGCAGGTCCTCCCGTCGAGCTGTGGGCCGGTGGGGCGAACCTCCACGTTGTCGACGGAGTAGGACGGTTCGTGGCCGCCTCCGAGGATCGTGTTGCCACAGTCGACGAGGCGTGCACGTCGTGCGCGATGCGGATCAGCACGAGCGATGGGGACCTCGTGCAGGAGATCGAGCCGTTCACCGGCTTCCAGCCGGTCTCCGTCGGCATGTTCTCACCGAACGGCCGCTACGTGGCCGTTCGGTTCGCCGAGGAGCACCGGCCGTTCGACGGAGTCGCGATCGCCGACCTTCGCACCGGCCGCATGGCGGCACTCGAAGGTGTGGGCGGCGACGACGCGCTCGCAATGGCGTGGTCGGCGGAGTCCGACCTCTATCTGCTCGGCCCCCGGGATGTCGTGCGCTACGAGCCCGAGGTCGGGCCGACCGGCCGGTTCCCGATCGAGAGCTGGAACGGGGGCGCGTGATGCGAGACCGCAATCGCGATCTGCCCGAGCTCGAGCTGCTGTCGATCGACGAGGAGGAGCCCGCGCCCGAGGTGACGACCGTCGACCTCGGGGCGAAGCGCTGGTGGCCGGTCGCGCTCGGCGGCCTCCTGATCGCCGGCGCGATCTTCGTCACAGGACGTGGCGGCGCGCCGGACGATGTCGCCGCCGCACCGTCGACCCCGTCGACGGCCAGCACCCTGTTCACGCCTGCGACGCGTGACGTGCCGTCGGCACGCAGCGCGGCCGCTGCGGAGCGACGGTCGTATCCCGCCGTGCTGATCTCCGCTGATGCGACTGCGGTGATCGTGCTGTCGCAGGGGGCGCGTTCGAAGTCGACGTCACCCAGCCGCCCGACACGATCACCGGATATGTGCCGCGGCCGCCGGGCACGGTCGTGACGCTCACCAACGGGTTGGTGCGCGCCTACTCCCGCTCGTACCCCGACGGCATCGATCTCGGCAGCGCGCGTGGAGTGTTCCCGTCGGTCGACCCGAAGCGCGTGTGGTTGAGCGGCGTGATCGACGGCGGTTCCGCGGTGAAGGAGATGCCCGTCGACGGGACCGTCCCTCCGCAGCTGGCGACGGGCTTCATCCGGTTGCCCGCGGGATTCGAAGTCGCCGGTGTGGCCGGGAGCGAGCTCGTGCTCGCCGGGAACCCCGATACGCCCAACGCACAGGAGCTCTGGACGTGGGATCCCGAGACCCGCACGACCGCCTTCGTGACCGAGCACGGCGCACTCCTCGCGGCATCCGACGACTCGCTCGCGTGGACCCGTCCGGGATGCCCTGAATGCGGCATCTACCTCCGCCGCGGGGACACGATCAGCATCGTCAAGGAAGTCCCGAACGTCGATCCCGTCACACCCGGGGCGTTCTCGCCCGACGGCCGCTTCCTTGCGATCGCGATCACGGGGAACTGGCCCGGCGGCGGCACCGGCGCAATCGTCCACGCGGTCGCTGTGGTCGACCTGGACCCGGAGCACTATTTCCAGGTCGCGACCCCCGACATCCGCTCGACGACGCCGGTCGCGATGACGTGGTCGGGCGGTGGAGCGTTGCTCGTCCGCGACACGAGCGATCGCATCGTGGCCTACGAGCCGCACGCCGGGGGCATCGCTCGGATGTTCGCGTTCCGTCCGCGCGAGGCGCCGCGCACGCCGACCCCGCTCACGGCGATGGCGACTCGCATCCCCCACACGATGCCGCCGACCGGCTCGCCGCCGACGACGCTCGCGCCGCCCATACCCCCGGGCTAGTCGTCGTCCGGTCGCTTGGCCTTGCGGCTCGGCGCAACGCGGCGCGCCTCGCCGGGCTGCTTGCGGAAGTGCGGAGGCCAGGGCGCGTCGCCGAGCCCCTCGCGCTCGTCGCGTGCCGCGAGGTCGAGCAGGGGCTCGAGCGAGTACGAGTTGTCGTCGATCGCGCCGCCGGCGTCGCCGATCGCGGCGTAGCGCGCGGGCACCGTCGCGAGGTTGAAGTCCGCGAGCTCGACGTCGGGCACCTCGTCCCATCTGACCGGACAGGATACGAGCGCCTGGCGGTTCGCCCGGACCGAGTACGCGGAGGCAACGGTGCGGTCGCGCGCGTTTTGGTTGTAGTCGAGGAACACGCGCTGGCCGCGCTCCTCCTTCCACCACTTCGACGTCGCGATCTCGGGGATTCGCCGCTCGACTGCGCGAGCGAGCGCCAGCGCGGCTCGGCGGACGTCGTCGAATCCCCACTTGGCGACGATCCGCACGTTCACGTGGATGCCGCGCGATCCCGACGTCTTCGGGAAGCCCTCCATCCCGTGCTCGGCGAGCACCTCGCGGACGTGCAATGCCACGGTGCGCACGGCGGGCCATTCGACTCCGGGTTGCGGATCGAGATCGACACGCAGCTCGTCGGGATGGTGCACGTCCCAACGACGGACGGGCCACGGGTTCAGGTCGAGGCACCCGAGGTTCACCGCCCAGATGAGGTGGGCCACGTCGGTCGGGCACAGCTCGGTCGCAGTGCGCCCACTCGGGAAGGCGACCGTGACGGTCTGCAACCAGTCGGGCCGGCTCGACGGCACCCGCTTCTGGAAGAAGAAGTCGCCCTCGGCGCCGTTCGGATACCGCTTCATCACCGTGGGCCGGGTCGCGACTCCCTTCAGTGCTCCTTGACCGACGGCGAGGTAGTACTTGACGAGATCGAGCTTCGTCTCGCCGCGTTCGGCGAAGAACACCTTGTCGGGGTTCGATACGCGGACGGCGCGCCCATCGACCTCGACGTCGACGTGTGGATCCTTGGCGGCCACGGCCCCCAGCCTGTCAGGCCGGGGGCCGTCCACCGTCTCTACGCCGCGGAGTACGCGGTCTCTCGATGCTGGCTCAGGTCGAGCCCTTCCTCCTCCTGCGCCTCGGTGATGCGCAGACCCATGGTCATGTCGATGACCTTGGCGAGGATGAAGCTCACGATGAACGAGTACCCGAGCGTCACCGCTGACGCGAGCGCCTGATCGCCCAGCAGCGTCGCGCCGCCACCGAGGAACACGCCCTCGTTCGTCACTGCCGGGTTGATCGCCGCATCAGCGAAGAACCCGAGGAGCAATGATCCGACGAGGCCGCCGACGAGGTGCACCGCGATCACGTCGAGGCTGTCGTCGAACTTGAAGATCTTCTTGATGTTCAAGGCGCCGTAGCAGATCGCACCCGCGATGGCGCCGATGTAGATCGGAGCCATGCCACCGACGAATCCAGCACACGGCGTGATCGCGACGAGTCCGGCGACCGCGCCCGACGCCGCGCCGAGCGTCGTCGGATGACCTGCGTGCAACTTCTCGACGAGGAGCCAACCGAGCATCGCTGCGGAAGCCGCGACGAACGTGTTCATGATCGCCTGCGCCGCGACGCCGTTCGCCGCAAGCGCGGACCCGGCGTTGAACCCGGCCCAACCGAACCACAGGATGCCCGTGCCGATCATCGTCAGGGGGAGGCTGTGCGGTGGCATCGGCCGGTCCGGGTAGCCCTTGCGCACGCCGATCACGAGCACGAGCGCGAGCGCGGCCGCACCGGCGTTCATGTGCACGACCGCGCCACCGGCGAAGTCCAGTGCGCCTTGGCTCGCGAGCCAACCGCCGGCGAACACCATGTGCGCGATCGGGGAGTACACGACGATGAGCCAGATCGAGATGAAGACCGCGTACGCCGAGAACTTCAGTCGATCAGCGGTCGCACCCGTGATGAGCGCCGGTGTGATGATCGCGAACGTCATCTGGAACGCGAAGAACAGCACGAATGAGATCGTCAGCGTGCCGAAGAAGCTGTCCGCTGCTGGCAATGCGGGCCCGACGTCTTTCATCCAGGCGAAGTCGAGGTTGCCGATGAACCCCTCGTTGCCCGCATCGCCAAAGGACAGGCTGAAGGCGATCGCACACCACAGGACCGCCAGGATCCCCATGGCAAAGAAGTTCTGCATGAGCATGCCGAGCACGTTCTTCGAGCGGACCATGCCGCCGTAGAAGAGCGCCAAGCCCGGCGTCATGAACAGGACCAAAGCGGTTGCAGCCAGCACCCATGCGGTGTCACCGGTGTCCACGTGAAGCCCCCTCCTCGGGTTGCAAGATGGGAGCAAGACTCACGTCGCGTTGTTTCGAGAGCATTTCGGGACTTCGTCATCGCCGTGAACTCATGGGGGCGACCGCCGATTGGCGCATCTCGATGTTTCTCTGTCTATTCTGCGCAGGGAAGAAGGCGGACGGCTGATCGAGCGGCGGAGGGCGAGATGAGGATCTGGCGAGGCGCGATCGCGCTTGCGCTCATTGGCGTGGCGGCACTCGGCGCGACGCCGCCCACGGCCGCAGACGACTGGCAACATCAGGTGAACCTGCGCCCTGAGTCGGTCGACGTGCTGCTCGGTGTGCGGCGCGAGCAGGACGAGACGGCGGAGGCGCCAGCGGCGCCCCCGCCCGCGGTGGATGCGTCGGACTACCGGGTGGTCACGGTCGCGCACGACGACAGTGCGGGCGCATGTGAGACCGAGGGTGCGGTGCGCGTCACGATGACCGGCACCACGGCGGACGGCCGACAGGACACGATCCTGTCCCAGTGCGAGGTCAACCGCGTCGCGACTGGTGAGGTCGCGCAGGCATTGGATCGCGTCGCGAGTGACGTCGCGAAGCTGTCGTTGCCCACGGCCGGATTCGATCCGCGCGTGCGCGGCCTCGTCGGACTGAAGACGTGGCTGCACATCGGGCTGCCTGACGAGAAGCTCGCATCGGTCGCCGTCGAGGGGTACGCGTTGCGGGCGATCGCTCGGCCGATCGCCGTCGAGGTCGTGCTCGATGGTGTGAAGCAACCTGTCCGCCTCAAGCCCGTGGCCGGAACACCGGCCGATGCGGTGGGCCCGTTCGTGTTCCGCCGCTCAGGGCGTCACCATCTCACCGTACGCGTGATGTGGATCGCGGAGTGGGCCCTCCTGAACGAGGACGGCGCGCCCGTGCGCTTCGGCATGCTCAGCGGTGTACCCGGAGCGACGGTGAGCACCGACTACACGGTCGTCCAGGCCCAAGCCCGGCTGCGGTAGGCAGCCTCAGCGGCCCCTTGCGGCGCGCTGTGCGCGTGCGTTGAGGCTGCGGCTCCCAAGCTTCTCGCAGACGACCGCGAAGCGCTCGGTCGGCCCCGTCCACCGCCAGCCGTCGACGTTCCCGACCTCGACGTCGCACTCCACCGTCGCGATGCGCCGGAAGAGATAGGCGAGCTCGATGTTCTCGGCGAGCGTGTCTGCGAGGCGAGGGACGTGGCGAAGGCCAGGCACGTCCCACTGCGCGCCCCCGCGAGGGATCTCCTCGAGGTGCTCGTAACGCGCGAGCAGAGCGGACGCGGTCTTGGCCCCGAATCCGGGCAGGCCCGGAAAGCCATCGGCGCTGTCGCCGACGAGCGCGAGGTAGTCGGGGATCGACGACGGCCCGACGCCGAACTTCGCCCGCACTCCCTCCTCGTCGATCACGATGCCCTTGCGGCGATCGAGCTGCACGACGCGCGTGCCGACGACGCACTGGCCGAGATCCTTGTCGGGCGTGCAGAGGAACACCTGATGGACACGATCGTCGTTCGCTGCGATCGCGGCCGCTGCGGCCATCGCGTCGTCGGCCTCGAACTCAACCATTGGCCACACCGTGACGCCCATTGCGTCGAGTGCGTCCTCGAACACCGGAAGCTGCGCGAGCAGCTCGGCTGGCATTCCCGCACTCGTCTTGTAGCCGGCCCAGAGGTCGTTGCGGAACGACTCGATGATGTGATCCGACGCCACTCCGACATGTGTCGCTCCCGACTCGAACAGCCCCAACGTCGAGCCGAGGACACCGATCGTCGCGCCGTACGGGCCGGGCTCGGGCCGACCGAAGTGCTGCCGGAAGAGCTCGTAAGTGCCGTCGACGAGGTGGACGTCCATGCGCGCAAGTGTGGTCGATCGGTACCGTGGGCGTCGGTGCGGTGTGACAGCCTGATCGTGGTGTCGGTCGTTTCGGTCCGCCGGGTCGCAGTCGTCGCGGTGCTTGCCGCGGCGGTGCTCCTTGCCGCGTGTGGCGACGACGACGGCGGCGCGCAGGACACGTCCTCCCGTGAGTCGGATGTGTATGCAGCGATTCTCGGCACCGTTGCCGCGTCCGAGCCCCACGTGGACGAGACGCCGATCATCTACGTCGCGCCGTTGGGCAACGACAAACCCATCCCTCTCGACGTGCAGGTGTCGGTCGTCGACGCGGTTGCGGACGATGCCGTGGTGCGGTTCGTCGACGAGGCAGATCAGGCGATCGATCAAGAGGACGACGGCGAGCCGGTGATCGACGACGCCGTGCTGGTGCGGCTCGGCGCGGTGCCTCCGGACGGGCGGACGGTGAACGTGCCGGGTGAGGTGTACCACACGAAGTCGGACACGTCGGTGGTTGAGTACAAGGTGACCCAGACGGCCGATGGCTGGGTCGTGACCAGCCCCGCGACTTAGCCCCGGGAGCTAGCCCGAGACCTCCTCGATCGATGACTGCGCGAGCTGGAGGGCTCGCGCCGCGAGCCCGTCGTCGAGCGGCCCGGTGCCGCGCACCGCCTGCTTCCAGATCTCGTCGAGCTCGGAGCCGAGCCCGTTGGCGTTCGCGCTCGCCCCGCGCGCGACTCTGACGGCGTCGGCGGCAGTGGTGACCGCGAGGCGGTCAGCGCCCTGCGCGTGCAGGGCGTTGGCGATCGCGAGCAATGAACGCGACAGGTTTTGCTCGCGCCGGTCCAGTGATGTCTGCACGACGAGCTGATGGCCGCGAAGCGCGCGCAAGCTGATCAGGTACAGCCCACCCGCGAAGACCAGGACGACGCCGAGCGCTGCCAGCCCGATCGCGGTGCTCGGACAGCGCCAGCACCGCGATCAGTGCCCCGATGACCCACGCGATCTGGAACCTCGTCTCGAACCGGGCGAACGCGCGACCCTTCTCCGCGTCAGGCGCCAAGCGCTGCGTCAGGCTGTCGAACGCTTGGCGGGCCGCGCTCGCCGCGATCCCGGTCGTGAAGGCGACGAGGAGCACCGCAGCACGCTCGTACTGGACGGGGGCGATGAGCGCCGCGGCGCCCGCGGTTCCGAGCGCGACGCGCGAGCAGGATCTCCTCGTTCATGTGCTTGCGGGCGAACGCGGCGAGGTAGGTGCCGAGGAAGCCGCCTGCGCCTCCCGCCGCGATCACGACGCCGAAGAACCACGCGGGCTCCCCGCCGACCTTGAGGTTGAACGCGATGAAGAACGCGAGGAACCCAACTCCGGCTCGCATCGCGCTCGTCGCATTGGCCGCGAACGTCACGGCGCTCCCGCGAAGCTCGACGTCGTCGACGATCGGGTTACGTCCAGTGACGTGCACCTTGGGGATGCGCATCGCGAACGGCATGGCGACGAGATGCACCGCCGCCGCGACGATGAGCACGGCTTCCGTCGAGGTCACAGTCAAGAGCAGGGCGCCGACGGCGCCGGCCAGTCCGCCGACGAGCGCGGTCGCGCGTGAAAGCCTCGCGTTCTCGGCGACCAGGCGGTCGTCGTCGCCGACGAGCCACGGGACCAGTGAGCTCTTGGCGATCGACGCGGCTTTGCTGAGCACGAGCACGGCGAACGCGAGCGGGAAGAATGCGAGGCTTCGCAGCTGAACGGCGACGAGGGCCATCGCGACCGCGCGGCCGAGGTTCGTGAACGCGATCAACGCGCGCTGGCTGCCCGGGAACTTGTCGATGACGCTCCCCACGAACGGCCCGATGACGGCGAACGGCGCGAGCGTCAGCAGCAGGTAGAGGATGATCGTCGGGCCACGCGGCGTCGGCGGAGACGTTGAAGAACAACGAGCCCGCGAGGGACACGGTGAAGAGGGCGTCTCCCACGACCGCGACCGAGTTCGCGACGACGAGCCGCCGGAACGGCTCGGAACCCACCAACGAAGCGATCGCGCGCGCGGCACGCGGCATCGCCTCAGTGTGCACCAGTGGGCCTGTGGGTAGCGTGCGCGACATGGCATTCCGAGGGTGGCCGGCCGAGGCGATCACGTTCTACGAGGGCCTCGAGGCCGACAACTCGAGGTCGTACTTCGCCGCGAACAAGGAGATCTACGAGTCGGCGGTCGTCGCCCCGTTCCGCGCCCTCTCGGACGAGATCGCGGACACCTTCGGACCACTGCATCTGTTCCGTCCGTACCGCGACGTGCGCTTCAGCAAAGACAAGTCCCCGTACAAGACGGCCCAGGGCGCGGTGACGGAGAGCGAGGCGGGCGCGATCTACTACGTCGCGTTGTCGTCTGCGGGCCTCTTCGCAGGCTCGGGCTACTACCGACCCGCTCCCGACCAGCTCGTGAGGATGCGGGAGGCGATCGACGACGCGAAGACCGGTCCCGCGATCGAGCGTGCGGTCGCCGCGGCGCGCAAGGCGGGATACGAGGTGGGCGGTGAGGCGCTCAAGACCGCGCCCAAGGGCTACCCGAAGGATCACCCGCGCATCGAGCTGCTGCGCATGAAGGGCTTGACCGTCGGAAAGAGCTTCGCGCCCGCGAAGTGGTTCCAGACGGCCAAGGCGAAGGACAAGATCATCGAGGCCTGGCACGCGTCGGACGACGTGAACAAGTGGCTCGCCAAGCACGTCGGCCCGAGCACCGCGCCGCCGGACGAGGGGTGGGGCTAGACACGCTCCGCCCAACGGGAGATCGCCCACGCGCACAGGTCGACAACCTCTTCGAGTACGTCATCCGTCGTGACGACGCGGGTGCGATCTCCCGAGGCGAGATGCAGCGCCGTGACGCGATCCGGCAGGGCCCCCGTCTTCATCGTCCGGACGAGCGCGATGAAGCCGAGAGCGGCTCGGGTGTGGGGGGTGGGCGGGTTCGGATCGATGATGCCCGGCGCCTTCCACGATCCGAGGTGGATCGCCGTGGAGAGCGTGAGCACTTCGTCACGCACGTTCACGTAACAGCTGCCTTCGTCGCGCTCCCAGATGTCGTGAGGCGGCCACTTCAGCTGCGTGCGGCACGCGGTGACCCACGTGACCGCTTCGCGGATCACCGCCGCGCGGCCACCGTCGCCGATGCTGCACAGCCAGTCGTCGAGCTTCGCCCCTTCGCGGTCCGCCCACCCCTCCCGGCCGACGGCGACCCGGCGGTCGACGACGCGGTTCACCGCGTCGAGCGGCGTGAGGTGTCGCCGGTCTTCGGTCGCGGCCGACAGCTCGCGGAGCACGCTCAGGCCGATCCAGGCGCGAGCCTTCGAGGCGCTCCACTGGAACGGGGCGTCGTCCTCGTCGTCGCCGCCGAGCAGGCGCGAGATGTGGAACCAGCTGAGGGTCGCGCGTGGAGCGTCGACGTTCGCGACGAGCGGTTCGAGCCGTTCGCACGCGCCCGACTCCGCCACGCGATTCCGCGACCATCACTCATCGGGAGTCCATGACTGGCCGGTGGTGCAATGGTCGAGCGCCGGGCACCACCGACAGCCGGAGTGAGCGGTGAAGGTTGCCTCCCGTCCGCTGTTGAGCTCGACCCAACGCGTGGCTGCCGCGACGACCCGCCGGGCGGCCGACTCGAGCGCTCCTCCTCCGATCGGCGCGGTGACCGTCATCCCGTCGCTCGCCGACCACACGGCGACGAGCCGCGGCACCATGCGGTCACGCAGCGCGCTGAGCAGGGCGTACCAATAGAGGTCGGCCTGGTGCGCGCCGGCGGCCATGCCCGCCTTGACCTCGATGATCACGCGGTCGACCGGAGTGCTCGCACCGCCGATGACGAGGTCGAAGCGCCCGCTCAGACGGATCCTCCCGTCCGCGAACACGATGCTGGCCCGGTCCTCCGGCCGCGGCCACCACGTCGCGTCGACGACCGGCCAGGACTGCTCGATCCGAGCGGCTCGTTCGGCGAGGTCGGCGCGGAGGTCGGCGATCTCGTCGGGCGGCGCGGCATCGAGCCAAGCGAGGCAGCGCTCGTCCCGCTCCACGCGGAGGCTCTCGACGGCGCTCGTGTACGGGTCGCCGGGAACCTGACCGGTGACGACGTGAGCGGCCACGATGCGATCGACGAGGTTCCCGAGCACGAGCGCCGTGCTCATCGCCGGCGGCGCATCCTGGGACGCGAGCGCTCCGGCTTCGCACGCAAGCACGTTGCGGATGCGAGCCTTCGTGAGCACCAGCGGCGGAGCGCCCCGGGGCATCGTCGCACCGAGGGCGTCGAGATGGGCGGCGAGATCCTTGCGCAGGTCATCGAGCGATTCGGGATCGATCACCGGGCCGAGGCCGAGGCCGGCGGCGACGTCGTCGAACAGCTTCGCCAACGTCGCGGTCACCGGGTGAGCATCCCTCCGAGAGCCGTGATCTGCGCGGAGTCGTAGGGCGCGGGCACGCCGAGGATGAGCCGGGAGACGCCGAGGCTGCGGAGCCGCTCGCGTTCGCCGCTGTCCTCGGAGACCCACCTCGGCGAGAGCGACGCGCTCGCAGTGAGGATGAACGCATCATCCCCGTGCTCGCCCAAGGCGATCCCGTTGAGCTCTGCGAGCCGGGGATGGTTGGCCGGCGTGTTGAACCCGTCGGCGAGTCCACCGGCGAGCGCGGCCATCTTCGGGCCGAAGCCGCCCACGATGATCGGCGGAGTGGGATCGGGGACGAGGAAGCCGTCGCGGCCGCTCCACACATCGCGAACGACGCCGATCGCGCGCTCGACCTGCTCCCTGCGGGCCGCGTCACCGGGCACGTCGCGGCCGAGCGCGCGCTGCTCCGCGGGATAGGGAGTGCCGCTCCCGCCTCCCGCGCCGATCCCGAGCAGCAGCCGACCGCCGCACGCCTCCTGCAAGGTCGCGGCCATCACCGCGAGCACACCCGGCTCACGGTTGGCGACGTTGAGCACGAGCGGCCCGAGCGACACGCGTTCCGTCCGCGCCCGCGATCGTCGTGAGCAACGTCCAGCACTCGAGCACCCGGCTCGCGCCGTGGACACGGCCGGCAAGGTGGTCCCACGTCCATACGCCGTCGAAGCCGGCCGCTTCCGCCGCCTGCGCGGCGCGCACCGCGTCGGCAACGTGTCCTCCGAATGGGTCGAGGAGCAGGTCGGTGCGGAGCGTCACGCGACGGTTGCGGGCTTCGTCGGGCCTCAGCCCTCTTGAACGAGCTCGATGAGCGTCCCGAACGCACCCTTCGGATGGACGAACGCCACCGTCGTGCCCCGTGAGCCTGGCCGCGGCGCCTCGTCGATCACCTTGCCGCCTGCGTCCTTCACCGCTTGGAGGGCCACCGCGCAGTCAGCGACGCGATAGCCGACGTGATGCAAGCCTTCACCGCGCTTCTCGAGGCTCTTGGCCACCGGCGACTCGGGAGTCGTCGGCGTGAGCAGCTGGATGTAGCTCTCGGCGACCTTGAGCAGCGCTTCCTCGACGCCGTCGGAGTGGACGATCTCACGATGCTCGACGGTCGCGCCGAAGACGTCGCGGTAGTAGTCGATAGCGGCATCGAGGTCATTCACGGCGATCGCGACGTGGTCGATCTCGGTGAGCAGCGGCGCGCCGAGCGACTGCTCGCTGCCGTAGGCCTCGCCACTGTGTTCCTTGTCCTCCGGACCTCTCACAACCCGAGGGCTCATGCATGCCTCCTGAACACCGTGATGCGATCCTCGCCCACCTTCGCGCGCAGCTCGGGGTCGTCGATGCCGAGGCCCTCGCTCGGCGCGAGGCAGAGCACACCGATCTTGCCCTCGTGCTGGTTCTTGTGCACCTGGAACGCGGCTTCGCCCGTGTCGGCGAGCGGATGCACTGCAGACAGCAGCGGCTGGATCGCGCCTCGGCTCACCAGCCGGTTCGCGTCCCACGCCTCGCGGTAGTTCGCGAAGTGGCTCGCGATGAGGCGCTTCAGCTTCATCCAGAAGTGGCGGTTGTCGAACTCGACCATGTAACCCGACGTCGCGGCGCACGTGACGACGGTGCCGCCGCGCTTCGCGACGAAGATCGACGCGCCCATCGTTTGACGGCCCGGATGCTCGAACACGATGTCAGGATCTTCGCCGACGGCGGCGCGCACGTCCTTGCCGAACCGGCGCCACTCCGACTCGTCCTGCGTCGTCGAGTCCTTCCAGAAGCGGTAGCCACCCGCGGCGCGGTCGATCACCGCTTCGCACCCGAGGTCGTGGAGGAGCGCGGCTTTGTCGGGCGAGCTCACCACACCAACGGGGATGCCGCCTCCGTTCAGCACGTATTGCACCGCGTAGCCACCGATGCCGCCCGTGGCCCCCCACACGAGGACGACGTCACCTTGCTTCATGCGAGCACCGTGCTCGCCGACGAGCATGCGGTACGAGGTGGAGTTGCAGAGCGCGTTGACGGCCGACTCTTCCCACGTGAGGTGCGCGGGCTTCGGCATCAGCTGGTTCGCCTTCACGACGGTGAAGTCGGCGAGGCCACCGAAGTTGGTCTCGAATCCCCAGATGCGCTGGTTCGTCGCGAGCATCGAATCGTCGTGCGCTGACGGGTCCTGGTCGTCGACCGAGTTGCAGTGGATCGTGACCTTGTCGCCCGGCTTCCAGTTGCGCACTGCGGAGCCGACCCGCAGCACGACGCCGGACGCGTCCGATCCGACGACCTGGTAGGGGAGGTCGTGGCGCCTGGCCCACTCGCTCTCCTTGCCGTAGCGCTCGAGGAAGAGAAACGTCGGCAGCGGCTCGAAGATCGACGTCCAGACCGTGTTGAAGTTGATCGAGCTCGCCATCACCGCGACGTAGGCCTCGTCGGGCGCGAGGTCGGGGACGGGAACCTCCTCGAGGTGCAGCGACTTTCGCGGGTCCTTCGCGGACGACTCCATCCCCTCGAACATCCCGACCTCGTCCTTGCGGACGACCATCGCCCGATAGGTGTCGGGGAGGGGGATCGCGGCCAGCTCTTCGCCTGACGCGCCGGCGAGGATCGCTTCGAGGATCGGCTGCATCCGGCGCAGATTACCGGCCGGTCACTTCGGCCACGAACGGCCAATACACTGGAAGTCCTTCACTTCTCGAGGGGAGCGCCACATGGCCGGATCCGTGATCGTCGCCGGAGCCCGCACACCGATCGGCAAGCTGTCCGGAGCGCTGGCCGGCTTCACCGGCGATGGAGCTCGGTGGCTTCGCGATCAAGGCCGCGCTGGAGCGCGCCGGCCTCACGCCTGACGAGATCGACTACGTGTTCATGGGCCAGGTGATCGGCGCCGGTCAGGGTCAGATCACGGCTCGTCAGGCCGTCGGTCAACGCGGGCATCCCGATGACCGTGGCGGCGACGACCGTGAACAAGGTGTGCCTTTCGGGCCTCAACTCGATCTACCTCGCGGACCTGCTGATCCAGGCGGGCGAGGCGGACATCGTGGTGGCGGGCGGCATGGAGTCGATGACGAACGCTCCGCACCTCCTCCCGGGTCGCGCGGCGGCTTCCGCTACGGCGACGCGTCACTTCAGGACTCGATCATCCGTGACGGGCTGTGGTGCGCGTTCGACGTCTGCCTGATGGGCGCGGGCACCGAGAAGTACTCCGCGTCGCGCAGCATCTCGCGTGAGCGTCAGGACGATCTCGCGGCGAAGAGCCACGAGCGCGCCGCCGCCGCGATCAAGGACGGCCGCTTCAACGACGAGGTCACGGCGGTCGAGATCCCGCAGCGCAAGGGCGACCCGCTCCTGTTCGACACCGACGAGGGCGTGCGCCCGGGCACCACCGTCGAGTCACTCGGCGCGCTGAAGCCGGCGTTCGACAAGGCGGGCAACATCACGGCCGGCAACGCGTCGCAGCTCTCCGATGGCGGGAGCGCGGTGATCGTCGCGTCGAAGGCCGCGGCCGAGAGGCTCGCAGTCAGCCCGCTCGGTGAGATCGTGTCGTACGGACAAGTCGCCGGTCCGGATCCGTCGTTGCTGAGCCAGCCGTCGCGTGCGATCCAAGTCGCACTCGAGAAGGCGGGGAAGTCAGTGAGTGACGTCGATCTGTTCGAGATCAACGAGGCGTTCGCCGCGGTGGGCCTGGCGTCGATGGAGGACCTCGGCATCACCGACGAGGTCGTCAATGTGAACGGGGGCGCGATCGCGCTCGGCCACCCGATCGGGATGTCGGGCAACCGCCTCGCGCTCACCCTCCTCCACGAGCTGCGCCGTCGCGGCGGCGGGCTCGGCGCCGCGGCGCTGTGCGGCGGCGGTGGCCAGGGCGACGCCCTCCTCCTCAAGACCCTCTGACCCCGAACCGTTTGCTCACTCGGATACAGCAGGACCGGCTCGAGTGAGCAAACGGTCTGCCCAGAAGCGCCGGAGCCCCTGGTCAGCCGCTGATCCGAATCGTTTATCGACCGTTCGTTGTCACCGGATCGTCACTGTTGTAACGTGTTCGCAACAGATGGACCTGCAGCCCCCCTCGGGTCCTTCATCTCGGGGTGCCGCCTCGCCGGTGCGGGTGTCCGCCCGCCTCGCACCGGAGTAGGCGGTACCCCGAGCCCCCTTTTCGGGCTCAGGTCGGCGCGTCAGGCCTCGACGTCGCGTCGGCCCTCGAGCGCTCGACCCAATGTCACCTCGTCGGCGTACTCGAGGTCGCCGCCCACGGGCAGGCCACTCGCGATGCGAGTCACGCGGAACCCGAGCGGCTTGAGCAGGCGAGCGAGGTACATCGCCGTCGCCTCGCCTTCGATGTTCGGGTTCGTAGCGAGGATCACTTCGGTGACGCCTTCGGGCTCGAGGCGCGCCAGAAGCTCTCTCACGCGCAGCTGCTCGGGGCCGATGCCCTCGATCGGGCTGATCGCTCCTTGCAACACGTGGTAGCGGCCCTTGAACTCACCCGTCTTCTCGACGGCGACGATGTCGCGCGGCTCTTCGACGACGCAGACCATCGACGCGTCGCGACGAGGATCGGAGCAGATCGAGCACTCGATCCCTTCTGACACGTTGAAGCACCGGGTGCAGAAGGTGACCTTCGCCTTTGCTTCTTCGATCGCTCGCGCCAACCGCGTGGCGTCCTCCGCGGGGAGCTTCAGCAAGTGGAACGCGATGCGCTGCGCGGACTTCGGGCCGATGCCCGGAAGACGGCCGAGCTCGTCGATGAGCGTTTGGACGGGCCCGGCGTAGACGGTCACCCTGGCTCACCGCCGCCGAGCAGCTCTCCGAGATCACCGACGCCGGGGAACCCGCCGAGTGCCTGGCTCTGCACGTCCTGCGCGCGCTGCACCGCGTCGTGCAGAGCAGCAAGGACGAGATCCTCCAAGAGCTCGATCTCGGTCGCGTCCACGACGCTCGGATCGATGCGGACGGACTTGAACTCCATGCCGCCGGTCACCGTGATCTTCACGCGCCCGCCGCCCGCTTGGCCCTCGACTTCCTGCGCCGCGGCCGACGCTTGCGCCGCAGCCATCTGCTCTTGCATGGCCTGCGCTTGCTTGAGCAGGTTGCCCATGAAGTCCTCGTCGCCCGACATCGCGCGCTCCTCAGGTCTCGATCAGGTCTCGTCACGTCTCGTCGGTGAGGAGCTCAGCCCCGGGGAACGCTTGGGTGAGCCGATCGATCGACGACGTCGGTGTCGACGGCGCGTCGACGAGCGCGTCGAGGTCGACGTCCTCATCGGGCGCGGCGGCCGCCGCCTTCGTCGGCGATGGCGCCGCCGTCTCTCCGCTGTCGACGACGAGTCGCAACGCCACCGGGCGTCCGAAGTGTGCGGCGAGCGCGGCCTCGACCTCCGCGCGCCGCTCCTCGCACTTCTGCCGGTGCGGAGCAGTCGGCAGCGCGAGCACGGCGCCGCTTTCGTCCGCGGACACGAAGCGACCCGCGGCGAACAGCGCCTTCACCATGCCCTTCAACTGCGGGAGCACGCTGTCGGCCCACGCCATCGTGAGCTCGTCGCGTGACGGCATCGTCCCCGATGACGCGGGCGCGGCTTCCTTCGGCGCGGGCGTCGGCTCGTCGGCGGGCGGTTCCGCGGGTGGCGCGGCGCCGGGAGCCTTGCGCGCGTGGCTGCCGAGCGCGGCGCGCGCTCCGCTCGAAGCCGCTGGCGGCGCGGACGCGGCCGTCGCGGTGGCCGCGCCGGCGGGCGGCCCGGAGCGTTCGAGTCGCTCTATCCGCTCGAGGAGCGCACCCGGGCTGTCGTCGACCGCGGGGTTTGCGATGCGCACGAGGGCGACGTCGAGGAGCACGCGGGGGTCGGTCGCGTGACGCATCTCGACGAGTGCGGCCCCCAGCACTTCGAGCGCGCGGACGGTCGCCGCGGGCCCCAGCCGCGCGGCTTGGTCGGCGGCACGTTCGCGCAGCGGCTCGGACAGCTCCGCGACCTCGGGGGCCATCGCGATCAAGAACGTGTCGCGCAGCCAGGCGATGAGACGCTCGGTCAGCCCCCGCACCTCGGTGCCCGACGCGACCGCCTCCGCGACCCCGGCGAGGGCTCGGCCCACGTCGCGATCGGCCAGAGCGTCGACGAGATCCTCGACGGACGGACCGTCTTCAGGGATCGACCCGGCGGTCACGACCTGATCGAGCGCGGAGAGCGTGTCGCGAGCGGAGCCACCGCCGGCACGCAGCACGTACTCGAGCGCACCTTCGGGCAGATCGAGCCCGGCGTCCTTCGCGATGTGCTCGATGTGCTCGGCCAGCACGTCGATCGGCAGGAGGTGGAACTGCAAGTGCTGGGTGCGGCTGCTGATCGTCCGCTCGACCTTCTGAGGATCGGTGGTTGCGAGCACGAAGACCACGTGGGCGGGCGGATCCTCCAGCGTCTTCAGGAGCGCGTTGGACGCGCCCTTCGAGAGCATGTGGACCTCGTCGAGGATGTACACCTTGCGCCGGCCCGCGGTGCCGAGGGCCGCCCGTTCGTTCAGCTCTCGGATGCTGTCGACGCCGTTGTTCGACGCGGCATCGAGCTCGAAGACATCGAACGAGGTGCCGTGCTCGATGGCACGGCAGACATCGCACACCGCGCACGGTTCGCCGTCCCTGACGTTCGGGCAGTTCAGAGCCTTCGCGAGGATGCGAGCGGTCGAGGTCTTGCCGGTGCCCCGCGGGCCGCTGAACAAGTAGGCATGTGAGACGCGGTCGTCGCGCACGGCGTTGCGAAGGGCCTTCACCACGTGGTCTTGGCCGAGCACCTCGTCGAAGCGCTGCGAGCGGTATCGGCGGTACAGGGCCTGATGCTCCGCCATGCCCGGAGACTACCGGGCGACTCTCGGGAGGCCGCCCGGCTACCCTTGACGACGCGCCCGCCATGTCAGGTGGCGGCCGGGTCCTGTGCAACGGCAGCCCGTGAACCGAGTCAGGGCCGGGAGGCAGCAGCTCTCAGCGGATCCTGCTGTGTGCCGCAGATCGCCTGGCCGTCGCCCTGAGATGGCGGGCGCGTGAGCGCCCGCCCAATGATGCGGTGGGCGCGCACGCACGTCCGGAGGGATGCGAGAGCGGACGAATCGGCACGCCTGGAGAGCGTGTGTGGGGCAACCCACCGTGGGTTCGAATCCCACTCCCTCCGCTCGCGGGAGTCGTCGGGCGGGCCCCGATGGTCGGCGCGAGGCTGGTCGTGATGCCGGCGCCGCCGACCGGAACGGTCACGTTCCTGTTCACCGATGTTGAGGGGTCAACGCGGTGGTGGGAGGACCACCCGATGGCGATGCAGGCCGCGTTGCGGATCCACGACGAGATCTTGCGACGGCAGGCCGACAGACACTCGGGCTCGGTGTTCTCGACCGGCGGTGACGCGTTTGCGGTCGCGTTCGGTACCGCCCATGAGGCCCTCGACGCCGCGGCGGACGCACAGCGGGAGCTGAACGATCAAGCGTGGCCGTCACCAGTGGTGCTCCGGGTGCGAATGGCTCTGCACAGCGGCGAAGCAGTCGAACGCGATGGCAACTACTTCGGTCCGCCTCTCAACCGGACGGCCCGACTAGTGGGGCTGGCGCACGGTGGCCAGATCCTTTGTTCGGAGGTCACGGCGCGGCTGCTGGCCGACCGGGTGACGCTGCGTGATCTGGGTCTGGTCGTCCTCAAGGACCTCCGCCAGCCAGAACACGTCTACCAGCCGCTGCTCGATGGTCTGATCGCCGACTTCCCACCCCTGGAGACGATCGACGTCGGTCGCCACAACCTCCCGACGCGCCTGACTCCATTGATCGGTCGCGACGGCGAGGTGAGGCGCGTCGTAGAGCTCCTCGCATCACATCGACTCGTGACGCTCACCGGTGTCGGGGGCTGTGGCAAGACGCGGCTCGCGCTCGCTGTGGCAGCGGAGCTCGCCATTGACACGTCGGGGGGAGTGTTCTTCGTCGAGCTCGCTCCTGTGACCGAACCCCACGCGCGTCGCCGAGGTGATCGCCAACGCGGTTGGCTTGTCGTTGTCCGGAGGCAGCGAGCGGGCCAGGGTTGCGCGCTTCCTCGCTGCCAAGGACCTCCTGCTCGTGTTGGACAATTGTGAGCATCTGCTCGATGAGGTTGCTGGATTCGTCGAGGACGTGCTCAATGGCGGCCCCAACGCCCGGATCCTTGTCACGAGCCGCGAATCGCTCGGGATTCCGGGTGAGCAGAGCCACCGGTTGCCCAGCCTCGACGACAAGAGCGCGCTGGCTCTTCTCGTTGCTCGGGCCACGGAGGCATCGGACTCGTTTCGCCTCGGTCAGGGGGACGAGATCGGGGCCGTGGAGTTGTGCCGCCAGCTCGACGGCATGCCGCTCGCACTCGAGCTTGCGGCACCACACCTCGTCTACCTCTCTCCCGCTGAGCTGCTCCAACGCCTCGATGACCGGTTCCAGCTGCTCGTCGGCAGCGCGCGAGGGAATCGCCAGAGACAGCAGACTTTGCAGACGGTCATGGAGTGGAGCTGGGACCTCCTCAGTGAAGACGAGCGTCGGGTCCTCGCATCGCTTTCGGTGTTCGTGGGTGGCTGGACGCTTGATGCCGCGGAAGGTGTCGCTCGGGGGCTCGCGGGCGCGCCAGTCGCCGCGCTCTTGCGTTCGCTCGCCTCGAAGTCGCTCATCGAACCGCATCGCACCGGTCACGGGCCGCGCTACCGCATGCTCGAGACGGTCCGGTTGTTCGGTCAACACAGGCTCGTCGAGATGGGGATGGCAGAACAGGTTCGCGTCGCGCACCGAGACTGGTTCGTCCTCTGGATCGAGACGACGCCGCTGGAGCAGCGGCTGTGGTGGTTGCCGTGGATCCACAGCTGCGCGGACGAGCTCGACAACCTCGCTTCAGCCTTCGAGTGGTCGTTCGACCACGAGGAGCTCGCCCAAGCCACGACGTTGCTCGTGTCGACCGCAGGCGCGATGCACAACCTCATCGGCAACGAGCAGGGCTACCGGTGGGCGTCAGGACTCTTGGACCGCGAGCTGAACGCGAAGGACCGCGTGGCGGTGCTGACCGCGGGAGTGGCCGCGGCGATCGGCGTCGGCGACCACCGCACCATGGACGAATGGGGCGCCCAGGCCGAGGAGCTGGTCGAGTGGGCCGACCCCGCGCTCGCGTGCTTCCTCCTGCAGTGGAGGGCGACTCTTGCCGTCATTCGCGACCCCGAACGCGCAGCTCTCTTGTTCGACGCGGCCGAGCTTGCGGCGAGTCAAGCGGAGTCGCCGCTCGGAGCCGGTTACGTCGCGGCGTGGCGCCTCCATGCGGAGCTGTGCACGCCGCAGGGGCGCCTCGCTCGCCCGCGCTGGGCCCCGTCGGCGTTCGGGGGAGCAACTCAATGGGATGGAGCTGCGCCGCGACGACCGGCATCTACCACGAAGCTCGTCTCGGCAACCTTGCCGTCGCCGAGGAACTCCTAGAGAGCAGCTCCACCGAGTACGACCACCCCCTAGACCAGATCGGAACACATGCCTTGTGTCAGGCGCTCGCGGGTGACCCCGAGCGTGCCATTACGGAGGCCCGCGTCTGTGGTCGATTACGCCCGCCAACGGAGCGATATCGTTTGGCATGGTGAGATGGCATTGGCGATCTCCCTCGCACGCTTCCGGAGTGGGGATGTTGAGCGTGCGTTCACCTACCTCGAAGCACTGCGCCGTGCACCCCTGATGTTCCCGATCCTCTTCGACATCCGAAGGGACTTCGCCGAGCGAGCCCGCGACCGGATCGACGATGGCGCCGTCGAACAGGCCAGGCTGACCGCCCGGACACTCACGGTCGAAGCCATCCTTGACCGGGAGCTCCGTTGACCGACACATCGTCGCTCGCGGTGTCCCGCCAGCGACTACGGCCAGACGAGAACGCAGGAGTGCACGCGAGCTGGCCGCCCGGCGCATCCACGGCCTCAAGCAGTCGGACCATAGGGTTCGAAAGAGATCCCATCAGTTCCGCCGAGCCGTTGCCACAATCACAACGTTTGTGCTGGACCCAGCCAGGCATCACTGCCTGACGATGAGCGTGCCGTTGTCGAGCCGCTGCCGTGCACCTAGGGGGAAGTGCTTTGCCCAGTGGCGATGTCGACTTCGTGGTCGCCGCCGCCGTCCTCGTGGTAGGTGAGCTTGGTCCCGTCGGGCGAGGCCGACATGCCAAAGATGCCAGGACCCACCGTGGAGGTCACGAGTCGAGCCGAGCCCGGATCGTTGATGCTCGCGACCCAGATGTCTTCGTGGACACTCTGATGATGACCGTCCGAGGAGACGAGCGGCTCTGAGACGTACGCGATCGTCTTACCGTCGGGCAGAGGCGTGGGCCACCTGGCGTGCTCAATCACGAGTGTGGGCTCACCCCCGGTCACCGGCACCGACCACACATCAGTGCCGTACGTCGAATGATTGGGAAGCATGAACAGCACGGTCTGGCCGTCGGGGGTAAACGTCGGTGCCAAGAGGAACCCGCCCCCGTACGGCAGGTCGAGGTGGGTGATCTGGGTGCGCTCCTCCCCCGAGACCTCGACGAACAGCTCTCCGATGCTGCCGGTGCTGTCGTCTCGGGCGGCGTAGACGATCTTGGTGCCGTCGGGCGACCGACTGGGCTCGGGGGGGACCAGGCTCATACCGGCCGGGAAACCGAACCGGTTCGCCCGCAGCGGCACCGACGCGGACGTGGTCGTCGGGGAGGCAGCCGCGGACGTTCTCGGGCCCGGCGGCGGCAGCGCGATCGAGCGCCGCTGGAGGCGGGGGGTTGCCCGACGATGCCGTCGACCAGGCGGCGATCGCGGCGACCGCAGTGACAACGACGGCGCCGACGTACATGCTCCGGCGGCGCCTGGCGCGTTGCCTCGCCTCGCGGATCAGGGCGTCGCGGAGTTCGTCGTCAGGCGCTGGTTCCCCGACCTGCGGTGGCCGGAAAGGCTCGGTAGTCGTCATCGCACTCACCTCACTATCGTGCTAATACTATTAGCACTATGATTCGCGTCAAGGTCGATAAGGCGATCCCCACCGATCTCTACGAACAAGTCGCCGCCGAGATCCGCCGCGCCATCGCCGACGGCGAAGCCAAACCCGGCGAGCGGTTACCGCCCGCCAAGGATCTCGCCGCCGTGCTCGACGTCAACACCAACACCGTCCTGCGCGCGTTGCGTCTCCTACGCGATGAAGGTCTGCTCGAGTTCCGACGCGGCCGCGGCATCTCGGTCGCCGGCACACCCGAACGCAGTGCAGTGCTCAACAAGGCCCGCGAGCTCGTCGAACTCGCGCGTCGCCACGGCTACAGCGTCGACGAGGTCGTCAGGATCATCGAAGGCGTCACCTGAGCCGGCCGCGGGGTCGAACTCGTCCTGTGCGTAGTCAGAGGTCAAGCAATGCGAACCCGTGGAGTGAAACCACAGGGACCCTTTGATCCCGCGCACTTTCAGGCGATGCCGACTACCTCGTGGCAGGCGACCGAAAGGTTCGAAAGACCTCCCACTAGTTCCGCCCAGCCTCGGCGCCCCCGCAACCGTTTGCTCACTGGACCAGCGCCGGCGCGCCGAGTGAGCAAACGGTGTCGACGCGCCGATCGGAATACGGTTCGCCCATGTCGCAGGGACTGCCGGGCGGCACGGTGACGTTCCTGTTCACGGACGTCGAGGACTCGACGAGATGGTGGGAGGAAGCTCCCGCGGACACGGCGGTCGCGCTGCAGGTCCATGACGGCATCGTTCGCGACGCGATCGAGCGGCACGGCGGGTATGTGTTCACGACAGTCGGGGAAGGCTTCGGCGCCGCGTTCGCAAGGGCGGGCGACGCAGTGAGCGCGGCGATCGAATCGCAGCAGCTGCTCGCCGAGGCAGCGATCCCGTTTGCGATCCGGATGGGACTGCACACAGGGGAGGCAACGGAGCGCGACGGGAGCTATCTCGGTCCCAGCGTGAGTCGCGCTGCTCGGCTGACGTCGCTTGCATACGGAGGCCAGGTGGTCGTGTCCGACACGACCGAAGTGCTGCTCCGAGACCGGGTGGCGCTCCGCCCGTTGGGAGAACACCGGCTCCGCGGCCTCGCGCGGGCGGATGGCGGTGCACCAGGTGATCGCCGAGGGACTTCGGCTTGAGTTCCCGGTGCTTCGGAGCGTCGACCGCTCCCCAGGCAACCTGCCCCAGCAGCTGAACTCGTTCGTCGGTCGTGAGGACCTGGTCGCCGAGGTCGTCGAGCTCGTGCGATCGAACCGGCTGGTCACGCTGAGCGGAGTCGGCGGAGTCGGCAAGACCCGGCTGGCGGTCGAGGTCGGTGCCGAGCTCGCGGGCGAGCTTGCTGACGGAGTGTGGATGGTCGAGCTCGCACCGGTCGGCGACCCGTCCTCGGTCCCCGCGGCCATCGCGACCGCGCTGGGAATCACCCCGCAGGGCGACGCCGCACTTATCGATACCGTGGCCGACGCGTTGGCCGGCCGGAGGCTGTTGCTGGTCGTCGACAACTGCGAGCACGTGTTGAGCGCCGCGGCGTCGGCCATCAGTGCGATCCTCGCCCGATCCGACACCGTCAACATCCTCGCAACGTCGCGCGAGTACCTCTGGGTCGCCGGAGAGACGCTTCTGTCTGTGTCTCCGCTCGGGCTCGAGGGCGGTGTCGCATCCGATGCGGTCGCGCTCTTCGTCGACCGGGCTCGCGCGGTGCGCGTCGACTTCGGGCTGCAGGATTCCGAGACGGCCGCGGCCGTGATCGAGATCTGCGAGACGCTCGACGGACTCCCGCTCGGCATCGAGCTGGCCGCGGCTCGGATGGCGGCCATGAGCGCGAGCGAGGTCAGGGACCGACTCGGCGATCGCTTCCGGATGTTGAAGGCCTCCGCCTCTGGCCCTGATCGCCAGCAGACCCTGCGTCACGCGGTCGCCTGGTCGTACGACCTCCTGACCGACGACGAGCGAGACCTGCTGCGCACCACGTCGGTGTTCGCGGGCGGGTTCGACCTCGCGAGCATCTTCGCGGTCGTCGACGGCGACGACGAGGTGGATGTCCTCGAACACCTCGATTCGCTCGTCCGGAAGTCGCTCGTCGTCGCCGACCACACGACGACGCGCACGCGCTACGGCCTCTTCGAGACGATCCGGCAATTCGCGGAAGATCGGATGTCGGAGGCGGGAGCGCTCGAACGAACACGAGATCTGCATGCTGCGTTCTTCGCTCGCGAGGCCGCGGCCCGCTGGGAGCACTGGGACGGGCCGGGGTGGCGCGACGCCGTGGACTGGGTCGAGCTCGAGCTGGCCAACCTGCGTGCCGGGTTCCGATGGAGTGCGGTCCGCCGAGAGGTGGAGGTCGCGACCGACATCGCCGCGCATGCCGCGCTGATGGGCTTCTCCGTGCAGCTGTTCGAGACGCTCGCATGGGCCGAGGAGCTGCTCGACGAAGCGAGCGCTGCCGACGTCGCTCGTCTTCCGCGTCTGTACACGGGCGCCGGCTACGCGTGCTTCGCCGGACGGGCCGAGGCCGGGCGGACACATGCGCACCGCGCGACCGAGCTCGAAGTCGACCCTCGCTACGACTCGTGCGCGCCCGGGTACGCGACGTTCATCGAGGCGCTCTGCGAGGTCTACTGCGGCGACCTCGATCGCTACGTCGAGCTCACCGGCGAGGTGGCACGGCTCTACGGAAAGGATCGCGGATACGGCCTCGCGTCATATGTCGACGGCCTTCAAGCGAGCGGTCGGATCGACGAGGCCATCGCGCTGACCGAGGAGTCGGTCGCCGCGGCGCGCGAGATCGGCAATCCCTATTGGGTCTCGTACGCGCTGTGGATCGCAGGCCAGGCGTTCTCGAAGGTCGACTCACGGCGCGCCCTGGCCGCGTGGGACGAGGGCGTGGCCTTCGTGCGGGAACACCGCGTGCAGTTCTTCGAAGGATTCCTCGCGCGCGACGCGGCCCGACTCCACGCGTCGGACGGCGAGCCTGAGGCGGCTCTCGTGCTGTTCCTCGAAGCCGTCAACGCGTTCCAGCGAGCGGGCAATGTCCCTCAGCTGATCATCACGCTCGCCAGCGTTCCTGCGCTCTTCGAACGCATCGATCGTCTCGAGCCAGCTGCGACCCTGCTCGGCGCGATGGAGCGCGAGCCGTCGAGCTTCCACCACGTGCCCGAGCTCAGCGATGTCGGCAGTCGCCTCACCCAACGGCTCGGGGAGAAGAAGGTCGCCGAGCTCACCATGGCCGGAGCGGCGCTGGACCTGAACTCGGCGGCCGTCTACGCGCGAGAGCAGATCGACATCGCGCGGCGCAACCCGATCGCGGTCGCTCATCCTGCGAGGCCAGGAGGCCTCAGTCGCAGAGAGATCGAGGTGCTGCGCCTCGTCGCCGACGGTCGCACCGCACGCGAGATCGCCGCGCAGCTCTTCATCTCGGCCCGCACTGCCGAGCACCACATCCAGCACGTGTACACGAAGATCGGCGTCACTGGCCGTGCCGCCGCCACCCGCTGGGCGGTCGAGCACGACGTGGTCTGACGGAAATGGGTAGCTCTACCGATGCCGGGGATGTCGTGGATCCGGACAATCGACTGCAGCCCAGCCACCGGGCTGGCGCACTCGAGAACGGAGATCCAGATGATCCTCGCAACGACCACCGTCGATGACGTCGACCAGTTCCTCGCCGTGTTCGGCGAGAAGGGCGCCGACAAGCGGGCCTTCCACGGCTCGAAGGGCTCGACCGTGTTCCGCGATCCCACCGACGAGAGCCGCGTGTGGGCCATCTTCGATTGGGACGAGCAAGGGTGGACATCGTTCGTGTCCGATCCCGAGGTGCCCCCGATCCTGAAGGACGCCGGTCACCGGGCCAAGCCCCAGTCAGCGGTGCTGCTCGGCAGCTATCGGGCGTAGGGGGAGAAGCGCAATGACAACCACCAACAACCGACCCGCACGGGTCGGGGTCATCACCGACCAGACCGGTCCGCTCTCGTTCATGGGAATCGCCAACGCCAACGTCGCCAAGATGGTGGTCGACGACATGAACGCCCGCGGCGGCCTGCTCGGGCGTCCGGTCGAGCTGTTCGTCGAAGACAGCGCGACCGAGGACAGCGCGGCGGAAGCCGCAGCGGTGAAGCTCGTCGAACAGGTCGACGTCGATGTCGTGATCGGCGGCATCTACAGCTCGACCCGACAGGCCATCAAGGGCCCGGCGGTCGACGAGGGCAAGAAGCTCTACATCTACCCGGAGCAGTACGAGGGCCAAGAGTGTCACCCCCTGATCTTCTGCACGGGCCCGGTGCCGGCCCAGCAGATCGAGCCGCTCTTCCCATGGCTCATGCAGCACACCGGAGCGAAGACCTTCTACATGCCGTCGGCCGACTACATCTGGCCGCACACCATGAACAAGAAGGTGCGTGAGGTCGTCACGGCCGGAGGCGGCACGATCGTGGGTGAGGAGTACTTCCCGCTCGATCACACCGACTACGAGTGGGTCGTGAAGGACATCATGGCGACGGGAGCCGAAGTGGTGTTCAACACAATCGTCCCCCCGGGGCTGACGCCGTTCCTCGAGCAACTCCACGATGCCGGCTTCAGCGCGCGGGGCGGGCACCTCGTGTGCACGTACTTCGACGAGAATTTCCTGAACCTGGTTCCGGCCGAGCACGTCGAGGGGTTGTACGGATGTCTCGACTACTACCGAGACGTCAAGGATCCCTTCAGCACTGAGCTCCTCAATCGGTATGAGGCGCGCTACCCCGGCAGCGCCATGTTCACTGCCGGCAGTGCATGTTCAGGGATGTACCGAGGTCTGAAGCTCTGGGAGGCCGCGGTCACGGAGGCGGGCGCGCTGAACCAGGACGACGTCATCGGCGCTCTCGACCACGCCCGGATCGCGCAAGGCCCCGGCGGTCCTGCCGAGATGGTGCCCGGTCAGCACCACGTGCGGATGAACATGTACATCGCTCGGTCCGAGCGTGGCACGTTCAAGGTCGTGAAGAACCTCGGTCACGTCGATCCGAAGGAATGCGAGGTCGGCTGCTGACATGACCGCAGCGCATGGATGACCTCGCGGAATGAGGGCGTGGCCCTGGCGGAAGCCAGGGCCACGCTGGCGCTCCCTGCTTCCCTCCGGCATGCAAGAGTCCGTCGGCATGGATGACGACGCTGCGATGCGGCTCGCCCTCGACGAGGCCCAGGGGGCTCTCGCACACGGCGACGTGCCGATCGGGGCCGTCGCGCTCGTGGCCGGCGAGGTCGTCGCGCGGCGGCACAACGAGCGCGAGCTCACGGGCGACCCCACTGCCCACGCCGAACTGCTCGCGTTGCGAGACGCCGCGGGGAAACTCGGCCGCTGGCGGCTCGACGACGTCACTTTGGTTGTGACCCTCGAGCCGTGCGCGATGTGTGCGGGCGCTCTCGTGAACAGCCGCGTCACGCGGGTCGTGTTCGGTGCGCCCGATCTCAAGGCCGGCGCCGTCGGCTCGCTCTACAACCTCTGCGTCGACCCGCGGCTGAACCACGAGGTCGAGGTGCGCCACGGCGTGATGGCGGAGGAGTCGGCCGCGCTGCTGCAGAAGTTCTTCGCCGACCTCCGCAGCTGAGCTCGGCTGAACTCGGTCGTGGGCGCGGCGACGAGGACCTTCGCCTCTGGTTCGCTTCGCCCCGTGGCTTCCATGCTGCGGAGGAGAGGTTCCACAAGACCACGAAGGGATGTCGCGATGGTTTCGACATGGGGGTTCAGAAGCGCTTCGTGCACCCCATGGTTCTCCTGAAGCGACCGGTCCCCGAAGCCGCGAGCTGAGACCGAATGGCGCGTTGGCCCATCTCAGATGAAGCGGCACGCGAGATGTATGCCGGCGGGCACGGCAACGAGACGGCTCGGTGGTGGGCACGGCTGTGGATGCGTGTCTTCGGTCTCGGGCTGCTGCCGCGCCGGTGGGTGACGCTCGAGGTACCTGGTCGCAAGACAGGCCGCACGACATCGTTCCCCCTCGGCATGGCCGATGTGGACGGTCATTGGTACGTGGTCTCGATGCTCGGGGAATGCAGCTGGGTGGCCAACGTCCGTGCAGCCGGTGGGGACGCCGTGCTCCGGCGGCTGCGTCGGCGACCGGTGCACTTGGTCGAAGTTCCCGGCGAACGTCGAGGTCCCATCCTTCGCCGTTACGTTGAGAAGGTTCCCGGCGGGCGGCCACACATCCCGGTTCCGAGGGGCGCGCCCGTTGCGGAGTTCGTCCGCATCGCCGATCGCTATCCGGTCTTCGAGGTGTGCGTCATCCCTCCGGGGTGAGCGAGGCGACGATCGGCGCTTGCGTTCAGCGGCTAGCTGGTCAGCGCGTAGAGCCGCCAGGGGGTGTCGAATCCCTTGAGGCTGTGCTCGCCGCGATCGTCGAACGTCACCCCACTGCCGAGCATCAGGTCGCGGACAGTCGAGGACACGTAGATCTCGTCGTCGGCGGCGCACTGCTGAACCCGCGCCGCGAGGTTGACCGCCACACCGGTGATGTCGCCGTTCTCCCGCACCTCGATCTCGCCGAAGTGGAGTCCGCAGCGAATCGGCAGCCCGATCCCCGTGACCTCCCGGCGGAAGTCCCGAGCGAACTCGAGTGCTGGCGACGGCGCGTCGAAGCGCAGCAGGATGCCGTCGCCGGTGTTCTTCACGAGCGCACCTCGATGTCGGTTGGCGACCGCCCATGCGATGCGGTCATGGCTGTCGAGGGTGCGTCGCCATTCCTCGTCGCCTCGGTGTGCCGTGCGCGCGGTCGAGCCGACGATGTCGGTGAACACCACCGTCGCGAGACGGCGCTCGGCTCGAGGTGCGCTCACTGATCCGCAGATGAACTCGAGGTGGATGTCGACCGTCGTCCGCCAGTTGGGGTTGGCGAGCCCGAAGTGGTCGGCGCCAGGGAGCTCGACGAAGATCGCGCCGGGGATGTGATCGGCGACCCAACGACCCGCCGCAAACGGGATCACTCCGTCGTCGACGTCGTGGGTGACAAGAGTCGGAGCGGCGATCTCACCGACGCGCGGGCTCGCGTCCAGCCACGCGAGGCTCGCGACTTGTGCCTCGATGTCGGCGGCGGTCGCGCTGAGCCGTTGGAATCGGCCCATCCATCGAACGAAGGCTGCGTTGTCCGATTGCGACGGGTTGAACCAATCGACGAACCACTGCGGGTTCGTGCCCCACTCGTCGACCAGACGGCCGAACTTCGCGAGCTTGGCCTCGAGGTCGGGTTCGCACTCGATGAAGACCGGGGTCCCGGAGTGCGTGTTGCCGAGCACGAGCCGCTCCACTCGGTCGGGATGGAGCACGGCGAACAGCTGTGCCATCAGCCCGCCCTCGGAGAAGCCCATCAGCGTCGGCCGCTCCAGCCCGGCCGCATCTATGACCGCCAGGATGTCGTCGCACCGCTGCTCGAGCGTCGGAGGCGCGAGAAAGCGATCGGAGAGCCCGATGCCGCGCTTGTCGAACGCCGTGATGCGGACGTGATCGCCCTGATACTCGTACCGCGCGGCGGAAGAGCTCCTGCTCGCAAGCGAGCTCGGCGTTGGACAGCAGCGGAGGGACGACGAGGACGTCGGGGCCGGATCCCCACTGTTGCCACGCGAGGCGATGCCCCTCCTTCGTCTTTGCGTAGCGCACCTCCGGGACGTCCATCGGGCGAGATTGTCGCACGTCAACGCTATTGCCTATCCGGTACTCTACTCAGTAGTCTACTCAGCATGGTCGTTCGTCATGCACTGCTGGCGCTGCTCAGCGAGGGTCCGAAGCACGGCTTCCAGCTCGCTCAGGAGTTCGAGGCCCGCACCGGCGAGGTCTGGCCGCTGAACACCGGCCAGGTGTACACGACCCTGCAGCGCCTCGAGCGCGACGCGCTGGTCGAGTCCCCCGACAGCGGCGAGAGCGGAGCCGCAGAACCGCTACCGCATCACCGATGCCGGCCGGGCCGAGCTCGACGACGTGGCTGCACAGCCCGCCCGACACGGCGAGCCCACCCCGAGACGAGCTGGTGATCAAGGTGCTCGTCGCGCTGCGTGTGCCCGAGCGTCGACGTGACCGAGCTGACCCAGACCTACCGCCGGCACGTAGTCGAAGCCATGCACCAATACACGCGGTTGAAGGAGGAAGCGCACGAGGACGACACGAGCCTCGCTCCTCGTGGCCGACGCGGAGATCTACCGCCTCGACGCCGTTGTGCGGTGGCTCGATGCCGCCGAGGCGCCGGATCCGGCGGATGCCCGCGGCGGACGGACAGGGCGCGATGCCGGCGCCCCGCGTGACGCGTCGCAAGGTCGGAGTGCGGCGATGAACGCGGTGCTCGAGATGACGCAGGTAACCAAGTCATACGGAGAGGGGCCGACCGCCGTCCTCGCCTTGCAGGACGTCGATCTCACCGTCGCTCCCCGGCGAGCTCGTCGCGATCATGGGGCCGAGCGGATCGGGCAAGAGCACGATGCTGACCATCGCGGGCACGCTCGAAGAGCCGACGACCGGTCAGGTGTCCGTCGACGGGCGGGACACCTCGTCGATGTCCCGCGCCGACCGGGCCCGTCTGCGTCGCCAGACGATCGGCTACGTGTTCCAAGACTTCAACCTGCTTCCCGGCCTCACCGCCGCTGAGAACGTGTCCCTCCCGCTCGAGCTCGACGGCACTCGGGCGAAGGCGGGTCGCACCGCCGCGCTCACCGCTCTCGACGAGCTCGGCGTCGCCGATCGCGCCGACCGTTATCCCGACGAGCTGTCGGGTGGCGAACGACAGCGTGTCGCGATCGCACGCGCGATCGTCGGAGATCGCCGGCTGCTGCTCGCTGACGAGCCCACGGGGGCGCTCGACTCGGTCAACGGCGAAGGCGTGATGCGTCTCGTGCGATCTGCGTGCAAACGGGGAGTCGGTGGGGTGCTCGTGACTCACGACGCGCAGCTCGCGTCGTGGGCTGACCGAGTGGTCTTCCTGCGCGACGGCCGCGTTGTCGATCACTCCGCGCCCGCGGCGGGTCCCGAGTCGCTGCTGGCGCCCACGTCGGGACGATGAGCGCGCGCAGCAACGGAGGGATGCCCGCGCGCCGAGCGGTCGTGCGTTGGGCCTCCCGCGTGTTCCGCCACGACTGGCGCCAGCACCTTCTCATCCTCTCGTTGCTCACCGTCGCCATCGCAGCGGCGGTCGGGTTCTCATGCGCCGCGTTCAACATCGCTCCGGTGCCGGGCGAGGCCGAGTTCGGAGACGCCAACCACTACTTCAGGTTCAACGACCCCGATCCGGCGACGTTGCAGGCGAAGCTCGACGCCGCGACTGAGTGGTTCGGCGAGATCGATGCGATCGGGCACCGGCCTGTGCCTCTGCCGGGCACGGTCGAGCAGATCGACTACCGATCGCAGCAGCCCGACGGGCCGTTCGGGAAGCCGATGCTGCACCTGCGTTCGGGTCGCTATCCGGTCGCGGACGACGAGGTCGCGGTGACCGATGGTGTCGCCGCCGCCGTCGGCACCAAGATCGGGTCGACCATCGACCTCGACGGCGTCACACGCACCGTGGTCGGGATCGTCGAGAACCCGAGCAAGCTCGGCGACGACTTCGTACTGCTTCCGCCGTCCGCCCTGGCGCAGTCGCAGTACGTGACGATGCTCGTCGACGCGAGCGCTGGCCGCGTCGACGACTTCCGGCCACCGGGCGAGACCGGCCGCATCCTCGTCGTCACGCGGTGATCTCCCTGAAGACGTGCTCGCCGCGGTGCTGACCCTCGTCGTGAGCACGCTCGTGCTCATCTTGGTCGCTCTCGTCGCGACCTCGAGCTTCATGGTCATCGCCCAACGGCGCCTTCCTCAGCTCGGGATGATGTCGGCGGTGGGCGCCACCGAGAAGCATCTCCGGCTCACGATGCTCGCCACTGGCGCGGCGACCGGAGTCGTCGCCGCGGTGATCGGCACCGTGCTCGGCTTGCTCGGATGGTTCGCGCTGGCTCCGAGCGTGGGCAACGCGGTCGGGCACCGGTTGGACGCATTCAACGTGCCCTGGTGGCTCGTAGTCGCAGCCATGTTGCTCGCCGTCGCCGCCGCGACTGCGGCTGCCTGGTGGCCAGGCCGCACTATGGCGCGGATCCCGACCGTGCTCGCGCTTTCGGGCCGGCCCCCGCAGCGGCCCGCCCTGCATCGGTCTTCACTGCTGGCGATCGTGTGCCTCGTCGGCGGCGCTGCGTGTCTGGCCGTCGGGAGCAAGACGGGCTCGGCATCGGGGATCGACTTGGCACTGATCGCGGTCGGCATGCTCGGAGTGATCGCCGGCGTGCTCCTTGTGAGCCCGCTCGCCATCCAAGCGCTCGCGCGTGTTCGCGACCCGTGTCCCCGTCGCTGGTCGCTTGGCGTTGCGCGATCTCAGTCGCTACCGATCTCGATCTGGCGCGGCCCTCGCAGCGATCGCGCTCGCGCTCGGCATCGCGGTATCGATCGTCGCCACCGCGGCGGCGGCGGACAACAACGCCGGCGTTGGCAACCTGTCGCCGACCCAGATGCTGGTGCACACACCCGACCTGCGGGACTTGGCCGTCCCCGACGCAGCGACGGTCGCTCAGATCCAAGCCGGAGTCGACGAGATCTCGGCCTCGCTTCCCGACGCGGTGGCCACTCGGCTCGACGTCGCCGTCGATCCGCGGGCGACGCCGGCCCCGCCAATTTCAGGGACTCTCGCGATCTCTCTCGGCCGACCCGTGTCGGATGGGTTGAACTTCGAGGGCTCGGTGTACGTCGCCTCACCCGCTCTCCTCTCCGCGTTCGGACTCGACTCCAATTACCTGGCAGGCAAGGACATCGTCACCGCTCAGCCGGGCGACCTCGAGCTCCTCGCCGCTGGCGTCCTCCCCCGAGACCGTCGTGTCCCGGGCGAGCGGCTGACCTCGCCGGGCGGTCTCCCGCACACGTACTCGTCGCTTCCGCACGCGCTCATCAGTCCCGAGCGTTTGACCGAACGTGGATGGCGCTCGGTCCCGTCGGGCGAGTGGCTCATCGAAACGGCCAGGCCGCTGTCCGCGACCCAGCTGAAGGCTGCTCGAGTCATCGCCACGCAGTACGGCGTCGAGATCGAGAGCCGCGACAATCAAGCTCGGCTCGCGAACCTCGGTGTGGGTGCGATCGCCGCTGGCATGCTGCTTGCACTTGTCATCCTCGCCATGACGGTTGGCCTCATCCGCACTGAGTCCGCTGGTGAGCTGCGGACGCTGACGGCGACCGGGGCCACTTCGTCGACCCGTCGCAGCATCAGCGCGGTCACTGCCGGCGCGCTTGCCGCACTCGGCGCGATCCTCGGCATCGCCGGCGCGTACATCGCGCTTGCTGCGGGTCGGCTCAGCAACCTGACACCGCTCCCGGTCGGCTATCTCGCGGTCGTCGTGGTGGGTACGCCGCTCGTCGCCACGGCCGCGGGGTGGCTCTTCGCGGGGCGAGAGCCGGCCGTGATCGCGCGCCGTCCGCTGGACTGACCGTGCGCGCGGGCCACTAGCGTGCGACCCGGAAGGATGCCAGAGCGGACGAATGGGACGGCCTCGAAAGCCGTTGAGGTCTTCGGGCCTCCGTGGGTTCGAATCCCACTCCTTCCGCTCAGCCGTTGCCAGAATCACAACGTTCGTGCTGCTGGTGGCAGCAGTGGTCAGTGGTCCGATCGCCGTCGGCGGACGCAGGTTGGCGCAGAGTCGATCAGCGAAGGGGTCGAGGGGCGAGCGCGGCAGTGGGTCTCATCACCCGAGAGGACATCGCAGCGCGCCCCCGCGGTACCCTCCGGCGGGGATGAGCACATACCTCGTCGTCGACCTCGACGTCCATGATCCGGCGACCTTCGCTGCCTACCGTGAGCGGGTCGGCGAGTTCGTCGCTCGCCATGGCGGGGAGTATCTGGCCCGTGGAGGCGAGACGGTGGTGCACGAGGGGGATTTCGAGCCCCACCGCGTCATCTTGTTTCGATTTCCCAACGGTGAGGCGATCCGGCGCTTCTACGCCGACGAGGAGTACCAGGAGCTCGCCAAGATCCGCTACTCCTCGTCCCGGACGATCGCCTTCTCGGTCGACGGCGTGTGACTGCGGCGCGCCCACGTCAGTGGGCGACGACTTCCAGGCGGACGGGAAGCTGCCTGAACGTCGACACGAAGGTGGTCCGGGAGTACTCGACGTCGCCGTCGAGCTCGAGCAGACGCACCCGAGGGAGCAGCTTCTCGAAGAAGGTCGTGAGCTGGAGACGGGCCAGGGTGCTGCCGATGCAGTGGTGAGGACCGATCCCGAACGAGAGGTGCTCTCTGGCGTTCCCCCTCGTGACATCGAAGCTTGCCGGCTCGTCGAACACCGTCTCGTCACGGTTCGCGGAGGCGAACGACAGCAGCAGCCAGTCGCCCGACTCGATGTCGCGGCCGCCGACCGTGGTCGCCGACGTCGCGTTCCGCATGAAGTGCTTGGTCGGCGTGACCCACCGCATGATCTCCTCGACAGCGTTGCCGATCAACGACGGATCGGACTGCAGCAGCGCGAGTTGATCCGGATGCCGCGCGAGGGCCTCGATCCCACCGGCGAGCACGGTGGCGACCGTGTCGTGGCCAGCGGCGGATAGCAGGATGAAGTACGGCACCAGGAGATCCGGCCCGAGTGGCCGGCCGTCGACCTCGGCGTTGGCGAGCACCGACCCCAAGGTGTCGTCCGGGTGGGCGCGCAGCCGCGCTGTCATGCCCATGAAGTACTCGCCCAGAGCGCTCACGGCCCGTTGGAGCGCCGCCTCCCGATCCGCGCCGGCGACCGTCGCGTCGTCGATGCCGAACAGCTCGGTCGTCCATCCATGGATCTGCGCATCGTCTGCGCTCGGGATGCCGAGCGTGGCGTTGATGAATCGGAGTGGGAGGCCGGACGACACCACATTCGCGAAATCGAGCCGCGAGTCGCCAACAGTGAGCGCTTCGATGCGCTCCTGGGCGATCGCTTCGATCTCCCGCTTGCGCCTCTTGAGGGCGGACGGCAGGAACCACGGCGCGATGAGCCCTCGGTAGGTCCGGTGCTCGTCGTCGTCCATGCCGACGAGGTTCCGGACCGGCGGCCCACCACCTTCACGGTTGGCACCGGGCACCAAGATCGGATGCGGCGCGTTCTTGAAGATGTTGCTGCGCTGCTCCACGTCGCGAACGTCTGCGTGGTGGACCACCGCCCAGAACGGAGCGAACCCGGTGTCGGTGACGCGCACCGGTCCCGGCCTCGCGCGGAGCGCCGCCGCCTGCGCATGCCAACCATCCGGGTCCGCGTACGCCCCCGCGTCCGTGAAGATGCTCCGCGTCTCCCCGGCGCCTGCCATCGCGCTCCCCCGCTCCTCACCTGCGACAGATGAGCGACAGTACCCGACAACACCGCGACGGTCCGTCCTGCCTGTCGGCCACTCGACGGCCTCGCACGAGCGGTCAAACAACGACGATGACTTCCTGAGTGCTGGCCGGAAGGTTCGAAAGACGTCTCACTAGTTCCGCAGAGGCTTCAGCCTCTCTGACGTTCCCCAGTGTCGTCGTTCGCGAATCGGCGTGGACTCGTCGTTTGGCCTGCGACCGAGTGACCTTCGGCCCTGTCTGCGTCGGGAGGGAGGGTCCATCGTCTGGACCAGGCCGACAAGGAGGCATCACGATGATGGCCGAGACAACGGCATATGTCGAGAAAGCGCGTGGCTATGCGCAGGGCGAGATCTTCCTGATGCAGCGAGAGTCGGGATCTCTCGACGCGCTGGTGTTCAACACGACTGGGCTCAATGAGTGCCCACCGGAGCAGTTCGACGCGATCGATGTCGACACACTTGCCAAAGAGACCGAATCAGACGCCGTGTGGAAGAACCCGCGACGGTTCTGGATGATGGATCGCCTGACCATCGCATTGGTGGGGGCGCGTCGCGAGTTCCAGGGCCTCATGTTCAACTTCATGGCAAAGATGCAGATGCCCGCCAACTTCACCCCCGAAGCCGGAGGCCAGGCCGCTCTCACCTACCGCCCGGGCGAGATTCACCGTGTGTCCAAGTACGAGTTCCTGACCGGGCGGCCCGTGTTCTTGTTGCGGTCACCCGAGGGCGTCACGTGGGTCATGCAGACCTACACGAACCACAAGGCCTCCGACCTCACCGAGGCCGATCTCCCGAAGCTCGGACAACGGCTCAACCTCGCTGAGGGGTGGCAGTTCAAGGCAAAGACCCTCGACCGGGATCTGATCCTGGACACGAAGGGGCTGGCGCACATCGTCGCCGACGACCTGGAGGACATGTACCAGGGCTGCACTGAGGATGTCGCCAACTTCGATCCCTGGGACTGAGACCGTATGGGTGACAAGGTGAGGGTGACCGTCGAGACGTTCGTTCGGGCCGAGTGCAACCGGATGATGGCGGCGCTGATGGCGGCTGCCGGTGGCATCAACCGGTGGCAGCACAACCGGGTGCCGACCCCGCTCGATCAGCAGACCGTGGTGCGGATGAACCGCGACACCCTCTACAGCTTCGCCGTCGTCGACCTGGCCGAGGGTGCCACCGTGAGCATGCCCGACAGCGCCGGTCGGTACGCATCTCTGATGGTCGTCAACCAGGACCACTACATCAACCGCGTCATCCATGCGCCGGGCGACCATGCACTCACGACGGCCGACTTCGACACGCGCTACGTGCTCCTGGCGATGCGCGTGCTCGCCGACCCCGCAGACCCTTTCGATGTTGCCGCCGCGAACGCGGTGCAAGACGGTCTCGCCCTCTCCGCTGGGTCGGCCGTCCCGCTCGCGATCCCCGACTACGACGAGGAGTCGTTCGACGCGGTCCGCACCGCGCTCACCGAACTCGGTCGAACCCTGCCGGGAACCAGCGGGATGTTCGGCTCCCGCGACACGGTCGATCCGGTTCGACACCTCATCGGCACCGCGGTCGGCTGGGGTGGTCTCCCCGAGGAGGAAGCCTTCTACGAGATCGTCGAGCCGGGCCTGACCGGTCGGGGAGTACCGGATCGTCGTGCGCGACGTGCCCGTCGACGCGTTCTGGTCGATCTCGCTCTACAACTCGACAGGCTTCTTCGAGGCCAGCGGCGACGACGGCTGCAGCATCAACCAACTCACCGCCCGGAAAGAGGACGACGGTTCGGTCATCGTCCACCTCGGAGCGTGCGCGGACGGCCGACCGAACTTCCTGCGCCTCATGGACGGCTGGAACTACACGGTGCGGCTGTACCAACCCCGTCCCGAGATCCTCGACGGCACTTGGACCTTCCCGGCCGTGGAAGCCGTGACTGAGACAGCGAGCTAAACGTCGATGCATTTCGAGGAATGGATGCAGGACGTCGTCAAGGCGTTTGAGATCGCCGGCGTGGTGATCTTGGCCCTCGGATCGATCGTCGCACTCGCCCAGGCGGGGATTCTGCTCAGACGGGGCGAACAGCAGGCCGCGTACATGCGGGCACGACGCGGAATCGGCCGCTCCATCCTGCTCGGCTTGGAGGTCCTCATCATCGCCGACATCGTGCAGACCATCACCATTGATCCGACTTCGTCCAGAGTGCGGTCGCTCCGCTCGTCGTGTTGGTTCGAACCTTCCTCAGCTTCTCACTCGAGATCGAGCTCGAAGGCACACTCCCCTGGCGTCGCCAAGGGCAGCGCGAGCAGGGGTGACGGCGGCCTCATGGTCCTGACCGCTGGAACCTCTCGAAGCAAGGCGACCACAGTCGGCGAAAGGTTCGAAAGACGTCTCACTAGTTCCGCAGCGGCGGGTCGTTCGTCGCTGTTCACAGTTTTCATTTGGTAGACGGCATCGGGCTGTCTCCTGCGTTCGTCCGTTCGCCACGCGTAGGGTGCCCGCTGTTGGCGCCCAGCGAGGCGAACGAACTTGGGATGACTCTGGCCAGAGACGAACATGGAACTGGAACCACCGCTCGCGGACACTCTCCTTGCCCGGCTCGTCGTCGATCTCGCCGACGCGGTGATCGTCGCCGACACAGCTGGCACGATCTGCTTCTGGAACGGCTCCTCGCTCGACCTCATCATCCCGGAACGACAACGCACCCGCCATTGGGACGGATACCGGCGGGTCATGTCGACGGGCACGACAAGTTACGCCAGCGACCTCCTTCGCGTGCCGTCACTACACAGCGACGGCCAGCGCCGGTCCATCGCGTTCACCGTCACGCTGCTCAAGGACGCCGACGGAACCGTCGCCGGCATCGCCGCCGTCATCCGCGACGAGACAGAACGATGGAAAGAGGAGCAGGAGCTTCGCCGCCTCGCGCAGGTAGCACCAGACGCGTCGAACACGGCGTCGAGCGCTGCCGACCGCGCTCCACCGGGCTGACACGCGTCAGCGGCTCAGGGATGGGCGGGCTCCACCTGTGCTGTCGTGAAGGGCTCGGTGCGGTGCACGACGTGGTCGTCGTACAGGGTGGCGATCTGCTCGTCGGCGAGACCGAGCATCTTCGAGAGGACGTCGGTGGTGTCCTCTCCGATCGACGCCGCCCCTCGCCAGATGCGGCCTGGGGTCAGCGACATCTTGGGAACGACGCCATACACGCGGATGGGCACCCCGGATTGGTGATCGACCACGGGGACAGTCATCTCGCGGGCGCTGTAGTGCGCATCGCCGTACTGATCTTCGACGCCGAACACGCGGGAGCAGCCGATCTGCGCCTTGTTGAGGGTGGTCTCCACATCGAGCGCCGTGCGAGATGAACAGAAGTCTCGGAGCCACTGATCGACTGCTCGACCCTTGTCGGAGTTGACCGCTACGGCGTCCTTGGAGCACGCGTCGAAGCTGTACTCGCCCGGATCGAGCCCGAGAACTCGGACCACTCGTTCGAACATCACCGGACCGAGACATCCGATGAACACCCAGCCGTCCAGGCAGTGGAAGGTGTCGTAGGGCTGGAATCCCGGTGCCTTGTTGCCTGTGTGGCCATAGGCGACGCCCTCGCCCGTGTAGAGGGGCATGCAGTTTCCTTGAGTTTGGGCGACCGCCTCGTACTGGGCGAGATCGATGACTTGGCCGCGACCGGATTTGTTGACCTCCCACAGCGCCATCATGGTGGCCGCCCAGCCGGTCAACGCCGTGATGTAGTCACCCGTGAAGACCTTCGCTCGCTGCGGGGGTCCCGCGGGGTCACCCGTGACGTTCATCATGCCGCCGTACGCCTGAGCCAGAGCGTCGTAGCCGGGACGGCCGAGGTAGTCCTGCTGGCCGTATTGACCGTAGGTGGAGACCCGCACGATGACGAGGCGCGGGTTGACGGCGAGGGCGAGCTCGTTGCAGATCCCGTTGCGTTCGCACGTCCCCGGAGCCGATGACTCCATCCAGACATCAGAGATCTTCCACAACGCCATGAGGAGCTCGACGCCTCTGGCCTGCTTCAGGTCGATGCCCATGGAGAGCTTGTTCTTGGCGACCTCGGCCTCATCGGCACCATGGGGTCGCGGCCCGCGCGTGAGCAGCGGGGCGGTGGTTCGGAACGGATCACCACCTGCCCGCTCAACGTGGATGACCTCGGCTCCGAACTCCGCCAGCTTGGTCCCGATGTAGGGCTGGGCGATCAACACGCCGGTGCCGACCGCTCGAAGACCCGCAAGCGGTCCGAACGCCGGCATGACCGCAGGTGTCGGCGGGCGCTCCAGGCTCTGGATCCAGTCCGGAATCTGGCGTCTGAACTCCTCGATGCGGTCGTCGCTGACCACTAAGCGTTCGTCGTGCATCATCGTCTACCCCCCAAGATCGTTCCGCCGCGCATGCCCCGGCAGCGCAGGGTACTGAGGCGTGACCAGCGGCGCTCCACCGCCAACGGTGCGCGGAAACGGCTTCCAAGTCAGGCGAGGGTTCGAAAGACATCTCACCAGTTCCGCCAACCGTTGCCAGAATCACAACGTTCGTGCTGGTGGTGGCTGGGCTTCGGTGTCCGATGGCCGACGGCTCGCAGGGATCGACGGAGCGGCGGGTCGTGGAGCGGCAAAGTGAGCATCACGCCGTCACCGCATCCAGAACCCGATCGCTATCGCGGCGGCGGTCGCGTAGGTCGCATGCACCTGCCATGGCCGCTGATTGAGCTCGAGACCAACGGGGATCGCATCACCCCCGCGTCCAGGATCGGGTAGTGGCTCAGGGCTGAATCTGGGGTCTTAGATCGGCAGCTATGGGCGCGAGCGACGCTGTTGCTCTCGTTTGATCCAGGTGTTCTCGGCCCTGCATCTCTCGCAGGTCAACGCGTGACCGGCCCACCACCGGACGGCGTCGTCAGGGTCCTGCAGCAAAGCCCGCGTGGCTTGCGAGGCGCCCACATCGCCGTGCATGTCGAGGAACTGACAGCAGCCGCGGCGAACGTCAGCGTCGAGACTTCGCAAGCCGCGCTGTACGGCTGCGACCGAATCAGACCCGGCCGCGACGAGCGTCCAGAGCGCAGCACGAGCGAGATGGGGCGTACCCAGTGCCGCGACGACGTCGTCGAGCGGGAGAGTGCTCAAGTGGTCCGCACCCAGTGGTTGAGGAAGGCTCCACGCGCGTTGCCGCTTGCGTCTCGCCATCCGACAAGCGTACGACCCGTAGTCACGCAACAGCGAGCGCATAATGTTCGGCGCCGCGTGTTCCTGCGAGCCCCGAGCGCAGTTCCGCTCGAGGAGCTAAACGCCTCGGTCGCGAGGGGTGGGAAGCCGCCGCGACGTCTTCGTCGTGGTTTGCTTGGATGGCGCTGGGTGCACCCCATCCTTCTGTTGAAGCGGGCCGCCCCCGGTCGACGGGCCGTGAGGTAGCGGCAGGGGACCTACGACTCTGGCATCGGGCTTGGGACAGTGGCCCCGATAGTGGCGTGAGCCGTTGGCGAGTGGCTGCTGTGTGCGTGATGCTCGGGCTGGTCGCCTGCGGGGGGACGACGACCGAAGCCCCGGCAACGAGTGCTCCTGCGACAACCGCGCTCACGTCGGCGACGGCGGCCGTCCCCCTGGACCCCGTGGCCCCGGCGATCGTCGCCGACGTCGCCTACGCCCCGGTCTCGAGCGCGCAGCGCCTGGACGTGTACCTGCCTTCGGCGGGCACCGCACCGTACCCATTGGTGGTGTTGATCCACGGCGGGGCATGGATGACGGGCGACAAGCGCGGTGAGCTCGAGATCGCTGCCATCCCCGGCTTCCTCGCTCTTGGCTATGCCGTCGCCAGCGTGAACTACCGCCTCTCGGGTGAAGCGACCTTCCCCGCGCCGCTCCTCGACGTGAAGGCCGCGGTCCGCTTCCTGCGGGCCCACGCCGCCGAGTACCGCCTCGACCCGGACCGTTTCGCCGCCATCGGTGAGTCGGCCGGCGCGCATCTCGCGGCCCTCCTGGGGACCTCAGCGGGTGTCGCCGACTTGGACGATCCCTCGTTGGGAAACCCGGATGAGTCGAGCGCGGTGCAGGCCGTTGTGGACTTCTACGGGCCCGTTGACTTCCTGACGTCGGAGAGCCAGCTGCACGCCAATCCGGTGTGCGCGGGACAGGTCCGACCGACCGGCCAGGTCGACCCGGCGATCACCCAGCTGCTGGGCGCCCCGCCCGAGTCCGTTCCCGGTCTTGCCGCGGCCGCCAACCCGATCACCTACCTCCACGACGGCCAGGACGTACCGCTGTTCTTCATCGCCCATGGCGACACCGACTGCGTGGTGCCCTACCAACAAAGCGTGCAGCTCCACGACGCCATCGAGGCCATCGACCCGGGGCGTTCACAGCTCAGCATCGTTCCCGGTTCCGGGCACTACACCGCATTCGACTTCAACAGCCAGTCCGCTGCGCTCGCCGCCTTCCTCGCCGCCGCTATCGGCTCATCATCAGGCTGAGCCTCGCTTGTCTAACCCCCGACTTCTCGCCCAACTGCTTGTGGGAGACAGCCGCGCGCCGCGGCCGCGATTGGAGGACGTCGACGAGTGCAGGAGAAGGGTTCGAAAGACGTCTCACCAGTTCCGCAGCGCCCGTTGCCAGCGTCACAACGTTTGGGCTGGTCGCGACGAGGTGGGGGGCGTTCCTGACGCTCAGAGCGTCGAGGATCTCACCGCGCTGCTGACCTCGGCGGGGGAGCGCTGAGGTCGAGACAGTGAACGCTCCCGGACTGCGTAGGTCAGGTGGGTCACCCGCTGCGTCGGCTCCCGCGGACCGGCTCCAGGGCCACGCGGCCCGGTCCACACCCTCGAACAGGCGGATTCCGGAGCCGAACAGCACGGGTGAGAGCGCGATCGAGAACTCGTCGATCAGGCCGCGTTCACGTACTCCAGGATCGTTGCGCCGCCGCCCGCGATGCGGACGTCTCGGTCGCAGGCGGCCTCGCGGGCCTGGTCGAGCGCGGGTTCGATGCCGTCGTTGACGAAGTGGAAGGTGGTTCCACCCGGCCGCTCCCAGGGGTCACGCTTCTCGTGCGTCACGACGAAGACCGGCGTGTGGAACGGCGCCTCCTCCGGCCAGGCCTGCTCGCCGGCGTCGAACATGCGCTTGCCCATCACGCTCGCGCCGGTGCGCTCGAACGTCTCCCGCGCGATGTCGTTGTCGCGCCCTTCCTCGCCGCCCTCGCCGAGCTTCAGGTTCTCCCGGAAGAACCGCTGCGGGAATATCCACTGCTGCAGCTCCATCCACTGCTGCCCCATCAAGTCCTCGAGGGACTCGGGCGCGATGAACCCGTCCAGCGACATCGACACGCTGAAGAACACCGTTCCGGCCATCAGTCCTCCACTCCCTTCCGAACGATCTCGGTGACGTAGGCAGCCAGGTTGCTCAGGGTCTGCTGGCCGCCCTCGATCGCGTGGTACTTCTCGACCGCCTCATCGCGCAGCTCCTTGGTGGGGAACACCGTGCGCATCTCGATCCGGGTCGCCGCGCCGTCGGGCGCGAACGTCAAGACCGACTCGAAGGCGTTCGGGTCGCCGCGGGACTCACCGTGCAGCAGCGCGATCCGCTCCGGCGGGGCGATCTCGGTCCAGGAGATCCACTCCTGGTAGTCCGTCCCGTCCGGTCCGTGCATCACGAAGTCCCACTCCCCGCCGACGCGGAACTCGAACGCCCGCGTGGTGGTGGTGAACCCCTCCGGCCCCCACCACCGCGACAGGTGCCGCACCTCGGTGAACGCCTCGAACACCAGCTCCCGTGGGGCACTGATGACCCGGGAGATCACGATCTCGCGGTCGGCGGTCAAGGACTGCGCCCGCGCTCCTCGTCCCGTCGCGCTCATCAGCTACTCCTCCTGCCTTGCCTGCTTGAGGTCCTGCACGTACTCGTCCAGCCGGTCGAAGCTCTCGTTCCAGAACCGTTCGAACCCGCCGGTCCACTCGTGAACCGGTCGCAGCCCGCGGGCGTCAAGGCCGTACAGGCGCTGCTTGCCTGCCTTGCGGTCCCGCACCAGCCCGACCTCCCGGAGCACCCGCAGGTGTTTGGACGCCCCCGGCTGGGCCATCCCCAGCTCCCGGGCCAACTCGGTCACCGGCCGCTCACCCGCCCGCAGCAGCACCAGGATCTCCCGGCGCTGCGGCTCGGCGATCGCGTTGAAGACGTCCGACGTCGTCGCTGCGCGTGCCATGGCGCCATCATATGCCGATATCGGCATGCGTCAAGAGCCGGAGGGATCAGGCGGGTCTTGTCAGATGACGATCGTGACCCTTGTCAGCGGCTGCGGAAAACGCGTAGCCCGGAGACGGCACGCGCGACGGCGGCCTGTAGGGAGGGCGAAGACGCCCGCGCTGATGCCCGATCAGGTTGCGGGTGGTCCGGCGAGCTCCACGTGCCGTCCCCCGTCGACGAACCCCATGCGGCGGTAGACGGGGTAGCCGGACTCGCTGGGTTGGAGCACGGCGTGTGTGCACCCGCGACGAGCCCCCTCGGCGACGACCGCCCACGTCACGGCCGCGCCGTAGCCCTTGCCGCGGTGGGCGGGAACCGTCACCACGTTGTAGATGCCGGCTGTCTCGTCGGACCTTACGAGCATGGCGGTCGCGACAGGGACGGCGTCCACGCGACCAATGACGATTGCGAGGTCAGGGTCGTCGAGACAACCGTCACCGTACAAACGCAACGCGACATCGACTGGCATGTCGAAGCAAGCTGCAACCAAGTCTCGGTGCGTCTGCAGGTCTGTGTCCTCGGTTGCGAGCACCACATCGAGAAGGGGGGGCCGTGCCGGCGCGGACGTGATCGGGTGCAGCACCTGCAGTGGCGAACCGCCAGCGTCTTCGAGCCCTGCGGCACGACCCGCGGCCAGAAGTGCGTCGTCGGTCCCATCGCGCACCGACATCAGGTAGGGCACGTCCTTTGAGGCGAAGAAGGCCAGTACCTCGCGCACCACCGCGTCAGGGTCTGGCGCCGGTGCGGTCGCAATCGCGCCGTTGTAAAACGCGAACGGGGTGCCCGAGGCAAACATCGTCATTGAAGGGCCGGCCACCACGGGGAAGCCGCCATTCCGACCCAGCGCGGCCCAAGCAAACGCGAGGGTGCGATCGGCGGCCCGAGCAAGCGCATCGCTGTCCATGGATCATCCTCGCGCTCGGCGCGACTACGCGATCCGGAGATCAATCTCTGGGATCTCCGCGTTCGCTGGGACGAGTGACGCGAGCACGGACTCGCTGATCGTCTGTCGAACGCGGAACCGGAGCTGAGTCCCGTCGTCCTCGAACCAGGGTTGACCCTCGGAGGTGGCGCGGATGTCGAGGGACGTCCCCGATGTGCAGTCGACCGGTCGTGGCGGATCGTGGTCGTGTCGGTCCGCCCTCCAGGGCGGCGACTCGAGGAGGAACCATGAACACCACCAACCGCACGGCGACACCCGGTGACCGAGTTTGGCGCCGGGCTTCGAACGACGCAGCAGGAGGGACCATGCGCAACAGCGCAAGGGGAGGAAGCATCCGCAACATCCGCAGGGCAGCGCTTCTGGCCGTTCTTGTCCTCGGTCTTGTCGGGGTGGGAGCGACGCCAGCGAGCGCTGGCGCCCTGCACGTCTCGGGCACCGCCGCCTTTGACGATGCCGTGCCTTGCGCGGTGAAGGGCGATGACACCGACGACGTTCCGGAGAACTTCTTCGACTATCCGGCGCTCGTCATGTCGGGAAGTCTCAAGGGCTGCTGGTATACCGACGTCTTCACGTACAAGCTCTTCCCGAACGGCTTCTACCTCGAGGTCGGTCAGGAGCTGTTCGTCGGCACCGTGAACGACGGCCCCGTGGGGTCGTTCACGACGAAGTACGTGTTCGAGGCAAAGCTCGACGCGGAGGGACACGAGGTCAGTGGCCAGTGCCAGCACCCGATCGTGCGCGGGAAGGACGGCCTGCAAGGCATCAAGGGCCTCATCCTGTTCACCGACATCGTGTCGCCGACCGAGATCACGTACGAGTACAAGGGCTTGGTCTCGGTCTAGCGACCACCGCTTCTCGCCGCCCGTCTCTTCGTGCTTCGGTCTTGCAGAAGTTCTTCCCTCGGGGATTCACCACGCGAGTTGGGCAACGTCGACAAAGCAGACGTGCCGTGCCAAAGGCGCCGGGCGGTCAGGCCAGCTTCATGAACATCTTCTCGACCACGTCCAACGGGTAGCCCGCGGCTTCGGCCTCGTCGGGGTGCGCGAGGCAGTACGCGAGCCCTGCCGACACGAGCTTGAACCCTGTCTGCTCGAGGGCCTTGGTGGCGGCGCTGATCTGGGTGACGACGTCCTTGCATTCGCGGCCGGAGTCGAGCATGCGCTCGATGCCAGCGAGTTGCCCCATGACGCGGTGGAGCCGCTTGCGGACGTCCTCGATCACGTCCGCGGGCAACTTCATTGTCGGCTCCTGTGTCTGAGACCTCGTTCCCATACCTCCCAGGGTATCGAGGCTTCTCAGCGGGACAGCCATCGGGACAGCCATCCTGACTTCCTCTCGGGGTGCTCGTCACCTGCACGGCAGTGGCACCGCTCGTCGGGAGGGACGTGACCGAGCACCTGCTCGACGTGGGCACCACAACCCGACCAGCTCGGCCGATTGCAGCTCGGGCAGCTCACTTGTCTACACATACCCCATAGGGTATCAGTGGCCGGCAGGAATATATACCCATAGGGGTATGTTGGCGTGTAGACGGACACGAGGAGTCGAATCGGCATGTTCTTCCGCCAGTACTACCTGGGCTGCCTGTCGCACGCGAGCTACCTGATCGGGGACACGGCGACGGGTCGCGCGGTGGTGGTCGATCCGCAGCGCGACGTTGCCGAGTACCTGGCCGATGCGGAGGCGCACGGCCTGACGATCGAGAGGGTGCTCGAGACCCACTTCCACGCCGACTTCCTGTCCGGCCACCTCGAGCTCGCCGCCCGCACGGGCGCCACGATCGGGTACGGCCGCGCCGCTGAGGGCCGCGCCGAGTTCCCCATCGAGCTGTACGGCGACGGAGACCGAATCAACCTTGGCGACGTCGAGCTGGAGATCCGCGAGACCCCGGGGCACACACCGGAGTCCATCAGCATCGTGGTGTACCCGAAGGGCAACTCCCGTGAGCCGTACGGCGTCCTCACCGGCGACACGCTGTTCATCGGCGACGTCGGCCGGCCCGACCTGCTGGCCTCGGTCGGCGTGACGGCCGAGGAGCTGGCCGCGGCAGCTCTACCACTCGCTCCACGAGCGGCTGTTGACGCTGCCCGACGCGACCAAGGTGCTTCCCGGCCCACGGCGCCGGCTCAGCGTGCGGGAAGAACCTCTCGACCGAGACGGTGTCCACGATCGGAGAGCAGCGTCGCACCAACTACGCGCTGGCGCCGATGAGCGAAGACGACTTCGTCGAGGCTGTGACCCAGGGACAGTCCGTCGCGCCGCTGTACTTCACGTTCGCGGCGAACCGCAACCGTCAGGTGCGAGAGCTCCTCGGCGACGACGCGCGGGTGACGAGCCTCACGTCTCGACGAGGTCGTGACGCACCAGGCAAACGGAGCCGTCGTGTTGGATGCCCGGGACGACCGCGCCTTCGCGGCCGGTCATCTGCGCGGGTCGGTCAACGTCGGTCTGGGCGGACGGTTCGCCGAATACGCCGGCGAGGTCATGGCACCTGGCACCCCGATCGTCCTCGTGACCGAACCTGGCGACGAAGCCGAAGCCACGCTGCGCCTGGCTCGCATCGGGTTCGACGACGTGCTCGGAGCCCTCGCCGACCCCGTCGAGGCCTTCACGGCACACGCCGAGCTCGTCGAACGGCTTTCCCGCTTGTCGGCCGCCGCCCTCGCCGAGCGGCTCGACACCGTGGCGAACCTCGTCGTCATCGACGTGCGCAACCCCGCCGAGGTCGAGCTCGGCGCTCTCCCCGGCGCCCGGACGATCAGCCTCCCGGCCTTGCTCCACCGCATGAACGAGCTCGATCCGACCGCCCCGACGGTCGTCTACTGCGCCGGCGGGTACCGGTCGGCCATCGCCTCGAGCCTGCTCCGCTCTCATGGGTTCACCGACGTCTCCGACCTCCTCGGGGGATACGCGGCGTGGACGAGCCAGAAGCTCGGCTCCGCCGAGCGCGGCGTCGTGATCTGACCGCTCGACATGCGCGCGCTCCTGGCCTCCCCCCTCGGGTTCTTCATCGGCCTGTCATTGGGGGCGCTCGGTGGCGGCGGATCGATCCTGGCCGTGCCCGCCCTCGTCTACGCCGCAGGCCAAACGCCCCAGCACGCCACGACGACATCTCTGGTGCTCGTCGGCGTGACCGCCATCATCGGCATTGCGCCCCACTGGCGCGCCGGGCGCGTCCGCTTCGGCGCCGGCCTCGTGTTCGGTCTCGCCGGTGTCGGCGGCTCACTGCTCGGCTCCCACTGGAACAAGGCGGCCGATCCCGATGCGCTTCTGCTCGCCTTCTCCGGGCTGATGCTCGTCGCGGCCTACGCCATGTGGCGCCGAGTCCGGCGAACCGCTGGCCCAACCGCGCCGGTCGTGGCTCGGTCGGCCGGCGCGGCAGCGACGACCGCGACCACACCATCGTCGCGGATCGAGCCGATGACGATCGCAAAGGTCGCGGTCGCGGGCACGATCGTTGGCTTTCTCACCGGCTTCTTCGGCGTTGGCGGCGGCTTCGTGATCGTGCCGGCGCTGGTGCTCGCACTGGGCTTCACCATGCCCGAAGCCATCGGCACCTCCCTGTTGGTGATCACGATCAACTCCGCCGTCGCCCTGAGCACCCGGCTCCAACCGGGCTCGATCGAGTGGGCGACTGTCGTTCCTTTCACCCTCGCGAGCCTCCTCGGTGTCATCGTCGGGAGCCGTCTCGCCAGCACTCGCGGCTCGACGTCCCTGCAGCGGTGGTTCGTCGTCCTCCTCGTCGGCGTGGCCTTCTACACCGCCATCCGCTCCGGCCTCGCCCTGCGCTGAAGCCCTGGCCGAGCGGCGTCCTCACGGGCGCAACGAGGATTGGCGGGTCCGATGGTGCGGTGCCACGAGTCCCACGACGGCGCTCGTCGCCACGCCTACGGTGGCGACGGCCGCGACCCAGAGCAAGTGTTCCGCGGTCAACCAGATGTTGTCGGGCAAGCCCAGCGGTACGGCGAGCCCGACAGCGCATGCGCTGACGGCCAGTGTTCCCCAAGGTCGTAGGGAGATCGCCGCACAACCGGGGACGAGGGCCAGGCATCCGATCAGGACGAGGGTCTCACCGAGGAGGGCGTCAGCGACACCAATCACCGACGCCAAGACAAGCGCTGCCTGAAGGGAGGATGGTCGACGTGCGACCGGGCGCCGGGTCGACGTCTCGGTCTTCCAGGTCTGGCCCGCTACCGCTACCGCCCCAAACCCGACAACCAGCGCCGCGGTCGGCGTCGGCCCAGTGCCACGCGAACCACGTGGCGGCGGCCGTGCCCGCAAGCGTGACGCTCGCTTGCGCCGCCCCGACGGCAGACAAGTTGCTGTCCGAGCGGAGCGCCGCACTCGACACCAACGGGGCGAGCCTTCGCTTTCGGGCCGACAACGCGGCGAGCACAACGAGCGAGGTCGCAGCGAGCGCCACTCCCGCAGCGGAAGGCTGGCCGGAGGATCCGGCGAGGAGCCGAGCGACGCTGCCGACGACCGCACCGCATCCCACTACGACAAGCCCGAGCAGGACGATTCGATGCGCCCGTCGCTCCAGGTGCTCGGAGAACTCGTCGTGTCGAAGGCTGTGTCGGAAGTGGTGCGCGAGCGCAGCCGAGCCGATCGCATCCACCAAACCGATCGCACCGAAGGCAACGAGAACGGCGGAGCGTCCGCGCAACCCAAGAGCAACAGCTGTCGAACCGGCAGCGAAGGTCCACGCGACGCTGTACACGGAGACGCGCCATGCGGAACGCACGTGAGACGGAGACGAGCTGTCGCGTTCTCCCGAATCTGGTCTCATAGCGCCTCCCAGGAGCTATGCCGTCACCCCTCGGAGGATGCAGCCCACAGATTGATGTCCTCATCGACCGCATACGCATCGATGTCTTCGAGCTCTTCGGCGGTCAGGGTCAGATGAGCGAGAGCACCGATGTTGTCGTTCAACTGAGCGACGCTGCTCGCGCCGATGACGACCGAGGTCATGCGCGGGTCGCGAAGGGTCCACGCCAGCGCGAGCTGAGCGAGGCTCTGTCCTCGGCGTGTGGCGATGGCGGCCAGGGCCCGCACGTCGGCGAGCCGCTCCTCGGTGACCATGGTGCGTGACAGTGCGCCCCCGGTTGCCACGCGGGAGTCGTTCGGGATGCCGTGCAGGTAGCGGTCGGTGAGCAAGCCCTGCGCGAGCGGTGAGAAGGCGATGCAGCCGGCTCCCACCGTGTCGAGGGTGTCGAGCAAGCGGTCGTGTTCGAGCCAACGGTTGAACATCGAGTACGACGGCTGATGGATGAGCAGCGGGACCCCTCGCTCGCGCAACAGACGGGCGGCCTCGACCGTGCGAGCCGAGGAGTAGGACGAGATCCCGGCGTAGAGGGCCTTGCCCTGAGTGACCGCGCTGGCGAGGGCGCCCATCGTCTCGTCGAGCGGAGTGTCAGGGTCGAAGCGGTGCGAGTAGAAGATGTCGACATAGTCGAGTCCGAGGCGGCGCAGCGATTGATCGAGCGAAGCCAGCAGGTATTTCCGCGAGCCCCATTCGCCGTACGGACCGGGCCACATGTCGTAGCCGGCCTTCGTCGAGACGATGAGCTCGTCACGGTGGCCCGCCAGATCTGTCGCCATCAAACGGCCGAAATTCTCCTCGGCGGCTCCATACGGTGGCCCGTAGTTGTTGGCGAGATCGAAATGAGTGATGCCCACATCAAACGCGCGCAGGCAGATGTCGCGCTGGACCGTGAAGGGACGGTCGTGGCCGAAGTTGTGCCACAGGCCGAGTGAGATCAGAGGGAGGCGCAACCCGCTCCGACCACAGCGCCGGTACTGCATCGCGTCGTAGCGGTCGGCTGCTGCGACGTACCTCACGGCGCTCGATTCTACGACCGACTCGATCGGAGCCTGGCTCCCGGCACCGGTGGCATCAACCAGTGACAGCACAACCGCGTTCCGAGACAACTCCATCGTTGCGTAGCGTGATCCGGAGTGGGGGGTGGAAGACGTCGCCGGTGGTCGATCGCGCTCACGATCGTGGGCTCGGCCATCGTGTTCGGGATCGGTGCAGTCATCGGTCTGCGCGCATGGCTCACACAGGAGCCGCACCGGGTCGGTGTCGAGGAGACCGTCGAGACGTTTCGTGAAGGCGCGGCCGACGTCAGCTCGGTCGACGGCGTGTACGTCTATGAGACGTCGGGCACCGAGAGCATCGACGTGCTCGGTGGCGACTCGCACGCGTATCCCACCGAGTCCACGCTGACCGTCATGACCGAGGGTTGCGGTGTGCGCATGACGTGGAAGCCACTCGACGGACGGTCGGAGAGCTGGCTCGTGTGCCCAGCAGGTGGTGGCTCCTTCACCCCGCGCACGAACAGCGTGCACTCCTTCTTCCGCCAGACCTACGACACCGCCTTCGTCTGCGAGACCGGGTCGTGGTGGGCGCCGCCCGACGGAATGTCGACGTGGACCAGCAAGTGCGGCAACGACGACCGGACCTCGACCCGCAAAGGGCGCATCGTCGGCATCGAGCCGTATGTGATCGATGGGCAGGCGCGCGAAGCGATCCACGCGCTGTGGCATGACGAGCTCTCGCGCGGGTCGGAAGGCACCGTCACAACCGAGATCTGGATCGACAAGCGGACGGACCTCATGCTGCGGCAGCGGGTCACGACCGATTCGAGGAACGACTCAGTCGTCGGGGAGGTGACGTTCCGCGAGCAGCTCGATCTCGAGCTGCGGTCACTCGTCCCGGAGCGCTGAGTCGCTCAGGCGGGGATCCAGTCGTGCTCCGAGGGGCCGCCGGGCCACGGCGGCTCGACGCGGAGCAGCCGATCGGTCGCGAGGAACGCGTGTGCGAGCTCGGCCGGCATCGCGTCGTAGGGCGGGCGCTGTGAGGCGTGGCAGCGGATCGCCTTCCACCGCAGGTCGAGGTGCTCGCTCACGTCGACCAGCGTCGTGATCTCCTCGTCGGGTGTCCCGAGGCCCGGGACGCCGGCGAAGTCGGTGAGGAGGGAGCGCGCGAGGCACCAGAGATAAGTGCGCCTCGGACGCCAGGTCGTGCGTTGCAGCGCGTCGAGCGTACGCGTCGCGCACAACGGCGTGATCTCTGTGGCCATCGCTCGCGTCGAGGGTCACGACAACGTCGGGACGCACGTCTTCGACGATCGCTGCGATGGCGGCCTCGACGTCTGAGGGCTCGGCCGCGACGAGCGAGCCCGCCGGCGCCGGACCGGTCGTCCCCGAGTCGCTCCAGCCGAGCAGCTCGACCCGAGCCGCTCCGAGCATCGCGGCAGCGGCGCGGAGCTCGCCTTCACGGATGTCGCCCAGGTTCGCGGGCGTCGGCTCACCCGCGGCAAGCCCGGCCACCTCGCCGAGCTCACCGCGAGTGGCGCACGCGACGACCGCCTCGACACCGCGGGAGGCGGCGTCCGCGAGCACCGAGCCGCAGCCGAACGTCTCGTCGTCGGGATGGGCGACGGTGAGAAGCAGCTTCACAGCCCGGGCGGCGGGAGGATCTCGAGGGCGTGCGTCGCGGCCGCCGAGCTCAGCGCGACGGGATCGGGTGCCTGGGGCTCGGGCAGCGCGAGAGCCCTCGCCGGCTCCCCGACCTCTTGGAGGAAGTGCAGGAAAGCCGCCGTTCGTGTTCCCTGCCGGCGCCGAGCTGATGGACAGCACTCGAGCAGTGTCGCTCATGACTCGGAACGCATGCGGGAGCCCGCTCGGTGCCAGCACGAACGATCCGGGCCGCGCGAGCGTCGTCACTCCATCGACGTCGATCTCGAGCTCGCCTTCGATCACGTAGAACGCCTCTTCCTCGTCGACGTGGATGTGCACCGGGGGGTTCGAGGCCGCTGTGAACAGGTGCTCCATGAGGTAGTACGCGCCGCCGGTCTCGGTGTAGCTCGCCTTCGTCACGACCAAGGCGTTGAGGAACCAGGTCGCTTCGCCCTCGTCGCGGTGTCGAACGACTGTTTCCATGGCTGCTCTCCTTCCCAAGTTACTGCCCTTTGCAGTATCTTCGCACAGTAGACACTGCCCAGGGCAGTATGTCAAGGTGCTTCTCATGGCCAAGCCCCTCACGACCACCTCCTACGCGATCCTCGGTCTGCTGCGACTCAGGCCGTGGACGACGTACGAGCTCGCGAAGCAAGTGCAGAAGAGCCTCGGATGGTTCTGGCCCCGGGCCGAGCGCAAGCTCTACGACGAGCCGAAGAACCTCGTCGCGCTCGGGTTGGCCACGGCAACCGAGGAACACACCGGCAACCGGCCCCGAACCGTCTACGCGATCACTCCCGCCGGGCGGAAGGCACTCCGCGCCTGGCTCGGGCAGAAGCCGGAGCCGCCGTCGCTCGAGTTCGAAGCCATGGTCAAGGTGTTCTTCGCCGACGGCGGGACGATCGATCAGCTGCGAGCGACACTCGTGGCGGTCGAGGACACCGCGCGGCACGGGTCGCCGAGCTCAGGTCGATGATCGAAGCGGCCCGCACGCCGGCGTACGAATTCACCGATCGATGGCCGATCAATGCGCTCGGTCTCCGCTTCGAGCTCGACCACGAAGGACAGACCGCACGGTGGGCCGCGTGGGCGCTCGAGCAGATCGAGACGTGGCGAACGCCGAGCGACGCGGGCAACTGGGACTGGGACTCCGCGCTCAGGTGACTCGCACGACGAGGAGCGCAACGTCGTCGTTGCGCTCCTTGATCGGGAGCACCTCCTCGATCGCCTCCCCGAGGCGGGCGGCGATGTCCTCTGCCGAGACGCCGCCCTCCGCGGCCTTCGACACCATGCGCCCGAGAGCATCAGGTTCGATGCCGTGCGGAGGTGAGACGTCCGTGACGCCGTCGGTGTACAGCACGACAGTGTCGCCCCGTTGCAGCCGGCCCTCGACCGTTGTGGTGACGATCGATGCCACAGCACCCACCAACATCCCCGGCGCGCCGATCGTGGTCGTCTCGCCCAGCACGTTGACGAGCAGCGGGAGCGGGTGGCCCGCCGACGTAGACGTGTAGCGCCACTGGCCGTCGCCAGCCGGTTCGAGCGTGAGGTACGCCGCGGTGCAGAACAGCTCGCGGTTTCCCGCGTGCAGCGCGTCGTTCAGCCACGTGAGCACTTCGGACGGCTCGGCGCCATGCGTCGCGGCGGCCCGAACCGTGTGGCGAGCGATCGCGGTGACGGCGGCCGCATCAGGTCCGGTACCGCAGACGTCGCCGATCAGCACAGCCCATTTGTTGTCGTCGATCGCGAACACGTCGTAGAAGTCACCGCCGACCTCGGACACCTCGCCCGCGGCCCAATACCGCGCGGAGATCGCGAGGCCGTCGACCCGCGGAAGGTGCGGCGGCAACAGGGAGTCCTGGAGCTTCCTGGCGATCGATCGGTGCTGATCGGTGAGCCACCGGTTGTCGAGCGCCTCGGCGATGCGCCCCGCCGCAGCCTGCGCGAGCCCAACGTCTTCGTGGTCGTACACCCGCCCCGATTCCGCACTGACGAACTGCATCGCGCCGATCGTCCGTCGCTTCGTGTTGAGGGGCACCGTGATGACGCTCGTCAGCTGCAGCTTGTCGAGCAAGTCGAGGATCTCGTCGCGGACGTCGTCGCGTCCGGCCTTGCGGATCGCATCCTCGATCACCTGTTGGTCGACCTCGCGCAGGAACTCGAGCCGGCCGGTGCGGATCACCGCCGGCGTGCCTGCTGGCGCGTCGGGGTTCCACGGGAACCGTTGGCGCATCTGCGCGGCCCACTCGACCTTGTCAGGGTCCTTATGGGCGACCTCGGCGTCGGGCACGCCTCCGGGCTCCGGAAGGAAGTGCAACGTGCTCCAGTCACCGAGTGTGGGCACCGCGGCAGCGGTGACCGCGCGCATCAGCTCGCGGTAGTCGTGCGCCGCGAGCGCGACCCGGTTCAGCTCAGCCAGGAACTCGAGGCGCTCGCGCAGGACGCGTTCGCGCTTCACGGCTTCCTCGGCCTGGGAGTACCTCCGCGTCGCTTCGATCTCGAGGCGCTTGCGTGGGGTGATGTCCGAGATGCACCCGACCGTGCCCGTCACGTTCCCGTCCCGGTCGAGGGTGACGGTGCCGCGTCCCTGCATCCAGTGCACGCTGCTGTCGGGCCAGACGACCCGGTGCTCGATCTCGAATGCGGATTTGTGGGCGACCGCGCGCTCGACCGTTGCCAATGTGTCCTCGAGGTCGTCGGGATGGAGCCGCGAGGTCCAGCCCTCGAGCGTGCCCTCGAACGTCCCGGGTTCGAGTCCGAACAGCCGCTCGAGCGTCGCGTCCCACTCGATGACACCCGCGACCTTGTCCCAACGCCAGGTGCCGAGCTCACCCGCGGCGAGCGCGAGCACGAGGTGCTCACTCAAGTCCGACGCTCGCTGCTGCAGGACGTGGAGCTCGGTCTGGGCTTCGTCGGAAGCTCCGATGAGCCCCACGACAGTGCCATCGTCGTCGCGAAGCGGCGCGACCCACGCGTACGCCCACTCGACGGTGTTGTCGGGTTGAACAACGGGGACGGCGCCCGACCAGGTCTCGCCGGCGCGGACGCGGTCGACGATGCCAGCCAGCTGCGCGGTGTTGGCGGCGGAGAAGAAGTCGCGGATGGAGCGGCCCACGGCCTCGCTGACAGCGACTCCGTACGCGCGTGCCGCCACGCTGTTCACCGCGAGGATCGTCCCGTCGAGGTCAGCCACGACCACCGCGCGCGGCAGCGAGTCGAGCACGAGGCGGCTCTGGCCGAGCACACGGAGCGCTGGGGACTCGTCGGCGCGAGTCACGCGGTCACCGTCCCTTCGCTGGTGCCGGGGGGGCAGAGGCTCAACGTATCTGCTTCCCTCCACTCGCGGCGTACGACAGGCCACTGACGCCACTTTGCGCCTGGAGGTGCTAGCGCGGACGCGCTGTCACCGTGATCAGCGAGTCGAGGCCGGTGGCGAGCAGGAGGTCGAGCAGCCGGTGGGTGGGCGAAATGAGCGTGACCCGGGCGGGCTCCGGCGTCTCGACGAGCCGCTTCAGCGCCTGAATCGCGGTCGAGTCCACGAAGGTCACGGCAGAGGTGTCGATCACGAACTGATCGACACCGTCGCTGGCAAGGGTGAGGAGCACCGTGCTGAACGTCCCGACTGTCGACGGATCGATCTCGCCGGCGACCGTCACGTACGCCACGTTGCCGTCGACCGCAGCGGTGATGGACAAGGGGGTGCCGAGGGCGCAGGCCACGGGGGCGGGTTACCCCGGGTGGTCGCGTTCAAGTCATGGAGACCGGCCTCGATGGGCGACTTGGCGCGCCGCCGCGATCCCGGCTCAGTCTTGGCCGACGTCGTCTCTGCGCCTGCGCAGGTCTGACGCGTCGTACACGCGGGCGAGGGGGGACGTGTCCGCCAGCAGTCCGTCCGGCGTGAGCTGCCCTAGCGTCTGGATGAGGCGGGCGACCACGCCCGTCCAGCCGGTCTGGTGGGATGCGCCGAGCCCAGCGCCGTTGTCCCCGTGGAAGTACTCGTAAAACAAGATCAGGTCACGCCAGTGCGGGTCGTCTTGGAACAGCGATGCGCCTCCGTACACGGGGCGGGTGCCGTCCGGTTGGCGCAGGAAGGTCGACACGAGCCGCCGCGAGATCTCTTGTGCGACTTCGAACAGCGTCATCTCGACGCCCGAGCCTGTCGGGCACTCGATCTTGAACGTGTCGCCGTAGTAGCGGTAGTGCTGCAGCAACGCGCGCACGATGAGGAGGTTGATCGGGAACCACACCGGTCCGCGCCAGTTGGAGTTGCCGCCGAACATCCCGGTTGACGACTCGGCAGGCTCGTACTGGACCTCGTGGACGGTGCCGTCGACGTCGAGCCGGTACGGCTCGTGCAGATGCCAGCGCGAGAGCGAGCGGATGCCGTGCGGACCGAGGAAGCGGTCCTCGTCCAACATTCGCGTGAGGATCCTCCGCAGCTTGTACTCGTTCACGAGCGACAAGATGCGACGCCCGTTGACACCGGGAACCGCTGGATCGGCGACGGTCGTGAGCAGATCGTGGTTCCGCACGAGGTATTCGCGGATGCGCGCGGTGAGGCGCGGGTAGTGATCGAGCACCGATTGCTCGATCACAGTGACGGCGCACAGGGGTAGGAGGCCGACGAGGGAGCGCACCTTGAGCCGTTGCCCTGACCCGTCAGGTCGACGGAGGACGTCGTAGAAGAACCCGTCCTCTTCATCCCAGAGCTCGTCGGGATGCTCGCCCATCGGGTCGACGGCCGCGGCGATCCAGAAGAAGTGCTCTACGAACTTGAGCACGAGGTCCTCGTAAGTCGGGTCCTTCTCCGCGACAGCCAGCGCGAGCTCGAGCATGTTCTGGCTGAACATCGCCATCCAGGCGGTTCCGTCGGCCTGCTCGAGGCGGCCGCCAGTCGGCAACGTCGCGCTCCGGTCGAACACGCCGATGTTGTCGAGACCGAGGAAGCCCCCTTCGAACACGTTGTGTCCCGATGGGTCCTTGCGATTGACCCACCACTGGAAGTTGAGCATCAGGCGGGTGAACGCCTCTTTCAGGAACTCGACGTCGACCTCGTCTCTGTGGACGTCGATGTTGTGGAGGAACAGGGTCGCGAATGCGTGCACCGGCGGGTTGACGTCGCCAAAGTTCCACTCGTATGCGGGCATCTGCCCGCTCGGGTGGAGATAGAGCTGGGAGAGCATGATGCGCAGCTGGCTCTTCGCGAAGTCCGAGTCGACCATCGCGAGAGGGATGCAGTGGAACGCGAGATCCCAGGCCGCGTACCAGGGGTACTCCCACTTGTCGGGCATGGAGATGACGTCTTGGTTGATCATGTGGAACCAGGACTCGTTGCGCGTCCCCCGGCGCACCGGCGAGCGCAGAGGATGCGAGCCGCGTTCTCTGAGCCACGTGTCCAGGTCGAAGTAGTACGTCTGCTTCGACCAAAGCATCCCCGCGAGAGCTTGGCGCATCACCGAACGTGAGTCGTCGTCGACTCCGGGCGGGGTGATCGACTCGTAGAACTCATCCGCCTCGGCCCGCCGCATCGCGATGTATCCGTCGACATCCGCGAACGGATCGCCGAGCATGTTCGGCGCCCGGCGGCTCAACCGTAGGAGGACGACGCTGTGGTCGCCTCCGGGCACAGTGACGACCACGTGCGCGGCCGACTTCGTGCCTTGACCCGCAGGATTGACCGTCGCCGTTCCGTGCAGCACGTGATCGTTGATGCCGTCTTTGGGGAACGGAGTCGTGGCCTCGCTGCCCCACACGCGGGGGTTGTTCGTCTCGTTCTCGCAGAAGAGGAGCTCCGCGCCGCGCTGCGCGTAGAGGTAGAAGATGCCCAGCTCGTCGTGCTCGGCCTTGACGACCGGATAGGTGCCTTGCTCCCGCGACAACCGCGGCTTGGGCGTGTGCGTCGCCCACGACCATGTGTTGCGGAACCAAAGGGTCGGTAGCACGTGAAGCATCGCCGCTTCGGTCGAGCGGTTGTGCACCGTGATCCGCATGACGATGTCTTCGGGGTCGGCTTTCGCGTGCTCGACCTCGACGTCGAAGTAGTGGCCCTCGTCGAAGATCCCGGTGTCGAGCAGCTCATACTCCATGTCACGGCGTGACCGTGAACGGTTCGTCGCCACGAGGTCTGAGTACGGGAACTCCGCGTGCGGGTACTTGTACAGCCAGCGCTGGTAGCTGTGCGTCGGCAAGTTGTCGACGTAGAAGTAGTACTCCTTCGCGTCCTCGCCATGGTTGCCCTCGGCGTTGGTCAACCCAAAGACACGTTCTTTCAGGATCGGGTCGTGGCCGTTCCACAGTGCGAGCGCGAGGCACAGCCGCTGCTTGTCGTCGCTGATGCCCGCGAGGCCGTCCTCACCCCAGTGGTACGCCCTCGAACGCGACTGGTCGTGGCCGAAGTAGCTCCACGCGTCGCCATCGTCGCTGTAGTCCTCGCGGACCGTCCCCCACTGCCGTTCGCTGAGGTAAGGACCCCACGTGCGCCACGGCACACCTTCGCGAGCCTCCTGCAAGCGGCGTTCTTCGCTGGTCATGTCGCTCAGCATCCCATGACCAACCGCCACCATTCAGATCCCGCCAGCGGTGTGAATAGAGGCACACGTTCGGGGTACGGCCGCGCGCATGATGCTGCGCCGACTACTGAGCTCAGAGGTGGGGGATCGTCGGCAGGGTCACCGGCGAGAGATCGAGATCGATGTCGGGGATCGTGACGTCGACCGGCAACGTGACCGGCACCAAAGTCGTCACCAAGCCGATGACGTCGTCGGCCACGTCGACTGCGGCGGTCAGGACCGGCTCCGGGGCGACCGTTGGCTTGGTCGGCTTCACGGTGACCGTCGTCGCCGGCGTCGTGGTGGATGGTGAGGTGGTGGTGCTGCCCGTCGTGCTCGGAGCGATCGTCGTGCTCGGGCTGCGCGTCGGCGGGTCGTCCTTCACCGCTTCCCCCACTGGCGCTGTCGTCGTCGATGACGGTTCCTCGCCCGGGGTCGTGGTCGTGCTCGGAGCAGTCGCGCCGGACACCGGCAACTCGGCCGTCGAGGAGGGTGCCGGCGCCGGTGCGTCCGGCCCTTCGGACCCGGCCACGAGCGGCGCGGCTGAAGGCGGGGTGGGGGTGGTCCCTGCTGCCGCGGCGGTCGTCATCGGCTGGAGGGCGACCATCCCTGTGAGGGCGACGGACGCGGCGCCGGCAAGGGCCGCTGTCCTGGCGGCTTCGCCGATCGCGGGCACGAGGCTCGAACCCTGGGCGAGCAGTGCGATGAACGGGATGTGACCGAGCGCGGCGAGTGGGCCGAGAGCCCACATCAAGCGGGGCAACGACACCCCGTACATGACGCGGACGACGCCGGGGTCGAAGTGTGCGCCCGCGCACCGCTGCAGCTCGGCGCGGGCGTCGGCGAAGCTCATGGCGCGCTTGTACGAGCGCACTGCTGTCATGGTCTCGAAGGAGTCCGTCACGGCGACGATGCGCCCGGCGAGTGGGATCTGTGAACCCGAGAGCCCTCGCGGGTACCCGGCGCCGTCGTAGCGCTCGTGATGCGAGTCGACCGCTGCCGCCCACTCGCCGAGCCAGTCCGCGAGCGGTCCGATCAGCCGCGCGCCCTCCTCGGGATGGCGTTGCAGCACCGCCCACTCCACGCGCGTCGGGCGCCCCTGGCTTGTTGAGGATCGTCGCGGGCACTGCGAGCTTGCCGATGTCATGGAGCAGCGCTGCCCACCGAAGGCGGTTCGCGTCGTGCTCGTCGAGCCCCATGTCGATCGCGACGAGGTCAGTGAGGGCGCGCACCCTCTCGCTGTGCCCTCGCGTGCGGCGGTCGTGTGCGTTCAGCGCGGCAGCCAAGGTGAGCACCCGCTCGGCGGCGCCAGCAGCGTCGACCTCGTCGCGGGACTGTTCGAGCTCGTCGGTCCAGCGGCGGAGCTGCTTCACGGTGCCGGTGCGCAGCGCGATCGACAGCCGTGAGGGCGCACGGTCGGGGAACGCGAGCGTCAGGCGGAGGAGACTCGCGAGCGGGAGGAGGCGACGGCACAGCCGCTCCGTCACGAAGACCACTGCGAGCGCGACCAGCCCGGGCGCGATCCAGGCGAAGAACCCGATCTCGTGTGGGCCGAGAGTGCGCGCCACGAAGCACGCGGCGACGATCGAGAGGACCACCGGGATCAGAGCCGCGGCCGCGCGGACCGCGAGGGCAGCCCCATGCCGAGCGTGCCAGCGGCTCGCTGCGTGCCGATCAGTGGTGACCTGCTCCGCCACTGTCCGTCCTGTCGGTCACGGAGAGTGACGGGGAAGTGAGGCAGTCAGAAATGGGCCGAACGGCCTATCCCCGGCTCAGGCCGCCGATCTCGCCTGTTCAGCGGCTTCGTCCTCGGCGTGGTACTGGGCGAGGAGCTCGAGCTCTTGGTCGTGCCTGGGGAAGGCGAACCACACGAGCACGGCGCCGACCAGCACGGCGACGATGCCCGCGACGTAGGCCCAGTCCTGGCCGTCGACGAACGACTGTCGGGCGGCGTTGGTGATCTCACTCGAGTACTGCGGATAACGCTCCGCGGTCGCCGTAGCGCTCGCGAACGACTTCTCGAGCTCTTGCTGGACGCTGTCGGTGATGCGCGCCTGGTCGGGCGATGCCGCGATCATCGATGCGATCGCGGACGCGTACCCGGCCGTGAGCAGGGCGCCCATGATCGATTGCATGATCGCCCCGCCGAGGTCTCGCTGGAGGTCCGCTGTGCCCGAGGCCATTCCGGCACGCGAGACGGGCACGGATCCGGTCAACGAATGCGATGCCGGCGTGCCCGCGAAGCCGACGCCCGCCCCGATGAACGCATATCCGAGTCCGACCTGCCAGTACGGGCTGTGGTCGGTCCAGAGCACGAGCATGGTCACGAAGCCGAGCAGGCAGAACACGTAGCCGACGAGGAGCGTGAACCGCGCGCCCTGCGCTTCGACGAGCTTCGCCGACCGAGGCGCGATCAGCACCATGAACACGGCCGCGGGGATGATCGCCAGGCCGGCGTCGAGGCTCGAGTACTCGAGCACGTTCTGGAGGTACTGCTGCCCGACGAACATCGCTCCCATCAGCGAGCCGAACACGATGATGCCGGCACAGGCCGCGACCCAGAAGGTGCGACGCGAAGCGACGTCGAGGTCGTAGAGCGGGACGGCGACCCGCCGCTGCCGCACCACGAACCCGATTCCGCTCGCGACCGCGACGACGGCGAGCCCGAGGACCACAGTGAGCTCGTTCGGAACCGGCGCGAAGTTGATCGCCAAGATGAGCGCGCCGACCATCAGTGCCGAGAGCACACCGCCGAGGTTGTCGACCGGCTCTGTCGTCTCGTTCACGTGGCTGGGCACGAGGAGAACCGCCAGGACGACCGCCACGACCGCGAGCGGCAACGTGACGAGGAAGACCGAGCCCCACCAGAAGTGCTGCAACAGCGCGCCCGCGACGAGGGGCCCGAGGGCCGCGATGGCACCACCCAGCGCGGACCACAGCGCGATCGACTTCGTGCGTGCCGGCCCCGACCACAACGCCGCGATCAGCGCGAGGGTCGTGGGATACGCCATGCCGGCGGCGATGCCGCCGACGATCCGTGCGGCGATGAGCACACCGATGCTCCCCGCCCACGCGGCGACGAGGCAGCAGGGGATCGCGAGCAGCGTGCCGAGGAGCAGCATCATCTTGCGGCCGTACCGGTCGCCCAACGCGCCGAGCCACAGGACTGAACCGGCGAGCCCGAGCGAGTAGCCGACCGCGACGAGGTCCAGCGCGGTCTGCGACGAATCGAACGCCTTGCCGATGTCGGGCAACGCAACGTTCGCGACCGCAAGGTTCAGGTTCGCGACCGCGGCAACGAGGATCAGAGCGAGGAGGACGAGGGACCCGCGCTCGGGTGCTGTGGACTGCTCCTGCATCGCTCAGCTGGGGGCCGAAGCAGAAGTGGGAGGCGCGTCGCTCAGGGGCTCGTCGTCGCCTTCTTCGTCCCCCCAATCGATGCGCGCCCGATCCGGGTCGTCGATGATCGAGCTGGCGCGGCTCGAACCGATGAAGTCGCTCGCCCACGACGATGAACGCGTCGACGCGGGTGCGTGAGCCGCTCATCAACCACGCGTGCACGCCGAGCCACGCGGCGAACGCGATGTGGCCATGCAGCTCGTGGTGGTGCTTGCCCATCTCGGCGACCGCCGCGCCGTCGCCGATCATCGCCATGATCCCCTTGTCCTTGTAGTGGAACGGCTTGCGGTCCTTGCCGACTGTGTCGGCGAGGATGTTCTCGGCCGCCCATTTGCCGGCCTGCAGCGCGACCGATCCGAGCTGGGGCAAGGTGGCCCCGTCAGCGTCGGGGATCGCCGCGATGTCGCCGATCACGAACACGTTCGGATGCCCTGCTGCCGACAGGTCGGGCTCCGCGGTCAACACCCCACCTCGGCCCGACGCCAGGTTGGACTTCGACGCGATCGTCGCGGCCTGGATCCCGCCGCCCCACACGACACAGCGCGTGAGTATGTCGGTCCCGTCGCTCAGGACGACGCGGTCGCGGCGACCTCTTTGACGCCGATGCCCAGCATCAGCTTCACGCCGTTGTGCTGGAGCTTGCCCGCGGCGTATTCGTGCGCCTTGTCCGAGAACGCCCGCAGCACGACCTGCCCGTGGTCGACGAGGTAGATCCGGGCCTGGTCGATCTGGAGGCTGTGGTGGCGCTTCGGCATGACCTGGTTGACGAGATCGGCGAGCGCGCCCGCGGTCTCGACTCCGGTCGGCCCGGCGCCCACGATCACGAAGTTGAGGGAGCCCTGATCGATCAGGCTCGGGTTGTTCGCCGTCTCCTCGAAGAGCTCGAACACGCGCTCGCGCAGGCGCCTCGCGTCCGGCACGGAGTACAGCGGGAACGAGTGCTCCTCAGCACCCGGGGTGCCGTAGAAGTTGGGCTTGGCTCCGGCCGAGATGACCAAGTAGTCGCCGCTGAACGTCTGTCCATCGGCGGTGGTCACCGTGCGCGTCTCGGGATCGATCTCGGTGACCTCGAGCTGGCGCATGAAGACCGTCGGGTCCTTGGCGAAGATCGCGCGGATCGGCCGGGCGACATCGGTGGTCCCGAGCTCTGCGGTCGCCACCTGGTAGAGCAGCGGCTGGAACTGCTGGTAGTTGTGCCGGTCGATGAGCGTGACGTGCACGTCGTGCTTGGCGAGCTCCTTCGTGCAGGCCACGCCGGCGAAGCCGGCTCCGACGACGACGACGGAAGGCTTGGGGGACTCTTCTGACATCAGCTTGTCTCCTGTGCTGCGGGGGTGGGGGAGGTCGAGACCTTGGGGCTCGCGATGCGCTGTCGGAACACGTGGAAGTTCCAGATCTGATAGGCGAGCACGACCGGGAAGAAGACGATTGCGACGATCGTCATGACCTTCAACGCGTAGTTGCCGGACGCGGCGTCGGCGACGGTCAGGTTGTTGGCCTCGCTCGTGCTCGACACCATCACGTTCGGATACAGGTCCACGAAGATCGACACGATCGTCAGTGCGATCGCGATCGCGGTGGCGGTGAACGCCCATCCGTCGTGGCGATCGCGCACTGCCCATGCGGCGGCGACGATCGCGAGCACCGGGATCGCCTGTAGCGGGCCGGGGATGTCGCCCTGATCCGACAGGACCTGGGTCCAGATCGTGAACACGACGACAGTGCCGACGGCGACGAGCGCGAACCGCGGCGCAAGGCTGCGCGCGCGGTCGTGCACGATCCCCGTCGTCCGCAGGGTCGAGGAACGTGCACCCATGCAGGAGGGTGAGCGAGAGCAGCGTGATGCCGACCCAGATGCCGTAGGGCGTGAGGAGATCCCAGAACGAACCGGTGAACTCGCCGCTCGAGTCGATGGGGAGGCCGTAGAGCAGGTCGCCGAGCGCGATCCCGAGGAGTACGGGCAGCATGAGGCTGCCAACAGTGAGGGCGAGGCTCCACGTCGTCCGCCAACGCGGGGTGGAGATCTTGCCCCGGTACTCGAACGAAACGCCTCGGATGATGAGGCCGAACAGGACGAGCACGAGCGCCAGGTACAGCGCGGAGAACCACGTCGCGTACCAGTCGGGGAACGCGGCGAAGGTGGCGCCCCCGGCGACGATGAGCCACACCTCGTTGCCGTCCCAGAACGGCCCGATGGTGTTGATGGCGACGCGCCGCTCGAGGTCGGTCTTGCCGACGATCGAGTGCAACGCGCCGACCCCGAAGTCGAACCCCTCGAGCACGAAGAAGCCCGTCCAGAAGACTGGCGATGATGACGAACCAGACGATCTGCAAGCCCATGTCAGCCCCTAGTAGGTCAACGCCGGAACCGGCTCGTCGTCGGGTGCGGTCTGGTGCCCGTCGTGCCCCTCACCTTCGTCCTCGTCTTCGCCTTCGCTCAGCGCCTTTCGCCCGTAGCGGAGCATCAACATGCCGTCGACAGCCGCGAGCAGGCCGTAGAGGACGATGAAGAAGAGGAGGCTGATCCACAGCTCGGTCACGCTGACCGAAGCGGACACGCCGTCCTTCACCAGCATCAGCCCCTGCACGATCCAGGGCTGTCTCCCGCTCTCGGTGAGCATCCAGCCCGCCGTGTTCATCAGAAACGGCGTGATGATTGCCCACGTCGCCGTGAGCAGGAACCACTTCGAGGTCGCGAGCTTGCCTCGGTGGATCAGCCACGCGCCCCACAGCGAGAACAGGAAGACCGCGGCCCCCAGGTATGCCATTACCCGCATCGACCAGTACTGCACGAACACGTCGGGCACATAGTTGCCGGGACCGAACTGCTGCTCGTACTGCGCCTGCAGCTCGTCGAGGCCGACGACTTGCCCATCCCAGGTGCCCGTCGCGAGCACCGACAGGAGATGGGGGATCTCGATGATCTGGGTGGGGTCGTGGTCGTCCCGCCCGCCGCCGATCTGGAACAGCGAGAACGAGCACGGAGCGCAGGTCTCCCACTGCGCCTCGGCTGCTGCGATCTTCATCGGCTGGTACGTCGTCTCGATGATGCCGAGCCTGCTGCCGACGATCAGGTTGAGCACGATCGCCGGCACCAGCACCACGAGTGCAGCCTTCGCGGTCCGGAAGAACGGGCTGTCGCGTCTCGCGACGGAGGTGCCACGCAGACACCGCCGAGCATGACCATCGACGCCGGTCACGAGCGACGCGAGCAAGACGTGGAGATAGCTCCACACGAACACGGGGTTCGTGAACACGGCGACGATGTCGTTGAGCACGGGTGCGTTCGTGGCCGGGTCGATCTCGTAGCCGACGGGGTGCTGCATCCACGAGTTCGCCGCCATGATGAACGCGGCCGAGAGCACGCCGCCGACGGCGACGAGCCAGATGGTCGCGAGGTGCACGCGTTTCGGCAGCCGGTCCCAGCCGAAGAGCCACAGTCCGAGGAATGTCGACTCGAGGAAGAACGCGGCGAGACCTTCCATCGCGAGCGGAGCCCCGAAGACATCGCCCACATATCGCGAGTAGCTCGACCAGTTCATCCCGAACTCGAACTCCTGGACGAGCCCGGTGACCACGCCGATCGCGACGTTGATGAGCAGCAACGTCCCGAAGAACTTCGTCAACCGCTTGTACTCCGGGTCGCCGCCTCGGTACCAGATCGTCTGAAGCACGGCGACGAGGAAGCTCAGCCCGATCGTCACGGGCACGAAGAGGAAGTGGTAGATCGTCGTCGTCGCGAACTGCACGCGGGCGAGATCGACGTTCATGCGACTCCCCTCACCGACGGCTGCAGGCGCTCGACCACGTGTCCTCCCTCGAGCACGACGACCTCGTCGACTGCGTCGAGTCCCGCGGGTCGATGGGTGATCAGCAAGACCGTTCGACCCTCTGTCGCCGCGAGCAGGTCGCGAGTGAGATCCTCGCCGGTGTCAGAGTCGAGGTGCTCGCTGGGCTCGTCGAGGATCAGGATCGGGAAGTCCGCGAGCAGCGCCCGCGCGACGGCGACGCGTTGGCGCTGCCCTCCCGACAGGGCCGAGCCGTGCTCGCCCAACGGGGTCGCGAGCCCCTGCGGCAGCGACGCAACCCACGCACCCAGCCGTGCGCGCGTGAGCGCCGAATGGATCTCCGCGTCCGATGCCGTGGGCTTCGCGAGCCGCATGTTCTCGCGCAGCGTCGAGTCGAAGATGTGCGCGTCCTGCTCGACGAGGCCGACGATGGTGCGGACCTCATCGCTCGGGAGGTCGCGCAGCTCGATGCCGTCGAGCGACACCGATCCCGATCCGTACTCGATGAACCGGACGAGCACCCCCGCGATCGTCGACTTTCCGGCGCCGCTCGGGCCGACGAGCGCGATACGCCGTCCAGGCGCGAGATCGAGGTCCACATGCTCCACCGCCCACGGAGCGTCAGCGGCGTAGCGAGCCGAAAGTCCCCGTACGCGGAGGCCGTGGCGACCCACGGATCTGGCCGCTGCGGGCACGGCGGGCTCGCTGATCGGCGACGGCGCCTCGATTACGGCCTCGAGCCGCGCCGCTGACCGCCGAGCGCCTTCGAGCGCTTGCGCGGCACCCGGCAGCGGAGCCACGAGCTCGAACGCCGCGAGCGGCACGAGGGCGACGACGGCGAGCATGACGCCCTGGAGGCGTCCGTCGTGCACCGCGGCGACACCGAGCACGAGTGCAGTCCAGGTCGCCAGGCCGGCACACAGAGAGGTGAGCCCCGCGCCCACTCCCGCGGTGCGTGCGCTGGACGCGGCGATCTGCGTGAGCTCAGCGTCGTGGCGCATCACTCGACGCAGCTGGGCATCGGTCGCGCCGAAGGCCACGAGGTCCGGAGCGCCCTCGAGCAGATCGAGCACCGATGCGCCGAGCTCGCCCCGGGCGGGAGCCTTCCTCGCTTCGGTTCGGCGCGCGAGCGCGCCCGTGAGCCTCGGAACGACGGTCGCCGCAAGGACGAGCGCGACCGCGGTTGCGACTGCTGCGCTCGGCAAGAGCAGCCAGAGCGCCACGGTCGTCGCCAGCCCCAGGACAGCGGCGATCCACCACGCCGGCAGGACTCGCAGCCCGACGTCCTGCAGCGCGTCGACATCCCGGACGACGCGTGTGAGCAGGTCCCCACCGTGGAAGGTCTGCAGACCGGTCGGGGCGAGTCGTGCGAGTCGCTCGTACACCCGTACTCGGAGGTCGGCCAAGGAGCGGAAGGCGGCGTCGTGCCCGACCAGCCGCTCGCCGTACCGGAAGAGCCCGCGGGTGACCGCGAAGAACCGAACACTGACCACTGCGAGACCGAGGTCGGCGACCGAGCCGTGCTGCGCGCACCGTGAGATCAACCACGCCGACGTGCCCAGGAGAGCGATGGCACAAGCGACGCACGCCGCACCGAGTGCCGTCGAGATCACGAGCCCGCGGGTCGACGGGCGCGCGAGCTGCACCGTCTCGCGGATCGACGCGCGCGGCTCGCTCGTGGGCATCGCAGTCATCGGGTCAACACCGCACCCAGAGACACCACGTGGTCGGCGATCGAGATCGGAGCCGGGCGGTGGGTCACGAGCACGACCGTGCGGCCACGGGCGGCGTGCTGCAGCGACGAGACGACGCGAGCCTCGGTCTCGGTGTCGAGGTGCGCGGTCGGTTCGTCGAGCAAGAGCAGCGGGACTCGTCGGAGCAGTGCCCGCGCGAGAGCGAGCCGCTGCGCCTCACCCACCGACAGCCCTGCGCCGCGCTCGCCGAGCCGCGTGTCCAGCCCGTGGGGGAGCGCCGCGACGCGCGCATCGAGGGACGCTGCGGCGAGGGCCTCCCAGAGCTCGTCGTCGGAAGCTTCGGCTCGGCCGAGACGCAGGTTCTCGGCGATGGACGTGGCGAAGAGATGCGGCCGTTGCGGCACCCACGCGATCTGCCGGCGCCATGCGTCCGGGTCGAGCGAGGACAGCTCGACGTCCCCGACGCGGATCGAGCCGCGATCGGGCACGACGAACCCGAGCAGCATGCCGAGCAGCGTCGACTTCCCGCATCCGCTCGGACCGGTGATGGCCAGGACCTCACCGGGATCGATCGTCAACGAGCAGGGGTCCAGCCCGGCTCCGTCGCGTCCGGCGTAGGCGACCGCGACCTCGTCGACCACGATCTGGTGGTGCGCGGGGTCCGGCACGTCGGTGCGGGTGCCGCGCGCCGGCGCCGGGCGCTCGAGCACCTCGAAGACCTGCTCGGCGGCGCTCAGCCCCTCGGCGCTCGCGTGGTAGCTCGTGCCGACCAGCCGCAGCGGGAGGTACGCCTCCGGCGCGAGGACGAGCGCGAACAGCGACGTTTGCAGGTCGAGGTGCCCGTAGAGGAGGCGCAAGCCCACCGAGACGGCGACGAGCGCGACAGCGACGCTCGCGAGCAGCTCGAGCACGAGCGATGAGAGGAACGCGAGCTTGAGCGTCGACATCGTCGTGCGCCGATAGGCATCGGTGACCGACCGGATGGTGTCGACCTGTGCCTTCGAGCGCCCGAACACCTTGAGCGTGGTGAGCCCGCGCACGACATCGAGGAAGTGACCCGAGAGCAGCTCGAGCGTGCGGAGCTGGCGATCCTGCCGACGCTGGACCCGCATGCCGATCAATGCCATGAAGATCGGGATGAGCGGGACGGTGACGGCGATGATCACCGCGGAGATCCAGTCGGCGGTGCATACCGCGACGATCACGGCGACCGGCACGATCACCGCGAGGACGAGCTGAGGGAGGTACCGGGAGAAGTAACCGTCCAGCGCGTCGATGCCGTGCGTGGCGAGGGCGGCAAGGTGTCCGTCGGACTCGCGCTCCGCGGTGGGAGCGTCGCTCGCGAGCTTCTGAACCAGCGCGAGCCTCAGCTCGGACTTCACGTGGCTCGACGCGCGGCTCGCCGACGCTTCGGAGCACCACGCGACGAATGCACGGACCACGACCACGGTCAGCAGCGCAATCACCGGTGCGCGCACGTCACCGACATCCACTCCACCGTCGAACGCCCGGGCGATCACCGACGCGAGCAGCCAGGCCTGCGCGATCACGAGGGCAGCCGTGAGCGCGCCGAGGACCACGGTGACGCCGATGTGCTTGCGCACACCCCGCCCGAGCTCCATCAGCCGAGGGTCAACGGGCCCGCGTTTCCGCGTCATTGTGATCGCCCTGTTCGAGGAATGAGGCACGGTAGCCCTTGGCCTCAAACGGCTCCCGAGGCGCAGGCTCGTTCACCGTTGTTAGCGCAGGTCGGTCGACTGGTAGGCGGTAATCGAGCTCCGGCCCATCGTCAGCTCCGCGGCCACTGCTGCGAGCAGGCCGGGCACGACGAAACCAGGCCGACCCGTCGTCTCCGCCACGAACATGACCGCGGCCAGCGGCACTCGGTAGCCCGCGCCCAAGAACGCAGCGACCCCGATCACGACGAAGAGGGTGGTGTCGAGGCTCTGGACGGCGCCACCGACCGCTCGGCCAGTCAACGCTCCGCCGACGACGAGAGGGATGAACAACCCGCCGGCACCTCCCCCGCCCACTGTCACGGTTGTCGCGGCACAGCGCAGCACGAGCACGAGCAGGACGAGCCACACCCCGTGGTCGGTGTCGACTGCCCACGCGATCGTGTTGTAGCCCGGACCGAAGGTCAGGCTCTCACCCGTCGCGATGCGGGTGACGACGAAGATGCCGACGAGGAGGCCCCCGGCGAGCAGCGTGCGAAGCAGTCGCGGGGTCTCCGCGAGCTGCTTCGCCTTCATCACTGCCGCAGAGAACGCGCGGGCGGCGAGCCCGGCCGCGACGCCGAGCGCGAGCGCGCCGACGAGGTCGCGGAAGTTGAAGGTCGGCTCTCCCGCTATCGGGAAGAGCCGGTCCGTGCCGTCGATCGCGACGAACGTGAGGTAGCCCGCGGCGGCCGAGACGAGTGCAGGCAGCAACATCCGGCGAGCGAGCTCGTCTTGGTAGGGGACCTCGATCGCGAAGATGGCTCCTGTCGCCGGCGCCTTGAAGATCGCCGCAACGCCCGCCGCCGCGCCCGCGACCATCAGCAGGCGGCGATCGGCGTTGCGGAACAGACCAGGCATCCGGCGCTGCGTCTGGGATCCGAGCGTTGCCCCGAGGTACAGCGACGGACCCTCGAGACCCATCGCGCCCCCGAAGCCGAGCGTGGCGACGGCCGCGGCCATACGCGCGGCGAGGGCCCGGGGCGACAGGTCGACGGCTGGGTCGTGGAACGAGCGCAGGTACTCGTCGGACGTCGCCGGTGACATCCCGCGACCGATGAGCACCAGTGCGCCACGAGCCAGCAGCAAGCCGGCTGTCGGCGCGATGGCGACCATCCAGAGCGGCAGGTCGTCGATGGCCTCGATGAGTCCGTTGACGACGACGCGCTCGAAGCCCGCGACACCGAGGCCGGTGACGGCGCCGATCAGGCCGGCCATGACGACGATTTGCGCCGCCTTCTCGACGATGCGGTGCCCTCGGCCGTGGGCCGCGCTCATGCGCTCAGCCTGACAGCACGTAGTCGTCGGGGTCGGGCTGCTTCGTGCGCTGCCAGTACTCGAGCAGCGTGAACGGCCAGTTCTGGGCGACGTGGCCGTGCTCGTTCTTGTACCAGCTGTTCACGTCGGACCAGCCCCACGCCATCAGCTTGTTCTCGGCGTCGACGCGCTCGTTGAACGCGTCGTGCACGTCCTTGCGCACTTCGAGCGCGCGGGCCTCGCCGTCGAGGAGCAGCTCGAGGCAGCCGAGGATGTAGCGGACGCCGCACTCGGAGAAGTAGACGATGCTGCCGTTGATGACGATGTTCGTGTTCGGCCCGTACAGGCAGAACAGGTTCGGGAAGCCGGGGATCGTGATGCCCGAGGTAGGCGCGCGCGTCGCCGTCCCACTGCTCGTGGAGGTCGACTCCGCCGCGACCCGTCACCTTCATCGGCGTGAGGAACTTCGACGCCTGGAACCCGGTGCCGTAGATGATCACGTCGACCGTGATGCTCCTCGCCGTCGTCGGTGATCACTCCCTTCGGCGTGATCTCGCGGATGCCGTCGGTGATGAGGCGCACGTTGTCGCGCTTGAGCGTGCGCGGCCCAGACGCCGTTGTCGCGGATCATCCGCTTCGCGCCCGGCGGGTAGGTCGGCGTGACCTTCGCGAGCAGGTCCGGACGGTCCCCGAACTCCGCCTTGAGGTACTCGATGAGCACCAACCGCACGAAGTCGTTCACCGCGCTCACCGAGTCGCCGGGAGACTGCCACTCCGGGTCGACCCGGAAGTTCGGGAGGCCGCCGTCGCCCATGCGCCAGAAGATCCAGAACCGGTTCCACTCGCTGTACGAGGGCACGTGCGCGTAGAGCCACTCGAGCCCGTCGGACACCTCGTCGTGGTAGTCCGGCGTCGGGCCCATCCACGCGGGCGTGCGTTGGAACACGGTGAGCTCGCCGACCACGGGCGCGATCTCGGGGATGAACTGCATCGCGCTCGCGCCGGTGCCGATCACGGCGACGCGCTTGCCTCGCAGGTCGACGGAGTGGTCCCAACGCGCCGAGTGGAAGGCCGGACCCTCGAACATGTCGAGTCCAACGATGTCGGGGAGCTTCGGGCGGTTCAGCTGACCGACGGCGCTCACGATCGCGTTCGCAGTGATCGTCTCGACATCTTCAGGGCCGTGCAGCTCGATCATCCACCGTTGCGTCGCTTCGTCCCAGGTCGCCGACCTCACTTCGGTCTCGAACCGGATGTGTTGACGCAGCCCGAAGGCGTCGGCGCAGTTGCGGAAGTAGTCGAGCAGGACGTCCTGGGTCGAGAAGTGATGCGGCCAGTCGTGCCGCTGCGCGAAGGAGTAGCTGTAGTTGTGGTTGGGGTTGTCGACCCGACAGCCCGGATAGCTGTTCTCCCACCACGTGCCGCCCACGTCTCGGTCCTTCTCGAGGATGACGAAGGGGATCCCGGCCTGGTCCAGCCGGTGAGCGGCCAGCAGTCCTGACATGCCCGCCCCGATGATGACGACCTGGAACTCGACGTCCCCCTCGATGCGCCATCCCGGAGCACGCCTGTCCTCACCGCGGTAGGCGAGCTCTTCCTCGAGCAATGGAAGGTACGGCGCCATGTCGGCGCCTCCGACCGCGTACTCCATGATCTGCAGGAGGACGTCGTCGCCGGGGATGGGCGCCGGCTTCGAGCCGTTGTCCCGGTACTCGATCAGCGCCTCGACGGCGACCTCGCGAGCTGTCGCGAGCTGCTCCTCGGTGAGTCCGCCCTGCTCCATCCCGATGAGCAGCGGGTCGGGCTTGAGGTCGGGACGCAGCAGCGACAGGTCACCGGTCAGATACGCGAGCGCCGGCAGGAGCGGCGGCACCTCGGCGTCCGAGACGGCCTTGCGGATCTCGTCGTCGGTCGCCGTGATCTTCTCGGCGACGGGGCGTTCGGGCCAGGCGCTCACCGCGCGGCGGCCGCCGCAGCGGCGCTGCTCTCGTCGACGCCCTTCGGTGCCTGCTGCTTCATGAAGCCGAACAGGTAGCCGGCGACACGGCGCATCTGGATCTCCTCGCTGCCCTCGGTGATGCGGTAGCGGCGGTGGTGCCGGTAGATGTGCTCGAACGGCTTGTGCCGCGAGTACCCCATGCCGCCATGCACCTGCATCGCCCGGTCGGCCGCCTCGCAACAAAGCCGGTTCGCCCAGTAGTTGCACATCGACACCTTGTCGGACTGCGAGAACGCGCCGTACTTGTCCATCTTCCACGCCGTCTTCTGGATCAGCGCGCGGAGCATCTCGCACTGCGTCGCCAGCTCGACGAGCGGGAACTGGATCGCCTGGTTGTGGGAGAGCGGCTTGCCGAACGGCGCCCGCTCCTGCGCGTACTTCACCGCCTCGTCGATGCAGAACTCGGCCGCGCCGAGGCTCGACGCCGCCTGACGGATGCGGTTCTCGTTGAAGAAGTGCTGGACGACCTGCAGCCCGCGACCCTCGCCGCCGAAGATCGCGCTGTCGGGAACGCGCACGTTGGTCAGGCGGATGTGCGCGTGGTCGGTCGGCATGTTGAAGGTCCACAGGAACTCGACGACCTCGAACCCCGGGCTGTTGGTCGGCACGAGGAACGCGGTGATGCCCATTCCGTCGCCCTGCTTGCCGCTCGTCCGGGCAAAGATCAGGTCGTACTGCGCGGCGTGGATGCCGGTGTTCCACGTCTTCTCGCCGTTGATGACCCACTCATCGCCGTCGCGCTCGGCGTGCGTCTCCATCCACGTCGCGTCGGAGCCGTGGTCGGGTTCGGTGATGCCGAACGCGAAGCCACGACGACCCTCGGCGAGGTCCTCGATCCACTCCTTCTTCTGCCCCTCGGTGCCGTACATGATCATGAGCAGCAGGCCGACGTTGTTGCCGACGATCGCATGCTCGTTCTGCAGGTCGCAGTGCAAGCCGAGGCCCTTGCGGGCGAGGTGCTCGCGGATCACGGCCATGCCGAGGTTCGTGCCCTCTTTGCCCCCGTACTCCTTCGGGAACGGGTACCGGTAGTGGCCAGCGGCGTCCGCCCGGCGCCGCGCCTCGCGCAGCAGCATCTCCCACTCGTGGTTGGGTAAGCCGCCGCGCTCCCAGTCGGTCCGCGCGTCTTCTCGACGGTGATCGAAGAACCGGATGTTGTCGTTCTCCTGCTCGAGGGGCTTGATCTCCTGCTCGATGAAGTCGTCGAGCTCGTCGAGGTAGTCGGCGAGGTCCTTGGGGATGTCGAAGTCCACGATGTGCCCTTTCAGTCAGACTGTGTTTGTCAGGCAGGGAGCGTCTCGCGGAGCTCGCGCTTCAGCACCTTGCCCGCCGCGTTGCGCGGCAGCTCCTGTTCGGTGATCCAGACCCGCGTCGGCACCTTGAACGAGGCCAGGCGCGCGCTGACGTGGTCGCGCACGGCTTGCTCGCTGAGATCGGCTCCGTCGCGCACGCGCACGACCGCGCCGACCTCTTCGCCGAGTCGCTCGTCCGGGATGCCGATGATTGCGGCCTCGGTGATGTCGGGGTGCTCGTAGAGCGCAGCCTCGACCTCCGCCGCGTAGACGTTCTCGCCGCCACGGATGATGACGTCCTTCAACCGATCGACGACGTACAGGTAGCCCTCGTCGTCGAGCCGCCCGAGATCACCGGTCGCGAACCAGCCTGCCTTGAAGGACGCCGCAGTCGCCTCGGGGTTGTTGAAGTAGCCGCGGACGACGGTGGGCCCCTTCAAACAGATCTCACCGACCTCTCCCGCTGCGAGCTCTTCGCCATCGGGCCCGACGATCTTCACCTCGATCACCGGAGAGATCACGGTGCCCACGCTGTCGGGGCGATCGACGTAGGCCTTCCCCCCGTTCGCGATCGCGGCGCCCGACGTCTCGGTCATGCCGTAGCCGTTCGTCGGTGCGGCTCGCGACGCGAGCTGGGTGTCGATGCGACGCACGAGCTCGGGCGGCACCAGCGTTGCGCCCGACGACACGCTCGCGAGTGAGGGGAGCTCGCGGCCCTGTGCATGAGCGACCTCGAGCAGCTCGAACATCGTGGTCGGGACGCCGGCCACCGCCGTGACGTCTTCGCGCTCGATGAGGTCGACGGCCTCGTGGGCGTCCCACTTGTACATCAGCACGATCTTGCCGCCGATCGCCGTGTACACGAGAAGCCCCGATTGCAGCCCTCCGACGTGGAACAACGGGAACGTGAGGAGGGTCGCGGGCGGGAGCGGAGCCGGCGCGTCGGCCTTGGGAGGGTTCGCGATCGCCGCCATCGTCTGCCGGTACATGAGGTTCATGAGGAACGCCATGAAGTTGCGGTGCGTCGCGACCGCTCCCTTCGGCTTCCCCGTGGTGCCCGACGTGTACATGATCGTCGCGTCGTCGTCCGGCTCGACGGCGATGTCGGGCAATGCCGCGACGTCGAGCTCGCCGAGCGCGTCGGCGAACGTCTCGGCGTTCGGCATGTAGCGCTCCGTCCGCGCGAGCACGACTTGGCGCACCGGCGTCTTGTCGAGCAGAGGCGCGAGTCGCTCGGCGCGTTCTTCGTCTGCGAAGAGCACGACGGTGCCCGAGTCACTCAGCCCGTAGGCGAGCTCTGGTCCGGTCCACCACGCGTTCAGCGGGACGACGACCGCGCCAACCGCGACAGCGGCCCAGAACGCGAGCCCCCACTCGGGGTAGTTCCGCATCGCGATCGCGACGCGATCGCCGGGCCGCACCCCGTAGGTGGCGAGGCGTTGCGCCAGCGCGTTGACGATGCGGTGCGACTCGGCGAACGAGTAGCGCTCGTCCTGGTACACGAGGAAGGTCTTGTCGCCGTGCACCGCGCTCGCCAGCCAGACCGCACGTAATGACGGAGGGGCGCCCTTGAACACGCGCGTGGGCGTGCCCCGCACGTCCTCCTCGACGATCTCGAAGAGCTCGCTCATGCGTCCCCCTTGTCAGACAAGCCGATCGCCGTGAGCCAGATCGTCGTCAACGTCTCTGACGCGGCGACCACGTCGGCCGCGCTGGTGCCCGGCCCGAGGCCCTCGACGAACCACCGGTGCGCGAACTCCTCGAGCATCGCGTTGAGCGCGGTCGCCGCGACATCGGGGTCGATGCCCGGACGCGGGCCGGCTTCTTCGATGCCCCGCTTCACGCGAGCGACGCGACGGGCGCGTTCGACGCGACGGGCCGTCGCGATCTCGTCGTCGAAGCTCGACGCCTCGTGCCAGACCTTCGACAGCGTGAGGTGTTCGACGTGGTCGGACAGGTACCAGAAGATCTCGGACCTGATCCGCTCGGCGAGGGTCTGGCTCGCGAGCTTCGGGCGCCGCTGCTGCGACGCCAGGGCCTGCTGCGTCAGCGCGAGCAGGATCTGGTGACGGCTGCCGAAGTACTCGTAGAAGGTGCCGTGCCCGACGCCCGCGGCCTTCACGATGTCGGGGACGCTCGTCGCGTGGTAGCCGTTCTCGGCGAAGAGGCGCTCCGCGGCGTCGAGCAGCGCGCGGCGGGTCTCCTCGCCCCGCGCGGTCCTGGCGGTCGCTCGCTCGGTGGCCATTCCGGGCCGGAGTTTCGCAGAACCCGACACGCGTGTCGAAGTGGAGAGGCCCGCTGTCACGGCGCCATAGCCGTCGCTCCAGGAAGTTGACAGTCGTGTCGGGTCGCTGTGAGGCTGACGCTGATGCACGAGGCGCTGCACGACACCCATCGGCTGTCCTACGACGGTGCCATCGACGCGGACGGCCACATCCTCGAGCCGTCCGACCTGTGGGAGCGCTACCTCGAGCCGAAGTACCGCGACCGCGCGCTGCGCATCGCGAAGGACGACCGTGGCCTCGACGAGCTCGAGATCGACGGCAAGCGCTCGATGATGGCGCGCCGCGGCATGCCCTCGACGCTCGCGGCGATGGGCCGCATGGACCTGGCCCAGATGGCTCGTGATCCCGAGGTCACCTACGACAACCACGCCGCGTACGGCTCGACCGACGTGAAGGAGCGGCTCGAGCTGCTCGACGCCGAGCACATCGACGCCGCAGTCATCTACACGACGACGGGCCTGCTGTGGGAGGCCGAGCTCGACGACGCCGAGCTCTCCCAGGCCTACACCCGCGCGTACAACCGGTGGATCTGCGATTGGTGCTCGGACAGCGGTGGTCGCCTGGTGCCTGCCGCCCACCTCTCGCTCGGCGATCCCGCCGGCGCGGCAGATGAGCTCGCTCGCTCGGTCGGCGCTGGTGCCCGCGGCGTGTATGTCGCGCCGTTCACGCACACCGCGAAGCCGCTCGGCCACCCCGATCACGACGTTGTGTTCGCGGCGGCGCAGGACCACGACATCCCGTTCGCGATCCATCCGACGTTCGAGCCGCAGTGGACGAAGGGCAGCCGGATGGGCGCATGGGAGAACGTGCGCGAGCTGCGCCTCACTGCGTCGGTGCAAGCGTCCGACGGCGTGCGTCACCAGTTCTCCACGCTGTTCGACTACGGCGTCTTCGACAAGTTCCCGCGGCTGAAGATCCTCGTCCTCGAATCGGGCGGCGGCTGGATCGGCTACTGGCTCGATCGGATGGACGGCGTGTACGGGCACACCGCGATGGGCCAGCGGGTGCCACTCGAGCACCCGCCCTCCTACTACTTCCGTGAGCGGTGTTGGATCAGCTGCGACCCCGACGAGCGATCGATCCCGTGGCTCGCGGAGCGGTTCGGCGACGACCGGTTCATGTGGGCCAGCGACTTCCCGCACGCCGACCACACGCCCGAGTACATCGAAGACCTCGACGTGCTCGCGTCTCTGTTCCCGGACGAGAGCCGGCGCAAGTTCCTCGGCGACAACTGCAGGCAGCTGTTCAAGATCGATGTCTGAGCAATCCGCCCGGCGATTTGTGTTCCCGGAACCCGGCGAAACGGTGGGGATGGTCGCGAAGCGCGTGCTGCCCGACGTCGACGACGGCGCGCAGCTGCTGCTCTCGTGGAACCTTCATCTCGCCATGCGCCCGTTCCCGATCGGCACGCCCGGTGAGCTGCTGCCCACCGACATCGTGTACGTCGAGGCCCCGCGCCCGTGAAGGCTCGATCGGATGCTCCGGTCATCGCCGCGACTGCTGTCGCTGCGGGCCATGACGGCCGAGCGGAGCTCGTGCTCGAGCTCGCGTACCCGAACGGCGCGCGCACGCACCTGAGCGTCACCGAGGAGGCGATGGCCCGTGCGCTCGACGCTGCGGGCCTGCAGCGCCTCGAAGATCTCGAAGGCCAACCGTGGACCGTGCTGTTCGGTCCCGATCAGACCATTACCTAGAGAGAACGAGGAGCTGTGATGCTCGACGTCATCATCCGCGGCGGGAAGATCGTCGATGGCTCCGGCTTGCCGGGATATGTCGGCGACGTCGGCATCAAGGGAGATCGCATCGTGTCGATCGGACGCCCGCTGGCCGACGCGGCGAAGGTGATCGACGCTGCAGGGAAGGTCGTCACCCCGGGGTTCATCGACCCGCACACGCACTATGACGCGCAGCTCTGCTTCGATCCCTACGCCTATCCCGCGATCGAGCACGGCATCACGACGGTCGTCACCGGCAACTGCTCGCTGAGCCTCGCGCCGGTGCCCGCTCCGCTGCGCGATCGCTTCTCTCGCATGTTCCGGCTGATCGAGGAGATGCCCGAAGCCGCGTTCGCTCAGGGCGTCGACTGGCGCTGGGGTGAGTCGTTCGGAGGGATGGTCGACGCGCTGAAGGGCAACCTCGCGCTCAACTTCGCGCCGCTCGTCGGTCACTCGGTGCTGCGCCTCGCGGTGCTCGGCCAGGATGTGCGCCGGCCCGCGACCGCCGAAGAGGTCGCCGCGATGTGCGACCTGCTACGCGAGTGCCTCGACGCGGGCGCGGTCGGCATGTCGACGAGCTACGTCGACATCGAGGAGGACTTCAACCCGGTGCCCTGCCGATGGGCCGAGCACTCCGAGCTCCAAGCGCTCTGTGCGGTGCTCGGCGAGCAGGGCCGGATGCTGCAGATCGTCCACGAGTTCTTCGACGCGGGACTCACCGTGTCGCGGGTCGAGATGCTCGGGAAGCTGTCGCGCGCGCACGGCATCCCGACGACGCTCTCACCGATCTTCCACAGCAAGGCCGTGCCCGACGCGTGCGACAAGGTGATGGCAGCCGTCGAGCGCGAGTGGGCCGCCGGTGCGCGCGCGTGTGGCCGCAGGTGCAGACCCGGCCGATCGACATCAGCTGGACGCTCGACCAGCGCAGCATCATGTTCCTCGCGCTGCCGGGCTGGTGGCCTGTGCTCTCGCTCCCGACGAAGGAGGAGAAGCTCGCCGCGTTCGCCGACGCCGACAAGCGTGCCGCGCTCGCCGGCACGATCAACATGCTCGCGAGCGTGCCGAACGCCGGACTCGACCCGAGTGGGTTCATCGTCCGCCAGGTCGCCCTCGATCGCAACCGCGACCTCGTCGGTCGGCCGCTGGGCGAGATCGCGACCGAGCGCAATGTCACGCCTGGTGACCTCCTCATCGACCTTTCGGTCGAGGAAGACCTGGGCACCTGGTTCATGCGCGCCGACATCGGCCACTCCGATGCCGACGCGGTCGGTGGCCTGCTCGCGCACCCCTACGTCCACGTCGGCGCAAGTGACGGCGGCGCGCACGTCGGTTCGTTCGCGACATACGGGGACACTGGCTACCTCGTGTCTCGCTACGTCCGTGACACGGGCGCGCTGCGTCTCGAGGAGGCGGTCAAGAAGATCACGCTCGACCCGGCGACGATCTGGGGCTTGCCGCAGCGCGGCTTGCTGCGCGAGGGCTACGTCGCCGATGTCGCGGTGTTCGATGCCGAATCGCTCGACCGGGGGCCGGAGGTCGCCTCCGACGACTTCCCTGGCGATGGCATCCGCTGGATCCGGCATTCGGTCGGGATGGATTCGGTGCTGGTCGGCGGGGAGCTGACCTGGAGCGCGACCGAGGGCTCCGTCGACGGCGCGCGAGCGGGGGGCTCGCGACCCGATGAGGCCCGGGCTGGTGGGGTCGTCGAGACGTGCTCGACGACCTCGCCCAGCCACCACGTGTGATCCTTGAGTCATGAACGAGTCGCCCGTCCCCCTCGCGGGACGCATCGGCAAGCTCCGCTCGAATGCGATCCGCGAGCTGCTCGCGATCACCCAGCAGCCTGACGTCATCTCGATGGCCGGAGGGCTGCCCGCCGCCGACGCCTTCCCGGTCGACGAGATCCGCGCGGTCACCGAGCGCTTGCTGCGCGACGACCCCACCTCGTTGCTCCAGTACTCGACGACCGAGGGATGGCCCGAGCTGCGTGGCTGGATCGCCGAGCAGGCCACCGCGAGCCGGGGGCGCGAGGTCGTCGCCGATCAGGTCCTCATCACACACGGTTCCCAGCAGGCGCTCGATCTCGTGTCGAAGGTGTTCGTCGAGCCCGGTGTCGAGGTCGCGATCGACGAGCCCGGATACATCGGCGCGATCCAGGCGCTGCAGGTGTTCGAGCCCACACTGCTCCCGGTGCCGGTCGACGAGCACGGTCTGGACCCGGGCGCGCTCGAGACGTTGCTCGAGGCCGGCCACCGGCCGCGCCTCCTCTACACAGTGGTGAACTTCCAGAACCCGACGGGCGCGACGCTGACGCTCGAACGGCGCATGCACGTCGCCGAGCTCGCGGAGAAGTACGGATTCGTCGTCGTCGAGGACGATCCGTATTGGGCCCTCCGGTTCGCGGGGGAGCAGCTCCCCTCGATCGCGACGTGGTCGGACAACGTGATCTCGCTCGGCACATTCTCGAAGCTCGTGGTGCCGGGTCTCCGCGTCGGCTACGCGGTTGCGCCGCTCTGGGCGCGCGAGCACCTCGCGAAGGTGAAGCAAGGTGCCGACCTGCACACGTCGAGCTGGGGTCAAGTGCTGCTCACCGCGCTCGTCTCCGAGCGCGGCTGGTTGTCCGATCACATCCAGGCACTCGTGCGTGTCTACGGCACGCGCGCCAGCGCGCTCGAGGATTCGCTCGCAGCGCGCGTCGGCGAGCGCTTCGCGTTCGCGCGTCCTGAGGGCGGCATGTTCCTCTGGGGTCGTCTCGCCGACGGCCGCTCGGCCACCGACCTGCTGCCGAAGGCTGTCGAGCACGGCATGGCGTTCGTCCCCGGGGAGCCCTTCTACTCGGGCCCGCCCGACGTGGCGACGTTGCGCATGAGCTTCGCGACCGCGTCCCCCGAAGAGCTCGACGAAGGCGTCCGCCGCTTCGCCGCCGCCCTCGACACCTGATTCAGCAGCGGGTGCCGTCGGCGGGGACGGTGAGGTCGATCAGGTAGTCGTCGATCGCGTTGTCGACGCACTTGTCCTCGCCGTAGGCCGTGTGGCCCTCGCCCTCGCGGACGAGCAGCACGCCGCTCTCGAGCGCGGTGGCGAGCGCCTCGGTCTGCTCGAGCGGCGTGAACGGATCTCCGGTGGTGCCCACCACGAGGATGGGCGGCGCGCCCGCGCCGGTGACGGTCGGTCCGGGCCGGGGTGGCACGGGCCAAAGCGCGCACTGGTACCCCGAGGCGAACGAGCGGCCCACGCGTGGCGCGAGCTGTTCGAACTCGTCGGCGAGGTCCGCGTACGCGTGGAGGTCGCGGGGGACGGGATCGTCGAGGCAGGTGATCGCGATGAACGCCTCGAACGTGTCGGACCACGTGCCGTCGTCGCTCCGCTCGAGGTACGAGTCGTTCAGCGCGAGGAGGCCGTCGCCGTCGCCGTGCTGCGCGTCGTTCAACGCCTCGGCGAGAGTCGGCCAGAAGTCGTGGCTGTAGAGCGCTGCAATGACTGCGTTGAGCGCGACGCCCTGCCCGACCTCGGGACGGCCCTCCTCCGGTGGTGGGAGGGGATGAGCGTCGAGGTCGGCCATCAACGAGTCGAACGCGCCTTCCGCATCGCCGCGGTTGTTGAACGCGCACGAGCGGTGAGCCGAGCAGTCGGAAAGGAAGGCGTCGAGCGCCTTCTCGGTGCCGATCGCCTGCGCCCGTGCGGTCTCGACGCCATCGAGGTCGGGATCGATCGCGCCGTCGAGCACCATCGCCCGGATGTGGGTGGGGAAAAGCGTCGCGTACGTCGCGCCGAGCTCGCTCCCGTAGGAGAAGCCCATGAAGCTGATGGCGTCTTCGCCGAGCGCGTCTCGGATGGCTTCCATGTCGCGGGCGGTGTCGACGGTGGAGATGTGGCTGAGCATGGGGCCGTCGGCCTCTTCGCACCGATCGTCGAACTCTTGGGCGAGGTCGACGAGGACTTGGTTCTCGGCGTCGGTGTCGGGGCTCGGGTCCGGCTCGGCGAAGTAGCGGTCGATATCGGCGACGCAGTCGATTGGTGCGCTGCCGCCCGTGCCCCGCGGGTCCCACGACGCGATGTCGAACCGATCGCGGATCTTCTTCGGCCACACGGACTTCGCGAACGCGACGAGCTCGGTGCCAGCCGCGCCGGGACCGCCCGGGTTGACGAGCAACGATCCGACGCGCTGCGACTTGCTTCCCGCGGGAAGGCGGATGAGCGCGAGGTCGACGGTCGGCCCGGCCAGATCGTCGTGGTCGACCGGGACCGCCAACGTCGCGGACTCGAGATCCTCACCGGCATCGGGACACGCGGTCCAGGCGAGCGCGCCGGATGCCGCGGTGGTCGCGCTGGACGTGGCGTCGTCACCGCCTCCGCATGCGGCCAGCAACGTCGTGACGACGGCGAGCACGAAGAGCCGGCGCACCCGGCGATGGTAGGGGCGGGTGAGGAGGCTCAGACCGCGGGCCGTAGCCTCCAACGCAGTGCGCATGACCTTCGGACCTCACGGCATGCTCGGACACGATCCCGAGAATGTGGCCGGGAGCAAGGTCGACGCGGCAGTGCTGCGCCGGGCCTGGGCCTTCGCGAAGCCCTACCGCATCATGATCGCGGGCTTCCTGGCGACGATCGTGCTCGACGCCGTGCTCGTGCTCGTCCCGCCGCTGCTGCTGCGGTCGATGCTCGACGACGCGATCCCCTCGGGTGACCGGTCGCAGGTGTGGCTCCTCGCCGGGTTCATTGTGCTCGCCGCTCTGGGGGACGCCTTGCTCTCGATCGCCCAGCGGTGGTGGTCGGCGCGGATCGGCGAAGGCCTCATCTACGAGCTGCGCGCGGCGTTGTTCGACCGCGTGCAGCGCCAGCCGATCGCCTTCTTCACGCGCACCCAGACCGGCGCGCTCATCAGCCGCCTCAACAACGACGTCATCGGCGCGCAGAACGCGGTGACTGGCACGCTCGGGACGGTGGTGTCGAACGTCATCACGCTCGCGCTGACGCTCGTCGCGATGCTCGCGCTGGAGTGGAGGCTCACGTTGATCGCGCTGCTCGTGCTCCCGCTGTTCGTCATCCCGGCGAAGCGCGTCGGGCGGAAGCTGCAGCGCATCACCCGCGATCAGATGAACCTCAACGCCTCCATGAACACGACGATGACCGAACGGTTCAATGTGAGCGGCGCGATGCTCGTGAAGCTCTACGGCGATCCCGAGGCCGAGGCAGCGTCTTTCTCCGGGCGAGCGAGCAGTGTCCGCGACATGGGGATCAAGAGCGCGATGTACGGCCGGGTCTTCTTCGTGGCGCTCGGGCTCGTGGCGGCGATCGGCACTGCGGTCATCTACGGCCTCGGAGCGCAGATGGTGATCTCGGGGACGATCACGATCGGCACGCTCGTCGCTCTCGCCGCCTACGTCGGTCGGGTCTACGGGCCGCTCACGAGCCTCACCAACGCTCGCGTCGACGTGATGACCGCGCTCGTCTCGTTCGAACGGGTCTTCGAGGTGTTGGATGCACCGAACCCGCTCGAGGACTCGCCCGGCGCCGTCGATCTGATCGACCCGGCCGGCCGCGTCGAGTTCGACGACGTGAGCTTCCGCTACCCCTCGGCATCCTCGGTGTCCGTGGCCTCACTCGAGGTCGGCGGCGCGCAGCTCGACGGCAGCGTGCCCGCGCTCGACGCGAGCGCGAATGTGGAGGTGCTGCATCATGTCTCGGTCGCGATCGAGCCCGGGCGGCTGGTCGCCCTGGTCGGTCCGAGCGGTGCCGGCAAGACGACGCTCGCGTCGCTGGTTCCCCGCCTCTACGACGTGACCGGCGGTGCCGTCCGCGTCGACGGGCATGACGTGCGCCGGCTCACCCAGCGCTCGCTCCGCGCCGCGATCGGTGTCGTCGCCCAGGATCCCCATCTGTTCCACGAGTCGGTGGGCGACAACCTCCGCTACGCGAAGCCCGACGCGACACAGGCCGAGCTCGAAGCGGCTTGTCGGGCCGCACAGATCCATGACGTCGTGGCCGCGCTTCCTGACGGATACGACACGATCGTCGGCGAGCGCGGGTACCGGTTGTCGGGCGGAGAGAAGCAGCGGATCGCGATCGCGCGCATGCTGCTGAAGAGCCCGGCGATCGTGATCCTCGACGAGGCGACCAGCCATCTCGACTCCGAGAACGAAGCACTCGTGCAGGCGGCGCTCGACGCCGCGCTCCGCGGGCGCACGTCGATCGTCATCGCGCACCGGCTCTCGACCATCACTCAGGCCGACGAGATCCTGGTGCTCGACGACGGCCGCATCGTCGAGAGGGGCCCCCACGACGAGCTGCTCACCTCCGGCGGGCTCTATTCGGAGCTCTACCACACGCTCGTGCGCGACCAATCGTCGCCGAACGTCCTGCTCGAGCGCCCCGCCGGCTGAGCCAGCTCCACCGGGCAGATGGCCTTGTCCCCAGTGAACGTCCGGGAATGTCCCACCCCTCTCGTACCGTCAGGACATGGTTCGCGCGCGCACCGTCTACTCCTGCACCGACTGCGGCACCAACGCCGTGCAATGGGCCGGCCGTTGCCCTGGTTGCGGAGCATGGAACACCCTCGTCGAGGAGGCGGTCGCACCGCGCCCGTCTCAGGCGCGCGCGGTCGACCCTCCCTTGCCGATCACGCAGGTCGACCCGCGCCAGTGGCACCCACGCCCGACCGGCCTCGACGAGCTCGACCGCGTGCTGGGCGGCGGCCTCGTCAGGGGTTCGGTCACCCTGCTCGGCGGCGAGCCGGGTGTCGGCAAGTCGACGTTGCTGCTGCAGGCCGTCGCCTCGCTGGCGCGGAGCGGCGCACGCTGTCTCTACCTGTCGGGTGAAGAGTCGGCGGCCCAGGTGCAGGGGCGCGCCGCGCGGGTGGGCGCGCTCGTGGACGGCATCTGGTTCTCCGCCGAGAGCGACGTCAAAGCGATCGTGGGGCTCATCGACGAGCTCGGCCCCGACTTCGTCGTCGTCGATTCTGTGCAGACCGCCCACGACCCGGATCTCGGCACGACGCCGGGCACGGTGACCCAAGTGCGCGGATGTGCGCAGCAGCTGATCGACGCGATCAAGCGCCGGCAGACCGCGATGGTGCTCGTCGGCCACGTCACCAAGGAGGGTGAGCTCGCGGGGCCGCGGGTGCTCGAGCACGCGGTCGACACCGTGCTCTCGTTCGGCGGCGATCGCCACCACGCGCTGCGGCTGCTGCGCGCGGTGAAGCATCGGTTCGGCTCGACCGACGAGCTCGGTCTGTTCGAGATGAGCGAGGGCGGACTCATCGGCGTCCCCGACCCGAGCGCACTCTTCCTGGCCGATCGGCGTGCGGGCGTGCCCGGCTCGGTCGTCGTCCCGACGGTCGACGGCAACCGGCCGCTCCTCGTCGAGGTGCAGGCGCTCGTCGCGTCGGCCGGGCCGAGCGGTCCCCGTCGGTCCGCGCAGGGCACTGACGCCGGCCGGCTGGCGCTGCTCACCGCCGTGCTCGAGCAGCGCGTCGGCATCAGCCTCGCCGCGCTCGACGTCTACGTGTCGGTCGTCGGCGGTGTCCGCGTCACCGAACCCGGCTGCGATCTCGGCATCGCGCTCGCGATCGTGTCGGCCGTGTGCAGTCGCGCGTTGCCGAGCGATCTCGTCGCTCTCGGTGAGGTCGGGCTCGCGGGGGAGCTGCGCCAGGTCGCGCAGACTCCTCGCCGTGTCGCCGAGGCGCGCCGCTTGGGCTTCGGTCAGCTCGTGGTGGCCCAGTCCGCGCCGGCGACGATCGACGGCGGTGCGGTCCGGCGTGCGGCGACCCTCGCCGAGGCGCTCGACCTCGTCGGCCTCGGCCTCGTCGACCCCGATGTCGACGGGCGCGGGCTCGACGTTCCCGCGGGGCGTCCTGGTGAGCGTGACCGCGCAAGTACCATCGCGTCGTGGTGCCTCGTCGCAGCCCCGACCTGGTGCAAGCCCTCTCGAGCCGTCGCGCCGGGCACCGCCGCTGCGCGAAGGCCTCGACCGCGTCCTCAAGGCGAAGATGGGTGCGCTGATCGTCGTCGGCGACGGCCCCGAGGTGCTCAACATCTGCTCGGGTGGCTTCCTGCTCGACGCGGCGTTCAGCCCCCAGCGCCTGTCCGAGCTGGCGAAGATGGACGGCGCGATCATCCTCGCCTCGGACGCGAGCCGCATCGCGCGAGCGAACGTCCACCTCGTCCCCGACCCGAACGTCGCGACGTCCGAGACCGGCACCCGGCACCGCACGGCTGAACGGGTCGCGCGCTCCATCGGCGTCCCGGTGATCTCCGTGTCCGAGGACCTGTCGATCATCGCGGTGTACGTCCGCAGCGAGAAGCACCCTCTCGAGGACATCCCGCGCCTCCTCAATCGTGCGAACCAGGCCCAGCAGGCTCTCGAGCGCTACAAGACCCGGCTCGACGCGGTGTCGGGCGCGCTGTCGGCACTCGAGGTCGAGGACCTCGTGACGCTCCGGGACGTGCTCGCTGTGCTGCAGCGCACCGAGATGGTGATGCGCATCGCCGACGAGATCGCGGGATACATCGTCGAGCTCGGCGTGGACGGCCGGCTCGTGCGGCTGCAGCTCGACGAGCAGCTGGGTGGCATCGAGGAGGACGGCCGCATGGTCGTGCGCGACTACTTCGGGGACGACGACGCACGGTCGATCGAGTTCATCATGAACGCCCTGGGCGCCCTCGACACCGACGAGCTCGTCGACCTGCGGGCGGTTGCGGCCGCGGCCGTGCATCCCGAGGGCGCCGAGGCTGATCTCGAGATGGCGGTGCAGCCCCGGGGTTTCCGGCTCCTGAGCAAGATCCCGCGGCTCCCGGACAACGTGATCGAAAGCGTCGTCGCGCGCTTCGGCACGCTGCACAAGATCATGCGGGCCACGATCGACGATCTCGTCGACGTGGATGGCGTGGGCACCGCTCGGGCGCGCGCGATCAAGGACGGGCTGTCGCGACTCGCCGAGAGCAGCATCCTCGACCGCTACTCCTGATCGGACTCGACATGCGCATCGAACTGCCGTCCGGCACGCCCGCGGAGATCGTTCGGCCGAGTGGCGAGGCGACGCTCGGCCTCGTCATCGCTCCCGACATCTTCGGGTTGCGCCCGCTGTTCGAGGACATGTGCGTGCGGCTCTCGAACGAGAACGGCTGGGCGGTGTGCGCGGTCGAGCCATTCCCCGGACGCGAGCTCGGCGACGTCGACGAGCGATTCGCCGCGGTGCGCAACCTCGACGACGTCCGTGTCCTCGGCGACCTCGTTGCGGCGGGGACCGAGACGGGTTGCACGAACGTGGCCCTCATGGGCTTCTGCATGGGCGGGATGTACGCGCTGAAGGCCGCGGGGCTCGCGCACTTCCGCCGGGTGGTCGCGTTCTACGGGATGATCCGCATCCCCGAGATGTGGAAGAGCGTCGGCGTGTCCGAGCCGCTCGACAAGCTGTCCAACCCACTCGCATCGCCCACGCTCGCGATCATCGGCGAGAAGGATCCGTACACCCCAGCCGAGGACATCGCCGCGCTCGAGCAGACCCGCGCCACCGTGATCCGCTACCCGGATGCCGAGCACGGGTTCGTGCACGACCCAGACCGTCCGTCGCACCGCGCCGAAGACGCTGCGGACGCGTGGCAGAAGGCGATCGCGTTCCTGACCAGCTGATGGCTACCGCGAGCGCTGCGCGAGCCGCTCGCGGTTCACGATGCGGTAGTGGCGGTCGGACTGCTCGAGCCATCCGAGCCGGATGAACGACGAGATCGCCTTGTTCACTCGCTCACGTGACGCCCCGACCATGCCGGCCAGCTCCTCCTGCGTGACCGGCAGGTAGAACTCGCTCGCCTCCCCCGCGAGCTCGAGCAACCGCTTCGCGGTGCGTCCGGTCACGTCGAGGAAGACCGAGTCCGCGAGCGCCTCGTCCATCGCGCGCAACCGCCCGACCAGCATCGCGGTCGTGCCCCACAGCAACGCGGGTCGCTCCTCGAACAGCTGGCGCACCGGCGCGTACGGGATCGCCACGACTTCGGAGGGTTCGAGCGCGCGGGCTTCGGCCGAGCGTCCGAGGCCGTCGAGCATCCCCATCTCGCCGAACAGCTCGCCGCGCTCCATCAGCGCCACGACCGACTCCCGCCCGTCGATCGACTTCTTCGAGATCGCGACCAGCCCCGACGAGACGACGAACAGCTCGGAGCACTCGTCCCCCTCTTCGAAGAGCAAGTCGCCCCGTCGCAGCATGCGAACGGTGCACGTCGGCAGGAGAAACGCGAGGTCTTCCTCACTGAGGTCCCGGAAGAAGTCGGTGTCAGTGAGAAGTGCGCTGTCGACCATCGACCGGCGAGGTTACCCCTGACCCATGGCAGGCTGACGGCTGTGAGCGCAGCCGCGGCGTTCGAACATGACGCCGACACCGCCGTCGGCGTATGGGCGATCGTCGTCGCGGCCGGCACCGGGAGCCGCTTCGGTGGCGCGAAGCAGTACGCGCTCCTCGGGGGCAGGCGAGTCGTCGACTGGTCGCTCGCGACCGCCCGGTCGGTGTGCGGTGCGGTCGTGCTGGTCGTGCCTCCCGACCGCGCCGAGCTTCCCGAGGCTGCAGACCTGGTGGTCCCCGGCGGAGCGACCCGCTCCGAGTCGGTGCGCGCCGGGCTCGCAGTCCTCGACCCGACGCGAGCGACGACACGTCGTCGTCGTGCACGACGCCGCGCGACCGTTCGCCTCGCGGCGAGCTGTTTCACGCGGTGATCGCTGCGGTCCGCGCCGGCGCCGATGGCGCCGTGCCCGCGTTGCCGGTCACCGACACGGTGAAGCAGGTGGGACCGGACGGCACGGTCGCGGCGACGCTCGATCGCACGCATCTCGTCACCGTGCAGACGCCCCAGGCGTTCGCCCTGCCGGTGCTTCGGGCTGCTCACCGGCGGGCGGCGAGGCATCCGACGACGCGGCGCTCGTCGAGGCGCTCGGAGGGCGAGTCGTCCTGGTCGAAGGCGAATCGACGAACCGCAAGATCACGACGCCCGCCGACCTCGCCGTGCCGTCATGACGGTGCGGGTCGGCCAGGGCTTCGACGTCCACGCCTTCGACGCGGGCAGCACGCGGACTCTCGTCCTCGGCGGCGTGTCGTTCCCCGAAGCAGCAGCCCTCGCAGGACACAGCGACGCCGACGTCATCGCCCACGCCGTGATCGACGCGCTGCTCGGCGCTGCCGGGCTCGGCGACATCGGCTCGCACTTCCCGGACACCGATCCAGCGTGGAAGGACGCGGACTCGGTCGCAATGCTCGTGCGCGCCGCGGCGATGGTGCGCGCAGCCGGGTGGCACCCGGGCAACGTCGACTGCACCGTGATCGCGGAGGCCCCGAAGCTCGCGGACCGGCGAGCCGAGATCGAGGCTCGCTTGTCTGCAGCCGTCGGCGCTCCGGTGACCGTCAAGGGGAAACGGGCCGAGGGCCTGGGCGCGCTCGGACGCGCCGAGGGGATCGCCTGCTTCGCGGTTGCCATCGTCTCGGGTGAGCCGGCATGAGTCCGGCAAAGCGGGGTCGCAAGCCGGCGCCTCCGCGGTCGGGGCACCGACGGACCGCAGCGGGTCCTCACCGAGCTCCGCCCCTCGCCCGCGGCCTCGGCGGCGACCAGGTCGAGGGGCGGCACGCGGTGCGCGAGCTGCTGCTCGGTGGCCGCAGGGTCCGCGAGCTCTGGGTGGCGACCGACACGGGCGAGACCGGCACGGGCGACACCGGCACCCTCGACGAGATCGTCGACCTGGCCCGGGAGATGCGGGTCACGATCCGAGAGGTGAGCCGCAACAAGCTCGCGGCGGAGGCGCGGACCGAGGCGCCCCAGGGCGTGCTCGCCAAGGCCGCGCCGTTGCAGGAGGTCGAGCTCGACGAGCTCGCAAACGCCCGTGCGGCGAGCGGCGCGAAGCCCTTCCTGATCGTCGCCGACGGAGTCACCGATCCGGGCAACCTCGGCGCCCTCCTCCGCAGCGCTGGCCTGTGCGGGCGCGACTGGTGTCGTGCTGCCGCGCCATCGCGCGGTCCACGTCACCCCGACGGTGACGAAGGCAGCGGCCGGCGCGATCGAGCATCTGCCCATGGCGCTCGTCGGCGGCATCCCGAACGCCCTCTCACGGCTGCGCGAGCTCGGCGTCTGGGTGGTCGGGCTCGACATGGTCGCCGATCGCACGCTGTTCGACCTCGGGGACGTCGCGCAAGAGCCGATCGCCCTGGTGCTCGGCGCCGAGGGACGGGGGATCTCACGGCTCGCGCGCGGCAACGGTGCGACGTGGTCGTTCGGATCCCGCTCATCGGGCCGCTGGAGTCACTCAACGTGGCCGCGGCGGGGACCGTCGCCTGCTACGAGGTCGCGCGGCATCGCATCTGAGCCCGAGGTGGGAATCGAACCCACGACCTGACGCTTACAAGGCGCCTGCTCTGCCGGCTGAGCTACTCGGGCGTGCGCTGCGATTCTGCCTGCTCAGGAGGGCCCCGAAGTCGGCCTTCACGTCGAGGATGCTTGATTCGCGTGGGGTGGGCGGCAAGCATGCCCGCGATGACGCTCACCGATCGCGAACGCTCGATCCTCGAGTTCGAACGCAGCTGGTGGACAGAGCCCGGCCCGAAAGAGCTCGCCATCCGGGAGCGGTTCGACCTGTCGGCCACCCGCTACTACCAGCTGCTCGCCGAGCTGGTCGACTCCGACGACGCACTCGAGTACGACCCCCTGGTCATCCTCCGGCTGCGTCGCATGCGTGAGCGGCGGCGCCGCGCTCGGTTCGAAGGCCCCTCGGTCTCCGAGCCGCCCGGCCGGTGAGCCAGCGACGCCACGCCGCGTCTGACGGGTCGTTCGCAAAGTCCGCGGGCGGCGCTGCCGGGCGCGGCATCCTCCTCATCGCGGTCGCCGTCATCATCGGCGTCTTGCTGCTGCGCAATGGGTTCGACGACAGCGGCGGTGCGTCAGCCCCGCCCGCGTCCGATGGCGCGAACACCTCCGTCTCGACGAACACGACCGCCGCCGGCGGCGCCACCGACAGCACGACTCCGACGACTCCGACGTCGGCCCCTCGCCCGCCCAACCAGGTGAAGGTATTCGTGGCCAACGGCGCGGGCATTCAGGGCGCGGCCGGGCGAGCCGTCGAGGTGCTCACCCCGCTCGGGTACGTCGCCGTCGCCGGGAACTCCCCTGCCCGCGTCGACACCACGACCGTCTACTACGTCGAGGGATACGAAGCCGAGGCCCAAGGAGTGGCGGCCGCGCTCGGTGCGCCCGCCGCTTCGGTCCAGCCGATGCCGACACCGCCGCCCATCGAGGACATCCAAGGCGCGCAGGTGTTGGTCATCCTCGGTCCGGACGTCGCCAAGCCCACGTAGACGCGCAACCTCTCGTTCACCTCCCTTCTCACGTCGCCTCCGCCCCGAACCTGATCCACAGCCGTGTGGCATTGTCGGGCGCCCCGATGAGAGGAGGCGGCCGTGACCCCCGACGTGGACACGCTCTCCATCAACACGATCCGCACGCTGTGCATGGACGCGATCCAGAAAGCGGACTCCGGACACCCCGGCACGCCGATGGGGATCGCGCCGGTCGCCTACTCGTTGTGGCAGCGCGTCATGCGGTTCGACCCGCAAGACCCGATCTGGCCGAACCGCGACCGCTTCGTCCTTTCCGAGGGCCACGCGTCGACGTTGCTCTGGGCGCTGCTGCACCTCTCCGGGGTGCGTGCCGTCGATCCTGACTACGAGATCCTCGGGCACCCGGCCGTGTCACTCGACGACCTCAAGACGTTCCGCCAGCTCGACTCGAAGTGCCCCGGTCATCCGGAGTACCGGTGGACGAGCGGCGTGGAGACCACGACGGGACCACTCGGACAAGGTGTCGCGACGTCGGTGGGCATGGCGATCGCGGGGCAGTGGCTCGGCAGCGCGGTACGACCGCGAGGGCTTCCCGATCTTCGACTTCGACGTCTACGCACTCGCCGGAGACGGCTGCATGATGGAAGGTGTCGCGTCCGAGGCGGCTTCGCTCGCCGCACATCAGCGCCTGTCGAACCTCTGCTGGATCTACGACTCGAACCGCGTGACGATCGAGGGCCACACGAACATCGCGTTCACGGAGGACGTCGCGGCGCGGTTCATGGCCTACGGCTGGAATGTCACGACGGTCGCCGACGCGAACGATCTCGAGGCGATCAAGCGGGCGTTCCACACGTTCAAGGCCGAGCGCGACCGCCCGACGCTCATCGTGGTGCACAGCCACATCGGGTACGGGTCACCGGTCGAGGACTCGCCCAAGGCGCACGGTGAGCCGTTCGGCGTCGAGGGCTGCAAGGCGACGAAGCGCTTCTTCGGGTTTCCCGAGGACGAGGACTTCTACATCCCGGACGGCGTGTACGACCACTTCGCGGCTGGTATCGGGACGAACGGTCGGGAAGCGCGCGACGCCTGGCACACGATGTTCGAGAAGTACCGCGCTGAGAACCCCGAGCTCGCCGACGAGATCGAGCGCATCCAGCGCCGCGAGCTCCCCACCGGTTGGGAGGACGCGCTGCCGACGTTCCCGGCTGACGCGAAGGGCCTGGCGAGCCGCGACTCCTCAGGGCGGGTGCTGAACGCCGTCGCGCAGGCGATCCCGTGGGTGGTGGGTGGCTCCGCGGATCTCTCGCCGTCGACGAAGACGAACCTCACGTTCGACGGCGCGGGCGACTTCCAGGCCGAGAGCCGGGGCGGGCGCAACCTCCACCTCGGCGTCCGCGAGCACGCGTCCGCTGCGATCGCGAACGGCATGGCGCTGACGAAGCTGCGGTCCTACTGGTCGGGCTTCCTGATCTTCTCCGACTACGCCCGCGGCGCGATCCGCCTGTCGGCGTTGATGGAGATCCCGGTGGTGCACATCTTCACGCACGACTCGATCGGCGTCGGCGAGGACGGGCCCACGCACCAGCCCGTCGAGCAGCTCGCCTCACTGCGAGCGATGCCCGGGTTGCTCGTGTTCCGGCCTGCCGATGCGAACGAGGTCGTCGAGACGTGGCGCTTCATGCTGGGCCTCCACGACGAGGCATCCGTGGTCGTCCTCTCGCGGCAGAACCTGCCGACACTCGACCGCTCGGTCTTCGCTCCGGCCGCTGGGGTGACGAAGGGGGCGTACGTCCTCGCCGACGCGCCAGATGGCAATCCCGACGTGATCCTGGTGGCCACCGGATCAGAGGTGCACCTCGCGCTGGCGGCGCGCGACGAGCTCGCGACGGGGGGCATCAATGCGCGTGTCGTGAGCATGCCGTGCTGGGAGCTCTTCGACCGGCAACCGACAGGAGTATCGCGACGAGGTGCTGCCGCCCTCGGTGAGGGCGCGGGTCGCGATCGAACAGGCATCGACCTTGGGGTGGGACCGCTACGTCGGTGACGGTGGGGCAGTCATCGGCATGAACACGTTCGGCGCGTCCGCGCCGCTCAAGCACCTCCTCGAGAAGTTCGGCTTCACTCCCGATCGAGTCGCGCAGGTCGCACGCGAGCGGGTCGCAGCCGGAAGGGAAACCGCATGAAGGCCACCGCGACCCTCCACGACCAGGGACAGAGCCTCTGGCTCGACAACATCACCCGCTCCATGCTCGACAACGGGGTGGTGCAGCGCTACATCGACCGATACTCGGTGACCGGCCTCACGTCGAACCCCTCGATCTTCGACAAGGCGATCGCGTCGGGCGACTACGACGACGCGATCCGCGAGAAGGCGCAGGCGGGCCTGAAGGGGGAGTCGCTGTTCTTCGAGCTCGCGATCGAAGATCTCCAGCGGGCGGCCGACCTGTTCCTGCCGATCCACGAGCGCACCCACGGCATCGACGGATGGTGCTCGCTCGAGGTGTCACCCGAGCTCGCCTACGACACCGACAAGACCGTTGCCGCCGCGAAGGATCTGTTCGCGCGAGCGGGCCGGCGCAACCTCTTCATCAAGATCCCCGGCACCGAGGAAGGGCTCCCCGCGATCGAGGAGTGCATCGCGAGCGGTGTGTCCGTCAACGTCACGCTGCTGTTCGACGAGGAGCACTACCGCGCTGCCGCGGACGCGTACATGAAGGGGATCGAGCGGCGGGTGAAGCACAAGCAGGACCCGTTCGTCGGATCCGTCGCCTCGGTGTTCATCTCGCGCTGGGACACGTCGGTCAGCGAGAGCGTCCCCGACGACCTCAAGAACGATCTCGGCCTCGCCATCGGTCTCGACGTGTACCGCGCGTACCGCGAGCTCAAGGCATCCGACCGCTGGCTCCGGCTCGAGAACTCGGGCGCCAAGATGCAGCGGCTGCTGTGGGCGAGCACCGGGACGAAAGATCCCAATGCTCCCGACACGCTGTACGTGCACGGGCTCGCCGCGCCGTTCACGATCAACACGATGCCGGACACGACGCTCGAGGCCTTCTACGACCATGGGGATGCGGGGGATCCGTTGCCTGCGGACGGGGGCAACTGCGACGAGCTCTTCGCGAAGTTCGAGGCCGCGGGAGTCGACCTCGCCGCGCTGGGGGCGAAGCTGCAGTCGGATGGGGCGCGCTCGTTCGTCGACGCGTGGATGGACCTCATCGGTGCCATCGAGACGAAGAGCGCGGCGGTGGCGTGATGGCGACGGCGCTCCGAGATCGACTCGCTTGGAAGGCGCTCGAGCAACACCACGCCGAGATCGCAGGCTCACATCTCCGGGAGCTGTTCGCCGGTGACCCGGGGCGTGGTGAGCGGCTCACCGCGGAGGCGGTCGGGCTCTACCTCGACTACTCGAAGAACCGCATCACCGACGAGACGATGCGCCTGCTCGTCCAGCTCGCCGAGGAGTCGGGCCTCCGTGAGCACACCGAGAAGATGTTCACCGGTGAGCGCATCAACGTCTCCGAGAACCGCTCGGTGTTGCACGTGGCGCTGCGGATGCCGAAGGGCACATCGCTCGTCGTCGACGGGGTGGACGTCGTGGGTCAGGTCCACGAGGTCCTCGACCGCATGAGCGCCTTCTGCGACCGGGTGCGCTCGGGCGAGTGGAAGGGCCACACCGGCAAACCGATCAAGAACGTGGTCAACGTGGGGATCGGTGGCTCCGACCTCGGCCCCGTGATGGCCTACGAAGCGTTGCGGCACTACACGCGGAGGGACATGACCTTCCGGTTCGTCTCGAACGTCGACTCGACGGACTTTGCCGAGGCGACGCGCGACCTCTCGGCCGAAGAGACCCTCTTCATCATCTCTTCGAAGACGTTCACGACCTTGGAGACCCTGACGAACGCACACTCGGCGCGCTCGTGGGCGCTACAGCAGCTCGGCGACGAGTCCGCGATCGCCAAGCACTTCGTCGCGGTGTCCACGAATGCCGAGAAGGTCTCGGAGTTCGGCATCGACACCGACAACATGTTCGGGTTCTGGGACTGGGTCGGAGGCCGGTACTCGATGGACTCCGCGATCGGGCTCTCGACGATGCTCGCGGTAGGGCCCGACGGCTTCAAGGAGATGCTCGCCGGCTTCCACGACATGGACGCGCACTTCCGCACGGCTCCGCTCGCGCAGAACCTGCCAGTGATCATGGGGCTGCTCGCCGTCTGGTACGGCGACTTCTTCGGCGCGCAGACCGTGGGCGTCATGCCCTACGAGCAGTACCTCAAACGGTTCCCCGCGTACCTCCAGCAGCTCACGATGGAGTCGAACGGAAAGCACGTCACACTCGACGGCACACACGTCGACTACCAGACCGGCGCCGTGTACTGGGGCGAGCCCGGCACGAACGGGCAGCACAGCTTCTACCAGCTGATCCATCAGGGCACGAAGCTGATCCCCGTCGATCTGATCGGGTTCGGCAAGACGCTCAACCCGATCGGCGAGCACCACGACATCTTGTCGTCGAACGTGTTCGCGCAAGCCGAGGCGCTCGGGTTCGGGAAGACCGAGCAACAGGTCCGCGACGAGGGCACGCCCGACGCGGTCGTCCCGCACCGGGTGATGGAGGGCAACCGTCCGACGAACGTGATCCTCGCCGAGCTGCTCACGCCACACGTGCTCGGCGCACTCATCGCCCTCTACGAGCACAGCGTGTTCACGCAGGGAGTGATCTGGGGGATCGACTCGTTCGATCAGTGGGGCGTCGAGCTCGGCAAGGTGCTTGCGGCTCGCATCGTGCCCGAGCTCGAGAGCGCCGACGAGCCGCCGCTCGACCACGACTCGTCGACGAACGCGCTCATCCGGAAGTACCGCGCGCTGAAGCGCCGCCCTACAGACAGGCCAAGAACCAACTAGGAGCTGATCTGCCGATGTTCGATCTCGTCGCCCCGGGCGACGATCACGGTCGCGACCATCGACGGCGGGAAGAGCCCGTGCTCGACCACGCCGGGAGTGGCCGCCAGCAGCTCCGCGAGCGCGGCCGGGTCCGTGAACCTGCCCTGGTAGTCCGCGATCACGCCGCCGTCCGGGCTGCGAGGCACATCCCGCAGCGTCACGTCGCCGAGGCGGCGCATCGTTGCGGTGAGCCCGAACTCCAACAGCTCGAGCGGCACCGGTCCGTGGAGCGCGGTCACCGGCTTCGACGAGTCGGCGATCACGACGAACCGGTCAGCCGCGGCCGCGACGAGCTTCTCGCGCGTGTGCGCCGCGCCGCCGCCCTTCACCAACCAGCCGTCGGGTGCGATCTGATCGGCTCCGTCGATCGTGAGGTCGAAGTGATCGATCGTGTCGAAGCCCTCCACGCGGAGCCCGAGCTCAGTGGCGGCCTTCTCCGTGCGCGGCGACGTCGCGACGCATCGCAGGTCGAGCCTGCGACGAGCCAGCGCCGGCAGCAGATGTGCCACCGTCGATCCCGTTCCGAGACCGACCGTCATCCCGTCTTCCACGAGCTCGGCCGATGCCTCGGCCGCGAGCCGCTTCTCGTCTTCCGCGGTCGCCATGACTGCGGGAACCTACCGGACTGATTGCGAGCAGACCATGAGCCAAGACACCCCCGACGACCATGTGATCGTGCTGTTCGGCGCGACCGGCGACCTCGCCAAGCGCAAGCTCCTCCCGGGGCTCTACCACCTGGCGGCCGCTGGGCTGCTGCCGAAGCAGTACCGCATCATCGGGACGTCGCCCGCGAGCTTCGCGATCTCGCCGGGGGACTTCCGCAAGCACGCGAAGGCGTCGATCCGGGAGTTCGGCATCGTCAAGCCCACCGGCGACACCTGGAAGACGTTCGAGGCCTCGCTCGACTTCGGTGCGAGCGATCCCGAGAACCCCAAACCGCTCGTCGACGCAGTCGACAAGGCGAAGAAGGCCATCGGTGGCGCGCCGCGTCTCCTGCACCATCTCGCGGTGCCCCCGGTTGCGTTCGGCTCCGTCATCGGGATACTCGGGGCGAGCGGCCTGAACCGAGATGCTCACGTGATCATCGAGAAGCCGTTCGGCACCGATCTCGCGAGCGCGCGAAAGCTGAACGGGACGGTGCACGCGGTGTTCGACGAGTCGTGCATCTTCCGGATCGACCACTTCCTCGGCAAGGAGGCGGTCGACAACATCCTCGCCTTCCGGTTCGCGAACGGCATGTTCGAGCCGATCTGGAACCGCAACCACGTCAGCTACGTCCAGATCGACGTGCCCGAGACCCTCTCGATCGAGGGTCGCGCCGCGTTCTACGAGAAGACCGGCGCATTTCGCGACATGGTCGTCACGCATCTGCTTCAGGTGCTCGGGTTCGTGGCGATGGAGCCTCCGACCTCACTGAGCGCGAAGTCGCTGCGCGACGAGAAGGCGAAGGTGTTCGAGGCGCTGCACCCGATCGAGGCGACTGATGTCGTGCGCGGCCAGTACAGGGGCTACCGCGACGAGCCCGGCGTCGCGAAGCGCTCGCAGACAGAGACGTTCGTCGCGCTCAAGGTCGCAGTCGACAACTGGCGGTGGCACGGCGTGCCCTTCTACCTCCGAACAGGGAAGAGCATGGCGCAGAACCGTCAGGTGATCACGCTGGGGTTCCGCGGACCTGCACTCAGGATGTTCCCGGTCGATCTCGTCGCGACCCACGGCTCGCGGCGCAATGAGCTCGAGATCGACTTCAAGGATCCCGGTTCGATCACTGCGAGCTTCCTGACGAAGGAGCCCGGACCGCGGATGCAGCTCGCCGAGGTGGAGATGAAGTTTCACTACACGGACTCGTGGGCCGCGTCGAACAACCTCGAGGGCTACGAGCGGCTCATCCTCAACGCGATGCTCGGTGATCAGGCGCTGTTCACTCGGTCGGACGGCGTGGAGCGGCTCTGGGAGGTCTCGACGCCTCTGCTCGATGACCCTCCGCCGGTCGAGCCGTATGAGCCGGGGTCGTGGGGCCCGGCGTCGATCACCAACCTCATCGCTCCGTACCAGTGGCACCTGTCTGACTGACGGAGCGCGAGCATGGCGGCGTGCGTGTCGTCGCTGCGATCGACAAGTTCCGCGGCACCGCGAGCGCGGCTGACGCCGCGGACGCGGTGTGCCGCGGTGCCGCGCAGCGCGGCTGGGAATGCGACGCGCGGCCGATGGCCGACGGGGGCGAGGGCACGCTCGACGCGCTCGGCGGGCCGAACCGCCGCACGATCGTCATGGGCCCCCTCGGCGATCCCGTCGATGCGGACTGGCGCCTGTCCCGGGGGACCGCGGTCATCGAGATGGCACGCGCGTCGGGGCTCGCCCTGGTCGGCGGGGCCGAGGGCAACGACCCGATTGCCGCGTCGACGCACGGGACCGGCGAGCTCATCGCAGCTGCGCTCGAGTCGGGAGCGAACCGGATCATCGTCGGTGTCGGAGGTTCGGCCACGACGGACGGCGGGCTCGGCGCGGTGCGCGCGATCTTCCCGACCGCGCGTCTGCGCGGTGTCCAGATGCTCGTCGCGTGCGACGTGCGGACGCTCTTCGTCGACGCGGCCGAGGTGTTCGGGCCCCAGAAGGGCGCAACCCCGGCGCAGGTGGAGCTGCTGAAGCGGCGCCTCGAGCGCCTCGCGCAGATCTACCTCGAGGACCACGGGGTCGACGTGCGCCCGATCGAGAGCAGCGGCGCCGCCGGAGGGTTGGCGGGCGGCCTCGCGGCGATCGGCGCCACGCTCGTCTCGGGGTTCGAGCTCGTCGCCAACGAGACGGAGCTCGCGGACGCGGTCGAAGACGCGGACCTCGTCGTCACGGGCGAAGGTTTCCTCGACGCGCAGTCGTTCGAGGGCAAGGTGGTTGGCGGGGTGGTCGACCTCGCCTCGTCCGTCGGCGTGCCCGTCCTCGTGGTCGCGGGTGAAGTGTTCGACGGCTGTGAGAAGGATGTCGACGCGGTCTCGCTGGTCGCGCGGTTCGGGCGGGAGCGCGCGATGCAAGACACCCTCGCGTGCATCGAAGAGGTCGTGTCGGAACGGCTGAAGGCTTAGCGCTTCTCGCGCGGACCCATCGCGAGGCGGACCGCCGCGTACACGACGATGCCGATCAGCGCGAGCTTCACGCCGGTGAACACGAGTCCGGTGACGAGGCGGAGCAGCCACAGCGCTCCGAGGATCGCGAGGACGCCGACGATGATCACCGGCGCGCCGATCGACGGCGGTCGTTCGGGCTGCTTCTTCGGTTCGAGCTGGCCCACGACGGCAGCGTACCGCTGCGGTCAGGCGGTGCGTCGGCGGTAGGCGCCGAGCTCGATGAGCGGCGGCCGGTCGGTCGCTGCGACCACCACGGGCTCGGCGCCCGGGCGCACGAGAGGGCGTGCCGGGGTGGGCAAGGTGACGCCGGCCCGCTCGAGCACGGTCTGGAGGATGGCCATCGATTGCGGCGACAGCTCGTCGAGCGAACGGTTGCGGTGGATGCGGGTGCCGAGGTCGACCTGTGCGATGACGTCGATCCCGAAGCGAGCGCTGATGTCGATCAGGAGCGCGAGGTCGACGCCGTACCCGGTCGCGAACGGAACCTGCTCGAGGATCTCCCGCCGACCCGCGTACTCGCCTGCAAGAGGCTGCACGATCGTCGAGAGGTGCGGGAACAGCAGCGAGATGACCGGCCGAGCGACGAGCTCGGTCACGCGGCCGCCCTCGCCGTGGCGACCGTCGAGGGGGCGGTCGTAGTAGCCCTTGACGAAGCCGACGTCGTTGCGGGTGAGCAGTGGACCGACGAGCCCGAGCACGAACCGAGCGCCGAAGTTCCGAATGTCGGCGTCGCTCCAGACGATGATGTCGCCCTCGGCCGCGAAGACCGAGCGCCACAGCGCATCGCCCTTGCCGCCGAGGTCGTCGAACGCCGGAAGGACGTCCTCGGTGCTCACGACGCGAGCACCGGCATCGGCTGCGACCTTCGCGGTGCCGTCGACCGAGCGATCGTCGATCACGAGGATCTCGTCGACGAGCGGACGTCGCTCGACGAGCTCACGCTGGATCAGCTCGACGATGTCCCCGACCGTGTCCTCCTCGTCGCGCGCGGGCAGGCACACCGAGATCGTCTTGTCGCGCTTCGCCTCGAGAAGGCGCGCGAGACCGAACTCCCGATAGTGGAAGGCGCGCACCACGGGGGCCGGCACGCCGCCATGGTCCCTTGCCGCTCGGCCTTCCCGCAAGGCGGGACGGGAGGAGTCCGCGAGGTGGCCGCTACGCTGCCTGGCCGATGAGTGTCACCGTGCGAGTCCCCACCACGCTGCGTCCTGCGACGGGCGGCGTTGCCGAGGTCAAGGTCGAAGGCGCCACGTTGTCGGAGGTCCTCGACAACCTCGAGGCCGCGCATCCCGGCTTCCGGTCTCGCATCTTCGACGACGACGGCAACCTGCGCCGTTTCGTGAACCTGTTCGTCGCCGACGACGACGTGCGTTTCCTCCAGGGTCTCGAGACGCCGGTGCCTGACGGCGAGACGGTGTCGATCATCCCCGCCGTCGCCGGCGGCTGACGCGAGCGTCAGGCAGCCAGCCCCAACGCCTCCAGCAACTCTGGCCGCGGCGGGCCGAGCACCGGCTCGGGCGGACGGCTCTCCCGGTCGTTCCAGACGGCGAGCACACGCGCACCGATGTCGGCATCGGCCATCAGCGTCTCGGGCGGCAACAAGCAGGTTGAAGGTGCGCACGAACGCGCGGAACACCTCGGGATCGGTGCGCATCGCGGGAGCCAGCCCTTCGCGCAGCACCGACCGCATGAACGCACGGGGATCGTTCGGATCGTCGAGGTCCTCGCCCGCGAGCAACGCCGCCGCGATCCGACGGGCCTCGGCGTCCTGGATCACCGACGAGCGGTACCACGGCAAGAGATGCTCGGTCGTGAGTTCGTGGAACGCGACGGCCTGCGCGGCAAGATCGTCGGAGTGCGCGCGGATCGCCTCGGTGAGCAGATCGGCATGCCAGAACCCGGTCGCGCAGCCACGCCCGTAGAGGGGATTGGTGCAGACGCTGGCGTCGCCGATCGCGTGCACGCCGAGCGCCAGCGGATGACCGTCGACGACGAACGTGCGCAACCGGTTGAGCAGCCCGGCCATCAGGTGGACACCGGTGATCGGGCGCGAGATCGCGGGATCGACCCACGCCTTGGTCGCGGGAAGCACGGCCGCGGTCGTCTCGAACGCATCGACGTTGCTCAGCGCGCCCCGTAGCACCGAGTCGTCGGTGGGCGTCGCGAGCGTGATGGAGAACGTGCCGTTGTCGCCTTGGAAGATCGCGTACTTCAAGTAGCCGAGGTCGCCGCCGATCGGGCCGTCGCGGGGTGGCGGCTCCGCGCCGGGAAGCAGCTCATAGAAGCGCGAGTAGTAGACGATCCCCGTGTCCTCGACCTCTTCGGGGACATGTTCGGCTCCGATCGCCGCGAGCCAGTCCGGCAAAGTCGACCGCCGACCGCCGGCGACGACGGTGAGGTCGGCGGGGATCGGTCCGGCGCTCGTCTGCACACCGATGACGACGGGTACCCCGCCGACGCCCGGCTCCGCGAGCAACCCCTCGACGGCGACGCCGTCGCGGATGGCACAGGCCGAGCTCGCGAGCACCGACCGCCGCAGCACCCACTCGAAGGTTGTGCGCCGGCACGCCAGCATCACGAGCTCGTCGTCGTTCGGCCGCGGTGTCCGGTCGACCATCGTCGGCGGCAGGTTCTCGGCCATCCGGATCTCGGTCGCCCCGGCGGCGAGCAGGTCGGCGAGCACGTCGGGATACGAGGTGCGCAGGATCCCGTAGAGGCGGGCGAGGAAGGCGTGGCTGTGGCGGACCTGAGGCGCGCCCCGCCGGTCCCACTCGAACGCCGAGCTCGGATCCGCCGGCAGCGGCGTCGCGTCGCGCTCGACCAGCGTGACCTGGTGGCCGTCGCGGCTCAGGGCCAGGGCGGCGCCCAGTCCCGAGACGCCTGCCCCCACCACGACGATGTGCTTGCCGTCATTCCCCACGGACCGTGAAGGTACTGGCCCCTGCGAGGTTGCAGGTCGCCTCCCGAGGTGGTTTGCTGTTAGCACTCACGACCTGAGAGTGCTAACCGCCGCTCTGGCCAATCCTTGGCGATAGAGCGATCCGAACGGCATCCCAACGGAGGGACACCACATGGCCAAGATGATCGCTTTCGACGAGCAGGCTCGCCGTGGCCTCGAGGCGGGCATGAACAAGCTCGCCGACGCCGTCCGCGTCACGCTCGGCCCGAAGGGCCGCAACGTCGTGCTCGAGAAGAAGTGGGGCGCCCCCACGATCACCAACGACGGCGTGTCGATCGCCAAGGAGATCGAGCTCGAGGACCCGTACGAGAAGATCGGCGCCGAGCTGGTCAAGGAAGTCGCCAAGAAGACCGACGACGTCGCCGGTGACGGCACCACCACCGCCACCGTGCTGGCCTGGGCGATGGTCCACGAGGGCCTGCGCAACGTGGCCGCCGGCGCCAACCCGATGACGCTGAAGAAGGGCATCGAGGCGGCGGTCGAGGCGGCCGTCGACTCGCATCAAGGATCTCGCCAACGAGGTCGACTCCAAGGAGCAGATCGCCCAGGTCGCGGCCATCTCGGCCGCCGACGACGAGATCGGCCAGATGATCTCCGAGGCCATCGACAAGGTCGGCAAGGACGGCGTCATCACCGTCGAGGAGAGCCAGACCTTCGGCATGGAGATGGACCTCGTCGAGGGCATGCGCTTCGACAAGGGCTACATCTCGCCGTACTTCGTCACCGACCCCGAGCGCATGGAGGCCGTGCTCGACGACCCCTACGTGCTGCTCGTCGGCTCGAAGATCTCCTCGGTCCGCGACCTGCTGCCGGTGCTCGAGAAGGTCATGCAGTCGGGCCGCCCGCTCGTCGATCATCGCCGAGGACGTCGAGGGCGAGGCGCTCGCCACGCTCGTCGTCAACAAGATCCGCGGCACGTTCAAGTCGGTCGCCGTCAAGGCCCCCGGCTTCGGCGAGCGCCGCAAGGCGATGCTGCAGGACATGGCCATCCTCACCGGCGGCCAGGTCATCACCGAGGAGGTCGGCCTCAAGCTCGAGAACGTCACGCTCGACCTGCTCGGCCGGGCCAAGCAAGATCATCGTCACCAAGGACGAGACCACGATCGTCGAGGGCGCCGGCTCCGAGGACGACATCAAGGGCCGCATCAACCAGATCAAGACCGAGATCGAGAACACCGACTCCGACTACGACCGCGAGAAGCTGCAGGAGCGCCTCGCCAAGCTGTCGGGCGGCGTCGCCGTGCTGAAGGTCGGCGCGGCCACCGAGGTGGAGCTCAAGGAGAAGAAGCACCGCATCGAGGACGCGGTCTCCACCACCAAGGCCGCCATCGAGGAGGGCGTCGTGCCCGGCGGTGGCGTGGCGCTGCTGCGCAGCCAGGCCAAGGTCCACGAGCGCGCCAACGCCCTGACCGGTGACGAGGCCACCGGCGCGCGCATCGTCGCCAAGTCGCTCGAGGCGCCGCTCAAGCAGATCGCCGAGAACGCCGGCCTCGAGGGCGGCGTGGTGGTCGAGAAGGTGCGTGCGCTCGACGGCGCAGCGAGGGCCTCAACGCCGCCACCGGCGACTACGAGGACCTCGTCAAGGTCGGCGTCATCGACGCCGCCAAGGTGACCCGCTCGGCGCTGCAGAACGCGGCCTCGATCGCCGCGCTGTTCCTCACGACCGAGGCCGTCATCGCCGACAAGCCCGAGGAGGACTCGCACGCTGGTGGCATGCCCGGCGGCGGGATGGAGGACTTCTAGGTATCCGGGGGAGTCGGGTGGGTGTTTCGCACCCACCCGATTTCTTCATTTTTGGGGCGATGATGGAGGGGTGCCAGACCTGCATCCCATGATCGAGCCCCTGGCGTTTCTGTTGGGGACGTGGACGGGCACCGGCGTGGGGGAGTATCCGACGATCGACACGTTTCCGTACTTGGAGACGGTGACGTTCGATCATGTGGGCAAGCCCTACCTGTCCTATGTGCAGCGCACGACGCATCCCGATGGCAGCCCCACGCACGGCGAGGTCGGGTTCTGGCGGCTGCCCGCGCCGAACAGCGTCGAGATCGTCGTCGTCCATCCGTTCGGGGCGACGGAGATGGCGGTCGGCTCGCTCTCGGGATCCACGATCGATCTGCAGTCGATGTCGGTCGTCTCGACGCCCTCCGCCAAGACAGTGACGGCGGTCGAGCGCACGGTCACGGTCGACGGCGACGTGATGCGCTACACGGTGCGGATGGCCGCGGTCGGTCAACCGATGACGCATCACCTCTCGGCCGAGCTGCGTCGCGCCTGACCGTCCGATGCCGCGCGTCGAGGTCACCACCTGGTCGCTCGAGATGCGCGACCCCGGGCTCCTGAGACCCGCACCGCCGCCGAAGGTGCCGCTCACGATCGAGCGTGCGGACGTGCCCCAGCCCGAGCTAAATCGCTTCCTCTACACCGCCGTGGGCGGCGAGTGGTACTGGATGGGCCGGCTGCCCTGGACGTACGAGCGGTGGATGGCGTGGCTCGACCGTCCCGAGGTCGAGACCTGGATCGCCCGCAGCCGCGGCAGCCCGGCGGGCTACTTCGAGCTCGAGAGCCAAGAGGATGGTGACGTCGAGATCGCCTACTTCGGGCTGCTCCCGGACTTCATCGGGATGGGTGTCGGCGGGCATCTGCTGACGTCCACGATCGAGCGGGCCTGGGCCCTCGACGGCACCGGCCGGGTGTGGGTGCACACCTGCAGCCTCGACCACCCGTCGGCGCTGGCGAACTACCAGGCGCGCGGCCTCGAGATCTTCGACGAGCACGTCGAGCCCCAGGATCTGCCCGACCACCCGCCGGGTCCCTGGCCTGGGGCGAATTCGCCGCCCGCGCGGTACCCGTGGCCCCGGTTTGGACCGATAATGACGCATGGCCCCTCGCCTCCAGCGGTTCGCGCTCGTGGCGCTCGTGGGCGCTCTCGCGGCCGGATCCGCGGCCTGCTCGACGTCCGGGTACACCTACGTGAAGAACAGTGGCGAGGGCGCGTTCTTCAAGGTCCCCGACGACTGGAAGCTCTACAAGCTCGACCCGAGCGCGCTCCCTGACGATCGTCCGTTCCCGGACGGCGCGGACCAGCTCGACGGGCCGTGGCGCGTCGTGTTCGACAGTGACTCGGAGCCCGACGTCACGCATTTCCAGGACGACGTGCCCACCGCCGTCGTCGGTCAAGCGGAGATCAGCTCGATCGGTCAGGGCGTTCGCGACCAGGTGTCGAACGTCGATCTCCGCACGCTCGCGCTCGATGGCACCGCCGATCCGATCGCCCTCTACGAGCAGGGCAGCACCGACATCGAGATCGTGAAGTACGAGCAGCTCACCACCAGCGAAGGGCTGCGAGGCAACCGCATCGTTCTCAACAAGTTGGTGAACGGCTCGTATGTGACGATCGATCAGATCGCGCTCGTCGATCCGGGCACCACTACCCTGTACCGGTTCCTCGTCAAGTGCTCATCGAAGTGCTACTTGGAGCATCGGAGCGAGATCGACACCGTGGTGGACTCGTGGCAGATCAGGAAGCAGGCCTGAAATGAGCGACTCGAGCATCGCCTGGCCCGATCCGGCTCCGCCGCCGCCTCCTCCTCCGCCCGCCCCCGTGCACGTTCCGGTGGTCGAGGATCGTGAGCCGAAGACCCGCAAGAAGATGGGCCTGTGGGACCGGGTGAAGTTCCTGGTCCTGCTTGTCGGGCTCTACTGGTTCTTCGTCTGGGCGGCCGTCTCCGACAACCCGATCCTGCCGTTCCGCGACGCGATGCGGAACACCGCCCGCGACAAGTGGTACCTGTTCGTCCTCTTCGGGCTCGAGTGCATCCGCCAGGTCCACTACCTGGTCTCCGAGCACTGGGCGGCGTACCACCACTTCTGGACCGACACGTTCTTCGGCGGCATCGCGGGCGAACCGGCCGCTTGAACGACTACACCCGCTACCGGCTGGCGCGGGTGTTCAAGGCCATCGCCTTCCTCGTCATCCTGGCGCTGATCCTCGGGCAGTTCTTCGACCTGCCGCCGGCGACCGGCACTCTTCCAGCTGCCGGCGCGGTTCTTCGACGCGCTGCCGTTCATCCTCCAGATGTCGTTCTACCTGCTGTTCGCAGTGGTGCAGTTCGTCGCCATCTTCTGGTTCCTCTCGCGCGGCGGCGTCGACACGTACTACCCCGACGACATCAAGACGCGGTTCTCCGACGTCTGGGGCCAGGACCACGTGCTCGAGCGGGTCAAGGAGAACATCGATCTTCCTCGAGAAGCCCGAGGAGATCGAGGAGCAAGGGCGGCTACGTCCCCGGCGGCATCCTGCTCTGGGGCCCGCCCGGCACCGGCAAGACGCTGATGGCCGAGGCGGTCGCCGGCGAGACCGGCAAGCCCTACGTCTTCGTCGACCCCGGCGCGTTCATCAACATGTTCATGGGCGTCGGCATCCTCAAGGTCAAGTCGCTGTTCCGCAAGCTGCGCAAGCTCGCGCTGCGCTACGGCGGCGTGATCGTGTTCTTCGACGAGGCCGACTCGCTCGGCAACCGCGGCGTCGCTCGCCGGCCGGCCCGGGCGGGCCACGCGGCATGACGCCGGCGCCGTGGTCGCCGGCACGCCGGCCTGCCACGGCTTCTCCTACCTGTCGCAGCACGCCGCTCGCTGCTGTCCGCGACAGCCTCGCGCACCGCCGACGACGCCGCGGAGCCCGGCGGCGCGACGCGCTTCGTCATGGCGCGGCATGGGCGGGATGGGCGGCGGCGGCATGGGCACGCTGCAGGCGCTGCTCACCGAGCTGTCCGGGCTGAAGAAGCCGCGCGGCTTCATCAACCGCTACGTCCGGCGGGCGCTCGGGCATGCGGCCGAAGCCGCCGCCCAAGTACCGGATCCTCGTCGATGATGGCGACGAACATGCCCGGAGGCGCTCGACGAGGCGCTGCTGCGGCCCGGGCCGCATCGACCGGATCTACAAGGTCGGCTACCCGCGCAAGGCCGGGCCGCATCCGCACCTACGAGGGCTACCTCGACAAGGTGCAGCACGAGCTCACCGACGCGGAGCGTCGACAAGCTGGCCACGATCACGCCGTACGCCACCGGCGCCACGATCAAGGACCTCGTCAACGAGGCGCTGATCACCGCGATCCGCGACGGCCGCGACATCGATCACCTGGCAGGACGTGATCAAGGCCAAGCAGCTCAAGGACCTCGGCCCGCCCGAGGACGTCGAGTACATCGAGCGCGAGCGCCACGCGGTCGCCGTCCACGAGGCGTGCCACGCCGTCGTCGCGTACCGCATCCGCCACCACCTCGACGATCGACATCGCGACGATCGAGAAGGGCGGCAACTACCTCGGCATGGTCAGCTCGATCCCGCCCGAGGACCAGTTCACGCACTGGCGCACCGAGTACGAGGCCGACATCGTCGTCAGCCTCGCCTCGCTGGCCGGCGAGCGGATGTTCTTCGACGGCGACAACTCCTCCGGCGTCTCCGGCGACCTCGAGTCGGCCACGACGGTCGCGACGCTCATGGAGGGCTACTGGGGCATGGGCTCGACGGTCGCCTCGCACGGCGTCACCCAGAAGATCGGGGTCGGCGGCGGCGGGCGGCCCGGCAGGCGGCGACGAGAAGGACGAGCGTGAGCTCTTGAAGGGTTCGCTCGGCGAGCGCATCGAGGAGCAAGCTCGCCGACCTGCTCGCTCAGCGCTCGATCAGCTGCTGGCGGAGAACCGCGCCGAGGTGCTCGCGGTCGCGCACGCGCTCGAGACCCACAAGACGCTGACCGGTGAGGACGTCGTCGCGGTCGATCGAGGGTCGCCAGGGCGGCATCGTCGACGGGCGGCCGTACAAGACGGCAGCGTTCGCCGAGCAGGCCGAGGCGTACCACGCGATGGCGATGGCCGCGCACAAGGATCATGCGGGCGTCGAGATCCCGCTGCCAAAGCTCAATGGACACATCCACGAGCTCATCGAGGTCGGCACGGTCGGCGGCGAGAACGGCAACGGAAACGGCACGGCGCACGCCTCCACCGGCGAGCCGCTCCCGCCCCCGCAGGAGCGATGACCGAACCCCTGACTCCCACCACCGGGTGGGGGGTGCTCCACCTGTTCTGCAAGGTCACGCCTGCTGCCGACGGCGGCGCGATCGACGCGGCGGTGAAGCGCGCGTCAGAGGGCGAGCATCAGGTCGTGACCGCCGCACTGCTCGGGCACAAGGCCGACTTCGCCGTGATGGCAGTCGGCCCCGACTTCTGGCGACTGCACACACTCCAGGCGGACCTCCAAGCGGCCGGCCTCGCCATCGTCGACTCGTATGTGTCGCTGACCGAGGTCAGTGAGTACGCGAAGGGGCTGCCGGCCGAGATGCTCGACGCGCGGCTCCATCCGAAGCTGCCGCCCGAGGGTAAGCCCGCGTTCTGCTTCTACCCGATGTCGAAGCGTCGGAACGTCGGCCAGAACTGGTTCTCGTTGCCCTACGAAGAGCGTCTCGAGCTCATGCACGGCCACGGAAAGACGGGCCGTACGTTCGCGGGTCGCGTGCTGCAGCTCATCACGGGCTCAACGGGCCTCGACGACTACGAGTGGGGCGTCACGTTGTTCGCGGTGCATCCCGACGACCTGAAGGACGTCGTCTACACGATGCGTTTCGACGAGGCCTCCGCGATCTACGCGGAGTTCGGTCGCTTCTTCGTCGGGATGGTCTGCCCGGTTGACGAGCTGCTCGCGCGGCTCGACCTGAGCTAGCCACCTTCAGGGGCTCACCTGCAGCTGGCGTTCAGTGGTGTTGCTGCCATCGGGGTTGTAGACGAACACGTCGTAGGTGCCGCGGCTCGGATCACCGATGTCGCTGAGGTCGAGCGGACCGGACACGCCCTCGTAGTCGATGTTCCGGCCCAGGTCGAGCAGACGCTTGCACTCCGCATACGAACGGCACGGGACACCGCCGCGCGTGACATTGACGATCTCGTCTCTGAGGAGCGCAGAATCATCCGAGCGAGTCGCCTGGGCAGCAAGTGCGAGCACGACTGCACAGTCGTACGCGTAGGCCGCGAACGTCGCGGGTGACCCGGCCGTGAACGCCGCGAAGGCGTCGTTGAACGTCGGCGAGGTGAGCGCGGGCACCGTCGCGACCGCGGTGCCCTGGATGCCCGCAGTGGACTCAGGACGGTTCGGGTCCACTCGCTGGTAGAGGTTCGCCACCCGCAGCCCGTCGGGGACGAACGTCGGCATCCGGTCGGGACCGGCGCCGAGATCGATGAGCTTGCGCAGCACGAGGCCACCCGTGTCGGGGAGGCCGATGACGGCGATCGCTTCCGGATCGGTCTCCAGCACCTGCCGCACGTCGGGCGCGAAGTTCGTGCCGTTGGAGTCGTACGCGTAGTTGATCGTGACCCGGATGCCGTTGATCCGCAGCTGTTCGACCAGCACGTCGGCCATGCCTCGGCCGTAGTCGTCGTTGGGGCTCATCAACGCGACGGTCCGGTAGCCCCCCTCCGCGATGACCTCCGCGAGGGCGACGCCCTGTAGGCGGTCGGAGGGCGCGGTGCGCACGTAGTAGCCATTGTCGGGGAAGCGCTCGAGCGCCAGCGCGGTGTTCGACGGGGAGCACGCGAGCACGCTGGCGTCGGTGATCCGACCGAGGACGCGGAGGGCGGTCGTCGAAGAGGCGGGCCCGACGATCGCGTCGACCTTCTCGGTGTTGAGCAGGCCGTCGAGGGTGACGCCCGCGACCGATGGATCGTCGCCCTCGTCGCCGCCGACGATCGCGACGTCCTCGCCATTGACTCCACCGGCAGCGTTGATGTCCCGGACGGCCATCTCGATGCCGCTGATCATCGGCGGCCCGAGGGTGGCGGACTGACCTGAGGTCGGAAGCAGATAGCCGAGCCGAAGCACGCCGTCGACGTTGCCCCGGTCCGGGATCGTGGCCGTGGGCGGCTCAGTGGTGGAAGGGGCCACTGACCCTCCGCCGTCGTCGCTGCACGCCCCGGCCACGAGGCCGAGCGCGACGATCAGCCCGGTGGTGATCCGTCTCGATGACATCGCGCCCGGCCGGATCAACCCTCGACGTTTCCGCCGAGGTAGGCGGCCCGCACCGAGTCGTCGCCCAGCAGCGTCTTCGCGTTGTCGGAGCGCACGATGTGCCCGGTCTCGAGCACGTAGGCGCGGTGCGCGCGCTGCAAGGCCTGCGCCGCGTTCTGCTCGACGAGGAGGATCGTCGTTCCCTGCTGGTTGATCTCCGTGATGATCTCGAAGATCTGGGCCACGAGCTTCGGAGCCAATCCCATCGACGGCTCGTCGAGGAGCAGGACGCGCGGCCTCGACATCAGCGCCCGGCCGATGGCGAGCATCTGTTGCTCACCGCCGGACAGCGTGCCGCCGAGCTGCGTTCGGCGCTCGAGTAGTCGCGGGAACAGCGTGAAGACGCGATCGAGGTCGGCGTCCTTGGCCGCCGAACGTCGGTCCGCGCGGGTGTACGTCCCCATGTCGAGGTTCTCGGTGACGGTCATGCCAGGGAAGATGCCGCGACCCTCGGGCGCCTGGCAGATGCCCCATCCGACTCGGTCGTATGCGGGCATGCGAGTGATGTCGCGCCCGTCGAACGCGATGCGACCGCTCGAGAGCGGGCGCACGCCCGAGATCGCCTTCAGCGTCGTTGTCTTGCCGGCGCCGTTCGCGCCGATCAGCGTCACGATCTCGCCCTCATTCACCGTGAACGAGAGGCCCTTGAGCGCTTCGATGCGTCCGTAATGGACGTGCATGTCCTCGATCTCAAGAAGCACTGGGCGCTCCTAGGTAGGCCTCGATGACGGCAGGGTTCTCGCGCACCTCGGCGGGGGTGCCCTCGGCGATAAGTCTGCCGAAGTCCAGGACGTTGATCCGGTCGGAGATCCCCATGACGAGGCTCATGTCGTGCTCGATGAGCAGCACCGAGTAGCCCTCGTCCCGGATTCGGAGGATGAGGTCCATCAGCTCGCGCTTCTCCGCGGGGTTGAAGCCGGCCGCGGGCTCGTCGAGGAGCAGCAGCTGGGGCTTGGTGGCCATCGCCCGTGCGATCTCGAGCCGGCGCTGGTCGCCGTAGGGAAGGTTGCGAGCCGCCTCGCCGGCGCGGCGCTCGATGCCCATGAACCTGAGCAGCTCCATGCCCCGCTCGTAGCCCTCGGATTCCTCGCGGTGGTGCTTGCCGAAGCGCACCACCGCGCTGATGACGCTCGTGCGATGGTGGGCGTCGGTCCCGACCATCACGTTCTCCAGAGCGGTCATCTCCCGGAACAGGCGGATGTTCTGGAACGTCCGAGCGATCCCGAGTCGGGTGATCGCGTTGCGGTTCAGGCCGTTGAGGTTCTTCCCGGCGAAGCGGATCTGACCATATGTCGGCTGGAAGACTCCGGTGACCACATTGAAGACCGTCGTCTTGCCGGCACCGTTCGGCCCGATGAGCCCGAAGATCTCGCCCCGATCGACATGAAGGGTGACGTCGTCGAGCGCGGTCACGCCGCCGAAGCGCATCGTCACGTCGGCGAGCTCGAGGAGCGCCTCAGTCATCGTGGTGCCCTTCGAGCTCGTGGGCCGGCAGGCTCACCTCTTCGAGCGTCTCTTCCACTCGTTCGATGTCCGCTTCGGTCACGGCCGCGAGCGTCTTGCCCGCCTCCGGATCGGCGAGCTCCGCCGCTCGCCGGCGGCTCGGCCAGATGCCCTGCGGGCGGAAGACCATCATGGCCACGAGCGCGACGCCGTACCAGAACACACGCGTCGATCCCAGAGCACGGAAGCGCTCGGGCAGATACGCGACGAGGAACGCACCGAGGATCACGCCAGGGATGTTGCCCGCGCCACCGAGCACGACTGCCGCGAGGAACAGGATCGAGAACTGGAGGGTGAAGTTGTTCGGCGTGATCACCGTCTGGTAGCTGGCGAACAGCGCGCCGGACAGTCCGCCGATCGCGGCGCCCATCGCGAACGCCCACAGCTTGAACTTGAAGGTCGGCACTCCCATGAGCTCGGCGGCGTCTTCGTCTTCGCGAATCGCCGTCCACGCCCGGCCGACTCGGCTGCGCTCGAGCGCTCGCACCATCAGGATCACCAGGATGATGAACGTGAGCGCCACGTAGTAGTAGGGCTTCGCGTTCAGGCCCTCGAAGTGCAGGGGGCCGATGTCGGCGGGACGAGGGATGTTCGTGATGCCGCGAGGTCCGCCGAGCCACTCGCTGTTGTTCGCGGTGATGCGGATGATTTCGCCGAACCCGAGGGTCACGATCGCGAGATAGTCCCCCCGGAGGCGGAGCGTCGGGGTGCCGAGCAAGAGGCCGGCGAGCATCGCCGCGGCGATCGCGAACGGGAGCGCGGCCCAGAAGGCCATGCTGCCGTGCGCGGAGGTCAAGACGCCGATCGTGTACGCACCGATGGCGAAGAAGGCGACATAGCCCAGGTCGAGCAAGCCGGCGTAGCCGACGACGATGTTGAGGCCGATCGCGACCAGGACGTAGAGGGCGATCGGCGAGAAGAGCACGCTCTCCCAGGGAGTCGGTGGGTCGATCAGTGGGATCGTCAAGCTTGGTAGCAGGAAGAAGAACCCCACGACCGCGAGCATGATGGCGATTTGGGCGGCCTTCGGAAGCGAGGCCCACTTCGCGGCCATCGTGTCGCGCACGTTGTACTGCGGCACCTTCTGGCGGACCTTGGTACGGAGGTCGGTGAGGGCGCTCATGCTCGGGCCTTTCCGAGCGCCTCGCCGAGGAGGCCGGTCGGCCGCACCATGAGCACCACGACGAGGGTCAGGAACGCGATCGGGTCCTTCCACTCGGTGCCCCAGAGCGCTGACCCATAGACCTCGATCAGGCCGAGCAAGAGGCCGCCCAGCAGCGCGCCGCGGAGGTTGCCGATGCCACCGAGCACGGCCGCGGTGAAGGCCTTGATGCCGATCACAAAGCCGATGCTGAACCGCGTGACCTCGAAGAAGAAGACGAAGAGCAGGCCGGCTGCACCCGCCATGATCCCGCCCAGGAGGAAGGTGAGCATCACCACGCGATCGATGTCGACGCCCATCAGCGTCGCGGTCTCGGAGTCCTGGGCGACGGCGCGGATGCCACGACCCAGGCGAGTCCGATTCACGAACTGATCGAGCGCCACCATCATGACCAGCGCGGCCACGATGACGAACACCTGGTCGGTGCGGATGTCGGCCCCCAGGAACGTGAAGAGGGTGTCGCGCTCGGACAGCCGAGGAAAGGCCTCGAAGTTGCGTCCGCGGCGGAAGGCCATGAACTCGGAGATGGCGAACGACGCGCCGATGGCCGAGATGAGGGCGGCGAGGCGCGTCGCTCCTCGTTTGCGGAGCGGCCGGTAGGCGACCCGCTCGAGGGCGACGGCCGACGCCCCGGAGAAGATCATGGCCATGACGAGGCAGACGAGCATCACGAGGATGAGGGTGAAGCCGGTCTTGACCGTGTCGCCGCCGGCGTCGATCCCCATCCACTTCGTCGCGAACAGGGCGCCGAAGGTCCCGAGCATGAAGATCTCGGAGTTGGCGAAGTTGATCAGTCGCAGGACGCCGTAGACCATCGTGTAGCCCAAGGCGACGAGCGCGTAGATCGACCCGGAGGTCAGCCCTCCGACCGTGAGCGACCAGAACTGGTCCCGGAGGAGCCCCCAATCGGGGTGAAGAAAGCTGGTTGCGAGGACGCCCACACCGACCCCCCGGAGGTGCCTCAGCGCCGCGAAACCGGGAGCGAACGGATCGCTCCCGGTTTCGGCTACTGCGGTTCTTTCGGAATTCGGTGAGCCTATTGGATGAGGCCGACCGATTCGATCTTGCCGTCCTTGACCGTGGAGGCGTAGATCGCGACGTCCGCCACCTCGCCCGTCGAGTCGAACTTCAGGGTCTTGGTGATGCCCGCGTACGACTCGGTGCTGACGTACGTGTTCAGCGAGTCGCGGTCCTGCGTGCCCGAGGCGATGCCCGCGAGGAAGAAGCCCGCGGCGTCATATGCCTCGGCCGAGTAGGTGCCGGGAGCGACGCCGAAGGCATCCTCGTAAGCGGAGGCGTAGTCGGCGCCACCCTCGATCTTGTCGATCGGAGCGCACGGGCAGGTGATGATGGCGCCCTCGGTCGCCGCGCCACCGGCTTCGATGTATCCGGGGTCGAGCACGCCGTCACCGAACACGAACGTTGCGGTCACGCCGCCGTCACGGAGCTGCTTCGAGAGCAGGCCGGCGGCGGCGTAGTAGCCGCCGAAGAACACCGCATCGGGCGCCGCATCCTTCACCTTGGTGACCGTGGCCGAGAAGTCGGTCGCCGCCGGGTCGATCGTGTCGGTGCCGACGACCTTCGCGCCCAGCGCCTCGTTCACCTGATCGGCCAGGCCCTTGCCGTACTCGCTTGCATCGTCGAGCACGAAGACCTTCTCGGCCTTGAGGGTCGTGTCGATGTACAGCGCAGCGGCGGGGCCCTGCGCGGCGTCGTTGCCGAGCCCACGGTGGAAGATCTTCCACCCCTGCTCGGCGAGCCCCGGGTTGGTCGCCGAAGGCGTGATGATCCCGAGCCCCGCCTCGTCGAACAGCGGGTTCGCGACCTTGGACTCACCCGAGAACGCCGGACCGATGATGCCGACGATCGAATCGTCGTCGATCGCCTGCTTCGCGAGGGCCGGCGCCTGGTCGGGGCTGCCCTGGCTGTCGAACTTCTTGAGCTCGACCTGGCAATCGGGGTTCGTCGAGTTGAACTGGTCAACGGCCAGCTCGGCACCCTGCTCGATGTTCACGCCGAGGTTGGCGGCATCGCCGGTCAGCGCGCCGAAGAAGCCCAGCGCGAGCCCCTCGCACTTCACACCGCCCTCGCCGCCGCCCCCGGTCGTTGCCGCGCCGCCTCCAGTCGTTGCGGCACCGCCGCCGGTCGTTGCCGAGCTGCTGTCGCTGTCGTCCCCGCATGCTGCGGCGAAGAGGCTGAGCGAGAGCAGCAGCGCGCCAGCGCCGAAGAGTTTTCCTGCTCGCATGTCCCTACCTTCCATGGCCGGCCGTGTCGGCCGAGTCCGTTCAAGTTAGGGCGCGAGCATAGGGGCTGGTCCCTGCCCACCCGCATTCCTGTCACGGTTCCGCAACAGGGTTGGAACGGGGCATGATCGAGGGCGATGCACCAGGCCAGCGGCACCGAGTCGCTCTACCTTCGTGACGCGTACCTGCGCACCTTCTCGGCCACCATCGTCGCTGTGGACGACCACGCGGTTGCGCTCGATCGCAGCGCCTTCTACCCCACGGGGGGCGGGCAGCCGCATGACACCGGTGTCATCGGTGGCCTTCGCGTCACCGATGTGCGCAAGGCGGATGGCCTCGTGTGGCACGTCGTTGACGGCGCGCCACCGAGCGGTCGGCGCCGGTCGTCGAGGGCGAGGTCGACTGGGAGCGCCGCCACGCGCTCGATGCGCACGCACACCGCGCTGCATGTGCTGTGCGGCGTCATCTGGAACGAGTGGAGGGTGCCCGTCACCGGCGGGAACATGGAGCCGCTCTCGGCCCGCATGGACTTCGAGTTCGACCCGCTGCCCGAGGGCTTCGGGCCTCGCGTCGAAGAGCTGGTCAACGCCGAGCTCGCGGCCGACCGCCCGATCGAGGTCTCGTTCCTGCCTCGCGCGGAGGCGGTGCTCGACGAGGACCTCATCCGCACGAAGATCAGCCTCGTCCCCGAGAGCGTCCCCGAGATCCGCGTGGTCGACATCGTCGGCCTCGACAAGCAGGCGGACGGCGGCACGCATGTCCACACGACGGGCGAGGTCGGGCGCATCCGCGTCACGAAGACCGAGTCGAAGGGCAAGGGCAACAAGCGCATCCGCCTCCAGATCCTCGACGTCGGAGTCGTCGATGCCTGAGCTCGCGCGCGCCTCGAAGACGAGCTCCGCACGTTGGGAGTGATCGTTGTGGCCTTCTCGGGCGGGGCCGATTCGGCGTTCCTCGCGTCGGTCGCGACGCGCACACTCGGGCACGAGCGTGTGCACTGCGTGACCGCGGTGTCGAGCTCGCTCGCAGCGAGCGAGCGCGCGGACTGCGCGGCGCTGGCGGGGGAGTGGGGACTGCGGTGGTCCGAGGTCGAGACCGATGAGATGTCACACGACGCGTACGTGGCAAATGACGGCGACCGTTGCTTCTGGTGCAAGTCGTCGCTCATGGATGCACTGGTGCCGATCGCGGAGGTCGCGCACGCGACCGTCGTGCTCGGTGTGAACGTCGACGACCTCGGCGATCACCGTCCCGGCCAACGTGCCGCTGCAGAGCGCGGCGCACGATTCCCGCTCGTCGATGCCGGGTTCACCAAGGCCGACGTGCGGGCCGCGTCCCGCGAGCTCGGGCTGCGCACGTGGGACAAGCCCGCGGCGGCCTGCCTCGCGTCGCGTGTCCCATACGGCACCCCTGTGACGATCGGTGTGCTCGGTCAGGTCGAGCGCGCCGAGGCCGCGCTCCGCGTGCTCGGTTTCCCCGAGCTGCGCGTGCGGCACTACGGCAAGGTCGCCCGCATCGAGCTGCCCGTCGAGTCGCTCGCCCGCGCGGTCCAGCTTCGCATCGAGGTCGTCGAGGCGGTCAAGGCCGCGGGCTACTCGTGGGTGACGCTGGACCTCGAGGGGCTGCGCTCGGGGAACCTCAACGCACTCCTCTGATGGAAGCGCCGGCCGAGGCGCTGGCCGACGCCATCGACGCGGCGGTCCCCGGATGGGTGGTGCGCGCCGTCGTTCGTGTCGCGGGCGAGTCAGGTCGCGAGGTGGACGAGGCGCTCTTGGAGGCGGCTCGTGACGCCGGCGAGCGGGCTCGCGTCGAGGTCGGACGCACGGTGCGGGCGTTGCTCGAGATCGACATCGACGAACAGCGCACGAACCCGCTCTCGATCTTGCGCAGCGCGGTGCGCTTCCCGACCGAGGTGCTGCGCTCGGCGGGCGTTGCCCCGGTCGGCCCGCGCGACGAGTTCGCGATGCGAGCGTTCCCCGACGACGTCTACGACCTGAGCCCGGCGACCTGGTCCGACGTCGATCCGGCGCTGCAGGATCCCGGCGTGACCTGGGGAGCCTGGAAGGCCTACGCCCACCTCAGTCGTCGTCGGGATCAGGGTCGGTGACCGTCCATCCGACGGACATGCCGGGGCGAGGTTCGAAGAACAGGCAGCCGTCCGGGCAGCCGAACGGAGCCTCGTCGTTCACCGAGAGCCGGCACTTCTCAACCCGGTCGCCGGTCGCGAGGGTGCGCGTCGAGTAGTGGCGGCAGTCGTCACGCACGGTCATGCCGACATGTTCGCGCCCCTATCCTGCCCGCGGTGGCCGAACGGCTGGTGGTGATCGGCGGAGACGCCGGCGGCATGGCCGCCATCTCGCAGGTTCGCAAGACGCGTCCGGACATGGAGATCGTCGCGTTCGAGCGCGGGCACTACACGTCCTACTCGGCGTGCGGCATCCCGTACCTCGTGGGCGGGGAGGTCGGCGACATCGAAGACCTCGTCGCCCGGACCCCCCAGGTGTTTCGAGATCGGTTCCGGGTCGACGTGCGCATGCGTCACGAAGTCATCGCCATCGACCTCGATGCGCGCGAGGTCGAGGTGCGGGCGCTCGAGCACGACCGCAGCTTCCGTCTCGGGTTCGATCATGCGCTCGTCGCCACGGGAGGCATGCCGATCCGTCCCGACCTCCCCGGGATCGACGACGATCACGTCCACGGCGTGCAGACCCTCGATGACGCCCAGCATCTGCTCGAACACGCGACGAGTGAGTCCCTGCGCCACGCGGTCGTCGTCGGCGGCGGTTACATCGGGCTCGAGATGGCCGAGGCCTTCATCAACCGCGGCGCGCGAGTGACGCTCCTCGAGGCCGGGCCGCAGGTCATGCAGTCGCTCGACGAGGACATGGCGGCACTCGTCGTGGCGGCGTTGCGCCGCTTCGGGGTCGACGTGCACCTTTGCGAAGGAGCGGTCGCGTTCGAGCCCGGGCGGGTGCTCACCGCGAGCGGCGCGATCGACGCCGACCTCGTGGTGCTCGGCATCGGCGTGGCGCCCAACTCCGCGCTGGCGAAGGAAGCGGGGCTCGAGGTCGGTGTCCGTGAGGCCGTGCGGGTCACCCGGCGGCAGGCAACGTCGGAGGACGGCATCTGGGCGGCGGGGGACTGCTGTGAGAGCACGCACCTCGTGAGCGGGGAGAAGGTGCACATCCCACTCGGCACGGTCGCGAACAAGCAGTCACGGGTCGCGGGCGTCAACATCGGCGGCGGCTACGCGACGTTCGGCGGTGTCGTCGGCACCGCGATCACCCGCATCTGCCACACGGAGATCGCGTGGACCGGGCTGTCCGAGAAGCAGGCTGCCGCGGCCGGGTTCGTGTCCAAGAGCACGGTGATCGAGGGGAGCACCCGGGCTCGGTATCTCCCCGGGCGGAAGGAGACCACCGTCAAGCTCGTCACCGAGGATCGCACCGGTCGGCTCCTCGGCGGCCAGATCGTCGGCGAGGAGGGTGCGGCCAAGCGCATCGATGTCCTCGCGACCGCGATCACCGCGCGGATGACCGTGACCGAGATGATCGACCTCGACCTCGGCTACGCGCCGCCGTTCTCGCCGGTGTGGGACCCCGTGCTCGTCGCGGCACGGGTCGCGAGCCGCACGTGAGACAGGGTTAGGGTCGGCGGCGGTGCCGGACGTTCCCGCGAGTCCCGAGGACTTCATTCACGAGCTGTTGCGATGGAGCGAAGCCCTCGCCGGCGTCGCGCGGACCGGCCTCGGGTTCACCCAGAGCCTCTACGAGCGCGAGCGATTCGAAGAGGTGCTGAAGATCGCGTCCGACATGCGCGCCGCAGCGGAGGAGGACCTCGAGGTGCGGCGTGAGGCCGGGCACTTCCTGCAGGAGTGGCTCGACGCGGTCGGCGAAGGCGTGCCCGGATACGTCACCCCCAAGGTCGCGGTCGGAGCGGTGGTCGGCAACGAGCTGGGTCAGATCCTGCTCGTGCAGAGGGCCGACTCCGGCGTGTGGCTGTACCCGACCGGTTGGGCCGATGTCGGCTACTCGCCTGCGGAGGTCGCGGTCAAAGAGGTGCTCGAGGAGACAGGCATCGAGTGTGAGGTGCTTCGGCTCCTCGCCGTCATCGACGGCCTGCGGATGGGCTTCACGCGTGTGCCGCTCTACTCGCTCGTGTTCCACTGCCGCGCGACGGGCGGCGCGCTGCAGCGCCATCCGTTGGAGACCGCCGACGTCGGATGGTTCAGCGCGGACGACATGCCGTTCCCCGTCGTGGGCCTCGACCGCTGGGGACCGGCCGCGTTCGCCGCGATCCGTGGTGAAGCGGTCGAAGTGCTGTTCGACGCGCCCCGCGCTCCCGTCTGGCGCGGCGACAGCTAGCCCGCTGTCCCGCCCGCACGACCCCGGACGGGGCCGTCCAGAGAGTGGTGCGCCTCCCGCCCTCCAGAGGCGGTTCTCGCGCCAGTTCACCAAGTCCCGACGGCGCCTATGGACGCAAGTCGTGGCCGGGACGCGGCTCGTGCGCGGTGACTCAGCTCGCGGAGAGTTGGTTCAGGAGCGCGTCGACGATCGACACTTGGCCGCGGCTCATCTCCCAGGCGTCACCGACGCGGTCGTGGTCGACGAGTCCCGACGCGTCGGGGGCGATGCCCAGCGCATCCGTGACCGCCGCCGCGAGCGGGACCGGTTCGATCTCGTCGCCGTCGGTCGGGAAGGCCTCGAGCCCGTCCCACAGGCGCTCGGGTGGCGCGGGTGGCGCTTCGCCACTGGCGAGCGCGAGCGCTGTCACCGAGAACACCTCGTAGGTGTCGACTTCGTCGGGCCGCGAGTAGCCGGGGACTGGATGGAGGCGCCATTCCAACGCGGTGCCACCGGGGCCGTCGTCGCGGATCCAGACCTGTGAGCCGTTGACGTACGCGTCGACCGGCTCCCCGAACCGGTCGTCGAGGGCGACGATGAGCTCGGGAGTCGTCTTCCACACACAGCTCGGCACGAGCGCCACTTCAGTCGCCCTGCTGATCGCGGAGGTACCGCTCGAGCTCTTCGACGAGATCGTCGACTGCGTCGTCGGCGCTCATCGGCTCCTCGTCATCGTCGTCATCGCCGAACGGCTCGCCGCTGTCGACCATGTCCTCGAGCCGGCGGACGTATCCGGTGAGGTCGTCGTCGTTCGTCACGACCTCGTCGACCTCACGTTCGTACGCGGCCGCCGCGATCTCCAGGGCGGTGGTCGGGATCATCAGCTCGAGCACGTCGCCCACGCGCTCGACGAGAGCGAGAGCCGCCTTCGGTGACGGCGCGCCCTGGACGTACGCGGGCACCGGCGCCCACAGGGAGAGCGAGGGGATCCCGGCCGTGTTGCATGCGTCGTGCAGCGCGCCGACGATGCCGGTCGGGCCTTCGTAGCGCGAGCGTTGGAGCCCGTAGCGGTCGATGAGTGTGGGATCGGCCGCTGTGCCGATGACCGACACGGGTCGCGAGTGCGGCACCTCGGCGAGGAGCGCGCCGAGCGTGATGAGCATGCGCGCGTTCACTTCTGTCGCGACTTCGAGCACCGACGCGCAGAACGTCCGCCACTTCAGCTGCGGCTCGGTGCCGAGCAGCGTCACGACGTCGAGATCGGCACCGAGCACTGATGATGCCGAGAACTCGTTCGACGGCCAGACGATCTCGCGGTGCACGCCGTCGGCAAGGCGGACGTGCGGTCGCGTCGTGCCGAAGTCGTAGAACTCCTCCGCATCGAGCGACGCGAACGGGCGCGTTGCCCACACGTCGGCGAGATGCCGGCCGGCGTTCGTCGCGGCTTCTCCCGCGTCGTTCCAGCCCGCGAACGCGGCGATCATCACCGGCGTGCGAAGGCGGGGACGCGACGACCACCGCACGTACTCCATGGTCGATCACCCTACCGGCGGATAGCGTCCTCCCATGATCGTCGAGCAGCTCTCTGTCACCACTGACGAGTTCGCTGCCCGCACCGGCTGGGCGTGCAAGCCGGAGGGCCTCTGCAAAGGTGACGTGTGCGTCTCGTTGCCTGACGGCACGCAGGTCGACGGCAGGCTCGCGTTGGACGTCGTCGCGGAACGCCTGCGCATGCCGCTCGTGCACGACGAGGCGCATCACCTGTGGGCGCTCGGGCCGGAGAGCGGCGGTCGTGCGCTCACGACGGCCGTCGTCCCCGACATCACGCTCCCGGACCGCGATGGCACCCCGTTCTCGCTCTCGTCCTTGCGCGGCCAGAAGGTGTTGCTGGTCGCGTGGGCGAGCTGGTGAGGGTGCCGCACCAGCCTGCCCGGGTGGCAGGCGCTGCGCGCTGAGCTCTTCCCGAAGATCGAAGTCGTCACCGTCGCCCTCGACGTCGATCCGACGTTCGCTCATCCGTTCATCGACATCGCGGCACCGCAACATCCGTCGCTCATCGATTCGAGCCACGTGCTCGATGAGCTGCTCGGGTTCTGGAACGTGCCGATGGCGGTCTGGATCGACGAAGCCGGTGTGCTCGTCCGCCCTCCCGAGGGCGCGTCGGTCGAAGAATCGCCGCTGCGGACGATGGACATCTCGGGCTTCCCGGACGGCATCCGCGCGGTGATGGAAGAGGTCAAGAAGATCCCTGGCGATCCCGTTGCGTACCGGGCCGCCATCGTCGACTGGGCGAACAACGGCGCGTCGAGCCGCTACGCGCTCACCCCGGAGGAAGTCATCGCCCGCTCGCAGCCGCGGCCCATCGAGCATTCCGAGGCGACGGCCTGCTTCGAGCTCGGGCAAGAGCTTTGGCACCGGGGGATGCCCGAGGCCGCGGTCCCGTGGTGGCGCGAGGCGCATCGCCTCAACGCCGGGAACTGGACGTACAAGCGTCAGGCGTGGACGTTCGTCACGACCGAGCCGGGCCAACCGCCGGACCTGTTGCAGCCCCCGAACGACGTGTACGAGGGCAGCTGGTACGCGGACGTCGTGCGTCTCGGTGGCGGCGAGAAGTACGTGAACGCACCGGACCTCTAGCCCTCTAGCGACCCGTCGCGTCAGTCGCGCTCCGTCGCGCGGGCGAGGTCGGCCGCACCCGCGCTGAGATAGCCGGCCTCGGCGCGCACCTTCTCGCCCCATCCGGCCAACAGTCCGAACAGCTCGTCGGCGTCGTCACCGATCGCCGCCATCGTCGGGGCCATCGACAGATCGGTCGAGAGCTCGATGCCTTCGCGCAGCTCTCGGCCGCCCTCCGTGAAGCCAGTGCCGTCCTTGTCGATGAGGCCCCGCTCTTGCAAGCGCTCCACCGCGGCGTCGAGGTCTTCGTCGCTCCACGCGCGGGTCCGGATGTAGGTCCTCATCGGCAGACCGATGAACAGCTCGGTGAGGAGGCCGATCTCGGTCGCGTCGACGCCCAGAGCGACCCATGCCGCGGTGTGCGAGTCGCCGCGGAACTCACGCAGGTAGTCACCGAGCCGCCAGAAGTCGCCCATCGGAGTGCCGGGAAGCCCGAGGCTGAGGAGGCCCGCGTAGAGCGGGCGCCCTTCGGGGCGCAACGGGTCGGTGGCGCGCCGCAGGATCTCGGTCGCACGGTCGAGCCCGTCGGGCTCGGGCCCCAGGATGCGCTCGAGCTGCGCGACGGCCCCTTCGGTGCGTGCGGTCGCGATCGTCTTCGCGTCGGTGATCGTCCAGCCATACGCGACACTCGGCACGACGGCCTTCGGGTTGAACACTGCGAATGCCGACGCGACGAGCTCGCCCGGCACCTGCCCGAGGCAGGATCCCCGGCTCGTGAAGTACGCGGGGCCGTCGGGAAGCTGGACGGCTCCTGCCTTCGCGACGCTGCCGTTGAAGCCGAGCGCGGCGTAGCGCTCGTGGCACTCGGGGGCGAAGTACACCGAGCCGACAATCGGCTCGAGGTAACCGGCGAGCAGGCGGGCCTTCGGGATCTCGTTCATGGTCGCGTCATCGTCGTCGGGTCGACGGGATAGCCGTCGCCCGCCACGATCTTGTCTTTCATCGGTGTGAGGATCATGCACAGCTCCTCGAAGTCGTCGCCGATCGCCTTCACGATCGAGCGCTCTTGCAGATCGGTGCACAGCTCGATGTCCACGCGCAGCGCTTCGCCGGCCTCGGTGAACTCGTCACCGTCCATCAGCCCGCGGTCGCGCAGGTCCTCGACGGCGTCGTCGATCTGTTGGTCCGACCAGCCGCGTGTGCGTACGTAGGAGCGCAACGGCAGGTGCCACCAGAGCTCGGTGCTGAGGTTGGCCTGGATCGGGTCGAGGCCGTGCGAGACCCACGCCACGATGTGCGAGTCGCCGCGGTGCTCGCGCACCAGGTCTGCGGCGCGCCAGAAGTCGCCCATCGGCGTGCCGGGGAAGCCGAGCGAGCGCAGACCCGAGTACAGCGCGGCCCTCGCCGGTCGCGCGTGCCGGCGCGGACGAGGATCTCGGTGGCCCAGCCGAGCCCGTCGGGCGACTCGCCGACGAGACGGCTCAACCCCTCGACCGCGCCCGCTCGCGGGCGGCGAGGATCGAGTCCCGGTCGGTCTTCGACCATCCCTCGTCGACCGCGGGGATGACGAGGTCGGGGTTGAACACGCCGAATGCCGCGGTGACCATCTCGCCGGGCACCTGGCCCATGCATGCCCCCCGGCTCGTGAAGTACGCAGGGCCGAAGTCGGGCAGGCCGAGTGCGGCGTACGCCTTGTGCGCCTCCCGCAGGAAGTACACGCTGGCGGCGACCACCTCGACGAGATCTCGCAGCTTCCGGGCCTTCGCCCGCACCTCTTCGTCGCGCATGCACCCCCCGGAGCACGTAGGTCGCGGGAGTGTAGGCGTTAACTTCCACCGCGATGACCGTGTCGGTGCGCGTGATCGAGACCGTGACGCCCGAGATCGTCGCCGCCATCGCGCGCCTGATCCCGCAGCTCTCGCGATCCGCGCCCCCGCCGTCACAGGCGCAGCTCGAGGAGATCGCGACGTCGCCCGCGTCGCACCTGCTTGTGGCCGAGAGCGAGGGGACGGTCGTCGGGTCCCTGACACTGGTTGTCTTCCGGATCCCGACCGGCATGCGCGCGTGGATCGAAGACGTCGTCGTCGATGAGGCCGCGCGCGGCCAAGGCGTGGGCGAGGCGCTGAACCACGAAGCGCTACGCCTCGCCAGGGAGCGAGGCGCGATCACGGTCGACCTGACGTCGCGTCCGTCGCGGGAAGCGGCGAACCGGCTCTACCAGCGACTCGGGTTCACTGCTCGAGACACAAACGTCTACCGCTACGACCTCTGAGCCCTGCGGAAGCCGAGGGTCTCGAAGGCGATGGTGAAGCCGAGACTGGCGTAGACGCGGCTGCGGGCTCGTTGGTGATGTGCGGATGCGCAAGCGACAACGTTACGATCGCCGCGTGCTCGATCACCTCTCGATTCAGTGCCGCGACGCCGCCGCGAGCATCGCGTTCTACGACACCGTGCTCACGCCGCTCGGCGGCGAGCAAGTGATGCGCTTCGGCGACGTCGTCGGCTACGGCACCGCGGGCCGGCCCACGTTCTGGTTGGGGCCGTTGGCCGACGATGTGCCCAACCGCGAGATCCACATCGCGTTCCAGGCAAACGACCGCGCCGCGGTGCGAGCGTTCTTCGAGGCCGCCGTCGGCGCTGGCGCGGAAGTGCTTCACGAGCCGCGGGTCTGGCCGGAGTACCACCCGACCTACTACGGAGCGTTCGTCCGCGACCCCGACGGCAACAACGTCGAAGCCGTCTGCCACTCGCCCGAGTAGCGCGTCAGGCGGGCTCGGCGGCGGTGGTCGCCGCGTCGGCGATGGGTACCGGCTCCGGCTCCTCGTAGCCGACCGGGAGGTGGAAGCTGCCCGCGGCTGACGCGTAGAACACCTCCCACGCGTGATAGCCGAGATACGCGCTCTCGTCGGCGGCCATGTTCGCGGCGTAGGCCTTCACCGCGTCGAGGTACCGCGTGTCGTGGTTGTAGGCGAGGATCGCCTTGTCCATGTTCTCGGGTGCGCCCGACATCTTGAGGTACGTCGCGGCGCCGATGATCGCGTCGCGGGCGTTCTCGATGTCGCCGGTGCAGCACGCCGCCCACGTCGACGGCAGGAACTGCATCGGGCCCTGCGCGCCCACGGTCGAGAGCCCGTCGATGCGCCCCATCCGAGTCTCGATGAGGTGGATCGACGCGAGGTAGTACCAGGGCACTCCGGTCGCGACCTCGGCCTCGTGGTAGTAACCGAGCAGCTGGTCGGCGGGGAGCGGCGGCACGATCCGCCACACGGGCAGGGTCTCGGATGGCTTCCCCGCCGGCGGGCGCTGGAACGCCAGGAACGCCGCCACGTTGTTCGCGGCCATCGGGGCGACATCGGACTCGAGCGCCGCGAAGAACGCCGAGTGCCACTCGGGATGCGCCGAGAGCCGTCGGTAGATGAGCTGCTGGAACGCTCCGGTTCGCTCGGCTTCCTCCGGCGACGTCGTCGGATCGCGCAGCGTGCGCTCCGCCTCGGTGACCTGGGCCGCGAGCACGACCGGATCGTCAGCGACGGTCAGCACCGTGGTCGTCGTGGTCGGCAGCGCGGTGGTCGTCGAGTCGGCCGTCGTGGCCGCCGTCGGCGCGGCTGTGGTGCCGGCAGCGTCGCCCGAGGTCGACCTCGTCGAGTCAGCGCAGCCGACGACGAGCATCGCGACCAAGATGGGGACGACGCGGCGCATCACCTGAGACTAAGAGGGGGACAGGTGTACGAAGACCTCACCTACGACGAACAGGGCGACGTTGGCGTGATCACGTTGCGCCGGCCGGAGGCCCGCAACGCGCTCACGTTCCGCACGTACGCCGAGCTCGAGGAGGCGGTGCGCACGACGGCGGCGAGGTGCCTCGTCATCACCGGTGCCGATCCCGCTTTCTGCTCGGGCGACGATGTGAAGGTCGTGATGGGGGGCGGTGAACGTCCGCCCGAGGTGAGCAGCAGCCTGTCGCGCGCCCCCCGCCTCACTCCCGCAGCAGACGCGCTGCTGCACATCGATGTGCCCGTCGTCGCGGCCGTGAACGGCGCGGCGGTCGGATGGGGGATGGAGCTGTCGCTCATGGCGGACTTCCGCGTCGCTTCGGAGAAGGCGAAGTTCGGTGAGCTGTTCGTGCTCCGCGGGCTCGTGAGCGACGTGCCCGGGCTCGGTCGCCTGGCACAGCTCGTGGGGCGCGAGAAGGCCGCCGAGATGCTGATGACGGGCGAGGTCATCGACGCCACGGAGGCGCTGCGCATCGGCCTCGTCGGCCGCGTGGTGCCGCACGATGAGCTGATGCCGACGGCGCTCGCCCTCGCGCAGCGGATTGCGGCGAACCCGCCGCTCGCGGTGCAGGCGATCAAGCGGGGACTGCGCAAAGCCCTGGACCCCGACTGGAACGAGGTCGGGATCTACGTGTCGTCGACGCTCGGCGAGCTGTTCCAGACCGAGGATCACCGTGAGGGCGTGCGCGCGTTCCTCGAGAAGCGGTCGCCCGAGTTCAAAGGGCGTTAGCCCGGGTGTTACGTGCTGCGGGGGTTAGCCGGTCTTGGCCGCGGGCGGGTCGAGCCGCGACACCGAACCGTCGAACGCGAGCACGTACAGCTCGCCGCTCGCGTCTTCACCGAACGACACGATCGGCGAGGGCTTCGCTTTCACCTGCGCGATCTCCTTCGCCGCCGCGTTGGGTTGTGGGCTGAGCACGCGGATCGTGTTGTTGCAGTAGTCCGCGAAGACGTAAGCGCCCTGCATGCCCGGCAGTGCGGTGCCGCGGTAGCGATAGCCGCCAGTGACGCTGCACCCTTCGGAGTGCGTGTACTCGAAGACGGGGAACACGAACCCGGCGTGGTCCCCGCCGCCCTCGTAGTCGTGGTTGCCCTCGAAGCGGTTCCATCCGAAGTTGGCGCCCTTGGCCGCGTCCTTGCCGTTGGTCGCCGTGGTGAAGTCGATCTCCTCGAACTTGCCCTGGCCCACGTCGGCGATCCAAAGATCGCCGGTGACCTTGTCGAACGTGAATCGCCACGGGTTGCGCAGCCCGTACGCCCAGATCTCGGGAAGCCCGCCGCCGGCCGCGAACGGGTTGTCCGCGGGGATGCCGTACGCCCGACCGCCCGACGGCTTGGTCGGGTCGATGCGCAAGATCTTGCCGAGCCAGGTGTTCAGGCTCTGGCCATTGCCCTGGGGATCGCCGCCGCTGCCGCCGTCGCCGAACCCGATGTACAGGTAGCCGTCGGGACCGGTCGTGAGCTGGCCGCCGTTGTGGTTCGGGAACGGCTGCTTCTGGAACAGGATCTCGCGCCGCGACGAGGCAACCGCGCGGCCGTTGGTGCCCATCGTGTACTCGTCGACGTGGGAGTCGCCGTTGACGTCCGTGTAGTCGACGTAGAGCTTGCTGCCGTCGGGCGAGAACGCCATCCCCAGGAAGCCGCGCTCGCCGCCCGCGGCGTGAGGTTGGAGAAGTCGACGACCGGCGTCGGGTCGACGGCGCCGTTGCGAAGCGCGACGACGCGGCCATCCCACTCCGCGATGTAGAGCGCGGTGTCGCCCGCGCGGATCGCCATCGCGATCGGTTGGTTCACGTTCGCGACGGTCGTGAGCGTGAACGGCGGGTTGCCCGGGTTCGGCGGCGGACTGCACTTCGCGACCGCCAGGATCGCGATTCCGACCGCAAGGCCCGCGACCGCGAAGAGCTTCACCGGAGCGTTCATCCTCCTCACCTCACCACCCGGATCAATCCTTCTTGCACGACCGTCACGGCGAGGGCGCCGTCGCCCGTGTAGATGAACCCGTAGGCGAGGCCGCGCCCACCGGATGTCGTAGGTGTTCCCTGGTCGTAGAGCAGCCATTCGTCGGCCCGGAACGGACGGTGGAACCACATCGCGTGGTCGAGGCTCGCCATCATCAGGGACTCGTCTGGCCACTGCACGCCGTGGGGCAGCAGGGTCGTGTCGAGCAACGTCATGTCGGACGCGTACGTGACCACACAGGCGTGGAGCACGGGATCGTCGGGCAGCCTGCCATCGGCACGCAACCAGACGCGCTGGAACGGCAATGGCGGCTCGCTGCGGTCCTGCCGTCCGTCGTCCGCGTAGCGCAAGTCGATCGGGCGCGGGCGGTCGTAGTAGTCGCCGAGAGCGTCCTTGTAGGGCGCCATCCGCGTCTTGAAGTCGGGGAGCTGGTCGGGCGGAGGGATGTCCTTCGGCATCGGGATCTGGTGGTCGAGGCCGGGCTCGTGGACGTGGAAGCTCGCCTGCAGGTTGAAGATCGCCTTGCCGTGCTGGATCGCGACGACGCGTCGCGTCGTGAAGGACTTGCCGTCGCGGATGCGGTCTACCTCGTACAGGATCGGCGTGTTCGGATCACCCGGTCGGAGGAAGTACGCGTGCAACGAGTGCACGAAGCGCGGGGGGCCGTCCTCCGGTGAGTGCTCGACCGTTCGTGCCGCGGCAACGAGTGCCTGGCCCGCGACCTGTCCTCCGAACACACGCTGACGCTTCTCGTCCGGTGAGTGCCCTCGAAAGATGTTGACTTCGATCGCTTCGAGATCGAGCAGATCGATGAGATCGTCGAGCGGGCTCGCCACCGATTCATGTTGACAGGTACCGTGCCGCGAATGACGACGCGCTCCTTCCCCAAAGGGTTTCGTTGGGGCACTGCCACTGCTGCTCACCAGGTGGAGGGCGGCAACTGGAACAACGATTGGTGGGAGTGGGAGCACACTCCCGGCTCGGGTTGCGTCGAGCCGAGCGGGGATGCGTGCGAGCACTACGACCGGTACCCGCAGGACCTGCAGCTCCTCGCGGGTCTCGGCTTCAACTCGTATCGCTTCTCGGTCGAGTGGAGCCGTATCGAGCCCGAGGACGGTGAGTTCTCCAAGACTGCGCTCGATCACTACAGGCGCATGTGCACCACGTGCCTCGAGAACGGCCTCGACGCGACGGTCACGCTGCACCACTTCACGACGCCGCGGTGGGTGGCACGTATGGGCGGATGGATCGAGCCTGCGACCGCCGACCTGTTCACGCGCTTCGCCGATCGCGTCGCGGCAGATCTCGGCGACGTGACGACCCGGTTCTGTACATTCAACGAGCCCAACATGGTCGCGACGATCGGGTACCTCGCGGGTCGCTTTCCGCCTGGCGGACAGGGCGATCGCGCGCTGCGGCGGAAGGCGAACGATGTGTTCGTCGACGCGCACCACAAGACGATCGAGGCACTGAAGGGTCGTCATCCGGACGTCCCTGCCGGGCTCACGCTCGCGATGCAGCAGATGTGGCCCGTCGGCGACACGCCCGAGCAGGTGCAGGCCGCGACCGAGCGGGCGGCGCACATCCTCGACGGCCTCGAAGACGTCTACCTCCATGCCGCGGAGAACGACGACTACATCGGCGTGCAGACGTACAGCCGCCAACGCGTCGGCCCCGAGCGCACGCTCGGCAACGAGGACGGCGTCGAGACCACGATCATGGGCTACGAGTTCTGGCCCGAGTCGCTCGAGGCGACGATTCGTCGTGCCTGGGACGTCACCAACCACACGCCGATCCTCGTCACGGAGAACGGCATCGCCGCGACGGACGACACCCGGCGCATCGAGTACGTGCGGCGCGCGCTGAAGGGCGTGCTTGCCTGCCTTGACGACGGGATCGACGTCCGGGGCTACACGTACTGGAGCCTCCTCGACAACTTCGAGTGGGCGAACGGCTACGGCCCGACGTTCGGGCTCATCGGAGTGGATCGAACGACCCAGGAGCGCACGGTGAAGCCGAGCGCACGGTGGCTCGGAGCCATCGCCCGCGCCAACGCGGTCGACCTCTAGCCCGTACCCTGGCGACGATGGATCTGAGCCCGCGCGCGATCATCCAGCGCTTCCGCGGGAAGGCGCTCCGCTACGTGAGCGTGTCGATCTTCGGCACGGTGACGACTCAGATCCTGCTCTGGTTCACGCACGGCAAGCTCGGCTGGAGCGGCGTCGCGTCGAACGTCTTCGCGGTCACGCTCACCTCGATCCCGTCCTACTTCCTCAGCCGGTACTGGATCTGGGGGAAGAACGACAAGAACCGGTTCTGGGGTGAGGTCGTGCCCTTCTGGGGCCTGGCCTTCGCGGGCCTCATCCTGTCCACGCTGTTCGTCGCCATCGCGACGCAGTGGTCCGATTCGACGATCATCGTGAGCCTCGCGAACCTGGCCGGCTTCGGCGTGCTCTGGGTTGCGAAGTTCCTGATCCTCGACGCGGTGCTCTTCAAGCCCCACCACCCGGCGGAAGCGCACTAGGTGGACGCTCGGCTGCAGGCGGCGGCCGAAGCGGCAAAGGGGTTCATGCCCCCGGATGAGGGGCTGGCGTTGCACGACGCTGCGGTTGCCGCGGCGCGGGCGCTGCCCGGCATGCCGCTGCTCGAGGTCGGCACGTATTGCGGCAAGTCTGCGGTGTACCTCGGCGCGGCGTGCTCGGCGGTCGATCCCCCGACGGTCTTGTTCACCGTCGATCACCACAAGGGATCGGAGGAGAACCAGGCCGGCTGGGAGCACCACGACCCGACCTTGGTCGATCCGTCGACCGGTCACATGAACACGCTGCCGACGTTCCTGCGCACGATCCGCGACGCGGAGCTCGAAGGGACCGTCATCGGCGTCGTCGGGTTGTCCGCCGTCGTCGCGTCCCACTGGGCGACCCCGCTCGCGTTCCTGTTCATCGACGGTGGCCACGGCGTCGAGCCCGCGCGCAGGGACTACGAGTCGTGGGCGCCGAAGGTGGCGGTGGGCGGCACATTCGCGATCCACGACGTCTTCCCCGACCCTGCCGATGGTGGCCGCCCGCCGTACGAGGAGGTCTATCTCCCCGCGCTCGCGTCAGGTCGGTTCGAGGAGATCAGCGCGACGGGCAGCCTGCGGGTCCTGCGGCGGGTGTAGCCCGGCGGCTCCGAGCCGCGTGACTCGCCGGCCCACTCGACCCGCCCCCGCACCCGCAATTCCCCCGCCGCATTGGCGGCGATTCGATTTCGATTCGCTGCCAATGGGGCGAAAAAGGTGGGAGCGCGGTCGGGGACGTCCGCCGCGTCGAAGGTCGAGTGATCTCGTCGGCGGCGGGAATGTCCCACCCCCCGTGCACACTGACGCGACGCTCGGCTGCCGGCGCGCGGCGCTCCTTCCACGAGCTCCTTCGACCTGGAGTCGGTGTGCAACACGGCAGCTGCGATGCAGGCGACCTGTGGTACCTGCGGTTTCACTCGGGCATCCATCCCAAGCACCACGCTGAGCTCGCGGGCAAGCTCGAGACGATCATCGAGCGGATCGCGACGATCGACCGCGAAGCGATCGCACGCGCGGACGAGCGACGCGACCTCGTCGAAGAGGCGAAGGCATTGCGCGATCGAGTGTGGCCGATCGTGCCCCGCCACCATGGCCGCCGACCTCCGGGCCCCGACGAGCGGCCCCTGCCACCGTTGCGTCACGACGCCGAGGTTCTCGGTGGGCGCCGGTTGCGCTCGGTGTGCCTTGCACTTCTTGGGCGGTACGGCGAGCTGCCACTGACTGAGCTCCACTCGCACCTCCACCTCCACGGCTACACGGTCGCAGGCCCGAACTGCGTCAAGAGGCTCGCCGATGCGATGGGCTACGAAGTCGACAAGCGGCGTCTCGTCCGCACAAAGCGCGGCACCTACCGCAGGGCTTGGGGCTTCGACGCGAGACCCGGTCGCTTCGGGAACCCGCCGCTCAACCCACCTGCCCGATGGGACGTCAACGACCTCATCAGCCGTTACCGCGCAGTCGACCCTCTCCTTTTCGAAAGCACCGAACGGTGGTACCCCGAGTTCTCACCCGCTCCGCTCGCCGAGGTCCGACACGATTCGGGGCGCGACCAGCAGCCGCACGACCGCCATCGTCAGTCGGTGACGGGGTCGCCGGTGTCGATGATCGAGGGGATGTCCTCGCCGAGGAACAGACCTGAGGCGGCCGAGGCTCGGCTCAGCGCGTCCGCGGCGAGCACGACCGCGGCGGCGGTGTACGAGGTGCGCTCCTCGTCGGGGAAGCTCAGCTTCTCGGGATGGGCGATGCCCGTCAGGTAGGCGCCGTGCTCGACACGGTGGGCCTGCGCCCAGATGAACAGCTCCAGTGCGGCTGCTTCCTCGCCCAGGACGAGATGCGCGATCGCGGCCTCGCACGTCTCGGCCGCGGTCGTCCAATGGCGATCGGCGACACAGCGCACGCCGAGGCCCTCCATCACGAACGTGCTGCGGCGCTCGGCGAGGCGCGCCGCGCCGGCGTCGCCGGTGACGACACCCGCGAGCACGGGGTAGTACCAATCCATCGCCCAACGGTCCTTCGGCTCGAACGCGTCGGGCACGTGCGCCACCACGTAGGCGAGGTTCGCCGCGGCGAGCTCCCAGTCGGGCCGCTCTTCGCCGACCGTCTCCGCGATCGCGACCGCGCAGCGCAGGCTGTGACAGATCGAGGAAGACCCCGTGAGCAACGCGTACGACCACGGGGTTCCGTCGGTGTGACGGGCCCAGATGACCTCGCCGCGCGCGGTCTGCAACGAGAGCACGAAGTTGATCGCGCGCTCGACGACCCGCCACATCGCGGTCAGGAACCCCGCGTCCTGCGTGAGGAGGTAGTGGTGCCACACGCCCGTCGCGACGTAGGCGCAGACGTTGGTGTCGAGCTTGTGATCCTCGACGCCGTCGGCCAGGTAGTAGTTGTGCCACGCGCCGTTGTCGAGCTGGTTGGCGACGAGCCATTCGTACGCGCGCTCGGCATCCGCGAGGCGGCCACCGACGGCGAGCGCCATTGCCGCTTCGACGTGGTTCCACGGATCGGAGTGGCCGCCCGGGTACCAGAGGATCAAGCCGTCGGGGAGCTGGTCGGCGGCGATCGCATCCACGGTCTCGCGGAGCTGCGCCGCGTCGAGCACGCCGTCGACCTCCGGGATGCGGGTCACGGCGCCGCCGGCTTCCGCCGCGTACATCACGAGGCTCTTGCCGAGCACGGGATTGAGGACGCGATCCGCGACGCGCGTCGAGCGCGGCGTGCTCGTGATGTCCCACTCGAGGAGCTTGCGGTAGGCGACGACGGCCTTGTTGGTGTCGTTCGTCGGACCGACGGCGCACCGCAGCCACCAGTACGCGCTGTGGAGCGAGTGCGCCCGGTGCGACGCGCCGGGCACGAGGCCGGCGGCGCGCATGCGCCCGCGCAGCTCGTCTGCCGTGTAGATGCGCACGTGCCCGCCGTCGACGAAAGGCGCGTGGTACTCGTCGCTCAGGAACCAGCAGATCTTCTCGGGAAGCCACGCGGGGACGGTGACCGCGATCGTGCCGCCCGGTCGGAGCACGCGCGTGAGCTCGCTCATCGCGCCCGCGTCGTCGGGGATGTGTTCCATGACCTCTGACGCGATGACTCGGTCGAACGCAGCGTCCGTGAAGGGCAGATGCACCGCGTCACCGTTGACCGCGCCCGTGCAGCCCTCCTCCTTCACCTCACCGGCCTGCGCCATCGCACCGAACGTGGCGCGGACCTCCTTCAGCTCGGCGTCGCTCATGTCGCACGCCACCACGCGGGCGCCTCGTCGTGCCGCTTCGAACGCGTGGCGTCCGAACCCACACCCGAGGTCGAGCAGCCGATCGCCCGGCTGCACGCCGAGCTTCGTGTAGTCGACCGTGAGCATCAGTGCGTGCGCCTCTGCCCTGCGTGAGCGCGCATCTCGAGGAGCTCGCGGTACTGCTCGACCGTCGCCTTCGCGGTGTGGGCCCAGCTCCACCGGGTGATCACGCGCTCGCGTCCGGCCGCTCCGACTTTCGCGCGCAGTGCCGGATCGTCGAGCCCGCGTCGGATCGTCGCGGCGAGCGCGTCCGCGTCGGCCGGTGGGCACGAGAGCACGGTCTCGCCGTCGGTGCCCGTGACCTCGGGAAGCGCGCCGCCGGTCGTCGCGACGAGGCCGGTGCCCGTCGCCATCGCTTCGGCGGCCGGGAGCGAGAACCCTTCGTAGAGCGACGGTACGACCGCGAGCTCGGCCTCCGCGTAGAGCTCGACGATGCGCTCGTCGGGGACCCCGCTGACGAACGTGATGGCGTCGGTGAGGCCGAGGCGTTCGATCGTCTCCGCGCTGCGGCCGCCGGGCTTCGGCCGGCCGATCACGGTGAGGGTGACATCGCTTTCGGTCCGCAGCTTGGCGATCGCCTCGAGCAGGTAGGACAGACCCTTCAGCGCCACATCGGCGCTGGCTGTGGTGATGAGCCGGCCGGGCACCCGAGTGACGTGTGGGAGCGGCTTGAAGAGGTCGGGATCGACGCCGACCGGGACGAGCCGCATGTTCTCGCGCGGCACCCCGAAGTCGGTGTGGATGTCGTTGATCGAGTTCTCGGAGACGACGACCACCCGAGGCAGCTGCCGCGCGACCCTCGCCTGCATCTTCACGAAGCCGTACCAGCGGTTGACCGACCGGCGCTTGCGGGCGTTCGGAGCGTGGGCGACCTCGAGCTCACGGTCCTTCGTGATCGGGTGGTGGAGCGTCTCGAGGACCGGCAGGAAGCGGTCGATTGCCAAGATGCCGTAGCCGAGGCACTGGTTGTCGTGGACGAGGTCGAACTCGAGCTTGCGGCCGTCGAGGTAGCGCCAGGCCCGCAGGCTGAAGGCGAGTGGCTCGCTGAACTTCCCCGTCGAGAACTGGGCGATCTCGACGAGATCCTGCCAGTGCTTGATCTCCCAGTACGCCGGAAAGCGGCCTGGGTACTGGTCATTGAAGATGTCCAGGCTGGGCAGCTTGACCAAGGGCACTCGGGGGTCGAGCACCGGGTACGGCTGGCCGCCGAGCACCTCGACGTGATGGCCGAGATCGGCCAGCGCGTTCGTCAGGTGGCGGGTGTAGACGCCCTGGCCACCGACGTGGGGCTTGCCCCGGTACGAGAGGTACGCGATGCGCAGGGGGGCGTCGCGACCGGCGCCGGGGGGAGGCATCGGGGCACTCTATCGGTCGCCTTGACCACACGGTCAGGGCGGGTGCCCAGCCGCACTGCCAGGAGCAACGTCGCCCGAGCACGCCGTTCACGGTGGTGTTCACCGACCTGGTGGGTTCGACGGCAGTCGCCGCCCGTCTCGGTCCGGACGCGACGGCAGCGCTTCGGCGTGAGCATTTCGCCTGTTTGTGTGCGGGAATTGCCAGGCACGGTGGGCGGGAGGTGAAGAACCTCGGCGACGGTGTGATGGCTGTCTTCGGGTCGGCCTCCCAGGCCGTGGCCGGAGCAGTCGGCATGCTCCAAGCGATCGACGTGTGCAACCACAGGGCGCGCGGTGAGCCGCTGTCGGTGCGAGTCGGAGTCTCGACGGGCGAGGTCGACGAGGTCGAAGGGGACTACTTCGGGGCGCCCGTGGTGGAGGCCGCCCGGCTGTGCGACAGCGCCGGCGGAGACCGCGGGCATTGCGAGCTGGGTTGCCTGGGTACCCGCGGAACGCGCCATGCTGCTCGTCGATCGAAGCCGGCCGGGCGACGTGGAACTCGCGAGCGAGCTGCTGGAGGGATCGCTTGGGCTGGCCTCCCGAAAAGGCTTCGGGGGGTATTGAGCGCGCTGCTCGTGAGCTGCTCGCGTCGCTCTGACTTCCCAGTGTGTGCATTCGAGGCACTATGCCGCGCTCGAGTGCACACACTTGTGGGCGCCGCTCAGGGCCTCACTGGCTGAACGCGAGCGTCATCTCCGCGACGAGCGGTGCGCCCGGCTCGACGACTCGAGGCGTCATGTTGAACTCGTTCGGCGGGCCGGTCTGGGGCTCGACGCACAGCGCGTGATCAGGATGGGTGTAGATCACCCAGTAGTCGCAGTCCGACGAGATGGTCGCGGTGACGCCGTCGGGCCAGCGCAAGACGGGTGACCCCGACATCCCTGTGAACGTGTCGTCCCATGGGCCGGGCGGGGGATCGACGAGCTGGCCGGTCGGGATGTCCTCCGAGTCGCGCACGTACATCGTCGACGCGGTGAACGACAGGTCCACCGGCTTGCGGTACCAGGGATGCCAACCGGCCATCGCCGGCATCGGACGATCCGCTGCGTGCACCTCGAGCCGGAAGCGCGCAGCGTTGCCGTCGACCGACGCGTGATGGATCGCATGTCCACCGAAGGGCCACGGATCCACCAGGTCGAGCCGCATGGTGCTCGCGTCGGTCGCGTGCCACTCCGACGTGTACGCGATGCCGTGCATCGCGTGCGGAGGATGGTTGATCGGCATCTCATAGTCGACGCCCTCGAAGCTGAACTTGCCGTACTGGATCCGGCCCGCCCACGGGATCATCGGGAACGCCCCCCACGAGCTCGGGCGTGGCACCTCGCTCACCAAGCGCTCTTCCCCGAACGCGACGATCGACGCGATGCGTCCTCCCTGCTCCGGGTCGAGCGTCACGATCAGGTCGTCACCCGTCAGCGTCAGCACGGCGCACACCGTAGGGTCCGCCTTCGTGCGCGCGCTGGTGCAGCGGGTCTCGCGAGCGAAGGTGACGGTCGACGGAGAGGTTGTCGGCGAGATCGGCGCCGGGCTCTGTGTGCTCGTCGGGGTGACCCAGTCCGACGACGACGCGACGGCGCGCAAGATGGCGGAGCGGATCTGGAACTTGCGTGTGCTCGCGGACGACGACGGCGTGATGAACCGCTCGCTCGCGGACACCGGCCAAGAGGTGCTCGTCGTCAGCCAGTTCACGCTCTATGGCGACACGAGCAAGGGACGCCGTCCGTCATGGCTCGCAGCCGCGCCGCCCGAGGTCGCCGAGCCGCTCGTCGACGCGGTCGTCGAGGCGCTGCGTCAGCTGGGTGGGCGAGTCGCCACCGGCCGGTTCCGCACCGAGATGGCGGTCGAGCTCGTCAACGACGGGCCGGTGACCGTGATGCTCGAGCTCGATCCCCGATGAGGCCGATCGCGACGAGCAACAGCGCGAACGCGACGATCGGCCGGTCGCCCCAGCGCACGTAGATCGTGTCGCCGACGCGCTTGCGGATGTCCATCTGCACCACCTTGCGCTCGCTGATGGCCGTTCGGGCGTGCAGGTGGCCGGTGTCGTCGATGAACGCGGTGAACCCGGTCGGCGCGACCTGAGCGACCCATCGCCCGGTCTCGAGCGCCCGCAGGCGGGAGGCGTTGATCTGCTGGGTCTGCAGCAGGGTGCCCGTGTACGACGCGCCGTTGGTGGGGTTGATGAGGATCTCGGAGCCGTCGCCGATCGCATCGCGAGCCCGTCCTCCGAAGAAGATCTCCCACGAGATGGCCACCCCGATGCGACCCTCGGGGGTGTCGAGCACCGCGGGGCCGTGGCCGGCGATCGCGTCGCGCGGGACTTCTTCGGTGGGCGCGCCGAGCGCGTGCAGGATCCGGCGGAACGGCATGTACTCGCCGAACGGGACGCGTCGCACCTTTTCGTACCGCGCGATCTCATCCCCGGTGGCGTCGTAGGCGACCTGTGAGTTGCGGAAGTGGTTCTCACCGGCGCCCTCGATGACACCGGCCGTGAATGTGGTGTCGAGGCGTCGGGCGAGTTCGGCGAGCTGGTCGCCCTCGTCGGTCGCCGAGACCGGACCCTCGACGTGGACCGTGTTCTCCGGCCACACGACGAGGTCGACGGGCGTCTGCACCCCGTCCGACGCGGCGAGGTGCCGCTCGAACACGAGCCGCTCGTCGGTCCCGCTCGCGTGGGTGCCCTGCGGTCCGCCGCCTTGCACGAGCGCGACGTTCATCGGCCCGACGTCGTGGCCCCGAGGCGCCACCGCGGCGATGCCGACGACGAGAACGATCGCCGCCGCGCCCACCGCGAACGCCGTCCACGCGCGCTCCCACGCCGCGGACAGCGTGACGCCGATCGTGACCACGAGCATCACGAGCAGGGGAGCGCCTCCGACGCGCACGACGAACGCGATCGGCGAGACGGCTTGGCTGATCGCGAAGGAGGCGAGCGGGACGCCACCGAACGGCCACGACCAGCGCACGATCTCGGCCAAGACGATCGAACCGGGAAGGACGACCCAGCGCCACCGGCTCGCCGGAGCGATCGCGCAGGCGGCGCCGAAGTACGCGGCGTAGATCGCGGATGCGGCCACCCATCCCGGAGCGCTGAGGAACACCATCCACCCCATGCCGGGGAAGAGCCACGCCGCGGCGACCGCCCATCCTCGCCAGAAGCGCTTCGCTGCCGGCTGTCCCGCGAGCAGCCGATCGAGGAAGAACACGCCGAGGATGAGCAGCGGCCACCATCCCCACGGGGGTAGTGACAACGCCATCAGCGCGCCGGTGCCGAGGCATGCCGCGATCGTGACGAGGCGTTGCGGGATGTGTGCGCGCGTGCGCGCCGAATCCGTCGACGTCTCGGCGGTGTCGACCATCAGACCGTGGTCGAGCTGACGTAGGTCAGGTGCACGACGAAGCGGAAGCGCGCTGACCCGGGCGGATGGCATGCGAACAACGTCGCGGTCTTGTCCGCCGATTGGTTGACGATGTGAACAGCGGTGGGGGGAACGATCTCGTTGCCCGCGAACGTGTAGGTGTGCTGGCCGCTTCCGACGGTGAAAAGGACGATGTCGCCGGGGCCCATCGTGTCGATGTGGCGGAACGGCCGGCTGTGCGTGACGCGGTGGCCGGCGACGACGACGTTGCCGGACTGGCTCGGCAGCGCGGTGCCGGGCCAGTGACCCGGACCCTTGTTGAGCGTCGTGAGGGTGACGCCTTCGAAGAGCACCGTGCTGAGCCCGAGCTTGGGGACCTCGATCGTGCCGAGTCGCACCTCGGCCTCGGGTGCGTGCTGGTTCCGCGGTGCCGATGCCGGTCTCGGGAGCGCCGCGGCCGTCGTCGGCGGCAGCGTGCTCGGCGCGAGCGTCGTCGTGGGCAGCGTCGTCGTGGGGAGGCTCGTCGGTGCCGCCGTGGTGGCGAGGGACGACAGGGGGTCCGTGTTGGCGGCAGCGAGCGCCGGATCGTCGTCGACCGAGCTCTTGCCGCCGCACGCGGCGACGACGAGCGCTCCCGCTCCCGCAACGAGGAAGGTCCGCCGATCCATCGTCCCTATTTTCACACGCGCGCGGTGTCCGCGCGCAGTCGGGTCGTCAGCGTGTGTGCCGCGGTCTGCCCTTGGCGGATGCACGCAGGGATGCCGAGGCCCCGGTAGGCGGCGCCCGCGAGGACGATCTGCGGCGCGCGGCTGCTCAGAGCGCGTTCTGCGGCCTCGACGCGGTCGAGGTGCCCAGGTCGGTACTGCGGAAACGACTGTGGCCAGCGGCTCACCCGTACTTGAGTCGGCTCGGATCGCACGTCCATGAGTCGGTGCAGGTCAGTGAGCACCGCTCGCACGAGGTCGTCGTCGTCGAGGTCGAGCGCCCGCTCGTCCCCGTCACGTCCGGCCGAGGCTCGGACGATCGCCTGACCAGGGAGCCGCCAGTGCGCCCACTTCGTCGAGGCCCACGACGCGGCCGTCACTGTGCGCTGCTCGGGCTTCGGCACGAGGAGGCCGGTGGCGTCGAGGGCGCGGCCGATCGACGCGTCGTCGAAGGCGAACGTGAGCAGGGCGACCGACGCATGGTCGATGGCGCGCAACGTGGCGGCGACCTCGGGAGCGACGTCCGCGAGCAGCGATCCTGCGGTCTCCGACGGGCAGGCCAAGACCACCCCGTCGACGCCGATGCGCCGATTCGCTGACACGGTCACCGCGTCGCCGTCGAGCTCGAGGGAGTCGACCGCGGCGCCGAGCTCGATGGTCGCGGGCACGAGCGCGTGGCCGAGTCGGTCGGCGATCGCGTCGATCAGCGTCTCCATCCCGCCGCGTGGCGCGAAGAAGATCGGAGCCCTCGGATCGGGCGGGTGCGCGCGTCGCTCGGCGCGAAGACCGAGCAGCAACGAGCGCGAACGTTCAGCGACTCCGGCGATCTGGGGTGAGACGGCTGCCGCGCTCAGCCGATCCGCATCGCCCACGTTGATGCCGCCGATCAGCGGATCCACGAGCCGCTCCGTCACCTCGCGCCCGAACCGGGCGCTCACCAGCGGGCCGAGGGCATCGGGCTCGGTCGAGCGCCGCGGCAACAGCGGCTCGATCGCGGCGCGCGCCATCCCTTTGACGCTCAGGATTCCCGAACCCGCCACCGGAAGGATCTCGCCGGGAACGCCGAGTGCGAGCCCCGCAGGAAGACGCCGCAGCGCGCCGCGTGACCACACGTACGCGCCCGCGTTCGCGGGGGACACCAGGTCGTCGCCGAGACCAACCCGGCGGCACAGCTCGACGCCTTCGGGTACGCGGGCGAGGAACGCGTCGGCTGCTTCATCGATGGCGAGTCCCGCGAAGGAGGACGTGCGGATGTTGCCTCCGACCCGGTCGCCCGCTTCGAGCACCGTGACCTGGACGCCCGCCTCGGCGAGCTCGAGCGCGCAGGCGAGGCCCGTGATGCCCCCACCGACGACCGCGACGTGGGTCACGGCTCGAGGGGTGTCGCGTGCACGAGCTCGACCAGTCGCGTCAGCACACCGGGATCGGTCTCGGGGAGCACGCCGTGGCCGAGGTTGAACACGTGGCGGAACCCCGGGCCCGCGCACCGCATCACCTCGCGGGCTCGCTGCTCGATGACCGGCCAATGGCCGACGCAGATCGCCGGATCGAGGTTCCCTTGCAACGTCACGTCACTGCCGACCCGCGCCCTTGCGACGTCCAGCGGGATTCGCCAGTCGACGCCGAGCACATCGGCACCCGCCGCAACCATCTGCTCGAGCAGCTCACCCGTACCGACACCGAAGTGGATGCGGGGCACGCCGAGATCCGCGACGCCCTCGAGCACCTTGCGGCTCGCCGGCAGCACGAGCGCGGCGTAGTCGCGCGCGCTGAGCTCTCCCACCCAACTGTCGAACAGCTGCACCGCACGCGCACCCGCCGCGACCTGCGCGCGGAGCGTCGCGATCGCCAGATCCGCGAGTCGGTCGAGCAGCGCGTGCCACAGAGTGGGATCGCCGTACATCAGGGACTTCGTGCGCGTGTAGGTCCGCGACGGCCTCCCCTCGATGAGGTAGCTCGCAATGGTGAATGGCGCGCCCGCGAACCCGATCACGGGCACGTCGAGCTCGGCGGTCAGGATCTTCACCGTTTCGAGGACGTAGGGGATGTCGAGCTCGGCCTCGAGCGGACGCAGCCGCGCGAGGTCGGCTTCGGATCGGAACGGTCGTTCGGTGACGGGGCCCGTGCCCGGCGCGACGTCGACACCGAACCCGATGGCCGCGACCGGTACGACGATGTCGCTGTAGAGGATCGCAGCGTCGACGCCGTGTCGGCGCACCGGCTGCATCGTGATCTCGGCCGCGAGCTCGGGCTTGTGGATCGCGTCGAGGATGCTCCCTTCACCGCGGATCGCGCGGTACTCGGGAAGCGATCGTCCCGCTTGTCGCATGAACCACACGGGTCGGCGCTCGTGCGGCTCGCCGCGGCACGCGGCCAGGAAGGAGCTCATGCCGCCGCCGTCAGCAGGTCGACCGCCGTCTTCGACGCGTCGAGCGCGAGGTGCGCGCGTGCCGACCGTTGCGCTTGAGCGACGACGGGCACCATGCGCCTCGGGTCCATCGCGTTGATCCCCATGACCTGCGTGTCGACAGAAGTCGGCTCGAAGCACAGCACCGGTGTCCCCTTCCCGAACAACGAGAGCTCGCGGTGCAGGGTGCTGCGGTGGTATCCCCGCGCCGCCGCGCGCAGATTGAACATGAGCGCTTCGGTGCTGGCCGACATCGGTGAGACCACGACGACGAGATCGAGCCCGATCCTGGCGACGAGATCGGCGTTGGTCGGTGAGTGGGCGCCCCCGTCGACGTAGCGCTCGCCGTCGATCACGACTGGCGAGAAGTAGCCGGGGATCGCGGACGACGCCTCGACCGCGGTGCCCACATCGGGCTCGGGGGAGGCGTCGCGCCCGAACACGACGCGGACGCCGTCACGCAGCCGCAGCGCGCAGATCCACAGGGGGTCGGCCGGCCACCGCTCCTTGTGCAGCCGGCGCATGCGGTCGCCCATCCCGGTCGTCGGGATCCGTCCCTCGGGAGCGAGCGCCGCGAGCGCCCGTCCCGGACGGAAGCGCCAGGGAGCCACGAGGTCGCGCGCCAAGAGCATCGGCGCCTCGGGGACGGGCAGCCGGCCGCCGAGCTGGGGACGCATCCGAGGAGGCTGGGGCCGTTCCATCCCCGCGAGGAGCGTGGCGCCCGCCGGGGAGAGCGGCTCGCCGGTGATGCGAGCGCTGAAGTCGTGGGCCGCGAGCCCGGCCCGAAGCGTCGCGCCGACTCCCGATCCGGCCGAGGTGCCGACGATCACGGCGGCGCTGCGCGGATCCCAACCGGTGATCTCCTCGATCGTGGCGAGTGTGCCCGCGTGATAGGCGTGTCCGACCACGCCACCCGCACCGAGCACCAGGCCGATCGATGTCACCGGGACATGGTTCCACGACGGCCAGTTCCGCCGGAACTCGGCGACGTGGGAGCATGCGGGCGTGTCGACCGCTCAGGTGTTCTTCAACCCGCTCGACCCGGACGTGCGCGCGAACCCGTATCCGCACTACGCCGAGCTTCGAGCCGCAGACCCGGTGCACCGCAGCCCGTTCGGGCTGGTCGTACTGACTCGCTACGACGACTGCGCGAAAGTGCTGCGCGACACCCGGTTCTCCGCGGACATAAGTGCAAACGCGAGCGTCGAGGGGGTCGGCCTGTTCGGTGACCAGGAACAGAGCGAGGCTCGGGACGAGGGCTTCAACGAGTCGCTGCTGAACCTCGATCCGCCGAAGCACACCCGGGTCCGGGGCCTCGCGGCGAGAGCGTTCACACCCAAGGCGATCGAGGCCTGGAGGCCGCGGGTCGTCGAGATGGTCGACGAGATCCTCGACGGGATCGCGGCGGACGGCGGCTGCGATCTCGTGTCGACGCTCGCGTTCCCGCTGCCCTTCCAGGTCATCTCCGAGCTGCTTGACATGCCGACGGATCAGCGCGACCAGCTGCGCGCGTGGTCGCAGGCGATCACGCTCACGCTCGAGCCGCTGATCACGCCGGAGGAGCGTGCGGCGGCAACCGAAGCAGCGACGCACATGCGCGAGTTCGTCGAGGCCGTCATCGCCGAGCGGCGAAAGGCGCCGCGTGACAACGATCTCCTCTCGGCGCTGATCGCCGCGGAGGAGGAGGGTGAGCGGCTCTCGACCAACGAGCTCGTCGCGATGGTGCTTCTGCTCTTCGTCGCCGGTCACGAGACAACGGTGAACCTCATCGGCAACGGCACGCGCCTGCTGATGGAGCATCCCGACGTCCTGGCCCGCTTCCGAACCGACGAGTCGCTCGACGCGACGACCGTGGACGAGCTGTTGCGCATGGACGGGCCCGTGCAATTCACCGCGCGGGCGACGCTCGAGCCCGTGGAGTTCGGCGACGAGATCGTCGAAAAGGGCGCGGTCGTGATGCCCGTGCTCGGCGCGGCGAACCACGATCCGGCGCACTTCGCGGACCCCGACACGCTGCTGATCGACCGCGGGAACGCGGCGTCCCACCTCGCGCTGGGCTCGGGAATCCACTTCTGCCTGGGCGCGTCACTTGCGCGCCTCGAGGCCCAGGTCGCGATCGGCCGCTTCCTCCGTCGGTTCCCGACGGTCGAGTACGCCGGCGAGCCCCTGTGGGCGCCGCGCATCTCGCTGCGCGGCATGGCCGAGATGCCGTTGGCCGTCGCGTGAAGCCCCCGCCGTTCGTCTACGTCGCACCGACCTCTCTCGACGAGGCGGTCGCCGCGCTCGCCGAGCACGGCGAGGACGCGAAGATCCTCGCCGGAGGGCAGAGCCTCATCCCTCTGCTGTCGCTGCGGCTCGCCCGCCCGACCGCGCTGATCGACCTGAACGGAGTCGCTGAGCTCTCGTCGATCTCGGTCAACGGCTCCACGATCATCGGCTCGATGACCCGGCACCGCGCGGTCGAGCGATCGGCGGACGTCGCGCGTCATGTGCCTTTGCTCGCCGCGTCGGTGCCGTACATCGGGCACGCGGCGATCCGGACGCGCGGAACGATCGGCGGCAGCCTCGCTCATGCGGACCCGGCCGCGGAGCTCCCCGCCGTGGCCCTCGCGCTCGACGCGTCCTTCGAGGCCCGTAGCACCCGCGGCACGCGGCGGATCGAGGCATCCGACTTCTTCGAGGGCTACTTCACGACCGCGCTCCAACCGGATGAGATCCTCACGAGCATCACGTTCCCGAACGTCGCCTCGGCCACCGGCGTGTCGGTCCAGGAGGTGGCCCGCCGCCACGGCGACTTCGCGATGGTCGCGGCGGTCGCCTCCGTTTCTGCGGAGGGCAACGCGCGCATCGCGCTCATCAACGTCGCCGACCGTCCGGTGCGCGCGCTCGAGGCCGAAGCCGCGATGAGCGAAGGGGCGCCGCTCGACGAGGTGGCCGCGCTGGCCACACGCGATCTCGAGCCCAGCGCCGACCTGCACGCCACGGCCGCATATAGGCGCAAGGTCGCCGCCGTGCTGGTGCGCCGAGCCCTGACCGAGGCCTCCCACCGACTGAAGCACGCAGCATGACCGACACCCTCCCGATCGCGCTGGAGGTCAACGGCGACCGCCGTGAAGGCGAGGCTGAGGCCCGCAAGACACTCGCCGACTTCCTTCGAGAGGACCTCGGCCTCACCGGCACCCACCTCGGCTGCGAGCACGGCGTGTGCGGCGCGTGCACAGTCCTGATCGACGGTGAGCCTGTGCGCTCGTGCTTGATGCTCGCGGTCCAAGCGCGAGGGATGCGGGTCACGACCATCGAAGGTCTCGCGGACGGCGATGCGATGAACCCGTTGCAGGAGGCTCTCCGCGACTCGCACGCCTTCCAGTGCGGCTTCTGCACGCCGGGCTTCCTGATGCAGATCACGTCGCTGCTCGCGGAGAACCCGACCCCGTCCGAGGACGAGATCCGCGCGTCGCTGTCCGGCAACCTCTGCCGCTGCACGGGCTACGAGACGATCGTGAACGGTGTGATCGCCGCGGCCGGCGGTGGCGGAGCAGGAGGAGGCGCCCGATGAGCCAGACGATCCCCGCGCAACGGTTCGTTGGCGAGAGCGTCCCGAGATCGGAGGATCGTCGTATCCTCACGGGCTCGGGGAATTTCGTCGACGACGTCCAGCTGCCCGGCATGCTCCATGCCTCGTTCGTGCGCAGCCCCGTCGCTCACGCCCTCGTCACGAACGTCGATGTCAGCGCCGCGCGGGAGTTGCCCGGCGTGGTTGCCGTGTACTCCGGCGCGGACCTCCAGGGGCTGCTCGCTCCGGGCGCGCCGCCGCCGACCCTGTTTCCGGGCATGCCCTCGCCGGCATTCACGATCTTGGCGACGGACAAGGTGCGGCTCGTGGGCGATCCGGTCGCGGTCGTGATCGCCGAGACCAAATACATCGCCGAGGATGCCGCTGAGCTCGTCGAGGTCGACTACGACGATCTCGCACCCGTCGCGTCAGCGGCCGCCGCGCTCGACCCGAACAGCCCCCCGATCTTCGCCGACGCCGGCAGCAACGTGCTCGTGAACGGCCGGACAGGCACGCACGGGGATGTCGATGCCGCGTTCGACGCGGCCGACCGCGTCGTGTCGGCCACGATCGACCAGCACCGTCACCAGAACGTGCCGATGGAGTGCCGCGGCAGCGTCTCGAGCTTCGACCCGGAAACCGGGATGCTCACGGTGCACGGTGCGAACCAGGGCGTTCACCTCGCGAAGATGACATTGTGCGCGCAGCTCGGCCTCCCGCCGGACAAGGTGCGTGTCCTTTGTGGCGACATCGGGGGCTCGTTCGGCTTGAAGATCAGCGCCTCGCGCGAAGACATCGCGTGCGCAGCGGCCTCGCGTGCGCTCGGTCGTCCCGTGAAGTGGATCGAGGATCGCCGCGAGCACCTGATGTTCTCGGGTCACGCGCGCGAGGAGAGCATGGTCGCCGAGGCCGCGGTCACGAACGAGGGCGACGTGCTCGCGCTGAAGGTCGCCATGACCGTCGACACCGGCGCGTATCCCGGCATGGGGTCGATGATCAGTGGGCTGATCGAGTCGATGCTCCCTGGTCCGTACAAGATCCAAGCGACGTCGTTCACGTTCAGCGCGGCGGTCACGAACAAGGCGACGTACGTCGCGTACCGCGGCCCATGGGCGGCCGAGACGTTCACCCGGGAGCGACTGCTCGACATCGTCGCCCACCAGCTCGGCATCGAACCGCTCGACCTCCGGCTCCGCAACGTCGTCACGCGAGGCGAGCCGCCGCTCGCGATGGTCACCGGCCGGAGCCTGGTCGGTGTCACCACGCGCGAATCGCTCGAGAAGATGGCCGAGATCATCGACCTGCCCTCGTTCCGCGCCCGCCAGGCCGCGGCGCGTGCCGAGGGCCGCTTCCTCGGGCTCGGCGTGGCCACCTACATCGAGGCCGCGCCCGGGCCCCGGGAGGGAGGCGGAGGCGGCGGGATCATGGGTCCGGAGCAGATGCGGATGCGGCTCGAGGACGACGGCACGGTCTCGGTGTTCACCTCGCAGATGCCGCACGGCCAGAGCCACGAGACGACGTTCGCTCAGATCGCCGCCGACGAGATCGGGGTGCCCTTCGAACAGGTGAGGGTGATCGCCGGCGACAGCGACACCGTCCCGATGGGCTTCGGCACCGGTGGCAGCCGCGCCGCGACGATGGCGGGCGGAGCGACGCTGCACACCGCGAGGGCGCTCCGAGACCGCATCCTCGAGGTCTCCGCTGATCTGCTCGAAGCGAGTGCGAACGATCTCGACCTCGCGGACGGGAAGGTCGCAGTGCGCGGCGTCCCCGTGAGCGCGATCACGCTCGCCGATGTGGCCGAGCGCGCGCCCGAGCCCGTCGAAGCGACTGGTGCCTTCGACGGAGGCGAGGGCGGATGGTCGGGTGGCACGCACTGCGCGATCGTCGACGTCGACGTCGAGACCGGGCAGGTGATCGTCGAGCGCTACATCGTCGTCGAGGACTGCGGCGCGCTCATCAATCCCGCCGTCGTCGAAGGCCAAGTGCGCGGCGGAGTCGCGCAAGGGATCGGCGCGGTGCTCCTCGAGCGGTCGGCCTATGACGACCAGGCGCAGTTCCTCGCGGGCACGTTCATGGATTACCTGTTGCCGACGGCAACCGAGATCCCCCGCATCGAGATCCACCATCTCGAGACCGTGCCGCTCGACCCCGACGTGAACTTCCGCGGGGTGGGGGAGGGCGGGATGATCGTGTCGCCGCCGACCCTGTGCAACGCGATCGAAGACGCGCTCGCACCGTTCGGCGTCACGATCACCGAGCAGCACCTGCCGCCGGCGCGCATCCTCGAGCTGATCGGCGCGATCGAGCCCGACTGAATTGGTGCGCCAGCGGCCCTAGAGGGGCGGTATCCGCGCCACTTCCTGGTGTTGTCGGCGGACCGGGACCCAATTGGTGCGCCAGCGGCCCTAGAGGGGCGGGATCCGCGCCATTTCCCCCGTAGGTCAGTAGCGCAGCTCCGCGAGCACGCCGTAGTGGTCTGACGGCACCACGCCGTCAACCGCGCCCGTGCCGACGACTTCCGCGCGCACCACGTGCCCGAGCCCGCCGCGCTTCGGCCATCCGGCGAACACGTAGTCGATGCGTCGCGACGGCTCGAGGTCGAGCGCGGCGTAGGGGTTCGCGTTGGACCACGTCATGCCGGCACTCTCGCTCCCGCCCGCGACCTCCCAGGCGTCGTGGAACACCAGCCTCGGCGCGACGACGCCGGTTCGGCCCGTCAGCATCCGGATCTCGTCACTGTCAGGAGCGGCGTTCATGTCTCCCGCGAGGATCGGCGGGTATTCGCGCGGCTTGCATTCCTCGACGAGCGCACCGATCGCCTGCACCTGCGCCTGACGGACGGTGCTGTGGTCGAACCGCCAGTTGAGATGCGTGCAGAACACCTGCACCGCGCCGCGCGGACCTTCGATCTCGGCGAACAGGACGAGTCGCCGCTCGTCGGGCTCACCGCCGGTGGGGAGGGGACGCCACTCGGTCCGCACGATCGGCCATCGGCTCACGATCGCGTTCCCCGAGTGCACCGGTCCGTCGTCATTGCTCGCGTACACGTGGTGCGCGCCGAGCCGTTCCGCCACCGCGTCGGCCATGCTGCCGTCCGGCGCGCTCCACACTTCCTGCAGGCACGCCACGTCGGGGTCGAGCGCTGCGACCGTCGCGACGATGGCGGGCGCTCGCTGCTCCCACGGACCGAACTGACCCCAGAGGTTCCACGAGAGCACCCGTAGCCGGGTCTCGACGAGCGGTCCGTATGGGCTCGTGTGCTCGATCGCCATGGCCCGATGGTGCCGTAGTTCTGCAGATGACCGCAGGTACGCTTGATGCTCCCCTCTTGGCCCCCCGGACGGTCGATGTCGCAACACCCTGAGCTCGCCGAAGAGCAGGCCTACATCGAGCATGCCTACGACTGCCTCGACCGGGCCCGTGAGCAGGCACTTCGCTTGCGGGGTTTGACCGAGGTCGGGCGCGGGGGCACCCACCAGGCCCGCTACGAGCGGGATGTGATCGAAGAGACCGTCCGCAACCGGCTCGCCCACCTCGAGATCGGCGACGCCGCCCTCGTCTTCGGCCGCATCGACCGGGACACCCTCGAGGCCTTCCACATCGGCCGGCTCGCGGTCGCCGACGAGCGTCAGGAGCCGGTCGTCGTCGACTGGCGGGCGCCGGTGGCCGAGCCGTTCTACCGCGCCACCGGCCGCGCTCCGATGGGCCTCGCCCGCCGCCGTCACTTCGCGTTGAAGGGCCGGCAGCTCGCTCGGCATCGAGGACGAGCTGTTCAACGGAGCATGGCGACGGTGACGACTCGCGGCCTCGTCGGGCCCGGGCGCGCTGATCGCAGCCCTCGAGCAGTCCCGCACGGGCCAGCTCGGCGACATCGTGGCCACCATCCAGGCCGAGCAGGACGAGATCATCCGCTCGCCGCTGCCCGGCGTGCTCGTCGTGCAGGGCGGTCCCGGCACCGGCAAGACGGTGGTCGCGCTGCACCGCGCCGCGTACCTCCTCTACACGTACCGGTTCCCGCTCGAGGACCAGGGCGTGCTCGTGGTCGGGCCCAACCGCGTCTTCCTGCGCTACATCGAGCGCGTGCTGCCGTCGCTCGGCGAGGCGGGCGTCGAGCAGGTCGTGCTCGCCGACCTCGTGCTCGGCTGTGCGGGTGCAGGCCACGGAGGCGCGAGCGGTCGCCGCGGGTCAAGGGCGACGTCCGCATGGCCAGGCTGTTGGCGAACGCGGTGCGCGATCGCCAGCGTCCCTTGACGCGCGATCTCGTGGTGCCGTTCGGGCTTTCCTCATTGCGGCTCGACGTCGAGACGTCGCGGCGCATCGTGCGCGGGGCCGCTCGACGTGCCCATCAGCACAACGCCGCGCGTCGGTTCGTGGAGCAGTCGCTGTTCGACGCGCTCGCCGTCAGCAGCCGCGACCAGATCGACGCCGGCACCGTTCGCGAACGGACGCGATCGACCGACGAGGTGCGGGCCGCGCTCGAGCGGATGTGGCCGGTGCTGACTCCCGCGCAGCTGCTACACGACCTGTTCGGCTCGGCGGCGCTGCTTCGTCTCGCGAATCGCCATACGTTCGGCGAATCGGAGGTCGCGCTGCTCGCCCGCCCGCGGTCGACCCATGTCGACGACGTCGTCTGGACCGACGCCGACGTGCCGCTGCTCGACGAAGCGCTCGAGCTGCTCGGCCCGCGGCCGGCGCGCAACGGCAGCGAGCCGGAGAGATCTGCGCACCTACGGGCACATCGTCGTCGACGAGGCGCAGGACCTCACGCCGATGGCGCTGCGCATGCTCACCCGCCGCTCGCTCAACGGCTCGATGACCGTCGTCGGCGACATCGCGCAGGCGACGGGGGCACTCGCGCCGGACAGCTGGGACGAGGTGCTCGCGCACCTCCCGACCCGCAAGGCGGCGCGTGTGCAGGAGCTGACGATTGGCTACCGCATCCCTGCGCAATCCATGGCGCTCGCGGCCCGTGTGCTGTCGGTGGCCGCGCCGGGGCTGGTGCCGCCGAGATCCGTGCGCGAGGGCGACGTCGCACCGCTCATCCGGCGCAGCGTGCCCGCGGACCTCGGGAATGAGATCGCCTCCGCCGTCGAGTCGTTGCTGGCCGCACTCGACGATGGCTCGGTCGCGGTCGTGACGTCCGGCTCGCAGGCCGACGAGATCGCGAGCACCCTCGAAGCGCGCGGCCTCGCCGTCGGACGCGCCGCGCGCCAAGCGCTCGAGGCTCAGGTCACCGTCGTGCCCGTCGGCCTCGTGAAAGGCCTCGAGCTCGACGCGGTTGTCGTCGTCGAGCCCGCGCGCATCGTTGCCGAGGAGCACCAAGGCCTGCGTGCGCTGTATGTCGCACTCACTCGCGCGACGAAGCGGCTCGTGATCGTCCACGCCGAGCCTCTGCCCGACGCCCTCTCGGAGTGACGAACGGCGCTACGGACAGCGCTACGCGGTGACGAGGATGCGGTCGCTCGCGAACGCGCCGACGCCCACCGTGTGACCTTCGATCTCGACGGTGACTGTGCCGTCGGGCGATGCGGCGGTGATGGTGCCGACGCGGCCGGGCGTGATTGCACTCTCCTCCAAGAAGTCGAGGAGCCCCGGTGTGAACTCGAGCTCCTCGGGGATGCGCGTCACGGTGAACGTCGCTCCGACCGACAGCGCCGACAGCGGATGCGCGTCCGGTGGCCGGTAGCTCGAGCCCGGGATCGGGTTGCCGTGCGGACACGTGGTAGGTGCGCCGAGGACGCGGTCGATTGCCTGCTCGACCGAGTCGGAGATGACGTGCTCCCACTTGCCGGCCTCGTGGTGCGCCTCGGCCCACGAGAGCTGGAGGATGTCGGTGAGGAACCGCTCGGCGAGTCGATGGCGGCGCACCACCGTCTCCGCGAGCGTCCTCCCGGCGTCAGTGAGCCGGATCTTGCCGTCGAGCTCGATGAGTCCCTCGTGCTCGAGGCGCTTCATCATCTCGGAGACCGCCGGCCGCGAGATGCCCATGCGCTCGGCGATGCGTGCCTGGATCACGTCGACGTCGTCCTCGGCGAGCTCGTAGATGGTCTCGCAGTACTCCTCGAACGCCGGGTGCCATTCGACCATGGGCCGGAGTCTACGACTCCCCCTGTCAGATGAGTCCGTGGTCTTCCAGCCAGGTCTTCGCAGCCCTGTCGGGCTGCTCGCCTGTGAGCGCCACCGTGTAGTTGAGCGCGGCGCAGCTCGCGAGTCGTCATCGCGGCCGACACCTCGTTGAGCGCGCCGGCGAGCTCAGGGTACTCATCGAGCACCTCCTGGCGGACCACTGGGGTGATGTTCTCTGCTGGGTACAGCCCCTTGTCGTCGTCGAGCAGGACGAGCGTGAACGGCGAGATGGTCGCATCGGTGGTGAACACGAGGGCGGCGCCGACCTCGTCTCGCGCGAGCGACGAGGCAGTCTGAACCCCCGGGTCGAGCGGGATGAAGCCCTTGAACTCGATCCCGTAGGTCGCCTCGAGGCCGGGTATGCACAGCGGCCGGGCGGGACACTCCGCCGGACCGCCGAGTGTGAGGTCGCGGGCCACTGCGCTGAGCTCGCTCATCGTGTGGACGTTCAACCGGGTCGCCGTGTCGAGCGTGATCGCGATCGCGTCCCGGTTGACCGCGTCCGCCGAGTCGAGCACTGCGACCCCCTTGACCTCCATGAGGTCGGTGAGCGCGTCGTGCATCTCGACCGGATCGGAGGTCTCCTCACCGCCGAGCGCGAGCACTGCACTGCCCGAATACTCGGGGACAACGCTCAGCTCGCCCTTGAACAGGAGTTGGTACACCTCCTCGCGAGGGCCCACGTCGGGCACGACCTCCGCCGGGACACCGGCGGCCTTCGCCGCTTCCGCGTAGATGTTGGCGAGGATCGTGCTCTCGGTGAAGTTGAACGCGCCGAAGCGGACCTTTCCCGCGGCCGACTGTCCGCTGGGGCTCGTGGCGCCAGCGGACGTCCCCGCGACTGACGTCGACGCCGCGCCGGAGTCATCCCCGCTCGTGCATGCCGCTGCGAACAGTGCGACGACGAGCGCGAACACGACGAGCCAAGGGCCCTTCCGCCTCACTGCGCACCACGGTACGCGTTTCGCGCTGAGCGTGCTCAGAAGGGTGCCCAGAGCGCGCGGGAGCTGACACGGGTACGGTGTCGTCCAACCTCGTACCACTGGGACGGAGTGGGAGGTGACGCGATGTCGAGGCGGGCGCGACGTTGGGTTGGACTCGCTGTGGCAGCAGGCACGATCGCGGCCGCGAGCGTCGTCGCGACAGGCGGAACGACCGCCGGCGCGGCGCAGCCGGGGTGGACAGTGCTGGTTTACGTTGCCGCGGACAACAACCTCGAGCCGTTCGCGATCACGAACCTGATGCAGATGGCCAGCGTCGGCAGCGGCCCCGGTCTCGACATCGAGGCGTTCATCGATCGTTCGCCGGGGTACTCCGAGGAGCCGTTGGCAAATCTGGGGAATTGGTCGGGTGCCAAGGTGGTGCAAGTCCAGAAGGGTTCATTCGCGGAGGAGGAGAACCTCGGCAACGTCGACAGCGGCGACCCCGCGACGCTCGCGAACTTCATCTCCAGTGCGGCGAAGCGGCATCCGTCGGACAAGCTGGCGCTGATCATCTGGGACCATGGTTCGGGGTGGTTCGGCGCCGGGCTCGACGAGCAGACGGATCACATGCTTGACCTCCCGGGCTTGCAGCGGGCGATGCAGTCGGGGCTCGCCGGAGCAGGGAAGCCGAAGTTCGAGATGCTCGGCTTCGACGTGTGCCTCATGGGCAACACGGCCGTCCTCGGCACCCTCGCACCACAGGCGAACTGGATCACGGCCTCCGCCGAGCTCGAGCCGGGCCACGGATGGGACTACTCGGCGTTGGCGTCGGTCGCGGGTGGCGGCGGCTCCGGCTCCGACCTCGGCAAGGCGATCGCGGACGCCTATCAGCGTTACGCCACGGCCGAGAACACGAACAGCATGATCTCCCTCGCGGTGGTGAATGCCGCGGCCGTCCCCGCGTTCGTGGACGCAGTCAATGCCGCTGGCAACAAGCTGGTAGGCGCTGGTGCATCGGTCGCGCCGACTGTTGCCGGTGTCCGCGCTGCGGTCCTCAGCTACGGCCGCAACCCGGATCCAAAGCTCGACTTCCAGCTCGTTGACGCCGGCCTGTTGGCGACGTCGTTGAATGATCCTGCGCAGCTCGCTCCGGTCCTGGCCGCGCTGAACGACGCAGTCGCGTACAAGGTCGTCGGCCCGGGTTTGCCCGGCGGCACGGGAGTGTCTCTCTACTTCCCGCCGGATTCGAGCACGTTCCGGAAGTCCTACGGAAACCTCGCCGTCACCGCCGGGTGGAACAAGTTCCTCAACTCGTACTACGCGACCGGTACGTCCAAGGGCGGTGCGAGCCGAGCGTTCTTCGATGGCACTGAGGGCACGACGCAGACGACCGCCGACTACGAGTTCACCGAGCAGGGCGTTTTCCTCACCGTGCCCTTCCGAGTGGAGGACCCGAGCACCCTCACGGATGTGCGCATCCGCTATGGCGTTCAGGGCAGCGACGGCGGGCCGGTGCTCACCGGCGAGGACACGGGGGCGTTCGCCCAGGCGTCGGAAGGGGTCGCGGGCGGAGCATGGGATCTGAGCGAGCTCGTCGTGAGCGACGGTGAAGTGAGCGCGCCTGTCTACCGCAAGGTGACTGTGGACGCGGCGGCGAACGAGCTCACGTTCACGGCTCCGTTCGCGTACTACCCGAACGCGCAGGATCAGTCGCAGGTGAGCACTGTCATCGGCAATGTGACCGTCGATCTCGTGTCCGGGCAGGCGCAACGCGCATACTTCGAGATCAAGCAAGACCCGACGGAGATCGTCAGCGACGGCGATACCGCCCAGCAAGCGACATCAGGAGTCGTCCTCGACCCCGCAGGCTCGCTCGTGCCCCTTGTCGCACGGGTCGATCCTTCGGGTGCGCTCCAGTTCGTGAAGATCACCGACACGTCTCTCGTGCCGGCCGGGGGAGGCGCGCTCAAGGCCGACCCGACCGCGCTGACGTTTCGGATCCGCCCCGTGAAGAGCGGTACGCCGATCTACGCCGACCTCGCGATCTCGCAGATCGGCGGATTCATCTCGACCGCGTCGATGACGGATCAAGTGCCGTAGCCTCGACTGGGTGACCCTGGCGAGCTTCTCGCCCGCGGTGCGGGCGTGGTTCGAGTCGTCGTTCGCAGAGCCCACGCCCGCGCAATCGCTCGGTTGGGGGCCGATCTCCACGGGTGACCACACGCTGATCCTGGCCCCGACGGGGTCGGGCAAGACGCTGGCTGCCTTCTTGTGGGGCATCGATCGCCTGGTCACCTCGCCGCAACCCGACAAGGACGGCCGGACGCGCCTGCTCTACATCTCGCCACTCCGCGCGCTCGCATTCGACGTCGAGAAGAACCTGCGTGCGCCGCTCGCGGGCATCCGCCTCGCCGCCGAGCGGTTGGACGAGCCCTTCACCGAGCCGGTCGTCGGGATGCGTACGGGCGACACGTCCAGCCGTGACCGCAGCGCGCTCATCCGCCATCCCCCCGATCTGCTGATCACGACACCCGAGTCGCTGTACCTCATGCTCACGTCGTCGGCGCGCGACACCTTGCGGGGCGTCGAGGCCGTCATCGTCGACGAGATCCACGCGCTCGCACCGACCAAGCGGGGGGCGCACCTCGCGCTCTCACTCGAACGGCTCGAGGAGATCACCGAGCGTCCCTTTCAGCGGATCGGGTTGTCCGCGACACAGCGACCGCTCGAGGAGATCGCCCGCTTCCTCGGTGGCAGCACGGCGCAGGGCCCGCGGCCGGTCACGATCGTCGACGCGGGCATCCGTAAGCCGCTCGACGTGGAGGTCGTCGTCCCGGTCGAGGACATGGGCGCGCTCGGCGAGATCCTCGACGAGCCGGTCAGTGGCCCGGCGGCGGCAGGACCGGTCCGCCGCAGCATCTGGCCCGCGATGCATCCGCGGCTGCTCGAGCTGATCCTCGCCCATCGCTCGACGATCGTGTTCTGCAACGCCCGCCGGCAGGCCGAGCGATTGGCCGCCCGGCTGAACGAGCTCGCGGTCCAGGAGGAGGTCATCTCGCCCGACGGCGAGGACCTCGTGAAGGCGCACCACGGCTCGCTCGCGCGCGAGCAGCGCGTGGTCGTGGAAGACCAGCTGAAGTCGGGCACGTTGCGCGCCCTCGTCGCGACGAGCAGCCTCGAGCTCGGCATCGACATGGGCGCCGTCGACCTGGTGATTCAGGTCGAGTCGCCGGGCGCCGTCTCGCGCGGGCTTCAGCGCATCGGCCGGGCCGGCCATCAGGTCGGCGAGCCGAGCCGCGGCAAGGTGTTCCCGAAGCATCGCGGGGATCTGCTCGAGGCGGTCGTCGTCGTGGATCGAATGCGCGGCGGGCTCATCGAAGAGACGCGCTACCTCCGCAACCCGCTCGACGTCCTCGCGCAGCAGATCGTGGCCCACTGCTCGATGGGTGACTGCTCAGTGGACGACGTCGCGGCGCTCGTGCGTCGTGCGGCGCCGTTCAGCGAGCTCTCGGACGACGTGTTCGCGTCGGTGCTCGAGCTGCTGTCGGGCCGCTATCCGTCGGAGGAATTCCGCGAGCTCCGTCCGCGCCTCGTCTGGGATCGCGTCGACGGTGTGCTCCGGGCTCGTGAAGGGGCAAAGCGCCTCGCGGTGACCAATGGAGGCACGATCCCTGACCGCGGCCTGTTCGGCGTGTTCCTCCCCGACGGCAAGCGCGTCGGCGAGCTCGACGAGGAGATGGTGTACGAGAGCCGCGCCGGCGAGGTCTTCTTCCTCGGAGCGTCGGCGTGGCGCATCGAGGACATCACGTTCGAGCGAGTCGTGGTCACGCCCGCGCCCGGGCAGCCCGGCAAGCTGCCGTTCTGGCACGGCGACCGTCCGGGGCGGCCCCTCGAGCTCGGACGTGCCCTTGGCGCTTTCGTGCGCGAGATCCGCGATGCGACCGGAGACGCCGCGATGACCCGGCTGACCGGTGAGCTCGGCCTCGATGAGTGGGCCGCGGCGAACGTCCTCCGCTACATCCAGGAGCAGGCCGAGAGCGGCGGCGCGGTGCCCGACGACCGAACGGTCGTGGTCGAGCGCTTCCGAGACGAGATCGGCGACTGGCGGGTGTGCGTGCTCACGCCATTCGGTGCGCGGGTGCACGCCCCCTGGGCGATCGCCGTGCGGGCGCGGCTCGACGAGCGCCTCGGGATGCCCACCGAGGTCATGTGGGCCGACGACGGCATCGTGCTTCGGCTGCCGGAAGCCGCCGACCACATCCCGATCGACGAGTTGATGATCTCGCCTGAGGAGATCGACGATCTCGTGGTCGCGACGCTCCCGACCTCTTCGCTGTTCGCGTCACGGTTTCGCGAGTGCGCCGCCGCGCGCTGCTCCTGCCCCGCCGTCGCCCCGGGGAGCGCACGCCCCTCTGGCAGCAGCGCCAACGGGCGGCGGACCTGCTCGCGGTGGCGTCGAAGCATCCCACGTTCCCCGTGTTGCTCGAGACCACGCGTGAGTGCCTGCAGGACGTGTTCGACGTCCCCGCGCTGCGCACGGTGCTGAGCGAGCTGCGGTCGCGGTCGATCCGGATGGTGTCGGTCGACACACCGAAGGCGTCGCCGTTCGCGCAGTCGCTGCTGTTCGGGTGGATCGCGAACTACATGTACGAGTCGGACGCGCCGCTCGCCGAACGCCGCGCCGCGGCGCTCTCGCTCGACCGCGACCTGCTCCGCGACCTCATGGGTGCCGAAGAGCTGCGCGAGCTGATCGACCCGGGTGTGCTCGCCGACCTCGAGCTCGATCTCCAGCGGCTCACGCCTGGCCGCCAAGCGCGCAACGTCGACGAGGTGCACGACCTGCTGCGACTGCTCGGCGACCTCTCGGCCGAGGAGGTGGCGGCCCGCTGCGCGCCGGGGGTCGACGCGACGGCCGGGCTCGACGAGCTGGCGCACGCGCGGCGCGCCATCAATGTGCGCATCGGCACCGCCGAGCGGTTCGCGGATGCGCACGACGCGGGTCGGCTCCGGGACGGCCTCGGCGTCGCGATCCCGCTGGGTCTCCCCGCGGCGTGCACCGCGCCCGTCGAGCACGGGCTCGAAGAGCTGGTCGCCCGGTACGCGGCGACCCACGGCCCCTTCCTTGTGAACGCTCCAGCGGCTCGTCTCGGCGCGCCCGCGAACCGGATCGCCTCCGCGCTCGCCGCGCTCGAAGGCCAGGGCCGAGTCGTGCGTGGCGAGTTCCGCCCCGACGGTGTCGAGCGCGAGTGGTGCGACGTCGAGGTCCTCCGTCAGCTCCGCCGCCGATCGCTCGCAGCGTTGCGCCGCGAGGTCGAGCCCGTCGAGCCTGACGCGTTCGCTCGGTTCGCGCTCGCGTGGCACGGCATCCACACCGGTGCGCGTCATGGCGTCGACGGTCTCGTGGAGGTTCTCGGCCAGCTGCAGGGAGCGCCTCTCACCGCTTCGTCTTTGGAGGCGGACGTGCTGCCGGCGCGACTGCGCGGCTACTCGCCTGCCCACCTCGACGCGCTGTGCACCTCGGGCGACGTCGTGTGGATCGGTGCCGGACCGATCGGCTCGGCGGACGGGCGGGTCCGCCTCTTCTTCCGCGATCAAGTACGACTGCTCGCGCCCTCATTTGACCCGGACGCTGTGCCGTCGGGTCGCGTGCACGACGCGGTGCGCGCCCACCTCGTCGAGCGGGGCGCATCGTTCTGGTCCGAGCTGCGCGCAGCCGCGACCGATGTCACGGACACCGAGCTGCTCGCTTCCCTGTGGGATCTCGTGTGGGCGGGCGAGGTCACCAACGACTCACTCGCACCGCTGCGCGCCCTGCTCGCGGGAAAGCCGCGACGCACCGCCCCGAAGACGGCGCGCCCGCGGCCAGGTCGACTCACGCGCATCGGGCCGCCCGCCGGCGCCGGACGGTGGTCGCTCGTGTCCCTGCTTGCTCAGCCGGCAGCATCGGCGACGGAGGCCGCGCACGCGAACGCCGTGCAGCTGCTCGAGCGCAACGGCGTCCTCACGCGGGAGGCCTCTCTGGCTGAAGGCGTCGAAGGCGGGTTCGCCGGCATCTACCCGGTCCTCAAGGCGTTGGAGGAGCGTGGGCACGTGCGGCGCGGGTACTTCGTCGCCGGCCTCGGAGCGACGCAGTTCGCGCTGCCCGGGGCGGTCGACCGGCTTCGCTCCCACCGTGAGCCCGAGGAAGGCGAGGCGGCTGTCGTCCTCGCCGCGACGGACCCGGCCCAGCTGTACGGCGGCGCGCTTCCCTGGCCACAGTCAGTGGGCCGGCCAGCGCGCGCCGCAGGGTCGATGGTGGTGCTCGTGGCGGGTGAAGCGGTCGCGTACCTCGATCGCAGTGGCCGCAGCCTTCTCCTGTTTCCGAAGGCGACTCTCGACGACCGATGGGTCGAGGCGATCGCGGGCCTCGTGAAGGACGGACGGCTGCGTTCCCTCGAGCTGCAGCGCATCGACAACGAACCCGCGCTGTCGTCACCGATCGCGCCGATGCTGCGAGACGCGGGCTTCGCCGACGGCTACCGGGGCCTCGTCCTGCGCCAATGATCCGGAGCGTGATCATGCGCGTGATCCACCGCGAGCCCCTGCCGATCTGCTGTTCTGAGGGGAATGGCTCTGAGCCTCCGAGCCTTCGCGCTGCCCATGCCTGAGGGCGACACGGTCCACCGCACCGCGGCGCGGCTGCGCCCCGCGCTCATCGGCCACCGGCTCGAGCGGTTCGAGGCACCGCGGCTGGTGGGGCTGCGGCCGCACGTGGGATCGGTGATCGAGGCGGTGGAGGCAACCGGCAAGCACCTCGAGATCACTTTCGACGACGGCATCGTGCTCCACACGCACATGCGCATGACCGGCTCGTGGCACCTGTACCGCCCGGGCGAGACGTGGCGCAAGCGGCTGCAGTCAGCACGCGTCGTGCTGCAGGTCGAGGGCTGGCTCGCGGTGTGCTTCAACGCGCCGCTCGTCGAGGTCTTCCGCATCGAAGACCGCCGTCGCCATCCTGGGCTCGGCTCGCTCGGCCCGGACCTCTGTCGCGCCGATGTCGATCTCGAAGCTTGCGTCAAGCGCATGGTCCAGTACTGCGAGGGCCACGAGGAGATCGGCGACATCCTCCTCGACCAGAGGATGTGCTGCGGCGTCGGCAACGTGTACAAGAGCGAGGTCCTTTGGGCCTGCCGGCTCGATCCGCGCACACAGATCCGCGCGCTCTCGCCGCGTGCATGCTTCGTGATCGTCGAGACTGCGGCCGATCTGCTGCAGGCGGACCTCGGCGGCGGTGAGCGCGCCACCGTCACTGGCGGCCTCGCGGTGTACGGACGCGCGGGCAAGCCGTGCCTGCGGTGCCATGCGCCCGTCGAGGTGATGCGGCAGGGCATGAACAGCCGGGTCACCTACTGGTGCCCGGGTTGCCAGCTGCGCGTCTCTCCCTGAGAACGTCAGCCGCGTCGATCGCGTCGCCACACGACGCGCAGCCCGGACCACACATCGTCGATGGCGCACACCTTGTTGTCCACGAGGCCGAGCGGCAGGGCGACCTCGCGCACCGTGTCCTCGGTGATGTCGGTCGGCACGCCGGACGCCCGCTTGGGCCATGCGACCCACAGCCCTCCGTCCGGGAAGATCGCCTTGCCGCAGCCGTCGATTCGTTTCGCGAGATCGCCACGCTTGGTGAAGAAGGCAACGATCACGTCGGCGTGTCGAGGCGTGCGTGTCGCAGCCACGACCGGTGTGCCGTCGAGCAGGGCCGCGAACTCGTCGGGCGCCCCGAGCGTGACGACCTCGGCACCCTCCTTGATGCCGAGCTTCTTCGCGAGTGGAGTGCCCGAGTAGCCGGCCATCGCTACTCGGTCGCGATGGACGCGAGTATGTCGAGCTTCGCAGCCTTGCGTGCGGGCTGGATGGCGGCGATGACGCCGGCCGTCGCCGCGATGACGGCGACGATCGCGAGCTGTCCGAAGGGGATCCTGAAGCCGGTGAAGCCGATCGACCGCAGCGAGCGCACGATGGCGGCGCCGAACGCGACGCCGATGACGAGCCCGAGCGCGGTGCCGAGAAGGGCGATGATCACCGACTCCCAACGCACGGACGAGCGGACCTGGGAGCGGGTCATGCCCACGGCGCGCAGCAGCCCGATCTCGTGGCGCCGCTCGTAGATCGAGAGCGCCAGCGTGTTCGCGATGCCGAGCAGGGCGATGAGGATCGCGAGGAAGAGCAGCACGTAGATGACGTTCACCAGCTGGTCGACCTGGCTCGCGGTCGAGTTCTTGAACTCCTCGCGGTTCTGGAGCTCCGCGTTCGGATAGTCCTTCAAGACGTCCGCGGAAGCGGCCTCGAACGCCGCGTGATCCGCCTCGGGTTCGAGCTTCACGAACACCTGGAAGTCGAACTGGTCGGCGAAATGGAGCTCATAGGTGCCGATGCCGAGGATCCAGTTCCCCTGGGCCTTGACCCCGTCGATCAACGCGACGATGCGCAGTTCCGCAGGCCCGCTCGCGAACTGCACGTCGACGGTGCTTCCGAGCGCCCAGCCGTTGTCCTTCGCGACCTTCTCGTCGACCGCGACCGTGTTCAGCTCGGAGAGGTCGCTCACGGAGCCGCTCACGTCACCGAGGTCGAAGACGTCGTCGATCGTCTCGGGGTCGACCGCGTAGACGAATTTCACGTCGCCGTCGACCTCCATTCCGCCGAACCGCATCCCCGACACGCTCTGCACGCCAGGGATCTCCGCGATCGACTTCGCGAGGTCGGGGCTGAACCCGACTCCGCTGAACCGACTCTTCGACACGACGATGTAGTCGGCCTTCAGCTGTGAGTTCACCGTGTCCGCGACCGACGCCTTGATCGACGCCGCGAGCACGAGGATGAAGCCGACGATTCCGACTCCGATCATCAGGGCGGCAGCCGTGGAAGAGGTGCGCTTGGGGTTGCGAGCGGCGTTCTCCTTCGCCAGCGTGCCACTCATCCCCCGCAGGTACGGCAGGGGCGCGCCGAGCACCCTGCTCACGGGCTTGGCGATGATCGGTCCGAGGATCGTCGCGGCCATGAACACGACGAGCGCGCTGAGCCCCACCTGCAGGGCGCCCTTGCTCCCACCCTTCGAGAGGCCGGCGAACAGCAACAGCACGCCGAACGCGATCGCGAGCAGGCCGATGATCACCCGGCGTTTCGACGAGCCGGAGGTGTCGATGGCCACGTCGCGCATCGCGGCGATCGGGGGGACTTTCGCGGCGCGGCGGGCCGGGAAGAAGGCCGACACGACAGTGACGAGGACACCCACGATGACGCTGACGACGACGGTACGGGGGAGAAGCACGATCGGACCGCTCGGGACGTCGAGCCCCAGCCCACCGAGTGCGGCCTTGAGGCCGAGCGCCACCAGCACGCCCAGCGCGAGGCCGACGATCGACGCGATGAACCCGACGACGAGCCCTTCGACGAGCACCGAGGTGAGCACTTGCCTTCGGCTCGCGCCGACGGCGCGTAGGAGTGCGAGCTCCTTGCTGCGTTGCGCCACGATGATCGAGAACGTGTTGTAGATGATGAACATCCCGACGAAGATCGAGACGCCGGCGAACACGAGCAGGAAGGTGTTGAAGAAGCTGAGCGCCTTCTTGATGTCGCTCTGGTTCTCCTTGGTGATCTGCTCGCCGGTGAGCACCTCGACGTTGGGTGGCATGACGACGGAGATCCGCGTCACGAGCTCTTCCTGAGAGACGCCTGACGCGGCGACGGCCGAGATCGAATCGATCTGGCCGGGCTCGGCGAGGAGCTTTTGCGCGGTGTTGTAGTCGAAGCTCACGAACGAGGCGCCCGCGAGGGAGTCGGCAGAGCCGAACCTCGCGATGCCGACGATCGTGAACTCCTGAGTCGGGCCCTTGAGGAGCACCTTCACCGTTTGGCCGACGGAGAAGTCGCCCTTCTCCGCGCTGTTCTTGTCGATGACGATCTCACTGGGCGTCTGCGGCGGACGCCCCTCGACGATCGTGAACGGGTTCAGCTCGTCGACCTCGCCCCAGCTGCCGCCGAGCGTTGGCGCCTGCCCTGAGCTCAGCGCGCTGCCGTCGGACTTGACGAGCTGCGCGTAGCCCTGCACCGAGCCCTCTGCGGCGGCGACCCCGTCGACGCCCTGCACGGTGGAAACGAGCGATGCCGGGATGCGGCTGCGGGCGTCGCCGAAGTCGCTCTCGAACACGGTTTGACCGCGCACGAACGCGTCGGTGCCTCGGTTCACGTCGGCGAACAGGTCGTCGAAGACCTTGCCCATCGTGTCCGTGAGCACGAGCGTGCCCGCCATGAACGCGACGCCGAGCATGACCGCGAGCGCGGTCGTCAGCAGTCGGAGCTTCTTGGCGCGGAGTCCGCGGATCGTGACGCGCCACATGGGTGGCTAGTCCCCGAACTGCTTCATGCGATCGAGGACGCGCTCCGAGGTCGGGTCGCGCATCTCGTCGACCACCCGGCCGTCGGCCAGGAAGACGACCCGGCTCGCGTACGCCGCCGACATCGGATCGTGGGTGACCATGACGATCGTCTGGCCCAGATCGTTCACCACCGCCTGCATGAACGTGAGGATCTCGGCGCTCGTACGGCTGTCGAGGTTGCCCGTGGGCTCGTCCGCGAAGATCAGCTCGGGTTGGTTCGCGAGCGCTCGTGCGACCGCGACACGCTGCTGCTGGCCCCCGGAGAGCTCGCTCGGACGGTGGCGGAGCCGATCGCCCAGGCCGACGCTCTTGATGACCCGATCGACCCACTCCCTGTCGGGATCGCGGCCCGCGAGTGCGACCGGAAGGTTGATGTTCTCCTCCGCGGTCAGCGTGGGCACCAGGTTGTAGGCCTGGAAGACGAACCCGAGCCGGTCGCGGCGCAGCACGGTGAGCTCGCGCTCGCGCATGCTGCTCAGCGGGCGCTCACCGATCCAGACCTCGCCCGAGGTGAGGGTGTCGAGGCCGGCGCAGCAGTGCATCAAGGTCGACTTGCCCGAACCCGACGGGCCCATGATCGCGGTGAAGGCTGCCGAGGCGAACTCGATGCTGACCCCGTCGAGGGCACGCACCTCGTTGTCGTCCTTGCCGTAGACCTTCACCGCATCCGCGGTGCGGGCGGCGACAGCGGGGGATTGCGGAGCGGCGGGGTACGCCTCGCTGAGCGTTGACATGGGGGCAGTCAGCTCCTTCGAGAGGTGTGCTCGCCCAAGCTATGGGCATCTCGGCGCGGCACGTTTGCAGATCGCGAGAACCCACGCGAGGGAGCGGGTGGGGGCACCGTAGGATGCACCGGTATGACGTGCCCGTCATGCGGCGCGAACGCTCCTTCGGGAGCCAGGTTCTGTCCCACCTGCGGCCACACCCTTTTGACGCGCTCTGACGAGCGCCGTGTCGTGACGGTCCTGTTCGCAGACCTGGTCGGGTTCACCGGGCTGTCCGAGACGATGGACCCCGAGCAGCTGAAGAACCTGATCGACGACTGCTTCGAGTGCCTTGTGGCCGATGTCACGGCGTTCGGCGGCCAGGTCGACAAGATCATCGGTGACGCGATCCTCGCGTTGTTCGGCGCCCCGATCGCCCACGAGGACGATGCGGAGAGGGCCGTGCGAGCGGCATTGCGCATGCAGCAGTCGATCGCGCAGCACACCGCGGGCATCGCGCACGGCATCGAGATGCGAGTGGGCGTCAACACGGGCGAGGTGCTCGTCGGCGCCCTTCGCGCCGGTGGCGACTACACCGCGATGGGCGACGTCGTGAACACCGCGAACCGACTCCAGTCGGTCGCTCGTCCCGGCCAGGTGCTCGTCGGCCCGGCGACGCACGCGGGCACACACGCAGTGGTGCGGTACGACCACCTCGGCCCCGTCCAGGCGAGAGGCCGGGAGGAGCCCGTCGAGGCGTGGATCGCGGTCGAACCGATCGCGCCTCCCGGTCACCGGGTTCGTCGGCTCCGCGCCCCGCTCGTCGGGCGGGCCACCGAGCTCGGCCTCATCGCCCGGAGCATCGAGATGTGCGTCGACCACCGGCGGGCGCAGCTGATCTTGCTCCTCGGCGAGGCCGGCGTCGGCAAGAGCCGGTTGGCCGAGGAGGCGGCGTCCCTCGCGGAGGCCAGCCACGAGGCCGCGGTGCTCGAAGGACGCTGCGTGCCTTACGGCGAGGCGAACATCTGGTGGCCGATCGGCGAGATGTTGGCTGACGGCACGGGCATCCATGCCGACGACGACGCCGACATCGCCCGCCGCCGGTGCGTCGGCGCGACCGCGGCGGTCCTCGAGCAGCCCGCGACTTCCGAGGAGGTCACCCGCATCGCCGAAGGCCTCATGTTCTTCATGGGCTTCCCGACGTCGCTCGACAGCCTCGATCCGTCTCGCGCCCGCGAGGACGCCGCGCTCTCGCTCTTCGCCTTCACCGAGGCGTACCTGCGCGTTCGGCCGGTCGTCGTCGTGCTTTCCGACATGCACTGGGCGGACGACCTCGTGCTCGACCTGCTCGACCGCATGTTGCGAGCGCTCGGCTCGCTGCCGTTCGTCGTCGTGGCGACCGCTCGAGTCGGGCAGGACTTCCGCTGGCGGCCGCAGGGTCGGCACAACACGGTCGCGATCAACCTCGATCCGCTCGATCGCGCTGCGGCTCGCCAGCTGCTCGACTCCGTCGCCGAGAGCCGCCTGCCGCGACGAGTCGCCGATCAGCTGCTCGACCGAAGTGGCGGCAACCCGTTCTTCCTCGAAGAGCTGGCCTCGCTCGTCTGCGAGACCGCTGAGACGCCCGAGAGCCTTCCCGATCTGCCCGACAACATCCGCGGGCTCGTCGCCGCCCGCATCGACACGTTGTCGCCGGGCGAGCGGGCCACGCTCGAAGATGCTGCGGTGCTCGGCCGGAGTGGCCCGGTCAGCGCCCTGGCCGCGCTCGCCGTGGACCGTGTGCCGATCGACGCGCCGGCCAAATTCGATGACGACGGGCAAGGGGCCCTGGCCGGCCTCGTGTCGAAGGATCTCCTCGTCCTCGAGGGTGACCGATGGACGTTCCGGTCCGAGTCGGTCCGCGAGGTCGCCTACAACACGCTCACGAAGGCATCACGCGCTCGGCGCCATGCCGCGATCGCCGAGCTCTTCGCGAACGACGAGGCCATGGGCCGTGGCGAGCGGCTCGAACAGGTGGCTGTTCACCTCGCGGCGGCGAGTGAGGTCGTCGCCGAGCTCGGCCCGATCCCCGGCGTCCCGGACGACGTCCGGGCTCGGGCGGCCATCTGGCTCGCGAAGGCCGCGAAGCGCGCGTACGCGCACGACATGGCGGGCATGGCGCTGAAGCTCTCCGACCGGGCCCTGTCGTTCCTCGATCCGGACGACGAGGAGACCGGCGCTCCGAGGCGCAGGCTGCTGACGCTTCGCGCATGGGCGAAGTCCGCACAACGCGACCTGCCCGGTGCGCGCATGGACGTCATGGCCGCCCTCTCGGACGCCGATCGCGCCGGAGACCGATCCGCGCGCGCCCAGGCGATGAGCGTGCTGGGGCAGCTGCTCGAGCGCGAGGGCCACCTCGAGGAGTCGGCCTCCACGCTCTGGGACGCGATCGCGCTCTGGCGCGAGCTCGGCGAGAAGGAAGGCCTTGCCGAGGCGCTCCGCTACCTCGGCTTCACGAGCATCTTCCTTCGTACCTATGAGGAAGGCGAGGCCGCGCTCGTCGAGGCGCGTGACATCTTCCGTGAGCTCGGCGACCGCCGGGGCGAGGCGTGGGCGATCCAGTACCTCGCGTTCATGGCGTTCTCCCGCGGCGACCTTGCCGAGGCGAACCCGCGGCTCGAAGAATCCCTCCGGATGTTCAGCGAGCTGGGCGACCAGTTCGGCATGGGGTGGTCGCGCGGGCTGCTCGCGTGGGTTCGGTACAACGAGGGCAACTTCGAAGAGGCCGAGGCGCTCGCCGAGCTCGCGATCGGTGCGCGAGACAGCGACAAGTGGGCGCATGGGATGATGCTCGTCCTGCTCGCGAACCTGCGTCTCTGGCGCGGCCGCGCGACGGCTGCGCTGCCCCTCGCGAACGAGGCCCGCGCGCTGTTCCAGTCGATCGGCGACCACTACGGCCGGGCGATGGCGCTCAACGCCGTCGCTCGCTCGCTGGCGGCCACCGGTGATGTCGCCGAGGTCGAGAAGTCGCTCGAAGAAGTGATGTCGGCGACGACGGCGATCGCCTCCGAACGGATGGGCGCGGGCATCGCCGGCGGCACCTATGTCCACCTGGGCGAGGGCGACCGCGCACTCGCGGCGCTCATGTCGGCCCGCGCGGACACGAACGAGAAGCTGGTGCTCGGCGACCTCGAGTGGATGGTGAGCTCGGGCCTGGCGTACCTCCAAGTCGCGAAGGTCGATGACGCCCTCGTGCTCCTCGAAGAAGCAGCGGCGCTCAGCCCGACCAGCCCGTATGCCTTGAGCGCGTTCGCGCTCGCTTCGGCCGCTGTCGGCAAGGCAGACGAGGCGATCGCGCTGGCCGACGCGGTGGACGCCTCGACCGCGGCCAGCTACCTCGACCGCGCGACCGCGGGCTCCGCGCGGATCCTGTCGCTCGCGCAGCTCGGCGACGGGGAGGCGCTCCGTCGCGCGATCGCGGCGACAACCGCATTCGTCGACGACACCGATGACCAGCTCGCGCGGCGCATCGTCCGACTCGCGGCCGCGGAGGCCTTGTCCTGCATCGGTGACGCGCACGCGGACGAGCTGCGGACTACGACGCTGGCCGAGCTCGCGGCGTTCGGGGCGCCGGGCGACGGTTGGAGCACCGCGTTCCGGCTTGCAGCGCTCGGTCGGGGCGCAGGCGAGGGCGGCGGCACCTGACCGAGCGCGTCACCGGCCTCATCGTCGGGCGCTTCTGCCCACCGCATCTCGGTCACTCGCACTTGGTCGACACCGCGGCGGCGCAGGTGGACGAGCTCGTCGTGTTCGTGAACACGCGAGACGGCGAAGCGATCCCCGGTGACCTGCGCGCCGGATGGCTCGCGGCGCTGCATCCGGCCGTCACCGTGGTCGAGGTGCGCCACGACCTCGACACGGACTTCGACGACGAGGAGCTCTGGCAGCAGTGGATCGCGCTGTTCCGAGCGCGCTGGCCCCTCGCCGAGGGGCCCGACGTCTACTTCTCGTCCGAGGCCTACGGCGCGGAGATCGCACGGAGGCTCGGGGCACGGGCCGTCGACGTCGACCCCGAACGCATTGCCGTGCCTATCTCAGCGACGATGATCCGCGAGGACCCAGGTGCCCACCTGCACCGGCTGGCGCCTCCGGTGCGCACGTGGGTCGAGGCTCACTTGTTGGGCTGAGGCGTCACCCGCAGGTACGGCTTGATGGCCTTCCATCCCTTCGGGAACTTGCCCTTCGCGTCATCGTCCGAGACGGACGGCATGATGATGACGTCCTCGCCGTCCTTCCAGTTGACCGGCGTCGACACGCTGTAGCCGGCGGAGAGCTGCAGCGAGTCGATCACGCGCAGGATCTCGTCGAAGTTGCGGCCGCACGACTGCGGATAGGTGATCGTGAGCTTCACCTTCTTGTCGGGGCCGATGACGAACACCGTGCGCACGGTGACGGTGTCGCTCGCGTTCGGGTGGATCATGTCGTAGAGGTCCGCGACTTTCTTGTCCGGGTCGCCGATCATCGGGAAGTTCACCGCGGTGCCCTGCGTCTCCTCGATGTCGGCGTCCCACTTGGTGTGCGAGTCCACCGGGTCGACCGACAGGCCGATCACCTTCACGTTGCGCTTCTCGAACTCCGGCTTGATCTTCGCGACGTAGCCGAGCTCGGTGGTGCACACCGGCGTGAAGTCCTTCGGATGCGAGAACAGGATGCCCCAGCTGTCCCCGAGCCATTCGTGGAAGTTGATCGTCCCTTGCGTCGTGTCGGCGGTGAAGTCGGGCGCGGTGTCGCCCAGTCGAATGGCCATTGATGCCCCTCCGGTCGCTGCTGTGGATGGCGGTATTTGGTTGTATCACGAGTCTGCCGGTATCCCGACAAAGTCCGTCAACATTGGGTGACGCTACCGTCAGTGACATCGACGCCTCACGGTATGTGAGCAGCAGAAATGGGCCAAACGGCCCCTTCGGCAAAACAACGCTCAGTGCTAATGTCGCCACTCAAGGTGCCGATCTCAGCGGGGACATCCGTGGAGGGAGTCGGGCGAAGATGGCGAACGCAAGAGTCCAGGATCGGCAATCCACCACCCGTGGCGCGGCCAAGTCCGCGGCCAAGACACCCCGGCAGGCGGGCCCTGATCGGTCGCTCGTCGAGGCGAACCTGACGCTCGTCGAGCAGATCGTGGTCCAGGTGGCGGTGAACTTCCCCCGTCACGTCGACCGTGGCGAGCTCGTCCGGGCCGGTGTGCTCGGGCTCGTCGAGGCGGCCAACCGGTTCGATGCGGGCAAGGGTGTTCCGTTCGACAAGTTCGCAGCCCGGCGCATCCGCGGCGCGATCCTCGATGCCGTCCGGTCTGCGGACTGGGCTCCCCGTTCGGTGCGGGCGCTCGCCCGCCAGGCCGACTCGGCCGAGCAGCGTCTCGCCAGCCGGCTGGGCCGCATGCCCTCGATGGAGGAGCTGGCCCGTGAGGTGGGGGCGACCCCCGCCGACCTCGCGGCGCTGCGTGATCGGGTGTTCCGCTCGGTCGTGCTCGCTCTCGACTATCGCCTCGGCGAGGCCGACGAAGATCTGTCCCTCGTCGATGTGCTCTGCGACCGCACGGCCGCCGAGCCGTCTGAGGAGCTCGAGGCGCGTGAGATGCGTGCCTACCTGCGTGACGCGGTGCACCTGCTCCCCGAGCGCCACCGTTTGGTGATCACCGGCTACTTCCTCGAGGGACGGACCTCCGAGGAGCTCGCCCGGTTCCTGTCGGTCACCGAGAGCCGTATCTCGCAGTTGCGCTCCGAGGCCCTCGAGATGCTCCGCGAAGCCATCGAGGCCCAGTACCGCACCGCTGACGAGACCGACGAGGCCGCAGCCCGCACGACCGCTCGGGTCGCGCGCCGCAAGCAGAGCTACGCCGCAGCAGTGGCCACGAAGTCGTCCTGGAAGAGCCGGCTCGACCAGGTCACGACGCCCGAGCCGCGCGTCTCGCTGGCGACGGCGTAGCGAACAGACCGTCAGCCAGCGCTCAGCGCAAGAACTCGCGCAACGAAGGCTGAAGCCCTCGCGCGCTCGTGGCGAGCGCGGCCAGCCACGCGAGCTCCTCTTCCCGAAGCTCGGTGAGGCGCGCCTCGTCCAAGGTGGACGGGCGTCGCTTCGGCCGCTTGCGCTCCTCGACGTCAGGCATCACTGCACTCCTTCTGCGCTCGCGACGGTCGCCGCGCTCGCGAGGTAGGCCGCCTCGAGCAGGGCTCGGTTGGCGTTGGTGAGCCGATCGACCTCTTCGGCCGCCACGCGAAGCGCGTCACGGTGCTCCGCGAGGATGTCCTGCCACGGCTTCGGCGCTCGCTCGACGATCTGTGAGAGCGACGGCTCCTCGGGGAGCCCGAGGCGCTCCGCGAGGCCGCTCACCTGCACGGCGCGCTCGAGCTCGGTGTGCCCGAGCTCGTCGAGCACATCCTCGATCTCGCGAGCCGCAAGGGAGATGAACCGGGCGCGGCCGGAGAGCAGCAGGTGGTGCTGTGTCTCCAGGCGATACGTCAACAGGTCCAGCAGCCGCCGTTCGCGCAGAAGGGTGTGGCTGAGTGCGGTCATGCCGTTCATCAATTGGGGTGAGATCACCGGGCGGAGGCGACGGAGCTCACCCTTCAGGTATCGGCACGATGGGTGGCGTTCTGAGCGGGAAATCTCCCGAATCGTCATCGAAGCGCCACTTTAAGTGGCGCTTCCGTCACTTTGGGGGATGCAGCCCGGAGCCCGCGTTGGACGAGGTCGCGAGGGCCGGCGAGGGCCAGCAGCTCGGTGTTGCGAAGGTGCGAGACGCGCCCGACGCGCTCCCCCTTCGGGTTGTGGATCCCGATCTGCGCGCCGACATAGCGCTTGGAGTCGAAGGCGAGGACCTCGACGTGGCGCCCCCGGGTTGAGCACATGGCGACGAGCTCGTCGAGGGTGAGCCAGGACTCGTCGTTGTACGAGACGACGAGAAGCTCGGCATCCACGGCGTCGACCACCGCGGCGAGCGCGGCGGGCATCGAGCGCCGTGAGTTGAACGGGCTGCGGGTGTCGGGGCCTCGGGCGTCGACTCGCTTGCACGCGACCCCGTAGTGCGCGGGTGCGTCCCACGCCACCAACGTCTCCCACACGTGGTAGTTGGTGAAGTAGCGGTGCTGGTTGTACGGCGGATCGAGGTAGGCGAGGTCGAACGGCCCGAGGGTCGGCGTGATCTCGAGCGCGTCGCCTCGGATCGCGCGCCCAGGCCCCGACAACAGCGCGGGTGTCCGCAGCGTCAACCGCTGGTGCGCCCGCGGCGCCCATTGCTTGAGGTAGGCCATCTGCACGCCGGTCGTTGAGTCGACGCGGTCCGCGGCCTCGATGAGGCTCGTCAGGAGCAGCGGCTCGAGCGGTGATCCCCCGTGGTGTGAGGCGATCGCGTCACGGATGGCGTCGATGCGAGCCCCGTTCTCGGGCGTGAAGTAGCGGCTGCGCCGGCAGAACGTCTCGGTGACGTACCCCGGCGTTCCCGGGAGCCCGTCGAGGCGGGCGACTTCGGAGTCGAGAGCCCCGAGCGGGACGTCGTCGAGATCGGTCTCGACGTAGCAGCGGCCGAAGACCTCGGCGTAGCGGGCGGTGTCGACCGCGGTGACGTGGGCGCCGAGCTGCTTGAACGCCTGCGCGACACGGGTCGTGCCGGTGAACAGGTCGAGCGCGGTGCGCGCCCCCGTCGCCTGCGCGATCGCCGCGAGGGCGGGGACGAGGCGGCGCTTCGAACCGATGTACTTGATCACCGGCCCATCACCGGCCCATCACCGGGCGGTGGTCCGCAGGATCAAGGTGTCGCCGCGTCCTTCGGCGGGCTCGAGCTTGCGACCGGTCGCGTGCAGGTGATCGTTGAGCGTGGCAACCCACCGATCGATCGGCCCGCGCAACCCGAGAAAGCGCGGAACGCCCGAGGTGTCCATGGCGAGCTCGCCGTCGTCGTTGACATGCGCGACGAGCCGCGCCGAGGCCGGACCCCACTTCACGTGGACGCGGACGTGGCCCGGGCGATCGAGAGCGAACCTCGTCTGGGGATCGCGCATCACGAGCCGGACCGAGGAAGGCGTCGGCAGCCACGCGAGGCGCCCCGAACGCAGCGTGACTTCGTCTCGCTCGCCGTCGAGGAACTCGACCAGCGCGCGAGGCGCGTCGGGCGGGAGCGTCGGGCCGGTCATCAGTCGCCGGCCATCAGTCGCCGGCCATCAGTCGCGCAGCATGCGCCATGCGAGCGCGCTCATGAAACCCATCGGGAGGCTGACCATCACACGCTGGATGACGCCGTTGCCCTTGCGGTCGACCTGAGTCGCGAAGATCCCCATCAGCGTGAGGCTCGCGGCGGATGCGGCGATGCCAACCGGCGCCATCGGAGCCAAGCGCTCGTCGCGCTTGAGGTGGCGGTAGAGGAGCAACGGCGCCCCGACCGACGTCGTGTAGATCACACCCGCGGAGATGTCGTGTCCGTCGTTCTTCCACGACTGGCGATGGTCGTCGGGCTGATCGGGCGGGTGCAGCAGCATGCGATCGCGCCGCAGCAGGCCAGCGCCGATCGCGCCGACCCCGCTCAGGCCCAACAGGATCGGCCCGAGGCCGGCGCGGCGTCCGCCGAGGTGCTGACGCAGGGCCGTCGCGAAGCCGATCGTGGAGACGCCCATCATCAAGAAACCGCTCAGGAGGACCTCAGGGTTGCGCGCATCAGGAGCCGCCAAGCCGCTGATGTGCTCGTCTCTGATCGAGTAACCCTCCTGGCGCCGTTCGCTCACGACGAACGTGGTGACGAAGGCGGCGGGCCCGAGGATCCCGGCAGCGGTGGCGATCCGTTGGAGCCTCGGCGTCACGAGTGCGACGCTACGCGGATGACACAGCGCTACGACGTGATCCACGACGTGATCCACGACGTGATCGTCATCGGTGGAGGCCCTGCGGGCGAGAACGCCGCCGGTCGGTGCGCCGATGGCGGGTTGAAGGTCGCCCTCGTCGAGAAGGAGCTGGTGGGCGGCGAGTGCTCGTACTGGGGGTGCATCCCGTCCAAGACCCTCATTCGACCCGGTGACGTGCTCGCAGCGGCGCGCCGGGTGCCCGGCGCGGCCGAGGCGATCACGGGCGAGATCGATGTCGCTGCGGCGTTCGCGCAGCGCGACTACATGACGAACAGCTGGACCGACGACGGCCAGCAGCGGTGGCTCGAGAGCGAGCACATCGACTTCTACCGGGGGGAGGGTCGGCTGACCGGTGAGCGTGTGGTGTCGGTGGCGGCGAGCGACGGGACGACGCACGCGCTCGAGGCGACGAGGGCGGTCGTGATCGCGACCGGCACCGGCGCCGCGATGCCTCCCATCCCCGGGTTGTCGGCCGTGAAGGCGTGGGACAACCGCGGCATCACGTCGGCGAAGGAGCTGCCGCGTCGTTTGCTCGTGCTCGGCGGCGGGACGATCGGCGCTGAGATGGCCCAGGGGTTCAAGCGCCTCGGGTGCGAGGAGGTCGTCGTGGTCGAGGGTGGCCCGCGCCTGCTGGCGCGTGAGGAGCCGTTCGCCGGCGACGAGGTGTGCGCGGCGTTCGCCGAGGAGGGCATCACCGTGCACGCTGCGGTGCACGCGACCGCCGTCCGCCAGGACGGAACCGACGGGCCGATCGTCGTCTCGCTCGACGACGGCACCGAGGTCGAGGGCGACGAGCTGTTGGTCGCGGTGGGTCGGCGCCCGGCGACGTCGTCGATCGGACTCGACGTCGTCGGCCTGCAGCCGGGCAAGTACATCGAGGTCGATGATCGCTTCCGTGCGGTCGGTGTTCCGGGTGAGTGGCTCTACGCGGTGGGCGACTGCAACGGGCGGGCATTGCTCACCCACATGGCGAAGTACCAGGCGCGGCTGGTCGCCGACATCATCCTCGGCAAGGACGTGGTCGACGTCGCGGATCACGACATGGTCCCGCGGGTCACGTTCACCGATCCGCAGGTGTGCGCGGTCGGCATGACCGAGGCGCAGGCCCGCGAGAGGGGGCTCAACATCCGCACAGTGACGTACGCCACCGGCGATGTGGCCGGCGCGTACACGTCGGGCAACGGGATCAAGGGCACCTCGTTCCTGGTGATCGACGAAGACCGCAGCGTGATCCTGGGCGCGACGTTCACCGGGCCAGCGATGCAAGAGCTCCTCCACTCGGCGACGGTCGCAATCGTGGGTGAGGTCCCTCTCGCGAAGCTGTGGCACGCGGTCCCGTCGTTTCCGACGGTGAGCGAGGTGTGGCTACGGCTCTTGGAGGCTTACGGCTTGTGAAGCTCTTCGACGAGCGCGCCCATCCGTAGCTCGGGCTCGCGGGTCTGACCGCCGAGCTCGAGGAAGCGACGCATCGCGGCCTGCGCCTCGGGATCGCGGAGCGTCCGCTGGAACAGCAATGCCTCCTCGGCAAGGCCCTCTGACAAGGGGAGGCGTTCCGCGTTGGTCACTGCTTCCTTCGCGAGAGCGATCGCGTTCGCGGGGAACCGGGCGATGCGCCGAGCGAGCGCGTCCACGAACGGGCGGAGCTCGGCGGGCGGCAGTGCTCGGTTCAGGTAGCCCCACTGCTCCGCAGTGACGGCGTCGACGTCGACGCCGCCGAGGATGATCTCCATCGCGCGGCCCCTGCCGACCAGCCGCGGGAGGCGCTGCGTGCCGGTGCCGCCGGGCAGGATGCCGAGCGGCACCTCCATCTGGTTGACGATCGTGCGCCCGATCGCACCGAATCGCATGTCGCACGACGACGCGAGCTCGCTCCCGCCGCCCCCCACCCTTCCTCCGATCTCCGCGATCGTCGCCTTCGGCATCGTGCGGAGCCGCTCGCACATCTGGTGGAACGGGTTCGGCGTGGTCTCTCGTTGGGGTTCGCTCTCGGTAGGGAACTGGAGGATGGCCTCGACGTCGAAGTGGGCGATGAAGAAGTCGGGGTCCGCGCTCCGGAGCACCAGCACCTTGACCTGCTTGTCCGCCTCGATGTCCCCGCAGAGCTGCGCCAGCTCGAGGTAGAGCGGGATCGTCATCACGTTCATCGGCGGCGCGTCGATCGTCGCGACCGCGACCCCGTCGTCCACGGCGAGTCGCACAAGCTCGGTCACCAGTCACCCGCCAGGTCGCGCTTGCCCTGCTTGCTCGCCTCAGCAGCGTGCCGCATCAGGTTGCGCGCCATCGACGACTCCTGCTGCGCGGCCCGGGTCTCGTAGATGTGCGCGCGGGTCTCGTGAACCTCGTTCGTGTCGGGCGCGGCGATCACGGCGTGCTCCACGAGATGACAGGCGAGCCGGAGGTCTCCTTCCTCCGCCAGCTCGCGGGCCCGGGCGAGGACCTTCTCGACGCCGCCCGCGAGACGCACCCACTCGCGTGCCTGCTCCGCGCGCGGCGCGGGCAGGAGGTTGTCGGGCTCGCCGTCGTACCAGCCGCCGTAACGACGCCACACGTTTCGCACGATGAACTGCGGATGGTCGTACACGGGCCGCAGGTACGGCTTGTCGCGCAGGTGAGTGGGCACCTCGACCTCGTGGAGCACGCGGTCGAGTGAGCAGCCTGTGTTCATGAGCGTGAGCGTCTGCGCCTCGATCGACTCGAGCAGCTCGGCGGTGTCGGTCAGCGCGGCCTGCACCCGATCGGCGCCGAAGATCGGCAGGCCGTGCCCCGCGAGGAGAAGCTCGGAGCCGAGGCCGGCCATCTGCCGCAGCGCCGCGGCCCAGTCCGACGCGTACCGTTGCACCTTCTGCGGGTTGCCCGCGTTCGGCACGGCCCAGATGAAGAGGTCGCCCGGGTGGACGATCTTCAGCTCGGGCACCCACGTCCATGTCGCGTCGTCGGTCTCGCCACGCCCGTGGTGGAGGTGGAACGTGAGGTCACCGCGCGTGAACGTCAGGCGGTCCTTGTAGGTGACGTCGGGGTAGCGGTAGTGCTCGGGCCAGCGGAAGCCGTCGACGGGAAGCCCGAACTGGCGCTTGTTGATCGCAGTGTTCCACCCGAGGGTGTGCTCGTAGCGATCGAGGTGGTGCGGCAGCTCCTCGTGCGCGTACACCACCGGCTGCGGCCAGCCCTTCTCGGTTGCCTCTTCCTCGAAGCGCTTCGTGCCGAAGATGTGGTCGACATGGTGGTGCGAGTAGACGGCCGCGCGCACGGGCGCGTCCGGACGCCACCCTCTGATCTCCCGATGCACGAGGTTGATGTCGAACTCGCCGCCCGTGTCGAGCATCACGAGGCCATCGTTCGTGTCGACCGCGTTGACGCTCGCGATCGACTTCAGGCAGAGCACCCCCTCGGCGATCTCCTCGCCGCTTCGATGGGTAGCCGACACCGGATGGTCCGCGAAGACGAGGTCACCCTGACCCTGCCAGAGGCGTTCGGAGTCTTCCTTGATGGTTCCCACGGCGCGAGCATCCCACTGCGGTCACGGCGGCGTCGTAGGGGAGGGTCATGGGTGCGGGCGTGTCTTGGGCCGAGTTCGAGGGGGCGATGCCGGAGATGGCCGCGGCGGGCAGGGCGCTCCTGTACAAACACGGCATCGGCATGGGCTACGTCGCCACCATCCGCCCGAACGGCGCGCCGCGCATCCACCCCTTCTGTCCGATCCTCACGTCGGGCGGCCTTTTCGGCTTCATCAACCATCAGCACGCCGAAGGGCAAGGACCTGCTCCGAGACGGCCGCTACGCGATCCACGCGTTCCCGAACGGACAGAACGACGACGAGTTCATGGTGGACGGCAGCGCGGTCGTGATCGACGATCCGGATGTCACTGAGGCGGTGCGTGCGACATACGGTGCGACCTACCAGACACCGGCAGAGGAGACGCTCTTCGAGTTCAGGATCGAGCGCGCGCTGCTCTCGCTGTACGACGCGCAGTCGACCTGGCCGCCCGTCTACACGAAGTGGAGGCGATGAAGCATGGATGTCCGTGATCAGGCCCTCAGCGTCGCTGCCCGACTGCTCGAGATCGCCGACGCGCTCGAGCCCGGCGATCCGAAGCATCTCGTGATGACCTCGGCCGATCTGCGAGCGCTGCTCGAGGCGGGGCAGGTGCCGACCGACACGATCGACGAGGTGATGCATCACGCCTTCCATGAGTACGGCGCCGCGAAGCTCGTCGCGCTCGAAGACGTGTGGGCTCCGCCCCAGCGGTGTGGTGTCTGCAGCGGCCGCGCGATCCCGATCGTCTATGGCATGCCCCCGGCAGAGCTGGGCGCGCTCGCCGACCTCGGCATCATCGAGCTCGCCGGCTGCATCGTCGACGTCGACGCGCCCTCCTATCGCTGCGCGTCGTGCGGGCACACGTGGTGAGGGCGATCAGGTCGCGATCAGGTCCTGATCTTCTTGATCCGCAGGTACCAGTTGACGCAGATGAGGACGATCACGGCTCCGATGATCGAACCGAAGATGCTGCCCCAATCGAAGATCTGGTTGTCGCCCCAGCCGAGTCCGACCGCGAAGATCAGCCACCCGACGATCGCGCCGACGCAACCGATCGCGATCGACGCGCCCCATGACTTCGGCCCGTGCAGATGGCGCAACGTGTCGAAGGGGATGAGGAACCGGGCCACCACACCTGCGACGAATCCCACCAGCAGCGCTGCGATCATCTGCGCAGCCTAAGCAGCCAGCCCTTCGTTCGCCCGTGTCGCGAGGTGGAGGCCCGCGAGGCCCGGCAGGCGGTCGATGTGGCGGTCGACTCGCTCGACCGCAGCGCGGCCGTCGGCGCCTCCGAAGAGATGGTTTCCGATGAACGTCACCTCCTCGTCGGGCATGACATCGGAGCCGACCGGGGCCCAGTAGTGGCGGAGAGCGAAGCGCGTCGCGCGTTGGACGAAGTGGTCACCGTCGAGGCGCTTGATCGCCTGTGACGCGTAGAAGTCGATGTGCCCACCCTCCTGACGCTGGATGCGCTTCAACAGCAACGACAGCGTCGGATGGCCCGCCCTCTGCGCGAGTCGGCCGTAGGCGGCCTGCGCGGTCCACTCGTTGATCGCGCCCCAGGTCATGTGGATTGCGACGAACGAGCGGCCGGCGATGGCGGACCCGAGGCCGAAGAACAGCGGCGACAAGCTCTCCTTCAGCCGCAGCCGCCGGCGCATCGACGCGACCCGGTCGCCTCCGTTCGTCTCACCGTGAGCGGCGAGCACGGCGCCGAGAGCCTCGCCGTGCCAGTACTCCTCGAGCGCCCACATCGTCAGGAACGTCGTCATCTCGTGGTCCCGGTGCGCGGGAGTCACGAGCAGATCGCGCAAGTAGCAGATCGTGTGGTGCTCGATGTCGTGCATGTAGCGGATGCACCGCAAGGAGTCGGGGTCGAGGGGATGGCGATCGAACTCGTCGAAGTCGACGCCGTCGAGAGCGACCGGGGCCGACCGGCGCTTGTAGGTGTCGATGTTGAAGGCCATGCCCAATCTTCGTTGCACGTCCGCGGGCGGATGACAAGTGGCACACGCTCGCAGCCTCGAACCCACGTGACACTCCCGCACTGGTCTGGGAGACTCCGGCGCGTGGATGGAGGGAGGGTGGGCCTCCCGTCGGGGAACGTGAGGTGATCGAGACAGCTGGCGTGCGGCCGAGCACGGCTCGCGTCGCTCCCGAACCGGACTGGATCGTGCCGCCGCAGAGCCCAGCCGAAGTGCTCGTCATCGACACTGGCCTCCCTGTGGGCCCGCATCACAACGGCGGTGTGCTCGATCTCGCGTTCTTGTTGCCGCCCGGGCCCGACGTGCCGGACTCGAACTTCGACGCCTTCCTCGATCCCGTCGCGGGGCACGGCACCTTCGTCACGGGCCTCATCGCGTTGCTGGGCAATCCCCGGCTCCTCGATAGTCGCGCTGTCGTGCCCGCCTTCGGGTTCCTGAGCGTCGCGCAGCTCTTCCCGATCCTCGTTCCGATCGTGGCCCGGCCGAACCCCAACCTCATCATCAACATGTCTTTCGCGAGCCGGTCGCGAAGTGACGCCATCAGCCTGGGGACCCTCGTAACCGCGGTGCAGCTGACCGGAGCGGTTGTCGTGGCTTCCGCGGGCAACGACGCGTCGCCTCGGCGCACGTACCCAGCGGCCCTTCCCGAAGTCGTGGGCGTTGGCGGCCTCGGACCGTATGGGCCGGCTCCCTTCACGAACTATGGCGATTGGGTGCGTGCGTGCGCTCCGGCGGTGAACGTCGTGAGCACGTTCTTCCGGAACTGGAACGGAGGCATGCTGCGCCTTGACGCGATGCTGGACCCTGACGACTTCGACGGGTGGGCGGTGTGGAGTGGCACCTCGTTCGCGGCGCCGGCGGTGGTTGCCGCGCTGTGCCGCGAGATGCAGGCCTACAGATGCAATGCGCAGGAGGCTGTCGAACGGGTCGTTGACAACCCCGCCCGAGTCCGAGTCCTCGGTCTCGGCACCGTGATCAACCTCGCTCTCTGAGTCACAACGGCGCCTCAAGACCTCTTTGTGGCGATCGACACCGGCCCGCAGTACGGGCCCGACCCGCCGTTCACGGCGCGCATGCGGTTCCATCAGAGCTGGTACCGGGCGACCATCCTCGGCGCGCGCTACGACCGCTACGGCAGCGTGCTCGACAGCGCGGCGGGCGCGCGGCCTTAACTTCCTGACCCCGCGGATCTTCGAGGTCGCCCGCGCTCGCATCGCGCAGGGTCCTGGCGTCGAGCCCGAGCGGTGCCTCCACAACATGCTCTCGAGCCAGCCGATGTGCTTCAACCTCTTCGGCCCGCTCGTCGGCGACCTCGACCTCGCGACGCGCGTGATGCAGGCGATGCTGCCGAGCGAGGTCGCTGAGGTCACCGACGTCCGCATCGAGTACGCCCCCGCTCCCGCCAGCGAGTACCTCGACGACCGCACGGCGTTCGACGCTTTCATTGCTTACCGTGACGTCGGCGGCGCGCCTGCGTTCCTCGGGATCGAGACGAAGCTGACCGAGCGGTTCTCCGAGCGGGAGTACGACGGGCCGACGTACCGGCGCTTCACCGAGTGCCGTCCCTCGCTGTGGCGAGAAGACGCGTGGCCGCAGCTCGCCCGCTCGGACTGGAACCAGCTATGGCGGAACCATCTGCTCGTCGAAGCGTTGTGCCGCCATCCGAACGCACCACACGGCCGCCGCGGCCGCGTTGTGCTCGTTCGCCACCCCGGCGACCTCGCGATCGACTCTGTCTCGGCGACGTACCGGTCGTTCCTCGTCGCGCCCGATGCCACGATGTGCGACTGGCCGCTCGACGTCCTGGCCCGTGCCTGGAGTACCTGTGCCCAAAGCGAGGCCGAACGCCGCTGGCTCGACGCGTTCACGCTCCGGTACGTGGACCTCAACGCGAGCGAAGAGCATTGGACCTAGAACCAGATCGCCTGCGCGTGCCCGCGCACAAGAGGCGGCGGGTCGGGCACACACAGCCCTTCGCCACGCACGAGCCGTCGCGCCGACCACGCGACCGCGGCCGCATCGAGCACGTCGTCAGAGCTCGCGCCCTGCTGCCGTGATGACGATGCCTTGTTCTGCCAGGGCGTGCGTGCGCAGCGCCCGACCCTCCCGCGACTTCTTCGTCGTCGCGATGACGTGTCCGCTCATCGCCGCGAACGACAGCTCGGGGCTCACCTCGTACGCCGGGCACGCTGCCGACGGGAGCCACGCTTCGACCTCGGCAATCTTCGGAACGAGGTTCCACGTCTGCTTGGAGATTCGCTTTCCCAGCAACCCGAGCGAGACGTCGCTCGCCTCCGCGTAGCTCTCGGCTCGCAGCACAGCGAGCACGGGCGCGTTGAAGATTCGGCTTCCGTGGGGCGAGAGCGCACGCCGCGCTGCGCTGTCGCACGGACGATCAGCGTTCTCGTTGAGATGGATCGGGATGTCGATCCCGATCGCGGCCACCGGCGAAGCGCGGTCGACGACCTCGGCGACCGTGCGCGCAGCGACAATCATCGGCTCGGCACCGCGCTCGAGCACGACGCCGATCCAGCCCCCGCGGCACCCATCGACGCCGAGCACCCGTTCGCCGCTCATGGCGCTCTCGCCGGAGGGCCGGTCGTCAGCACCGTGCCGTCCGGGAGCGTGACGGTGAGGGTGCGGTCGCGATCGAGCCTGAGCCTCCAGCCGCGGTCGTGCACCGCGGTGTGGTGTCGAGCGCACAACGAGACGAGGTTGTCGAGGTCGGTGCAGCCTCCGTTCTCCCAGTACTTCACGTGGTGGGCCTTGAAGTGAGCGGCGCGTGCCGGACAGCCCGGGATCGCGCACGTGGGGTACAGCGCCCGCAGCACCCGCCGTTGGTGGCGTGTGGCGAGCCGTCTCGTGCGGCCGGCGTCGAGGGGAGCCGGGGGATGGATGGCCACCACATGCACCTTCGCCCGTGCGGCGACCTCGCGCACCACCTCGTCCGGGATGTCGACCGGGAGTCCCCAGTCGATCACGGGCTTGCCTTTCTCATCGATCGCGCGTGTGTCCGCGACCACGATGAACTCGGGCTGCCCAGGTCTCGAGCCGGTGGCGGGGTTCATCATGGCCAGCGCCCGCAGATGCTCGTTCTTCATTCGTGGATCTTCCGGGCAGTCCTCGGGCGTCGTCTCAGCGAAGAGCTCGGCAACCCGCGCGTCGAGCTGATTCACCCACGCCACCCCGCGAACCGGATCGGCTTGTCCGGCGAAGCGCAGCATCCCGTCGATCTTGTCGATCCACGTGCGAAGGCCGGTCGCCCGCCGTTGACGTTGCAGCTTCGCAAGACCTCCGTCGATCTGCGCGCGACGCACCTCGACTTTGAGCCGTCGCTCCAGCTCGTCAGGCGAATTCGAGACAGCGACCGGCACCAAGCGATCGACACACTTCTCGAACGACGCCCGCTGAGCCGGCGCGACCTGCCGCATCGCTGCGCCCACGACGTCGACATGCGCGGCGGAGACTGCTCCGCGCTCAATCGCCGCAGCGAGGGCAGGTGTCCCCTCGAGCACCTCGCCGCGCTCGAGCACCTTGCCCGCGGCACGCATCGTCATGTGGCCCGCATCGGCGAGCTCTTTCTCCGCGAACCCGGAGTGCTTCGCGAGCCCTCGGCCAAACGCGATCTGGCGACCCTCAGCCCACGCCAGCAGCTCGGCGAGATCGGCAACGCCCTTTCGGAAGGCGTTGGGGCAGGCATCATCGCCCGTGGCATGGACGGACCGGACGAGCTTCACGAGGTGCTCGACGTCCATGACCGCTCCTTCCCCCGACCTCTGACCAGCATCAATGGGGAAGTAATCGAACACTAGTTCGTCAGACCATCGATTGCAACCCGGGCGAAGAAGAAATCTCTCAACGCGCCTTTGCGGCCTCGACCTCGAGCTCGTTGACGACGGCGCGGAGCTCGCGTGCCAGGTCTGCGGCGCGTCCCTTCTTCATGCGTGTGCTGAACACGGTCGCCAGGGCGCGGTAGTTCCATGCCTGCCGCTTCGCTCCCGCGTTGAAGCGGTCCCACATCGCGGGTCCGACGGCCCGAGCGTCCTCGACGGTTGCCCGAGCGTTGTGGAGCTTGTCGGCGCACGAGACGAGCAGTGCGTCTTTGGAGGCCTTCCGAAGGTGCTTCACGTAGCGCTTCTTTCGCTTCTTCCACTTCTCCTTCTTCGCCGGGTCGGCCGCGGTGCTGTCCGAGCACTCGCGCACGATGCTCTCGACCCTCTTGCCGCACTTCTTCCTGATCTCTGCGAAGCGCGCTTCGCCCCCGTGGTCTTCGGGCACGTCGTGGAGCAACGCCGCCGCGACCGCTGCATCGCTGCCGCCGTACTCGAGGACGATCGACGCCACGCCCAGCGTGTGCGCGAGGTAGGGGATCTTGGTTCCCTTGCGCAGCTGCTTCCGGTGGTACTTCGCCGCGAGCTCGAACGCGTCGGTGAGCAGGATGTCGTTCCGGGGCCGGGGCATGGCCGTGGGTTTAGTCGGTGCGTGCGTCGAGCTCCGCGATGAGCTTCTTCGGTGCGATGACGCGGTACGCGTCCTCGAGGATCTTCTCCATCTCGTCCCAGTCGATCGGCACGTCGAGCCGCACGCCCAGCCATCCTCGGCCACCGACGTAGGGCGGCTTGAAGAAGCGATCGGGCTCCGCGTCGACCAGCTCGCTCTGTACCCCGGGCGGCGCGGCGCACCACAGGTGAGGAAACTGGTTCTGATGGTGACCGTCGACCATCAACGAGACGAACGTCGCCTTTCCGCGGACGAACCATGTCGGTGACCCGTGACTGAGCCGCTCGGTGACCTCGGGGAACGACATGCAGATGTCACGAACCTTCGGCAGCAGGTCGAGATGCCTCGGTCTCACCGGCTCATCATCGCGGAACGCGCCCTATCGTCGTCGTCCTATGGATCCCAACGGCAAGGTCGCGGTCGTCACTGGTGCGGCAGGTGGCATCGGCAGCGCCCTCGTGCGCGCCCTCGTCGCCGCCGGCGTGCAGAAGGTCGTCGCCACTGACCTCGACCTTCCTCGCAGCTCGGACGCATCGGTCGTGAACGCGGTGCTGGACGTCACCGACGGCGACGCCACGCAGCGCCTCGTCACTGAGGTCGAGGCCACCCACGGCCCGATCGCGTTCTGGTTTGCGAACGCCGGCGTCGCCGGTGGCGGTTCGTACGACGCTTCCGACGCCATGTGGGATCTCCAATGGCAGGTCAACGTGATGGCCCACGTCCACGCGTCGCGAGCGCTCCTGCCGCAGTGGCTCGAGCGGGGCGAAGGCCACCTGATCACCACAGCGTCGATGGCGGGGATCCTCACGTCGCTGGGCGACGGCGTCTACGCAGCGACGAAGCACGCGGCGGTGGGCTTCGCCGAGTGGATGGCGATCACCTACGCCGATCGCGGGATCAAGGTGTCATGCGTGTGCCCGGGCGCCGTCGACACGCCGATGCTCCGAGGCAGCATCGGTGACCCCGACAAGGCCGACGCCGTGATCGGCGGCGGGGGAGCCATCTCCGCCGACGAAGCGGCCGCACGCGTCCTCGACGGCGTGCGTGAGGACCGGTTCTTGATCCTCACGCACCCCGCCATGAAGGAGTTCATGACCCGAAAGGCCGACGATCCCGATCGTTGGATCCGCGGCATGAGCCGGTTGTGGGCTCGCACCCGGGATGCGACGGGCGGCTAGCCGCCGGCGATCTACGGGTTCGAGTTGCTCTGCGAGATGACGACGATGCCCACGTTGCCGGTGATGGCGGGGCCCGTCGTGATGTTGCCGCCGAACGTGAAGTTGAAGCCGGTGTTGGCGACCGCCACGTTGTGACTGGCCGAGATGATCACGACGTTGCGCTGTGAGATCGCGCCAGCGGGTGATGCGCTCACGCCGATGCCGAGCGCGACGAGGAGAGTGGACAGAGCGAGAAGTCGCTTCACCGAAAGTTTCCCCCTATGTAGGTGCGGCCGCCCGCGGCGAGACTCTCCCACACATGTCCCCCTTCGTGTCGTCTGACCTGCATCTTTGCCCGCTACCGGCGCGCGGACAGTCACTCTGCGTCATGCTCGCACGAGATGGCTGACACCTCGCCGCTCCTCCACTTCAGCGAGGACCCGTCGATCACGCGCTTCGAGCCCCACGTGCCGAAGACGAACCCGACCCACGAACCCGCAGTGTGGGCGATCGACGCGGAGCACGCTCCGGTGTATTGGTTCCCACGCGACTGCCCTCGGGGCTCCGTGTGGGCGAACGACGACGCGCAGCTCGAGCTCCTTCGCACACGCTTCCAGACCACGGCGTCACGGGTTCAGGCGACTGAGCTCGCGTGGTTCGATCGCATGCGCACCACCGAGCTCTATGTCTACGAGCTTCCCCGGTCAGCGTTCGAGGAGTGGCCTCCCGCCGAAGGGCACTGGACGTCGCCCACCGCGGTCGAGCCGCTCGCGGTCAGGGCTGTCGGCGATCTCTTCGAGTGCCACGTGCGGTCACGGATCGAGCTTCGCTTCGTGCCGAGCCTCACCGCCTTCTGGAACGAGGTCGTGTCTTCGGGACTGCCGTTCTCGGGGGTGCGTCTCCGGTAGTGCGAACGGCGCCCTGGTGGCAAAGTGGTCGCATGCCCGATGACAGCGAGCTGGCCGAGATCAACCCTTACGACTTGATGGAGTCAGAGGCCGCGAGACTCGAGTTCTACTTCGGGTCGCTGAAGGGCGACGACTGGGACGAAGCGTCCGCGTGCGAGGGCTGGTCGGTCAAGGACGTGCTCGCCCATCTCGCGGGCGGCGAGGAGTACAACCGCGCCTGTCTCACCGACTCGGTCAGCACCATGTTCGAGCGCTACGCCGCCCGCGGTGCGACCGACGTGCACTCGTTCAACGCATTGGGCGTCGCCGACCGCAAGGACCGCAGCCCCGCTGATCTGCTCGACGAGTTCCAGCGCGAGAACGGGCAGACCCGCGCCGAGATGCGCCGGCGCGACGGCGAGCAGATGGCCACCGCCGTGGGCCCGTATCCGGTGCGATGGCAGGCGTGGCACCTCGCGTCCGAGCTCGCCACACACGCGGACGACATCGGAGTGCCGAGCACCCACAAGCGCGAGGTGGAGACGCGACGGGACTGGCGGGTTCGCTTTGCTCGTTTCGCTCTCGCCGAGATGAAGCCCGACATGGAGGTGCAGCTTCTCGACAACGGCACGTGGGTGCGCGCCAACGGCGTCGAGGCAACGCTCACCGACGACCAGCTGATCGATGCCGTGAACGCGCGCCTCCCCGCAGACAGCACGGTGAACCCGACGTTGCGCAGCGCTCTCGCGGCGCTCGGCTGATCGGTCAGAGCTCGTCGTCGGGCTTGCGCTTGGGCGGCTCGCTCTCGACCAAGCGGCGGAACTGCTCCCAGTTGTAGCGGTGGAAGTACTTCTTCGAGTTCTTCGGCCACCAGTCCACTCCGCCCTTGGACAGATGCAGCTCGCCGAGCTTGCCCTCCTCGTCGTTGGACACGACGAAGACCACGTCGGCGCTGCCAACGAGCCGCGCCGTCTGCTTCATCTCGATGTTGTGCGCCATGGGTTCACGGTACGGACTACCGGGTTGTGTTGCGCGGCACGTCGCGGAACGGGATGTCGCGGTCGACGCTCGGCTCGCGCGGCAACCCGAGCACTTGCTCGCCGATGATGTTGCGCTGGATCTGGTCGGTGCCGCCGGCGATCGACACCGCGGGCACCGACACGAGCACCTCGGCGACGACGCCATCGAGGACGCCGTCCTCGTAGTCGAGCATCGCGGACGCTCCACCTATGAGCGCGTGAGCGAGCGCGGCGCCCCGTGCGACATCGCTCGCGGCGAGCTTGCCCAGCGATCCCTCGGCGCCTGGTGGCCGGCCGAGGGATCGTGCCGCCTGCGCGCGCTGCGCCGACCACTGGCTCGCGCGCACGAGGGCGCTCTCAGCCGCGATCGCCTGCCGCACGAGCGGATCGTCGAGACGGTCTTGAGCGTGCGCCGCTTCCACGAGGAGGTCAGGGCGTCCCGCGCGCTGCGGGTACCACGAGTAGGTCGCGAAGTACTCGTCGGCCTCGGCCTTTGCCTCGCGCACCGCGCGGCCGTCCTTCGGTGGCAGTCGGGGTCGATACATGGCCGCGAAGCGCCGCTCGTGGGCGAGGGTCGTCAGCGCAGCCCTCCACCCTTCACCCGGCTCGCCCACCATCATGTCCGCGGGCACGCGCGCGTCGGTGAGGAACACCTCGTTGAACGACGCGTGGCGGTTCATCTGCCGCAGCGGACGGACTTCGACGCCAGGCTGGTGCATGGGCAGCGCGAAGTAGCTGATCCCCTTGTGCTTCGGCACGTCCCAGTCGGTGCGCGAGGAGCATGCCGTACTCGGCATGGTGGGCGGACGTGTTCCACACCTTCTGCCCGTTGACCACCCACTCGTCACCGTCGCGTTCCGCTCGCGTTGTGAGACCGGCGAGATCCGAGCCGCTGCCGGGCTCGCTGAACAGCTGACACCACATGTGCTCGCCCGTGAGGATCGGGTGGAGCAGCTTGCGTCGCAGCGAGTCGGGGCCGTGGGCGAGGATCGTCGGTGCGGCGAGACCGAGTCCGCCGCCGACCGGCGGGCCGACCGCACCCGCGTTCGCGAGCTCCTCGTGCACGACCCCGTCGGCCCAGGCCGGAAGCCCCTTGCCGTACCACTCCTCGGGCCACGACGGGCACGCCCAGCCGGAGTCGGCGAGCTGCCGGCGCCACTCGACGAGCGCGAGATCGGAGTCCCAGTGCGCCGCGATCCACTGGCGGACCTCGGCCCGTACGTCGTCCTGTTGGGCCATCGGCTCGAACGTACGCGGTAGCGTGGCGGGTCTGCAGGAAATCGTTTTCCGGGCCGAGCGGAGGGGGACGATGGACGACGGGGAGCGCAGGCAATACGACGAGGACGGCTACGTCGTGCGGGAGGCCGTCTTCTCCGCGACCGAGGTCGCCGAGATGATCGACGCCTGCGAGCAGCTCGTCGCCGATCTCGTGCGCGACCGGCAAGGACGTCGCATCCACGCCGGCAGCTACGTGTTCGATCCCGACATGACCCGCCAGACCATGATCAAGTGGGAAGGCGACAGCGACATCGTCCACGGCATCGAGCCATTCGCTCACCTCAGCCGACCCCTGGACGAGTGGGCCCACGACCCACGGTTCCTCGACCTCGCGCGCGACGTCCTGGGCGCCGAGCCGATGCTCTTCACCGAGAAGCTGAACCTCAAGCGCCCGTTCCATGGCGGCGTGAACCCGATGCACCAGGACCACCCGTACTGGGTGGGCACGGCGGACGACGCCGATCAGGTCATGACGATCATGCTCATGCTGGACGACGCCACCCTTGCCAATGGCTGCCTGCACGTCGTGCCCGGGAGTCACAAGTCGGGAGAGTGGTCGAAGCGCACTGACGTCGACGTGTTCGGGCAGAACGAGATCGACTTCAGCGCGTACAGCGACGCCGAGCTCGTGCCGCTCGAGATGAAGGCGGGTTCGATGGTCGCGTTCGGGCCCTTCCTCGTGCACCAGTCGGCGCCCAACACCTCCGACGCTGAACGGCGTGCGTTGCTGTACAGCTACCAACCCCAGGGCTTCACGCACATGCGCGACAAGTTCCCGAAGCCCAGGCCGAAGCCCGCAGCACCTGCATGAGCGGCGAGCTTCCTCCCCTCCCCACAGCGGAGTTCGACCTCGTCCCGACGCGCGACGACGTCGCGTTCTTCGAGCGAAACGGCTACGTGTCGGTGCGGCGGATCACCACCGACGAAGAGCTCGAGTGGCTCGCGATCGTGTACGGCCTGTTCTTCGACGAGAAGGTCGGCGGGTTCAAAGGCGGCTACTTCGACCTCGCCCGCTCGTATGACGCGGAGGGCGACGACCTGCTTCCGCAGGTCCTCGCACCGGAGCACCGCTTCCCTCAGCTGCGCGACACCGTGTACTACCGCAACGCTCGTCGCATGGCCTCGGCGCTGCTCGGAGTCGACGAGGCCTCACTTCACGGATGGGGACACATGATCCTGAAGCCAGCGCACCGTGGTCACGAGACGCCCTGGCATCAAGACGAGGCGTACTGGACGGCGGATCATTCGTACGCCGCTGTCGGCGCCTGGATGCCACTCGACGATGCGTCGGTCGAGAGTGGGTGCCTCCACTTCGTCCCCGGTTCACACCTGGGCGCTGTGCTCTCGCATCACCACATCGGCAACGACCCGGCCGTGCACGGGCTCGAGGCCGACGACGCGGATACGACAGGTGCAGTCGCGGTGCCGATCCCCGCGGGTGCGGCGACGTTTCACCATCCTCGGATGATCCACTACGCGGGTCCGAACACGACTGAGCAACCGAGGCGGGCGTACGCGAACGAGTTCCAGCTCGCGCCGGTGGCCGTCGAGGCCGTCGACGAGCGACCGTGGCTCGCCGAAGGCCGCAAGGCGTGGGACGCGCGCGACAATCACGCGATGAACCTGACGAACCCCGCTTTCATCGATCCCGGGCTCGACAGCCGCGCGGTCACCTTCGAGAACCCCACGGGTGCGCGCGGTGCCGGCGGCACGGCGCACGGTGGGCGCAAGGGGGCGCCGAACATGCGCATCCGGGCGGGCGAATCGGTCGTGCTCGCCGACCTCGATGGTCCAGGCACCATCCGTCACCTCTGGATGACCATCCCGCCGGCGCCACCCGAGGTGATGCGGTCGCTGTGGATCGAGGTCTTCTACGACGGGAGGGACGAGCCGAGCGTGTCGGTGCCGTTCGTCGACTTCTTCGGGATGCTCCACGGACGCCCGGTCGAGTCCCATTCCGCACTCACTGCCATCCAAGAGGGCCGGGGCTTCAACAGCTACGTGCCGATGCCCTTCGCGGAGCGTGTGCAGATCGTCGCGACGAACGGTGGCACGCGGTCGATCATCCTCTACTACCAAGTCGACTGCACGCTCGGGGCGCTCGACGAGGGCGCGGGATACCTGCACGTCGCCTTCCGTCGCGAGAACCCGACGGCGCTGATGCGCGACTTCGTCATCGTCGAGGGTCTCGACGGTCCCGGTCGCTTCCTCGGGTGCGCGATCGGTGTGCGAGTCATCGATCCGTGTGATTGGTACGGGGAGGGTGAGGTCAAGGTCTATCGCGACGGCGACGATTCGTTGCCCACGATCTGTGGCACCGGGCTCGAGGACTACGTCGGCAGCGCGTGGGGGATGGGCGCGCACAGCGCTCCGTATGGTGGCGCTCCGCTCGTCATCGGGCCGGACGGTCCCGAGCAACCCGAGTTCGTCTCGTTCTACCGGTGGCACGTGCTCGACCCGATCATGTACGCGTCGGATCTCAAGGTGACGATCCAGCAGATCGGCGCGAAGTTCTTCCCGCTCGGCGGCGAGGCCGCGCTCGCCGAGTACGAGAAGAACAACCCCGTCGCGGGGGAGGGCTGGCTCTACGACCCCAAGGGTCGGTACCTCGCGTGGGGCATCGCCGAGCGCGTCGACGACTTCACCGCCGTGGCGTACGTCTACTGCCAGCGCCCTCAGGCCGTGCCGCGCCTCGACCTCGCCGCCGCGCTCGCAGACATCGAGCGTCGGCCCTGGGAGAAGCCGCACCCGATGGAGAGCGTGTCCGCGACCATCAGCGATTGATCAGCCGACCTTCGGCCCTACCACGCGCTCCAGCGCCGGCCCATGCTGGGATCATGCGAGCACTCGTCGTCTATGAGTCGATCTACGGCAACACTCACGTGGTCGCGAACCACATCGGGGAGGGTCTCCGAACGCTTTGCGAAGTCGACGTCGTCCCCGTCGAGGAGGCCACGGCGGAGCGTGTGGCGGCCGCCGACCTGTTGGTGGTCGGGGGCCCGACTCACGTCCACGGGATGTCGAGTGCCCGATCGAGGCAGGCCGGCAGAGATGCGGCGCACAAGCCAGGCCAGGAGCTGCACCTCGATCCGGACGCCGAGGGTGAAGGGCTCCGGGATTGGTTCCACGCGTTGCCCGCGACGGCGCCCCGCCCCGCCGCCGCCTTCGACACGCGGTTCGACGCGGCCGCCGTCCTCACCGGGAGGGCCTCGAGGGGGATCGGCCGGCGGCTCACAGAGCTCGGCTTTCACCTGGTTGTCGAGCCCGAGAGCTTCCTCGTCGACAAAGAGAACCACCTCCTCGCCGGGGAATCCGATCGTGCTGAGGGCTGGGCTGTCTCCCTTGCCTCGCTAGCGCCAGAGCGGGGCGTTCATCGATGGTGAGCGTCCCGGCGAAGCTCCTGACCTCGTCGGTCATTCAGGTGTTCGAGCTCGCAGTCAGTCTCGAACAGCACGAGCATCTCGCACACCGCGTCGGAAACCTCCCTGATGATCCAGCGCCGCGGCTTGCAGCTCACCATCACGTGCTCGGACGTCAGGGTGAACGGCCCGGACTCCAGCGCCGTCTCGATCTCAGTCATGTTCGGCACCGTTCCGGGCGAGATCCACAGGGCGCCATCCCCGTCGTCGGTGATCGTCACCAAGACCCGCTCGGCCGGGACAACCACCGAGGCGCAATCGGCAAACGTGAGCTCCGCGGAGCCATCGTGGACCCGCTTCATGTTCTGATCGTGAGCGTGCCGTGATCGCCGTGAGCAGTGCCGAAGGTCACCTCTTGCCACCGGCGGTGACCAATCGGGCGACCAGCTCCACGGCGACATCCACCGCGGCCGAGACGTCCGTGGTCAGCGCCTCGCCGGGATTGAGATCGCCGGCCTCGATCCCGATGACGGCAAGGCGCTGCGGCACTCGGTGAAGGGCCTGACCGAGGGCGAGCGCGTAAGCGATGCCGAGCGCGTGGCTCCCGCCCGCGGATGAGACGGACGTCGTCGGCAGCCCCTCCGTCCAGAGGTGCACGGTGCCTGGGGCGGCGCCCGTCCTGGCCGCGTCGACGACCACAGCGAAGTCGGAGCCATCCCACGCGTCCATTAGCCGCGTCGGTTCGCCGTCACAGCACACCACGTCGATCGCATCGCCGAGCTGTCGTCCAGCAGCTTCGGCAACCGCCCATCCGATGCCGTCGTCGCCCCTCCAGGGGTTTCCGATCCCGACCACGCAGGGACGGCTCATGTCCGTTCGACGGTGAGGTCAAGGAAGTGGGTCGCGCACGAGATGCACGGGTCGTAGCTTCGGATGACCTGCTCGGCGCGCCGGCCGAGCTCCTCGTCCTCCAAGCCGAGGTTGTGCTCGACGAACTGGAACAGGTCACGTTCGATGCCGGCCTGGTTCTGCGACGTCGGGGGCACGATGCGGGCGGCGACGATCGTCCCGTCCTCGGCCAGCTCGTACCGATGCCAGAGCATCCCCCGCGGGGCTTCGGTCCAACCGTGGCCGACGCCCGCCCGGGGCTCCACTTCGACAGCGGGACGGTCCGGCTGCTGGTACCCGCCGATGATCGCCAGACCTTCGTCGCACGCGTGCAGCACCTCGATCGCTCGGATGACGATCGACCGAAACGGGTTGCGCTCCTCGGCGGTGAGGCCCGCGGCCTTGGCTGCATCTCGCGCCACCGCCCCCAGCTCGCCCGAGTTGATCGCGAACCTCGCGAGCGGGCCGACGAGGTACTCGCCGCGGTCGCGCAGACGGGCATGAAGCGCGGTGGAGTGTTCGACGTGTTCCTCGACGACATGGTCGTCGAACTCCTCGGGCCCGATGTCGAGACCGAGCGTCGAGGTGAAGCGACCTCCGGTGATGGCGTACTCGCCCGGTCGCCGGAGCGCAGCGAGCTCGCCTAGCCATGTGTGATCGGGAAAGTCGAACTCTGCGACCCAACGGACGGTCTCGAGGGCGAGGTCACGCGCTCGCTCCAACCGGGGAGCGAACGCCCGGAGCTCGGACTCGGTCGGAACGCGATAGAACCCGCCGACTCGGACGTTCACCGGATGGATCGCGCGCCCGCCCACGAGCTCCACCAGCGAGTTGCCGATCTTCTTGAGGTCGAGTCCTCGCTGAACGACATCGCGGTGATCGCCGGCGAGCTCGATCGCGCTTTCGTAGCCGAGGAAATCCGGGGCGTGGAGGAGGTAGATGTGCAGGACATGGCTCTCGATCCACTCGCCCAGGTACAAGAGGCGGCGCAGATCAGCCAAAGGGCCGTCGACCACCGCGCCACAGGCCACTTCGATCGCGTTGCACGCGCTCATCTGGTAGGCGACAGGGCAGATTCCACAGATGCGGGCGGTGATGTCAGGAGGCTCGGTGAAGGCACGGCCGCGCAGCAGCGCCTCGAAGAAACGGGGCGGTTCGTAGATCCGCAGCTGGACATCGCGCACCCGCCCGTCGTGGATGACCACATGCATCGCGCCCTCGCCCTCCACCCGCGCGAGGGCTTCCACCCTGAAGATCCGTTCCTCGGGACCGTCGGTCATCTCGAGCTCTCTTCAGCCGTGAGGCGGGCGCTCTCGTCGCGGAATGGCGCAGCGTCGGTGTTGAACGTGCGCAGCATCCGCACCAGGTCGAGGCGCGCGACACCGAGCCGCGCAAACTGCTCTGCGAGCGACTGTGGGTTCGGATCCTCGGCCGGTCCGAAGCAGCCGTAGCACCCCCGGCCGTAGCTGGGGCAGATTGCGCCGCAGCCTGCCTGGGTGATCGGCCCAAGGCACGCGGTGCCGCCGGCCACCATCACGCACACATTGCCCCGGAGCTTGCACTCGACACAGACGCTGTGACCGGGGATGTTCGGCCGGCGTTCGACGAGGAACGCTCCGATCACCTCCAGCAGCTGGCGACGGTCGATCGGGCAACCAGGGAGCTCGAAGTCCACCGGAACGTGCGCGCTGATCGGTGTGGACGTCGCGAGCGTCGAGATGTAGCTCGGTGTGGCGTACACGGTGCCGACGTAGTCCTCGATCGAGGCAGCGTTTCGCAGCGCCTGGATGCCGCCGGCGGTGGCGCAGGCGCCGATCGTGACCAGGCGACGAGACGCTCGCCGGATCTCGCTGATTCGCTCGACATCATGAGCAGTCGTGACCGAGCCCTCGACGAGCGACAGGTCGTACGGTCCCTCCACGACGGCACGCGACGCCTCGAGGAAGTAGGCGATCTGCACTCGATCCGCCACCGCGAGCAGCTCGTCCTCGCAGTCCAGGAGCGACAGCTGGCAGCCGTCGCAGGACGCGAACTTCCACACCGCGAGCGTGGGGCGGGGACCCGACGTGGTCACCAGCGCCTCACCGCAAGCAGTGGCTCCGCCGTAGCCCAGGGGACGACTGGTCCATCGGCGCAGACGAACAACGGTCCGAGCTGGCAGTGCCCGCACAACCGCACCGCGCAGTGCATGTTGCGCTCGAGCGAGACAAAGAGTCGGCGCGCCTCTGTCCCGGCGTCGACCAGGCCGCGGGCCACGACACGCATCATCACTTCCGGCCCGCACACGTACGCCGTGGCGCCGGCAACACTGAACGGCAGGCGGTCGACCAACGTCGAAACGACCCCGACGTCGCCGCGCCAGCCGCGTGGCGCGACATCGACCGTCAAACCAACATGGAGCTCGGTTCCCCACTCGTCCAACTCACCTCGAAAGAGCACATCGTCCGGCGTGCGCGCGCCGACGAGCAGAGCGACGTGGCCCAGCTGCTCACGGTTGGCGAGCAGCTGGCGCACGACCGGGCGCAAGGGCGCGAGACCGATCCCGCCAGCCACGATCACCACATCAGATCCCGCGGCCGGTGACGGCCACCCCGCCCCGAAAGGCCCCCGCACTCCGACCATCTCTCCGGAGCGTGACCGGCACAGCGCCCGCGTGGTCGCGCCCACCGCCCGGATCGTGTGACGGAGCTCGCCCTCGACCCCGGGACATCCGCTGACCGAGATGGGGACCTCACCGACGCCGAACGCGTACAGCATCGTGAATTGACCCGGCTGGGGCTCCTCGATCGGCTCGTCGACAGGCGTGAGCGAGAGCGTGACGGCATCCGCGGTCTCCTGGTCTCGCCCGGACACTCGGTAACGAACGGGCACCATCACCGCAGGTGGTGCCGGCGCGACCGCGACGTTGGCGTCAGTCGGCAACTCGGCCCCCGTACAGATCGAGGAGCCTCAGCCGCGCGGCGTAGAGGCGTTCGACGAGGACCTGCGAGAACCGCTTCATCAGGCGATAGCCAAAGGCCGGGTCCTGCTCACATTTCGCCACCAGGCACGTTGCCTCGACCGTGACCATCCTCGTGTGCTCGACGGCCTCGACGTCATAGGTGAACCGGTGTGGCGGGAAGAGCCACGACCAGCCGACCAGGTCACCGGGGCCGAGCGTCTCGACCACGAGTGCGCCGGTCGGTGCCTGGAGCGTGAGCGCGACCTTCCCGGTCCGCAGAACGAAGAAGCGGTCCGCAAGGTCGCCTTCCCGAGCGAGGAAGGTCCCCCGCTCCACGACCTCGTTGTGCGCGCATCCCGCGATCAGGTCGATGTCAGCAGGCTCGAGGTCACCGAGCACCGGCTGCCGCGCCAGCAGATCGCGGATCAACGTGGTCTTCATCGGGTCTCATCGCGTGCGATCGCCGCGACCTCCTCGGTGAGATCGATTCCCGCGGGGCACCAAGAGATGCAGCGACCGCAACCGACACAACCCGATTCGCCGAACTGGTCCCACCAGGTGGACAGCTTGTGGGTGAGCCATTGCCGGTACCGGGCTCGAGTGTCGCCGCGCACACTTCCCGCGCCGTGCAGCTCGGAATGGCCGAGCGTGAAGCAGGAATCCCATCGTTGGACGCGCTCGACCCCGTCACCATCGAGCGAAGTGACGTCCTCCGTTGCGCTGCAGAAGCAGGTCGGGCACACGAGTGTGCAGTTCGTGCACGACAAGCATCGCTCCGCGACGTCGTCCCATCGCGGGTGGTCGAGGTTCGCGACCAGCACGTCCCGAGCGGCGACAGGGTCCATCTGGCGTGTCATCTTCTCGACGCTTCGCGAAACGATGGTGCGTGCCGCGGCGGAGTCTTCCGCGACCGCTTCCCGCCATGACGCGGCGAGCTGGACCTCGGCCAGAACATCTGCGCCGCGCTCGGAGCCCACCTCGACGAGCAGCTCGTGCCGGTCGCCGTCCAACATCTCGGTCACGCCGAGGTCATGGCCGGTCTCCACGGCGGGGCCGGTGCCCATGGAGGTGCAGAAGCACGTGGACGCCGGGTTGCCACAGCTCACGCCGACGAAGAACGCCTGATCTCTCGCCCGTACATACGCGTCGTCGGGATGGGGACCGTCGCGCAGCACTCGGTCATGAACGGCGACGCCCGCGAGCTCGCACGCCTTCACCCCGATGAACGCATAGCGCGTCGCGTTCGGGCGAGCCACCTCGATGGCGAATCCATCCGCGGTGCGCTGTCCCGACCACAGCGTCCGTCTCGGTGTCGAGAGGAACCGGCGCGGCGATCGGGGTCCGACCGCGTACGCGAACAACGACCGATCGTTGCGGGCCTTCACCCGGTAGCTGGCGGGCTCCTGCTCGTCGGTCCAGCCGATGGGAAGGTCAGTGACCTCCTGAACTTGCTCGAGGAGGATCGCGCCGTCGCGCAGGGTCGGCGCGATCACGGTGTAGCTCCGCGCCTCGAGGACCCGGATCAGCGTGTCGATCGCCTGCTCGGCTTGCGTCAGCACGAGCGCGGAAGTCACCCCGGCAGCGTGTCTGACGCGGCGTCTGCCATCAAGTGCTTGCCGAATATTCCGCCCGCGAGGCCGCCCGCCTGGCCCACCGAGGCGATCACTCGATGAGGTCGGACCTGGAACAGGATGCGTTCCACGCGCTGCGAGCGCGTCCATCCTTAAGGTGGGATCGCGTGCCGCCCGATGTTCCGACGTCAACGCGCAGCTCGGCTGCAAGCGACGACCTCACGATCCAACTCGCGGGCACACTCACGGCCGATCGCGTGCTCGCGCTGATGGGGAGCGGGCCCGAGGGTCTCACCAGTTCAGAGGTGGAGGAGCGAACGAGGCTCTTCGGACCGAATGCCGTCCGCTCCCACCACGCGAGCGCCTGGTCTTTGTTGGCGCGTCAGACACGGAGTCCACTGCTCTGGCTCCTCGTCGGCGCGGCCGCGGTGTCGGCATTCGTGGGGGAGGGGGTTGATGCCGTCATCATCGGGCTGATCCTCGGCGCCTCCGTCGGCCTCGGGTTCGTCAACGAGTATCGGGCCGAGCGTGCGGCCGAGGCGATGCACTCCGACGTCCGTCATCTCGTGACGGCCACTCGCGATGGTGTTCCTACGCGCGTCGAAGTCACCCATCTCGTGCCGGGCGACGTGGTGCACCTCGACGTCGGCTCGATCGTGCCGGCCGACCTGAGGTTGCTCGCGACCAGCTATCTCGAGTGTGACGAGTCGATTCTCACCGGGGAGTCTGTCCCCGCGGTGAAGTCGGCGGCTCCCGTGCCCGACAGCGCCTCTCTGGCCGAGCTCTCGTCGTGCGCATTCATGGGCACGGTGGTGCATGAGGGGTCGGCCGAGGCCGTGGTCGTGGCGACGGGTCGCGCGACACAGTTCGGACGGATTGCGATCGGGCTGGGAGAACACCACCCCCAGACCGAGTTCCAGATCGGGTTGGCTCGTTTCTCCGGCTTGCTCGCCCGGGTTGGAGGCGTCCTGAGCCTCACCATCTTCGTCGTCAACGTCCTGCTCGGCCGTCCGGTGATCGATGCGGTCCTCTTCTCGCTTGCCGTGGCAGTGGGAATCACTCCGCAGCTCTTGCCGGCTGTCGTTTCGACAAGCCTCGCGATCGGGTCACGGCGGCTGGCGCAGCGGAAGGTCCTCGTGAAGCGGCTCGTATGCATCGAGGACCTCGGCGACATCGACGTGCTCTTCACGGACAAGACCGGGACGCTCACCGAAGGTCGGATCACCTTTGCCCGCGCGATGAACCCCGCTGGGCAGGAGGACCTGAACGTGTTCACGCTCGGGCTCGTCTGCAACGAGGCGGCGGTGGCTGGCCAGACCGCGGTGGGGGGAAATCCCCTCGACGCCGCCATGTGGGACTCGCCGCTCTGCAGCGAGGCGCCGGTCGACCGCTTTCGCCGTGTCGCTATCGCCCCGTTCGACCACGAGCGCCGCTGCGTCTCGGTGCTCGTGGACGATTCGACGAACCAGCAGCTCCTCATCACAAAGGGCGCACCTGAGAGGGTCCTCGACCTCTGTGGAAACGTCACCAGCGAGCCTCGGCTCGTGCTCGAGCGAGAGTTCACGGCGGGCAATCGAATCGTGGCGGTCGCGACGCGCACGGTGTCTGGCATGGGCTCGGTGAGTGCGGATGACGAGCACGACCTCGAGTTGGCGGGGTTCTTGGTCTTCCTCGACCCCCCTAAGCCCTCGGCCGCTGCATCAGTCGCTCGTCTTGCCGACTTGGGGATCTCGGTCAGGGTGGTGACGGGGGACAACCCGCTCGTCGCCGCGACGGTCTGTCGAACACTCGGCCTCGCCGTGGAAGGAGCGCTCACCGGCGCCGACGTCGACGGTCTCGACGACGCACAGCTCATCGGTGCAGTCGGTCACACCTCCGTGTTCGCTCGGGTCAGCCCCGAGCAGAAGGCACGGATCGTCCGCGCCCAACGCCACGCGGGCTCCGCGGTCGCCTTCCTGGGAGACGGCGTCAACGACGCTCTCGCGCTTCACCACGCTGACGTCGGGATCTCGGTGGACACCGCGACCGACGTTGCGAAGGATGCCGCCGACATCATCCTGCTCGAACGAGATCTCGACGTGCTGGCCGATGGCGTCGTCGAAGGTCGTCGGATCTTCGCGAACACGATCAAGTACGTCCTCATGGGCACATCGTCGAACTTCGGCAACATGTTCAGCGTCACCGTTGCCGCGGCATTTCTGCCTTTCCTGCCGATGCTGCCGTTCCAGATCCTCCTCAACAACCTGCTGTACGACACGAGCCAGATGACCATTCCGACCGACCGCGTCGATGAAGAACAGCTCGTCCGGCCGTCGCACTGGGACATCTCTTTCATCCGTCAGTTCATGATCCGCTTCGGTCCCATCAGCTCGGTGTTCGACTTCGCCACGTTCGCGGTGATGCTCTGGGCCTTCGACGCAGCCGCGCCGTTGTTTCGTTCGGGGTGGTTCGTGGAGTCCCTCGCCACGCAGACCCTCGTCGTGTTCGTGATTCGCACGCGACGTGTGCCCTTCGTCCGGAGCCGCCCATCACGACCCCTGTTCGTCTCGGTGATCGGCGTGGTCGTCGTCGGCGCAATCCTTCCCCAGAGTCGGCTCAATACGACCCTCGGCTTCGCTCCGCTGCCCCTGACGTTCTTCGTCGTGCTCTGCGGCTTCGTCCTCGCCTATCTCGCGTGTGTGGAAGTCGCGAAGTACTTCTTCTTCAAAGTCCACCTCCCCACAAGACCTCGCGAGCTCGAGCGAGGTCGCGCGCATCGTGTGCATCGGCTGGCCGCTCGCTGGAGCCACCACGAGGCACTGCCCCGCTCAGCCCCGGCGAACCCCCGTCCGCCTGCTTGACCGCTCGTTCGGCTTCGTGCTCGGGTCCTTCGCCTCTATTCCCGAGGTACGGGCCTTCGTAGGTTGCCAGCATGGACTTTGACGTGTCCGAGCAGATGGAGACCATCCTGGAGATGGTCCGGTCGTTCATGGACGCCGAGGTCGTGCCGCTCGAGGGTGAGATGTTGCACGGCGAGCCGGCGGCGTTGGACGCGGGAGTGGCCAGAGCACAGCGCAAGGTTCGCGAGATGGGGTTGTGGGCCCCCAACCATCCGGTGGAGTTCGGAGGTCTCGGCCTCAGCATGGTCGACCACGGACTCTTGAGTGAGGTCCTGGGGCGCAGCCCGCTCGGCCATGTCGTCTTCGGTGTCCAAGCGCCCGATGCCGGCAACATCGAGATCCTCCACGCGCACGCGACGGAGGAGCAGCGCGAGCGGTATCTCCGCCCGCTCGTCGAGGGCAAGGTCCGCAGCTGCTTCTCGATGACCGAGCCCGAGATGCCCGGCTCCAACCCGACGATGATGGAAACGACGGCCGTCAAAGACGGTGACGACTATGTGATCAACGGGCAGAAGTGGTTCACGTCGTCCGCCGACGGCGCCGACTTCGCGATCGTGATGGCGGTGACCGAGCCGGACGCCCCGCCGTACCAACGCGCCAGCATGATCATCGTGCCGACCGACACGCCGGGGTTCGACCTCGTGCGCAACATCAGCGTGATGGGCGACACCGGTCAGGGCCACGCCAGTCACGCGGAGGTCCTCTACCACTCGTGCCGGGTTCCCCAGGCGAACCTGCTCGGCACCGAGGGAAGCGGCTTCGTCATCGCTCAGGAGCGGCTTGGCCCGGGGCGCATCCACCACTGCATGCGCTGGCTCGGCATTGCTGGGCGCTCCTTCGACATGATGTGCGAGCGGGCCAACGCGCGGGTGATCACCCCCGAGGGTGACACGCTCGCGGATCGCCAGGTGATCCAGCACTGGGTGGCAGAGCTCGACGCCGAGATCCGCGGTGCCCGTCTCCTGACGCTTCACGCGGCCTGGATGATCGACCGCCATGGCGCTTCGGCGGCGCGCGACGAGATCTCGGCGATCAAGTTCTCGGTCGCGGCGACGATGCTGCACGCAGTCGACACAGCCATCCAGGTGCACGGCGCGCTCGGCGTCACCGATGACACCGTGCTGTCCTACTGGTACCGACACGAGCGCGCAGCACGGATCTACGACGGGGCCGATGAAGTCCACAAGACCGCTGTCGGCCGGAGAGTCCTACGCCGCTACGCATCCCGGGCCACGAACTGAACGACAGGCTTGCGATCATCTCGAGGAACAGCGCGCGATCGTCGGGTAGGTGGTCGGTTGGCACCGAAGAACTCGCGGCTGCGCGAGGCCGCTCAGTCCACGCGGTAGGGCCGCAGTGCGTCGGTGACCACGGCCGTGCCGTCGTCGAGGATGGCTGCGGCCGCGAACGAACGCTCGGCCAGCCATCCGGGGCCGTCCGCGCCGAGCACGACAGCCGCTGTCGCGTAGCCATCGGCGAGAGCGAGGTCCTCGGCGACGATGGTGGCTGACATGAGGCCCCTCGCGGGTTCGCCGGTGAGGGGGTCGATGATGTGGTCACCGCGCTCGTACCGCCCCGATGTGGCGACCCCGACATCACTGACATGGAGCACCATGGCCACTTTGTCTCGCCGCCACGGGTGCCGGACGCCCACCCGCCAGCGGGCGCCGGGTCGTGGTCCGCCGGCGGTGATGACATCGCCGCCGGCGTTGATGGCGAAGTTCGTTGCTCCCGCATGGCGCAGGTCGCGTGCGGCGTGCTCGAGGGCCCATCCCTTCACGAGTCCCGATGGGTCGATCGGACCGAGCCCTTCACGACGCTCCACGCGTGGGTCTGCGCCGACGGAGATGTCAAAGGCTCCGTAGCTGTCCTGGCTTACCTGGTCGCACAGATCGAGCACGGCGCGGAGCTCGGCGCTGACGTCGCGAAGGGCCAGCTCGCGGCGCGACAGCCGGCTGATCTCGCTGTCCGCACGCCACGTCGAGAAGATGTCGTCCACGCGCTTGAACCAAGCGAACACGCCATCGACGTCCTCGGCCGGGACCGGATCGCGAATGTCGACGGTGATTGCGGTTCCCCAGATGTGCATCACTCGCAAGCACCCGCGCGCCGCGCCGTGCTCAGTCGTGGTCATGAACGAACGCCGTCCAGAGCGCCCTGGAGCGATTCGGCATACCCCTCGCTCGTATAGCTGGCGCCGGTGAGAAGGTCGATGTTCGCGCTTTGAGCTCGGAGGGCTTCGATTCGGAGCAACGGTGCGGCCTGCTCGCTGATGCGTCTCGAACGCGCCCGGTCGTTCGGGAGGACGAGGGGCTCGACGTCGACGATCCGGCTGCCCTCGAGCACGGCGCGGACCTGAACGTCGCCGTAGGGCGTTCCGATCACGGGCCCGTCGATGGTCGTCTTCTTGCTCGAGGTGGTTGGCAGGGCCGTCGTCGGTGGAGGCGGCACGGTCGCGGTCGCGGGCGTACCGACCGACGCGGTGCTCGCGCCGCTCGTCGTCTCGGTCGTTGCCGCGATGCTTGTCCCACCCCCAGCAGTGAGGCTGCTCGACCCTGGGGTGGTGTGGAAGTTGGCGAGGAGCACCAGGGCTCCCACGGTGGCCGAGAGAGTGACGACAGCGCGTCGGGTGGTCATCAGTACTCGAACCGTTCGTAATGGATCTGCCTGCTGGGGACACGAAGTGCGGCGAGGCGGCGAAGCACGGCGTTGAGCATCGCGGGCGGGCCGCAGACGAAGACATCTCGGTCAGCGATGTCCGGGATGTGGTGGCGCAACGCGGGGATGCCGAGCTGATCAGTGTGGTCATCTCCGATGTCGGAGCCGGGAAGGATCCGCACGTCGACGCCGACACGATCGGCGATCGCATGAAGCTCATCGCGAAACACCACATCGTCGTGGCTGGCGGCGCGGTACAGCAGCGTGACGTCGCCCGGTGACTTCGGAAGCGTCTGGAGAAGAGCCCGGAGAGGCGTGATGCCGATGCCCCCCGCGATCAGCGCAACCCGCGGTCGCGTACGCCGTTTCGCCGTGAACGTGCCGTAGGGCCCCTCGGCGAAAGCCCGCATGCCGGGCTTCAGCTTCTGCATTCGTGCGGTGTCATCGCCGAGGTCCTTCACGGTGATGCGTAGGAACCGGCTGTTCGGCGCGGCCGAGAGCGAGAAGGGATGAGCCTTCGCCCAGCCCGACCCGGCGAGGAACCGCCACATGAAGAACTGGCCCGCAACGGCATTGATCTCCTCGAGGCGCTCGCCAGTGAGGTAGAGGGAAACGACGCCATTGGCCTCTTGCCGCACGGAGTGGATGCGCAGATGGTGACGAGCGTTGAACCAGAGCGGACGACCGATCCGCCACACGACGATCGCGGTGATCACGGCGACGTAGAGCCCAATCCACCACACGCGCGCGACGCGGTCGTCGCTGAAGTCGCTGCCCACCGGCCAGTTGATGAGCGAACGCGAGGGCGACAGCGAGATATGCGTAAAGGTGCACCGAGTACCACGCTTCCCGTGTCATCCGTCGCCGAGCGGCTCGGGCGGAGGTCACGCCGACGGCGAGGAAGAGTGCGAAGCCCGCGATCGACATGAGGACGTCGGGGTAGTGCTGCACGAAGTCGGCGACTTGGGAGACGATCGTCTGACGGCTGCCCACGGCGTACCCGAGTGTGATGAACGCGACGTGGCTGGTGAGGAGCGTGACAGCCGCGAACCCCGTCCAGCGATGCCAGACCGCGAGGCGATCGAAACCGATCGCCTGTTCCAGCCATCCGATTCGCGACATCAGCAACAGCTCGATCAACACGACGTACGCGCCGAGGAGCCCGGTGAGCTGACCGACAGCCGTTGCGGTGCCTCCCGGAGCGCCGAGCGCGAGCAGGCCACCGTGGCGGAGCCACAACCCGACCACCACGACGGCGTTCGCCGCGATCACGACCCCGATGTCCCGGGCCCGATCCTGGTGTGTCTGCGCGCCGGCGGTCGACCTCGCCGAGGGGCGTAGCGCACCGGCGCGGACCGCGGTCGTCACGTCAGTTGCCTGCGCTCGAAGTGGAGATCCCTTGCTCGCGTTCGGACTCGACACGCGTCTTCCCCCATGTCGCCTCCGCCCCGTTGTGTCCGACCGCCACCAACCATCCGGTGGTCACGACTGCGAGAGCGATCGTGGCGGCTCCGAGGGCGGTCCCCGACCATCGGGGAACTGACTTGCCTCGGCGCCTGAGCTGGTCGACGGCGACAACGCCGCCGATCGCCAACAGCAGAACGAACGCGAGCGGTCGCATCGCCTCGGCCAGGTCGACGTGCTTTCGGAGCGCCGCGCTCGAATCGACGCTCTCGGCCAGGCTCTCCCCGCTTCCTGCAGCAAGCAGTGTCCCGACGAAGGCGACCCCGGCCAGGGCGAGCACGGTGGTTCCGAACCGTTGACGGGCTCTCGGCGACACGGCGATCGCGATCGCGCCGATGCCCACGAGTGGGAGGAGCACGATGGGGATGTGCACCAGGAGTGGGTGGGCCGGCAGGCCGAACAGCGTCGTGATCTCCACGTCTCGCACGCTCCTTCGTCGACCTCGGTGACGGTACGGGCCGGACTGTCAACACCTGCCCAAGGCAACGTCAAAGGTTGGTAAAGGCCTGCTGCCCTGAGCGGTCGTGCCGGTCATGCTTGATGGGTGCGCCTACTGGTCGTAGAAGACGACGACGCGATCGCGGAGCCCCTCGTCGAGGGCCTTCGGCGCGCGGGGTACGCCGTCGACCGGGCCTCGACCGGGACCGAGGCTCTCGCTCGGATCGCCCATGCGGACCTGATGCTGCTCGACCTCGGGCTTCCCGACCTGGACGGGTCAGAGGTGTGCCGGCAGGTTCGCAAGGTGTCTGCCGTGCCGATCATCGTCATCAGCGCGCGTGGCGACGAGAGCGACCGGGTGCTCGGGCTCGAGCTCGGCGCGGACGACTACCTCGTCAAGCCATTCGGGCTACGAGAGCTCGTCGCACGGGTGCGTGCAGTCTCGCGGCGAGCGGCGAGCGACGCTGAACAACCTGCCCAGCGCATCGGCGCAGTCGAGATCGATCGCCGTGCTCGGCGAGTCACGGTCTATGAGCGGGAGGTCGCACTCACCCCGAAGGAATTCGATCTGCTCTCGCTCCTCGGGCAAGACCCCGGCGCCGTCGTGAGCCGCGAGCAGATCATGGACGCGGTCTGGGACCCGCATTGGTACGGCCCGACGAGGACACTCGACGTTCACGTCGCGTCGCTGCGCAAGAAGCTCGGTGACCCCGGCCTGATCGAGACGGTGCGCACAGTCGGCTTCAGGTTGCGTGACCCTTGAGGCGACGCCTCGTTCTCGCCAACCTCGCGCTTGTCGCGGCGGTACTCCTCCTCCTCGAGGTCCCGCTTGCGCTGGTCTACAGCCGTCACGAGCATGACGCGCTCGATGGGGCCCTCCAGCGCGATGCAGCGGCTCTCGCCGTTCTGTCCGGCGAGATCGTGGAGCGTCCGGGCGACCACGACCTTGCGGCCCTCGCGGGGCGCTTTTCAAACGAACCCGCGGAGCTGGTCGCGATCGTTGACTCAGCCGGGGTCGACCTGACGGGCGACAACGTTCTGACGAGCGACCCGGGCTTTCGCAGAGCCCTGGATGCCGCACGACAAGGCACGGAAGGCACCGGCGAGGTGAACGGCATCCTCTACGTTGCCGTCCCCATGAGCGCGGGCGGCGCGGTGCTCGTCGCGCGATCCGATGAGCCGATCGATCAACGCGTCCATCAGTTCTGGCTCGCGCTCGTCGGCCTCGGTCTTTCTGTGCTCGGCGTCTCATTGGTCATCAGCACCCGGTTGAGCCGCTGGGTCGTCGACCCGTTGCGACGTCTCGACCAACAGGCCGCCGCGCTCGGACAGGGCCAGCTCAGTGCGCGGGCCGATACCGCACACGGACCTCCCGAGGTGGTCGCGCTGGCTGCGACCTTCAACGAGATGGCCGATCGGCTCGACGAGCTCGTGACGTCACAACGGCGCTTCGTTGCCGACGCCAGCCATCAGCTGCGTACCCCGCTCACGGCGCTCCAGCTTCGCCTCGAGACTCTGGACCCCCAAAGCGCCGTAACGAGAGACGCCGCACTCGCCGAGGTGGCTCGCTTGACCCGGCTCGTGGACGGGTTGCTCTCCCTTGCTCGGGCCGAGGGCGCCAGACCTGTACGGGAGCCCGTGGCGATCACCGCTGTGCTGGCGGAACGTCACGGCGCATGGGTACCGCTCGCGACTGAGCAGCGAGTCGGGCTCGATCTCGACACGCGCGGGTCCGGTTCCGTCACTGCAGAGCTCGTCCCCGGACACCTCGAGCAAATCCTCGACAACCTCATCGACAACGCGCTCGATGTCAGCCCACCGGACAGCACCGTGACGCTCTGCTCCGCACGCGTCGGCCCGTACATCGAGATCCATGTCATCGACGAAGGGCCCGGCATGACCGAGGAGGAGCGGCGCGATGCCTTTGCTCCGTTCTGGCAGAGCGCGAACGGACGTCGGACAGGGAGCTCGGGCCTCGGGCTGGCGATCGCACAACAGCTCGCGCGGGCGAGTCAAGGCTCGCTCCGTCTCGACCGCTCGACTCGGGGAGGCATCGACGCGGTCGTTCGCTTCCGAGCCGACGAAGACTCGAGGACTCGGGTCTCCTCCGGGGACGCGGCTACATCGGTGAGCTAATCCTGTGGCGTCACGCGAAAGCGTGCGTCCCGCGGCGATCTGTCACGACATACGCCAAGGCCGATCGTCCCGTTCAGGTCACCCAGTACTGCGGCGGCGCGGTGACGCCGGCTTCCTGCATGAGCTTGCCGAGCTCAGGATCCGAGAGCAGCGCTTCGACCTTGGATGCGTCGGACTCGGCGACGATCCAGATCGAGTTGGGGTCATCTGCATCTCGGAGCACGGCGACATCGGTGACGCCAGAAGCGGCGCGGCGTGCCTTGTCCGCGTCGAAGATCGGCCGCCACTTGTCATAGTCCGCCACGGGATGATTGATGAAGACGCGAGCCATGTGCACCTCTGTTCTCGGTTGCTCCGACGAGCGGGGCGTCACCCTAACCCTTGGACCCATCAGCGGGCTGAGGGAGCGCCCGGCGTCAGGGTTGCCGGCGACACCCATGAGTGGAGCGTGCGCAGGTAGTTCGCCCGCTCGAACGCCGCCGGATCGGGTGTCGTGGCGTGGCTGACGCTGCCACGTAGCTGGGCGACCGACTCGTACTCGTGCTCGGCAGCCCACGCCAGCAGCTCCGCCTCCATCTGGGCAACGTGCTCCGGCCCGTGGCGCAGCAGCGCCGAGGTCGTCATCGCCACGTCGGCGCCGACGAGCAACGCCTTGGCGACGTCACGCCCGGACTCGATGCCCGAGCTGGCGGCCAGCGACAGGTCGGGGACGAGTGGGCGGAGGATGGCGATCCACCGCAGAGGGAGGCGCAGCTCCCACGGTGAGGAAAGCTCCACGCGCGGGACGACTTCGCGTGTGTCGACGTCGAGGTCCGGTTGGTAGAAGCGGTTGAAGCAGACCAGCCCGGCGGCGCCCGCCTTGGCGAAGGAGCGGGCGAGATGACCGAGCGAGGAGTAGTACGGCGAGAGCTTCACCGCCACCGGCACGTGGATGACGGCACAGACGTCAGTGACGAGAGCGACATGGTCCATCTCGAGCTGCGCGCCCGACCGAGACGCGTCTGCGGCCACGTCGTACACGTTCAGCTCGATCGCCGACGCGCCGGCATCGGCGAGCAGAGCGGCGTAGTGGATCCAGCTCCCCGATGAGGTCGCGTTCACGCTGGCGATCACGGGGACGTCCACGGCCTCGAGCACGGCAGCGAGGTGGTCCAGGTGACGATCGACCGGCGACGACAACCGGGTGGACGCCGCGTCGGGGAAGTAGCCGAGCGCCTCGGCGAAGTGCTCCGAACCCGCCTCGAGGGCGAGGTTGAGCTCGACCTCTTCGTGGACCATCTCCTCCTCGAACAGTGACGGGAGGACGATCGCCGAAGCGCCGGCTGCGACGAGCCGGCGGACCATCTCGATGTCTCCGGTCAGCGGCCCCGCTGACGCCACGATGGGCGTGCGCAGCTCCAAACCGAGGTAGCGGGTGGCGAGATCGGTGGTCATGCGTCGGGTCCTCCGGCTGCGTCGACCTCGCCCGCATCGGCCACATCGCCCGCATCGGCCACATCTCCCGCATCGGCCGCCGGGGCGTGCGGGACCGTGCGCTTGATCGTGGCGAGCTGGGAGTAGTAGCGCCAGCGCTCGTCCGCGTCGGCCTGGAGCAATGCGCCCAGCTCGGCCGCTCGTTGCGGATGTGTGCGCATGAGCGCGGCAAAGCGGGCCTCCGTCGCCGTGAACTCTGCGACGGGGATGGCCGGATCCTTCGAGTCGAGGTGGAACGGCGTGCCGTGCTCGGCGTCCGAGGGCGAGAAGCGATACAACGGCCAGTAGCCGGACCGCACGGCGTCTTTCATGTGGGCCATCGACTGCGACATGTCGATGCCGTGAGCGATGCAGGTCGAGTAGGCGATGACGAGGCTGGGGCCTGGCCAGGCTTCGGCCTCGATCAGTGCCTTCGTGGCTTGGGTGTCGTTCGCACCGATGGCGATCTGGGCGACGTAGACGTTGCCGTAGACGCGGGCGGTTGCGCCCAGGTCTTTCTTGGCGACGCTCTTGCCGGCGGCGGTGAACTTGGCGACCGCGCCACGGGGGGTGGCCTTCGAAGCCTGACCGCCGGTGTTGGAGTACACCTCAGTGTCGAGGACGAGGATGTTGACGTTCCGACCGCTCGACAAGACGTGGTCGAGCCCGCCGAAGCCGATGTCGTAGGCCCACCCGTCGCCACCGATGATCCAGATGCCCTTGCTCACCAGGGCGTCGGCAACCGACGCCAAGTGGATCGCTGCGACGTGATGCTCGTCGGTGTCCGCAATCGTGCCGAGCACGGCCCTCGAGCGCGGCGACGCGTTCGCGCTGCGCCCTGATCCCCGGCTCGTCGTCCTGGTCGGCAGCGAGGATGTCTGTCGCCAAGCCGGCGCCGATGACCGAAGCGAGCTGCTCGACGAGCAGCTTCGCCTGGCGCTGCTGGGCCTCGTAACCGAGCCGGATCCCGAGGCCGAACTCGGCGTTGTCCTCGAACAAGGAGTTGTTCCAAGCCGGTCCTCGGCCTTCGGAGTTCGTGGTCCATGGAGTGGTTGGGAGGTTGGCCCCGTAGATCGACGAGCACCCAGTGGCGTTGGCGACGATCATGCGGTCGCCGAACAGCTGCGTCACGAGCTTGATGTACGGCGTCTCGCCACATCCGGCGCACGCGCCCGAGAATTCGAACAGCGGCTGGAGTGCTTGGGAGCCCTTCACCGAATCGTGAGGCAGGACGTCGCGGTCGATCTCGGGAAGCGTCAGGAAGAAGTCCCACGACAGCCGCTCGGCGTCGCGATGGTCGGCGGCCGGCTCCATGTTGATCGCCTTGTGCTTCACCTCGGACTTCGACTTCGCGGGACAGACGTCCACGCACACGCCGCAGCCCGTGCAGTCATCGGGCGCGACCTGGATCGTCATCGCCATCCCCGACACGTCCTTCGATCGGAATGCCTTCGACCTGAACCCGTCGGGCGCGCCGGCGAGCTCGGTTGGGTCGTACACCTTCATCCGGATCGTCGCGTGCGGGCACACGGCCGCGCACCGGCCGCAGTCGATGCAGATGTCCGGGTCGAAGATCGGGATCTCCTGCGCGATCGAACGCTTCTCGTACTTGGACGTGCCCGTCGGGAAGACACCGTCGACGGGGAGCGCCGACACGGGCAACAGATCTCCGTCGCCGGCGAGCAGCTGCGCGGTGACCCGCTTCACGAACTCGGGCGCGTCGTCGGGGACGCGGTGCTCTCGCCGAGCGGTCGCCGTCACGGTCTCGGGAACATCGACATGATGCAGGGCGGCGAGCGACGCATCGATCGCGGCGAAGTTTCGCTCGACGATCGCGGTGCCCCGCGCCGCGTACGTCTTCTCGAGCGCCGCCTTGATGAAGCCGATCGCCTGCTCGGTGGGCAGAACCCCCGACAGCGCAAAGAAGCACGGCTGCATGACCGTGTTCACTCGGTTGCCCATCTGCGCCTCGCCGGCCACGCGCTGCGCATCGATGACCCACATGTCGATGTGCTTGCCGATCAGCTCGCTCTGGACCTCCATCGGGAGGTGGTCCCAGACCTTGTCGGGGCCCCATGGGCTGTTGAGCAGGAACGTCGCCCCCGGGCGCGCGTACTCGAGCACCTTCAGCTTCTCGAGCAGACCGAACTGGTGGCAGGCGACGAAGTCGGCGTCGTCGATGAGATATGTCGAGCGGATCGGCTCCGGTCCGAAGCGAAGGTGCGACACCGTGACGGAGCCAGCCTTCTTCGAGTCGTAGACGAAGTAGCCCTGAGCGAAAAGGTCGGTCTGTTCGCCGATGATCTTGATCGACGACTTGTTCGCCCCGACGGTGCCGTCGGAGCCCAGTCCGAAGAACATCGCCTGTACTTCGCCGGGCGGGCGCGCGTAGCGCACTGAGCGATCGGGTTCGAGCGACAGGCGCGTGACGTCGTCGTAGATGCCAACTGTGAAGTGCGCCTTGGGCTGCGCGCCGGCCAGCTCGTTGAACACGCCACCGATGTGAGGTGGGGTGATCTCTTTGGACGCCAATCCGTAACGTCCGCCGATCACGCGGGGCATGCCGGCGGTGAGCGACAGGTCGCCCGACGCCGCCGCCTCGGCGAGCGCGGTCACCACATCGAGATAGAGCGGCTCTCCTACAGCGCCCGGCTCCTTCGTGCGATCGAGCACCGCGATCGCACGCGTCGTGGGAGGCAAGGCGGCGCGCAACGCTGCGGCGGGGAACGGCCGGTACAACCGGACCGTGAGCAGACCCACCTTCTCCCCCGCCGCGGTCATCGTCTCCACGGCCTCGGTCGCTGCGCCGGCGGCCGAGCCCATGAGCACGATGACGCGCTCGGCGTCGGGCGCGCCCGTGTAGTCGACGAGCGTGTAATGGCGCCCGCTGCGCACGGCGAGCTCGTCGAACACCTCGGTGACGATGCCGGGCACCGCGTCGTAGTACGGGTTTGCCGCCTCCCTGGCCTGGAAGAACACGTCGGGGTTCTGCGCGGTGCCGCGAAGCGTCGGGGTGTCCGGCGTCATCCCGCGGAGTCGATGGTCGACGATGTCGTCGTCGCGGACGAGGGCGCCGAGATCGCTGTCGTCGAGCAGCTCGATCTTGTCGACCTCGTGGCTGGTACGAAAGCCGTCGAAGAAGTGCAGGAAGGGCACGCGGGCACGCAGTGTCGCGGCGTGGCTGACGAGCGCGAAGTCGTGCGCCTCTTGCACGGAGCTGGCGGCGAGCATCGCCCAGCCCGTGGTGCGCGCATGCATCACGTCTGAGTGGTCGCCGAAGATGGACAGCGCGTGCGTCGCGATGGTCCGTGCAGCGACGTGGATCACGCAGGGGGTGAGCTCACCCGCGATCTTGAACATGTTGGGGACCATGAGCAGCAGGCCCTGGCTCGCCGTGAACGTCGTCGCGAGCGCCCCCTTCTGCAACGCGCCGTGCAGCGCTCCGGCGGCACCCGCTTCGGACTGCATCTCGATGACGTCAGGCGTGAGCCCCCAACGGTTCGGTCGGCCGGCGGCCGCCCAGTCGTCGGCGTACTCCCCCATGGGAGACGCCGGAGTGATCGGATAGATCGCGATCACTTCGCTCAGCGCGTACGCCACGCGTGCGGCGGCCTCGTTCCCCTCGAGGCAGGTGGACTGCAGCGGCATGCTTCCGTCCTCTCGCGTGGTCGGGGCAGTGAGCGCCCGAGATCGCGGACCTCGCGATTCCATCACAGGGGCTCAGCGGCGGAGACGAGCTCCACGAGCCCCGCGAGCAGGAGGCAGAAGCCGCAGCCGTGGCAGTCGCCCCCGCCGTCGACCCGGCCATCCAGGTGCAGTGACCTGGGACAGGGGTCGCCCGTCGGTGTTGCCCACCGGTGCTTCTCGCCCTTGGAATCGGTGCCGAACATCCTCGTCATCGTGGGCTCACACCGAGGGGCCCGTGAAGGGGCGCGCGACCCGTGATGACGGGACCTTCGTCCCGTGCGGGGGCTTTGTCTGCTCGCCCTTTGTCAGCGTGAGGGGGGTATCACCCGCTCGCCCGTGATCTGGTTGACGTAGACCTTCCACGGGTAGTGGTCACCCTCGCCGGGAGCGCCGACCTTGCGGAGATGCTGGGTGAGGATCTTGCGCCACGCGTTGGTCGCGTTCGCCGTCGTCATGTGTGGCGTCTTGGAGTGGTGGAACGTGACGCTCCCACGGGAGATCGGGCAGGCGACCGTCCTGGACTCGCCCGGCTCGCAGAACAGGAGGTCGCTCTGCACGTTCTCGGGCTGGCGATGGGGAAGCACGCCGTCGAGCTGGCCACCGTCGATGAAGTGCATGCAGCCGTTGCGCTCGTCGACGTCGTGGAACGGCATCCAGCACGTGATGCCGAGGTCGTCGAGGTTTCGGCCCCAGTAGCCCTCGTCCTGGTGCCAGAGCGTCGCGGCGCCCTTCTGCGGAGGCTTCGCCAGGAATTGGTCGTACCAGAACTCGAGCGGGAACCCCATCAGCGTCGATCCGAATTCAACCGCCCACTTGCGGAAGGGCGCATCACGCACCGCGTCGGGCCACAGCATCGTCGGGCTCGACTGGAGGATCTTGAACTCACGCTCGTCGCGCGACTTGTCCTTCTCCCACGCCCAGTCGAACGCGAGCGTCTCCTTCCGCTCGATGATCTTGTCGCAGAGCGCGGTGAGCGCATCGAGCTCTGTCGGGTCGATCACGTCGCGCACGACGATGTAGCCGTGAGCACGGAAGAAGTCGACGTCCTCCGCGGTCGCGGATCGGTATGTGGTGGTCGCGGTCATGCGCTCTCCCGGACGATGAGGTGCGGACTGAGGAGGATCTCCTGGCGGGGGCGCCCGGGTTGCGAGCGCGCGCTCAGCAACAGCTCGGCCGATCGGCGCCCGATCTCGTAGGTCGGCTGCGACACGACAGTGAGCGAGGGCTGGAGCAGCTTGGCCCATGGGGCATCGTCGAACCCCACGACCCGCATGTCGCCCGGCACGGTGAGCCCCTCGTCGCGGAGCGCCTCGAGCGCGCCGACGGTCATCAGGTTGTTGGCCACCAGCACCGCGTCCGGCGGGTCGGCGCGTGCGCACAGCTCGCGCATGGCCTTGTAGCCGCCGGCTTCGCGGAAGTCGGTGCGGATCACGAGCGACGGATCGCCGGGGAGGCCCGCCTGGCGCAGCGCCTTCCGGTACCCCGACACGCGCTCCGTCGCGGTGCTCAGACGCGGCGGCCCCGTGATGCACGCGACCCGCGACGCGCCCACGTCGACGAGGTGCTTGGTGGCGTCGAACGCCCCCTTCTCGTTGTCGACGAGCACGCAGTCGACCGTGCGACCCACCGGTCGGCGGTCGACGGCAACGATCGGGATGCCGGCGTCGCGCAGTGGGCTCAGATCCGAGGCCCGTGTCGACGCGACCGCGATGACGACGCCGGCCATCCGCTCGGCGATCGCGACGTCGATGTACTCCGCCTCCTTACGCACGTTCTCGTCGGAGTTGCAGAGCATCACCCGGTAGCCGTGCTCGCGGCCGCCGTCTTCGATGCCGCGGACGATCGACGTGAAGAACGGGTTCTCGATGTCGGCGACGATCACGGCCCACACGTCGGTGGCCTGGCGGCGCAACGCCCGCGCGGGCCCGAACGGCTGATAGCCGAGCTCCGCGACGGCTCGCCGCACGCGCTCCGCACGCTCGGAGGACACCTCCCGAGTGCCGTTCAGCACCCTCGACACCGTGGCCGGCGACACCTCTGCGGCCCTGGCCACATCGCTGATGGTGGTCGCTCGACTCGACACTGCAGCGAGCATACGAGGCCCCGCGGTACGATCCTGAAATCGATTTCTCGATCACGCCGGAGCAGTCCGAGTCGTTCTGGGAGAACGGTTACCTGCAGGTCGACGAGCAGGTCATGCCGTCCGACGAGCTCGCGTGGTTTCGCGAGATGTACGACGAGATCTTCGTGAACCCGAAGGTGATGCGCCTCCATTTCGACGGCGAGCGTGACGACGGCACGACGGGCGTCGTCGATCAGATCCTCGTGCCCGAGCTCACCGTGCCCGAGATCCTCGACACGACGTGGTACGCGAACGCCAAGCAGATCGCGTGCGCCCTGCTCGAGATCGACGAGTCCGAGATCCTCGGCGGCAGCGGCACCCACATGATCTTCAAGCCCGCGACAGCAGGCCGCGACACGCCGTGGCACCAGGACGAGGCCTACTGGGAGCAGCCGAACGTGACGGCGCACAGCCTGTCGGTGTGGACGCCGCTCGACGACGTCACCGTCGACAGCGGCTGCATGCAGTTCCTGCCGGGCTCACATCGCAGCGACATCGTCGCCCATCGCAACGTGGGTCTCGGTCAGCCGCTCCTGCTCGAGGACCCGCCGGATCTCAGCACGAGCGTCGCGTGCCCGATCTCGGCCGGCTCGGCCACCGTGCACCACTGCCGGACGATCCACTACAGCGGCCCGAACTACAGCGAGCGGCCCCGACGGGCGATCTCGGCGCTGATTCACGGTCCGGTCGTGAAGCGGGATGAGCCTCTCGACCGCACCTGGCTGCCCCTCGCCCCGAGGTTCTTGAAGAGCTGAGGCCGACCGGGCAGGCACTGGCGCGTGTCCCGCCCTATGGGGGCGGATGGCGCGCCAATTCACGATGGAGTCGGCCCGCCCGTGGGGATTGGCGCGTCTGCCGCCCTATGGGGGCGGATGGCGCGCCAAGTGGGAAGTGGGCGGCGCGGGATGATGGTGCATGGGAGAGATCAGTGCCGCGGGCGTGCAGACCGAAGTGCTCGCGTACTTCGACGAGTGGCATCGCCGGATCTCCGAACGGCTCGGAGGCCTGTCGCCGGAGGAGTACGTGTGGGAGCCGGTTGCGGGGTGTTGGTCCGTGCGCGAGACACCGGACGGGCCGCAGATCGACCGCGTCGAGCCCGATCCCGACCCCGCGCCGGTGACGACGATCGCGTGGCAGCTTTGGCACATCAGCGTCGAATGCCTCGATGACTACGCGGCTCGGGTCTTCGGGCGGACCGCGACCGACTTCCACGACCGAGGATGGACGCTCGACGTCGACGAAGCACTCGACGCGCTCGAACGCGCCGCGATGAGCTTCCGCGGTGGCCTCGTCGCGAAGGGACCCGACTGGCTGTTCGACCTGCTCGGCCCGACGTACGGCCCGTACGCCGACGCGACGTTCCTCGGGCTCATGCTTCATGTGGTCGACGAGCTCGTCCATCACAGCGCGGAGGTGTCGCTCCTGCGCGACCTCTACCGCGCTCGCCCAGTCATCTGATGGCAGATGCCCGTGTCGCCGCACTCCTCGCCGAGGTCGGGCTCCCGGCCGAGGCGGCCGATGTCGTCACCATCGACGGCGCTGATCCGATCTACGCGAGTCCGTTTCCCGTCGCGTCGTCCGCGGCGGTCGCGCTCGGGGCCGTAGCCGCAACCGCAGCGGTGATCTGGCGTGAGAAGACCGGCTTGGAGCAGACGGTGGAGGTCGACACGCGTCGCGCGGGAGCGTCGCTCCTCAGCTTCGTGTTCCAGCAGCTGCTCGACAGCGACACGCCGCAGCGCGTCGCCGACAACCCACTGATCGCGTTGTACGAGTGCCGCGACGGACGTTGGGTGCACCTGCACGGTGCATTCCCGCGGCTCGCCGACCCGACCCGCCGAGTGCTCGGCCTGGCGGAAGCGCCGGACGCCGCCGCCGTTGCCGCAGCCGTGGCGAAGTGGGATGCACAAGCGCTCGAGGACACGCTCGCGGACGCGAAGACGTGCGGCGCGATGGTCCGCACCCGCGACGAGTGGGCGGCTCATCCGCAGGGGGAGGAGCTACGCGCCTTCGCGCGTGTCGTGGTCCAGAAGATCGGCGAGTCCGAGCCCGAAACGGCCGGTGGTGCGTCTCGACCGCTCGATGGCGTGCGCGTGCTCGACCTCACCCGCATCCTCGCTGGGCCCACGAACGGGCGCACCCTCGCCGAGCACGGAGCCGACGTCCTCCTCGTGAATTCGCCGAAGCTCGACAACGTCCCACCGTTCGTGATCGACACGAGCCACGGGAAGCGCTCGACTTTCCTCGACCTCGAGGACGCTGACGACCACGCTCGGCTGCTCGCGCTCGCTTCCTCCGCCGACGTGTTCGCGCAGGGATACCGCAGCGGCGCGATGCAGCGCCGCGGCCTCGGTCCGGACGAGCTCGCGGCGCGGCGACCCGGCATCGTGTACGTCACGATGAATTGCTATGGCGATGTCGGGCCGTGGCGAGAGCGCCCGGGGTGGGAGCAGCTCGCGCAGACCGTGAGTGGCATCGCCGCCGTGCAGGGAGCAAGCGGCGACCCAGAGCGCGGAGGCGACGGTCCACCGGCGCTCATCCCCGCGGCTGCCTGCGACTACACGACCGGCTACCTCGCGACGCTCGGCACGATGGCGGCGCTGTGGCGTCGTGGCCACGAAGGCGGCAGCTACCACGTGCGCGCGTCGCTCTGCCAGACCGCGATGTGGTTCGCACGCGAGCCCCGCGTCGATCGCGCAGGCGCCTCCGGCTTCGGTGACGTCGCGCCCTTCCTCACCACGACCGACACGCCATTCGGTCGACTGCGGCATCTTGCACCCGTCGCCCAGATGAGCGCGACACCTCCCCGCTGGGAGCTCCCGACGACACCGCTCGGCGCACATCCGCCCGAATGGTCGACCGCGAACTCGCGACCCGTTGCGGGCAAGTAAGAGGTGATGGACGAGAGCACGGATGCCGCGGTGATCGCCGCGTCACTGGACGATCCTTCGTGCTTCTCCGAGCTCTTCGACCGTCATGCCCGCGTGATCTTCCGCTACCTCGTGCGCAGAGTCGGCCCCGAAGCCGACGACCTGCTCGGCGAGGTGTTTCGAGTCGCGTTCGAGCGCCGCGAGACATACGACTCGTGCCGACCTGACGCAGCGCCGTGGCTGTACGGCATTGCGACTCGCCTCGTTGCCAAGCAGCGACGGAGCGAGGCTCGACGCATCAAGGCCATGGCCCGGTTCGCGGCGCAGCAGTCGAGCGGCGAGGACATGGCCGACCGGGTTGCTGCGTCGACGGACGCGTCTGGCGACTGGTCACGCGTGGCTGACGCAGCGTCGGAGCTGCCCTCCGCCGAATGGGACACGCTCCTCCTCTATGTGTGGGAGGAGCTGAGCTACGAGCAGATCGCGGCCGCCCTCGACATCCCGGTCGGCACAGTCCGCTCGCGGCTCAACCGCGCTCGGGCCCGCCTGCGGCCCGCCACCGTCCCGACGAGCGAGAGGATGGGACCGTGAGCGACGACCTCGAACCTCTCCGCCGTCTGCGTCCGGACAACGTGTTGCCCGACGATCCGGGTGACCCGACCGTGCTGTCACGCCAGAAGGAGCAGCTGATGTCGACTATCGCCCAAGAGCCCGAGACCACCATTCGCATGCCCGACCTCTATCCCCGACTCGCCTACGCCGACGAGTTCGCCGCGCTCGATTACCTCGTGCGCGTCTTCGGCTTCACCGAGCTGCGGGAGGCCCGCATGGAGCACGAGTGGGACGGTCGTCACCAGATGCTCGCCTGGTTGCGGCTCGGCACTGGCATCGTGATGGTTGGCCACGCCAACCACGACGTCCATCGCATCTACGCGCCCGGTGAGGTGGGCCACACCACGGTCATGCTCAACCTCAACGTGCACGACATCGACAGCCACTACGCGCACGCGGTCGCGCAGGGCGCGGACGTCACGATGGAGCTGCAGGACGCGTTCTACGGCGAGCGGCGTTACGAGGCCACCGATCTCGAAGGCCATCGCTGGCACTTCGGCGAGAGCCACGAGGCGATCCGTGCTCGAGGCGGCGAGGTGCCCGACAAGATCGAGGACTGCTAGCCCGTACCCTCTCCGTGTGAGCTGGGACGGCGAGGAGTACCAGAAGCGGTTCGACGCGCTCGCCGCGGAAGGTGTCGACGTCCATGGAGAAGCCGACTTCGTCATGCGGTTCGCTCCGGCCTCGGTGCTCGACGCCGGATGCGGCACCGGACGAGTTGCTCGTGAGCTTGCTCGCCGCGGCGTGGCGATGGTCGGTGTCGACGCCGACGCATCGATGGTGGCCACCGCCCGACGACTCTCTCCCGAGCTCGACTGGCGAGTCGCAGACCTCTGCGCATTCGACCTCGGCCGCACGTTCGCCGTCGTCTTGATGGCGGGCAACGTCCCGCTCTTCACTCCGCCCGGAACGCAGGCCGACCTCGTCGCGGGATGCGCTCGTCACATCGAGCCCGGCGGCGTCCTCATCGCCGGTTTCTCACTCGATCGGGGATACGACTCGTCTCGCTACGACGGCGACTGCGCGGCGGCCGGTCTCGACCTCGTCGAGCGGTGGGCCACATGGTCGTGCAATGCGTTCGACGGTGGCGACTACGCGGTCTCGGTCCACCGGGCGGCGGCGTCGATCGGGTCGAGCCCGAGCTCGGCGCTCCATCGCACCATCACCTGAGACACGCCGAGCGCCGCGATCTCCTCCCGCTCGGCGCTGTCGGAGCGCAGCCACTTCTCCTCGAATGGCACCTCGAGGGTCACGCGAAAGCCCTCGTTACCGGCATCCCGGGCCGCGGCGACGGCGGCCGCGACGGCGCCGGGCAGGTCGGTCTGCCAGTCGTGGAAGTTCACCGCGTCGGCGTGAGCCCCGGCGATGGCCGCCATCTTCGGACCGTTCGCAGCCACGTAGATCGGCGGCGGGGGATCGGGCACCGCGATGCCGACGTAGGGAGGATCGTGTGCCCACACCGCTCGCATGAGCTCGATCGCCTCGACGACGCGCCGCCGGCGCGAGGCAGCGTCGAGGACGGGCAGCCCGACCATCGCGAGCTCCTCCGAGTACTTCGACTCCGGCCCCGCGCCCGCCCCCAACCCGAGGCGGAAGCGACCACCGGTCAGGTCTTGGAGCGATGCGCAGGCGACCGCGATGTGCGCCGGATGGCGGGCGGGGGTGTTCACGACCAGCGGCCCGAGGTGCACCCGGTGGGTCGCGGTCGCCACGGCGCCGAGCATCGACCAGACGTCGAGGGTGGCGCGCCCGCGGAAGGCCACCGCGGAGATGTGGTCATAGGTCCAGATCGCCCCGAAGCCCGCGGCCTCCGCCCTCCGCGCCGCCTCGAGGAACGTGGGCGCGCTCACGTCGATCGGGTTCAGGACGATGTCGGTCTGCATAGCCGCGGCCCGTGGATCTTATGGCCGTGATTTGATCTGGCGGCCGTAGCATCGGCAGGGAAGAGAGGTGCGGCGTGGTCATCGCGTGGTTGGTCCTCGGGGTCGTCCTCTTGGCCTTCGAGCTCCACCACTTCGCGTTCTACGCCCTCTTCGGGGCGATCGGCGCCTTCGCGGCGGCCCTGGTTGCGCTCATCGCGCCCTCGGCAGTCCCGTTGCAGGTCGTGGTCGCCATCCTCGCCGCGGTCATCGGCATCATCGTCGTCCGGCCGCACGTCAGCGAACGTCTGCACCAGCGCTACGACGGTCGGCTCGGTCGCGGCGTCCACGGCACTCTCCTCGGCGAGCAGGTGCTGACCCTCGACGTGGTCGGAGACGCGCATCACCCGGGGCACGTCCGCCTCGCAGGTGAGCGGTGGCTCGCGATCAGCGGAGCCGATCGGCCGATCCCCGCCGGCACCGAGGTTGTCGTGACAGCGGTACGCGGAACGACGCTCGAGGTGTGGCCGGTCGAAGGCGAGACGGGGTTCATCGACACAGAGGCATTGCATTCTCTCGAACCCGGCGGGGACGACGCAGAAGGAGACCAAAAGTGATTGCAGCAATCAGCACCCTCAGCGTGGTTGGGCTCGCGGTGCTCGTGGTCATCGTGTTCGTCGGCCTCGTGATCCTCAAGGCCGCCGTCAACATCGTGCAACAGGGACAGGTCGGGGTGCGCAAGCGCCTCGGGCAGTACCGCACGACGCACGAGCCGGGTCTGGTCGTGATGGTTCCGTTCGTGGACACGCTCACCCACGTCGACATGCGCGAGGTACCCATCCCCGGCGACCGCCAGGACGTGATCACGAAGGACAACGTCGTCGTGACGGTCAACGCGACGATCTTCACCCAAGTCGTCGACGCCAAGCAGGCCCTGTTCAGCGTGAAAAACTTCGACGTGGCGATCGACGCGCTCGCGCGCACCGCGCTGCGGTCGGTCATCGGAACGATGACCCTCGACGAAGCCCTGTCCGAGCGCGAGCGGATCAACACCGACGTGCAAGAGCAGATGGAGATCGTCACCGACAAGTGGGGCATCCGCATCAGCCGCATCGAGATCGTCGAGATCGCGCCGCCCCCGCAGATCCTTGCCGCGCTGGCGCTGCAGAAGCAGGCCGATCAGGAGAAGCGAGCCAGGATCCTCCAGTCGGAGGGGCAGCAGACGTCAGCAATCAACGTCGCCGAAGGCGACGCCCGGGCCGCGGTGCGGGCTGCCGAGGGTGAGCGCCAGGCTGCGATCCTGCGCGCCGAGGGCGCTCGTCAAGCCGCGATCCTGGAGTCCGAAGGTCGGGCCCAGGCGATCGAGACCGTCTACGGCGCGATCGCGAAAGCCGACCCGGACCCCACGCTCGTCGCCATCCTCCAGCTCGACACGCTCAGCAAGTTCGCAGAGAGTCGCAACACGAAGATCGTGGTTCCGTTCGAGAGCGCGGGGCTCATGGGCGCGGTCCAGGCGCTGAAGGGCGTGCTCGCCGAAGTGCCCTCGGCGAACGGCGACGCCTAGATGGCTCTCGACGACGAGCTGCTCAACAGGGTCACATGGAAGATCCCGAACGCGCTCGTGCTCATCGGGTCACGCGCCGGCGATGAGCGCAACGCCATGACCGCAAGCTGGGTCACACAGCTTTCGATGGAGCCCGTGCTGATCGGCGTCGGCATCGACAACGACGCCGTGACCCACCGGCTCGTCGCCGCCGGTGGGTCCTTCACCGTGAACCTCTGGGACGCGGAAGACACGCGGGTCTTCGTGAAGTTCTCGAAGCCCGCGACCGACGACCTAACCACACTGAACGGACGCCCAGTGCACGCGGCCAAGACCGGGGCGCCGGTCTTCGCCGAAGCGCTGGCGTGGATGGACTGCGAGGTGCGTCACACGCTCGATCTCGGCACGCACACGCTGTTCGTCGGCGAGGTCGTCGATGGCGCGATCCGAGATGACGCGGCGCGGCCTGCCTCGATGAACGACACGAGGATGAAGTACGGAGGGGTGAAGCGCCACTAGTCGCCGAGGTGCTCGGCGGCGACCTTCTTCGGCACGACCATCCGCCACGCGTCGAGCACGATCTCGCTCGCTTCCGCCTCGTCGATCTGGTCAAGGCGCACGACGACCCAGTTGTAGCGCTGGTCTGACTTCTTGGGCATCAGGAACTTGTGCGGCTCTGACGCGATCAGCGCCTCTCGCTCCTCCTTCGGGAACGCGAAGCCCATCATCGTTTCGTCGCGTGAGAACGCGAGCCACACGTACTGCCCGACCCGGAACTTCACCCGGTCGCGGACCAGCACCTCGTAGGCCCGGGGCAGGCTCGACGCGAGCGGGCGGATGTCGTCGATCGTCGCCACGTCACAGCCACTCCTTCTTCTTGAAGAGCGCGTAGAGACCGCCGGAGCAGGCGATGATCAGGATGGTGGCGGCGACGACGCCAGAGTGCCGTGCGAAGCCGGGGTACGGCACGTTCATCCCGTACCAGCCGGTGATCAACGTCGGCACGGCGATGATCGCCGCCCAGCTCGTCACCTTCTTCATGATCTGGTTCGTGTGGTAGTCGCGCAGGCTGAGGTTCGTCTCGACGATCGTGCTCACGAGATCACGGAGGGCCTCCGTGGACTCGGTCGCTCGCAGAACGTGGTCGTACACGTCTTGGTAGTAGGGGTAGAGCGCCTCGGGGACGATGCTCTGCTCGTGACGCATCAACGCGCTCACGACCTCTCGCATCGGCAGCACGAGTCGATGGAACTTGATGAGCGCCCGGCGCGTGTCGAACCAGTGCCTTCGCTCGCGGTGCGGAATCGGCTGCTCATCGAAGATGCCGTCGCTGACTGTGTCGTAGTAGTCGTTGAACGAGTCGATGGGTTGGAAGTAGCCGTCGATCACGAGATCGAGGAGTCCGTAGAGCAGGAAGCTGACGCCGTGGACGGCAAGCGCCGGCGACTGGTCCCAGCGGTGCAACAGGGGAGCGAGTGGAAACCCCTCGTCCTTGCGGACCGTCACTAGCCAGCGCTCGTTGATGAACGCGTCGACCTCCGCCTCAGCCAGGACGCCAGTTCCGCCGTCGAGCGCTACGGCGTGACATGACAGGAAGAGGTGGTTGGGATAGTGGTCGACCTTGGGCCGCTGGTGCTGGCTCAGCGCGTCGTCGACGGCGAGCTCGTGGAAGCCGAGCTCGGCCTGCAGCTCCTCCATGTCGGCCTCGGTTGGCCGGCAGTAGTCGATCCACAGGATGACGTCGGGCATGTCGAGGAACTCGGATACGTCCTCGACCGGGAAGTCCTCCTTGATCAGCTCTCCGTCGCGATACGCCCGCGTGCGTGCCATCGCCCTGCTTCCTACCTCATGGCGGCCCTACGCGGGCGCTGCCTCCACCACTCCCAAGCCCGCGGGCGATTGTGTCATCGCGGCGCGGGTGAGGTCGAAGCCGTCAGGCGGACCGGCGCTCGCTCTGCTTCTTCTTCTTGTCCGCCCGCTTCTCCTTGAGCGACTTGCCGGGCTTCTTGGCGTTGTGCTTCTCCGGCACCTTGTTGGCCATCAGGAGCTCTCCTTGGTAGGGGTCGAGCCGGTCGCGCTTCCAGCATGGCACCGCCTACCGTCGGCGGGCGATGGAGTTCCGGATGTTCGGCGGGCTGCGCCTCGAGCGCGACGGACACGAGGTCGATCTCGGCCGCCCCCGCCAGCGCTTCGTGCTGACGGTGCTGGCGATCGAGGCCGACCACGTCGTCGCGACGGATCGCCTCACTGACCTGCTGTGGGGAACCGACGGGGAGAAAGAACGGGCCTCGCTGCATGCCTACGTCTCGAACCTTCGTCGCGTCCTCGAACCCGACCGCGACCGGACGGCGCCGTCGTCGATGCTCGTGCGCCAGGGGCCCGGGTACCGCCTCGCGGTCGATCGAGCGGCGGTCGACGCGCTGCGCTTCGAGGATCTGGTCGACCGTGGCGTTGCGACGCGCGACCTCGCGGCTCTCGACGAGGCCATCTCGCTGTGGGCCGATCCGCTTCCGGAGCACGCGACCGAGCCGGTCGTCGTAGATGCGATCGCTCGGTGGCGCGGACTGCTCGGTGCGGCCGTCGAGACCGCGGCCGATCTGCGCCTCCAGGCCGGCGACGCGCTGGGGGCGGCGCAGCTCCTCGAACCGCACCTCGCGGCGTTCCCGCTCCGCGAGCGGATGGCGGCCCTTGCGGCGCTCGCGCTGTACCGCACGGGTCGGCAGGCGGACGCGCTCCGCGTGATCGACCGTGCGAGGTCGACGCTGGCCGAGACTGCCGGCCTCGACGCCGGCGCCGAGCTCACGTCCCTCGAGCGCCGGATCCTCGACCACGCGCCGGACCTCGCACCGGCGCCCGTGGCGCCCACGTCCTCATCGCTCTTCGGAAGGGATGACGAGCTCGCGGTGCTGCTCGGTGCAACCGCGCGACTGACCGAACGCCGCGGAGGCATAGTCACCGTCACCGGTCCTTCGGGGATCGGCAAGACCGCGCTCGTCGAGGAGCTGACCGTCGCCCTCGACCGCGCCGGCACGCGAGTCGCCTGGGCCCGGTGCCCGGAGGGAGCGGCGCCGCCGCCGTTCTGGCCGCTCACGAAGCTCGGTCTGCTCGACGTCGACACCGACAAGGTGACGGCGGCCGATCCGTTCACGCACGCGCAGCACATCGCGCGACAGGTCGGCGGATCGACCGCGCCGCGAGTGCTCGTCATCGACGATCTCCAGTGGGCCGACACCGACACGCTGCGCGTGCTCACCCACCTCGCGGGGGAGCTCCGACAGACGAGCACGTTGCTGGTCACGACGTCGCGGGCGCTCGCTGCGGACGCCACCGCCGACCTGGTTGCGTGTGTTGCCCAGCTGGCGCGCCAGCGGGTCGCAGACGTCGCCCTCACCGAGCTGTCCGAGGGTGACATCGCGCTGTGGCTGGGCACCCGTTCTGAGCTCGCGGGCGCCATCCACACTCGTGCGGGCGGCAACCCGTTCTTCGTTCGCGAGGTGATCGAGCTCATCAGCGACGGAGACCTGTCGAGGGTTGCATCAGTGCCGCCGGGCGTTCAGGCCGTCGTCCGCCGCCGGATCAGCCAGCTGCCCCCGCGGACACAGAAGGCTCTCCGTGTCGCTTCGTTGCTCGGCGCACGGTTCGAGACCGACGTCGTCGCCGAGGCCCTCGCCGTGACCGCCGGAGCACTTGGGCAGGATCTCGTACCCGCAATCGACGCTTCGCTCGTGATCGCGGATGGCACGGGCGAGCTGCGATTCGCGCACGCGATCGTGGCCGAGGCGTTGGCGGCGGAGATCAACGCGGTCGATCGCGCCGGTATCCACGCCATGCTGGCCCGCGCGATCCTCCGTTGGCACGCCGACGATGCTCACAGCGCGTCCGTCGCGTTGCATGCCGCCGCCGGCGCCACGGTCGAGCCCGGGTTCGCCGCGGCTGCGGCGAGGAGAGCCGCTCGGGTCGCGTCGGCACGAGCGGCCTACTCGGAGGCGGCTCGTCACTGGGCCGTCGCGGCGGAGATGACCGAGCGCAGCGATCCGCTCGATCTTTCCGGCCGTGTCGAGGCTCTCGTTGCGCTTGCGCACGCGTACGAGCGGGCGGACGAGATGCGGGACGCGCGTGTTGCAGTTGTGACCGCGATCGATCTGGCGCGTGGCCTCGAGGACTGGCGTTCCGTCGGCGTGGCCGCCGCGGCCCTGAACCATGCGAGCATCTGGCCCAACCAGCCATACCCAGCCGTCGATCTCGAGCTCGTCGCGTTGCTGGAGGATGCGCTGGCCGCGATGCCGACGGTCGATGCGCCCGAGCGCGTGTTCACGCTCGGGGCCCTCGGCACCGAGCTGATGCACAGCGTTGACGGCGCCCACCGCAGCAAGGTCAGCACCGAAGCGGTGGACATCGCGCGGCGTCTCGGAGATCCCGCCCTCCTCGCGAAGGCGTTGCACGCGCGCACGTTCTCCTTGAAGCAGCCCGACGCGGTGCCCGAGCGCAAGGAGGTCGCGGTCGAGATCGCGGCGCTCGCCGAGGATGATGACCTCGGCGCTGACATCGCGCTTCTCGGCGAGCTGCAGGTCGCGCTGGCCGACCTCGCGCTCGGAGATCTGCCAGCGGTCGCGGAACGCCTCCCGCGTTGCGTCGCGTTGCTCGATCAGCCCGTCGGCCTCGCGCTGCGCAGTCAGGTCGGATACTTCCGGGCCCTGGTCGAAGTGATGCGCGGGCGCTACGGCGAAGCAATCGCCCGAGCCGGCGAGGTCCACGAGCTTTTTCGGCGCACTCGGCCCGCCGAAGCCGAGGTGTTCTCGTTCGCGCAACGCCTGACCATCGGACATGACCTGGGCGACCTCAGCGAGGACGATCTCCTCGCGCCGACCCGTCCCGGCGCGATCGGCTTCGCGCTCGCACTCCAGCTGTACAGCGCCGTCATCCTCTTCGATCTCGATCGTCGCGACGAGGCCACGGCACGCGTGCCGTACCGTCGCGGCGAGCTTCCCGAGCGCCCACTCGACTACGTCACCGTGTTCATCGACGCCGCGGCTGCCCATGTCGCGGCCGAGATCGGCGATGCGGCTGCGGTGCCCGCCCTCCTCGAACGACTGTCGCCGATGGCGGGTCGGTGGGCGAACGCGGGCACAGGGGCCGGCTCGCTCGGGCTCGTCGACCTGGCGATCGCCCGGCTCCACGCGACGGCCGGGGCTGACGAGGATGCACGGGCGTGGTTCGCGAGAGCGGTCGAGAACCATGAGCGAATCGGCGCTCCGGCGTGGCTCGCCCGGTCATTGCTGCATCAGGGCGTGTTCCTCGGCGCCGACGGCGGCGATGCACTCGACCGCGCCTGCCTCACTCGCCGACGCCTACGGGTTGCCCATCGTCGCGGCACAAGTCGTGCGAGCCCGCCTCTGACGACGGGTGGCCGGCCGGCGCCAAGAAACCGCCAAGGTGGCGTGCAAGGTGGGCGGCGCACGGTTGGCCCATGGACAACAACATCGCAACCCAGCCGGACACGACCCCCGACGTCGAGAGCTACCTCCGGGTGCACCGTGCGCTCCGCGCGAGTGCCGCCCAGCTCGCCGAGGCGGCCTCCCGGCCCGTCGGATGCCCAGACCCGCAAGGCCCGGGTCCGCTGGTTCGAGGGCTTCGCGGCCGAGATCCAGTGCCATCACCACATCGAGGACGAGCTGCTGTTCCCGGCGATCGCCGCACGGGTCGCGACCTACCCGGAGATCGCACCGAAGCTCGAGGCTGACCATGCCGAGCTCGATGAGCTGCTGGACGACCTGAAGGCGGCGCTCGCGTCCACCGACACCACGCGCGCCGCAGTGCTCGCCGCCGCTCTGCGCGACCACCTGGATGAGCACCTCGGGTTCGAGGACGCAGAGGTCGCGCCGCTCTTCGTCCGTCACTTCACCGCGGAGGAGTACGCCGACCTCGACGCGCGCGCCGTGAAGATGACGCCCTTCAAGCAGCTGCTGTTCACCGCGCCGTGGCTGATCTCGCACCTCGACGAGGCCGAGCGGGACCACCTGCTCGCGAGCGTGCCGAAGCCGCTGACCCTTCTGTGGATCGCAACCCGCCGTCGCTACGGGCGCCTCGCCGCCCGCGCTCTCGCCTGAACCTCACCAAACCCAAGGAGACAGCCATGTCCAACCTCGACGTCCTCAATCGCTGGATCGACGGAGTCAACTCCCGCGACCTCTCGGTCATCGACGAGGTGGTCGGCGAGCACGTCATCGACCATCACCTCCCGCCGGGCATCCCCGCCGGCCGCGAAGGAGTGCGGCAGTGGGTGACGATGCTGTGCGGCTCGCTGCAGCTGCACCTCGAGGTCCAGGAGACAGTGGTCGACGGTGACCGGATCGCCGTGCGTGCGATCTGCTCGGGCACCCATGTCGGCGACTACCTCGGATTTCCGGCGACGCAACCGGAGCTTCGAGTGCGACATGCTCTCGATCGAGCGATTCGAGAACGGTCAGGTCGTCGAGCGATGGGAGCAAGTCGACAACGCGGCCGTGATGCAGCAGCTCACGGCGTGACGTATCAACGACCGAGGCTCACCTACTCGTGGCCCGCCCGCTTCTTCGCCGACGGTGCTTCCGTCGGAGTCTCGACCACATGGAACCGACGGCCGGTGATCTCGTCGGGCACGACCCGCACGAACCGGTGTTTGGGGCTGGCGAGCCACGGGAAGAGCGGCAAGTCGGCTGCCTCGAAGAGCTGGTGGAGACCCGTGATCTCGACCGCCCGGCCCTTGATGACGACACTCCAAGCCTCGCCCGCGAACGTGTCGAGCCCGTCGACCTCGAAGGCAACGGCGCTGCCGAGCACCGCGCCGGCGCAGCTTGGTGCCCTCGGCGGTGCGGAACACCACGGTGCCGTGGTCGACCACGTAGTTGATGGGGAAGATGTCAGGGCGGTTCGCGATCGAGATCGCGAGCCGTCCGACCACTTCCGTTCGGAGAAGCGACCAGCACTCACTGGGGTCGAGCACCTCCATGCCGTGCTGCCAGTCGGTGTTCATCGCTCCTGTCCTTCCCAGTACGGGGCGCGGAGCTCGCGCTTCAGCACCTTCATCGCGCCCGACAGCGGCAGCGGCTCGGCGCGGAACTCGACCGACTTCGGCACCTTGTAGCCGGCGATCGTCTGTCGGGCGTGGTCCGATGATCTCCTGCTCGGTCGCCTCGGCGTCCGGTCGCAGCACGACGATCGCGTGCACGCCTCGCCCCACATCTCGTGCGGGGATGCCGATCACCGCGACCTGCGCGACCGCCGGGTGCGTCGCGATCGCGTTCTCGACCTCGATCGAGTACACGTTCTCGCCGCCGGTCACGATCATGTCCTTCACGCGGTCGACGAGGAACAGGTAGCCCTCGCTCGTCGAGGTAGCCGGCGTCGCCGGTGTGGTACCAGCCGCCGCGGAACGCCTCGGCGGTCTCCTCCGGTCGGTTCCAGTACTCGCGCATGAAGTTGCCCGCCCGCGCGCACACCTCGCCCGTCTCGCCGGTCGGGCACCACGTTGCCGTCGTCGTCCTGGATCGACAGCTCGACGCCGACGAGCGGCCGGCCCGCCGAGCGCAGGCACATCGCCGCCCTCGCGGTGGTCGTCGGCCGCGAGCATCGTGAGCACCGCCGACGCACTCGGTCATGCCGTAGCCCTGGTAGAGGTCGAGCGTCGGGGAACGCCGTCGAGCAGCCTGCTCGAGCAGCGCGGCGGGCATCGGCGACGCGCCGTAGACGAGGTCGCGGAGGCTGACGAGCCGCTCGGGCGCGTCGAACGTCTGGATGGTCGAGCAGCATGCCGATCATCGTCGGCACCATCACCGTCCAGTCGTCACCCGGTGCTGCTCGATCGCGTCGACATCACCGCGCCGGGCTCGAACAGCGGCACGAACACCGAGACGCCGCCAGTCGCCGGGATCGCCGAGCACTCCGCCCATCGACGCGGCGTGGAACATCGGCGTCTGGTGCAGGTACACCTCGGTCGCTCGTCGAACCGCCACCGCGAGACGCGACGTGGTACAGGTTCAGCATCTCGGCGCGCTGGTCGAGCAGCACGCCCTTCGGCAGGCCGGTGGTGCCGCCGGTGTACATGAGGATGACCGGGTCGTCCTCCTCGGGCTCGTCGGGGATGGCCGGCGTCGCCGCGCTCGAGCAGATCCTCGTAGCGGACGTCGTGCGGCACGTCGCCGTCGCCGATCAGCACGACGTGCTCGAGCGGCGATCCGCTCGCACTGCGGCGACGTTGTCGATCGACGTGCCGCGAAGCACGCGTCGACGAAGCACACCTCCGTGCCCGAGTCGGCGAGGATGAACTGCGAGCTCGCTTCGCCGCGAGCCGCAGGTTGAGCGGGTTGATGACGCCGGCACCGAGGAAGCGCGGCGTGGTAGAGCTCGAGGAACTGGTGGCTGTTGCAGCGCCATGACCGCGAAGCGGTCATCGGTGCTGAGGCCGAGCTCGCGTCGCATGCTGTCGCCGAGCCGCAGCACGCGGTCGACGTGCTGGTCGAAGGTCGCTCGATGCAGCCCGTCGTGGAAGCCGACCTTCGACGCGAACCGCTCGATCGCCGGGAAGAACATCCGGTGGAACACGAGCTCCTTCATGTGAGCCTCCTTCGGAGTCAGACGCCAGCGGCCTCTTCGATGCCGGCGAGCTCGGTCTTGCCGTCACGACCCATGAGCTCGGGGACGAGCTCCTCGGGAGTGCGCTCCTGACGCAGCAGCGCGAGCACCGACTTCGCGATCGGCAGCTCGACCTGCACGCGACCAGCGAGCTCGACGGCGACCGGCGCGGTCTCGGCCCCTTCGGCCACTGATGTCGCGCCGGCCAGGACCTCACTCGCCGACCGCCCGGTCGCCAGCTCGCGTCCGAGGCGGAAGTTCCGGCTCTGCGTGCTGGAGCACGTCGCGACGAGGTCGCCGTTGCCCGCGAGCCCGAGAAAGGTCAGCGGTCGGCCGCCGAGCGCGGTGCCGAGCCGCGCGAGCTCGGCAAGGCCGCGCGTGATGAGCAGGCGGCTCTTGTGTTCATGCCGAAGCCGAGGCCGTCGGCCACCCCGGCGGCGATCGCGATGACGTTCTTGAGAGCCCCGCCGATCTCGCACCCGATGACGTCGTCGCTGGTGTACACCCGCAAGGTCGGCGCCATCAGCAGTCGCTGGACGGTGACGGCCGCCTCGGGATCCGAGAAGGCCGTGCAGGACGCGGCCGGCTGCCCGCTCATGATCTCCCGTGCCAGGTTCGGTCCGCTCAGCACGCCGATCGTGCGGGGGTCCTGGCCGGGCAGCGCTTCGGCGAGCACCTCGCTCATGCGCATGCACGTCCCCTGTTCGAGACCCTTTGCCACGTTCAGCACGAGTGGCGCATTGAGCTTCACCGACCCGGCCACCGCGCGAAGGTGCTGCGCCGGCACCGCGAACACGACGAGATCCGCGTCGACCACCGCCTCGCTGAGGTCTCCGGTGACGTGAAGCGCGCTCGGGAGGGTGAAGCCCGGAAGGAACGCGTCGTTCTCGCGTCGCGCCCTGATGGCTGCGACCACCTCGGGCTCTCGCGCCCACAACGTTGTCTCCCGCGGAGGCTGAGCATCGAGGCCAGGGTGGTTCCCCACGCGCCGGCGCCGACGACTGCCACCCGGGTCACGAGACGACTCCTTCGATCCATCCGTTGCGGTCGGTGACCCCCGTCATGGGGAGCTGACGCCCCGTGAGCTCTTCGGGCTTGATGGCGAACCAGCGATCCCGCGGGCTAGGTGCCCAGGAGACGACTGCCCTCTCGATCAGGCGGCTTGCGCTCGGCCCCCGCGGGACCATGACCTCGTGGGCGCTGCCGTGGACACACACGCTCCACCCGGTCTTGTGCTCCTCGTCGTACCCATCGACTTCGAACACCACCGACTGCCCGCCCACGCGCGCAAGGAGCGACTCGTCCTCGGTGCGATACAGGATCTCGCCCGTCGCGTCCGCCGAGTAGTTCACGGGCAGGACGTGGATGCGTCCGTCCACCATCATGCCGACGCGGCCGACGCAACCCCCTGCGAGCTTGGCCGTGCACTGTGCTTGGGACAGCGCCTCGAGCTTCTCGGGAGCGTTCATCACAGATACCCCCTCACGTCCAAGGGAAGATCGGGAGGTGCGAGCCGACGTCCTGTGATCAGGCCGGGGACGACCCGGACCCAGTGCGACTTGTCGCCGCCGGCCCACGAGACTATGTCGAGGTGCGAGACGTCATCCGCGTCTGCCCGATACGCCACGCCTTGCACCAGAACGCTCCATCCGGCCCGGTGGTACGGATCGATGAAGTCGATCTGGAAGCTCGCAGGCCTCTCGTGGAGATGCTCCAGCTTCTCGCCGGGGTCTGACCGGAACACGATCGCTTCGCCGTCTACGACGTAGTTGACCGGCACGACGACCACCGCGCCCGAGGTCGTGGTGATCGCAACCCGCCCGACGGTGAACGAGCGGAGGAGCACGAGACACTCGTCTCGCTCGAGCTCCTCGAGAGGGCGCGACGGCGCGGTCATCACTTCAGCTCCACGGCATCGTTCGACAGCCGGCGTCCGTCGACCAGGTCGAGTGAGAGCGAGATCAGGGGGCCGGTGCCGTCGTTCCATCCGCGAGGTGTCGCGCCTTCGAGGGATGCGAGCGCGGCCGGGTCCCGGACGTGCGACGCGAGGCCGACAACCTGGACGCTCCAACCGTCATGGGTCACCGGGTCGATGTCGTCGGCCTGGAAGCCGACGACGGTGTTGTCGTTGATCGTTTCGGGGTGGTCGCGTGCATCGGCCCAGAAGACGATGCGATCACCGAGGAGCGCGAACTGCACGGGGATCACCGCCGGAAGCGCGCGGGCAGACATCACGACCCGACCGACCGAGGCAATGGCAAGGTGTCGGAGGCACTCGTCGCGGGTGAGCGCCGTGATGGGGGTTTCGGTTGGAGTCATGTCACTTTCCCCCAATGTTCGCGTGCGGCGGGACCACCACGACGGGGCAGGGTGCGTGGTGGACCACTTGGTGGCTCACCGATCCGAAGAGGATCTCCTTGGCGTGGCTGATGCCACGCGAGCCGACGACGACGAGGGTGGCCTCGCTCGCGGCCTCGATGATCGCGGACGCGGCTCCACCCGCGACCACCTCGCGCTCGACCGGGTGGGTGAGGTCACTGAGATCAGCTGCCGCAGCGGCTTTCTCGAGGACCTCCGTCGCGGCTTCTTCGAACGTCGCCGTGTCCGACAGCGACACTGCGCCCGAGTACGCCATCAATGGCATCGACCATGCGGACACGGCGCAGAGATGCGCACGACGGAGCGCTGCCTCCTGCACGGCCCAGCGGAACGCCTCGAGCGACGTGGGCGAGCCGTCGACGCCGACGATGATCCGCTCGCGTAGCGGGCGAGCTGCTCGCTGTTCGGCGTGTACGACGGCCACAGGGCTCGTTGCGTGGTACAGGCAGTGCTCGCTGACCGAGCCGAGGCGCAACCCCAAGAACCCTCCGGAGCCGCGCGCGCCGACGACAAGGAGATCGGCGTCCGCGGCCGCGCTGACGAGCGCACGCCACGGCAGGTCACACACCGACAGGCGCTTGACCTGCCGTGCCGCCTCGCTGCCAAGTGCAGCTTCGACCCACTCGTCGAGAGCCCCGAGCCGCGTCGGTCTGCTCGAACTGGGGGTCGAAGGGCGCCCTCGGCGTCGGAGACTTCTGGTTGAGGAGATCCCACGCGACGACCGCCGTCACCGGGATGTCGCGCAGCTCACCTTCGTGCACGGCCCACCGCAACGCGGCGGCGGCACCTTCGGATCCGTCGACTCCGACGAAGATGGTCATGTCGACACCGTGACACGAGCGAGGGTCCCGAGGGCAGGGGAGAGCGGAGGGATCGAAGGGGACCTAGGTCCCTTCGTGGCGGTCACTGCACCACGAGCGCGGTGACCATCCCGTACATGCCATCCGCGTTCTCGGCATGGGGGAGGATGTGGCAGTGCCACACCCACGTGCCGAGCTCGGTCGCGTGGATGAGCACCGTGTAGCGCTCACCGGGAGCGACGGTCACCGTGTCCTCCATCGACGGTGTGGCGAGCGGCATGCCGTCCTTCGCGATCACCATCTGGGGCATCCCGTGCAAGTGCATCGGATGGATCTGGGTGCCCTCGTTCATGTAGTGCACCTCGACCCAGTCGCCCTGCTTCGCGACGAACGGGGCAGTCGCGGGGAACGACTTGCCGTTGAGCGCGTAGCCGATGACGCCTGAGTCGTCGAGCATCATCACCTGCTCCTGGCTCACCGTCACACCTGCCGGCACGGGCTCCTCGCCGATGATGAACGCGCCCGCCAGCCCGTCGGGCACCTGCTCGACGGCGTTGTGGTGCGAGTGGTACATGCCGACTGCAGGGGTGTCCTGCACGGTCCATTCGTAGGTGAACGTCTCACCCGTCTTCACCGGGTCCTGCGCCACGTAGGTGGTCCCGTCCATCGAGTTCGGGGTGAAGAGACCGTGGAAGTGAATCGAGGTCGACTGCGGCATCTCGTTGTGCAGCACGATCTTCACGTGGTCACCGGGATCGACTTTGATCGTCGGCCCGGGGACGGTGCCGTTGTAGGTCATCGCCTCGACGGTCTTGTCGGGCGACACTTGCCACTTGGTCACGGCGGTCGTCAGGTCGAACTGCTTCGTGCCGTCGGCCAGGACCGTCGGCGCCAGCACCTGCGCACCGAGACCGTCGGTGGCCGCGGGGAAGGCGGTGATCGAGTCCTTCATCGCCTGGTCCATCTGCTCGGGCGTCATGGCCGCGCTCGACCCGGAGCTATCCGTGCCGACCGAACCCGTCGCGCTCCCCGCGCCGAGGTGCAGCATCGCCTGCATGCCCGACGCCTGGTGACCCGCGACTTCGCAGAAGACCGTGTAGGCGCCCGGATCGAGGCCCGAGAGGTCGAGATGCCGCGCTCCCGCCGGCCGGGATCATGGCCGTCTTCACCTCGGTGCCTTGCACCGCGAGGTTGTGCTCCACGGTGCCCGAGTTCACGATGTCGAGCCCACCGGCCTGCGACGCCGTGATCATCACGGGTGAGATCGAGAACTCGGTGAGCGAGACTTGTGTGGCGGTGCCCGCCGCCGCGCCACCGGCAACGTTCTGCTTCGACTCGTCGATCGCTCTCATCGCGAATCCGATCGCGACGGCGCTTGCGAACAGGGCGACGGCAGCGAATGCCCAGATGAGCAGCGTCCATCCGTCGCGCCGCGTCTGACGGGCCTTGACGAGCGACTCCAACGAGTCGATGTCGAGCGGCGTGGGGCCGGGGTCGCTCGGGGCGTCGCCGGGGGTGGGTTCATCGGTCGTGAGAGCCATGGCAGCCATCCTGCGGCTGCCGCCAACCGGCACGCAGGGTCAGGAGTCGGTCAGGACCGGGACTTTGGTCCCGACGTCCGCGTCACGGGGTTCGCGTCACGGGTTCGCGGCGAGGCTCGTCGCGAGCTCGTTCGCCCACTGCGTTGCTCGTTCCGCTTCGCCGGGCAGCAGATGGCTCTGCTTGTCGACCAGGAAGCTCTCGGGATCGGCGACGAGGTCGTAACCGAGCCTCGTGAGCCGGTGCCCGATCCCCTTGGACGCTCGGCCCGTCACGATGGGGGACGCGTCGATCCGGGTGTCGAACGCTGCCGCGCCCACGTTCTCGATGGGTCGCAGCTCGTGGAACCAGTCCCGCAGACCTTCACCCTCGGCGACCGGGACCAGCACGAGAGCGTCTTGCGACTTGGCGAGCGCATCCTTCGCGGCCTTCCGAGACTTCACGCTCGACATCCCATGGACGTGCGTCGGGCCGCCCACGACGAGCAGATCAGCGGAGTCGACCCGCTCCTGGGTGGCTTCGTCGACCGGGACGACGTCGACCTCGTAGACGGACCGCAGGCCGACGGCGATGCGCTCAGCGACCTCGTGAGTGTTTCCATACATCGATTCGTACACGATCAGCGCCTTCATGAGCCCAGGATGAACGCCGTCCCGCGCGAGCGGTAGGGGCGAAGGTCACCGGGACATTTGGCCCTGTCAGCAGGGAGTTTGCGGACAGTCCCGATCGCCTGCGGACCCCCTCAGAGGGGGTCTCGACCGTGACCGGAAGAGCGAGCCTGACGGTGACGGCCGCCGGTTGAGGCGATTGCACGCGAAGATGGGGACGTGTCCGACCCTGGTGCAGACCGCATCACTGTGTTCCTCCTGGACGACCACGAGATCGTTCGTCGAGGCATCCGCGACCTTCTCGAGGCCGAGGGAGACATCGAGGTCATCGGTGAGGCCTCGACTGCCGACCAGGCCGTGGGACGGGTGCACGCCCTCGACCCTGACGTCGCCGTGCTCGACGTACGGCTCGAGGATGGCAACGGCATCGAGGCATGCCGTGACATCCGCTCCCTGCATCCGCGCACTGCGTGCCTCATCCTCACCTCGTTCGCCGACGACGAGGCGCTCTTCCAAGCGATCCTCGCGGGCGCGGCTGGCTACCTGCTCAAGCAGATCCGCACCAACGACTTGGTCGATGCGGTGCGGCGCGTTGCTGCCGGGCAGAACCTTCTCGATCCGGCGGTCACAGCCCGCGTGCTCGAACGGGTGCGGAGAGGTCCGATCCAGGACGAGCGTCTGGCTCGGCTCACCGAGCAGGAGCAGAAGGTGCTCGAACTGCTCGCCGAGGGGCTCACCAACCGTCAGGTCGGAGAGCGGCTCCACCTCGCCGAGAAGACGGTGAAGAACTACGTGACGTCGGTGCTCTCGAAGTTGGGCATGACGCGGCGAACAGAGGCCGCCGTGTATGCGGTCCGCCATCTCGATCAGGAGAAGTAGCGCCCTACTGCAGCGGCACCGTCCATTCGAGCGTCGATCCGCGCGGGTGACGCGCGGTGAACGAGAAGTCTCCGCCGACATGCTCGGCACGAGAGCGAAGGTTCCGCAGCCCTCGGCCTGCCTCGTTCACCGACTCAGGCGGGCCGATGCCGTTGTCCTCGACCCGCAGGGTGAGAGCCTCGTCGCTCGCAACGAGATGCACGGCCACCTCGGTGGCATCGGCGTGGCGAGCGACATTCGAAAGCGCCTCCCGCAACACGGTCAGGAGCTCGTCGGCGACCCGTTCGTCGGTGACCGAGTCGACGGGACCCTCGAAGAAGATCCGCGGCTCGACCCCGAGCGTCGGTCGCACCTCGGCGGTGAGCGAGATCACCCGGCGACGCAGGCTCTCGGGCCCCGCGATCGACACGGGTGCGTCCAACGCGAAGATCGTCGACCGGATGCGCTTGATCGTCGTGTCGAGGTCGTCGACGGCGAGCTGGATGCGGCGCGTGACGTCCGCGTCGCCGAGAAGTCGCATGGTCCCCTGCAGGGAGAGACCGACCGCGAACAGCTGCTGGATCACCGTGTCGTGCAGGTCCATTGCGATGCGTTCGCGGTCCTCGAGCAGCGCGAGGTCGGTCACGCGTGCGTGCAACCGTGCGTTGTCGATGGCCACCCCGGCGGCAACCGCGAGCGCGACGACGAGCTCTTCGTCGATGTCGGTGAACGCCTCCTCTGACCGCTTGTCGGTCAGGTAGAGGTTCCCGAAGACCTCGCCGCGCACCGTCACCGGCACTCCCAGGAATGACCGCATCGGGGGGTGATTGGGCGGGAATCCGAAGCTGTCGGGGTGCTCGTGCAGGTCGGGGAGGCGGATCGGTCGCGGGTCGCGGATCAGGAGCCCGAGGATGCCGTGGCCCTTGGGGAGCTCTCCGATGGTGGCCCGCTCGTCGTCGTCGAGACCGACAGTGAGGAACTGCGAGAGCGCGGTTCCGGACGAGTCGAGCACGCCGAGGGCGCCGTAGCGGGCGTCGGCGAGCTCGGTCGCGGATTCGACGATGCGCTGGAGGGTCGCCGTGAGGTCGAGGTTGGTGCCGATCGCCATCACGGCGCGGAGCAGCCGGCGCAGGCTCCTCGGTCCCGCGAACCCTCCTTCCGGCACGGCGAGAGAATAGGCGTCAGCAGTAGCCCAGGGCGCGAGCCTCGGAGCGCAGGCGATCACGATGATCCGGGTGGGCGACAGCGATCAGAGCGCCGGTCCGCTCCCTGATCGACCGGCCCCGCAGCTCGGCGACGCCCCACTCGGTGACCACCTTGTCGACGGTGTTCTTCAGGGTCGTGACGACGTCGCCCGGGGCGAGCTGCGACACGATCTTCGACACGTCCCCGCTCTTCGTCGTGGAGTGCAGGACGACGAAGCCCTGTCCGCGGTCGGAGTACATCGCGCCCCGAGCGAAGTCGGCTTGCCCCCCGCTCGACGAGTAGTAGCTGCCGTGGATGGTCTCTGATGCGCATTGCCCGAGCAGGTCTACGGCGATCGTGGCGTTGATCGAGACGAAGCCCGCCTCCTGGGCGATCACGCGGGGATCGTTCACGTAGCGAACTGGCCAGAGCTCGAACGCGGCGTTCTCGTCGAGGAAGTCGTAGAGCGCCCTCGTACCGAGCGCGAAGGTCCCGACCGCTTTGGTGCGATTCAGCTGCTTGGCGACGCCGGTGATGACGCCGCGGTCGACGAGGTCCATCACGCCGTCCGACAGCAGCTCGGTGTGCACGCCTAGGTCACGATGGTCGTTCAGCGCGGAGAGGATCGCGTTCGGGATCGAGCCGATGCCGGTCTGGATCGTCGCCCGGTTCGGGATCCGTTCGGCGACGAGCTCGGCGATCTTGTGATCGATCGCCCTCGGTGCGACGGGCGGGACTTCGACGAGCGGGTGGTCGTCCTCGGTCCACCCGACGACCTGGGTGATGTGCACCTGGTTGCGCCCGAACGTGCGCGGCATCCTCGGGTTGGCCTCGAGGAAGAACCGGGCCCTCCCGATGAACGATGCGACGTAGTCGGCATTGAGTCCGAGGCTGAAGTACCCGTGCCGGTCCGGCGGCGAGGCGGACGCGATGATCAAGGGGTCGGTCGTGCGCGCGGCCAGGATGCTCCGCATCTCGCTGAAGTTGTTGGGAACGAGGTCGACCGTGCCGTTGCGAAAGCACGGCCGCGTGACCTCGGACAGGAAGTACGAGACATGGTGCAACCGATCGCCGAACGCTCCGTGCAGGTAGGGCCGGTCGCGCAGGCAATGCATCTGGTGCACGCGCACGCCCTCGAGGTCGTCGGCTGCGGCCTCGATGGCGTCGAGCAACGTCACCGGTTCGCCGTTGGCGAGCGGCACGATGAGATCTGCGTGCGGGCCGATGTGTTCGAGCACGGCGTCGGGTGTCGTCTGCTCGCGGGAGGTCATGAGACGAAACGTAGGACCTCGGCCGGGAGCGAGGCCGCGAGCTGCGCCGCGAGGAGCCTGCCTGCATCGATGCGGTCCCTGAACTTCACGCCATGCCTCCCGGGTCAGCCCGTCCGTCGCGCACGACGACGACGGGACACGGCGCGTGGTGCACGCATTGCTGGCTCACCGATCCGAGCCCGAGGCCACGAAGCCCGCCGCGGCCGCGGGAGCCGACGACGAGGAGCGCGGCGGTTCTTGCAGCGTCGCACAGCGCCGACGCTGCGCTCGCCGTGGAGCTGATCGTCTCGACCTGAGGTGGCGGCTTGGCTCCCCTGACCGCCCCGGCGACCATGTGGTCGAGCAGGGACATGCTCGCCTGCTCGAGCCGTTCGTGGTCAGGCACCGTTGTGGGCCCGAACGGCAGCACGGCCTCGGTCTCGTGGTAGGCGTTCACGACCTCGAGGCGCGCCCCTCGCCGCGCGGCCTCGGCAACGGCCCAGTGCAGCGCCGCGAACGACGGCTGCGACCCGTCCACGCCGACCACGATCGAACCCGGCCGGGGCTCCCAATCTCGCGGGACGACGACGACAGGGCAGGGTGCCGATTCGACGCACCGCTGACTGACCGAGCCGACCAGCAAGGCGGTGAACCCGCCATGTCCGCGGGAGCCGACCACGACCAGGTCGGCGCCCTCGGCCGCTCGAACGAGCACGGGCGCCGGCTCACCCTCGACGGGCATCGCTGTGACCTCGACGCCACTGATGCCGATCGACGCCATCGCCTTGTCGAGGATCGCCTGCCCTCGGCGATCTGCAAGGTCGAGATCGACGGGTCCGGGCCCGTCGTACCGGGCCAGGGGTGCCAGCCACGCGTGCACGACCTCGAGCGACGCTCCTCGGAGCTCGGCCTCTTCGACCGCCCAGGACAACGCTCGGCGGGAGTGCGCCGACTGGTCGACACCGACGACGACCCGATCCCCTCGTCGCGTCTCCATGGCTCGACGATGCCGTGTCTCGGGGCCCTGTGACCAGGGCTGAACGTCCCGGGCTACAGGCCTGAGGGGTACGTCTCGGGGGGCTCGCCTTCGTCCCAGAGTGTCGTGCGTTCGAGGGGTTCGACAGCGGTGGTGTGGTCGAAGTGGATGACCGCGTCGAACTGCTCAGCGATGCGAGCCCTGAACCAATGGCTCGCTCGTTCGGTGTCGGGGCGGTAGATCACGCCGATTGCTCGCTCCAGCCGAGCGGGTGCGAGGTCGCGGCGCGAGCGCTCGGTGATCGGAAGCACGAATCGATCGAGGCCGCTGTCGTGGAACAGATGCTCGTAGCTCTCGGGAAGTGAGGGCCGCACGTGCTTGCGCTCGGCTGGGCCGCCCCACTCCGACGCGGCGGTGACCGTGCCGTGGTGCGTGGTGAACCCGACGAGCACGCAGTCGGATGGCCAGAGCGTGCGAGCGAGCTGACCGACGTTCACCTCGCCGGAGGCCCCCATGCGCGTCGCACGTGCGTCGCCCACGTGCGAGTTGTGTTCCCAGACGACGATTCGTGCTCGTTCCAGCTGACCGTCGAGGTGGGACAGCAGCGCCCGGAGGGTGCTCGTCATGTGGCGATCCCGAAGGTTCCACGACGAGACGTCAGCGCGGTACATCCCGCGGTAGTACTCCTCCGCGTCGCGCACCAGCAGGGCGTTCTGTTCGGCGTAGAAGAACTCGTCTTGCGCCAGCCAGCCATCTCTCGCGAGAAGCCTGTCCGCACTGCGCCGAAGATCGGTCAGCTGCGCGATCACCTCGTGCTCGCAAGGGAGCTTGAGGTCGAGTGCGATTGCACGCCCGTACCGGATTCCCTCGTTCCCGACGTGGTCGAAGCAGCTGTATCGGTCGCGGGCGGCGGCCGCGGCTTCGGCATCGACCGCATCGAGGTAGGTGACGACCGCCTCCATCGACGCACGCAGGCTGTAGAGGTCGAGCCCGTAGAAGCGAGCCTTCGACCGCCGATCGCGGTGCGCGTCGTTCCGTGCTCGGAGCCATTCCACGAAGGCCCTCACGTCGGAGTTGCGCCACATCCAGGCCGGGAACCGCTGGAAGTCGGTCAGTGCCGCCAGAGCGTCGACATCGGCCGACTCGCCCATCACGTAGCGGTTGACTCGATACGCGTCGGGCCAGTCGGCTTCGACGGCGACCGCGTTGAATCCCTTGTCTTCGATGAGGCGCTTCGTGATCCGCGCGCGCTCTCGGTAGAAGTCGTGCGTTCCGTGTGTGGCCTCGCCGAGCAGTACGAGGCGACGGTTGCCGACGATGTCGAGCAGACCGTCGTAGTCCTCGCGGGCGCCGATGATCGGCGTGGCGTCCTGAGCACCAACCGCCGTAGACGTCTTCCCTTCGGCTGTGGCGGACATCGACGTCACCACCCCTCAATCCGCGACCCGTACGGCGACCGCAGGCAGGATCTTCGAGGCGCGTTTCGCCGGCCCGAGGGTCGCGAGCATCGAGGCCACGAACGTGCCGGTGAGGATCACGGTCACATCTCGCCATGCGATCGGATACGGGCCGTGAAGTCCTTGGAATGCGGCGCTGTTCTTGTACAGCAGGTAGGTCGTGATCACTGCGAGCACGGCGCCGATCAAGATCCCCTCGGCGGCGACGAACGTGCTCTCGGCCATGAACGTGTGCTCCACCGCCTTGGCGCGGAAGCCGAGGGCGCGGAGCACGCCGATCGTGCGACGCCGTTCGCGGACCGCACGCACCATGACGACCCCGAGCCCGGTGATGCCCACCAAGAGCCCGAGCGCCAGGAAGCCTTGCATCAACCGGAAGAAGCTCTGGCTCGCCGCCAGGTTCTGCTCGACGGACTGACGGATCGAGGTGGCGACCAGTCCCGCGGCGAGGAATCGGCCTTGCAGCTCGGTCACGAGCGCTCTGTCATCGACTCCGGGCGCGTCGAGCATGAAGCTCGTGGTCTTCGCCTCGCTGAGGTCGGCGGCGGCGGCAGCAGCGCTCGTGAGCACGGGGAAGCTGAACTCGCCGACGCCGATGTTGTAGAAGGCGCCCGCGGTCGACATGACGCCGGCGATCGTCTTGACGTGCGTCGTTCCCGTCTCGGGATCGGTGATCGAGAAGGTGTCGCCGGGGCGGAACGACTGGCCTTGCGGTCCACCCGCCGACCCGAAGAACGCGTCGACGACCACGTAGTCGGGGTTGCTCGCCACGGCCGCCCACACGGCGCGGTCGTCGGCGAAGTCCGCCATGCGCTGATCGAGCGGGTACACGTGCGAGCCGCGCGTGAGGTTGGGCATCCCGACGACGACCACCTGCAGCGCGCTGTCCGTGCGATGTCCCGGATCGGTCGAGGTGGCGTGTCCGATCGTGAGCGGCATGACGTCGCGGACGCGGCCCGCGAAGGGTCCTGACCGGAGGACGTCGGCGGGGTTGCCCTGCGGAAGGGTTCCGTTGATGTCGACGCGATGCGTCCATCCCGCTCCGGCGTCCGCCACCGCCTGTGCCTTCGACGCGTCGAGCACGGCTCCGATCTGAGTGAGAAGCACCACGACGAACACGACGATGCTGTACATCACCAGCGTCGCCCCCGTCCGGAACCGCCGTGTGGTCGGGTAGGCGACTGCCAGCCGCGCGGTGAGCGCGGTCTCAGTGGGCCGGTCGAACAGGCGGTGGAGCGGCCACAGGACGACGTTCTGGTTCTGGCTGATGAGGAGCACCGCAGAGAACGTGACCAGGACGCCGAGCGCGATGTACACGGTCATCGAGGGCGTGTCGAACACGTCAGGTCGGAACAGGTTTGCGGTCAGCGACCACAGCAGGATCGCGAGCGAGACGCTGGTCCACGCGGCGCGCGGCGACAGCCACAGCCGCAGCACGGGCACGGCGGCGAGGGCAGCGAGGGCAGGCATCAGGTAGACGGCGGCCCCGGCGCTGCTGGCGACAGCCACGACCGCGGAAGCAGTCAGGAACGCGCAGGCGATCGACGACAGGATCACCCAGCGGCGAGGGAGGCGACCCTTGTCCGCGGGCGGGAGGTCGCGGATGGCCGCGATCACGTTCAACCGGCTGAGCCGCACGCTGGTGAGCAGGACGGTGAGGAAGGCGATGACGAACCCGGCGGCCAACCCGTTGACCATGCTCGTCCGGCTGATGCGAAACGAGAGATCGAGCTGCTGGGACTGCGAGTTCCACTGGTTCATGATCGTCTCGGCGATGCCCACGACGCCGCGCCCGACGAGGGCCCCGACGAAGAGGCCGATCAGCGCGGCGATCGCGGCGTAGAACGCGCCCTCGATCGCGAACTCTCCGACCAAACGACGTCGGGTGAGCCCGACCGCGCGGAGCATGCCGAGCTGGCTCTTGCGCTCCTCGGCGAGCATCACGAACACGTTCACGAGCAGCAGCACGCCGGCGATGATGCTGAAGCTCCCGATGAACAGGAAGAGCGATCCCATGACGCCCGATGTCTCGGCCGCGGCATCGAGCACATCTTGCTTCGCGGCCGTCACGACGGTCGTGAGTCCTCCAGGCGCGAGGAGCTCGTCAACGCGCGCTCGCACGGCGTCGGACAGCGGTGCTCCGCTCTCGACGCCTCCGCGGTTCGAGATGAGCGTCGTGGTCAGGGGATGCGCTCCCGTGCCCGACGCGGTGGCGAGTCGTTCGAGGGTGCCCGAGGGGACGAATGCGTTCGCGTTGACGATCGCGCCGAGACCGGCGCCCGCGAGCCCGTCTCTCGGCACCACCCGGGCAACCCGCATCGGGGTGAGCTGGCCGAAGATGAAGAACGCGACCTCGTCGCCGACGCGGGCCTGAAGGCGGCTCGCGAGCTCGTCGTTGATGACCACCTCACCGGCTCCGGGCGCGGGACCTGTCAGCCCCGAGCCCGATCCACCGAACGACGCTGCCTGGTCGAAGTCGAGGTCCCACATGAGCGTGATCGGCTCCGCTCTCGGGACGCCGTCACGCGAGAACGTGGTTGCCGCGACCGTGTTGTGGACGGTGAGCACGCCGTCGACGTCTGGATCTGATTTCAAGGCCTCGAGGCGCTCTGCGATCTGCGCACCCCGAACGGGGTCGGCCATGGTGATCCGCTCGTCGATCGGGCCGAGGGCGCGGACGGCCACGCGTCGGATCGAGGTGTCGAGCGAGTCGCCGACCGAGAGGCTGCTCACGATGAGCGCAGTGCCGAGGATCGAGCCGCTGATGATCAGGATGGCCTCGGTACGCCTTCGGGCTACCTGACGGAAGGCGAGCCGGCGGAGCACGGGGCTTCCCACGATCAGGATCACGGTCACCGCGACGGCGATCCCGAGCAGTACGAGGAGCGGTGGGGTGAGCTCCGGGTACATGGCTAGCCCGTCGCGCTCGAGCGCCGGTTCGCTCGTCCGGCGCCGCTCGTCGGATTCGAGTTGCCCGTCACGCATTCGCACCACCCGGCCGGCGGCTGCACCGATGCCAGCGTCGTGGGTCACGAGCACGATCGTCTGCGCCTCCTCGCGGTTGAGCTCGCGGAGGAGGTCCATCACCGACTCGGCCATCGTGCTGTCGAGGTTCCCCGTCGGCTCGTCGGCCCACACGATCGCCGGCCGCCCGACGAGAGCACGGGCGATCGTCACCCTCTGCTGCTCACCGCCGGACATCTCGTTCGGCCTGTGCGTCGCGCGGTGGCCGAGCCCGACGCGATCGAGCATCTCGCCGGCACGCCTGCGCGCGTCCTTCGGTGGCGTCCCCCGAAGCAGCAGGGGCAGCTCGACGTTCTCCACGGCGTTGAACACGGGGATCAGGTTGAACGCTTGGAAGATGAAGCCCATCGCCTGCGCCCGGTGCAGGGTCCGCTCGGCGTCGCGCATCGCGAACAAGTCGCGACCATCCACGATCACCCGGCCACCATCAATGTCGTCGAGGCCCGACAGGCAGTTGAGCAGGGTGGTCTTCCCCGACCCTGACGGCCCCATCACCGCGACGAGCTCCCCTCGATCGACCTCGAGGTCGATGCTGTCGAGAGCGATCACCTCGCCACCGCTCGATCGATAGAGCTTGCGCACACCTTCCGCAGCCAACAGCGCCTCCATGACCACAAGGCTGCTGCGAGACGTCGCTGGTGGTAAGAGTCAAAGGTCCCAGGCGCTTGGGTGAGGGACCTTCTCCTCTAGGGCGTCCCGCTGGGGGTTGGGATCGTGGTCACATGGAGGTCGCCCCCGAGGAGTCAGCGCGCATCGACCGGGTCGGCGGCGGCCGGCTGCGCCTGGGTCTGACCAGCATCGAGGCCGAGCGCCGCCTCGATCGTGACGGCCCGAACTTGCTTCCGTTGCCGAGGCGCACGCCTCCGTGGCGACGACTGGCCGAGCAGATGGTGCACTTCTTCGCGCTCCTCTTCTGGGCGGCCGGACTCCTCGCCTTCGTCGCCGGCCTGCCGCAGCTCGGCGTCGCGATCTTCTTCGTCGTGGTGTTGAACGGAGTGTTCGCCTTCATCCAGGAGGAGCGGGCTGAGCACGCCGCCGAGCGCTTGCGCGATCTGTTGCCCCGCTGGGTGACCGTTGTTCGCGACGGTGAGCGCACCGAGGTCCTGGCCGAGGAGCTCGTGGTGGACGACGTCGTGTTGCTCTCCGAGGGAAACCGCATCTCGGCGGATCTGGTCCTCGTGTCCGTGAACGCGCTCGCCGTTGACACGTCGGCGTTGACCGGTGAGAGCGTGCCCCGCCATCCCGGCGTCGGCGACGCCGTCCAAGCCGCGTGCTTCGTCGTGGAGGGCGAGGGGGTCGCGGCTGTCGCGGCGACGGGCGCCCGAACCCGTCTTGCCGGCATCGCCGACCTCACTCGGTCCCAGGACACGGCTCCCACCCCCCTTCATCTGGAGCTGACCCGCGTGTCGCGGGTGCTGGCCGCCTTCGCGATCGGCGTCGGCATCGGCTTCTTCCTGATCTCCCTCCTGGTGGGCACCCCGGCTTCTGACGGGTTCCTCTTCGCGGTGGGAGTGACGGTCGCCGTGGTGCCCGAAGGGCTGTTGCCGACGGTCACGCTTTCGCTCGCGATCGGTGCCCAACGGATGGCGGCTCGGCACGCCCTCGTGCGGCACCTCGAGGCGGTCGAGACGCTCGGTTCGACCACGTTCGTCTGCACCGACAAGACGGGCACGCTCACGCGGAACGAGATGACGGTCGTCGACGTGTGGATGCCGGCCGGCGAGGCGGTGATCTCGGGCGGGGGGTACTCGCCCGACGCCGATGTCGAGTGCATCCCGGCCTCGTGCGCGAGCGCGCTGCACGACATCGCGCGAGCCGCCGCGCTCTGCTCGGCTGGAAGGGCCGTCGAAGTCGACGGCGCCTGGGTCGCCCGCGGAGATCCGATGGAGGCCGCGCTGGATGCGCTGGCGCGGCGCGCCGGCCTGTCGATCGACGCCGAGCGCGACCGCGTGGTCGAGCGGGCGCGGTTCCCGTTCGACGCGAGGCGAAGGCGAATGTCGGTCGTGGTCGATGATCTCCTCGTGGTGAAGGGCGCGCCCGACGCAGTGTTCCCGTGCTGCACCGTGCCTCCGGGCGCGACCGAGGCGCTGCAAGGGCTCGCTGGCCGCGGCCTCCGCGTGCTTGCAGTTGCGACCCGACCGTCGAACGTCGTGCCGGCCTCGGCTGAGGACGCTGAGAGGAACCTGTGCTTGCTCGGCCTGGTCGGCCTCGAAGATCCCCCTCGGCCGCGGGCTGCGAAGGCCCTCGCCGCCTGCCGCCGGGCGGGAATTCGGGTCGCGATGATCACGGGTGACCACCCGGCGACGGCGCGAGCGATCGCTGCCGAGGTCGGGCTGCTCGGCCCGGACGATCTGGTGGTGGTGGGCCGTGACCTGCCCGACGACGAGGCGCTGCTCGGCGCGTTGATCGACCATGACGGCGCGGTCGTCGCTCGAGTCACACCTGAGGCCAAGCTCCGGATCGCGCGAGCGCTCCGGGCGCGGGGTCATGTCGTCGCCATGACGGGCGATGGCGTCAACGACGCTCCGGCGTTGCGCGAGGCGGCGATCGGTGTCGCTATGGGCAAGTCGGGCACCGACGTCGCGCGGGAGGCGTCCGATCTCGTGTTGCTCGATGACGACTTTGCGACGATTGTCGCCGCGGTCGAGCAGGGCCGGTCGACCTTCGCCAACATCCGGCGGTTCCTCACGTATCACTTGACCGACAACGTGGCCGAGCTCGCTCCGTTCGTCGTGTGGGCGCTCTCGGGAGGCCGCTTCCCCTCGCGATCGGCGTCCTGCAAGTGCTTGCGCTCGACATCGGCACCGACATCCTCCCGGCGTTGGGGCTGGGTGCGGAGCGACCCGCCGCGCATGTGCTCGAGAACCCACCGACGCATCGGCACCTCTTGGATCGGCGCTTGGTCGTCCGCGCGTTCGGAGTGCTCGGGCCGACCGAAGCATTCGTCTCGCTCGCGGCGTTCGTGATGACGTTCGTGGCGACCGGGTGGCGGCCTGGCGATTCGTTCCCCGAGGGGCAGATCTTCCTCGCTGCTTCGGGTGCCGCGTTCACCGCGATCGTGCTCGGGCAGGCCGCCAACGCGTTCGCGTGCCGGAGCACGGTGCGGCCCGCGTGGCGCGTCCCGCTGCGGAGCAACCCACTGCTGCTCGGTGGGGTCGCCGCCGAACTCGCGATGTTGGTTCTGTTCCTCTACTTCCCGCCGCTCGCCGACCTGCTCGGTCAAGCCGGACCGACGTGGGTCGGATTCGCGGTCGCGCTCGTCGCGTTGCCGGCAGTCGTGCTCGTCGACGCACTCCACAAGCACGTGATCCGGAGCCACCGGCTGCCAGGTGACCCCCGCTCTCGACGTCAGTCCGGGGCGGTGTAGCGGGCGTTCGCCTCTTCGAAGAGCTCGCGGGTGCGGTCGAAGTCCATCGGCATCTCGGTGAGCGTGTCCTCGTCCCACTCGCTTCGGCCCTGCTGAGTCGTGAGGTCGCCGCCGTAGATGTGGATGGCCCCGGTGAGCACGAACAGCGGGTTGTGCACCGAGTGGATGGTGTCGTCGCCGAAGAGGACGACCTCTTTGGTGCGGAGCTCGCGTCCGCCCGACTCGATGAGCGAGTTGGCCTTCCGTCGGTAGAGGGTGTTGTCCTCCTGTCCTCCGTACAGGCCGATCGCCGCCCACATGAGGTGGTTGTGCGCGGGAATCCTCATGTCGGGTCCCCACACAACCTTGAGGATGCTGAGGTCTGGCGCGGCGTAGAGCGGCGTGATCTCGGCATGGGTGACCGGCAACGCCTTCTCCACCTGTTCCGGGTTGCGTACCGCGCGTTCGAGCACCTCTTTGATCGCGAGTCGGGACTCCTTCTCCGCGAGTGCCTGCTTGCAATCGGCCACGAATTCGATCGACGTCGAACATGGCCTGTCCTTCCTCCCTCCGTCGCTCGCTAGTCCGCGAGCACCTCCATCCATTCACTGATCGTGACCTTCGCGACGACCCCGTTCATGACGAACGGGTCGCCGGCGACGAACTCCTCAACTGCTTCCTTTGTAGTGAACACCCCGAGAGCGTTCCCCGCGGGTTCGGTCAGCGGTCCGGCCATGAGCAGCACCCCGCGGGCGTGGAACGCGTCGAGCCGAGCTCGATGCGCGGCGAGGTTCTCCTTCGCCTTCTCCATGAAGTCCGGCACTGCCTCGTACAACATGACGTACTTCACGCGTCCCTCCTCAGCACATACGCGACCGCCGTTTCCATCTCGTTCGGGTCCTCGTGCCAATGCCCGTAGTGCTCCCAGCTGACGCCGCTCAGGGCGTGCCCATTCGAGCGGCACCATGCCCGCACGGCGTCGTGGGTGCGGCCGAGCTCGGTGTACGGCCCGCGGTGGATCGCGCGGGCGATGCGGGCGGCGGGCAGCTCGGACGGTCGCAACCCGTCGGTCTCGGCGATCGGCCGATCGACGAGCACGCCGACCTCGATCGTCGGATGGTGGTCGAGGTACAGAATCACGTTCTCGCCGAAGTCGTCGTGGCTGAGCCGCGGCTGCATCCCGTCGTTGCGCATCACGGTCCAGACCTGGTCGAGCAGCGGCGGAATCGTCGAGCCGAGCTGGGCCCAGGTCGTCTGTTCGCGGACGATCGCGGTCGGCCGGGCAGTGACCTCCACGATCTCGACGTGCGCCTCAGTCACGCTTGCCCCCCGGCTCCCACAGGGTCTTCGCGTAGTCCTGCTCGAGCGAGGCGTCGATCGCGGCGACGTCGACGTCGCCGACCGCGGGGATCTGGTCCTTGATGATGCAGCCGAGGGTAGGTAGCGAGGCTCGGTCTGGCCACGTACCTGGAGACCAGAGCTCGCTGCGCCGGAAGGCCTTCGCGCAGTGCATGAATTGCTCCACCACGGTGACCCCGATCGCAGCCTTCGGCCGGCGGTCCTTCACCGCGCACGCGTCGAGGACCTCCGCGTCGGTGGTGAGGCACGCGTGCCCGTTCACGCGGAGCGTCTCGTCGACGCCGGGGATCAGGAACAGCAGCCCGATGCCCGATCCGTTCACGATGTTCCCGATCGAGTCGAGCAAGTTGTTGCCGGCCAGGTCGGGGATCGCGAGGTGGCCGTCGTCGAGCACGACGACGAACCCCGGAGGGCCGCCCTTGGGCGAGACGTCGGCGGTGCCGTCGCGAGCGCTGGTGCCGATGAGCACGAACGGAGAGTGCTCGATGAACGTGCGGGCGTGGTTGTCCAGCTCGCCGAGGACCTTCGCCTTCACCATCGAGGACGGATGGCGGTACAGCTCGCGCAGCTCGGTGTCCGACGCCACGATCTCGCGGAACATGAGCGAAGTGTACGGAGGCTGTCTAAGGTGCGGGTCCGCACAGGTGTGGGGGATCAACAGAGAAGGGTGCACATGGCTGACTCATTTCCCGCCATCACTCACGTGGCCGTGACCGTCCGAGATCTCGGGGTCAGCGTCCCGTGGTACCAGCAGCTCATTGGGTCTGACCCGGTGCTGAACGAGGACACCGGGCCGTTCCATCACACCGTCTTCCTCATGGGCGGCACGCTGCTCGGCCTCCACCAGTTCCCCGATCCGGTCTCGGGGTCCAAGTTCGACGAGCGCCAGGTCGGTCTCGACCACATCGCGTTCGGGTGTGCGAACCGGGCCGAGCTCGAGAAGTGGGAGTCCCGCCTCAACGAGCTCGGCATCAAGCACGGCGGCATCATCGACGCCGGGTACGGCTCGGGCCTGTCGTTCCGCGACCCGGACGGCATCGCGCTGGAGTTCTTCGCGCCACCCGGCTGACCCCGCCGGAATTCTTGGTGTTTCTCACTTCCTGAGAGACATCAGCACCAAGAAATCGCGCCGCCGCGAGAATCTCGCGCCCAACGGTCGTCTTTGGGACCTTCGCCTCTGTGAAATCTCCCGTCGTGTCCTTACCGTGGAGGTGAGGTCAGGCACTGACCTCGAAAACGTGACCCCCGAAGGAGGTGGATGCACTCATGAGAAGGGGAAGCGAAGTCGCAGTTCCCCGCGAAAATGCTCCGACGATGTGGGAGTGGTTCGAGGCCCCTGATTTCGCTCGCTGGTTTGACGTGCGTCCGTTGTTCGGACGCTTCGAGCCGATGCGCATCGAGCAGGAGCTGAGCGACGACACCCTCTTGGTGCGGGCCGAGCTTCCCGGCATCGATCCCGACAAGGACGTCCAGATCACGCTGGAGGAAGGCGTGCTCCGCATCAAGGCCGAGCGCCGCAGCGAGACGAAGGAGGAGAAGGAAGGAACCTTCCGCTCCGAGTTCCGCTATGGCTCGTTCGAACGCGCAGTCCGGGTCCCGAAAGAGACTCTCATGGACGACGTGAAGGCGAGCTACAAGGACGGCATCCTCGAGGTGCGGTGCCCGTACAAGGTGCCCACCGAGGCGGCGCCGATGAAGGTCGAGGTCACTCGCGGGTGACCGCATCCTGACTGGCGGGCCCGCTCCCTCTGCGGGGTGGGCCCGTCAGCCGCGTTCAGGGGCGATCACCCGGCGGGCCTGGGCTGCGATCACGGCTCGCGGGGGCCCGGTGTCGATCTCCGTCGCGGTCGGCCATGGCTCGAACGTGTCGCTCATCGCAGCGGCGACAGCGGTGTCCGCGTCCGAGGCGTCTCCACGACCGGACCGTGCCGCGAGGCGGTCGGCCACGAGGTCGCGCCTCAGGGTGCAGCGCAGCTCCACCAGCTCGCTCGACGTCTGGTTGGCGACCGCGCGCGCCGCGTCGCGCCACCGGTTCAGGGAGAACGAGGCGTCGACGACCACGTTCGAGCCCTCTCGCAACATGAGCGCGGCCTCGTCGAGCAAGTCCGTGTACGTGGCCTCGGTGTTCGCGGGCGTGTAGAGCCCCTCTTGGTAGGCAGCGGCCGCGGACGCGGTCGGGGCGAGGCCGGCACGCTGCTTGCGCAGCTCGTCGGATCGGAGCACGGGCCAGTCGAGCGTGTCCCCGATTGCCAGCGCGAGCGTGCTCTTCCCGGTGCCCGGGAGGCCACCGACCACGACCAGCCGCACCTGACCGAGGCGCAGGTGACGGACGCATTGCGACAGATAGGCGCGGGCCTCGTCCTGGTCTGCGGCGGTGCCGCGGAGGCATGAGATCTTCGACCGCACCAACGCGCGGTAGGCGACGTAGTGCTCCTCGAGTGACGCGGGGTGGCTCTCAGCCGAGAACTCGCGGTACGCGTCGAGGAACGTCCGAGCGAGGTCGGGGCGGCCGAGACGCTCGAGGTCCATCGCGAGGAAGCCCACGTCGTACAGCACGTCTCCCCACCGCAACCGGTCGTCGAACTCGAGGCAGTCGAGAACGCGGCGGGCCGTCGTCGAGGCAGTAGGTGTCGTCTGCCAGCAGATCGCCGTGGCCGTCGAGGACTCGACCACGGGCGATGCGGTCCAGCAACAACGCGTGCCGTCCCTCGATGTACTGATGCGCGAGGAAGCCGATTTCACTGACCGTCTCGGGGTCGAGCGGGGTCGGCACGAACACTTCCATCTCTCGGAGGTTCTGGTCCCAGAGGTGCGCCAGCGCGGCGGGCGTGCCGACCGACGCGATCTCATCGGAGGTCAGGGCTTCGGCATGGGCGACGGCGATCAGCCGCGCGATCTGCCGCATGCATCCGCCAACGTCGTCCTTGCTGCGCACGAGCGTCGAGAGCCGCCGATCCGCGGGCATGCGCCGCATGCGCACCGCGTGGTCGACCACGGTGCCGGTGTCGTCGACGACATCCTCGACGCCGAGGTACACGTCGGGCGAGAACCGACGGTTCTGCTCGACTTCGCGCCGGCACATCTCCTCACGGCGATCGAACGTGCTCAGGTCGACGAATGCGAGGCGCACGTCCTTCTTGCGTTTGTGCACCACGTCTCCGTCGAACGCGACCGTGGAGATGTGCGTCTCGAGCACCTGGCCCGGAGGGCGGGATGCTGCGAAGACGCCTTCCGAGACCTGCAGGTGCTCCGTCGCTCAGCCCCCCGCGCCGTGGTTGGCCGGGTAGTGCTCGATGACCGCGTCCGATCCCGGGAAGAACAGGCCCACGTGCCCGTCGTCGCCCCACTCGACCATGTAAGGGGGTCCTCCGTCTTCGCCGCGGACCTCGACGATCTTGCCGTCGCGGTCGGGCTCGCCGACATGGTGGCCCTTGATGACGATTCGGTCGCCAGCAGCTGCTCTCATCGTGCTACCTCCTTGGGGTGGCGGCGCGGGCCGCGTCGAGGAGCATCCGTTGCTCTGCTCGGGCTAGCACATTCCGAGTGCTGACCGCAGCGTCCGGGTTGACCGAGACCGAGTCGATGCCGAACCGCACGAGGGCCTCGGCGAACGACGGACGGTTCGAAGGCGCTTGCCCACACAACGACGACGTGAGGCCGAGCTCGGCGCTCGTGCGGATGATCTGCTCAATGGCCGCCATGACGGCGCCGTCGGCCTCGTCGAAGAGCTCCGCGCAGACCTCGGAGTCGCGGTCGACGCCGAGGACGAGCTGCGTGAGGTCGTTCGACCCGATCGAGACGCCGTCGATGCCCAGGGCCGCGTACTCGGGAAGCCAGTGCACCACGGATGGCACCTCCGCCATGATCCAGCGCAACAGCCCGCGGTCGTCGTGCAGCGGGCTGGCGTCCACGAGCTCGAGGCAGGCCTCGAGCTCCCACTTGGTCCGGACGAACGGGATCATCAGATGCAGGTTCGGAGTCTGCTCGCGGACTCGCGCGATGAGCTCGAGCTCGAGTCCGAACAGGTCGGGCTCCTTCACGTACCGGTAGCAACCCCGGTAGCCGATCATCGGGTTGCGCTCTTGCGGCTCGTACTGCTCACCGCCCTCGAGCCCCCCGAACTCGTTCGACCTGAAGTCGATCGTGCGGTAGATGACGGGTCGCGGCATGAACGGCCGCGTGATCCGGAGCAGTGACGAGGTCATCCGATCGAGGAACTCGTCTCGACCGCCGGTGGCAAGCACCTGCCGCGGGTGGCGGCCGTCCAGCGCCTCGGTGACCAACAGCTCGGCCCGCAGCAGGCCGACGCCATCGACGTTCATCTCCGCGATCTGCTCGGCCCGCTCCGCGAGCGCAAGGTTCACGTACAGCTTTGTCGCCGTGACCGGCGCAGAAGTCGCCGGCGCGGCCGCCGTCACCGCACCCAAGAGGGGAATCATCGGTGCGACTCGGGCGACCGCGCCAGCGCTCACGGTGCCGCGCGCGCCGTCGACGGTGACCAGGTCACCAGTGTGCAGGCGCGTCGTTGCATCGTGAGTACCGACTACGCAGGGCACGCCGAGCTCGCGACTTGCGATCGCGGCGTGGCAGGTGACGCCGCCGCTGTCGGTCACGACGGCCGCTGCGCGTCGGAGGGTGGGGAGCCAGTCGGGGTTCGTCATCGGGGCGACGAGCACCTCGCCGGTTTGCAGAAGAGCCCCTTCAGCCGGTGTCGCGAGCACCCGCACCGTCCCCGAGGCGATGCCGGGGCTCGCGCCTTGGCCGCTCAGAAGCGTGGTGGCGGGAGTGGTCGATGGAGCGACCGGCATCACGCCTTGGAGTGTGGTGATGGGCCGGGTCTGCACGATGTGCACCACGCCTTCTGGGTCGAAGCACCATTCGAGGTCCTGAGGGACGCCGAAGTGGTCTTCGGCCTTCAGCGCGAGACCTGCGATGGTCATCACCTGGTCGTCGGTCAGCACTCGTGCCCGGCTCTCGGCCTCCCCGAGTCGCACGGTCTGGTCGCCCGCGGCCGCGGCGACGACCTTGTGCGTCTTCACACCGACTCGCACGTCGAGCAGCTCCAGAGGGTCACGGCCGAGGGTGTAGGTGTCAGGCTCGACGAGACCTCCGACGACCACCTCGCCCTGTCCCGGTGCCGCCTCGATGACGAGTGTGTCTCGGTCGCCACTGGTGGGATCGGCCGTGAACGCGACACCGGCACTCACGGCTGGCACCATCGCCTGCACCACCACAGCGATCGCGGGCTTCTCCTCGATGCGCTGGGCGACGCGGTACGAGAGTGCCCGCGCGCCGAACAGTGACTCCCAGCACGCCATGACTGCGTCGATCACGCCGTGGGGGCCCCGCACGTTCGTGAGCGTGCGATGCATCCCGGCAAAGGAGGTTCCCCCGGCGTCCTCGGCAGTCGCCGACGACCGCACCGCCACCACAGGGTCGTGCGTACCGGTGCGGCGCGACAGCTCGCAGTACGCGTCGATGATCGCAGCGCGCAGGTCGTCGGGCATCACGGTCGCGGCGACCACAGCCCGCAGTCGCTCGCTCTCGAGCTCGAGCTTCTCGGGGTCGATGGCCTCGAACACCTCGGTCGCGAGCTCCGGGGTGCCCTCGGTCGCGGCCAGATACGCGTCCGCGGTCACGACGAACCCGTCCGGCACGGGGAACCCGGCCGCGAGCAGCTCGCCGAGGTTCGCGCCCTTGCCGCCAGCAAGGGCAACGTCGTCCTTCCTGATGTCACTGAACCAGCGAATCGGCTCCATCGGGGTCTCCAGTCATCTGTGGGCGAGCGCCCCGTCGAGGTAGTGGACGCACGCGTCGAGAGTCAGCAGCTTCGGGTAGTCGCGCTCGGGCACCTCGACCCCTGTCCGGTCGTGGATGCCGATCACGAAGTTGAGGAAGTCCATCGAGTCGAGGTCGAGCTCGTCGCGCAGGTCGGCGTCGGGGGGCAGGCTGTCGAAGTCGGCCTCGGGCGCGATGACGGCGAGTGAGGCAATCACTGCGGTGCGGGGATCCATAGCTCCTCCGGTCGTTGCAGCAGGCGGTCGATGGCGGTCAGGAAGCGGGCGCCGGTGTGACCGTCGGTGGCCCGATGGTCACCGGCGAGCGTGATCCGCACCACCGGATGGACACCGAGCAGGCCCGCGACGGCAACGGGCTTGGGTGCGATGCGTCCCATCCCGACCAGCGCGACCTGCGGCGGATAGATGACGCCGTGCACCTCGTCGACCCCTTGGTCGCCGAGGTTCGTGACGGTGATCGTCGGGTCGGACATCTCCGAGCTGCGCAGGTGCCCGGTCCGAGCTCGCTGCACGAGGTCTCGGAGCTCGCACATCAAGGTGTCGAGATCCTTCGTGTCCGCATCGTGGATCGCCGGCGCCACGAGCCCCCCGCCGCGGAGCGACACCGCGACGCCGAGATGCACGTGCTCGGCGGGTCGAGGCTCGTCGTCGATCCAGAAGCCGTTGAGCTCGGGCACCTCACGCGCTGCCAGCGCCGTGGCCTTCAGGAGCATGGCGACGGGCAGCGCGCGGTCTCTGATCGCCCGCTGGCCTCGTTCGCGCTCGCCAGCCACGTGAGGGCGACGTCGAGATCGACGTCGGTGGCGACGTAGTAGTGAGGGATGTCTCGGTTCGACCGGCTCATCAGGCCGGCGATCGCGCGCCGCATCGAAGCCGAACGGTCCGTGGCCGCCGCGCGAGCGACTGGCGGCGCCGCCTCGGCCACCGGCGTGCTCGCGCAGGCGGCGCGCTCGACATCCACGCGGCTGATGCGGCCGTTCGGTCCGGTGCCGCTGACCTCGGTCAGGTCGACGCCGAGGTGATGGGCGAGCCGCCGGATCACGGGCGAGAAGGTCTCGGGCTCCGGGTGCTCGTGAGCAGGGCGTTCTGCGTGCTCGACGGGAGCGGGTGCGCGCGGTGCTCGACGCGAACGGGCTCACGGTGCTCGACCGCTGGGCGAGCGACCTCGGGGGCCGGCTTCGCCTCCTTGGCGGCGCCGTTGGCACGCACGAGTGCGAGGGGCGTGCCGATCGGCACGCGCTCGCCGATTGGCACCAGGAGCTCGTCGACCACGCCGGACTCGAAGATCTCGACGTCGATGTCGGCCTTGTCGGTGTCGACGACGGCGACGATGTCGCCGCGGTGCACCTCGTCGCCGGGCTTCACGCGCCACTCGATGACGGTGCCGGCCTCCATGTCGGCGCCGAGCGACGGCATGCGGAACTCACCCATCGCCTCGCACCTCCTCGACGGCTGCGACGATCCCGTCGACCTGGGGGAGCGCAGCCTCTTCGAGATGCTTCGCGTACGGGATGGGGACCTCGGCGCTGCACACGCGAGCGATCGGAGCGTCGAGGTCGTAGAACGCAGCTTCTGTGATCCGGGCGCTCACCTCGGCCGCCAGGCTCCCGGAGCGCCAGCCTTCGTCCACGATGACGGCGCGATGGGTCTTCTTCACACTCCGCAGGATCGTGGCGTCGTCGAGCGGGCGGAGCGAGCGCAAGTCGATGACCTCGACCGACACGCCGCGGGTGAGCAGCTCGTCGGCGGCGGCGATGCACTTCGGGAGCGAGCCGCCATAGGTGATGACCGACACGTCGTCACCTGCGCGCCGCACCGAAGCGCTCGTCATGCCGAGCTCGGCGGCCTCGCCGGTGACGTCGCCTTCGGCGTTGTAGAGCGACCCGTGCTCGAAGATCAGGACCGGGTCGGGGTCGGCGAGCGCGGGCGCCAGCATGCCCCGGGCGTCGTCGACGGTCGCGGGCGTGAGCACCTTGATGCCGGGGATGTGGGCATACCAGCCCTCGAGGCTGTGCGAGTGCTGCGCGGCCAGCTGCCGGCCGGCCCCCGTGGTCATCCGGATCACGAGGGGAACGTGCACCTGCCCGCCGGTCATGTGCCGCAACGTCGCCGCGTTGTTCATGATCTGGTCGAGCGCCAGGAGGCTGAAGTTCACCGTCATGATCTCGACGATCGGGCGCATGCCCGCGAGCGCCGCCCCGATTCCCGCTCCGACGAAGGCCGACTCCGACAGCGGCGTATCGCGGATGCGCTCGGGTCCGAACTCGTCGAGCAAGCCGCGGCTCACGCCGAAGCTCCCGCCGTACCGGCCGACGTCCTCACCCATCAGGAACACGCGGTCGTCGCTCTGCATCGCTTCGCGGATGGCTTCCCGCATCGCCTCGCGGTAGGTCATGTGAATGGTCGTCACGGTCATGGCTCGGCCTCCGAGTACACGAAGTGCGTGAGCTCTTCGACGGGCTCGTACGCTGCGCTCTCGGCGAACGCGACTGCATCGTCGATCTCCGAGGAGACCTCCTCTTCCATCTCTGTCAGTGCGTCGTCGTCGAGGACTTCCGCCGAAGTCATCCGGGCCCCGAGCACGACAAGGGGGTCGCGCTCTTTCCAGTGCTCGATCTCGGCCTTGTCGCGGTAGAGATCCGGGTCGTACATCGAGTGAGCCCGGAAGCGGTATGTGCGGCACTCGAGGAAATGAGGCCCCGAACCGGCGCGGATGGACTCGACGGCGCGCTGTGCAGCGGCGGCGGTGGCGAGCACATCCATCCCGTCGACCGACCAGGCGGACATCTCGTAGCTCGCAGCCCGAAGCGCGAGATCCGTCTCGACCTGTGACCGGCTCAGCGCCGTGCCCATCGCGTACAGGTTGTTCTCGCACACGAACAGCACCGGCAGGCCCCACAGCGCAGCGAGGTTCATGCACTCGTGGAACTCGCCCTCCGCGACCGCTCCTTCGCCGAAGAAGACCGCGGTCACCGCCGGGCGTCCCGCGAGGAGGTCGCCGAGCGCGAGCCCCGTCGCGAGGGGAAGGCCTCCACCCACGATCGCGTTACCGCCGAAGAAGCGGTGGCCGACGTCGAACAGGTGCATCGAACCGCCGCGGCCGCGACAGCACCCTTCGACGCGGCCGTACATCTCGGCCATGATCGAACGGGCGCTGACGCCACGCACCAAGGCGTGCCCGTGTTCGCGATACGTCGCGACGACGTTGTCCTCGGGGAGCAGCGCGTCCATCACACCGACGGCAACGGCCTCCTCACCGATGTACAGGTGCAGGAATCCGCGGATCTGGGCCGCGCTGTAGAGCTCCACGCACCGCTCCTCGAACCGTCGGATGCGCAGCATCTCGCGGTAGAAGCGAAGCCAGTCGGCGTGCTCGCCGATCTCAGACGTCATCGATGCGACCGGCGTGGTCATTGCTCCTCCAGGGTCGACAGGTCTCCTTCTGGCAACCCGAGCTCGCGAGCTCGCAGCAGCCGGCGGACGATCTTCCCGCTCCGGGTCTTCGGCAGGTGCTCCGCGAACGCGATCTCCTTCGGCGCGACCGCGGCGCCGAGGCGGGTGCGCCCGAACCCGATCAGCTCGAGCCGCAGCTCCTCGCTCGCCACGACTCCGGGCTTGAGGGTCACGAACGCCTTCACGACCTCGCCGACGACGGGATCGGGCTTGCCGATGACTCCGGCCTCGGCCACAGCGGGGTGCTCCATGAGGGCGCTCTCGACCTCGAACGGACCGATGAGGTGGCCGGCGGACTTGATGACGTCGTCGCCGCGACCGACGAACCACACGTAGCCGTCGGCGTCGCGACGGGCGAGGTCGCCGGAGAGGTACCACCCGCCGGCGAAGCACCGTGCCGTGCGCTCGGCGTCGTTCAGATAGCCCTGGAACATCGACGGCCAACCCGGCCGCAGCGCGAGCTCGCCTTGAGTCGACGGATCGTGGATCTCCTCGGCCTTGCCGTCGACGACGACGACCTTGTCGTGCTCGTCGCGCCGGAGGATCGCGACCTCGACGCCGGGGAGCGGCTTGCCCATCGACCCGGGCCGGATGTCCATCGCCGCGAGGTTGGCGATCATGATCCCGCCGGTCTCGGTCTGCCACCAGTTGTCGTGGATGGGGAGGCCGAACGCGTCGATGCCCCATCTCACAGCCTCGGGGTTGAGCGGCTCACCGACGCTGGCGATGAACCGGAGGTCGGGGCACGGGTGCTCGCGAGCGAGGTCGGTCCCCGCGCGCATCATCATCCGGATCGCGGTCGGTGCGGTGTACCAGACCGACACTCGCTCTTGCTGGAGCAGCTCGTACCACCGCGTGGCGTCGAAGTCGGACTCGTCGACGACGCTCGTCACGCCGAGCGCCAGTGGTGCGAGGACCCCGTACGACATCCCTGTGACCCATCCGGGGTCCGCGGTGCACCAGAACACATCGTCCTCGTGGAGGTCGAGAGCCCACCGGGCGGTCACACGATGCGAAGCGATCGCTCCGTGCACGTGGATCGCTCCCTTCGGGGTGCCAGTGGTACCGCTCGTGAAGTGGAGCAGCGCCATGTCGTCCGGTCGCGTCTCGGCGATCGCGCGATCGCGGCGAAGCACTCGCGAGCAGCGAGCGCAGATGGAGCACATCGGCGCCGCCGTCGGCAGCTCGTTCGTCGTCGACGACGATCACATGGCGCAGGCCGGGGAGATCTCCCCGGATCTGTGCGACCTTGCGCCGGTAGAGCGCGCTTGTGGTGACCAGCACGCGGGCGTCTCCCAGCTCGAGGCGCTGGCAGATCGGCTCCGGACCGAACGCGGAGAAGAGCGTGCACGCGACGCTGCCGTGCTTCAGCGTGCCGAGCACGGCGGTGTAGAGCTCGGGGACGCGCCCCGTCAACATGAAGACCCGCTCGCCCCGGTCGACACCGAGCAGGTCGAGCACGTTCGCGAACCGCGATGTGGAGTCGTGGAGGGCGCCGTAGGTCAGGTCGATCCGCCTGCCGTTCGCGCCCGTGCCAGCGGACCGCGACGACGTTCGGGGGGTTGCCCGCGCGTGGCGGTCGACGCACTCGTGGGCGATGTTCAGGACTCCGCCCGGAAGGGCCTCGAGCTCGGCGTAGGCCTCGTCCCAGCTGAACTGGGCCCGCATCGCTGCGTCGTCGCGCAGGTTGGGTCGGGCGCCGAAGACATCTGGGTGCTTCTCGATGACGTCCGTGCGTGCTGTTCGATCCGTGAGTTCGTCCGACCTGGACATGCTTTGAGCATCGATGCGGGCCGGCTCGGGAGCCAGAGTCGAAGGTCCCCGCAGGGGGGCGCGATGATCGTCCCGTGCCAGGCCGGCCGTGGACCACGAGGAGACGCCGGCGCTCGAGCTTCCCGTCGTCGTCGACCTTCCCGGGGGCGGCCGGCTGACCGTGCGTCAGATGGTGGAGGGGGACATCGCGGGCCTGGACGCGCTCTACGAAGGGCTCTCAGAGGAGGATCGGTACCGGCGCTTCTTCTCGGCCTTCGGCGGGCGCGAGCTTCGCGACCCAAGTGGTTCGAGCGGACGAAAGAGATCGGCTACGCGGTCGTCGCCGTCGTCGACGACGGCGGGCCGAACCAGCGGCTCGTGGGTGAGGCCGGGTATGTGCTGATCGACAACGGGGACGCCGAGTTCGGCCTCACCGTCGCCCGCGACTGGCGGGGCTGGCTGGGCCCGTACCTGCTCGATGTGCTCGTTGCCGTCGCCGCGGACCATGGCATCCCGAACCTCGAAGCCGACATCCTCGCCGAGAACCGCCCGATGCAGACCGTCGTCCGCCGCCGCGGCGTCGTCACGATGGGCGATGGCGACGACTTCAGCGTCGTTCGGGTCGCGATCGCCGCCGCGAGTCACGATCGCCCATCTTGGCCGGCGACGCCGGGCACCGTCGGCTGCTCGTCGAGACTCCGGGCGGTCGATGGGCGCACGCCCGCGATGCGACCCCGCGCGGGGTTCGAGGTCATGAGCTGCGGAGGCCCGATGCCACGCTGTCCTGCGCTCGAGGGCCGCGCCCTGTCCACTTGCGGCCGACGCCGACGTCATCGTGCTCGCGCCGACCGCCGAGCCGATGAGCGCACGCGCCGCGCTGCTCGAAGCCGCACGCGGACCTGCATCCCGGAGTTCCGTCATCGTGCAGCGAAGCCGCTGGCGACCCCGGCGACGCCGCGTGCTCGTTGCGGGCCGGGATCGACGGGCGCCGAGGTCGTCGCGACGTTGCGGAGGGCGGTCGGCGAGGACTCGTGACGTCCTACGTCGACGGTCACCGCATGTCGAACACCAGCCGCGCCGGCGCCTGACCGGCGAGCACCTCGTCGATCGCGTCGTTCACCTCGTAGAGGTACCTCGTCTCGCGGATCACCCTCGTGTGCCCGCTGGCGTGGAGCTCGAACGTCTCGGCGAGGTCCACGCGGGTGCCCACGATCGATCCAACGACGGTGAT
>CAVPSD010000012.1:0-64549 GCA_963708175.1 uncultured Acidimicrobiales bacterium
GAGCAGGGCGATCAGGTCGAGGTGCTCGAAATGTCGGGCCCAGCCGAGCGGGGTCGCCTCGAAGCGAGCGTCTTTGATCGTCGGGTCGGCACCCGCTGCGAGCAGGCGCTCAACGAGCTCCCGATCGCCGTTCGCGACGGCGGCGTGCAGGGGTGTCTCCCACTTGTGCTCGACCGGCACGTCCGAGCGGCCCATCGCGTTCACGTCGAAGCCGAGATCGATGAGCAAGGCCACCGCGTCGGCCTTCCCGCGCGCCGCCGCCCAGACGATCAGTCCGGGCCGCTGTTCTCGCGCGGCTGCGATGACCTCGGGAGCGGCCGAGCCGGCCGCATCTCGATCGCCGCCGAGGACCGCAGCGATGAACGCGTCGACCGGCTCGAGACGCGGCCCGGTCGCACCGTGCCGTTCGAGAATGGCCACGACTTCGCCGTTGCCGCTAACTGCTGCGACCTGAGTCGGAGTTCGTCCGTCGGAGAACGGTGTGTTCACGTCGACGTCGTGCTCGAGCAGCAGCCGCACCCGCGCCCGCTGATCGTGGAGCACCGCCCAGCGCAGCTGTTCGCGTACGAGCTCGGCGGGGGCGGGGATGGCATCGCCGAGGCGCGCTCGCCACGGGGCGCCAGCACCGGCTCCGAGTCCGAACTCGAACAGGAGGACGAGGTGATCGTCGTCGTCCTCGAACATGCGGTTGTAGAGGGCTTGCGCGTCGTTCGGGTCCGCGCCCGCTTCGAGCAAGAAACGCGCGAGCGCGAGCGAGTGAGGATGGCGCGGTTGGCGCGCCGGTCCGAGCTCTCCCTGACCGAACGCGCCGGTGAGCACGGTGAACGGCGACGGCATCCCGTGCCACAAGCAGCCCGCGTTCGGGTCGGCGCCGTGGTCGAGGAGAAGCCCCGCGGACGTGACGACACGGGTCCGGGTGATCGTCGAGTCGTGACGTGCGTATGCGAGATACATCAGCGGCTCCCACCCGAACGGCCCTCCGGCTTGACGGGCACGCGCGCGGTCCTCGCGCAGCAGGGCGCGCAACGCTGTCGAGCTCGCGCATGCAGCGGCAACGTGCACGTCGCCGTCGCGCCAAGCGCGGGTTCGCATCGAGGAGTGCACGTGCGCGCTCCCACCGCTCGGGCCCGTCCGCATCGGTGTAGGTGAGACAGGCGAGGCGTAGGAAGGCGCCCTCCGGTGTCGTCTCGGAGGCTTCAGGTTCGGGTCGCCATGAGTACTGAGCGACCACTTCGAGGTGGCGGACGAGGCGGGGCCAGCTCGCGAAGCCGTACCGGCGGGCGACCAGGCGCTGCGCGGTGCTGAGCTTCACTGCGGGGTCGTCGCGCCGCAAGTCCTCTGTCAGCTCACGAGCTTGCTTACGCAGCTGCTCGAGACTGGGGTCGTTCGGCAGGGGGATGGGTGCATCGGTCGACATCGCGACCTCCTTCCTCGTACCTGAGGTCCGCGTTCGTCAGGCGGAAAGGAGGCGCCAGGCCACACCGTTCGCACTGCTCACCTCAGGTGGGCTCAGCCCTTCCCGCGGACCGGTGGCGCCCTGCACGCCGATCTGACCGTACCGCGGCATGGCGCAACGCCGTGCCCGCTGGCAATACTTGCATTGACCAACCACTGCGCAGACTCGGGGGACGCTGCGATGCCGATGATGACCGGGGACCAGTACCGCGCGTCGCTCGTCGATGGCCGGCGTTGCTACATCGACGGCGAGCGAATCGCCGATCCCGCCGGGCACCCGCTGCTCGCCACGGCTGTCGATGCGGTCGCCGCGACCTACGACCGCTTCTACGACCCCGACCCCCACGCGTTTCACCCGATGTACCTGGTCCCGCGTTCGAGCGAGGACATGGACCGCCGGATGGCGGCACTGGGGCACAGCGACATCACCGCAGGCACGACCGCGGCGTGCATGGCCCTCGTCGAAGTCGCACCGGAGCTCGGGAAGCTGCGACCCGAGTACCGAGACCGCATCTACGAGTTCGTCGAGGCGTGCAAGGCCGCGGACGTGCGGTGCTCGGAGGCGATCACCGACGCGAAGGGCCATCGGCGGCGCCGGCCGTCCCAGCAAGACGATCCGGACTTCTATGTGCGGGTCGTCGACCGGCAACGCGACGGCATCGTGATCTCCGGGTCGAAGATGCACATCACGGGCGCGCCGCTCGTGCACGAGCAGGTGGTGCTCCCGACCAAGAGCATGAAGCCGGGCGAGGAGGACTACGCGGTGGCGTGCTCGGTGCCGACGAACGCCGAAGGGCTGACGATCGTCAACACGACGAACGCCCCGCGAGGCGAAGACCTCCGCCACTTCCCCATCAGCCATCGCACGAACATGCCCGAAGGGCTTCTCATCTTCGACAACGTCTTCGTGCCGCACGAACGGGTGTTCCTCGACGGCGAGACGTCGCATGCCGCATCGCTCGCTCACGCGCTCGGCCTGTGGGAGCGCACGAACGCGGTGGCCTACAGCGGTAGCAGCGCCGACCGCCTCGTCGGGCTCGCCGCGCTGCTCGCCGAGATGAACGGTGCGAGCGACCGCGCCGACATCCGCGACCTGCTCTCGGAGATGGCGATCTTCGCGACGATGTGCCGCGCCGGCTGGGAGGCCGCGATGAAGAACGCGACCATCAACGAGGACGGCACGCTCTCCCCTGCCTCGATCTACATCAGCGCGTCGAAGTACTACAACGCCGAGCTGCACGGGAAGATGATCGACATCATCCACGACATCGCGGGAGCGCTGCTCGTGACCGCACCCACCGTCGCCGACTACGAGAGCGACGAGATCGGTGCGGACATCCGCGAGCAGCTCGGTGGCCAAGGTGGCTACTCGGCCGAAGAGCGGCTGAAGCTGCTCCACTACGTGCGCGATCTCACCGCGGACACGTATGGCGGATGGATCGCCGTCACCGAGTCGTTGGCCGGCGGCGGTCAGTACGCCCAGCGCCTCGTCACCTTGCGCCACTACGACCTCAACGAGGCGAAGCGGCTCGCTCGGCGGGCGGTCGGGATCGGCGGCGAGGTCGCAGAGGTCCCCCAGGCCGCCGGCGTCGTGGTCTGAGGAGGCGACGTGATCTCAGGGGACGAGTACCGGGCAACCCTGCGCGACGGCCGAGCGGTCTGGCTCGACGGTCGCCGGGTCGACGACGTCACGACTCATCCGTTGCTGCGCAAGTCGGTCGACTGGGTTGCGAGCACCTACGACGCAGTCACTCGGCACTGTGAACGCGATGTACCGCGTGCCTCGGTCGCAAGACGAGCTGCGCGAGCAGATGGACGTGTTGCTCACGGGCGACCGCACAGCGGCGACCACCGCCGGATGCATGGCCCTCGCGACTGCCGCCGACCTGCTGAGCGCCGCTGACCCTGCTTACGGCCCACGCATCGACGCGTTCGCGGCGGACTGTCGCGACGGAGACCGGCGAGTAGCGGCCGCGATCGACGACACGGCGCGGCCGGTGCAGATCACCGAACGCCGAAGCGATGGCATCGTGATCGCCGGCGGCAAGCAGCACGTCGTCGGTGCGCCCGTCGTCCACGAGCTGCTCGTGGTGCCATCCGGGCGTAGCGACGACAGCGACACGGCAGTTGCGTGCGCGGTGCCGGTGAGCACCGAGGGCGTGCAGGCTCATCGCATCGACGACGGCTCCACGCGCCGAAGACGATCGTCATTACCCGGTGAGCCGAGGCCACAGCATCTCCGAAGCGATCGTGGTGTTCGACGACGTGTTCGTCCCCTCGGCCCGGGTGTTCCTCGCGGGCGAGTCGGCTCAGGCAGGAGCGCTCGCCGAGACGCTGAGCGTGTGGGAGCGGGCGCGCGCGGTCGCCGACCAGGCCGATCGAGCCGAGCTGATCCTCGGTCTGGCGGAGACCATCTCCGAGATGAACGGCATCCTCGACGTCACCCACGTTCGCGACAAGCTCGCCGCGATCGCGGTGTGGGCGAAGATGTGCCGCGCCGGTTGGGAGGCCGCACTCGCGAACGCCCGGGTGACACGCGGCGGCATGGTCGCTCCCGACGACTCCTACCTCTATGCGACGAAGTCCTACGGCGGCCAGCTCTACAGCGAGATGACGCACCGCCTCCACGACGTCGCAGGAGGCCTCGTCATCACTTGTCCGACGATCGCCGACCTCGAGAACGCCGAGACCGGTGACTACCTGCGCAAGTATCTGCGGACGATGGAGGGAGTCAGCGGCGAGGACCGAATGCGCATCTTCCACATCATCCGTGACCTGACCGCGGACACGTACGGCGGCTGGGACAAGGTGACGAACCAAGTCGTCGGTGGCGGGATGCACTTCCAGCAGATGGCGACGCTCGACTCGTTCGACATGGCGCCGGCCAAAGCACGGGCTCGGGCCGCGGCTGGCATCATCGGGTAGCGATGCAACAACGTCCCACGGCGACCGAGCTGCTCGCCGACATCTCCAGCCTGCTGACCGAGGTCGTCGACGTCGTGCCGGAGGCCGTGCGTCACCGCGTGCGGGTCGCCGCGAATCTGGCCGCGATCGTCGAACGAGAGGTTGAGCTCGGCCCTGCGTCCGCCGCCGCCGAGCAGGCCCGCCTCGCGGAGCTGCTCGGCGCACCCGCCACGACCGACTTGGCAGCACTGCGAACGATGCTGGTCACACGGCTCAGCGACCCCGACCCGATCGACGCGACGACATCGAGCGCGATCTACGACGTGTTGCTCGCGACCGTCCGCGACGACCTCGCGATCTCGAAGCCCGGCTATGAGCAGTGGACTCGGGAGGAGACGTGAGCCCCGAGGAAGGTCTCGCCGCGTGGTTCGCAGATGAGCTCGGACGCGAGGTGAAGATCGAGAATCTCTCGCAGAGCACGGCGGGAGCTCGCCGGCGAAACCTGCTGTTCGACGCGGTGAGCGCCGACGGGATCGAACGATTGGTCGCGACCGCGCTGCCCACTGCGGACATCGAGCTCGTCGACGTCGGCACCGAGGCCGCTGTTCGCGAGCTCGCGGCGGAAGCAGGAGTCGCGACGCCCAGAATCCGCGGCGTCTGCACAGACACGACCTATCTCGGCGGCCCGTTCTTCCTCAGCGAGCGCCTCGATGGCGAGACGATCCCCCGACGGGTGCTCCGCCTGGTCGCGAAGGAGGGCAACGGCGAGACCGTCGTCCGCCAGCTCGGCACCGCACTCGCCCGCCTACACAGCGTCGATGCGGCCAAGGCCCCCGACAAGCTCATCCGGCCGCCGGGCGATGATCCGATCGGGCCGATGCTCGAGCGCATGCGCGAGCTCATGGCCGAGATGCTGCAGCCCGAGCCATCGTTCGTGTACGGGTTGCGGTGGCTGGAGGACAACCAGCCGTCGAAGCCCGAGCGGTGCGCGATCGTCCATGGCGACGCGCGCAACGGCAACCTGATCATCAGCGAGAAGGGCCTCGTGGGCATCCTCGACTGGGAGGGCGCGCACATCGGCGATCCCTTCGACGACGTCGCGTGGCCATGCACGCGGATGTGGCGGTTCGGTGAGGACGAGCTCACCGTTGGTGGGCTCGCGCGCGTGTCGGTGCTGCGCGAGGGGTACGAGGCCGGGGGCGGCACGTGGGACGAGGAGAGGTTCCGGTGGTGGCGTGCCCTCGGCACGTTGCGATGGGGTCTCGGCCTCGCTGGACAAGCGGCCCAGCATCTCGACGGTCGCTTCCGCAGCATCGTCATGGCGGGCAGCGGCCGCCGAGTCAGCGAGCTCGCGTACGACCTGCTCCTGCTGGTGCGGCCGTAGAGGAGGACCGATGGTCAAGCTCGTCTAACACCGATCTGGTTCGCACAGGAGTCGCAAGTCGTCTGACCCCCCGCCGAAGTGCTACTGGCGGGCCATGGCGATCTTCATGCGCTCCTCGGGAGTGATGAAGTGGTCGTTGTCGTCGTCGGCGATGTCGAGCTGCACCCAGTTGACCGTGCCCGTGAACGTGCTGTTCTCGGACGTGTACTCGCTGCTGACGGGTGAGCCCGTATCGCTGCCGAGGTCGAGGGTCTCGTCGGCCGAGAAGACCAAGGGCACCGTGCCGTCGATGCGACCCTCGCCGACCTTCGAGCCGTCGAGGTAGATCACGGCTCTGCCTCCCTTGCCGAGACCTCCACCGTCGTAGGTGAACTCGACTCGGACCTGATGAGTGCCCGCCGGAACCTTCGCGTCACCCGACACGTGGAACTGGCGCAGGCCGAAGAGGTTGTAGCAGTACTTCGGCGTGCCGTCGATCAGGTACACGGCCCACCCACCGAACTCGCCTCCCTGTGCGATGACAACGCCCTCGGCCGTCCCGTCCTTGACGTCGATCTCGCACGTGACCGTGTGCGACCTGTTCTTCACGTTGAGCACTGAGTTCTCACTGAGCCGGCGCATACCGTGGAACAGGATCTGCTGAGTCCCCGTGATCAGGACAGGGCGACCCGCGAGATCGGCGTTGAACCGCTCGACGCGCCGATCGTCGAGCGGAAGCACGTTGTACTTGCTCACCTCGATGAGCCACAGCTGCTGCAGGTGAGCGAGGCGCTCGGGCATGTCGGCTGCAAGGTCGTGGGCCTGCGTCCAGTCCGTGTCGGCGTAGAGCTCCCACACGTCGTCATCGAATGCCGGCATCGGCGCAGACACGTCCCACGGGACGCTGTGGCGCGTCACCGCCGTCCAGCCGTCGTGGTAGATGCCGCGGTTGCAGAACATCTCGAAGTACTGCGTCTCGTGGGTGCCGGGTGCCGCACCGTCGTCGAATGCGTATCGCATGCTCACGCCTTCGTACGGACGCTGCTGCACCCCGTGCACGAAGGTGGGCTCGGGCAACCCCGCCGCGTCGAGCACGGTGGGAGCGATGTCGATCACGTGATGGAACTGGTTGCGCACCTCACCCCTCGCCGCGATGCCCGCGGGCCAGTGCACGATCGTGCCGTTGCGGGTACCGCCCCAGTGCGACGCGACCTGCTTCGTCCACTGATACGGCGCGCACATCGCGTGCGCCCAGCCCACCGCGTAGTGGTTGTAGGCGCGGGGCGTGCCGAAGTCATCCAGGTGGGACGCCATGAACTCGGGCGTCTCGAGCGCCGCGGCGCCGTTGAGCATCATCAGCTCGTTGAACGAGCCGGTGAGGCTGCCCTCTGCGCTCGCCCCGTTGTCGCCGATGATGTAGTAGACGAGCGTGTTCTCGAGCACGCCGAGATCGTCGATCGCGTCGATCAGCCGCCCGACATGGTGGTCGGTGTGCTCGAGGAAGCCGGCATACACCTCCATCTGACGAGCCAGCACCGGCTTGAGATCGGCGGACATGTCATCCCATGCGGGGATCTCGTCGTGTCGGCGCGTGAGCTCGGCATCGACAGGGACGACGCCCAACGCCTTCTGGCGCGCGAAGGTCTCCTCCCGCAGCTTGTCCCACCCCTGGTCGAACTTCCCCTTGTACTTGGCCGACCACTCCTCGGGCACGTGGTGCGGTGCATGCGTCGCCCCGGGCGCGAAGTACATGAAGAACGGACGATCCGCCATGAGCGACTTCTGGGAGCGCAGCCACGTGATCGCGTGGTCAGCGATGTCCTCGGTGAAGTGGTATCCCTCCGCCGGCGACTTCGGCGTCTCGATCGGCATGGTGCCGTCGTAGATCGCCGGGTAGTACTGGTTCGTCTCGCCGCCGATGAACCCGTAGAAGTACTCGAACCCACCACCGGGATGCGGCCAGTGATCGAACGGGCCCATCGGGCTCGTCTCCCACACCGGCACCTCGTGGCACTTCCCGAGCTGGGCGGTCGAGTAGCCGTTCAGACGCAGTGTCTCCGGCAACGGAGCGCACGTGTTCGGCCGCATCGAGTTGTAACCCGGAGCGGAGGTCGCGATCTCGGTGATGCCGCCCATCCCGACCGTGTGGTGGTTGCGGCCGGACAAGAGCGCGGCGCGCGTCGGTGAGCACAGCGCGGTCGTGTGGAAGCGGGAGAACTCCAGGCCGTTCGCGGCCAGCCGTTCGGCGGTCGGCGTCTGGCAGGGCCCGCCGAACGCGCTCGCCGCGCCGAAGCCCACGTCGTCGAGGAGGATGATGAGGACGTTCGGTGCGCCCTCCGGGGGTAGCAGCGTCTCGATCGGCGGATACGAGGTGTCGGGGTCCTTCGCGTCGAAGGTGACGAGCCCTACGTGCTGGCGATCGGGGATGGGCAGGGAGCTGCGGGAGAGGTCGGCCATGTTCGGACGCTAACCGTCGGCCGCGAGCACCTCCTCCAAGCCACCCTCGTCGAGGGACTTCTTCTGGATGTAGCCCGTGCCCAGGCGCCTCATGAAGCCCCAGCTGACGCCCTCCGGGTCCTTCACCGTGTAGCTGCGCACGTCATAGTCCTTGTCCTCGGGCGGCTCGGATTCGACGCCCGCTTCCTTCACGCGGTCGTACATCGCGTCGACGTCGTCGACCCACACACCGATCCATGTGTCGGGTCGACCGCCCTTGGCCTCCCAGAACCCGGGTCCGTGCCCGGAGAACCAGAGCTCGCTCTTGCCGACGAGCATCTCGGCTTGCCGGACGATGCCGTCCTTGTCGATGTAGCGGCCGCGCTCCTCGAAGCCGAACACGCGCGAGAGCCAGTCGAGTATCGCTCCCGCATCCTCGTAGTAGAGGTACGGGAGCAACCCTCCGAACTCCACCTGCTTCGTCATGACGTCTCCTCCTTCATGTGCGCTTCGAAAAACTCGACGAGCTTGCGCCAGCTGTACTTCGAAGCCGCGACCGCGGCATCGGGCGGAAGCTTGTCGAGGCCCCGGTGCTCCAGCACCACCCTTGTCCCCTCGTCGAAGGGTTGGAACCAGATCTCGACCTCAGCGTCGCGACGGTCCACGAAGAGAAGTCGGCTGCCCGGCTCCCACACGGCGATGTGACCGCGGATGCGGGGCGGACGGCCGTCGTCGGGTACCTCGAGGAGGTGCCCACCCACGCCCGGCTCGAACCGCAGGGTCGACGATCGCGCCGCTCGGGTCAACACCGTCGCCCCCTTTCGGTACCACTGATCGATGTCGTTGGTGAACACGTCGAAGGCGGTCGCTGGGTCGACAGCAACCCGAACCGTCACTCGTACCGCCGCGAGATCAGTCACGTCTGCATTGATGATTAACGACTAGGTGATATTTGTCAAGTGCGACAGACTTCATCGCATGCTCACGAGCGAGGGTCGCATCCTGACGACCCATGCCGGGAGCCTGCCGAGACCGAAGGAGCTCGCGGAGCTCCACGGGCGCCGAAGCCGCGGCGAGCCGGTCGACGATGCGGAGCTCGCCGAGATCGTGGGCGTGGCCACCGAGGCGACGATCGCGGCGCAGCGCGAGGTCGGCATCGACGTCGGCAACGACGGGGAGCAAGCACGAGAGAGCTTCGTCACCTACGTGCAGCATCGCATGACGGGCTTCGGCGGGAGCAGCCAACGGCAGCTGATGCGCGACCTCGCCGACCATCCCGACTACCTCGAGCTCGCCCTACCTCGATACGCGCGCATGAAGGTCAACCTGATGGCCGCGCCGGCAGCGATCGGGCCCATCACGTACCGCGACACGAATGAGGTGGCAGCCGAGTGCGAGCTTGTCCGCGACGCGGGCTTTGCCGAGACGTTCATGACCGCGGCGTCTCCGGGCATCGTCGTGTCGGCGATGGAGAACCGCTTCTACGGCTCGCGTGAGGAGTACGTCCGCGCCGTTGCGGACGCCCTCGCCGTCGAGTACCGATTCATCGCGGACCGCGGCCTGCTCTTGCAGATCGACGCTCCGGATCTCGCGATGGAGCGGCACACGCTCTTCGCGGACGCGCCGCTCTCCGAGTTCCTCTCGTGGGTGGAGCTGGTTGTCGACGCCATCAATCACGCTCTCGCCGGCATCGACCCTGCACGCGTGCGCCTCCACGTGTGCTGGGGCAACTACGAAGGGCCGCACACACGAGACGTCGCCCTCGACGAGATCCTGCCGATCCTCTACAGCGCCAACGTCGGGGGGCTCGTGCTCTCGATGGCCAACGCCCGGCACGCCCACGAGCATGCGTGCTTCACGCGCCATCCGCTGCCCGACGACATGATCCTCGTCACGGGGGTCATCGACACGACGAGCAACTACGTCGAGCACGAAGAGGTCGTCGCGGACCGGATCGTCCGCGCCGCTACCGCCGTCGGCGATCCGCGACGGGTGCTCGCAGGCACGGACTGCGGCTTCGACACCTCCGCTGGGATCGGCGACGTCGCCGCCTCAGTCGTGTGGGAGAAGCTCCGCGCGTTGCGGGCCGGCGCGGACATCGCGAGCGCCCGTTTGTTCTGAACGACAGTCAGGCAGTCACGCCGAACCAGGGCTCCTTCGCGAGGTCCGCGTCGAAGATCTCCTTGTCCTCCGGGTCGGCGATCGCGACATCCTTCGCGACGAGAAGCTCGGCTCGAGCGGCCTCCAGGTCACCGGCACATGCGAGCGCTCGGGCCATCGCCTCGTGCACGAACGCGAGGTCGAAGTCGGCGAGGCCGAGCGCCTCGGCTTGCGTCAGCGCCAGGCGTGCGTGGTGGAGCGCTGGCTCCGGTCGTCCCGCGAAGGCATAGGCACGACTGCACAGGTAGTCAGCACGAACCTGATTGGTCGGGGTGCCCCCGCCCTCAGCCCAGTGGTACCGCGCTGCATGGGCCATATCGATCATCGTCCCGGTCTCCGCGGGCGAGCGATCCGCCTTGTCCAAGAGCCGGTAGGTGGCGTTGTTGCACTCTTTCGCGAACGCCTTGTGGGCCTGGCGGCCTACGTCGTCGGAGCTCATGTCGCCTGAGCCTTTCACGTGACAGAGGCCCCTTAGGCTGTCGAGCCATGAGGCGGGACCGATTGGATAGGTCATGAGCGCGGACATCGTCGTCATCGGCACGGGCTACGTCGGGATCACCACGGCCGCGTGCCTCGCTCACCTCGGGCATCGCGTCATCGGCGCGGACATCGACGAACGGCGAGTCGAGCGGCTGAGCAACGGGCAGATCCCCATCGTCGAGGACGGCTTGGAAGAGCTCGTCAAGGAAGGGCTCTCGAGCGGCAATCTGCGCTTCACGACCGATCGCGCGGGCGCGGCCGCGTCGTGCGAGTTCGCCTATCTGTGCGTTCCGACCCCACAGGGACCTGACGGCAGCGCCGATCTCTCGCACATCGAGGACGTCGCTCGCGTCATCGGACCGGTCGTGCCCCCCGAATCGATCGTCGTGAACAAGTCGACGGTCCCCGTCGGTTCCACCCGCGTGGTCGAGCGCGTGCTCGGCCGAAGCGACGTGTTCGTGGTCTCGAACCCCGAGTTCCTGCGCGAAGGCTCTGCCGTCCACGACTTCCTGCATCCCGACCGCATCGTCATCGGCAGCGACGACCAATCCGCCGCCATCCGCGTCGCGTCCCTTTACCTGGGCATCGCGGCGCCTCCGATCGTCACTGATCCCGCCTCGGCGGAGACGATCAAGTACGCGAGCAACGCCTTCCTCGCGACCAAGGTCTCGTTCGTGAACGCGATCGCGGCGGTGTGCGAGGCCGTGGGCGCCGACGTGAACGACGTCGTGCTCGGGATGGGCTACGACCCCCGCATCGGACATCAGTTCCTCCGCCCGGGTCCGGGATGGGGAGGTTCGTGCCTCCCGAAGGACACACGAGCACTCGTGCAGATCGCAGAGGGCAGCGGATACGACTTCGACCTGCTCAAGGGCGTCATCACGGTCAACGAGCAACAGCTCGAGCGCGTCGTCGCGAAGGTGACGGATGCCGTCGGCGGTTCGCTCGACGGGAATGTCGTCGCGGCCTGGGGACTCGCGTTCAAGGCCCGCACCGACGACCTCCGGGACTCGCCCGCGCTCGAGGTCATCAGGCGGCTCCGCGAGCGGGGCGCCATCGTCCGTGCGTACGACCCGGCGGTGCAAGCTCCCGTCGACGGGATCGAGGTGTGCGCCGACCCGTACGCGGCGTGCGAAGGTGCCGATGTCCTCGTCGTGCTGACCGAGTGGGACGAGTTTCGCTGGCTCGACCTCGACAAGGTCGCGGCCGCGATGTCGAGCCCGGCGATCGTCGACAGCCGAAACGTGCTCGATCGCGCTTCGGCCGTGCGCAGAGGGTTCAGTTACCAGGGCATCGGGCGAAGATGACGGGCTGGGGAAACGGCGGGAAGCGCATCGTCGTCACGGGCGGCGCCGGGTTCCTCGGTTCACACCTCTGCGAGCGACTCCTCGACCGCGGGGAGTCGGTCATCGCGGTCGACAACCTGGTGTCCGGCGCGATCTCGAACATCGAGCACCTCTTCGGCCGAGCCGGCTTCACCTACGTGCACCATGACGTCTCCACCTACGTCTGGGTCCCCGGACCAGTCGATGGCGTCCTGCACCTCGCGAGCCCCGCGTCGCCCATCGATTTCGCCAAGATCCCCATCCAGATCCTGAAGGTGGGGAGCCTCGGCACCCACAACACGTTGGGCCTCGCCCGTGCGAAAGGGGCGAAATACCAGCTGAACTCGACGAGCGAGGTGTACGGCGATCCGCTCGTCCATCCCCAGACCGAGGACTACTGGGGACACGTGAACCCGATCGGCCCGCGCGGCGTGTACGACGAGGCCAAGCGGTTCGCCGAGGCGATGACCATGGCGTACCACCGGGCCCACGGCCTCGACGTGCGCATCGTGCGCACGTTCAACACCTACGGGCCCCGCATGCGCCCCGATGACGGCCGCTCGGTCTCGAACTTCGTCGTGCAGGCACTGCGGGGCGAGCCACTCACGCTCTACGGCGACGGCTCGCAGACGCGGAGCTTCTGCTACGTGGACGACCAGATCGAGGGCCAGCTCGCCCTGTTCGACTCGGACTACGTCGGGCCGGTGAACATCGGCAACCCGGACGAGTGCACCCTCGCCCAGCTCGCCGAGCTCGTCCTCGAGATCAGCGGCTCGCGGTCGACGATCGAGCACCGGCCGCTGCCGGAGGACGATCCGAAGCAGCGCAAGCCCGACATCACCCTCGCCCGCACCACGCTCGGATGGGAGCCCAAGGTCGACCTTCGTGAAGGCCTGACCCGCACCGTCGACTGGTTCCGCGTCCATCTCGCTCGCTGACGAGCCCGGCTCAGCGCTCGCGCCGTGAGCATCGACCTCGCTGCCGACGCGCTCATCGTCGCCACCCTCGCGATCGCGGCCGGAGCGTTCGCGCAGGCGGTGACGGGACTCGGCTTCTCGCTCGTCTGCGCGCCAGTCATGGTCTTGTTGCTCGGCCCGGCGATCGGCGTGCGACTCGTCAACATGTGCTCGATCGGAGTGAGCAGCGTCGGTCTGGTGACCCACCGAGCGCATGTCGATGTCCGCGCCGCGCTCAGCCTGCTCGTGCCCGCGATCCTCATCACCCCGCTCGTCGTGAGCGTCGTGCACCGGACGAACGCGAGCACGCTCTCGATCGCGGCGGGCTGCATCACGCTCCTCAGCGTGGCGGCTCTCGCGTCCGGCCTGCGCGTACGTCAGCTCCGCGGGCGGGCCGGAGCGATCGCCGCCGGGTTCATCTCCGCGACGATGAACGTGGTCGGCGGGCTCAGCGGGCCCGCGGTCGCGATGTACGGCGTGAACGCAGACTGGGATCCCGACCGCATGCGCGGCACGTTCCAGCTGTACTTCCTCGCCCTCAACGTCGTGGCCGTGATCGCGCTCGGGCCGCTGCGCGTCGGCGCGGCGCGCGCCCTGCTGTTCGCCGCGGCGATCGCAGTCGGGTTCGGCATCGGGCACGTGCTCGCGCGGCGCCTCTCGGCCCCGGTTGTGCGCGGGCTCGTGCTCGGGTTCGCCGCGGCGGGCGGGATCGCCGCGATCCTCCGGGGGATCTTCTAACCGGCGATGAGGCTCGCGAGCGCCCAGACCGTGGCGATCAGGCCGATCCCCGCCATCACGAGGCTCCGTGCCACCGGGGCGCTGGCGAGGTCCCCCTCCTTCGCTTCCGGCGGCGGCTTCACGAGGGCGAGCACGTTGCCCACGAGCAGCGCACCGCCCATCGCCAACACCAAGTAGGCGAGCAGCTGGTCACCGAGAAACATCCACGCTCGCTCCCTCGAGGCCGGAAATTCTTGGTGATTCTCGCCCTCTGACCATGAGAAACACCAAAAGAACCGGTAATGGCCGAAAGCGCTCAAGAACCGGAACGTCGCGGCCGATAAGGACTGAGCCGGCGGAATCGCCCCCGCCGGTCATCCGGGGTCCGGGCGGGGGTCACACTCCCTCCAAACGCATCGCCACCAGTGCTCAACCGCACTGGCGCCTCGTGGCCTTCGTCCGCCCCCCCGGTTTCCGCCAGACCTCCCCTCCGCCCAGCCCCGGCCCCCGCCCGCCCCAGCAAAGCCCGCCCGGCGAGCTCACTCGTGCCCGTCACTCTTGGATCGCCGCCGGCAAGGCGAGATCCGCGTCCGCGACGTCGCCGGTCACCACGACCGCGGTCGTCACGTCGGTGGCTTCGGGCCGCACCACCTCCGCCGTCACGATCGCTCCCGTCTTCGGGTCGAAGCAGAAGCGCGCGTGGTCACCGTAGGGAGGTGCGAGATAGTCGATCTGACGATCGAGCCGGTAGCAGTCGGACCCTTCGCGGAACACGGCGTAGATCGGGAGAGGTCCGGCGACGTAGCTCTGCAGCCGGCTCATCTCGGTGGCGACCTCGTCGTCGTAGTCGACGACGGCCCCGGCCCGGCACTTGACGGTGCCGTCCGGTGCGGGCGCGCAGCCCACCTCCTTGCCGTCGATCACCCCGGTGACCGAACCGAACTGACGCACCAGGCGCTCCGGCGGCCGTTGCACCATCTCGAGCGGGCTCGACAGCTTCCCTGATCCGGTGGCGGGCGTGCGCTGGAAGGTCGCGTCCACCTTCCACGTGCCGGCGCGGCTGGCCGCCCACGCCGCGAGGAACGAGGTCGCCGCCGCTCGGCGGGATGCTGAGTTGGCCGCGGGAGTGCTGTCACGAAGCAGGAGGGGGATCGCCGCGATCACGATCACGCCGACGGCGGCCCACGCGATCAGCCGTGCGAGCAGGCCCGGCCGGTTTGACACGGGATGCGACGGTACCGCGCGCGGCCTCGCTCGGCACGCGCGCGACACTGCGTCTGTGATCGAAGTCGTCGCTTTGGACGGAGACGACACGCTCTGGCACAACGAGCTGCAGTTCTCGATGACCCAGGCCCGGTTCAGCGAGCTGGTCGCGCCGTACGCGCCCGAGGCCGATCTCGACACGCGGCTGCTCGCCACCGAGCGCGTGAACCTGTCCGCCTACGGCTATGGGGTGAAGTCGTTCACCCTGTCCATGGTCGAGACTGCGATCGACGTGTCCGGCGGGCGCGTCCCCGTCTCGGTGATCGAAGCGATCCTCGAGGCCGGAAAGGCGATGCTGTCGCACCCGGTCGAGCTGCTCGACGGCGTGGTCGAAGCGGTGGACGCGCTGAGCGGCCGGTACTCGCTGATGGTGATCACGAAGGGCGACCTCTTCCATCAGGAGAGCAAGCTCGCGTGGTCGGGACTCGCCGAGCGATTCGAGCGGATCAACATCGTCTCCGAGAAAGACGAGGCGACGTACCGCCGCATCATCGAGCGCGAAGGCGTGGCCCCCCAACGGTTCGTCATGGTCGGCAACTCGCTGCGGTCTGACGTGCTGCCGGTCGCCGCGCTCGGCGCGCACGCTGTGCATGTGCCCTTCCACACCACGTGGGCGCTCGAGCATGTTGATCCCGACGAGGCTGCCCGATATCAGTTCTCCACGATCGGCTCACTGTTCGAGCTCCCGGCAATGATCGAGCGCCTCGACTCGACGTAGCGTGGGCCATGCCCGGGCTGCGCCGCAGTCCTCCCCACCTCGGTCACGGGGTGCTGCTGCGCCCTCGACTCCTCGCGGAGCTGCTCCATCGGTTCGACACCCGAGTCGTCTGCGTGACCGCTCCCGCGGGCTTCGGGAAGACGACGTTGCTCGCGCAGGCCGTTCACGAGAACGGACTCGTGGGTCGGGGCCACGACGTCTGGCTCACGTGCCTTCCCGGAGATGCGGTCGCTTCCCAGCTCCTCGACGGCCTGGCCCACGCGTTCGACCGGCCGACCACGTCGTCGCTCGACGTCTCGACGATCACCGAGGCGGTGCTGAGCCGTGCACCGGTACCGGTCGCACTGATCCTCGACGACGTCCACGAGATCGCCCGCGGAAGCGATGGCGCTGCGCTGCTGGACGAGCTGATCAGCCAGCTGCCCGCGAATGGCCACGTCGTGCTCGCGGGACGGACCGAGCCTCCCGTGCGCATGGCCCGGTTGCTCACCACGGGCGATGCGATCGTGCTGGGCGAGGAGGATCTGCGACTCGCACCCGACGAGCTCGCGTCGCTCGCACAGCTCCGTGGGCTGGCCGACGATGCCCTTCTCGAATCGGGCGGCTGGCCGGCGCTCGCGAGCCTGTCCGCCTCCGCACCGCCGGGAGTCGCCGAACGCTACGTCTGGGAGGAGGTCCTCGGTCAGCTCTCGGTCTCCGAACAGCGCGCGCTCGCTGCGTTGGCACTGCTCGACGGCGGCGATCTCCCGTTGGTCGCAGGAGCGATCGCCGCGCCGGTCGACGGGCGCGCACTCTCCCAGGTCCCGCTGGTCGAGCGCCGCGAAGACGGAAGCCTTCGGCCCCACCCACTCTGGCGGCCCGCACTTGCGGACGTTCTGGGAGATGACGAGATCGGCGAGGTACGCCGGCGGGCAGCGGCGATCCTTCGGTCACGAGGCGATCTCCGCGAGCGGCGGAACTGCTCCTTCCTGCCGACAACGACCTCGACTGGGCCGAGATGTCGGAGGTCGTCGTCGCCGGTTGCTTCATCGCTCAATGGGTGACGAAGGCGGACCTGCTCACGAGCTGGCTCGGTCAGGTGCCGCCCTCCCGCACCACCGAGCCCGCCGCGTTGCTCCTGCGCGCGTCAGTCAACCGCACGCAGCAGATCGTCGGAGAAGACACCCGGCCACTGCTCGACGAGGCCATGACGAGGGCACGCGCCAACGGCGACGCCCGACTCGAGCTTGCGGCCCTCACGCACCTCGGCCACATCGCCTGGTGGCACGATGACCTGCCAACGCTCGCTGCCCTTTACCAGCGCGGCGTCGCCCTCGAGTCGGAGGGCGTGCCCGAGGCGGCCGGCGTGGTCGGACTCGGGCGCGCCATGGTCGCCCAGCTCGCGCACGACCATGCGACGATGCTCGCCGAGATCGAGCGCGTCGATCCCACGTACCTCGATCCGGGTCTGCGGACCGCGCTCGACTGGCTGCACGGCCGCGCCTTGGTCGCGCTCGGTCGCGGCGCCGAAGCGATCCCGATCGCCGATCGTGCGGTGACACATCCCGGGCTCGCGATGCAGGCGGTGAGGTCGGAACGCGTCGTCGCGCGGTGGTTCGCCGGGCGGATCCTCGATGCGGACGCCGTGTTGAAGACCATGGACCCGGCAGAGGAGAAGATCCCTCGCGACCGGTTCCTCCTCGGCGTGACTGCAGCGGGCGGTCACGCCTTGCTGGGCCGGCTCGACGAAGCGGAGAGATGCCGGTCGATCGCGCTTGCCGCACGAGGGAGTGTCGAGGGTCGCCGGCCCGAGCTCTTCCTCGGGCACACCGGCGCGTTGATCAGCGCTGCACGGGGAGATGAGGAGGCGGCCGCTGGCGAGATGCGCGCGCGACACTCGGCGACGCGCCGATCGATCGCCCGCTCCTCGACGTGCTCCGTGTGGTGCTCGCTCCCGTGTACGTGCTGCTCCCCGAACGGCGGGAGGAGATCGACGCCCTTTCGGTCGGACCCGACCATCAGCGGGGGCTGCGGGTCGCGCGCAGCCTCGTGTCCGCGCGCTCGAGCGATGTTGCGCCCGTTCCGTTCGACGCCGAACAGGTGCTCTCCTCCCTCGGAGTGCGCTGGGCTCTCGAGCTCGCCGTACGAACCGGCGATGCCCCCCTCGCGCGGTTCGTGCTCGGCGTGTGGGGTCCGCTCGGGAGGGAACAGCTCCGTACGTGGGCAGCTGAGGGTGAGCTGCAGCCGGCCGCTCGTTCGCTGCTGAAGACACTCCCGACGCCTCCCAATGTCCCGCTGCGCCTCTGCGTGCTCGGTCCAATGGCGCTCACCAGGGGCAACGAGCCGGTCGCGCACCCCGATTGGCGCCGGGAGCGGGTGCGATCACTGCTCGCAATCCTGGTGAACCGGCGTCGAGCGTCGCGAGAGGTCTGCGCCGCGGAGCTCTGGCCCGACGCAGACGCGGAAGCCGCTCTCGGCAACCTGCGCGTCACGCTCGGCTATCTCCAAAAGGTGCTCGAGCCCGATCGCGGATCGGGGGACGCCGCATGGTTCGTGCGTACCGACGGCGACACCCTCGTCCTCTCGGACGAAGGCCTTGTCGTGGACGCGTGGGAGCTCGAGCGACTGCTCGACGAAGCCGATCAAGCCGACCGCTCTGGTTCCCCGTCGGCGGCACTGCGCGCGTACGAGTCCGCCCTCGAACTGTGGCACGGCGACTACCTCGCGGAGGTCTACGACGACTGGGCGGGCCCCGAGCGGGACCGGGTGCGGGCGAGGTTCCTCGCGGCGTCCGTGCGCGCGGGCGAGCTCCTCGTCGGTCAAGGGGAGGTCGATCGCGCCTTGCGGATCGGCACGCGTGCGGTCGAAGCCGAGCCGTGGTCGGAGCCCGCCCACCGCCTGGTCATGGCGTCGCATCTGGCCCGTGGGGACCGCGCCTCAGCCCGGCACGCCCTCGATCGTTGCTACTCCGCGTTGGCGGACCTCGGTGTCGATCCCGAGCCGTCGACGGCGCTGTTCGAGCGGATGATCCTCGACGGGGACGACTCGGCGCGAAGCACGAGCAGCTCCGCCTGAGCGCGATCGAGCGCGCGCCCCGTGCGCGGGTCTCGCAACAAGCCCGACCACGGATCAATGCGGATGACTTCCGCCTGATCGAGTGTGCGCAGCCGCTCTCCGATCGGCCCCCGCCACTCGCGCGCGCGCTCGTCCGATCGAATGCGGAGTGCATCCCAAAGAGCGGCGTCGACGTCGGTCTGCGCGGGAAGCGAGGGTGAGAAACAGGCGAGGATCCCGCGGTCGCGCTCTTCTGGATCGGCACCGAGACGGCGATCGAGGTCGTCGAGAGGACGTGGCCACATGGTCATCGGCGCTTCACGTCGTCGGGGCCCGACCGCTCCCACTTCCCGGCACACACGACGCCCTGCCGGCACGAGACCTGATAGCTCTCCACATTCAGGTAGTCGACGAAGAGCGCGTGTGCGAACTCGCCGATCGTCGCCAGCATCTTGGCGATCGCGTTGATGTTCTCCTGCGGATTGGTCGAATTCAGCACCGTTGCCGGCTCGATCACCCGAGTCATCTCGCGTCGCCCGACCTCCGCCGCGCGGAAAGTCCAGACGCCGTTCTGACACCGACGCTCGCACGCCCACCCGGACCGGACGTACGTGAAGGTGGCACGGATCGACACGATCCACGTCTTGTTCAACATCCCTTCGGCATTGAGGTCGCGGAACATGCTCTGCGCCGTCCTCACCGACGACGCCGGCGAGAGGTCGTGCTCGAGCGCACGTTGAGGCACCTGGCAGTCGAACGACTGGACCCCCTCGTACTCGGTGTAATCGCCATTCCAGGACTGGAGCCAGCCGTAAGCGCTGTTCACCGCCGGACGCATCTCGAATCGGACAAGCGCGTCGTCGCGCTGCCAATCGAAGTACTCGACCTTGCCGTTGCACCGATGCCATTTCTCTGAGCCCGGTGGGCACGGGGACGTGTCGCGTGGGTCGTCCCCGTCGTGCGTGTCACGTGGATCGTCGGCCGCTTTCGGCGGCTTGGGTTCCGGAGGCGTGGCTTCCGGCGGCGCGGGTTCGGGTGGCGGTGGACCGGCAGTGGGTCGCGCGATCTGGGGCACCGAGCGAGCACCGATGCACTGCCTGTAGGCCGCCTCGAGCTGCCTCGCGATCTCGCAGAGACGCTTGGCCTCGTCGATGATCGCCTGGCATTCGCCGATCTCGTCGCGCAGCTGCTGCTTGCGGGCCTCGGCCTCTGCTTGTTCGTTGCGCAGCCGCTCACGCATCTCCGGCGTGAGCGCCTGCTGTGCAGCGTCCTGAGCCTCGCGGGCCGTCTCGGGCGAGGGGTTCGCCGTGTAGCGGGCGAACGCCTTGTTCGCCAGCCGCTGCAGCATGCGAAGGTCGTTGAACGTGTACGTCTCGCCGTCGACGTTCGCGCCCTCGTCGTGGCCTCCGAGATCGGGGAACTCGTGCTCGAGCCGGTCGAGCTCTGCTTGTGCCCTTTTCTTCCTCGCCTCGGCTTTCTTCGCGCGCTCGGCTGCCTCGTCGCACGCACGCTGCGCCCTCAGCCAGGCCAGCCGGAGCGGCTCGCACGGGTTCGTCGAGGGCTTGACATGGACCTGCACTCCGCCGCCACCGGGTACCTCGTCCGGAGGCTTCGGCGGTGCGGGCTGGTTCCCGTGCTCGATCATCCTCGACTCCTCACGGCGCGCTTCCCGACGCGGTGTTGAGGCTGGCGCTCTCGTCCCACTCGCACCCGGCGATGGCGACGTCGGTCACCTCGATGCTGTTGATCCCCGGCTGCGTCGTCCGTACGCCGAACGGGACGATGCCTTCCGGTCCGGTCTGTCCTTGAGCGCTGGTCGACGTGCCGTCTGACTTCGCATTCGTGATCGAGACCGTGGCGCCCACGACGATCTGCCCGCTCTCGTCGCGCACTTCGACGGGGAAGAGCACGATCCATCCGCCGTCGACGGGGTCCGTGCGGACGTACGACACCGTCGACGTCACGCGACAGCTCGCGGCCGCGGTCGTCGATGGGGCTGCGGTCGTCGATGGGGCCGGTGTCGCCGACGTCGTCGCGGCGACGGTGACCGCGGACGCCGGGGTGGCGGCAGCTCGCTCCACGCTGCGCGGCGGCAGCAGCCCGCCGACAGCGATGCCCAGTCCGCACGACAGCAGCAGCCCGCCGACCAACCGGTAGTTGCGCGGCATTCGCTTGCGGCGCGGTCTCGGCCAGACGCGCTCGTACAGGAATCCGGCGACCGTGGACAGGGCCGTGGCCGGCAGACGGGCGTTCGTGACGAATCGGGCGGGCTCCGCCAACCCGGAGAAGACCGCCGCTTCGATCGCCGCGGGCTCGATGGGATTGCGCGCGACCGGCGGCACGCCACGCTCGATCGAGCGGGCGGCGCGGGCCAGTGCGTCGTCGGGAGCTGAGCGCTGTCGAGGCGGCGGGTCAGCCCCGCCGTACTGCGTGATCTCCACGACCGTGGTGTTCCAGTCCGACTCGGTCACTCGCGCGCTCAGCGCTGGCGTCAGGATGGGCTTGGTCACCCCGCCGAGGGCATGGCTCTGCGACTCGGCCGGCGCCGCCTCCGCCGTTCGATCGATCGCTGACTCGCACGGCAGTGACAGCCGCCCTGCGACCGCATCGTCCGCGGCGCGGAGGTCGGCCTCCCCAACGAAGGGTTGAAGCGCGCTACGGGCCGCCTTCCAAGCAGCGGCGAGCTGCCCGCCGGCGGTTGCCGTCTTGCCTCCCGCCTTCATCGGCGTCGCGCGCCCCTCAGCACAGAGGTCGGCACCGAACGCGCGCCGATCCACGTACCAACCGAACCGCCGCGTGGCGCCATCGACCCGCAGTTCGACGACTGGCGGCAATGTGGTCGCGTCCGCGGATCCCTCGCACGACGTCGAGGGACGCGAGCACTCCGCCGATCGCGAGCGCCGCGGCGGCGCGCAGTGCGTCCCCGCGGGCGTAATCGGTTGCGAGCTCGACCCGGCCGAAGCGGGGGCGGATCAGGATGCCCTCGCCGTCTTGCCCTTCGGTGAGGAGCATCAACGCCGGCGCGAACCGATAGGCGAAGTGCTCGCTCACGGGGGTCATCCACTCCTCGGGAAGCGAGACCGACAGATGCGTCGACCGACCCTCGAGGCGGATCTCCGAATGGAACACGCCGGCGACTTCCGCCGCGGCGGTCCCCATCCACGCGACAAGCTCGTCGATGACGCCGGCCTTGACCGGCAACGGCGGGCTCGCCAGCTCGACCTCGCCGGCCTCCCAGGAGATCTCGGCGCCGCATGCGAGGCGCAGCGTGGTCGGTCGCGACGAGCGGAGGTGGATCCCCAGCGCGTCGAGCCGGGTGGCGAGCGCGCTCGCGTCGAGTGGGCCGTCGGGGCCGAGCACCGCGAGCTCGTGCTCGATCCCAACGAGTGCGGGGGCCACGCCGACGACAGGCTCGGTCATGGGGCGACTGTGAACCAGCGACAGTGAGCGATCCGTGAGCGAGGACGCACTCGCTCACGACCCGCTCACGGTCGGATCCGCACGATCGCGCCCATGCCGAGCAAGAAGGCAGGCCCGAAGAGGAACGCGACACCGCGCGACAGTGAAGGCCCGACGCAGATCGACCCACCAGAGCTGACGCTCTCCGCGCCCCCACCACCACCCTCGCCGCCGTCGGTGCTCCGGTTCTCCGAGCACGAGCCCATCAGCGACCGGGGCACTCGGGATCCGGAGGAGTGGTTCACCGACATCCTGAAGGGCAAGGAGCCCTGGCCGGACCCCGAGCAACAGGCCGTGCTCGCCAAGTGGTGGGGCGATCACGTCGGCTACGACGCCGCGGTCATCGCCGTGTGGATGGCCGAGCGCGGGCTCAGCTCGACGACGAGCACCGCGACGATCGGGACCGCCGACCTCCCACCCGCGCTCGAGTCGTTGCAGAAGGGGCAGGTCCCCGAAGAGGCCACGCGCACCCAAGCGGGGACGTCTCTGCTGACCTATGAGCGCGACGCCTTCGGGACGCTCGGCCCGATCGTGACCGACGACAAGGACGTCGGCACTTGTGTCCCGTTGGTCGCGCCTCGCTCGGTGCTGGCCTCCGCTCGGGGATGGATGGCCGGAGTCTCGGCCGCCGCCTTCTTCTTCGGCGGACTCATGGGCTGGCTCGGCAACGGAACCGAGACCACGGTGCTTGCTGCCCCGCCGGTCACGTCGGAAGTCGCACCGCCGTCGCAGGGCGCGACCCCATCGCAACCGGCGTCCCCATCGCGATCGGCGACCGGGGAGCCGACGCCGGTGTCGTTCGCGCGCGTCACGGTGGACTTCAGAAGGCCGGTCTCCACCTACACGCTCGACGTCGACACCCCACTGCTCGTCACCCGCTACGAGTGGTCGGTCACGGGCCCGGAGCAAGCCGAGTGCTACTCGCCCGCACAGTTCGTGTGGCAGCCCGACAACCCAGTCGCGGTGTGGACCCATCCCCACGATCCGGTCACGCACCGGCCCTGCGCTCCCGGCGAAGACCACTCGCGGTCGGTCGTGACCGTGCGGGCGTACTTCGCGGACGGGGCCGGGATCGTCTGCCGTCACCAAGGTGCCGAAGCGACGCGTCCGGGCCTGTCCGATCCCTGCTTCCCGATCCAACCCTGACGAACCAACCCTGACGAACCAAAGGAGTCCCAATGTCACTCAGCATCCGCACCCTCGCGAACAAGAGCGCTCGGTGGTGTGCTCATCGGCGGCGTGGCGATCGTCGCGATCGCGTTGCCGGCAAGTGCCGCGAGCACGAGCTTCGCGGTGACGAACGTCGTCACCGCCGTCAACCCCGGCACGTGTCCGGCAGGGTTCCTCGGGAGCCTCGCCGTCGGTCAGTCGTCGAGCGGCACCGGCACCCTCGACATCACCGGCAACACAGCGACACAGACACTGTCCAACGGCCTCGTCCTCACGGGGCCGGTGAACGGCAACGTGGTCTCCGTGTTCGTCGAGCGGCCCGTGACGTCGGGAGGCACGACGTTCACCGAGCGACGCGAGAGCACGTTCACCATCAACGGCACAGCCGCGACCGGGACGTCCAAGCTCACCGTCACGTTCCCGAACGGAGGGACGTGCGGTGCTGACTTCTCCCTCACCGGCACGCTCGGCGCCCCCTTGATCCCGGGCCAGGCAACGACCACGACCGTGGCGGCGACGACGACCATCGCGCCATCGACGACCGCCGCCCCGGCCACCACCGCGGCGCCGGCGACGACCGCCGCCCCGGCCACGACCGCACCGCCCCCGGTCGCACCGCTTCCGGCGACCGGACTCGAGTCATCGACGATCGTCGCGATCGGTGCGGCCATCGCCGCAGCCGGCGGTGTCGTGTTGCTGCTGGGCCGGCGGAAGGCCACCGCCTAGCGGAGCGGTTGCGCAGCGACGCAGGTGGGCCGGGGACTTTCGGGACCCCGGCCCACTCGCGTCCCCCGTCACACCTTGTGTTCAGACCCCCCGAGCCATGTTGGCGAAGCGCGTGTACTGACTGAGGTACGCGAGCTTCACCTTGCCGATCGGGCCACTGCGATGCTTCGCGACGAGGATCTCCGCGGTGCCGATGTCGGGCGAGTCCGGGTTGTGCACCTCGTCGCGGTACAAGAAGATCACGACGTCCGCATCCTGTTCAATCGAGTTGTGCACGACCACGCCGTTCGCCAGGAAGTTGTGCGTCCCCGGCACCGTGGCATCGAACACTTCCTCCACGCTGACCAAGTCGACTCGGGTCACCGAGTCCCACACGAGCCCGAGCTTCTGTGGTGCAGAAAGCGCCACATTTGGCGCCCTTTGCACCTGAGAATGCCGGGGGGCGTCGATCGGGTGCTCGCCGCTAGACCGCGACCCGATCGCCGGGGGTGAGCTCATCGGCCCGGGTCCACCCATCAAAGCGCAGGAACGGATGGTTCCCTGACGTGTGGCACGCGGCGGCCCGACGCGAGTCGCACCTCGTACACGGGCTTCACACCACTCGAGAAGGCATGGGTCATCACGCCAGGGACGAGCTTGAGTTCGTCGTCGAGTGTCCACACGCTGATGTTCCGCTCACCGCTCGCCGCCAGCTCACCGATGGGTATGCGCTCACCGGTGTCGGCGCGGCTGATCAGCGTGTCCGCGGTGAGACATCCGCTTTCGCGAAGGTCGGCGAGCATCGGTCGTTTCTCGGAGCGCAGCTCGAGCGCACGAGACAGCTGCGAGAGCGCGACGACCGGCGTTTCGAGCTCGCGGGCGAGGATCTTCAGCCCTCGGCTGATCTCGGACACCTCGACCTGGCGGTTCTCCGCCGAGCCGCGGCCGCTCATCAGCTGGAGGTAGTCGACGACCACGAGGCCGAGGTCGCCGATGCGGCTCTTCAGGCGGCGGGCCTTCGCCCTGATCTCCATGACGGTCACGCTCGGGTTCTCGTCTATCCAGAGCGGCGCGTTCGCGAGCCGCCCGATGGCGTGGCCGATCTTCGACCAGTCGGACTCGACGAGGCGCCCGTTGCGCAGCCGGCTCGAGTCGACCCGGGCCTCTGCAGACAGCAGGCGCTGCGTCAGCTCGAGGTGGCCCATCTCGAGCGAGAAGAACAGCACCGGCCGCTGCGCTTCGAGGGCGGCGTGCGCGGCCATGCCGAGCGCGAACGCGGTGTTGTGCACGAAGACGTCGGCCGCCACGAAGTTGTGCGTCACAGGCACGGTGAGGTCGTACACCTGGTCGATGCCGTCGTATTCGATCTCGACGATCTCGTCCCAGCAGCGCGCTCGACTGGAGCGCCCGCGGATCCGGCGCTCGCTCGAGCACCTGACCGACCGGGCGTCGACCGCGTCCGACCGACTGCGACGTCGCTGCCGCCGCGGGGCCACTTCGCTCTCGCGCCAACAGCGAGCCCGCTGCCGGCGCCTCCTGCGCGCCGGGACAGGACCTCGAACGTGCGCTCCTGGCCGAGCACCTCGATCTGGTCGCAGAAAGCACGGATGTCCGCAGCCTCCGTCACCTCGACTTCGAAGAGATCGTGCGTGACGCCCTGTTCGCACACGCGCTTCTCGCGGACCGACGATCCGATCGAGAACCGCAGGAGCAGATGCTGCACGCCGTGTGCCAACGCACGCGACGCCGTGATGTAGCGGATGGCTCCGGGGCCCCGTGCGGCGGCTCGCGCCGAGCCCGCCGCCGCGAACAGCCGTCCGAGGAAGAGCGACAGCTGATCGTGCGGAAGGCGAAAGACGGCATCGGGCATGCCGCGATCGGTGGACGCTCCGAGTAGCCGATGCCTCGCGGCCACGACCTCGATGCGATCACGCGCACCGGACTTTGCGACGACCCGGAATGCGACGTGCCCGCCAGGCAAGGGGACGGCTCGCACGCCCTGCGCATCGGCGTGCACGACGAGATCGGCCACGACGACCGGCGAGGAGTTCGCGAAGACTGATCCACCGGCCACGCGATGGCCGTGGCCCACGAGGTGCGCGAGCAGCACGACCTCTGCGGCCGGCAGACGATCGTTCCCGAAGAACGGCAGCGCCTGTGGCACCGCGACTCGCACGCCCACGCCGAGATCGCCGAGCGGCAACCAGCCCTGCTCGGTGAGGAAGGGATGGGTGATCGTCGTGCGGACCTCACGCCCCGAACGCGTGCGCACACGGAACAGCGGCTTCATGCCGTCGTCGACGAACGCCTCGGGGACGGCGGAAGTCAGCGATCCGTCCGCCGCGAGGGATGCGACGGTGACGGACTGGTGCGACATCCCGAGTCGGTAGACCTCGGCCGCCGTGCGGACCGCGCCGGTGAGCGGATCGAGGATCGGCGTGTCCCAGGCCACGCACTTGCCCATGCTCGGTCGGGCGCCGACGACCACAAGCGACGACGGCTGCAGGCCCGACAGCAGCTCGTCGAGGTCGTTGTACCCGGTCGCCAACCCGGTGATCGACTCTCCGCGGTCATAGAGCTGCTCGAGCCGGCTGAGGCTGATCTCGAGCAGATCGTGGACCGGCGCGATCGTGTCCGCGACGCGCCGTTGCGCGACGTCGTAGACCATCGCCTCGGCACGATCGACGGCCTTCGTGACATCGTCGGGCACGCTGTAGCCGAGCTCCGCGATCTCGCCGGCAACGCCGATGAGACGGCGGAGCAGCGCGTGCTCCTCGATGATGTGCGCGTAGCCCGCGGCGTTCGAGATCGCCGGGGTCGTCGCCTGCAGGTCGACGAGCACGCCCGACCCGCCGATCGCGTCGAGCAGGTTCGCTCGGCGCAGCTCCTCGGCGACCGTCACCGGGTCGATCGGCTCGCCGGCGCCGTAGAGCGAGGTGATCGCCTCGAAGATGTGCCCGTGCGCGGGCTTGTAGAAGTCGTCGCGGGACACGACTTCGATCGCGGAGGCGACCGCGCTCGCCGACAGCAGCATCGCGCCCAGCAGTGAGGCCTCGGCGTCGAGGTTGTGCGGCGGGACCCGACCGGCACCGGCGGATCGCCGCGGGGTGTCGGAGGAGCCGTCGGACATTGCGTGTCACCCTCGCGAGACAGAGTTGTGAGTCGCTAGTGGAGAAGTGCGGTTTGTCGGTGGACGAGTGGGGGCGCGTCTGGGGAAGACCCTGTGCATGGTGGGCCCACCGATGTGGACGAGTGGTGGATGGTCGGGGGCGCTGCCCCCGACGCAGGTGACTAGGTCGCCACGACCTCGACGGTGATGGCGAACTCGACCTCGGGATGCAGACGCGCCGGCACCTCGTGGGTGCCCAGCGTCTTGATGGCTTCGGTGAGATGCAGCTTGCGCCGGTCGAGCTCGATACCGGTCTGTGCGGCGACCGCATCGACCACGTCCGCCGAGGTCACAGACCCGAAGAGCCGGCCCTCTGTGCCGGCCTTCGCGTTGATCGTGATGACCTTCGGCACGAGCACGCGTGCGACCTCTTCGCCCGCCGAACGCTCTTTCGCGTCGTGCAGGTCACGGGAGCGGCGCATCGCCGTCGCCTGAGCCGTCGCGCCGTCGGTCGCCCGGAACGCCAGCCCGCGCCGCAGCAGGTAGTTGCGACCGAAGCCGGCCGAGACATCGACGATGTCGCCCTTCTTCCCGACGTCGGCGACGTCGCTGCGGAGCACGAGCTTCATCACGCCTCCTCGTCGGCGTCGGAGGCCATCTCGTCCGCGACCTCGACGCCTTCGATCTCTTCGGCGGCCTCGATCTCTTCGGCAGCCTCGAACGCCTCGGGGGCCTCGAACTCGTCAGCGGCGGCCGCCTCGACACGCGGACCGCGATCACCGCGATCACCGCGATCACCGCGATCGCCGCGATCGCCGCGATCACCCCGGTCACCGCGGTCCGCACGGGGGCCGCGCTGCGTCGTGACCCGGCTCGTGTAGGGAAGCAGCGCCATCTCGCGAGCGTTCTTGATCGCCCGGGCGACCTCACGCTGCTGCTGGCTGTCGTTGCCGCTCACGCGACGAGCTCGGATCTTGGCGCGGTCCGACATGAACCGGCGGAGCAGGTTGACGTCCTTGTAGTCGACGTACTCGACGCGCTCGGCGGCGAGGACGCTGATCTTCTTCTTGACGCGCCGACCGGCATCCTTCGGCTTCGAGCGGCGTTGCTGTTGCGCCTTCATCAGAACGGCTCCTCGTCTCCGTACGACTCAGTCGGGGGCGCGGACGGCCCACCGCTGCTGCTGGCGGCGGCGCCGCCACGCGGACGGTCGCTCACCTCGCTGCTGCGCTCGTTGCGCTCGATCTTGGCCGTGGCCCAGCGCAGGCTCGGCCCGACCTCGTCCGCGACGATCTCGATCACACTGCGCTTCTCGCCGTCCTGCGTCTCCCAGGAGCGCTGCTCGAGGCGACCGTTGACGATCACGCGCGAACCCTTGCTCAGGGACTCGCTCACGTTCTCCGCGAGCTGAGCCCAGGCGACGACGTTGAAGAAGCTCGTCTGCTCTACCCACTCGCCGTTCTGCTGGTAGCGCCGGTTCACGGCGAGACCGAACGAGACCTGCGGACGGCCGCTGTTGGTGAACCGCAGCTCGGGGTCGCGGGTGATGTTGCCGATGACGGTGACGCTGTTGTCTGCCATGTCGATCGCTCCGGATCGGTCAGCCGGCGCTCGCCGGCGTGCCCACCGTCAGCAGACCACGCTTCGCGGCCTCGCTGTCGGGCAGGCGGATGAGCTTGTGGCGGACGATCGGGTCCGCAAGCCGGTGCCAGCGCTCGAGGTCGTCGAGGCCCGTGCCGGGGGCGACGAACTGGAGCACGACGTAGGTGCCTTCGTGCTTGTGGTCGATCTCGTAGGCGAAACGACGCCGCCCCCACAGATCGACGTTCTTGACGTCGCCGGAGCGGAGAGCGATCTGCTCTGTGACCTGGTCGACCACCGACTGCACGTCGGAGTCGTCCACGTCGGCGTCGACGATGACCATCAGTTCGTAGGCTCGCACTGCGAGCGCACCTCCCTCCGGACCCGGCGGCGCCGGGGCCCCGCGACCGCGGAGCAGGGTTCAATTGGACCGGTGCAGTGTAGTGGTCGGACGCCGGTCATCACCATGCGGACAGTGTGCACGGGGGGTGGGACATTCCCGAGATGAGCCAGCCCGCCCCGGCCGACGTCAGCCCGACCCGGATGGTCTACCGGGGCCTCGTCCACCAATGCCCTCGATGCGGCGGGGGCCACGTGTTCGCGTCGTTCTTCGAGCTCAAGGAACGCTGTCCCCACTGCGGGCTGAAGTTCATCCGCCACGAGGGCTTCTCCCTCGGGAGCACCACCATCAACATGGTCGTGACGTTCGGGATCTTCCTCGCGATCATCATCGTCGGGCTGCTCGTCACCTACCCCCACATCAAGGTGGTGCCGGTGACGATCGCCGGCCTCGCCGTCGCGATCATCGTCCCGATCGTCTTCTACCCGTCGGCCCAGACGATGTGGGCGGGCGCCGATCTCGCCATGCGCCCACTCGACCCGGTCGAACAGGCCGAAGCGGCCACCTTCGTCGAAGCCGAAGGCGAACCCTGACCCGACGGCGTCACAGGCGGTCGCGCACCGCCCAGAGCTCGGGGAAGAAGCGACGGTCGAGGGTGCTGCGGAGGTAGGCCGCGCCGGTGGACCCGCCGGTGCCGGGACGCCCCCCGATCTGGCGCTCGACCATCGTCACGTGGCGCATCCGCCAGATGGCGAACGCCTGGTCGTGGTCGAGTAGGTCCTCCGACACTTCGAACAGCGCGCCGTACCGCTCGCGGTCGAGCAGCACCTCGGTGAGATCGGGGTTGCCGTGGTGCTCGAGCAGGGAGACGTAGGCGTCCCAGAGCGAGGGCTCGGCGAGACGCCGTTCGAGTCGCGTGTGCTCCGCGTCGGTCGTGTGCACTCGCTCGAGATACCGCGGATCCTTCAGGCCGCTCAGGAACTCGATCTCGCGGTACTGCACGGACTGGAAGCCGCTCGCCGGCTCGAGCTCTGAGCGGAAGACGAGGAAGTCCTGCGGCGTCATGGTCTCGAGTACGTCGACCTGCTCGATGAGCAGCTTCTCGATCACGCGCACGCGACGGAACACGTGGCGGGTCCTCGGGATGTCGAGCGCGCGCATCGCATCGCGCGCGGCCTCGAGCTCGAACAGAAGCTGCTGGAACCAGAGCTCGTACACCTGATGGACCGTGATGAACAGGAGCTCGTCGTGCGCCTCCGTGCGCCGGTGCTGCGCGGAGAGCAGAGCCGCGAGATCGAGATAGGTGCCGTAGTCGAGGCGCCCACCCTCCTCACCGAACGACTTCGACTTCGACTCGGTCACTCCCAGCCGATCGACCACATCGCTTCGAGGTCGTGCTTGCTGTACGCCTGGAACGCGATGAGCGTGCGGGTCGCGACGATCCCTTCGAGCGCCGAGATGCGCTGGGTGACGACCTCCGCCAGCTCGTCGTGGTGCTCGACCCTCACGATGGCGACGAGATCCTCGTCACCGGCGACCGAGTACACCTCGCCGATGCCCTTCAGGTCGGACAGCTCCTGCGCGAGCGTCGCGATGCGAGACGGTTCCGCGTTGATCAGCACGAACGCAGTGACCACGGGGCGCAGCGTAGCGTCGGGCATGTGACGGACGAGATCGAGCCACCGCTGGCCGCGATCGACATCGGCACCAACTCCATCCATCTGGTCGTCGCCCGCGTGGCCGCCAACGACCGGTTCGAGGTCGTCGCCCGCGAACGCGAGATGGTGCGCCTCGGATCGGGCCCCGGTGACATGAAGGTGCTCGACCGCGACGCGATGGACCGCGGCATCGACGCGCTCGACCACATGCGGCGAGTCGCCGAGGCCGAAGGAGCGACGATCCGCGCCGTCGCGACGAGTGCCGTCCGCGAAGCGGAGAACCACGACACGTTCGTCCGGCGGGCTCGTGACGAGTCCGGCGTCGATGTCGAGGTCATCTCCGGGATCGAGGAAGCGCGCCTCATCCACCTCGGCGTCCTGCAGGCGGTCCCCGTCTTCGACAAGCGCCTCATGCTCGTCGACATCGGCGGCGGCTCGACTGAGCTGCTCATCGGCGAGCGCGGGGAAGTGCTCGCCGCACGGAGCCTCAAGCTCGGCGCGATCCGACTCACCGCGCGGTTCTTCGGCGGAGAGCGCATCCATCCCGCGGCGGTGGGCGCGTGTCGCCAGTTCGTGCGGTCGACGCTCGCCCCCTTCGTGCCCGAGGTGCAGCACCTCGGCTTCGATGTGCTCGTCGGCAGCTCGGGCACGATCATGGCGATCGCCGCGATGGTCGCCGCGCGCCGCGGCGAGCCCTCGCCCATCACCTTCAACAACTTCGAGTTCACGCGCGACGAGCTGGATGACGTGATCGGTCGCCTGCTGCTGGTGGACACGGTCGAGAAACGCAAGGCGTTCCCCGGACTCGATCCGCGGCGCGCGGACATCATCCTCGGCGGAGCGATCATCCTCGAGCAGGTGATGCACCGCTGCGGGGCGAAGCGGCTCGTGGTGTCGGAGAACGCACTCCGCGAGGGAGTGCTGCTCGACACAGTCCAGCGCTCGCGTGGCGGGACGCTCCACCATCTGCGGGATCTCTCCCACGCGAGCGTTCTCCACCTCATGGAGCAGTGCGACGAACGACCCGACCACTCACGCGAAGTCGCACGGCTCGCGCTCGAGCTGTTCGACGCAACGGCGAACGTGCACGGGATGGACGAAGCCGCGCGGGAGTACCTCGAGGCGTCGGCGCTGCTCGCGAACGTGGGTCTGTTCATCTCGCACACGAAGCACCACCTGCACACGTACTACGTGATCCGCAACAGCGAGCACCTCACCGGCTTCACCGATCGCGAGATCGAGATCATCGCCTTGGTCGCGCGCTACCACCGCAAGAGTGCGCCGAAGCCGGAGCACGCGGAGTTCGCTCGGTTGTGGCCCGCTGACCAAGACCTCGTGCGCACGCTCGCGGCGTTGCTCCGCGTCGCGATCGGCCTCGACCGCTCCTACGAGCGCAGGGTCGCGACCGTCCGCGCCGAGGACGACGGCGAGCACCTGACCATCGAGCTCGTGCCCTCGGGCGACGCCGACATCACCCTGGAGCACTACGCCGCCGACGCTCGCAAGGCGCTGCTCGAGCAAGTCCTCGACCGCTTGATCACTGTCAGACAAGGGTCTTGACGAGGGATATCTATCGCTGATCGAAAACCGATCAGTGATAGAGACAGCGTCCGATCCCCGGGCCCGTCGGCGAAAGGCCAAGCGCGAGCAGATCCTCGACGCCGCCTGGACGCTCGCCCACCGCGACGGGCTCGCGGGGATCTCGTTGCGGGATCTGGCCGCCATGGTCGACCTCCGCCAGCCGTCCCTGTACGCCTACTTCGACTCGAAGCACGCGCTGTACGACGCGATGTTCGAGCGAGGCAACCGCGAGCTCGTCGAGCGCGCCAAGGCGCTGCCGCCCAACGACGATCCCCGGGAGGCGATCCTCGAGCTCGCGCGGATGCTCCTCGAGTTCGTCACCGAGGATCTCGTCCGGTATGTCCTGATGTTCCAGCGTCACATCCCCGGGTTCGAGCCGTCGGCTGGGTCATACGCGGTCGCCATTGAGTTCTACGAGATCGCTCGCACGAAGCTCGCAGCCGCGGGTGTCATCAACCAGGCCGACATGGACCTCTTCACGACTCTGATCGCGGGCATCGCCGATCAGCAGATGGCGAACGACCCCGGCGGTGATCGGTGGGTGCACCTCACCGACCGCATCGTCGGGATGTTCTTCAACGAGCTCGACAACCGAAAGGGTGCACGATGACCATGACCACGACCCGCGACGTCACGACGATCGATCGCATCGGCCACGACGAAGCGATGCGCCTCGCCACCGCCGAGAACGCGAAGTTCGGAGCCCTACTGCGGAACATCGCTTCCGAGGACTGGTCGAAGCCGACCGACTGCACCCTGTGGGACGTCCGCGCGATGGCGGCACACGTCGTCGGCTCGGCGGCGGGTCAGGTCTCACCGCGGGAATTCCTGCGCCAGAAGCGCAAGGGCAAGCCGGTCACGGCGGAGATCGGGGGCCAGTTCTGGTGGGACGGCATGAACGAGGTGCAGGTACGCGAGCGCTCCCATCTCACGACCGACGAGCTCATCGCAGAGTGGGAGACCATCTACCCGAAGGCGGTGAAGTCCCGCACGAGGCTGCCCCGCGTGATCGGCAACCTGAAGGTGCTGAACCTCCCCATCGTCGGCAAGCAGCCCGTCGCGTACCTCTTCGACGTCGGCTTCACCCGCGACGTGTGGATGCACCGTGTCGACATCGCTCATGCCCTCGGGTACGGCCTCGACTTCGACGATGAGCACGACGGCCGCTTGATGGAGGACTACGTCGCCGAGTGGGCGGCGGTCTACGACCTGCCCTTCACGCTGCACCTCACCGGCCCCGGCGGGGGCAGCTTCAAGAAGGGCGAAGGCGGCGAGGTCGTCACGATCGAGGCCGTCGAGTTCCTGCGCACGCTCGCCGAACGCGAGCACGGCTCCGGCCTTCTCGCCAACCCGCTCCCCTTGTGAAAGGAGACTGTGATGGATGTCCGAGTGACCGAGATCGCTGATCACATCTACCGGCTGTCGACCTTCGTCCCCGAGGTCGGACCGACCGGCTTCACGTTCAACCAGTTCCTCATCGACGACGAGCAGCCACTGCTGTTCCACACCGGGCCGAGGGGTGGGTTCCCGCTTGTGAGCGAGGCAATCGCAACCGTCGTGCCCGTCGAGCGGCTCCGGTGGATCACGTTCGGCCACGTCGAGGCCGACGAATGCGGCTCGATGAACAACTTCCTCGCGGCGTCACCGCACGCCGAGGTCGCCCACGGCGGCTTGGGCTGCATGGTGTCGCTCAACGACCTCTGCGATCGGATGCCGGTGCCGCTCGCCGACGGCCAGGTGATCGAGCTGGGGGCGCATCGTGTGCGCCACATCGACACCCCGCACGTGCCGCACGGATGGGAAGCGCGCCTTCTCTACGAAGAGACGACCGGCACCCTCTTCGCCGGGGACCTCTTCTCCAACGTCGGGGATCCCCCTCCGCTGACTTCTGACGACATCGTCGGCGCCGCATCGCAGGCCGAGGACATGTTCGGCGCGACGTGCCTCACGCCGAACACCGCGCCGACGATCCGCCGGCTCGCGGAGCTCGCGCCGACGACGATCGCGGTCATGCACGGCTCGTCGTTCGCCGGCGACGGCGCCGCGGCGCTGCACGCTCTCGCGGACGACTACGAAGCGCGCTTCACCATGACATCGATGCGCGTCGCATAGCGGTCGTACTCCCGCACGACTCCCGCCGCCCTCGACGTCACGTACTGCACGGTCCACTCGGGCGCCCCGGTGGGCACGGTCATCGTCACCTTGAGATCTCCCTCGCGGCGGCGGACGTCGACGTCGACGACCTGGTCGGGTCGGAAGAACGCTCGCAACGCGTCGACGTGCCCAGCGAGTGGTGCGGACGCGGCCTGCTCCGCCGCACCCACGAGGTCACCCTTCGCATCGATGGCGAACTCGCCGAACGGTGACATCGACGGGTCCTCGACGATCACAGGGACGCGGCTCCGAAGCGCGCAGGCCACACCGCCCTCGAAGGGCGTCGGGTCGAAGACGCCGAACTCGCGCACTACGCAGGCGACGGCCACATCCCCAGCAAACAGCGGGCAACGCGTCGCGTCGACCACACCCAGGCAGGGGAACGGCGACTCGTCGGCGTCGTAGCAGCGCACTACTTCGTGCCCACGGTCCCGCAGCTCGTCCGCAACGCCCGGATCGCCTGACGGGACGCTCTCGATCAGCATCACCTTCATGCACCCACGATGCGGGCGCCGATCCGGCAAGGCCAGGGACGAAGGTCCTTAGCTCCGCTCCGCCACCCAGCCCGCGACGGCGTCGGCGAGAGCGTCGCGGGCCCCGTCAGGAGTGAGGAAGTAGTGGTCGCCAGTCAGTGTGAGCAGCTGCTTGTCGGTCGACCCGAGCCCGTCGAGGATCCCGGCCGCGTCACTCGGGAAGACGCCTGAGTCTGCATCGGCCTGAACGACCAGCGCCGGCAGCGTGATCATCGGGAGATGCTTTGCCGCGCTGCACGGTGAGTCGTCGAGGCTCCACATCGAGAGCCATGTGCGCAGCGTGTTCACCGCACCGATGCCGAACACGCTGCTGTTCGCGTGCTTCGGATCGCCCGCGTAGCAGAGCGGCACCTTTCGGTTCGACGGGTCGATGTCGCCGTCGACGAAGCGGAGGTCGGCCCACGTCCGCCGAACCACGAACAGCCGGTCGGAGATGCCGTACGACGCGAGCCGCCCCAGCTCGGCGTGGCACCACGCGCTGATGCGCCGGTTGCGCTCGATCTGCGCGGCCCGATAGCGGGCGATGAAGTCGACCCGGTAGGGCGGCCCATTGCGCTCGTCGTACATGTCGAGGTCGGGATCGGTGCCGACGGGCTCGTGTTCGTCGGTGACCGACGGATCCATCCATGCGGTCAGCACCTCGGGCCGTCCGGGATGGGACGCGACCGACACATAGAGGTCGCCCGCCGGCAACGACATCGCGGCGTCGACGACCTTCAAGCCCGGCGCCGCCGCCACGGACGGCTTCACGGCCTGGGATTGGTAGGCAGCCATCAGTGAGCCGCCGCCGGAGTTGCCGAACAGCACGATCCGCTCGACGCCGGCGACCTCGCGCAGCCACTTCACCCCGACTCCGATGTCGGCCAGCGCGTGGTCCGCGAGGAAGTAGGCCTCGTTGCCGCGGAATCGTGTGTTCCAACCGAGGAAGCCGTATCCCCGCTCGGCCAGGTACTCGGCGAGGTAATGCTCGCTGAAGTCGACGTTGTAGTGCGTCGCAATGAACGCGGTCGTCGGCCGTCGTCCCGCGGGATGGTGGTACAGACCTTGGCACGGATGGCCGCCGGCACCCGCACGGCCGGAGATCGGCGAGGGCAGGCCGACGAACTCCCGCTCGATCGTCACCGCGACGAGGGGGCCGCAGGCATCGCGTGCAGCTGGCTGAACGCCTCCTCGCGGTCGACCGGCAGCCCGGGAGTGTCACGGCACAGCTCGACCATGATCCCGTTCGGGTCGAGGAAGTACAGCGAGTGACACCAGTCGTGGTCGAGGTCCATGAGCGGCTCGATGCCCGCCGCGGCCATGCGCTCCTTCACCTCTTGCTGGCGAGCCTCGGTCGCGCGGAACGCGACGTGGTTCACCCAGACGGGAAGGCCGTTGCCGGTGGAGATGTCGGTCCTCCAGTCAGGCTGCTCACCGACCCCGTGCACGTCGAAGAACGCCATGCAGCTGCCGTCGCCCGCGTCGAAGAAGAAGTGGCGCAGGAACCCGCCCGAGCGCGGCTCGGAGCTGACCTCGGTGTGCAGGAGGGGCATTCCCATCAGCTCGTCGTAGAAACGGACCGTCGCGTCGATGTCGCGACACGCGAAGGCGACGTGGTGGATGGCCGGCTCGGTCATGGATCCCCCTTGCGACGTGCGTCCGACGAACGTGTTGATTCGCACCGACGCTACCCCGGCAGCCCCCGAGGGTCCTTCGTAGACTGCTCCGACCCATGAGCACGGACGCCGAACAACGACGCCTCGAAGAAGCCCGGAGTCGGGTGGCGCTGTGGCGCCGCTGGGGTCCGTACCTCGCCGCTCGCCAGTGGGGCACGGTGCGCGAGGACTACAGCGAGGGCGGCGCTGCGTGGGACTTCTTCCCCCACGAGCACGCGCGGTCCCGCGCGTATCGGTGGGGTGAGGACGGCCTGGGCGGCATCAGCGATCACTGGCAGCACCTGTGCTTCTCGCTCGCGCTGTGGAACACGAACGATCCGATCCTGAAAGAGCGGCTCTTCGGGCTCACGAACTCCGAGGGCAACCACGGCGAGGACGTGAAGGAGTACTGGTGGGCGCTCGACTCGACCCCCACCCACTCGTTCATGCGGTGGCTCTACAAGTACCCGCAACGCGAGTTTCCCTATGCCGCGCTCGTCGAGGCGAACCGCGGCCGCAGCCGCGACCTCGACGAGTTCGAGCTCGTCGACACCGGTGTCTTCGAGGAGTCGCGGTACTTCGACGTGGAGATCACGTACGCAAAGGGCGGTCCCGACGACATCTGCATCGTCGTGGAAGCCTGGAACCGCGGACCCGACAGCGCGCCGCTCCACATCCTGCCCACGATCTGGTTCCGGAACACATGGTCGTGGGGGCGCGACAACCGCCGCCCGCAGCTGCGCGCGGTCGCTCGCAACGTGATCGAGACGACCCACAGCACGCTCGGCACCCGTTGGCTCGTCTGTGAGGGCGACCCCCAGCTGTTGTTCTGCGAGAACGAGACCAACGCCCGCCAGCTCTGGGGCCAGCACAACACGACACCCTTCCCGAAGGACGGGATCAACGACCACGTCGTCGACGGCGCCGAAACCGTCAACCCGGCGCAGTTCGGCACGAAGGGCGCCGCGTGGTACCGGTTCGACGTGCCCGCGGGCGAGTCCGTGCGCATCCGCCTCCGGCTCACGAACCTCCACCCCGAGGTCGAGACCGCCGGTGCCGACTTCGAGGACGTCGTCGCGGCGCGCGAGGCGGAGGCCGACGAGTTCTTCGCCAACCTCGCACCCGAAGTTCCGGTGGGCAGTCCCCTGCGGGACGTGCAGCGACGCGCGATCGCGGGCCTGCTGTGGGCGAAGAAGCACTTCCGCTACGACGTGCGCGAGTGGCTCGAAGGTGATCCGGCGATGCCTCCGCCTCCGCCGTTGCGCAAGGACGGCCGCAACCGCGAGTGGGGGCACCTCTACAACGCCGACATCATCTCGATGCCGGACGAGTGGGAGTACCCGTGGTACGCCGCGTGGGATCTCGCGTTCCACATGCTGCCGATGGCGATCGTCGACTCGGACTTCGCGAAGGAGCAGCTGGCGCTGTTCTGCCGCGAGTGGTACATGCACCCGAACGGCCAGCTGCCCGCGTACGAGTGGGCGTTCAACGACGTGAATCCGCCTGTGCACGCGTGGGCAGCGTGGCGCGTCTACAAGATCGACGGCGCTCGTTCCGGCCGGAAGGACACCGAGTTCCTCGAGCGCATCTTCCACAAGCTGCTCATCAACTTCAGCTGGTGGGTCAACCGCAAGGACGCGCAGGGCCTGAACGTGTTCGAGGGTGGGTTCCTCGGCCTCGACAACATCGGACTGTTCGATCGCTCCGCACCGCTGCCCGACGGCGGCCGGCTCGCGCAGTCGGACGCGACGAGCTGGATGGCGATGTACTGCCTCAACATGCTCGCCATCGCGCTCGAGCTCGCGCAGCAGAACCAGGCCTACGAGGACGTGGCGACGAAGTTCTTCGAGCACTTCCTCTACATCGCGCACGCCGCGAACAACCTCGGTGGTGCGGGGATCTCGCTCTGGAACGAGGACGACGGCTTCTTCTACGACGTGCTGCGCATCGGCGACCAGAACATCCCGCTCAAGGTCCGCTCGTTCGTCGGGCTGATCCCCCTCTTCGCCGTCGAGACGATCGAGCCGCGGGTGTTCGAGAAGCTTCCCGACTTCACCGAGCGCATGAAGTGGTTCCAGAAGAACCGGCCCGATCTGTGCTCGAACATCTTCACGATGAACCAGCCTGGCGTCGGCGAGCGACGGCTCATGTCGCTGGTCGGGCCCGATCGCCTCCGTCGGATCCTCGCCCGCATGCTCGACGAGCGCGAGTTCCTCTCTGCGAACGGGCTGCGCTCGCTGTCGAAGGTGCACGAGACGCATCCGGTCTCGCTGATGCTCGGCGGGCAGGACTACTCGGTGAGCTACCAACCCGGCGAGTCGACGACCGGCATGTTCGGCGGGAACTCGAACTGGCGGGGCCCGATCTGGTTCCCCGTGAATTACCTCATGATCGAGTCGCTGCAGCGGTTCCACCACTACCTCGGCCCAGAGTTCACCGTCGAGATGCCGGCCGGCTCGGGCGAGTTCCACGACCTGTCGGGTGTGGCCGCCGAGCTGTCGCGCCGCCTCATCGGCCTGTTCCTCATGGGCGAAGGAGGGCGGCCATCGAACGGCGGCCACGCGCTGTTCGACCACGACCCTCACTGGCGCGAGCACGTGACCTTCTACGAGTACTTCCACGGGGACACCGGCAAGGGCCTCGGCGCTGCGCACCAGACGGGGTGGACGGCGCTCGTGGCGAAGCTCATCCGCCAGACCGGCTCGACTCTCGAGTGACACTGTGCGGCGCGGGCTTCGTGATGCCCCCGGAGTGGGCACCGCACGATCGCTGCTGGATGCTCTGGCCGCATCGCACTGACACATGGCGCGGGGGCGGTGTCCCCGCGCAGCAAGCGTTCGCCGAGGTGGCAAAGGCGATCGCCGAGACCGAGCCGGTGGCCATCGGCGTCGCGCCGTCGCTGTGCGAGAGCGCCCGCGCCGCGCTACCGACGGAGGTCGACGTGGTCCCGATGACAAGTGACGACGCGTGGATGCGCGACGTCGGCCCGACGTTCGTCACCAACGGTCGCGGGGAGCGGGTCGGCATCGACTGGATGTTCAACGCGTGGGGTGGTCTCTACGAGTCATTCGAGCAGGACGACGCCGTCGCCGCTCGCGTGCTCGAGCACGAGGGCGACCCGCGCGTCCGCGCCCCGCTCATCCTCGAGGGCGGATCGATCGACGTGGACGGTCAGGGCACGCTCCTCACCACCGAGCAGTGCCTGCTCAACCGCAATCGCAACCCATCGCTCGCCCGGGCGGAGATCGAACAGCGCCTCCGCGACCACCTCGGCATCGAGCGGATCGTGTGGCTCGGTGAGGGTGTCATCGACGACGAGACCGACGGGCACGTCGACAACCTCGCCCGTTTCGTGGCGCCCGGCGTGGTCGCTCTCACCTGGGCCGACGACACGAGCGACCCGCAGCACGCCGTGTCCGTCGACGCCCGGCGACGGCTCGACGCCGCGGGACTCGATGTTCGCCTCGTGCCCTCACCGGGGCCGCTCTTCATGACCGACGAAGAGGCCACCACCATCCAGCCGTCTCCAAGGACGAAGTCCCGATCGGGCGGCGACCGACTCGCGGCCTCGTACGTCAACTTCTACGTCGCGAACGGTCGAGTCGTGCTGCCGTTGCTCGACTCCCGCTTCGACGACCAGGCGGTCGCTGCGCTCGGCGCGTGCTTCCCGGATCGGCAGGTCACCGGGGTCGCGGCGCGCGAGATCCTGCTCGGCGGCGGCAACATCCACTGCATCACTCAGCAGGTGCCCAGCCGTACCCTGGAGCCGTGAACTCCCGGCCGGTGCTCGCGGTCATCCAGAAGGCGTGTGGTGCCCACCGGTCGCAGAACGTCACCGACATGACCGACCTCGTCGCCTCGGCGATGGACGCCGGCGCCGACATCGTGCTGCCGCAAGAGCTCTTCCAAGGCCCCTACTTCTGCCAGGCCGAGCATCAGGATTGGTTCTCGTGGGCGTCGTCGGTCGACGACGACCCAGGCATCGCCGCGATCAGGGAGCTCACGAAGCACCGCGGCACGGTCGTGCCTGTGTCGTTCTTCGAGCGCGCCGGCCAGGCGCACTACAACTCCGTCGCGGTTGTCGAGGACGGCGAGGTGCTCGGCGTCTATCGCAAGTCACACATCCCCGGCGGCCCGGGCTATGAGGAGAAGTTCTATTTCAACCCCGGCGACACGGGCTTCCGGGCGTGGGCCACGCGCCATGGCACCATCGGCGTCGGCATCTGCTGGGACCAGTGGTTCCCAGAGTCCGCGCGCGCGATGGCACTCCTCGGTGCAGACGTGCTGCTGTACCCCTCGGCCATCGGCAGCGAGATCGGCGACCAGTCGGACAACGACACCGCAGACATGTGGCGCCGCGCGATGGACGGGCACGCCGTGTGCAACCAGGTTGCGCTCGCGGCTGCGAATCGCATCGGGACCGAGGATGAGCTGACCTTCTACGGCTCGTCATTCATCGTCGACCACCGCGGCCGTCCGCTTGCGGAGGCCGACCGAACGACGCCGGTGACGATCACCGCCGAGCTGGACCTCGCCGAGGCCCGAGCCGACCGCGCGGGATGGGGTCTGTTCCGCGACCGCCGCCCCGACCTCTACGGCCCCTTGCTCACGCAGGACGGCCGGAATTCTTGGTGATTCTCACGCGCAGACGCTGAGAATCACCAAGAAAACGAGCGGACCGAGTGCTCACGCAGGACGGTCGGGTGACCGAGGCCGGCCGCTGAAGGCGCGCCCGAGCAGGGGCGTCCCCGCATCGAGCAGCCCGTCGAGGTCGTCCTCCTTGTCGAACCGCGGCGCCCACTCGGCCGTGCGCTCGAGCGGCAAAGGATCCTCTTCGGGCCGCGGCGCCGGCGACCGTTTGCTCAGTGGAACCGGCTCTGACCGGGTCGAGTGAGCAAACGGTGGTGGGGCGGGCGGGTTCGGCGGAGGGGCGAAGAGCTGCGGTGAGGCGACGCGTTGGTCGTCGAGCCACCAACCCTTCGGGACGCGCATGCTGTCGGCGTGCCGCTGGCAGAGCTCGCTTCCGTGGAGCGCGCCTGCGTCGTCGAGCGGCGCGAACCAGGCAAGAGATCGGGACGCGTCGAAGCCCAGCAACACAGTCGCCGGCTCACCGCACCCGGGTCGTGAGCACCTCCGCACCACGCGCGACGCTACCGGTCGCATGAGCGCACCGACGATCATCCACGATCCGAAGGACCCGCGTCTCGCGGAGTACCGCACGCTCAACGACGCCGGGCTGCGACAGTCCATCGAAGGAGACGACGTGTGCATCGCGGAGAGCGCGCTCGTCGTTGCGCGTCTGCTCGGATCTCCGTACCCGATGCGCTCGGCACTCGTCTCGGAGTCGAGATGGGACTCGCTCGGCCGGCTCGCCTCCGATCTCGCCGCGCACCCCTCGCCGATCTACGTCGCTGCGCAGCCCGTGATGAACGAGATCGTCGGCTTCGACATCCATCGTGGCGTGCTCGCCGCCGCAACCCGGCCGTCCCCTCGAGACCCGGACGCAGTGCTCGCCGATGCCCGGGTCGTCGCGGTCCTCGAGGGGATCAACGACCACGAGAACATGGGAGTCATCTTCCGCAACGCCGACGCGCTCGGCGTGGACGCCGTGCTGCTCGACCCGACCTGCTGCGACCCCCATTACCGGCGCGCCATACGCGTGTCGATGGGAGCGATCTTCGACGTCCCCTTCGCCCGGCTCGCGACGCTCCAGCCGATCGACGGGTGGACGATGGTCGCGCTCACACCCTCCGGCGACGAGGAGCTCCCTCAGATCGATGGGCCCGACCGCATCGCTCTCCTGCTCGGCGCCGAGGGTCCCGGCCTCACCGCCGCCGCGCTTGCCGGGTGCCATCACCGGGTTCGGATCGGCATGCGACCGGGCGTGGATTCCATCGGCGTGGCCAGCGCGTCGGCGATCGCCTTCCACCACTTCGGACGCCGCGAAAGGCCTTCTCGGTAGGCTCGGCGGCGGTGTTCTTCCGCCAGTACTACCTGGGATGCCTATCCCACGCGTCGTACCTGATCGGCGACACGACCACCGGTCGCGCGGTCGTCGTCGATCCTCAGCGTGACGTCGAGCAATACCTCGCCGACGCGGCCGAGCGGGGCTTGACGATCGAGCGCGTGATCGAGACGCATTTCCACGCGGACTTCCTGTCGGGCCATCTCGAGCTCGCCGAACAGGGCGCCACGATCGCCTTCGGCGCCGCCGGCAAGGGAAAGGTGGAGTACGAGGCCGACTTCCTGCGCGACGGCGATGTGATCTCGCTCGGCGACGTGACCCTGACCGTCCTCGCCACACCGGGACACACGCCCGAGTCGATCAGCATCGTCGTGCGCGAGCACGCGGAGCACAAGGTTCCTTACGGCGTGCTCACCGGCGACACGCTCTTCATCGGCGACGTAGGCCGCCCCGATCTCCTCGCGGCCGTCGGCGAGTCCGCCGACGATCTTGCGCGCCGCCTCTATCACTCGCTCCGCGACAAGCTGCTCTCATTGCCCGACGCGACACGGGTCTTCCCCGCGCACGGCGCCGGGTCCGCGTGCGGGAAACACCTCTCGACCGAGACCGAGTCGACGATCGGCGAGCAGCGCCGCTCGAACTACGCGCTCGCGCCGATGACGGAGGACGAGTTCGTCGACGCCGTGTTGCAAGGCCAGGCCGCGGCTCCGCTGTACTTCGCGTTCAGTGCGAACCGGAATCGCCAGGCGCGCCCGCTGCTGCACGAAGAGGAGGAACCCGCACCGCTCACGTTCGTCGAGATGATGCGACACCGCGATGACGGCGCCGCGATCGTCGACTGCCGCGACGACATCGACTTCGCTGCAGGTCACGTCCGCGGCTCGATCAACGTCGGCCTCGGCGGTCGGTTCGCGGAGTACTGCGGCGAGGTGGTCGCTCCCGGCACGCCCATGGTGCTGATCACGCCCCCCGGTCACGAGATCGAGGCCCGGGTGCGACTCGCCCGCATCGGCTTCGACGCGGTGCTCGGCGTGCTCGATGATCCGGTGAGCGCGTTTCTCGACCATCAAGACGTGATCGACGTGGCGTCGAGGCTCACGGCGACCGACCTCCGAGCCCGGATGTCCGACGACGTCCAGCTGATCGACGTGCGCGGACCGGGCGAGACCGAGGAAGGCGCGATCCCGGGAGCGCGGCTCATCCCCCTCGCAGAGCTCGTGACCCGGGAGGCAGAGCTGCGCCCGGACATCCCGACGGTCGCCTACTGCACGGGCGGTTACCGGTCGAGCATCGCGGCGAGCGTGCTGCGAGCATCAGGCTTTCGCGACGTGTCCGATCTCCTCGGCGGATACGCCGGGTGGGTCGCCGCGGGCCTTCCCGTAGCCTGACGCGATGGCCGACGTCGAGTTCTTCTTCGACCCTGTGTGTCCGTGGGCGTGGGTGACGAGCCGATGGGTCGTCGAGGTGGCCCAGCAGCGCAACTACGAGGTCGAGTGGCGCTTCATCTGTCTCCGCATCGTGAACGAGGACAAGGCGTTCGAGCAGGACCCGACCTCGCCGTACGGGCGCGTGCACGGAGCCGGGCGCATGATGCTGCGGGCGGCCGCAGCAACGAAGGTCGCGGCCGGAAACGATGCCGTAGGTCGCCTCTACACCGAGCTCGGCACGCGGCTGCACAACCAAGGTCGCAGCGCGTCCGAGATCAGAGAGGGCGACTTCTCGGTGATCGACGAGGCGATCGAAGCCGCGAACCTCGGCGCTGACATCGCCGCCGCGGTGGACGACGAGAAGTGGGACGACGTCCTGCGCGAGGAGACCGCCCTCGCTCTGAGCCGCACGGGGAACGACGTCGGTACGCCGATCCTCACGTTCTCGCCCGGCACGATCGAGGAAGCCTCGTTCTTCGGGCCGGTCCTCAATCGCATCCCCCGCGGCGACGAAGCGACTGAGATCTGGGACACCGTGGAGCGGCTGGCCCGCACCCCAGGGCTGTTCGAGCTGAAGCGCACGAACCGTGGCCGTCCCGACTTCACCTGAGGGGACCGCCGTGCCGGAGGGGGGACCAATGACCGAAGAGACGTTCGGCTTTCGCACCCGCGCCGTGCATGCGGGCGGCGCGCCCGACCCGACGACGGGCGCGCGGGCGGTGCCGATCTACCAGACGACGAGCTTCGTGTTCGAGGACTCGGCCGACGCGGCCGACCTCTTCGCGCTGCAGAAGTTCGGAAACATCTACAGCCGGATCGCGAACCCGACCGTCGCGAGCTTCGAGGAGCGCGTGGCGAGCCTCGAAGGAGCGATCGGCGGTGTCGCGACATCGAGCGGCCAAGCCGCCGAGCTGTTGACGTTCACCGCACTCGCGAACGCCGGCGATCACATCGTCGCGAGCGCGCAGCTCTACGGCGGCACCCGGACGTTGCTCGATGTCTCACTCCGGCGGCTCGGCATCGACACGACGTTCGTGACGAGTGACGATCCGGCTGCGTACGCGGCGGAGGTCCGGCCGAACACGAAGGCGATCTACACCGAGGTGATCGGCAACCCGTCGGGCGTGATCGCGGACCTTGCGGGACTCGCTGACGTTGCGCACGCGGTCGACCTCCCGCTCGTCGTCGACGGCACGCTCGCGACGCCATATCTGTGCCGGCCGATGGAGCACGGTGCGGACATCGTGTTGCACTCGGCGACGAAGTTCATCGGGGGGCACGGCACCTCGATCGGCGGAATCGTCCTCGAGTCGGGCCACTTCCCCTGGGATTCGGGCAAGTTCCCGCAGATGACCGAGCCAGTCGCGTCGTACAACGGTCTCCGGTTCTGGGAGAACTTCGCCGAGTACGGCTTCTGCATGCGGCTCCGCGTGGAACAGCTTCGCGACTTCGGCGCATGCCTGTCGCCGTTCAACGCGTTCCTGTTCCTCATCGGGCTCGAGACGCTCGCGCTCCGGATGGAGCAGCACGTGAAGAACGCGCAAGCGGTCGCGGAGTTCCTCGACGGCCACGACCAAGTGTCGTGGGTCAAGTACGCGGGACTCCCCGACTCGCCGTATCACGAGCGGGCGAAGCGCTACGTCCCGAAGGGCCCCGGCGCCGTGTTCGCGTTCGGCGTCAAGGGCGGGCGCTCTGCGGGCCAGGCGTTCACCGAAGCAGTCGAGCTGTGCTCACACCTCGCCAACGTCGGCGACGTGCGCACGCTCGTGATCCATCCCGGTTCGACAACCCACCAGCAGCTCGACGACGAAGCGCTCGCCGCTGCAGGGGTCGGTGCCGACCTGATCCGCATCTCGGTCGGCTTGGAGGACGTCGACGACATCCTGCGGGACATCGATCGCGCGCTCGAGAAGGCGGCGGGCGCGTGAGCGAGTGGGTCCCGCCGACCGCTCGTGAGCGGCTGCGCATCATCCAGGGAACGAAGTCGGTGGCGCTCTACGGCGCTTCGGCGAACCCGGCCCGGCCGAGCTACTTCGTCGCGACGTACATGGTGTCGTCGAGCACCGACTTCGACGTGTACTTCGTGAACCCGAGCGCCGACGAGATCTTGGGACACAAGGTGTACCCGTCACTCGAGGCGCTACCGCTCACGGTCGATCTCGTGGACGTGTTCCGCAAGAACGAGGACCTTCCCCGAGTGGCCGAGGAGGTCATCGCGCACGGCGCGCGGACGATGTGGGTGCAGCTGGGCCTGTTCAACCTCGAGGCCGGCCAGCGCGCGCACGACGCCGGGCTCAACGTCGTGATGAACCGGTGCCTCAAGATCGAGCACGCCCGCTTCCACGGTGGCCTCCATCTGTCCGGGTTCGACACCGGCGTCATCAGCTCGAAGCGCCGGCCCGCGTCCGTCCCCGCCTGATCGCCATGGGAAGGATCAGGGGGATGCTCCGCGCGCTCGTGCGGCCGAAGGCCGAGCCGAAGCCAGCGCCACGACCGTCGGGCGCGCCCACCGCCCACATCGGCGCTGTCACTACGCGACCCGACACCAAGCCGTCCATCACGTACGCGCCGCATCCCGACGGCGACGCCGACCCCGGCGAGGTCGTGTGGACGTGGGTGCCGTACGAGGACGACCCGAGCCAGGGCAAAGACCGGCCGGTGCTGGTCATCGGCTGGGATCACGATCGGCTCGTCGCGATCCCGTTCACATCGAAGGACCACACGGATCACCCCGACAACATGGAGATCGGCACGGGGTCGTGGGATGGATCGGGCCGCCCGTCCTACGTGAAGCTCGATCGGCTGCTGCTCGTCGACCCGACCGCCGTGCGCCGTGAGGGCGGCACACTCGACAAGCCGCGCTTCGACGAGGTGGTTTGGCGCCTCGTCGACGTCCACCACTGGCGCTGACCCGGCGCCGCACACCGCCGCCGCATCGTCAGACGCGCCAGAGCTGATGTTGTGGACTCGGATCGCCGTGCCCGGTCGTGCGAGTGAGAAAGCAACTGTCGATCGAAAGCTCGAACAGCAGATCCTCGGCGGCGGGCTGCGGACTTCCGAAGCTGGCGCGCTCCGCGGCGAACTGATCGCCGACCCGCCGGCGCGCCACCTCGTCCTCGACGAGGGTCGCAGTGCCGGTGACGCAGAACGCGTCCTCGTTGCTGTCGGTGGGGAACGAGTGGAGCGTGTAGCGCCCGTCGCGCAGCAGGTCGTTGCGTTTGGGCGAGGGGATCACGAAGACATACATGTGCGCGTCCGCGAGGAGCGGGCAGACGGGATGGATGCGAGCGACCCCGTCCTTGCGCACCGTGCCGAGGAACGCGAGCCCGACGCCGACTTGGTAGAGCAGAGCTCGGCCCGCGTCGGCGAGGCCCGCGTCCGACCGTTCGAACTCGCCCCACGTCGCCATCGGCCGAGCATCCCACACGGGAATTCACTCGACAATCGCGTCACCATCTGGTTACATGTAACCATATGGTGACGCAAATATGGTGACGCAAATTGGAGAGCCATCGGTTCGACGGTGCACATGGATCGACGCGAAGCCCGAGCGGGTCTGGGAGGAGTTCGGGTCCCTCGAGTCGATGCGAGCCTGGTACGGCACCGGGCACACGCTCGTCGCCTACGAGCCGAGGGTCGGCGCGACCGTCGAGACCGATGCTGGTGGTGCCGACCTGCGCTTCGTCGGCAAGGTGCTCGTCGTCGACCCGCCCCACGAGCTCACGTTCGAGCAGGACTGGGTCGGGCACGGATGGCCCGTTCCGGCACTGATCACCATCCGGCTGACTCCGTTGCGCGGGGGGACGCTCGTCGAGCTGTTCCACCATGGGTTCGAGCGGTTCGGCGCCGAAGCCGCCGAGAACCACAGCGGGTTCGAGGGCGGCTGGACCAATCGGCAGATGGAGGCGCTGCGCGCACGTGTCGAAAGCTGACGCCGCCTACGCCGCGCTCGCCGACCCGACGCGGCGCGCGATCCTCGAGCTCTTGCGCGACGAGCCCGGCGCGAACGCCGGGCAGATCGCGGCCCGCTTCCCGCAGATCAGCCGACCGGCGGTGTCCAAGCATCTGCCGCGTGCTCCGTGAGGCTCGACTGGTGAACGCCGAGGAGCAGGGCCGTGAGTGGAAGTACCAGGTCGATCCGCAGCCGCTGGCCGACATCTATTTCGGCTGGTTGCAGACGTTCGCCCCGATGTGGGAAGAAAGCCTCGGCCGCCTGAAGCGACAGGTCGAGGGGAGACCGGGTGGACGACGTCGAGGTCGTGCGTGAGTTCATCGCCTTCATCAACGCCGGCGACATGGACGCGCTCGGGAGGCTGATGTCCCCCGACCACTCCCTCGAGGTGTTCGACGAGGCACCGCTCATCGGTCGGGACGCGAACGTCGACGCCTGGCGCGGCTACGCCACCTCCTGGCCGAGCTACCGCATCTACGAGCACGCAGTCGGGCGACGCGCTCCCTGGGTCGCCGTGCTCGGCCACACCACGGGGTCACACCTCGAGCTGCCGGACGAGGACGAGTCCGCGCTCACGCTGATCTGGGTGGCCGACGTCATCGACGGTCTCGTTCACACGTGGCGCCTCGAGCCCGACACGATCGAACGCCGCGCCTGGTACGGCATCACCGCCTGACCCGCACCGTTTGCTCACTCGGATGCACTCTGACGTACTCGAGTGAGCAAACGGTCAGCGGGTGAGGGCCTTTCGCACGGCGGACAGAAGCGCGCGTTGCTCGGCCTTCGTGGTGACGCGCATGCGGGTGAAGTCACCACCGGGCGCCAAGCGGACGTCGGCGAACAGCCCGGCCGGGTCCTCGTGGAAGTGCAGGAAGGCCTGGCTCTTGTTGTAGAAGGTGCCGCGGGACCGCTCGGTCAGCTCCGCACGAGCGCGCAGCTCCGCGAGCAAGGGCTCGAGCGCATCGAGCGCATCGTCACGCGCATGTCGCACGACATCAGTTGAGCACCTGGATACCGTCGGCGTCGTGGAGATCAGAGTGCGCATGCAGGCCGACCTCACCGCGGCGATGCGGGCGCGCGACTCGGACCGAGTCGCAGTCCTGCGAGCGACGCTCGGTGCGCTCGCGAACGCCGAAGCGGTGACGGCGCCGAGTGGCCCGATCTCGCTCACCGCCGCCGCCGGGACCACCGAGGTCGGACGGCGTGAGCTCACCGACGACGATGTGCGGTCAGTGATCCAGCGTGAGCGTGACGAGCTGCTCGCGGCCGCGGACGAGCGGGCCGGCCTCGGGCTCCACGACGACGCCGAAGGACTGCGCGGGCAGGCCGCGCTCATCGCCGCTTACCTCGATCGGTAACCTGCAACCCCGTGGTGGGGTTGCGGCACGTGCTGTTGGCGGTCGTCCTCGTTGCCGCGCTCGGCGCGTGCTCGGACGACGCTGGCGATCAGACGGTCGTGGCCGGCGAGCCGAGCACCGTCGCGACCGTCGCGACCGCCGCGGACACCGCTCGAGTCCGGTTCGAGTCCTACATCGGACCCGAGTACCCGAATGATGTGGTGACGACGCCGGGCGAGGGCGTCATCGACTTCGCCACCGGCGCGTTGCGACTCGTCGAGGTGGCAGGAAGCGACCCGTTCACGTTGCTCGTGACCGCCGACGGCGGGTCGTTCGTCGGACGCGACACCTCCACCGGCCGGTCCTGGGTGCACATGCCCGGTGCCGAGGGCACCCCGCCGAGCCCGACCGATCCCGTCTCGCTCGTCGCCGACCTTCGCGCGGCCGCGTCACACATCGACGACGACGCGGGCACGGGGGACAGTCACGGCGACGTCACGACCCGCTCCCACCTCGTCCTCCCGAACGGGGTGCCGGAGACCCTCCCGATTCGCAGGTTCGTGACGAAGTCGGCGGCGACTGCGACGATCGACGTCGATGCGCAGGGTCGTCTCCGCAAGATCCTGGTCGAGCCGGACGATCCGGAGCCGCCGTTCCCGAGTGATGCGTCAGGCGCGATCGCCTTCCAACCGATCTACGCGGCATGGTCGCTCGAGCTGTGGGACTTCGGCGTCGAGGCCGATGTCACCGCTCCCCCTTTGGCGATGTCGTCGAGCTGGACGAGACCGACCGGGCAGAAGCGATCCTCGAGAGCGACCCGAATGCCGCAGGGATCTCCGCCGACGACCTCGATCCGGTCGGCACCGGCACCTGGGAGTCGGTGACGTGGACCATGCGCACCGGCACCGACGATGCGGGCAACACGTGCGCGTCGTTCGTCCTCGATCCAGCTGACGGGACGGACTGGGTCAGCACGACACCGGAATGCTTCGGGCCGCTCGACTCGACGATGCCGTTCGCAGTCGTACGCAACTCGGAACCCGAGGATCCGTTCTGGTTCGTAGCCGCTCTCGCCGCGCCCGAGGTCGACGTCGTCGATGTCTCGCTGGCTGATGGCACGGTCATCCCCATCCCGATCGACGGGGATGACCACGCCTTTGTGCTCTTCGACGATCAACCTCTCGACGTCGACTCGATCCACGTCTTGTTCGAGGACGGCACGACGCAGGACTGCGACCTCGGTTTCGACGACAGCGGATATTTCGTGAGCTGCCCGGGCGGGTAGTCACAGACTGCCCCGGTGCTCAGTGCGTCCCAGCTGCGCGAGTTCGGGGAGCGTGGCTACCTCGTGGTGCCCGGCGTCGTCGACGAGTCGTTCCTCGCCGCAGCGGATGCTGAGATCGACGCGCTCGTCGCCGCCGATCCCCCGCCCGCCGGAGTCACCGGCAAGCACTTCTACTTCCTTCCGCCGACGCAGCTCGCCGCGGCGCTCGCCGCACTGAACGACTCCGGGGCGCGGGTGATCGCGGAAGAGCTGACGGCCCCGGATCCGCTCGGGCTGATCCTCGATCACATCCAGGTGGCCCTCAACATCGCGCCCTACGACCATCGACCCGGCGGGCCGCACATCGACGGCCATGTGCGGCAGCATCCCGATCAGAGGGCTCCCGACTCGTTCACCCTGCTCGCCGGCATCTTCCTCACCGACGAGACGGACATCGACCAGGGGAGCGTCTGGGTGTGGCCCGGCTCGCACCTCGTGCACCGCGACCTCTTTCGGGCACGCGGCGCCGATGTCCTGATGACGACGGGCGGTCACATCACGATGCTCGCCGACGCACCGGCGCTCGCCGCGCCGGTGCCGGTGCTCGGTCGTCGCGGCGACCTGCTGCTCGCGCACTTCCTGCTCGGTCACAACACGGGTGGCAACCTCACGGCCACGACGCGGCGGATGCTCTACTACCGGCTCGGCTGTCCCGATCACCGGACCCGCTGGAGCGACACCTTCCTCGACCCGTTCACCGAGTTCGCTCCCGTGCGACGGGCGATGATGGAGGGCATGGTCCAACCAGTTCCCGAGCACTTGCACACCGTTGTCCCGCGACTCGTCTTCCGCCGCGAGGGATCGAAGGCGATGCAGTTCTACGTCGAGGCGTTCGGAGCCGAGGTCGTGGAGGAACCACACGTCACCCCCGACGGCCAGCTCATCCACGCCGAGATCCGGATCGGCGACTCATCGGTGTTCCTGACCGACGAAGGGGACGAAGGCGTCGCGCCCGAGTCGGTCGGTGGACAGGTCACGGCGATCATGGCGTTGCACATCCCTGATGTCGACTCCCTGTGGAAGCGTGCGACTGATGCGGGGTGCACGGTGATCTTCCCGCTCGCCGACCAGTTCTACGGCGACCGTGGCGGCCGCCTCCGCGATCCCTTCGGCCACCAGTGGATGCTCAGCACGCACATCGAAGATGTCAGTCGGGAGGAGATGGAGCGGCGCATGCAAGCGATGATGACTGGCGACAGCTGAGGGCTCAGACGGAAGCGCTCGCCCCGAGCAGCTCGGCCTTGCGGCGCTCCCACGCCGGCAGCCACTCGCGGTAGGGCGAGTCGCTCCGCGGCACGTCGACCGACGCGAGGAACGTCGCCGCGCGATCACGCAGGACCCGATCGTCGTCGCGTTCGAGGATCGAGCGGAATGCCTCGACGATCCCAGGGCGCACTCCGTGTTGGCCCCACATGAGCTCACCGGCGAGCTTGCGACGGACGCGCACGCTCGGGTCGTGCAGCATCCCGTGCACGAGCAGATCGACCGATTCGTCGGCGACGCAGCCTTCGGGCTTGCAGTGACGGCAGGCGAGGGAGTGGAGGGCGGAGTCGCGAACGCGGGCGTCGGTGTCGCCCGCGGCGGCACGCAGCGCGCGCTCGACGTCGGCATCCTGTTCGGAGTGGTCGAGCACGGCGGCGGCAGACGCCCGCACTCTCCAGTTGGGGGACGTCAACGCGTCGAGCATCAGGGCACGTGACTCCGGCAGGAGCTGGCGCAGCCGCTCGATGGCCGCGAACCGCTCACGCTTCTGGTCGCTGGACAGGCGGGCCAGCAGCGACCGGAGCTCGGAATCCGTTGACACCAGTGGAGACGATGGGACTCGAACCCACGACCCCCTGCTTGCAAAGCAGGTGCTCTTCCAGCTGAGCTACGTCCCCGAGGGCTTCTCATGCTACGTGGCGGCGACGCGCGGTACGGTCGCAGATCGCGCTTGTCGCTCGCCACTCGTCGCGCCGCCCGCTTCGGGTCTTCCCCTACGACCCGATGGTCGATCGCTTTCGCGAGCCGATCATCCTGCGCCTGTTGTACGAGCCGCTCGAGCCCGGTCCGATCGGCCGGCTCGTCGAGGTGATCGACCTCGACCCGGCCAAGGGCACCGTCCTCGCGCCCGTCGACCTCGACTCGTCCGACGTGCTGCTCAACCAGGGTCTCGCGCCCTCGGAGCGCGACCCGCAGTTCCACCAGCAGATGCTCTACGCCGTGACGATGAAGGTGCTCGAGATCGCCGAGCGCGGCCTCGGCCGTCCGCTCGTGTGGCGCGCGGGACGGCGCCTCAAGCTGGTGCCCCACGCGATGACGAACGAGAACGCGTGGTTCGACCCCGAGCCGTTCGCCTTGGTGTTCGGTCAGTTCGCCGCGCACCCGACCGTGGCCGGCAACAACCTTCCCGGGCAGACCATCTACACGTGCCTCTCGTACGACGTCGTGGCGCATCAGGCCGCGCATCCGGTGCTCACCGAGCTCGGGATCGACGATCACTGGGGCGGCGAGGGCGGCGCCGTCGTCGAGTCCGTCGCCGACCTCATCGCGATGCTCGTGCGCTGCGGCGAGCGAACGGTCGTCGAACGGGCGATCCGCGAGTACGGCGTCGATCTGCGCTCGACGGAGACCACTCGCATCGTGCTCTTCACGCTCGGCCAGCAGTTCGGCGCAGCGATGGAGGCGGGACGGCCGATCCGCGACTTCCCCGACACGCCCGACCTGGCTCGCTATGCGACGGAGACGGAGCCACACGACCGCTCGACCCGGATGACGTCGGCCGTCATCGAGGGGATGCTCGAGACCTATCGCGAGCAGTCGGCTGACCTCGTCGGGCTCGCGGGCGCAGGTGCGCGTGCCTCGAGGCTCCACCCCGATCTCGTGCGCCGCCTCGCGTCCGAGCTGTCGGCTCTCGCGGCCGACACGTTGCACGCGGTCATCGCAGCGCTCGACTTCCTCCCCCCGACCAACGTGCGCTTCGGGGACTTCCTGCGGGCGTTCCTCACCGCCGACCAGCTGCTGTTCGGGACGAAGCACGCCCTGCTGCGCCCGAGGGTCATCGAGGCGTTCCACCGGCGCGGCCTCGCGCCGAACGTCGGATCCCTCGCGGAGGAGGCCCTCGTGTGGCCGGAGGCCGATCTGCCCAAGACCGTGAAGATGCCGCGAGCCCATGAGGTCGTCGCCGCGACGCAGCGCGCGTTCGAGTGGCGGCGGCGGTACATGTCAGAGCACCCGCACCTCGCGCAGGCCGAGAAGGCGCTTCGCGCTCGACGAGCGGGCGCGCACGCTCACATGGGCGCCCGAGATCGCAGAGTTCGCGAGGGAGAACGCGCGGCGCCTCGGGTTCGACGACGCGTGGCCGGTCGCCGTGACGAACCTCTGGGGCGCGTTCCACGTGGAAGCCGACGGCGCGCTGCGCGCAAGGGCGATCGCACAGCTCATCCAGGAAGGAGGCTCCCGGCGCAAGGGAGCGACGATCCACAGCGATGCCAACGGGGACATCGACCTCGTGGTGCGGTCGGCAACAGTCGACCGCGCGCCGCCCGGACGATGGCGGGGCACCCCCGCACCCCAGTACCAGGCGCTCGCGAAAGCGCTGCGAGCCAACGGCTGATCCGATGCCCGCGTCCCGACGCCCGCTGCGCATCTTCCCCTTCGACCCCATGGTCGACCGGTTCGGACGGTCGGTCATCGCGGACATCCCGTTCGAGAAGCTCGAACCAGGGCCGTCCGGTCGCCTCGTGCAGGTCATCGACTACGACGGGCTCCGCGACTGCTTCTACGAGCCGGTCGACCTCGACGCGCCCGAGGTGCTGTTGAACCAGGGCCTCGACCTGTCAGAGGCAGACCCGCGCTTCCACCAGCAGATGGTCTACGCGGTGGTCATGCGCGTTCTGGAGGCTTTCGAGCGTGGGCTCGGGCGGCCGTTCCGGTGGCGCCGCAACGAACGGCTGCGGGTGTTCCCGCACACGTTCGAGGGTCAGAACGCGTTCTTCGAGGAGGATCTCTTCGCGCTCGTCTTCGGGTATTTCGAAGCGGACGCCGAAGATCCCGGGCCCAACCTCCCGAGCCAGATCGTCTTCACGTGCCTTTCCCACGACATCGTGGCGCACGAGACGACGCACGCGGTCCTGAACCGACTGCGCCCTCACTACTCGAACCCGACGAACCGCGACGTCCTCGCGTTCCACGAGGGTTTCTCCGACGTGGTGGCGATCCTGCAGCACTTCACCTATCCGGCCGTCGTCGCCGATCACATCGGGCGGGCGCGCACCGACCTCCATCAGACCGAGTCGCTGCTCTCGCTCGCAGGGCAGTTCGGGTTCGCGAGTGGTACCGGGCGCGCGCTGCGCACCGCGCTCAGCCGCCCCGACAAGACGGCCTACGAGTCGACGGACGAAGAGCACGATCTCGGCGCGCTCTTCGTCGCCGCGATCATCGACGGCTTCATGCGCACCTACAACGAGGAGATCGCCGACCTCGTGCGCATCGCGACCGCAGGCTCGGGCGTCCTGCAGCCCGGCGCGCTGCATCCGGATCTCGTGGCTCGTGTTGCGCGGACGGCCGCACGGGCCGCCGAGCGCGTCTTCAACATCTGCATCGGCGCGTTCGACTACCTGCCCCCCGTCGACATCACGTTCGGCGACTACCTCCGCGCCCTCGTGACCGCCGACTTCGACGTGTTCCCCGAGGACGAGGTGCACCTGCGAGCGAACCTCATCGAAGGGTTCCGCTCGCGGGGCATCTACCCCCGCGGTGTCGTGTCGCTCACGGATCGTTCGCTCCGCATCGAGCCCGTCGACCCGTCCGACTTCAAGCCGATCCCGCAGGTGCAACAGCGCCTGGTCGAGCGCACGCTCGACTTCAAGTCGATGCGGATGGCGCAGACGACGTATGGCGCCACGGCGGCACCGGCCGAGTCGGAGACCGAGGCGAGCCGGGCTGCGGAGTGGGCCCGCCAGCTGCACGCGTGGGCGACCAAGCACCGCGGTCCTCTCGGGCTCGACCCCGACGCCACGATCGCGGTCGACGGCTTCTTCACCCGTCAGAGGGTGAACTCCGACGGCCACGTCGGGTCGGAGGCGAGCGTCCACTTCATCCAGCGCCGGCCCGATCTCGCCGACGAGCTCGGCGGCGTCGTACCGATGGGTGGTGTCACCGTCATCGCCGACGGCGAGGGCGAGGTGCGCTACGTGGTCGGCAAGCGACTCCCGGTCGAGCGCAGCGCCGAGCTCGATGACCTCCGCGGGTTCGTCGCCGGCGTCGAGCATCGTCTCCGTTCCGTCGCGTGGAGCGGTGACCCGACGCGCGCCGTTGCGGAACGGCTCAACCTGAGGCGGCTCGATGCCCCGCACTAGAGCCGAGCGCAAGCTCCGCGTTCGGATGCACAACGTGGGGTTCGGCGACGCGTTCCTGCTGTTCATCCCGACGAGCGCGGGCGACAAGACGATGCTCGTCGACTGCGGGGTGCACCCGAACGGGGTCGTGAACTCGATGAAGACGATCGTCCCCGAGATCATCAAGAGCGTCACCAAGAACGGGAAGGCGCGCATCGACGTCGTTGTCGCGACCCATCGCCATGCCGACCACATCTCCGGCTTCGCGCTGAAGGACTGGCACGACGTCGAAGTCGGTGAGGTGTGGATGCCGTGGACGGAGGAGCGCGGCAACCCCGCAGCCGACAAGATCCGCAAGGCACAGCACCGACTCGCGCAAGCCCTGCGCGACCGCTTCGCCGACGATCCGAGAATCGGCTTCCTCGCCCGCAACTCCCTCTCGAACAAAGACGCCGAGGCGATGTTGCTCGGCGGGTTCCAGGGCGATCCCGAGCCGCGGTTCCTCCCCGACCCCGACCGGGCGAAGAGGACGTTCAGGACGCCGCTGCTGCCGGGCGTGAAGATCCACGCGCTCGGCCCGACGCATGATCCCGAGCTCATCGCGCTGCTCGATCCGCCGAAGGGGAAGCACTTCCTGCGGGGGACGAGCGCGGCAAGCGTGGACGAAGACGACGACGCACCCGGTGACGTGGTGGACGAGGCTCCCCGTCCGCTGTTTCCCCGATTCGAGCTGAGCGCGCGGGATTACAAGTCCGAGTTCCCGAAGCTCGCCGGGAGCGTCACCGATTCCGCGATCCTGCGCGAACGAGCGGCGACGGACTGGCTGGGCGCGGCGGCGTCACTCGAGGACGCGATCAACGGCACGAGCCTCGTCCTCGTGCTCGAGATCGGGAACCTCTGCATCCTGCTCGCCGGCGATGCCGAGTGGGGTACGTGGTCGGAGGTGCTCGAAGACGAGGAGTGGCGCGACCTGCTCTCCCGCACGTCGCTGTACAAGGTGTCGCACCACGGCAGCTTCAACGGGACGCCGAAAGAGTTCGTCGACGACCTGCTGCCCTCGCGCGCGCTGTCGCTCGTGTCCCTCACGCACATGGACATCTGGCCATCGATCCCGCGCCGACCACTGTTCACCGCCCTGCGGTCCGAGCACCGCACCCTCATACAGAGCAACCGGATGCCTGCAGCCGGAGGATCGATCACCCGAAACGGCCGGCTGTGGCTGGAGGTGGCCCTCCCCGTCAAGCGCTAGGACCCTCGGGTTATCGTGCTCCGTGCCTGACGTCCGGCTTGCAACCTCCGACGACCTCGTTCCCATCGCCGCTTCGCTCTCGAAGGCGTTCGCCGACGATCCGATGATGGGGTACCTGCTCGGCGTCGAAGAGGTCCCGTTCGACAAGGGCGTCAAGTTCTTCACGCTGATGGGCAAGATCCAGCTGCCGCACGAGCACGTGTACGTGACCAGCGGGTGCGAGTCTGTGGCGATCTGGGCACCTCCGGAGAAGTGGAAGGTGCCGCCGGTCGAGATCGCCAAGGCGACGCCCGGCTTCCTCAGCGTGTTCGGTGCGAAGAAGTTCGTGTCGGCCCTCGGTGCGCTCTCGCTGCTCGAGAAGAACCACCCGAAGGAGCCGCACTACTACCTCGAGTTCCTCGGCACCGACCCCGCGCACCAGCGGAAGGGCTTCGGCGGGGCCGTGCTCGAGCCCGTGCTCGCGAAGTGCGACGCCGAGGGCGTTGGTGCCTACCTCGAATCGTCCAAGGACCTGAACGTGCCCTACTACCGGCACTTCGGCTTCGAGGTGCGCCAGGAGATCGAGCACAAGAACCACGGGCCGAAGCAGTGGCTCATGTGGCGCGACCCCAAGTAGAGGCCCAGGTCGATCGCAGATGCCCGAAGCGGGACTCGGCGCGGCCGAAGTCGGCAAGGAGATCGCCGAGCATCGCAAGCATGCGGCGCATCACGATCCCACCGGGCGGGACCGACTCATCACGATCGTCGAGGCCGGACTGCTCGCGATCGTGGCCCTCATGGCCGCGTGGTCCGGGTTCGCGTCGGCGAAGTGGAGCACCGAATCCCGGCTGCAGCTCGCCCAGGGGAGCGCAGCACGCGTGGAGGGCAATCGCGCGGCGGGCGAAAGCCGAGGCCGATCGCGAGTTCGATTCGCTGACGTTCAACGCCTGGTTCGGGCAGCCGCGCTCGGCAATCAGCAGGCGATGGAGATCGCAGAACGCCGCTTCCGGCCCGAGTTCAAGGTGGCGTTCGACGCGTGGATCGCGACAGATCCCCTCAACAACGACGACGCGCCGCCCGGCCCGACCTACATGCCCGAATACAAGCTGCCCGGGCTCGAGCAGGCGAAGGAGCTCGACACCAAGGCTGACGAGCTCTCGGCGGAGGGTGCGGAGTCAGCGGAGACCGCCGATCGGTACATCCGCATCACTGTGTTCCTCGCGACGGTGCTGTTCCTCGTCGGGATGAGCAGCCACTTCCCGCTCCGAATCGCTCGCTATGGGCTCATCGGCACTGCGGTCGTCATCCTCGTCATCGCGGTGGGGTTCCTCGTCACCTCGCCTTGGCCGCCGTCCTGAAGTTGTGCTTGCGGTCGTACATGGCACGGTCGGCGCGCCGAAGGAGCGTGTCCTCGTCGTCGTCGGGCTCTGACAACGCGACCCCGACGCTCACGCTCAACGGGATCGGCACGCCGTCCCGCTCACCGAGCGTCCTCGACCGCAGCCCGGATCCGCTCGGCGACGTCGACGGCTTCGCCGAGGCCGGCTTGCTCGCCGCACAGCACGACGAACTCGTCACCACCGACCCTCGCGATGAGGTCCCCTTTGCGCACGACCGACGTGAGTGCACGTGCGACCGAGACGAGCGTGCGATCCCCGGCGGCATGGCCGTGCTGGTCGTTCACGCCCTTGAACCCGTCGAGATCGCAGAAGAGGAGTGCGGGTTGCCCGGGCCACCGATCACGACGCGCCAGCGCCAAGCGGATCGCCGACGCGAGCTGCGTGCGGTTCGCGAGCCCCGTGAGCGAGTCGTGCAGCGCGAGGCGAGCCAGACGCTCTTCCGCTTGTTGCCGTGCGACGCTCAGGCAGAGCAGATCGCCGGCAGTGCGCACGAGCGAAGCGTTGCCGTCGTCCCACGCGAGCGCGTCGTCAGGGTGCGCGAAGCGGATGCTCAGCACGCCGATCGTGGTGTCGGAATCCACGATTGCGACATCGACCGCTGCGCGGACTCCGAGTGCCCGCAACATGTCGTGCGCGGCGGACCCGCCGATGCGGACGTCATCGACGTCCGGGATGATCACGAACCCGGTCTCCGGCGGTTCACGGTGGTCCCACAACAGCTCTGCGAGTGAAAGCTCGGGATGCATCGCCAGGGCGGACACTGCCCCAGGCGCCGCCCACTCGTGGTCGATGCGCATCTCGCCGCGGCCACCTTCGGCTCGAGCGAGGACGACGCTCGCCGCGCCGTGGAACTCCCCGAGCTGGGCGAGCGCCCAGTCGATCACCGAGGCGACATCCTCACCCACTGCGCCGGCGCAGCGCGCCGCGATGTCCTGTAGCAGCCGCTCGAGCCCGCGCCGACGGCTCGGGAGCACGCCTCGGGTCGCGACATGACGGACGGTGAGCACGAGGCCCTCGAACCCCTCGGTCTCGGGGAGGTTCGCGACGCCCACCTCGACCTCGACCGAGTGACCATCGCCGTGCATCACCCGAAACACCGGGGGCGAGTGGTCACCACGCCGGCGAATCGCCTCGGAGAGCATCCCGAGCGCATAGCCCACGTCATCGGGATGGACCTGGTCGAGAACCTGCAGGCCGAGGTCGGCAACGGGGTCGTAGCCGAGGGATCGGATGGACGGCGAGGCCCAGCGGAGGATGCCGCCGGCGTCGATGACGAGCAGGACGTCGGGGCACGCGTCGATCGCAGCCTGGGCGAAGTCCACGAGACGAACCATCGGCCGGAGCGGGCCGGAGTTGACGCCGGGGCTCTATGAGCTGGGCGCCTGGGGCCTTATGTCCCACCCCCCTCTCATGATGTCCCCATGGCTTCTGCTGTGGTCCGCTTCCACCCCGCCTTCGAACGCGTGCTCCGAGACGTGGTCCGCGACGTCGCGTCGGGCCCGGTGGTCCTCACCGTCCCCGACCGGGTCGACCCGCAGGTGCTCGCGGGCCAGGTGCTTCGTTACGCGCAGGTCACCCGTCGCTCGCTCGAGGTGCGCGCCGAGCCCGGTTGCGTGCGCGTGCGGGCTCGGGCGAAGGGCGGTCGGGCATCGGCGTGAAGAACGAGCGCAGCAGTCGCCGCAAGGCCGTGTCGTAGTCGTCGTACACGGTGCGAAGGCGCGGCCCGGGCCAGCGTCCGCCGAGCAGCGGTGGCGGCAGCAGCGGATCGGCTCGCAGCAGGCGGAGCACCGCGGCCGAGGTCACGAAACCCTCGGGGATGGCGTCGAACCCCTCTTCGAGACGGGCGCGGGTTTGCCTCATGCGGGCGGTCAGCGCCCGGGCCTCGGCCGCCCAGGCTTCGAGGTCCCAGAGCCGCGCGGCGAGGGCGGCTGCATCGGCCGGCTGGGCACGCATCCACACGCACTGCTCGTCGACGACGGCAAGCGCTTCGGCCGCGGATCCGTCCAGGTTGTCGGGTCGCAGCCACACGCCCTCGCGCAGCTCGGCGAGCCGAAGGGTCGCGGCGGCGTCTCTGAGCGCGAGGCGTGCAGAGGCTTCGCGTCGTTCGGCGACGACGACCGCGACCTTCCAGTCGCCGTCCCAACGAGCAGGTGGGGGCGTTCGGCCACGCTCCTGTGCGGCTTGGCGCGCGAGCAGGGCCGGGCTCGCGAGTCGGTACCGCCCGTCGTCCATCGTCAGCTCGCCGGCCGCGACCATGCGCGAGAGCGCGACCCGAGTCGTCCCCTCGGGCACGCCGAACAGCTCGCCGAGGCGGACGAGGAGCTGCGCTCGCAACGCCGGCGGATGCGTCCCGAGGAGCGCGCTGGCGACGATCGAGCGGGCCGTCAGCGGCCGTTGTGCCGAAGGAGTGGTCTTACGCAGTTGCATCACCTGATCGAGAACTGTAATACTGATGGTCGATGGCGACGACGATGCTGCCCGACGCGGCGCTGCTGCCCGATGTGCTGCCGACCGACCGCCTTCAGCAGTCGGGCATGCCCGTGCCGGCGCTGCGGGTGGACCTTCGTCGCATCTCCAACGCGCGCGAGCGCGCTCACTGTCATCGGGTGTCTCCTTCAGACGTTCGGCGTCGTGGCGGCCGCGATGTGGATCGGTGAGTGGTGGGCCTACCTCTTCGCCTTCGTCTGGATGGGCCGCGGCCACTGCCTCCTCAACATCCTCGGTCACGAGGCCGCGCACCGCCTCCTGTTCACATGGCGGTGGCTGAATGACGGCGTCGGCAAGTGGCTGCTCGCCTATCCGACATTCCAGGCCTTCACTGCCTACCGACGAGTGCACTTCGCGCACCACAAGGACGAGATGGGGCCGGACGAGCCCGACCTCGCGCTGTACGCCGGCTATCCGATCCCGTCCGACTCGATGCGCCGCAAGCTCACGCGTGACCTCTTCTTTGTCTCGGGCTCGAAGAACATGAAGGGGCTGTGGCGGGCGATCCGCTCAGGGAGCCGCGAGGCGTGGTGCATCGTGGCGGTGCAAGCAGTCCTGTTCGGTGCCTGCGTCGCCGTCGGGCAGTGGTGGGTGTATCCCGTGCTGTGGGTGGCGCCATGGATGACGCTCTGGAAGTTCAGCAACCGCCTTCGCGCGATCGCCGAGCATGCAGGCATGACGAGATCGCGTGATCGTCGTCTCACGACCCACGTCGTGACGCAGAGTCGGATCGCCCGGCTGCTGTTCGTCCCCTACAACACCGGGTGGCACCTCGCCCACCACGTCGACATGGGTGTGCCCTGGCGCAACCTGCCGAAGTTCCACACCGAGCTCGTGCGCGCGGGCTGGGTCACCGAAGAGCTCACGTACCCGAGCTACCACGCGCTCTGGCGGAAGCTGGCGTCTGGCGCTCCGAGATCAGTCGTCTCGGCCGCGGCGTAGGAGCGCCACCACTTCCTCGTCGGTCGTCGGCCTGAAATCGTCGTACCACTCGCCCACGGCACCGAAGTGCGCCGGGACGACGAGCGCGACCACCTCGTCGACGCGCGGCGCGAGCGCGTCGATCGCAGCCTGAGGTGCGACTGGCACGGCGACGACGAGCCGAGCCGGATCCTCCTGTGTGAGTGCGGCGACCACTGCGCCCATCGTGGCTCCGGTTGCCAGGCCGTCGTCGACGACGAGCACCAAGCGGCCCCTGATCGCGACGGGAGGCCGGTCGCCGCGATAGACGCGCTCCCTGCGCTCGAGCTCGGCACGCTCGCGCTCCACGGCAGCGTGGCGCCGCTCGTCGCTGATCCGCAGCGAGGTAAGGACGTCTGTGTTCCAGACCACGACGCCTCCGGGAGCGAGGGCGCCCATCGCCAGCTCTTCGTGCCCGGGCACACCGAGCTTGCGCACCATGTAGGCGTCGAGGGGAAGATCGAGCACGCGTCAGCAACGGGTGCGGCAACGGCCACACCCCTCGCGGCAGACCGAGCACCACACCGTTCGCGCCCCGAGACGAGCCGAGGAGACCGGCAAGCTCTTCCCCGGCGTGCGCTCGATCGCGGAATCGACGCCTCATCGCGCCTCCTCGGTCACATACTTCCCGACAAGCCCATGACCGAGTCGCGTCTTCCCCCCGTCGCCTGGCACGTCGCTCGGTGGTCCGAGGATCGATGGTCCCGCGGCTCGTGGTCGTTCATCCGCCCTGGCGGATCGCCCCACGATCGTGCCACCCTCGGCACGCCGGTCGGCCGCCTCGTGCTCGCCGGCGAGGCGACGCATCCGGAGCAACCCGGGATGGTGCACGGCGCCTGGCTCACCGGCGTCCGGGCTGCGCAGTCCTGTGCCGATGGTGAGCGAGTCGCGGTGGTCGGTGCCGGCATGGCCGGGCTCTCGGCAGCGGCGGCGCTGCACGAGCGCGATCAGGACGTCGTCGTGCTCGAGGCACGGGATCGCATCGGGGGCCGGGTGCACACCGTCGAGCTCGATGGTGTTCGAGCCGATGCGGGCGGCGCGTGGCTGCAGCAGCGATCGCGCAACCCGTTGGTCGAGCGCTGTCTGGCGCTCGGCCTGCATCTCGTGCCGACCGACTTCGCATCCCCGCTGAGCGGCGCACACGACGGCCCCGCCGGAGACGTCGACCATGCGCTCACGAAGCTCATCGAGGTCGTGCATGCCGGCGCGGATCGCGACGCTCCGCTGAGCACGGTGCTCGATCCGTACCTCCACCGCGTTGCCGGAGAGCGATCGTCGGCTCGCAGGGCTCGCCGTCGAGGGCGAGATCGTTCTCGAGGCAGGCGTGCCCCCCACTGAGCTGTCGGCTGAGTGGACCCTTCGCGAGCCGGGCACCGGAGACGGCGATCAGTGGATCGTGGAGGGATACGGCGCGCTCGCCGCCGGCATCGCCGCGCCGCTCGACATCCGTCTCGGACAGCCTGTCGACACGATCCACTCCGACGACCGGGGAGTCACCCTCACGACCCCGTCGGGAACGATCCATGTCGATCGCTGCATCTGCACCGTGCCGGTCAGCCTGCTCGCCGCGGGGGTGCCGCGATTCGATCCGCCGCTTCCGGAGTCGCACCGCCTCGCGCTGTCCCGCCTCGGGATGGGCCGCGTCGAGAAGGTCCTCCTCCGCTTCGAGGACCGATGGTGGCCGCGCAGCCCGTCGGGCTACCTGCGTTGGTACGACCGAGAGCCGTCGTGGTGCGAATGGCTCGACCTCACCGACGGCTGCGGCGAACCCGTGGTCGCGGGTCTCATCGCGGCCGACGCCATCGACCACTGGCATCGGGGTCGCAGTGATGAAGAGGTCGCCCACCTCGCGACCGATGCCCTCGCTCGGTGGGCCGAAGCCGTCAGATCCGGATGACCGCCGCGCCGTTCACCCGATCGGCGGCGAGGTCGGCCAGTGCCTCATCGGCGCGCTCGAACGCGTAGGGCGTCGTCACGATCTGCAACCGTGCGTCGGCCGCGATCGCGAGCAGCTCCTCGCCGTCGCGACGAGTGTTCGCGGTGACCGAGCGCAACGAGCGCTCCTGAAACAGGTCGCGCTCGTAGCTCAACACCGGGATGTCGCTGAGATGGATGCCCGCGATCGCCAACGTGCCGCCGCGGTCGAGCGCTCTCAGTGCGACCGGCACGAGATCGCCGACCGGCGCGAAGAGGATTGCGGCGTCGAGAGGCTCGGGCGGCTCGTCGTACGCGCCGCCCGCCGACGCCACACCGAGGTCGAGCGCCAGCCGACGAGCGTCCGCTGACCGGGTGAGCACATGCACCGTGGCACCCTCGTGCATCGCGACCTGAGCAGCGATGTGCGCTGAGGCTCCGAACCCGTACACGCCGAGACGGCCGCGATGCCGCAGCGCCGACCGCCGCAGCGCTCGGAAGCC
>CAVPSD010000013.1:0-116291 GCA_963708175.1 uncultured Acidimicrobiales bacterium
ATCGTCCGGCGAGCTCGAGCACCTGGCCGCCCAACTGGCGGAGGACCTGCCTCGCCACCGAAGCGCTATCCGTTACCTCACTCTGCGCGGCGATGCCGATCGCGCCCTCGCTCTCGTTTGCCGGCTGGAAGCTCCGTTGTACGTGCTCGGCTGGTGGAAGGAGAAGACCGAGCTCCAGTCCGCGGCTCTCTCGATCCCCGGTCCGATCACACCAATGCGAGCCCGGGCGCACGCATTCCGTAGCCGGCCCGGCCCCATGCACTTGCTCGACGCGCACGAGGCCGAGATCGCGGAGGACATGGCTGCGCGTCTCGGGCAACCGATGACCGCGGCCTACGCTCGGTACCTCCGGGCGCTGCACCTGTGGTGGTCGGGGCGTCCGTTCGAGGCGGCCGAGCTCCTCGCCGAAGTGGAGACCGTCTTCGCGGACGCCGGCCGCTCGTTCGAGGTGCTCGAAGCACGCAAGTTCCGTGGCGTCTCGCTCGTACTCGCGGGGGAGGTGCTGGCAGGGCTCCAACTGCAGGGCGAGGTGCTCGACCGGCACCGCCGCGATCAAGCAAGCGGGTTCCTGCTCGTCCACAGCCTTGCCTACCTCGGCCACTGCCACCGGCTGGTCGGTGACGACATCGCTGCGCTTGCCGATCTCACCGAGGCATGGCACATCTGCGAACGCATCGGCAATCGTGGAACCGCGATTCACGTCGCGATCGCACTCGGAGAGCTCGCATCGGACGCTGGCGACACTGAGTGCGCGCTCATCTGGTCGGGCCGCGCCATCGACCTCGTGGAGGCCGCTGGTGCTCGAACCTACGGCCCATGGGCGTGGACGCTCGCCACCCGCGCGCATGCGGACGCGGGTCAGGTCGACGAGGCGATCGCCTGCACGCACCGAGCGGTGGAAGAGCTGGCGAGCGCTCCTCCGGGCGAGACCGTTCGGCTGGCCTTCGAGCTCGCTCGGGTCGCCCTCCGGGCCGGCGACCCAATCGTGGCTGCGCGTCTCGTCGGGGTTGCCAGCGCGCTTCCGGACTTGCGCGAGATGCCCTTCGCTGCGCCGTCTGAAAGTCGGCGGCGCAGCGAGGTCGAGCACCGCGTCGCGGAGGCTCTTGGTCCGCAGGCCGAAGCGCACATCCGCGTCGGCGCGCAGCGCAGCCTCGTCCAGGCCGCCGGACCTCTCCTCGCAACCTCTACGAGGGGTCGTTCCTGACTCTCGCTGCTCGGCACGCGTGGACGGTGAGAGGCTGACCGCGATGCTGCGCAACGTCGTGATCGTCGGTGCTTCCCTCGCCGGGCTGCGAGCGGCCGAGACGCTCCGCAACCAGGGCTTCGACGGGACGATCACGCTCGTGAACGGTGAGCACCACCTGCCCTACGACCGGCCGCAGCTATCGAAGCGCGTGCTCGCGGGCGTGCTCCAGCACGAGGACGTCAAGCTGCGCAAGGACGCTGACTACGGGCCGCTCGATCTCGACATCCGCTTCGGTCGCGTGGCCACCGCGCTCGACCCGGTCAGCCAGACCGTCACGATCGACGATGGTGAGGCGCTCGCCTATGAGGGGCTGATCATCGCCACTGGCGCCTCGCCGCGACGCATCCCCGGAACGCCCGACCTGGAAGGCATCCACCTCCTCCGAACGATCGACGACAGCCTCGCGTTGCGCGCCGAGCTGGACCAGGTCCCGCAGCGCGTCGTCGTCGTCGGCGCGGGCTTCATCGGTGCCGAGGTCGCGGCGACGGCGCGCAAGCGCGGACTCGAGGTCACGATCCTCGAAGCGCTGCCGGTGCCGCTCGTCCGTGCGCTCGGGAACCACATGGGAGCTGCCTGCGCGGCGGTCCACGCCGACCATGGTGTCGAAGTGCGGACGAACACCGGCGTCGAAGCGATCGAAGGCACCGGTCGTGTCGAGCGCGTACGGCTCAGCGACGGAACGACACTCGACGCGGACGTGGTCGTGGTGGGCATCGGTGTCACGCCGAACACCGCGTGGCTCGAAGGCTCAGGCCTCACGATCCGCGACGGCGTGGTGTGCGACGAGACCCTTGCCGCCGGTCCACCCGGCGTGTACTGCGCGGGCGATCTGACCCGCTGGCCGAACCCGCTGTTCGGCGAGGAGATGCGCGTCGAGCACTTCACGAACGCGGCCGAGCAAGGTGCTCACGCCGCGAGCAATCTGCTGCTCGGCGAAGGGAACGCCGTGCCGTACGCGCCGGTGCCCTTCTTCTGGTCGGACCAGTACGAGAGCCGCATCCAGTTCCTGGGGCGCGCGGCACGGCGACGACGAGGTGAAGGTCGTGCACGGCTCGATCGACGAGCGGAAGTTCATCGCGCTCTACGGACGCGAAGGACGTCTCGTCGGCGCACTCGGGATGAGCGTGCCGAAGCTGCTCATGCCGTATCGCAAGACGCTCGAGGCGCGCGTGTCGTGGGACGAAGCTCTCGCCGAAGCCGCTGCGAAGGGCTGAACGCACCCCCCCTGAGCGGTCTCTGTGCGCAACAGCGCCATATCTGGCGCACTTCGCGACAGAGAGCGTTGGGGGGGAACGTGAGGGGCGTTCAGTGCACGCCGCTGAGGCGCGCGCAGGACCAGCCCGCCGACGTGCCGAAGCGCTTGCCGAGATCCATCCAAAGGTCGGCGGCGACACGCGCATTCACGACAGGGTCGAGGAGCTGATCCTTCGTGAAGCCGAGCTTCGCGACGCGGTTGCGCTGCGCGGTCCAGTTGATCTGGAACATCCCGTAGTTGCCGCGCGACACCACTCGAGGCTGGATGCTCAGCGCGTCGCCCCCGCCTGATTCGCAAGCCGCGACCTGGATGGCGTCCTGCTGCTCGACGTCGGTCGCGCCACGGGCTGCGAACTCGGTCTGGATGGCCGCGATGACGGGCGTGCAGCCCGTCGTCAGCAGGACCATTCCGATCAGGGTGAGCATGGCGATGCGCGCGCGCAGGCGCATTGGAAGATTCCTCCGGTGAGTCAGGGCCGCCGGCGCAGGGCGCCAGGTGCAGCCGCCACGACGGGCGAACGAAGTGCCGCCAGCAGCCCGCCGACTCAGGTCCCCGCGATTTGGGCGGTAGTCACCTGGGCCGTCGAAAAGGCTGCCTCGGAACGCGCGAACAACCTCGTCATCAGGGCGTGACCTTCGCCACCCCGCACTCGTAATGTTGTAATGACGCTTGCCGTCGATACCCTCGGGTCATGAGTGCAGCTCCGCCTGAGACCTCTTCAGTGACCCTGCCCGTAGTGCCCCTGACCAGCACTGTTGTGCTCCCGGGCGCCGTGGCGACCCTCGCCCTCGCCTCCGACGAGGCTCGCCGCGCCGCGGCCCAGGCCCGACAGGGCGATGGTCGGGTGCTCCTCGTACCCCAGCTCGAGCACCGCTTCGCGAAGGTGGGAACGGTCGCCTACGTCGAGAACATGGGCGAGCTGCCGGACGGCACCGTCGCCGCGATCTTGCGCACCGTGCAGCGCGCCGTGATCGGCGCCGGGGTCGCCGGCGACGGCCTCTGGGTGAGCGCCGAGCTGGTCGAAGACCCCGCCGCAACCAACGAGCAGCGCGAACTGACCCGGGAGCTGCGCGTCGTGCTCGACCAGATCGCCGAGCAACGCCGCTCCCGTCGCCTCCCCGAGATCCTGCGGACCGTGCACGAGCCGGGCCCGCTCGCGGATGCGGTGACGTCGTGGTCCGATCAAGACCCCGAGGCCAAGCTCGTGGTGCTCGAGGCAGTCGAAGTCGACGCGCGACTCCGCATCGTGCTCGAGTGGGCGCGTCAAGAGCTCGCCGAGCTGATGATGGCGGAGCGCATCCGCAACGACGTCGCCGAAGGCATGGACAAGGCGCAACGCGAGTTCCTCTTGCGCCAGCAGATGTCCGCGATCCGCAAAGAGCTCGGCGACGGTGACGACGACGCGCTCGACGACTACCGCGCGAAACTCGCGACCTTGCCGCTTCCCGAAGCGGTGCGCACGCAAGTCGAGCGCGAGATCGATCGCCTCGAGCGCAGCAACGGTCAGAGCCCCGAGCAGAGCTGGATCCGCACGTGGCTCGACCGTGTCCTCGAGCTGCCGTGGGGCAAGCGGTCGGAAGATCGGCTCGACATGGTCGAAGCGCGTGCCGTCCTCGACGCGGACCACACCGGCCTCGACGAGGTGAAGGATCGGATCGTCGAGTACCTCGGCGTGCGCAAGCTGCGCGCCGAACGAGGCATGAGCGACGCCACCGAAGGCAAGAGCCGCCGCGGGGTTGGCGCGATCATCGCTCTCATCGGCCCGCCCGGGGTCGGCAAGACCTCACTCGGAGAGTCCGTCGCACGCGCGATGGGCCGCTCGTTCGTCCGCGTCGCGCTCGGCGGTGTGCGTGACGAGGCCGAGATCCGCGGCCATCGCCGCACGTACGTCGGTGCGCAGCCCGGCCGGTTGGTCCGAGCGATCACCGAGGCCGGGACGATGAACCCCGTCGTGCTGCTCGATGAGGTCGACAAGCTGAGCGCTGGTGGCTGGTCGGGCGATCCGTCGTCCGCCCTCCTCGAGGTGCTCGATCCCGCGCAGAACCACACGTTCCGGGACCACTACCTCGAGGTCGAGCTCGACCTTTCCGACGTCGTGTTCATCGCGACCGCAAACGTCGCCGACACCATCCCTGGTCCGCTGCTCGACCGCATGGAGGTCGTGCGTCTGGACGGGTACACGGAGGACGAGAAGGTCGTCATCGCCCGAGACCACCTGCTGCCCGGACAGCTCGAGCGCAACGGGCTGCGGCCCGAGGACGTCGATGTCGACGAAGAGGCGATCCGCCACATCGTCGTCGATTACACGCGAGAGGCCGGCGTACGGAACCTCGAGCGCGAGCTCGCCAAGGTCTTGCGCAAGGTCGCAGCGAAGATCGCGACCGATCCGAGCCTTGTGCCGGTGCACGTCGACGAGGCAAGCATCTCGCCGGCGCTCGGCCGGCCCAAGTTCTTCGCGGAGGCAGCCGAGCGGACTGCGACGCCCGGCGTCGCAACCGGCCTCGCTGTCACCGGCACCGGCGGCGATGTCCTCTTCATCGAGGCGTCGGCGTCGGAGGGCGACCCGGGGCTGACGCTCACAGGGCAGCTGGGCGACGTCATGAAGGAGTCCGTGCAGATCGCGCTTTCATTCGTGCGAGCACACGCGGTCGAGCTCGGCATCGCGCCAAGCGAGCTCGAGCGGCGCTTCCACGTCCACGTGCCCGCGGGAGCGGTCCCGAAGGACGGCCCGTCGGCAGGTGTCACGATGACGACCGCGCTCGTCAGCCTCCTTACCGGACGACCCGTGCGGGCCGAGGTGGGCATGACCGGCGAGGTCACGTTGCAGGGTCGGGTCCTGCCCATCGGCGGCGTGAAGCAGAAGGTGCTCGCCGCGCATCGGGCCGGGCTCACGGAGGTCGTGCTTCCGAAGCGCAACGGCGCCGACCTCGACGACGTGCCCGAGCGGGTGCGCGCGGCCATGACGTTCCACCTCGCCGAAGACGTGCATGAGGTGCTCGCCATCGCGCTCGCGCCCGAGAGTGAGCTCGCCGCCGCCTGACCCCACGTCGCTGGATGGGGGTCGGGGCGTACGATCCGGCGATGGCATCACATCTGTCCGACGTCTGGTTCCAGGTCACCGACCTGCAAGTCACGTCAGGCAAGGGCTCGTGGGTGACGACCGTCGACGGCGCCGAATACCTCGACTTCTCCGCGGGCATCGCGGTGGTGAGCACGGGGCACTGCCATCCGAAGGTCGTCGCCGCGATCCGAGAGCAGGCTGCGAAGTTCATCCACGCACAGGTGAACTGCTACCGCCATCCTCTCCTCGACGCGCTCGCCGACAGGCTCGCCGAGATCACGCCTGACGGCATCGATCGGTTCTTTTTCACGAACTCGGGCGCCGAGGCCACCGAAGGTGCCGTCAAGCTCGCGAAGCAGACGACGGGCCGCCCGAACACGATCGTGTTCCAGGGCAGCTTCCACGGGCGCACCCACCAGACGATGGCGATGACGACCTCGAAGACGAGCTACCGCTCCGGCCATGCCCCGCTCCCGAGCGGCGTCTTCGTCGCGCCGTTCCCGGCCGACGCCGCGCATACCGATTGGTGCCTCGACCAAGTGCGCTTCTTGCTGAGGTCCCAGACCGCACCGAACGAGACCGCGGCGATCGTCATCGAGCCCGAGCTCGGCGAAGGCGGTTACCTCCCCGCACCCGTGCCATTCCTTCGCGGGCTCGAAGCGATCTGCCGCGAGCACGGCATCGTGTTCGTCGCCGACGAGGTGCAGACGGGCTTCGGTCGCACGGGAAAGATGTTCGCCGTCGAGCACTACGGCGTTCGGCCCGATGTGATCGTCATGGCCAAGGGCCTCGCGTCGGGCTTCCCGATCTCGGCGATCGGCGCGTCCGACGAGCTCATGTCCCGCTGGCCGAAGGGCAGCCATGGCGGGACGTACGGCGGCAACCCGATCGGCTGTGCCGCCGCGCTCGCGACGATCGACGTGCTCACCGAGCCCGGCTTCCTCGACAACGTGAACGCCCGAGGCGAGCAGCTGGGCGCCGGGCTCGCCGAGCTCGCCCGCCAGGACGGCGGCATCGTGGACGTGCGGGGTTGGGGGCTGATGATCGGCTCGCAGTTCAGCGATCCGGCGCGGGTCGCTGCAGTGCAAGCGCACTGCCTCAACGAGGGCCACCTGATCCTGATGAATGCGGGGACGAACAACGACGTGCTGCGGTGGATGCCGCCGCTCGTCGTCACCGAGGCGGAGATCGCCACGGCCCTCGCCGCGTTCGCCGCCGCGCTCAAGTCGACGGCCTGACGCGGTGGCCGACTCACGGCCCGCCAAGAGCCGCGTGGAGGTCTGGCGAGCGTTCCTCGAAGCCCACGCTCGGATCATCGACCAGCTCGAGCACGAGCTCGCCGACGAGCGAGCGCTCCCGCTGTCCTGGTACGACGTGCTGTTCCAGCTCTCGCAAGCCGGCGGCCGGCTCCGGATGCAGGACCTCGCGTCACGATTGCTGATCCCGCGCAGCAGCCTCACTCGCCAGATCGACCGCATGGAGGCCGCAGGTCTCGTCGGGCGCGAGCCGTCGGAGGACGACGGTCGCGGCACGGTCGCGGTCCTGACGCAGGAGGGGCGGCTGACGTTGCGTCGCGCGGCACCTGTGCACCTTCGCGGCATCGAGGAGCACTTCGCCCGCAAGCTCGACGGCCGGGACGTTGCTGCGCTCAAGCGGGTGCTGGCCAAGCTGACGGAATAGTCGGCCCCCGGAGACGTTGATTGCACTTGCAACGACCTGGAGGGCCCAATGATCGACGTTCGCCGCGCCGAAGACCGCTTCCACACCCGAATCCCGTGGCTCGACTCGCACCACAGCTTCAGCTTCAGCCACCACTACGACCCCGAGAACGTGGGCCACGGATTGTTGCTGGTCAGCAACGACGACCTCGTCCGTGCGGGCACCGGGTTCTCGACCCATCCACACCGCGACATGGAGATCGTGACCTGGGTGCTCACCGGTGAGCTCGAGCACCAGGACTCGGAGGGCAACCGCGGCATCCTCTATCCCGGTCTGGCCCAACGGATGAGCGCGGGCACCGGCATCTGGCACTCGGAGATGAACCCGAGTCGGGACGAGGATGTCCACTTCGTCCAGATGTGGGTGCCGCCGGACACCGAGCGCATCGACCCGTCCTATGAGCAGCTCGACATCAACAGCGAGCTGTCGAAGGGCGGGCTCGTTCCTGTCGCATCTGGGCAGGGCCACGACGCCGCCATCCAGATCCGCCAGCGCGACGCCGTGCTGTGGGCTGGCCGGCTGACGCCGGGCGAGACGGTGACCGTGCCCGACGCCCGCTGGGTGCATCTGTTCATCGCACGAGGGAGCGCGACGCTCGAAGGCGCCGGCACGCTCGCCGAGGGTGACGCGGTCCGCCTCACCGCTGCGGGCGATCTCGCGCTCACCGCCGACCCGGACGTCGGCGCCGAGGTGCTCGTCTGGCAGATGGGCTGAACTGGAGCGGTGCCCATCGTCGTCACCGTCGTCGGGATCATCGTCGTGTCGATCCCGCTGGCGTTGTCGATGTGGGCCCTGCTCGATGCGGCCCGGCGACCCGAGTGGGCGTTCGCGCTCGCCGGCAGAAGCCGCGTGGTGTGGGTCGCGGCCTGCGGCTTCGGGATCCTGTTCAACCTCGTTGGCCTCTGTGTGTCCGCGTGGTACCTCGTGAAAGTTCGTCCCGCGGTGGCCGCCGCCGAATCGGGCCAGGTCAAGGGGGGTGACTTGGGGTGACCTCGCGGGCGATGACAAGAATGGAGCCCATGGCCCGTGCAGTTCTGCGGCTCTTCGCCGCGCCTCTGCTCGCCGGTCTCGTCCTTGCTGGCTCCCCCCTCCTCACTGAAGCGACTGAAGCGGCCGGAGCCGCGCCGGCTCGAGCGGTTTTCATGCTCGGTGACTCGGTGATGCTCGGTTCGAAAGCGGCGATGCAGACCCAGCTCGCCGACTGGGATCTCACGTTCGACGCGGCGGTGAACCGCTCCACGATCGCCGGCGCGCAGATCGCCGCCGCGCGGCGCGCGGAGATCCACGACATCATCGTCGTCCAGCTCGGCACGAACGACGGTGGCAACCCCACGCTCTATGCCCAGCGCGTCGATGCGGTGATGAAAGCCCTGGACGGCGTGCCCTACGTCGTGTGGCTCACGATCCACGAAGCGCGCTCGTATTACAAGAGCGACAACGAGGTGCTGAGGCAGAAGGCGACGCAGTACTCGAACATGCGCGTGGCTGACTGGAACGCAGTCGCGAACACGATCCCCGGAGGCATGGCGAGCGACGGTCTCCACCTCAGCGCGACCGGCGCAGCCGCGATGGCGAAGCTCGTCGACGACACGATCGAAGCGATCTACGCCGGCGGGGGCGCCAACCCTGCACCCGTCGCGCCCGCAGACCCGACTGCGGTCTGCTTCGCCGCGTCCGCCCCGAAGGGCTCGCCGTCCGAGGCATCGGGTCGTGGGTACTGGATGCTCGACTCGAAGGGCCACGTCTTCGGGTTCGGCGCTGCCAACCTCGGTGACCTCACGACGCTCGGGGTCACCACCCCTCCGGTCTCCCTGCAGTCCACGCCGTCGGGCGAGGGCTACTGGATCGTCGACCAAAAGGGGAAGGTGTACGCGTTCGGTGACGCGATGAAGAAGGGTGACATGAGCAGCGTCACGCTGAACGGCCCCGTCCGCCGGCTCGAACCGACGCCGAGCGGCATCGGCTACTGGCTGCTCGCATCCGATGGCGGCATCTTCTCGTTCGGCGTCCCCTTCTTCGGATCGGCGGGTGCCCGCCCACCGAACGCGGCGGTCATCTCGATGGCCTCGACCGCGAGTGGCGGCGGCTACATGATGGTCACCGCGAGGGGCGAGGTGCTCCCCTTCGGCGACGCCAAGAGCCAGGGCGACACGAAGGCTCTGCAGCTCGCCGCGCCCGTGATCTCGCTCGCGCTCGGCGCGGGAGGCCGCGGCTACTGGCTCTACGCACAGGACGGCGGGGTGTTCTCGTTCGGTGTCCCGTTCCACGGATCGGTGCCCGGTCTCGGGCTGTGCAGCGTTCCGAAGACTGTGGCGCTGCGCGCGACGGACACCGGCAACGGCTACTGGATCGTCACCGACAGCGGGAAGGTGTACGCGTTCGGCGACGCCAAGACGTTCGGCGACTCACCGCCGCTCGCCGGCGCGACGATCATCGACCTCGCCGTCCGCCACTAGCGGCTCGGGCATCAGCTCGGCCTGTCCGGCCGTCGCGCCGGCCCGCACGATGATCAGCGCACCGACCGCGATCAGCGCCCCGCCGACGAGCTGCCCCGGTGACAACGACTCGTCGAGGAAGACCGCGGACAGCACGACGACGCACGCGAGCTCGAGGAGCAGCAGCATCGAGGTCGGTCCTGCGCCGAGCCGGCCGAGCGCGAGAAGCAGCAACGCGAACGCCACTGCCGCAGCGATGCCCGCGGCCAGCGACTGCAGCCTCAGATCGCCAGGGATCACGACGCCGCCGTCGAAGCCGCACCGCACCGCCATTGCCACGGTCGCGCCCGCGCTGAGCCAACCCGCGACAGTGACCGGATCCGATCTGGCGACGACGCGCTCGCTCACGAGCAGGTAGCACGCGTAGACCGTCGCCGCTCCCAGCGCGAAGAGCGCTCCCGCGGTCGTGATCGACACATCCGAACCGGTCGCCGCGAACGAGGGCGACGCCGACGAGAGCGACACCGAACGCGACCAGCGCCATCCGCTGTGGCCGGCGATGTCCGACGAGCCACTGCAGGAGCATCACGATGCCGGGGTTCGTGTAGAAGAGCAGCGAGACTGCCGCCGCCGAGCCCCGCTCGAGGCCGAGGAAGTAGAGCGTGCTCTCGCCGCCGTAGCCGACGACGCCGAGGACGAGGACGCCCGTCCGCTCGCCCCGGGCCGGCGCAAGTGGCCGGCGGAGCACCACGGTCGCGCCGATGAGCAACACCGCCGACACCGCGAAGCGAGTGAGCAGCGCGCTCGACGACGGCATGCCGTCGCGCACCTGCACGCGACCGATCACCGCTGTCAGCGACCACGCGAACGCGGATCCGATCGCCCAGAGCGCGCCCGTTCGGAATCGATGACCGCGCCGGAGCGCGGCCGAGCGGTCAGCGATACATCGCCTCGATCTCTTCGGCGTAGCGGGCGTGGATGCCGCGGCGCTTCAGCTTCGAGGTCGGGGTGAGCACATCCGAGTCGGCGAGCCACTCCTCGCCGAGCAAGGTGAACTTCCGGATGTTCTCGGCGCGCGCGAACTGCTCGTTGATCTCGTCGACGCCCTTCTGGACCTCGGCCAGGACCTTCGGGTTTCGGGCCAGATCCTCGAGGTTGGCGAACTCGATGTTCTGACCCTTGGCCCAGACCGGCGCGACCTCGGAGTCGAGGACCAGCAATGCCGAGATGAAGGGCCGAGCGTCGCCGATCGCACATGCTTGCCCCACGAGCGGGACCAGCTTCAGCGCGTTCTCGAGGTTGGCGGGGCTGATGTTCTTGCCCCCTGCGGTGATGATGAGCTCCTTCTTCCGGTCGACGATCTTGAAGTAGCCGTCCTCGTCGACCGTGCCGATGTCGCCGGAATGAAGCCATCCGTCGATCAGGGTCTCGTCGGTCTTGTCCTGCTCCTTGTAGTAGCCCTTGAAGACGTTCCCGCCGCGGCAGATGACCTCGCCGTCGGGCGCGATCACGACCTCGCACCCGGGGATCGCCTGGCCGACGGTGCCCGCCTTCACCTTGTCGGTCGTGAAGGTCATCGGGCCCGAGCTCTCCGACATGCCGTAGACCTCGGCCAGCGGCACGCCGATCGCGCGGAACCAGGCGAAGATCTCGGGCGACATCGGTGCCGCGCCGGTGACCGCGAGGTCGAGCTCGTCGAGGCCGACCAGGCCGCGCACGGTGCTGAAGGCGACGGCGTCGAGGAAGTCCCACGTCTCGAGCTGCTCTTTCGTCGCGGTGCCCCACGCCTTTGCCTCGACGATCGGGATCGCGGCCGCGATCGCCTCGTCGAACTTCGCCTTCCGATCGGGATCGCCGGCGAGCACGGCATTCACGCCGGCGTAGACCTTCTCCCAGACGCGTGGCACGCCGAAGAGGACGTTCGGGTGCACTTCGCGCGCGTAGTTGGCGATCTGGCTGAAGTCGGGACACGTCGTCACCGTGAACCCGAGCACGGCTTGCTGGTAGTGGCTGGTCATCCGCTCGGCGATGTGCGCCATCGGGAGGTACGAGATGACCTTCTTGCCGACGTACTGGTCGAACATGATGCACCGACGGAGGCTCTCGACCGTGTACGCGATGTTGTGCTGATCGAGCACCACGGCCTTCGCCGGCCCGGTGGTACCCGACGTGTAGATCATCGTCGCGAGGTCATCGGGCGACGTCTCCGCCGCGAGAGCGTCGAGGTCGAGTGGCGCCGCGCCCATCAACGCGTCGAGGGACTTGACGTCGCCCGTCGCCGCCGACGCGTCCATCACCGCGAGGTGCTCGAGCGTCGGGATCTCGTTGCGGATCTTCAGGAACTTCTCGAGGAACCCCGCGTCCTCGAGGATCGCAGCCTGCGCCTCGCAGTGGTTCGTGAGGTACACGATCTCCTCGATGGAGGAGGAGTTGTAGATCGAGACCGGGGTGAGGCGCAGGAACTGCGCGGCCGTGTCGAGCCAGTGGAAGTCGGGGCGGTTGCGCATCATCATCACGACCTTGTCGCCGGCTTCGAGGCCGAGGCCTCGCAAGGCGGCGGCTGCCCGGGCGACGAGGTCGCGGTAGTCGTTGAAGGTCCACTCCTTCCAGCCGCCGGAGTCGTCCATGCACCGCAGTGCGACGCCATCGCCGTGAGCGGCGACGGTCTTCAGGAACAGCCGGGGCACGGTCTGCCCGGCGACCGCCTTGTCGACCTCTTCGATGCTCGCCCATGCCATGGCGTCCCCCTTCTTCGACGAGGCCAAAATCTCTCACACCGCGAGTTGGACACGTCCGGGTGTCCTGAGCAGACTTGACCCATCGGTCAATCCCAGGCCGGAAAGACGAAAGGGCCAAGACACCATGACCACCGCCGTCATCATCGACGCCGTCCGCACCGCTGGGGGCAAACGCAACGGCAAGCTGCGCGATTGGCACCCCGTCGATCTCGCTGCCCAGACGCTGAAGGCGCTCGTCGAGCGCAACCAGCTCGATCCCGAGCTGATCGAGGACGTGATCATGGGCTGCGTCATGCAGGTCGGCGAGCAGGCCGCGAACGTCGGCCGCAACGCGGTGCTCGCGGCAGGCTTCCCCGAGACGGTCCCGGCAACCACCGTCGATCGGCAGTGTGGCTCGTCGCAGCAGTCCGCGCACTTCGCCGCGCAGGGCGTGATCAGCGGCGCGTACGACATCGTCATCGCCGCGGGCGTCGAGGTGATGACGCGAGTGCCGATGGGAGCGTCGTTCGCCGAGGGCAAGTACGGCATCCCCTTCGGGCCGATGGTCAACGCGCGCTACGCCGCCGCCGGCGGCCTCGTGCCGCAGGGCATCTCGGCCGAGCTCATCGCGGAGAAGTGGGGCCTCAGCCGCGAGGACCTCGACACGTTCGCGGCGCAGAGCCAACAGCGCGCCGCGCAGGCGACCGCAGAGGGCCGCTTCCAGAACGAGATCATCCAGGTGAAGGGAGCTGACGGCGACATGGTCGTCGCGGACGAGGGCATCCGTCCCGACACCACCGTCGAGTCCCTCGGAAAGCTGAAGCCGTCGTTCCAGGAGAACGGGAAGGTGACCGCGGGCAACTCGAGCCAGATCACCGACGGGGCCTCGGCGGTGTTGATCATGAGCGAGGAGAAGGCGAACCAGCTCGGTCTCAAGCCCCGCGCTCGGTTCGTGTCGTTCGCGCTCGCCGGCGCTGATCCCCGGATGATGCTGACCGCGCCGATCCCCGCGACCTCGAAGGTGCTCGAGCGGGCGGGCCTCACGCTCGACCAGATCGATCTCACGGAGATCAACGAGGCGTTCGCGTCGGTCGTGCTCGCGTGGGAGAAGGAGCACCATCCCGACATGACCAAGGTGAACGTCAACGGCGGTGCGATCGCGCTCGGCCACCCACTCGGCTGCTCGGGCGCCAAGCTGATGGCGACACTGCTCAACGAGCTCGAGCGCACCGGCGGTCGCTATGGCCTGCAGACGATGTGCGAGGGCGGCGGCATGGCCAACGCGACGATCATCGAGCGTTTGGGCTGATCCCGCGCGGCGGCGCAATGCGCCGCCGGGTGCGCGAAGCACGGATTGTCGAGCGAAGCGAGAGGGGCCGCCCGAAGCGAAGCGGAGGACGGCGCCGAGATATCTAGGCTCGTCTCGTCATGTTCGGCACGATCGTCTGGGCCGTCGTCGGCATCCTCATCGGCCTGTTCATCTTCCGCGTCGGGCTCGGGATGCTGCGCGCCCTGTCGACGCCGCTGCCGCCTCCGCCGCCCGCCGGCGAGATGCGCAAGGTCAAGATCCAGTACCGGTGCTCGGTCTGCGGCACGGAGGTGCGGATGACCCTCGCCACTGACGAGCTGCCCGACCCGCCGCGCCACTGCCAAGAGGAGATGGATCTCGTCGCCCCGATCGAGTAGCACCGAGAATCCGGCGCCGAGATGGCGGCGAAGTTACAACGATGTGACGAACCCCAGAGTTGTCCCCAGGCTGGGGAAACCGGGCCGGGCCGGTCAGCGGAATTGGGTGGCGGTGGCGATGCCGCCGAGGATGAACCCCAGCCCGCCGATGAGGTACCAGTTGCTCGGTGCCCCGGGCAGCAGCTCGAGGTAGTTGAGCATGATCATCAACGCACCCACGCCGAGCAGCACGAACATCAAGACCGGCACCCAGGGCGGGCTGACCTTCACGGCCTTCGGCACCGGCGGGGTGTAGCGGCCCGACGTGCTCGCGTCCGCAGCCGACGCCGGCTTGCTGCCGGACGGGGTGCCTTTGGGGGTGACTCGGCCGCCGCCGCGGCGCTTCGGAGGTGCCATTTGGGGACTGAGGTTAGCAACCGGCCTCGTAGTCTCGGAGTCGTGGGGGCCGAAGCCGCACCCTTGCGGGTGCTCGTCATCGACAACTACGACTCGTTCGTCTACAACCTCGTGCAGTACCTCGGTGAGCTCGGAGCGGACCCGATCGTGCATCGCGCCGACCGCATCACTCTCGATGACGTCGAGGCGCTCGATCCCGACGCGATCCTCATCTCACCCGGCCCCGGCAGGCCCGAAGACGCCGGGCTGTCGAACGCGATCATCGGACGGTTCGCGGGTGTCCGACCGATCCTCGGCGTGTGCCTGGGGCATCAAGCGATCGGGCAGGTGTTCGGCGGGGACGTCGTGCGCGCGGCAACCGTGATGCACGGCAAGACATCGCTGATCCACCATCGAGACGAAGGGGTGTTCGCAGGCCTGCCCGATCCGTTCGAGGCGACCCGCTACCACTCGCTCGTGGTCGACCGCGAGACGTTGCCTGCCGTTCTCGAGATCACCGCAGAGACAGACGACGGCACGATCATGGGGTTGCGCCATCGCGAGCACGCCGTCGAAGGAGTGCAGTTCCACCCCGAGTCGGTGCTGACGGCGAGCGGCCATCAGCTGCTCGCCAACTTCCTGTCGCAGGTCAGTCGCCGCCGCCCCCGCCCGGCGGACCAAACAGCAGCGTCGTAGGGGCCCCGTTCCCGTTCCCGTTGCCATTGCCGTTGTCGACAGCGCGGCCGATGAGCACCGTCACGACGAGCCCGGTGTCGGCCTTCACCCCGGCTTCCGGGTCCTGCGAGATCACCAGTCCGACGCGCGGATCGTCGGGCGAGAGGTTCACGAATTGCGACTCCATCTGGAGGCCCGCGTTGGTGAGGTGGTCGAGCGCGGCGGACTCGGTGAGGCCGATGAGGTCGGGCACGGTCGTGACCGGCGCGCCTGCTGACACGGTCATCGTCACGGTGGTGTCGCGCGCAACCTTCGTGCCGGCCGGCGGATCGGTGCTGATGACGCGACCGACGGGGATCGTGTCGGAGGGCACCTGAATCGTCTCGCCGACTTGGAAGTTGCGCCCGAGGGTGGCCGCGGCGCTCAGCTGATCCTGGCCGGTCACGTCGGGGATCTCGATCAGGTCCGGGGGCCCGGCGACCTGCAGAGTGACCTTCGTCTGCTCAGGCACCTTGTCACCCGGGGGCGGGTTCTGCGCGAGCACCGTGCCTTCGGGCTTGTCCTCGGTCTGGATGGTCTCGATCTCGGTCTGCATGTTGATGCCCTGCAGCTTGGCGACCGCATCCGCTTGTTGGAGGCCGATGACGTTCGGGAGCTCGATGGGCTCACCGCCGGAGCTGGCAATGATGCTGACCGTGCTCCCCTGATCGGCGTCGGTCTGTCCTTCGGGATCCTGGGCGAACACGATGTCGGCATCGACGTCTTCTCGCTGCTCGAACGTGAGATTCACGACGAAGCCCTGCTGCTCGAGCAGCGCCTTTGCCTCGGCCGACTTCATGTTGAGCACGGAGGGGACCGCGACCTGCACTGCGGAGCCCTCGTTGTTCAGCCTTCCCGAAGCGAGGAGCCAGGCCATCACGCCGAGCCCCGCGAGCAGGAGAGCGACGAGCACCCAGACGCCGATGTGGTGGCGCGGGCCGTCGTCGACCTCCTCGTACTCGGTCTGAGGCACCGCCTGTGTGCGGGTCACCTTCGGTTCGGTCTTCGTCGGCTGGTACGCCGCGGGATCGACGGCCTGCGTCACCGCCGCCGCGCCCACCGCCGCCGCGGCGGTCTTCGCGTTCTCGGACGTGATGCCCCTCGACGCCGTCGCGCCGAGCGGCGGCTTGTCCGCTCGCACCCGGCGCAAGTCGGTGATCAGGTCGCCGCAGTTCGCGTAGCGATCGGCAGGGTTCTTCGCGAGGAGCTGCAACGTGATGCCCTCGAGCCCCGCCGGGGTCGTCGGCACGGACTGGCTCGGCGGCACCGGCTGCTCGTGCACCTGCTTGTACGCGATGGCAACCGCGTTCTCGCCAGTGAACGGCGGCTTGCCGGTGATCATCTCGTAGAGGACGACACCGAGCGAGTAGAGGTCGCTCCGTGCGTCGAGAGCATGGCCCTGTGCTTGCTCAGGCGAAAAGTAGCTCGCGGTCCCCATCACCGAGCCGGCCTGCGTCAGGTCTTGCTCGTGCGCTGAGTTCAGCGCGCGAGCGATGCCGAAGTCAGCGACCTTCACCTGGCCGTCGCGCGTGATGAGGATGTTCGCGGGCTTGATGTCGCGGTGGATGACGCCGCTCGCGTGGGCGGACGCGAGTGCGAGAGCGACCGCGATGGTCGCGTCGATCGCTCGGTCCGGGCGGATGCGCTTCTCAGCGCGCAGAACATCGGCGAGGCTGCGCCCGTCGATGTACTCCATCACGATGTAGTAGGTGCCGGCGGCCTCGCCCCAGTCGTAGACGCTCACGATGTTGGGATGGTTCAGGTTCGCGGCGGCCTGGGCTTCACGACGGAACCGCTCGACGAACGCCGGGTCTTGCGCGAACTCCGGGAAGAGCACCTTCAGCGCGACCGGCCGGTCGAGCAGCTGGTCTCGGGCCAGGAAGACGTCAGCCATGCCGCCACGACCGACCCGGCGCTGCAGCTCGTAGCGCTGGTTGAGGATGGTGGCGTCGGACTGCGACATGTCGGGCCAGCCTACCGACCGGTAGAAAGCCGGTCGGGTGCAGCGAGGATCGTTTCCATGACGCTCTTGGCGATGGGCGCGGCGACGCGGCCGCCCGTCTGCTCACTTGCTCCTTCCTGGCCGAGCACGATGACGGCGATCGCGACACGAGGGTTGTCGGCCGGCGCGAAACCGATCACCCACGCATGCGACTTGGGAGGATCAGTGCCGAGCTGAGCCGTGCCGGTCTTGCCGGCGACCAGGATCCCGGGGATCTGCATCCTCGTCGCGGTACCCCGCTCGACCACGTTGATCATCGCGTCGCGCATGATCTGCGCGTTCTCCGGCGTCAGCGGACGCTGCCAGAAGCGTGCCACGCCCTGATCGATGACCTCGCCGTCGCTGTTGCGGACCTCTTGCATCACGTGTGGCTGCTCGATCACACCACCGTTCGCGACGCCGGCGGCCACGAGCGCCATCTCGAGGGGTGTCGCTTGCACGTCGTTCTGTCCGATGGCCGACTGGGCGAGTGCCGGGGTGTTGCGGTCGAAGAACGCGACGGGCGGGAAGAACGACGCTGCAGGCACGGGCAGGTCGATCGGCGGCTTCGCGTTGAAGCCGTACGCCTCGGCCTCGGCGACCATGATCTCGGGCCCGAGATCCACGCCCATCTGCGCGAACGCGGTGTTGCACGACACCCGCAGGATGTTGAACAACGTGCCGCCACACGCCGACCCACCGAAGTTCTCGATGGGCTTGGTCGTCAGCGGCGGCGTGTAGCTCGTGGACACGGGGTAGCTCGGGCTCTCCGGGGTGACCTGGCCGCTCTGGAGCCCCGCCGATGCGGTGACGATCTTGAACGTCGAGCCGGGGAAGTACCGCTCCCGGTAGTAGGCGGGGACGAGAGGATCGCCCGGCGCCTGCAACAGGAACTGGCGCGCGGTGTCCGCGGCCTCGAAGTCGTGCGTGGCAAGGAGGTTCGGGTCGTATGACGGGAAGCTCCACGCGGCGAGGATGGCGCCATCCCGCGGGTCGAGTGCGACCACGGATCCGAGCCGATCCCCGAGGGCAGCTTGCGCCGCGCGCTGCGCGTCCGCGCGCAGGCTCAACGTCACGTCGGCAGTCGTGATCTCGTCCTCGAAGAAGGAGTTCCAGGTGAGGACGCGCTGCTTGTCGGTGCGCCCCGCGAGGACGTCGTTGTACGAGCGCTCGACGCCGTCGCTGCCGAAGTTGAACGCGAAGTACCCCGTGACGTCGGCGAAGAGCACGTTCGTCGGATACACCCGCTGGAAGTTGAATCGGTCGTTCGACGGCACGGACTGGGCGACGATCACTCCGTCCGCGGTCTGGATCAGACCGCGCGGCCGACTGAAGTCGCGGACGACCTGGCGCGTGTTCAGCGGGTTCGCGTTGTACGAGTCGGCGCGCACGACCTGCAGCACGTTCAGCTGAACGAAGAGCAGGACGTAGCACACGAGGAGTCCGATGCCGAGTCGGCGGATCTGCTTGTTCACGCGGCCACCGGCGCTGGCCTCTTCTTGTCCGACCGCTTGCGGCGCGGCTTCACCTCACCAGCACGGCGAGCGTGCTCGTCGCTGATCCGCATGAGCAGCGCTATCAGGACGTAGTTCGCGACGAGTGACGATCCGCCGTACGAGATGAACGGCAGCGTCACACCCGTCAGCGGCACCACGCGGGTGACGCCCCCGATGATGATGAACGCCTGCACGCCCACGATCGTCGTGAGACCGGTCGCGAGCAGCTTCTCGAACGGTCGCTCCGCGACACGCGCGATGCGCAGGCCGACACCGACGATGAGGATGTACGCCGCCAGGATCGCTGCACCGCCGAGCAGGCCGAGCTCCTCGCCGATCGCCGCGAATATGAAGTCCGACTCGACGGCGGGGATGCGCGTCGGGTCGCCGAGCCCGAGGCCCGCGCCGGTGATCCCACCCCACGCGAAGGCGAAGATCGCTTGCACGATCTGGAAGCCCTTGCCCGTCGGGTCAGCCCACGGGTTGCGCCATATCGCGACACGGTCGCGGACGTGCGAGAACTGCGTCCACGACACGTAGGCACCGACGGTGAACATCACCGCGCCGAGGCCGAGGTACATCGTGCGCTCGGTCGCCACCCACAGCATCACCACGAACAACGTGAAGAACAGCAGCGACGACCCGAGGTCGCGCTCGGCGATCATGATGACGAGCGAGACCCCCCACGCGACGACGACCGGCCCGAGGTAGCGCGGCTCGGGGAGGTGGAACGGACCGACTCGCCACGTCGCCATCGCCAGCAGCTCGCGGCGGTCGACGAGGTAGGCCGCGAAGAACAGTGCGAGCGCGATCTTCGCGAACTCGCCCGGCTGGAAGTTGAGCGGCCCGAGGCTCACCCAGATCTTGGCGCCGTTGATGTCCCGGCCGATGCCTGGCACCAGGGGCATCAGCAAGAGCAGCAGGCCGATGAGCCCGAACGTCCACTCGAGCCGCTGGAGCTCGCGCACCCGTCGGACGACGACCAGCGTCAGCACGTACGCGCCGATGCCGACTGCGGTCCAGTTGGCCTGCAGCGCCGCCAGGTCTTCGTCGAGCCGTGCGATGAACACGTACCCGATGCCGTTGAGCAGCACTGCGAGGGGGAGCAGGGTGCCATCCGCGCCGGGCGCGAGGCGGCGAGTCGCGATGTGCGCGATGAGGAAGAGGAGCAGCACCTGGACGAGGAACGGCCCGATGTTCGCCGGCAGCGACGCGGTCTTGCCGAGCGCGCTGAGGGCGTACAGGCCCGAGGTGATCAGCGCGGCGAAGACGAGGAGCGCCAGCTCGTTGCGGCGCCGGTGCATCAGGGCGTGACGGTAGCCCCGGTGACCCCGAGTGCAGTCGTCACGGCGCCGCTGTCGAGCCCATTCGCTTCGTCCTTGAGCGCCTCGACGTAGGCGTCCGCGTCTGCCTCGGACGAACGGGGCTTGCCATCCTCGAGCACGCTGAGCTTGCCGTCGGGCACCTCGTTTCGCTCGAGGTCGTAGTGCTTCACGATCGTCGGCTTGAACCAGAGCACGCCGCCGGGCTGCCCCTTGTACAGGGTCACGGTGTTGCGATCGAACCCGACGAAGTACGTGCCTCGCGCATACCAGACGACCGCCATCGCTCCGATCCCGACGACCGTCAGGAGCGAGAACGTGAAGAGACCGGCGCGCCACGTGAGCAAGCGCGGCCCGCGTGCCGTCGCGCCGACCAGCTCAGCATCGTCGACTCGTTCGCCATCGTCTTCATCGGCCTCGTCGAGCTCCGCGTCGGTGTGGAAGGGCGGCGGCAGCGGCGGCGGCAGGTCGGGCTCGGGCGACGTGTCGTCGAGCCAGTCACCGACGGGCGTGATAGCCGCCGTCGTGTTGGGGTCGAACGCCTCGAGGCCGACGTTCTCTTCGACCGGCATCGCCTCCGAAGGGTCGAGACCCTCGAGGACGTCGACGATGACGACGGTGATGTTGTCCCGTCCGCCGCCGTCGTTGGCCATCGTGATCAGGATCCCGGCGGCCTCATCGGGATCGTCGGTGCTGAGCAACACCTCAGCGATTCGGTCGTCGGGGACTTCGTTGAAGAGCCCGTCACTGCAGAGCAGGTAGCGGTCGCCTGAAAACGGGGCGACCTCCCACGAGTCGACCCCGACGTCGCCGTCGATGCCCAGCGCTCTCGTGAGGATGTTGCGCTGCGGGTGCACCTTCGCCTGCTCGGGCGTGATCGTGCCCTGGCGCACCATGCTCTCGACGAGGCTGTGGTCCTCGGACACCTGGATCAGCGCGCCGTCCTGCAGCACGTAGACGCGAGAGTCGCCGACGTTGACGACCGCGAGGCGCTCGTGGCTCTCGATCATCACGAGGGCGACGGCGCACAACGTCGTGCCCATGCCGCGCATCGCGTTGTCGGTGTGTGACATCTCGAACACCCGGGTGTTCGCCACCTTGACCGCTGCCACCAAGGACTCGAGAGTGTGGTCGGCGACCGAGGTCCGGAGCGTGTCGAGCGCGAGCCGCGACGCGACCTCTCCGGCGGCGTGTCCCCCCATGCCGTCGGCGACGGCGAAGAGCGGGTAGTCGATCAGCCAGCTGTCCTCGTTCGCGCTGCGCACGCGGCCAGCATCGGTCGCGGCGCCCCACCGCAACCGGGTCGTGAACTCCGAGCCGTTCTCTGTCTCGCTCATCCGACTTCCAAGATCGTGCGCCCGACCTGGAGCGTGTCCCCTTGGTGCAGGGGTACGGCCGCCTTGATCTTCCTGCGGTTCACCAACGTCCCGTTCGTAGAGCCCAGATCTTCGACGAACAGCGCCCCGTCGCGGGTGAACACCCGGGCGTGCAGCTGCGAGACGAAGGTGTCCCCCTCGAGAAGCACTTGGCAGCCGGGCGCACGCCCCACGGTGAGCTCCTCGGTGAGATCGAAGCTACGGCCCCGCTGTTCCGGCGGTTCGATGACGGTGAGCGTACCGGTGGCCACCGTCACGGGACTGAATGCCACCGTTCGTCGCGGCGCGCTCGCCTCGGTTGCCGTCGCCTTGGGGCGCGCCGGCCGTGGCCCGCGGATCTCCGCCCACGCGGCCCGCACGACGCGCAGGAAGAAGAGATAGAGCAGGGCCAGAAGGCAGATCCGCAGGACGGCAAGCATGTTCTCGGACATGGAAGCGACCTAGGAAGCCTCGAAGCGCAACCGGGTCGTACCCACGGCGATGACGTCGCCGTCGCCGAGGCGCCGCTCGCCGACCGTCGCGCCGTTGACGCGCGTGCCGTTGGTCGAGCCCAGGTCGATGACGACATAGCCGTCGCCCGACGGCCGGATCTCGGCGTGCTTGCGGCTCACGTTCGGATCGGGGACGGGGATGTCGCAGCTCGGCAGGCGGCCGATCGTGATCGTCTCCTCGCCGAGCACGATGCGATCCCCGGTCGGCAGCACGAGGCTCCCGGCACCGGCCAGCGTGGCCGCCTCGACCATCTTCCCCTCGACCTTGAACCGCCCGGATTTCAGGTTCGGGCCCTCGACCAGCTCGACCCCGACCGGCCCCATGAACGCGTAACCCTCGTCCCGCGCGTACTCGCGAGCCGCGTCGCACAGCTCGTGGACGAGCGCCTCGTCGATCTCGCTGAACTGCTCGAGATCTTTGGCGCTGAGGCTCACAGTGAACTGGTTGGGGACGATCACCCGGCCCTTCACGTCGACGGATCGGTGGTCGTCGATCTCGCGCACGAGCTTTCGACCGATCTCGATCGGTCGAAGCGACGAGCGGAAGGCCCTGGCGAACACGCCGTCGACCATACGCTCCAGCCGCCGCTCGAAAGCGTTGATCCCCATCGCCAGGCGAGGCTACCGAAGGCCGAATCCGCCCCCGCGGCACACGGTTGTGCCGGTTGCGCGGCGTGGCCACCGCCCGATTGGCGCGCCATCCGCCCTCTGAGGGCGCCTCCCGCAGCACTTGGACCACTGGCCGTCGCGCCCCCGGCGCATTGGCGCGCCTGGCGCCCCTAAGGGGCGGATTTCGCAACAGTTGCTAGCGTTTCCCCGCTCACTCGGGCGAGTGGCGGAATGGCAGACGCGCTGGCTTCAGGTGCCAGTGTCCGCAAGGACGTGGGGGTTCAAGTCCCCCCTCGCCCACGCACGCACGCGGGCGAAGACGATGTTCTGTGGGACGATGCCCGACGTGGGGGACATCACGTGCTCGGCGTGTCACGCCGAAAATCCTGGCGGCTCGCGGTTCTGCAACGGGTGCGGCACGGCTCTCAACGGTGATCAGGCCCCGGCAGAGTTCGACAGCGAGCACCACGAGGAACGCCGACTCGTGACGGTGCTCTTCTCCGATGCGTCGGGCTACACCCAGATGGCCGAGTCGGTGGATGCCGAGGTCGTGCGGGAGCTGATGAACCTCGTCTACGACAAAGCGGGCGAGATCGTGTCGCGCTACGGCGGTCGGATCGACAAGCTCATGGGCGACGCGGTGCTCGCGGTGTTCGGCGACCCGGTCGTCCACGAGGACGACGCGGTGCGCGCCGTGCGCGCGGCGCTCGAGCTCCACACTGCGGTCGACGAGCTACGGCCGACATTCGAGGCGCGCACCGGCCATTCGTTCCAGATGCACAGCGGCGTGAACAGCGGGGTGGTCATCACCAGCGATCTGCAAGGCGACCGGGCGAGTGGGCCGCTGGGAGACATGGTGAACGTGGCGGCGAGGCTCCAGTCGCTCGCATCAGCGGGGGAGATCTACATCGGCCCGGAGACTCAGGCGCTCGTCGCGGGCCGCTTCACCCTCACCGATCTCGGCGAGCGCGAGCTGAAGGGCCGCCGCGAACCGGTGAGAGTGACCCGCGTCGACGGCCTTCGCGCCGCTCAAGCCCGCCCCTCGCGCCGGTCGGGCGGGTTCGTCGGGCGTCAGGAGGAGCTCGGCGTGCTGCTCGGGGCGGTCGACCGCTTACGCGACGGAGAGTCATCCCTCGTCACCGTGTGCGCGGAGGCGGGCGCGGGAAAGACGCGGCTGCTGGAGGAGGTTCGGTCTCGTCTCGGCCCTGATGTCCAGTGGTACGAGGGCCGCGCCTACCCGTACACCGCGGACATCCCCTACGCCCCGTTGGTTGACCTGTTCAACAGCGCTGCGTCTATCGACGAGAACGACAGCGCGGCCCAGGTTCGGGAGAAGCTCGCCGGCATGGTCACCACCCTGCTGCCGGGTGACGACCTGGCCTTGGCGGCGATTGGTCAGCTCTACGGGACCACCCCGGCCGACGGGGCCGTCGATCTCGAAGCGTTCCAGTCGGTGCTACGCGCTCGCGGTGGCCCGGCTGCTCGACGTCGTCGCGGCGCGAGCGCCGACAGTCGTGTGCCTGCAGGACCTCCACTGGGTCGACCCGTCCACCGCCGCGCTCGTCCGCGATCTGATGGGTGCGATCTCCGAGCCCGTCGTGATGATCTGCAACTTCCGCCCCGGCTTCGAGCTCGGCGCGCCGGGCGAGCGCTTGTTGTACCTGAGCGAGCTTTCGGCGCGTCAATCTCGCGAGCAGCTGATGTCGTTGCTCGACGGAGCCGAACCACCCGACGACCTCCTGTCGCTCGTGACCGCTCGCGCCGACGGCAACCCGTTCTTCGTGGAAGAGCTCGTGAACACGCTGGTCGACGACGGTGTGCTCGCTCGTCAGGGTCACGGGTGGGTGCTCACGACGCGTCTCGATGCGGTGACCGTGCCACCGACGATCCGTGGTCTCATCGCAGCTCGGATCGACAACCTCGCGCCCGAGCCCCGCCGGGTGCTGCGCGAGGCCTCCGTGGTCGGCCGCGAGTTCTTGTACCGGATCATGCAGTCGGTCACCGGGGCTCCGGATGACCTTCAGGAGAGCCTCGCTGGGCTCTCGGCGGCGGATCTCATCCGGGAGCGGAACGCCGATCCCGATCTCGAGTACATCTTCAAGCACGCGCTCACCCAGGAGGTCGCGTACGACGGCCTTCTGCGCCGCGATCGCCAGCACCTTCACGAACGAGTCGCGCGCGGCATCGAGGCACAGCTCGGCGACCGGACCGAAGAGTTCGTCGAGACGCTCGCCTACCACTACCAGCGCAGTGGCCATGTGGTGGAGGCCGTCGACTACCTCCGCCGGTCGGGACGCAAGGCGCTCGATCGGTACGCGCTCCCTGAGGCGCACCGGCAGTACCGCGCCGCGCACGACCTCCTCACCGCCGACGATGACGACACCCACGCGGTCGACCGTGCGACCCGGGATCGGTTGCTGATCGAGACGATCATCGAGTGGGCGCAGTGCCACTACTACACCTGCGACATGGTGGGGCTCCGCGACCTCCAAGAGCGCCATCGCGACCTGCCGGCGTCGGTCGGCGACGACGTCCTCACCGCCCGTTGGACAGCCTGGGTCGGCATGGTGACGTGGCAGGAGGGCCGCATCAGCGACGCCGACCGGCTGCTCACGGAAGCGCTCGACCTGGGCCGGCGCTGCGGCGACGCCACGGCGCAGGCGTACGCGCTCACCTGGCTCACTTGGGTCGCGACCCAAGCAGGTGACACCGCTCGAGCCGTCGAGATCTGGCCGGTGCTCTCGCCCCTCGTTCCCGAAGTCGCCGATCCCCACGATCGCCAGTACGTGCAGATCAAAGGGCTCTGCGGGGTCGGGCAGGCCTCGGCCCGCCGCGGCGACACGAAGGCCGCGACCGCGTACGCCGACGAGCTGCTCGACATCGGCCGCCGCACCGGCAACCGGCGCGCGAGCGCCATGGGCCACATGGTGCTGGTCGTCGTGGGCTCCGTCCGGGGCGACGAGTATGCCGCGAAAGGGGCGGCGCGCGCCGCGATCGAATGTGACGCCGACCCGATGTACATGGTGTTCGCGGAAGCCTGGGCGGCAGGGCTTGCCATTACATCAGCCAGTACACCATCCAGCCACGACGAGGCGCGCCGCTGCTTCGAACAGGTCGACGCGCGATGGCGGAAACTGAGCGCAAACCTCTTCCTCGGTCCCTTGGTTGTCTTCGGGCACGCGCTCGACGTGCTCGAGGGACACCCGAGTCGCGGGATGGCCGGACTCACCGAGGAACGCCAGCGGCAGGAGGCGCTCGGGAACAGGGAGGGCGTCCATACCATCGACGCCTTCATCGCGATCACGCGGTCCTGGCTCGCGACCAACTACGTGGCGGGACTCACGTCTCCCGCCGCCCTCCGGGACCGGGCGTTCCTCTCCCGCCAGCGGTTGGGCGCGGCGAAGAAGGCGCGGAGTGCGCTCGAACAGCTGGCAAAGTCGCTCGACGAGTGCGGCAACAACGGGGACCGTGCGATGGTCGAGTTCGAGCTCGCCACCCTGGCCAAGCACGAGCGCCAAGTCGACGACGCCCGAGCTCACGCTCGCACGGTGCAGCAGCTGCTCGCCGACTCGCCGGACGCGAGCCTGTGTCTCCGCGCGCGAGCGATGCTCGCCGAGCTCGGCTGAGTGGCCCTCCCACCCACGTCGGCGGGCTGACAACATGCGCCCATGCTGAACGAGCTCGCATCCGCTGTCCGAGAGGGCCGTGTCCACCCCACCGAGCTGGTCGAGGAGGCCTTGCGGCGCATCGACAAGCTCGACGGCACCATCAACGCCGTCGTCGCACTCCGGGCCGACCAGGCGCTCGAGGACGCGAAGCGCTCCCCCCGAACCGGGCCACTTGCCGGCATCCCCTACCTCGTGAAGGACCTCGCGCGGTGCATCGGCCTGCCGACGAGCCTTGGCTCGCCGCTCGCGGCGGGCGGGCCACCCGAGACCGTCGACGACACGACGGTCGCACGGCTCCGCGCCGCAGGAGCGATCCCGATCGGCAAGTCGAATTCGCCAGCGTACGGACACACCGCGTTCACCACCAACCTGGTGTTCGGTTCCACGTACAACCCGTGGAACGTCGAGCGAACGCCAGGCGGTTCGAGTGGTGGCTCGGCCGCGGCCCTTGCCGCTGGACTCGTACCCATCGCGACGACCTCGGATGGCGGCGGATCGGTACGCATCCCGGCGTCACTCTGCGGGCTCGTCGGCCTCAAGCCCACGATCGGCGCCGTTGGTCGCGACGGTGCGCCGCGGTGGATCGACTTCTCGGGCTGGGGCGCGACCGGCAGCACTGTGGCGGACGTGATCGCCGAGACATCCGTGTACCTCGGGCCCACGATGGGCGATCTGCGCTCGTTGCCGGCGGGTGCGATCGACATGACGCTCACGCGTCCCACGCGCGTGCTCCTCTGTCGCACGCTGCGGGGCGCGGTCGAGCCCGTGATCGAGACTGCAACGCGCGCCACCGCCTCGACGCTCGAAGGTCTCGGCTTCACCGTCGAGGAGATCGACAACCCGATCCCCGGCGCGGTGGTCGACTGGGGGATCATGAGCGTCTGCGAGCTCTCGCAGAGCCTGGCGCACCTGAAGGACGACTGGCCGAAGCTCGACGCAGGCCTGCAGGAGATGCTGCTGCTCAGTGACTTCTTCTCGGTCAACGACTACGTCGCCGCCCGACGGCGTGCGTACGAGACCTGTGCCATCGTCGACCGGCTGCTCGGTGACGACACGGTCCTGATCACACCCACGGCGAACGCAGAGTCCTGGGGGCCGGAGGGGCCGCTCCCGACGGTCGTGTGCGGTGCCGACGACCCTGGCATCGCCGTGAACACGCCGGAGTTCAACGTGACCGGCCACCCGGTCGTCAGCGTGCCGATCGGCCGCGACAGCGTCGGTGTGCCGTTCGGTCTCCAGATCGTCGCTCCGAGGTGGCGCGACGGGATGTGCCTCGCGGTCGCGGAGCTCATCGAGCAGGCCGCGCCCTGGCCGAAGGTCGCTGACGGCTACGAGCCGTTCCCCGTGCCGTGAAATGATCGGGGGGATCAGCCGGCGACGACCTCCACGCGCGCTGTCGCAGGCGCGTGCTTCACGTCGGCGTCGGTGAACGGGCGCATCCAGCAGGCGAACTCGAGCAGTCGTGCCGTTCGGGTCCTTGAAGTACATCGAGCGGATGAACACGTCGCCGTCGTCGGTGTCGGCGTCGTAGTCGGCCTTGTGCCCGCCGTCGAGCGAGTCGGCGTGGTTGATGATCTCGTGACCTCGACGCCCTTGTCGCGCAGCTTCTGCGGCGTACTCGTCGAACTTCTCGGCGGGCACGTCGAACGCGACGTGGTTCATCGTGCCGATCGCGGTCATGCCGCTGCGGTTCTGGAGCGACTCGCCGGGCACGCCTTCGGGCGCGTCGGGGAACCAGAAGAACGCGATGCCGTCGACGCCGTTGCCCATGTCGAGGAAGAAGTGCTGACCGCGCCCGCCGGGCAGCTCGAGCGTCTTCACGAGCTTCATGCCGAGCACGTCCTCGTACCACGCGACCGTCTCGGCCATGTCACGGCAGACGAGGGCGAGGTGGTTGAAGCCCGCGGAGCTCGAACTCGGTGTTGGTGTGCTTGCGGTCGCAGCCATGGCGCGTCCCCTGCGCGACTCGTCCATTGCACACCACTCGCGACGGACGGTCAAGCGTGGCCCGCTTGCGTCGGCAGTCGCCAGACCGGCGATGCTTCGTGTACAGTCCGCGCGTGCCGCGACTCAAGGAGATCCCCAAGGCCGACGCCAGCGCCCCGATCGTCCTGTCGATGTACGAGCGCCTCTTCGGCGACCGCGACCCGGTCGCCGAACCCGGGCACCGCGACCGGCACGCCGGGCGACTGGTGGACGGTGTTCGCCAACTCGCCCGACGTCTCGAGCACGCGTGCCGGGGCTTCGCGCTCTACGCCAGCCCCGACCGCAAGGTCGCGCCGGCCTTGCGCGAGCTGGGCCAGACGCGGGCGGGCTGGCTGGTCGGCAGCCAGTTCGTGTTCTCGCAGCACTGCAAGTCGTGCCGCGCGCTCGGATACTCCGAGGAGAAGATCGAGGCGCTGAAGGCGTGGCAGGTGTCCGATCTGTTCTCACCGCTCGAGCGGGCGCTGCTCGCGTACACCGACGCGCTCGTGCTCGGCTTCGGCCGCGTCGACGACGCGATCTTCGACGCGCTGCAAGGCGCACCTCGAGCGACGAGGCGATCCTCGAGTTCACGTACATCACGATGATGTACACGATGCACGCGGTGATCTCGCGTGGCGCTGCGCCTCGAGTACGACAACCGCGACGACCCGATCGTCGAGATCGCCGCGCCCGCCGATTACGAGGCCGAGAACCTCGGTCGCCAGATCGCGTACGACATGGACGAAGACGGCAACGGCTGAGTCCAGGGTGGCGGCGTGACAAGAGCTGACACCGACCATCGGCGGCTCTGCCACGCGCTGTTCGACGCGATCGAGCACGGCGACATCGACGGCCGTCGAGCGCTGCTACGCGCCGAGATGACGATGTGGTTCAACGTCACCGGCCAGGAGTCGACGCGGGAGGACAACCTCGCGGCGCTCGCCAAGGGCAGCGACCTCCACCGGCGGCGCCGTACAACGACCGCATCATCAGCACCTTCGACGACGGGTTCGTCGTGCAGTACACCGTGCAACGTCGTCGCCCACGACGGGACCAAGGTGCCGCTGTCGGCGTGCCTGGTCGCCGAGGTCCACGACGGCAAGATCGTCAAGCTGTTCGAGTACCTCGACTCGGGCAAGTTCGGACGGCGGTGATGGACGAGTACGAGATCCGCGAGCTGTGCGAGGCGTTCTTCGACGCGTACGAGAACCGCCGTGTCGACGTGCTCGAGCAGCTGTATGCCGACGACTGCATCGTCTGGCACAACGTCTTCGGCCGCGAGACGACCGGCGACGAGAACCTCGCCGCGCTACCCGACGGCTACACGGGCCAGCGCCGGCGCACCTACAACGACCGGATCGTCAACACGTTCGACGACGGCTTCGTGATCCAGTACACGCTCAACGGCGTGCATGCACACCGGCCACCGCGGCGCGCTGTGGATCTGCATCGTCGCCCGGTGCCGCGACGGGAAGATCACGCGCATCGACGAGTACATGGACTCGTCGAAGTTCGCGGCGTGGGCCGGACGTCGCCGACAGGAGCAGGTCGTGAGGAAGGACTGGCAGACCCTCGAGCTCTGCGACCGCTTCTTCGACGCGATCGAGCAGAACGACTACGAGACGCTCGAGTCGTGCTACGCGCCCGAGGCGATCATCTGGCACAGCCACGACTGCCTCTACCAGCCGCGCGCCGACAACCTCGCGATGTTGAAGCAGGGCATGGAGACGCTGCCGAAGACGCGCTTCAAGGATCGCCGCATCCGCGTGTTCGAGGGCGGCTTCGTGCAGCAGCACACGATCTACGTGACCCGTGACGAACGGCTTCGTCGGCCACATGGACGTCTGCTTCGTCGGCTACGTCCGCGACGGGATGATCAGCCGCGCGTACGAGTACTTCGACACCGGCCAGATCGAGAAGTTCCTCGGGCCCGTCAGAACCGACGGCGTGATGGCGACCGAAACGCTGACGACGTGCCGGCCGAGGGCCTCGTCGAACGGGTGCGGGCGATCTCGCCGCTCATCGCTGACGACATCGTTCGAGGCCGAGGCGCAGCGCCGCCCGCTCGACGAGGTGATCGAGGCGCTCGAAGGCGACCGGCGTGTTCCGCTCGTTCGTGCCGGCTCGCGTACGGCGGCTACGAGATCGACATGCGCGACCTACGTCGACATCGGCATCGCGGTGGCGCACGCCGATCCGTCGATGGGCTGGATCACCACCTTCTACATGGAGCACAACTGGCTGCTCACGCATGTTCGCCGAGGAGCTCGCAGGACGAGATCTTCGGCGCGCAGCCGTTCGTGCTCGCGCCCGGCACCGTCAACCCGTCCGGCCGGGCGACGCCGACGGCCGACGGCACGCTACTCGCTGTCGGGGCGTCTGGCAGTTCGCCACCGGCATCTGCCACGCCGACTGGGTGTTGCTGAGCGGCAAGGTCGACGGCGACGAGCCGCCGATGGCCGCGCCAGTTCCTCGTCCCGGTCGACCGAGTGGTCGATGAAGGACACGTGGCACGTCGACGGCATGGCCGCGACCGGCAGCCGCGACGTCGTCGCCACCGACGTGATCGTGCCCGCCCGCCGCGTGTCGCTCGTCACCGCCGCCGCACCTGTTCGCCGGGCCCGGTGACCCGTACCTCCAGCGCATCCCGATCGCGCCGATTCCTGTCGCTCACCGCTGCGATCCCGGCGCGTCGGCGCCGCGACGCGGGCGCTCGAGCTGTTCGAGGCGCGGCTCTTCGAGCGGATCCAGTTCGGCACGACTCGCACGCAGAGCAACCGCGTCCCGACGCAGGTCGGCTCGCGAACCTGCGTGGTCGAGGTCGACTTCGCCGAGACGCTGATGCGCGACATCGCGCCGCGCATCCAAGCGCACGCCGACGGCGCGATCGACCTCGACTCTCCTCGCCGAACAGCAGCAGCTGCGCCTCGCGATCGCCCACGTCGTGCGGCGCTGCCGCGACGCGATCCGCGAGATCCTCGCGTCGAGCGGTGCGTCGGTGCACTACCTCGACCACGAGCTCCAGCGGACTCCACCGCGACATCCACATGATCAGCGCCCACACGGTGTTCGACGTCGACCTCGTCGCCGAGGGCGTCGGTCGCGCGATCGTCGCTCGGCCCGACCAACCCTGACGTCGCTCTGTCAGGATGCGCCGATGAGCGAGACCAAGATCCAGCGGTTCGAAGTGCAACGTCCCATGGACGCGACCGCGGCGGAGATCTTCGCGGTGATCTCGGATCCCAACGGACACGTGGCGATCGACGCGTCGGGGATGCTGCAATCTGCCGAGGGCAACCCTGCCAAGGCGGTCGGTGACGAGTTCGTCGTCCACATGGACCGAGAAGCGCTCAACGACTACCCGCTCGGCAAGTACGACGTCACCGTCCACATCACGAAGTTCGAGCAGGACCGGGAGATCGCATGGACGATCGTCGGGGTCATGAAGCCCCCGCTCGGTCACGTGTACGGCTACCGGCTCGAGCCCACGGACAGCGGCACGATGGTCACGAGCTACTACGACTGGTCGGACATCGATCCGGTCTGGAGGGAAGCCGACATCTTCCCGATCATCCCGGAGAGCGCGCTCCGAGCCACGCTCGGCATCCTCGAGCGGACCGTGAAGCGCGGCTACCCGAAGCCGAGCTGACCGGCGCGCCTCGCGGTACGTGACGTGGGCGTTCGGGCATACAGTCGGCCGCGTTTCCCCCCGAACAGGAGGCCGGCATGGAAGTCGACAAGTACGAAGACGGAGTCCCCGGCTGGGTCGATCTCGGCACCCCCGATCTCGACGCGGCACGCGCCTTCTACAGCGCGCTGTTCGGTTGGGACATCCCGCCGGGCCCCGCAGAAGCAGGCGGCTACAGCATCGCGATGCTCCGCGGCAGGCCGGTGGCGGGCATCGGTCCTGCGATGAACCCGGGGCCGCCCGTGTGGGCGACGTACGTGATCGTCGACAGTGCCGACGACACCGCCAAGAAGGTGAAGGACAACGGCGGCAGTGCATTGGTCGAGCCGATGGACGTGCTCGACGCCGGGCGCATGGGCGTGTTCATGGATCCGAAGGGCGCGGTCTTCTCGGCGTGGCAGGCGGGCGTGATGCCCGGCGCCGGCATCGTCAACGAGCCGAACAGCTACAGCTGGAGCGAGCTCGTCACCTCGGACGTCGACGGCTCGAAGAAGTTCTACGGCGCGGTCTTCGGATGGGGGGCGAACACGTATGGCGACGACGCTCCCGGCCCGATGGGTGGCTACACCGAGTGGAAGGTCGGCGAGCGGTCGGTCGGCGGGATGATGAGCCGGCCGCCGCAGATGCCCGCCGGTGTGCCCGACTACTGGGGCGTGTACTTCGCCGTGGCTGACATCGAGGCGACCGTCGCGAAACTCAAAGAGCTCGGCGGCTCGGTGATGATGGGCCCGATGGCGATCGAGCCCGGCTCGTTCGCGATGGTCGGCGATCCGCAGGGCGCGATGTTCAACGTGATGCAGCTGAGCCCGGAGCGCGCCGCCGCGGGCAACTCATAACGGACGTCGGGGGGCGAACCGTCAGTCGGTCGAACGCACCGTGCGCCCCGCGAGGGCGCCGGTGTGCTCGCCGGCTCGCATGAACACCTCGCCGTTGACGATCGTCGTGTCGTAGCCCTGCGAGCGTTGGATGTAACGCCCTGCGCCGCCGGGGAAGTCGTGCACGTACTCGGGCGGCGGCAAGCGCATGCCGTCGAAGTCGATGACGTTGACGTCCGCGAACGCACCCGGACGGAGCACGCCTCGGTCCTTCGACGCCGAAGAGCGCCGGCGGTGTCCGAGGTGAGGCGACGGATCGCCCTCTTCGATCGAGCACATGCCCTTCTCCCGCACCCAGTACGTGAGGAAGAACGTCGGCTGGCTCGCGTCCATGATCTGACCGACGTGGGCACCCGCGTCCGCGAGGCCCATGACGACGTTGCGGTTGGCGAGCATGTCCTCGACCGCGTCGAGGCTCTGGTTGAGGAACGGGAAGTTGCACCGCGGCGGCGCCGTCGGTCTCGAGCGAGAGGTCGATGAACGCCTCGGCGGGGCTGACGCCGCGCGCGCGCGCGCGAACGCGGCCAGCGAGTCGTCCTCCGTGCAGTCGTAGCGAGCGTCAGGGCCGGTGAGCACGAACACCATGCGCGGATCGAGCGACTTGCGTCTCGGCGTCGGCCTCGGCGATCAGCTCGGCTCGACGCTCGGGGTCGCGGATCGCCGCCAGCCGTTCGGTGAGCGGCAAGCTCGCGCAAGCGCCCGCCACGACGGGCACCGGTCGCAGGGCGTGTTGTTCGCGATGCCGAGGAGGATGCCGACGCCGCGGGCGGTCGTCTGCGGACGGACGCGGCCACCGATGAGGTTCCCTTCGTCGGTGAGCTGAATGACCCGCGAGTAAAGGTCGGGGCGGCGGTTCGACTGGGCCAACCCGAACGTGACGGGCCGTCCCGTGCGCCGGGACAGCTCGCTCATCCATCGCAGCTCTGCACGGGTGTTCTTCGAGCGAGTCGTCGTCGCCGCTCGCCCAGTCGGGCGGCTGCTTCGAACACACCCGCGACCGTGGCGACCGAGCACGTCGCCGATGGCGAGCAGCTCTTCGGGCGCCGCGTAGGTGCCCGGGACGGGACGGCCGTCCGGGACTCGGTGCAGGAAGGTGCGCGAGGTCGAGAAGCCGAGCGCGCCCGCGCTCATCGCTTCGTCGACGAGGCCGCACATGGCCGCGATGTCCTCGTCGCTCGCGGGCTCCTCACCGAGGCTGCGCTCGCCCATCGCGTGGTAGCGCACGGCGCAGTGACCCACCATGCCGCCGACGTTCACCCCCTTCGGCAGCCGGTCGATGCTCGCGAGGTACTCGCCGTAGGTCGTCCAGTCCCAGGGCAGGCCGTCCAGGATCGACGTCGCGGGGATGTCCTCGACAGACTCCATCATCTCGGCGAGGTACTTGCGGTCGTCGGGACGGCACGGTGCGAAGGTGACGCCGCAGTTGCCCATGACGACCGTCGTCACGCCGTGCCAGCACGACGAGGTTCCGATCGGATCCCAGGCGAGCTGGGCGTCGAGGTGTGTGTGGATGTCGACGAAGCCGGGGGTGACGAGTCGATCGGTCGCGTCGACCTCCGTCGGGCTCGACTCGCCGCGGAGGTCGCCGATCGCAGACACGCGGTCACCGACGACCCCGACGTCGGCACGGACGGTCGGAGCGCCGGTCCCATCGACCACCGAGCCATTGCGGACGATCAAGTCGAACGTGGTCATCCCACCACCCCTGCTCCCGGCCCGGGCCCCCCCGGTCCCCCGACGCAACCTTGCCACAGCGTGCGCGGCTGGTCGCGCGTCAGCCGTCCCCGATGGCGTAGAACCCGCCGGCACGGGTGCCGAGGTAGATGCGGCCCTGCCAGACGGTGGGGGTGGACTCGATGCACCCACCGATGTCGATCTCCCATTTCACGGGCGGCTGGACCATCGTGTTCGAAACGTCGTATGCACGGAGGACACCGAGGCAGTCACCTTGGATCAGCGTGTCGTCGACGATCACCGGCGACTGCCACACGGGCCCCGGCAGGTGGAACTTCCATCGTTCTGCGCCGGTGGCGCGATCGAGGCCGATCACCTGTCCGTAGTTCGTCGTCGTCACCACGAGGTCGCCGTGCACCGCCGGTGTCGACCACATGCCCGCCGATCCAGCATTCCCGATCTGCTCGTCGTGGTACGACCAGACAACCGGGTTGTCGGGCTTTCGCGGATCGAGCTTCATCAGCTGCCCGACCTCCTTGGAGCGCGCGTTCTTCCGTTCGTACTCGGACGCGACGTACAGGTAGCCCTCGTCGTCGGCGACGACCGACGCGTCGGTGTCATCGCCGGTCCAGAAGCGGAACACACGCGAGGGCGTACCGCCCGACTCGAGCGCCGAGATGTCCCATCCCTGCACGAGGCCGCCGGAGTTGGCGAAGTACACGGTGTCGCCGACGATCGCGACCGAGTTCTCGATCGACACGTCCTTGTCGCCGATCGCGCTCAAGAGCTCCTGGTCCCAGCCCGGTGCGTGGAAGACGAGCTGCGGGGCGACGGTCACCTTGCCGTCGGAGCCATAGGCGCGGTTGAGCTTCACGATGTGGAACTGGCTGTTCTCCCCGCCTTCGAAGAGGTAGTCGTTGATCACGAGCGGCGCGCCGTCCCAGTCGTTGTTCCACATCGTCGGGGACACCGCGTCGGCGGGAAGCCTCCACAGCTCGGTGGGTGAGTCGCGGTCGAGTGCGATCACGCGGAGGTTGTTGTCGCGCGAGCCCGCGTAGTAGAGCGGGAACCCATCGGGATCGACAGTCGCCGAGCCCTTGTCGATGTCGCCAGTCTTGAAGTCGGGGAGAAGTCGCGACCCAGTCGCAGGATCGAGGAAGTGGTACGCCGCGTCGTACGCGCCGAAGGCGAGCCACAACCGATTGTCCTTCGGGTTCGTCCAGACGTTCGCCTGGCCGGTCCATCCGGTCCCGCACCACACCCGCGCTCCGTGTTGGTCGCTCGAGGTGGAGCAAAGCCCACCGCTGGCCGGGAACCGCCAGAGGATCCGCGGCGATGTGGGAATGGGCCCCTCGCCGTAGTAGCTGCGCGTCGGGTTTCCGCGGAACGTGAGCATCCCCTCGACCGTCGTGCCGTACGGCTGGCCGAATGATGCGGGGTTCACCCACCCGTCGAACGGCGCCAGTGGCGCGGACGTCTCGACCGGAGCGGTGTCCTCGGTCGACACGAGGACACTGGTGTCCGGGGTCACCACCGCGATCGTCGCCGCCGACGAACGCGACTCGGGAGCCGCGGAGCCCGACGTGTCGTCGTCCTGCGCTCGCCACACCACGACGCCCGCGATCAACGTCACGAGGGCGAGGGCAACGAGTCGCGCGCGAGACGAGGGCGCGTGGCGTGCTCCCTTGCTCACACAACGAGGCTACTGACGCTCGTGGCGCGCGAACCGGTCAGTCGTCGAGGTGAGCGAGCCCTCGTTCCGCTCGATCGAGCCACCACTCGAGCTCCGCCTCACCGCCGAGTGCCTTCTCCCACCCGAACTGCACGACCGCTCCGAGCAACGCGAGCGCGACCTGCGCGTCCCACCAGCCCTCCATGTCGATGCCGCGCTTCGCGAGCGCGCTGGAGTACGCGTCGATCGCGTCTTCCTTCGCGTGGGGCAACCGCGCCGCGTTGATGGACAGGTACCACGCGAGCTCTGAAGCGGGCGGTGCTTGTCCGGGCACGGCCCAGTCGATGAGCAGCGTCTGCCCTTCGGGCCCGCTGCCGAGGTTTCCGAACTTCCAGTCGCCGTGAATCAGAGTCGATGGAGTGCGCTTCAGCTGTGTCGACAACGGCGAAGGGTCGTCGAGCAGTGCCAGCACGGCCCTGCCCACGTCGCCGGCCCGGCTGGCGAAGCGTTCCCACCCCTGCCGACTGATGCCGGGCACCGCGTCGGTCGAACCGAGTGCCGATTCGATCTCCGGCATGTACGGGGTGAAGAACGACCAGCGATTCGTGTACGGGGTGAGCCCGACGTCGTCCTCCCACTCCCAGAACGTCGCGTGCAGCTCGGCCATGTGGTCGAGGAATCGCAGGTGCTGCTCGAGGGGAACGGGGTCGTCGCCTGCGGGCACCAGCCATTCGGATCGGTCGTGCATGAGCAGGGCGCTTCCCCAGCCGTGCCGGCCGAGGCCCACTGCGATGCCGACCATCGCCGTGTCGAGGCAACGAGGCAGCCGATCGATCAGGCCCGAGGTCCACACGAGCGCCGGTCGGCATCTCACGTCACCGGTCGCGCGCATGATCCAGTCGTCGTCGACGTGGACGTGCTTCACGATGTAGCGCTCGCCGTCGATGATGACGCGCTCGAGCTGGGCACCGCCCTTCGAGTCCGACGACGTGAGTGGCACGCGCTCCGTCGCTCCCGCAAGCAGCTCGTCGACGGACGCGACGACGATTCGTTCAGAGGTCACGGCACAGTCTGCAAGTGCGAGAAGCGGCAGTCCAGGAGTGGTCAGCGGGTAGTTTGCGACCATGGCGAGCGACCTGATCTACGCCTTCCGCGTCACTCGCTTGCCGCTGCTCGACTCCGACGGCGCGACGATCGGCCGTGTCGAGGACATCGTCGTCGCTCCGTCCTACGGCGACGACCCGCCGAGCGTCCTCGGGTTCGTGGCGAGCAGCCAGCGCCGTCGCATCTTCGTCAACGCGCATCGCATTGCCGCTCTCGACAACGAGGGCGCTCGGCTGCGCAGCGCGGCCATCGACCTCAACCACTTCCGCCAGCGCCCAGGCGAGCTGCTCGTCACAAAGGACGTCCTCGACAAGCGCGTCGGCGCCGAGCACGTCCACGACCTCGCCATTCGAGCGGTGCCGGGCCACACCTCAGAGTGGGAGGTCGCGGCGATCGCTCTCGGCACCCGATCCGGGCCGCTGCGCCGCAAGCGCACTGTTCGTGTTGTCGACTGGTCCGAGGTCCGATCCCTGTTCGACACCACGCCGGTCGCCGCCGAGGTTGCCGCGTTGCGCGACATGCATCCGTCCGACGTCGCGGCGGCGGTCCGCAACCTTCCGGCGCACCACCGCCGCCAGCTCGCCGAGGTGATGGACGACGAGCGGCTCGCCGACCTCCTCGAGGAGCTCCCCGAGTCCGAGCAGCTCCGGCTCGTCGAGGGCCTCGACCTCGAGCGGCTCGTGGCCGTGCTCGAGGAGATGGAGTCAGACGACGCGGTCGACCTCCTCAGCGAGATGCCTGGCGAGGAGCGGACGCGCATCCTCGATGCAATGGAGCCAGAAGAGGCAGACGAGATGCGGCGCCTGCTGTCGTACGGCGAGGAGACCGCCGGGGGCCTCATGAACTCCGATCCCGTCGTCCTCGGACCGCACGCGACGGTCGCCGAGGCGCTCGCCCGCATCCGGGATCCAGAGCTCGCTGTCACGCTGGCGGCGCAGGTGTACGTGACGCAGCCACCGTGGGACACACCCACCGGCACCTACCTCGGCGTCGTGCACTTCCAGCGGCTGCTGCGCGAGCCCCCGGGCATGGAGCTCGGCAAGTGCATCGAGGACGAGCCGCCCGTGGCCGTTGATCTCCCCGACACCGAGGTCGCAGTGCGACTCGCGTCGTACAACCTCGTGTCCGTCGCGGTCTGCGACTCGGATCGCCGTTTGTTGGGCATCGTGACGGTCGACGACGTCCTCGACCGTTCACTGCCTGTCGGGTGGCGGCAACGGATCCGGGAGGCGGCGGGATGAAGCGGCGGGAAGACCTCTCGACGCCGCGTCAGGGTCGCTCGTTCGGCATCCACTACGACCCCGAGGCGTTCGGTCGTTTCTCCGAGGCCATCGCCCGCACCCTGGGCACTGCCCGCTTCCTGGTCATCCAGACGGTCATCGTCGCGATCTGGATCGCACTGAACGTCATCGGGTTCTTCGGCAAGTGGGACCCCTACCCGTTCATCCTGTTGAACCTTGCGTTCTCCACACAGGCTGCCTACGCCGCGCCCCTGATCCTGCTCGCGCAGAATCGTCAGGCGGAGCGTGATCGGGTGCAGAGCGAGCAGGATCGACTCGTCAACGCCCGCGTGCAGGCCGACACCGAGTTCCTCGCCCGTGAGATCGCCACCGTCCGGCTGTCGCTGTCCGACGTCGTGACGACCGACGACCTCACCGGTGCGGTTGCTCAGCTCACCTCGGCGATCGAGCTCCTCGCGTCAAGCGAGGCGACGCGCTGAGCCCACGTCGTCGCGGGCCTTCACGACGAACCCGACGGCCTCGGCGGTCAGGCTCGCGAACGGCCGCGAGACCGCCATCGTCGCGTCGTGGTCAGCGCGGATCTCGAACACCCGAGCGCGCACAGCGGCAGCGAGCGCCCGTTGCTTCACCGGACGCACGACGTGATCGTCGGTGGTGATCACCATGGCTGCGGGAACGTCGATGGCTGACGCGAATGGTCGGGCGTCGAAATCACGGAGGGCGCGGCCTGCCTCGATGACCGCCCGCGCGTCGGTGCGACGCATCTCAGCGAGGATCCAGGGCACGTGTGCCTCGAGCTCCGGGTTCGTGTGTACCTCCTCGCGCAGGTACCGCGCGATCCAGTTGTGCAGCCGACGAGACCCCAGCAGTCGCTCGAGGAGCACGAGGAAGCGCCAGCGAATGCGATCCTCGAGCGCGGTCTGCCACTCGAGCGCGGTGGCCTCGAGGACGATCCCGGCGACGAGGTCGGGGTGCCGGCGACAGAGTTGGAGCGCGATCGGCCCACCCATCGAGTAGCCCACCGCGATCACTTGCCTGCCGGGAACCAGGAGCCGGGCGGCCGCGGCCGCATCGTCGGCGCAGTCTTCGAGCGTGAACTCCTCTTCGCTGCGGATGCCCCGACCGTGGCCCCGATGGTCGATCGCGATCACCGAGTAGCGAGGGCACAGCGCCGGATAGATCGCGCACCACTGCAGATCGGCACTCGCAGTCCATCCGTGCAGCAAGAGCACCACCGGCGCATCCGCTGGTCCCTCGTGATGGCGGACGAACGTCTCGCCGCGGCCGTCGAGTTTGACGATGTACGCCTGCGGCAGGCCTGCGGGAGGTTCCGGGGGGTTCCTCCCGAGGCCGACATCGAGACGACGCATCATGCGGCGAAGCCGCTGCCACTCACCACTCATCGGCGGCACAGGTCGCACAGCGACCGAGCAGATCGAGTCGGTGATCGTGCACCTCGAAGCCGTTGTCCATCGCGACGCGGTTGAGGGCAGCGTCGAGAGAGCGCTCGAGCTGCGTCGAGACTGTGAAGTCGACGACCGTGCCGCACGCCGCGCAGATCAGATGGTGATGGTGCTCGGTGAGTGGCTCCGCGAGCTCGTAGCGCGCCCACTCGTCCGAGGTGATGATGCGGCGCACGACGCCCGAACGCTCGAGCACCGCCAGGTTGCGATACGCCGAGCTCTGCGGCAGGCCGGGCTTCTTGCGGAGGATCTCGGGGATCGTCAAAGGCCCGTGCTCGACGAGCACCGAAACAAGATCGCGTCGGGAAGTCGGTGTACCGCTGACCGTCGCGCCGCAGCCGGTTCGCTGCGATGACGTCGACATCGCTCGACACAACCGCGGACCCTATCTCGGTCATGCGACCACGCTCGCGTGGGCCGGGTGATGCCGATCGACGGGACGATCGAGTGGACCGGCTCGCCGCGTGCGCTGCCTGTCCCACAGGACACCGGCGAGCCACACCACGGACGAGATCGTGACGATGAAGAAGCTCGGCGGCAGGTTGAACATCGCCGACATGACAAGCCCGAGCCAGACCGAGCCGAGCCCGATGCCTGCGCCGACCGCCGCGACCAAGGGCGGGCGTGCGGTCACCAACAGCGCGGTGGCACACGGCGTCACGACGAGCGCGAAGAGCAACAGCGTGCCCACTACCTGCACCGAGATCGTGACCACCAACGCGAGCAAGACCATGAACACCACACCAACGGCCTTGACCGGCACAGCCCTCGCCTCCGCGACCTGAGGATCAACGGACGCGAATGTCAGCGGCCGGGCAATGACGACCAGCACCGCCGCGACGCCCGCGGTGACGAGGCCGAACACGACGAGCTGCGTCACCGTGATGGCAAGGAGGTTCCCGAACAGGATGTTCGTCACGACCCGCGCGTTCTGGGTCGCGAGTGAGCTGAATAGGAGACCCGAGTCCGGTCGCGAACGCCAGGATCGTGCCGGTAGCGATCTCGCGTTCGTCGACTTCTTTGCCGAGCAGCGCGATCGCCAGGCCGCCCGCGATGCAGAAGGCCCCGAGCCCGAGCGTGACCGGGATGCCGACCAGCGCCGCGAACGTCGCGCCCGGGAAGCCGATGTGGGCGAGGGCGTGCGCCGCGAACGCGTGGCGGCGGACGACCACGAAGTAGCCGAGCATCCCCGCGGCGAGCGCTACAAGGCTGCCACCGAGGAACGCATGACGCATGAACGACGTCTGGAGGATGTCGACCCAGTTCGACTGGTAGCCAGCACTGGCGAGAAGCATCTCAGCTCCCGTTCATCCACTGCGGGTGAACAAGTCACCCTGGGCGGTGCGCACGACCCGCACGCGCGTGCCGTAGAGGTGGGTCAGGAGGTCCTCGTCGACGACTTCGCCGATTGGCCCGTAGTGCGGATGACCGTCGAGGAGGTAGACCGCGCCAGTGAGCACCGACAGCAGGGGGTTCATATCGTGCGCAACCACGAGGATCGTGACGTCGGACGCCCGGTGGAGATCTCCGAGCAGCGTGACGATCTCCTGCTGGTTGCGAACATCGAGGTTCGCGAGCGGTTCGTCGAGCAGGAGCAGGTCGGGCTGGCCGACGAGCGCCTGGGCGATCGCGACGCGTTGTTGCTGCCCGCCGGAGAGCTCAGACAGCCGTCGATTCGCGATCTCGAGCGCACCGACCTTCGCCAACGCCTGGTCGACGCGCCTCCGCTCCTCGGCACTCGCGGCCCCGAGCCCCCAACGCCCACCCGTGATGCCGAGCATCACGAGGTCGCGGCATCTGATGGCCGCGGCGACATTGACGGCGAAGTTCTGGGGCACGTAGCCGACCCGAGGGCTTCCCTTCGTCGGGGTCGCACCGAGCACTGACACTTCGCCATTCGCAGGGGCGAGAAGTCCGAGGAGGACCTGTAAGAGCGAGGTCTTGCCCGACCCGTTCGGGCCGATGACGATCACAACCGCTCCCCGTGGGACCCTGAACGTCCCGTCCGACCACACCGTCCGTCCACCCCGCACGACCTCGACGTCATCGAGCACAACCGCAGTCGGCGGTCAAGGGGCCACCGCCACTGTGAGCGCCTTGAGCTGGGTGACCTGCCACGACTCGAAAGTGGTGCCGGCCGGCGGCGACTCGGTGACGTCGACGACGGGCACGTCGGCAGCTTCGGCCACCGACCGGAGCTGGGCCGGCACCGCCCCTTCGGTCTGCGTGTTGAAGACGAGCACATCGACGGAGCCGTCCGCGAGGGCAGCCTCGAAGTCATGGATGTCGGCGGGGGATGGATCGGTCTCGTTTGCCGCCGACTGCTCGAAGCCCCTCGGGGTCTTGTCGACGAGACCGACGGCCTGGGCCATGTAGTCGAAGACGGTCTCTGTCGCGGCATACGACTTGGCACTCGCAATCGAAGTCTGCAGCGACGAGACCTCGTCGTAGTACGGCTGCATCGACCGCCGCCAGGCGGTTGCCTGGTCGGCAAAGTACGACGCCGCGTCGGGCGAAATCGTCTTCAGCTGGGCAGTGACGGCATCGACCACCGCTGTCACGAAGTCCGGGCCGTACCAGATGTGCGGGTTGTCGCCCGGTGACTTGCCCACGACCTCGCCGGCGTTGACGATCACTGGCTTCGACGACTGCCCTTCAGCCGCCCTCTCTGCCCACGCGTCGTAGTCGAGGCCGTTCACTACGACCAGCTGCGCGTCAGTGAACGCCGCGAGATCGGCAGGCACTGCTTCGTAGTCGTGGGGGTCGACCGACGTGCCCGTGATGATCGTCGTGACCTTGCCGCAATCGCCGGCAAGGTCGCTCGACGATGTCGCCCCACTGGCCGACCGAGACGACGATCCGTACCGGCTCGACGGGGCACGTCCCGGTCGACTGCGCGGATCCCGCGTCGTCACCGCACGCGGCGAGCAGGAGTAGAAGCGCGACTCCGGCCGCGCATCGCGCCAGCCGTGAATCCAAGAACATGAATAAGAATCATACTCATCTTCTCCTCGAACGCGGTCAGACCCACCGCCGCCGTCACGGCCGTACCGTGACGGCGTGGCCTCGACCGACGCGCAGATCGGCCTGACCTCGGCCGAGGTCGCCGATCGGGTCGCCAGAGGGCTGCGCAACGACGTCCCCGACGCCCCGACTCGGACCGTCGCGGAGATCGTCAGGGCAAACGTCTTCACCCGGTTCAACTTCCTCGTCGGCTCGCTGCTCGTGGTGATCCTGATCGTCGGTCCGCTGAACGACGCACTGTTCGGCGGCGTCCTGATCGCAAACACCCTGATCGGCATCGTCCAAGAGCTCCGGGCGAAGCGAACGCTCGATCGGCTCGCGGTCGTGAATGCGCCTCACGCCGAGTGGTGCGTGATGGCGCCGTCGTCGCCGTACCCATGGGCGACATCGTCCTGGACGACGTGCTCGAGATCGGGCCGGGTGATCAGGTCGTCGTCGACGGGGAGGTGGTGCAGAGCGCTTCGCTCGAGGTCGACGAGTCGCTGCTCACCGGTGAGTCAGAGACCGTCCCGAAAGACCCGGGCACGGCGATCATGTCGGGCAGCTTCGTGGCTGCCGGAACCGGTCGCTACCAAGCGACGAAGGTCGGCCGTGAGGCGTATGCCGTCGCCCTCGCCGAGGAGGCACGACGCTTCACACTCGTCCGCTCAGAGCTCCGCTCGGGGATCGACAGGATCATCACCTACGCGTTCTACGCGATGGTCCCGACCGCGATCTTGCTCCTCGTGAGCCAGCTGCAGGCAGCCGAGAGCGTCTCCGACGCGCTGCGCACCTCGGTCGGTGGTGTCGTCGCGATGGTGCCCGAGGGGCTCGTGCTGCTCACGAGCATCGCTTTCGCGGTCGGTGTCGTCCGCCTCGGCAGCGTGAACGTGCTCGTGCAAGAGCTACCCGCGGTCGAGGGCCTCGCACGCGTCGACGTCCTCTGCCTCGACAAGACCGGCACGCTCACCGAGGGCTCCATCGCGGTGCAGTCCGTCGAGACGATCGGCGACGGCAGCGACCAGGTGCAGCAGGCGTTGGGAGCGTTCGCTGCGGCGGACCCCTCACCCAACGCAACTGCGCTCGCCCTCCGCGAGGCGTTTCCGCTCCCCGCGGGCTGGCAAGCGACGGGGGCCATCCCGTTCGCGTCGGTGCGGAAGTGGAGCGCCGTGCAATTCGCTCAGCAGGGCTCGTGGTTCCTCGGCGCGCCCGACGTCCTCCTCCCGATCGCGCACGCCGACGACGAGCTCGACGGGCGCGTCCAAGCGCGGGTCGAGGAACAAGCGCGGGCGGGGCGTCGTGTCGTGCTGCTCGCATCCTCGGCACAGCCGCTCAACGGCGAGGGACCACCGCCCGACCTGTCGCCGAGGGCGCTCGTGCTGCTCGAGGACAAGATCCGTGCGGACGCGGCCGACACGCTCGCCTATTTCGCCGAGCAGGGCGTCACGATCAAGGTGATCTCGGGTGACCATCCCGCGACGGTCGGGGCGGTGGCGCGTCGCTGCGGCGTCACCGACGAGGAGCCGGTCGACGCTCGGTCGCTCCCGGAGGAGCCCGAGCGGCTCGGCGTCGCGCTCGAGGCCTCGACGGTGTTCGGGCGAGTGACGCCGCACCAGAAGCGCGAGATGGTGAAGGCGCTCCAGGCGCGCGGGCACGTCGTGGCCATGACCGGTGACGGCGTGAACGACGTGCTCGCGCTGAAGGACTCGGACATCGGCATCGCGATGGGCGCAGGAAGCTCCGCGACGCGAGCGGTCGCCCAGCTCGTGCTGCTCGACAACTCGTTCGCGACCTTGCCAGGGGCTGTCGCCGAAGGCCGGCGCGTGATCAACAACCTCGAGCGCGTCGCGAACCTGTTCGTGACCAAGACCGTGTACTCGATGATGATCGCGATCGCGGTCGGCATCGCGGTCGTCCCGTTCCCCTTCCTCCCCCGTCACCTGACACTCGTCGGCGCGCTCACGATCGGCATCCCGTCGTTCTTCCTCGCGCTGGCGCCGAACGACCGTCGAGCGAAGTCCGGGTTCGTGAAACGTGTGCTCGTGTTCGCGATCCCGGCCGGCATCACCGCTGCCGCGGCGACGTTCACGGGCTACGCGCTCACGCGCATCGAGGAAGGGATCACGCTCGAGCAGGCACGCACGACGGCGGCGATCGTGCTCATGGGCGTCGGTCTCGTGATCCTGGCGCGCCTCGCGCGCCCGCTCGTCGGCTGGAGGCGAAACCTCGTGCTGTCGATGCTCGGCGCGTTCATCGCCGTGCTCGTCATCCCGCCGCTGCGCGACTTCTTCGACCTCTCGATGCCGCCCGCGATCATCGTGTTCGCCTGCATTGGGCTCACAAGCCTCGCCGCACAGGCGCTGACGCTCGAGGAGCGGGTGCTCGCGCACTATGGCCTGCCCGTGCTCGTCATCGACGAGGACGAGGAGGAGGACGACGGCCATCGCGGCGAGCCCCTGCCGCCCCCGCTCCCCGCCCCCACGCTCCCGCACGCGGCGCAGTCGGTACCATCGAGTCGTGCGTAGGCAGATCCCTCCCGACTCCCTCGCCCGTGACGGCCGGTTCCACCGCATCACGACCGCCGAGCGGTTCGCGGACCCCCGGCCCCTCGTCGGCGAGGACCGCAAGCTGTTCGTCGAGGCCGAAGACGTGCCCGACCGCGCGAGGCGCCAGATGCACGGCATCTTCGTCGGCGAGATCCAGGCGCTCGAGGGCGCCGGCCGCACGGCCTACGACTACGACCTCGACGAGATCCCGTTCGCGCTGAAGCTCGACATGGCCCGGCAATGCTGGGACGAGGCTCGCCACGTCGAGATCTCGATCAAGCTCGGCGACCACATGGGCACCGATGTCGGTGAGTACTCCGAGGCGGTCACCCTCTTCGAGGCCGCGTGCCATCCGGATCCGGTGTTCCGGCTCGCCGGCGTGAACCGAGCGCTCGAAGGGCTCGCGATCGATGTCTTCACGACCATGCGCGACTTCGCCGACATGATGGGTGACCCGGTGCTGCGCTTCTGCGAGGACTGGATGCTCGCCGACGAGGTCACCCACGTGAAGATGGGGTCGCGCTGGCTCCGCGAGGTCACCGAAGGCGACACCGCTCGACGCGACGCTGCGCTCGAGTTCCAACGCACCGTCGACGCGCTGTTCAACTTCGGTGGTCGCCGAGGCGAAGACCGCGACGCTGCCATCGTGCTCGCGCGCCGCTTCCGCGAGATGGCGGGCTTCAGCACCGACGAGATCGACGAGATCGCAGCGATGGCCGCCGAACAGCGCGCCGCTCTCGCGGCAACGCCCGCTTAGGTCGCCGACTCTCAGATCTCGGGGCCTTCGGCGCGGACCTCCTCGACACGTTGCATCGCGTCGCGGAGCTGACCGATCCAGTCGGACTGGTGGCGGCCAACGAGCCGCACGCACCACGCCAGCGCTTCGCTCCGGCTGCGCGCGACGCCGCCGTCGATCAGGGTGTCGAGCACCGCCCGCTCGGGCATCCGCAGCCGCGTCATCACCGGGACGCTCGCGTTGGTGAAGATCGCTTCAACGTCACCACACCGCGTCGCCCACGAGACCTTCTTGCCGAACTTGGCCTCGGCCTCCGCCGCGATCCGCATGCGGTGGTCACGCGTGTCCTCCCGGAAGCCCTTCATTCGGGCGAGGCAGGCCGCTCCCTTGGCCTCGGCGGTCTCGGCGTCGCCCAGTGCGGGCTCGCTGACCCTGCCGAGGAGCAAGATCTCCTCTCGGTCGGCCTCGACGTCGACCGGATCGGTGAACCACTCCGCGGGGATGCGGCCTCGGAACCAGCCGATGACCTCGTCTGCCGGACGCATACTTACGAGATTACAGACTTACTCCACGGATGGCAAGGTCCGGTTGCTGCTCAGCCGCCCGGTGGCCGTGCGATCACAGGAGCGCCCTCGAAGACCGCTGCCTTCACCCCTCGCCGGGCAAGGTCGACGAGCACTGACAGCGGATCAGCGGCCTCGGCCAAGCCGAATGCCCCGAGGCGCTGATCGGGGTCGGACGCCACCCGCACCGCCGCGACCGCCGCGACCGCGCCGGCGGCGACACCAGGACGATCCATCGCCCCGAGGACGAGAACGTCGCGCGCCGAGCCACGGCGGCCGCGGATCTCGACGCGCACGGCGCCCAGCACGCCTTCAGGATGCGGCGGCCGCAGCATCGGCAGCCGCGCCGTCAGTCGATCGCGGCGGGTCGCGGCGAGGCGAGCCGTCACCCGCTGGATGCCGGGCAACGCTGGCACGAGCACGAGGCCATCGGCGAGCGAGGCGCGGTAGCAGTCCTGACCGCCGACGGGTTCTGGAAACCAGCACAGCTCACGCCCCGAGCCCCCACGACGCTCGAGCCAACCGCCGTCGCGCCAATCCATCGCGTTGCCGTTCAACGCGGTGTGGTGCTGCCGCGCGCAGGCAGGCCCACCGGTGCCGTACTTCGCCACATGCACCTCGTCCACGGTGTCGAACGTCGCCGCGCCGTGCCGGGCCAACAAGCACGACAGCCCTGGCGCGAAGCCGGCCCCGACGACGAGCCTCACGCCGCGTCGGCGCGCTTCACCGTCGAGCGCGAGCAACGCCGTGACGTCCTCGACGCCGTCGCTCACCGAAACGACATGATGACCACGCTCGAGGTTCCGCGCGCGGCGTCGAGCTGCTCCCCCGATGGCGTCGCGAGCACTACCACCGAGACACCGTGGCCTCCGACTTCGGGGCCCGCGAGAGGGACGGAGCGCTCCCCGAGCGCGGTGCCGACTTCGGCGAGCCGCACCGGATCCGAGTCGAAGACGAAGACCTCGTCGACGTCCGGCGTCGAGATCAGCTGGCGAGCGGCACGGGCGCCGACGGCGCCGAGCCCGATGACGGCGGCGCGCACGTCAGTGCAGGTCGGCCCGGAGAGCTCGCGCCAGCCTCCGCCCTGCGGCGGGATGCCACCCTTGCCGCGGATCCGCAGCGCCGCGGCAAAGAGCAACGCCGCGAACAAGGCAAGTCCGGCACGTCTCACGGCCTTCATGGTGGGGCTAGCTGGAATCGAACCAGCGACCTCGTCCTTATCAGGGACGCGCTCTAACCGGCTGAGCTATAGCCCCGTGCTGGATCGGGAGGTCAGACAGTACCCGGGCCCGCCTCGGAACCGTCAACCGATGGCGGCTGGGCGGAGGGATGAGCGGCCCGTGCCGAGGGCGGCACTGGCCGGAGCACCTGCTCTTCGACAACGGTGAACCGCACGCCGCCGACGAGGTCGCTGATCAGGTTGAAGAGCACGGCGAGCACCGTCATCGTGAAGGTGCCGGCGACGACGAGCAGCGCGCCGCCGATCACCGACGCCCGCAGGATCTGCGCGCCGACGAACGAGAAGCTGTCGAGTGCGAACAGCTGCTCGATGAAGTTCTCGACGTTGTCGATCGTGCCGGTGCCGACCGCGAACGCCCAGAGCAGCACACCGGCGACCAACAGCACGAGGTACATCACGATGAAGAACACGAACGAGATCTTCAGCACCGACCACGCGTCGACCCTGCGCACGATGCGCTGCACACGTCGCGCACGCACACGTCGACGCGGAGCAACGACGACCTTCTGAGGCTTCGCCTGCTTCTTCTCCGCGGGGACGGGCTGGGTCGGTGCTGGCTCGATGACGGGAGTCCCGATCGTGGCCGCAGCGACCGCGGCAGCGGTCGGAGCGACCACCATCGGCGCGACGACGGCCGGGACGGGGACGGCCGAGGCGGGCTCGGTGAGCGCACCCGGCGGCACGAGAGCCACCATCGGCACGCCGCTCGACGGCGTCGGCCGCTCGTCGGTCGTCGAGGCAGGCGCGGCTGCTGACGTGGTGTCGGGGATCGCCTCGACCTTCTCGGTCGGCGGGGGCTCGGTCGGCGGGGGCTCGACCGCCGCTGTCATCGCGGCGGTCGTTGCCTTCGCCGCCGTGGTCTTCCGCGGCTTCGACCGCGCGCGGCCTTCGGCTCTTTCGCCGGACGATCGGCCACCGCTGTCGCGGTGACGACAGCCGTCGGTTCCGTCGGCTCGGTTGGCCGATCCCCATTCGACGCGTCACCGTTGGTTGCTTCCGCCGCTGCGGCGTCCGCCGCGAGCATTGGGTCGGCGACCGCGGTGGCCGCGATGCCGGCATCGGGCGTCACACGTCGCGCCCGGCGCGATGGTGGAGCCTCGGTAGTCGACTGGGAGGGGCTGTCAGGCCTGTCGGCCGGCACACGTTGCAGTGTAGGAGATGGGTCATCACGCGCCGCGTCGGTACACGGTTCGCTCACGGAGTGAACGCGCTCGCCTGCGCCGCAGCGCTCAGGCCCTTGCGGGCGCGGGCCACCGCGACGGCATCACCGACCCGCACCTTCACCTCGGTATCGGCCCCGGACACCTCGATGGTCACGAGGATCGCGCCGTTCGCAGTGGCCGCAGCCTCGGCAGCCGCCGGCCCGGCCATCGCGCCGGCGAGCGCGGCTGCGTCCGCGGCAGCTCGTGCTTGGGCATGGTCGGCGAGCATCCCGCCGATGTGTCCGAAGACCAATGCGATCCCTCCGGCAAGCAGCACAGCCACAGCGATGAACGGCGTGACCTGACCGTCCACACCCCACGCACGACGGTTCATGCGCGCTCCTCTCACGTTTGACGTTGTGAGGGGAAGAGGGCGAAGCGTCAGTCTTGGTCGGGCGCCTGGATCACGAGAGCGACCGAAGCAACCGACTGGCCGTCATCGAGACTCATGATCTTCACGCCCATCGCGTCACGGCCGAGGGGCGCGTGCCCGATCGAGCCGATCACGAGGCGAATCGTGACGCCGCTCGAGGAGATCAGCATCACTTCGTCGTCGGGTCGCTCGACCATGAAGGCCGCCTGCACCGTCCCTCGCGTCGACGCGAGCTTGATCGCCTTCACGCCCTGCCCGCCCCGGCCCTGTGCGTTGAACTCGCTGATCTTGGTGCGCTTCCCGTAGCCGGCGTCGGTCACGACGAGCACCACCGCGTCGTCATGGGCGATGTCGCATGCGACCACCTCGTCACCCGGCTTGAGCTTCATGCCCCGGACCCCGGCGGCGTCGCGGCCCATCGGGCGCACCTGCTCATCGTCGTTCGTGAATCGGATGCCCATGCCCTTGCGCGACACGAGCAATACGTCTTCGGTGCCGTTCGTCTGGATGACCTGAACCAGCTCGTCGCCCTCACGCAGATTGATCGCGATGAAGCCCTCACGCCGCGACTTGTCGTACTCGGACAGCAAGGTCTTCTTGACTTGGCCGAGCTTCGTGGCGAAGAAGAGGTACCGGTTCGTCTCGTAGTCACGGGTGTCGACGATCGCCTGGATCTGCTCATCGGGCGCGAGCGGCAGCAGGTTGACGATCGGGATGCCCTTCGCGGTGCGCTCCCTCTCGGGGATCTCGTGCGCCGCGCAGCCGGTAGACGCGTGCCGCGGTTCGAGAAGAAGAGCAGATATGCGTGCGCGGACGTGTGGAGGATGCGCGTGACCAGGTCTTCTTCCTTGAGCTTGCCGCCCGCGACGCCGCGGCCACCCCGACCCTGCGTGCGAAACGCGTCGGCCTCGACGGACTTGATGTAGCCCGCCCTGGTCATGATGACGACGCAGGTCCTTGTCGTCGAGCAGGTCCTCGACGTTCATCTCGCCGGGATCGTGCGTGATCTGAGCGATGCGAGGTGTGGCGTGATCGCCGCGGATCTCGGCGAGCTCGGTCTTGATGACGCCGCGCAGCTTGCCGTCGTCGGCCAGGATCGCCTCGAGGTCGGCGATCGTCTCGCGCAGCTGGGCCATCTCGTCCTCGAGCTCGTCGACGCGCCAGCCGGGTGAGCCGGCCGAGCGTCATGTCGAGGATGTGGTTCGCCTGGACCTCGCTGAACTCGAACGGCGTCGCCATCAGGCCCTCACGCGCGGCCGCACGATCCTCGGAGGCGCGGATCAAGGCGATGATCGCGTCGATCACGTCGAGTGCCTCGCAGCAGGCCCTCGACGATGTGCGCACGATCACGCGCCTTGTCGCAGCCGGAACTCGGACCGGCGGGTGATGACGTCGATCTGGTGCTCGACGTACGCGCTGCAGCACCTGCGGCCAGGTTGAGGGTGCGCGGCACGCCGTCGACGAGCGCGACCATGTTGACCGCGAAGCTGCGTCTGCAGCGGCGTGTGCTTGTACAGGTTGTTGAGCACGACGTTCGCGTTGGCGTCGCGCTTGAGCTCGATCACGAGCCGCGTGCTCGTCGCCGGCCGAGACGTCGTTGACGTCGGCGGATGCCGTCGAGCTCGCCTGTCGTCGACCAGCTCGTCGATGCGGCCGGCGATCGCGGTGGCCGAGGTCTGGTACGGCAGCTCGGTGACGACGATCTGCGCGCCGCCCTTGCACCTCCTCGATCTCGGCCGTGGCCCGCATGCGCACCGAGCCGCGACCCGTGCGGTAGGCGTCGATGATCCCGGCGCGCCCGATGATCGAGCCGCCGGTCGGGAAGTCGGGGCCCTTCACGAACTGCATCAGGTCGTCGGGCGTGGCCTCGGGGTGGTCGATCAGGTGGATCGTCGCGTCGATGACCTCGCCGAGGTTGTGGGGCGGGATGTTCGTCGCCATGCCGACGGCGATGCCCTGGCTGCCGTTGACGAGCAGGTTCGGGAAGCGGGCCGGCAGCACGTCGGGCTCCCTGGAACTCGCCGTCGTAGTTGGCGACGAAGTCGACGGTGTCCTCGTCGATGCCCGCCAGCAGCTGCATGGCGAGCACGCGACAGCCGGCACTCGGTGTAGCGCTCGGCCGCCGGGTCGAGTCAGGGCGAGCCGAAGTTGCCGTGGAAGTCGATGAGCGGGTGCCGCAGCGAGAAGGGCTGGCCCATGCGGACCAGCGCGTCGTAGATCGCACCGGTCGCCGTGGGGGTGGTAGTTGGCGATGCGACGTCGCCGATGACCCGGGCGCACTTCACGTGGAGCCGGTCGGGCCGGAAGCCCTGCTCGTACATGTCCCAGAGGATCCGGCGGTGCACCGGCTTCAGGCCGTCGCGCACGTCGGGCAGGGCGCGCGGCGACGATGACCGACATCGCGTAGTCGAGGAAGGAGCGCTCCATCTCCTCCTGGATCTCGATCGGCTCGATCGAGCCGCCGCCTCCGCCGCCTGTCGTCGTGAGGGTGGTGTCGCTCATCAGATGTCCAGGAACCGCACGTCTTTGGCGTTGGTGCTGGATGAAGTGCTTGCGGCTGCTCGACGTCGTCACCCATCAGGATGCTCATGATCTCGTCGGCGATCGCGGCCTGCTCGACGTTGACCTGCAGCAGCGTGCGCATGCCGGCGTCCATGGTCGTCTCGCGCAGCTCTTCCCAGTCCATCTCGCCGAGGCCCTTCAGCCGCTGGAACTCCTTCTTGTGGTTCGGGTGCTCGGCGAGGAACGCGGCCTTCGCGGCATCGTCCTTCAGGTAGATCTTCGCCTTGCCCGACCTCGGTGGAGAACAGCGGCGGCTGCGCGATGAACACATGCCCGTACTCCACCAGCGCGCGCATCTGGCGGATAGAAGAACGTGAGCAGCAGTGTGCGGATGTGGCTGCCGTCGACGTCGGCGTCGGCCAGGATCACGACCTTGTGGTAGCGGATCTTCGTGATGTCGAACTCGTCGCCGACGCCGGCGCCGATCGCGGTGATCAGCGTCTGGATCTCGAGGTTCTTCAGCATCTTGTCGAGGCGGGCGCGCTCGACGTTCAGGATCTTGCCGCGGATCGGCAGGATCGCCTGCGTCTGGGGGTTTCGCGGCATTCACCGCTGAGCCACCGGCCGAGTCGCCCTCGACGATGAACAGCTCTCCCTCGCGGGGGTCGCGAGTGTGCAGTCCCAGAGCTTGTCGGGCATGCCCGCGCCCGTCGAGGGCGGTCTTGCGCCGCGTGAGCGTCGCGTGCCTGCCGGGCCGCGACGCGGGCCCGGGCCGCGTGCGATCGACTTCTGCACGATCTGGCTGGCCTCGGTGGGATGCTCCTCGAGCCACTCGCCGAGCTTCTCGTTGGTGGCCTTCTCGACGAGCGAGCGCATCGAGACGTTGCCGAGCTTGCGCCTTGGTCTGACCCTCGAACTGCGGGTCGCGGAGCTTCACCGAGATGATCGCCGTGAGGCCCTCGCGGATGTCCTCGCCGAGGAGGTTGTCGTCCTTCTCCTTGAGCAGGCTCTTCCCGCGGGCGTACTTGTTGACGACGTTGGTGAGGGCCTTCTTGAAGCCCTCCTCGTGCATGCCGCCCTCGATGGTGGCGATGCCGTTGGCGAACCAGTGGAGGCCCTCGTAGTAGCCCGTGTTCCACTGCAGCGCGATCTCGACCTGCTGGTCGGCCTCGGACTGCTCGAAGTAGGCGACCTTCTTGAAGAGCGCCTCCTTCGCCGCGTTGAGGTGCCGCACGAAGTCGACGATGCCGCCTGCGTACTTGAACGTGACCTGCTGCTCGTGCTCGGGCCGCTCGTCGGCGAACCGGATCTCGAGGCCCGTTGTTGAGGAACGCCATCATCTGAAGCCGCTCGAGCACGGTGCTGGGCACGGAACTCGGTCTCGTCGAAGATCGTCGGATCCGGCCAGAAGGTGACCGTGGTGCCGGTGCGGCCGCGCGGCGCCTTGCCCGATCACCTCGAGCTTGCCCTGAGGCTTGCCGCCCTTCGCGAACTCCAGGCGGTGGCGCTTCTCGTCGCGATCGACCTCGACCACGAGCCGGCTCGACAGCGCGTTCACGACCGAGACGCCGACGCCGTGGAGGCCGCCGGACACCTTGTAGCCGCTGCCGCCGAACTTGCCGCCGGCGTGCAGCACGGTGAGCACGACCTCCGCCGCGCTCTTGCCCTTCTGCGGGCCGGAGGGGTACGGATCGACCGGGATGCCACGCCCGTCGTCGACGACCCGGCACCCGCCGTCGGCCAGCAACGTGACGTCGATGCGGGTGCAGTAGCCCGCCATCGCCTCGTCGACCGAGTTGTCGACGACCTCCCAGACGAGGTGGTGCAGGCCGCTCGGGCCGGTCGACCCGATGTACATGCCAGGGCGCTTGCGGACCGGATCGAGACCCTCGAGAACGGTGATATCGCGGGCGTCGTAGGACGGCATCGGCTGCGACAAGGACGCGTACCTTTCAGCGGCTGGATTGCGAAGGAGATTCCGGAGAAAACCGCAGGTCAGCGACCAGAATCACGATGTCGTCAGTCTACCAGAGGGGTGGACGAATTCCGGTGCTCGCGGCGCCGTTTCAGAGGCGTTTTCGGCCTCGTTTCGGAGAGTCGTCCCCGGGACTCACGCGCACCTCGATCGAGGCCACCGGAGGGCCGCCCACGGCCTGGGCCAGCCGTCCGAGGAGCTCGGTCTCGAGGTAACGGATCTGGGTCGCCCAGCCCGGTTCGTCGACTGCGATCACGAGCTTCGTGCCGTCGAGCGCGACCGGACGGCAGTGCGCTGCGAGAGTCTCGCCCACGACCTTCGTCCACTCGGTGAACACCGACGCGAGCGGCTGCGCCCCGATGCCGCTCAAGCTCCGCGTGAGCTTGTCGAGGCTCTCGCCGACAGGGCGCGGCTCGCCGGTCACGAAAGTGCTCCGCTCACGACAACACACCCTCTCGCACGTGCACGACCTGCTCGGGATGCGCGTCCGCGGGCAGGCCGCCCGCGGTGGTCAGCAACACCTGACCCGGCGGCACGTGCGCGAGCAGCGCCGCCGAGCGCGTCGGGTCGAGCTCGGAGAACACGTCGTCGAGCAGCAGGACGGGCGGCGCGCCGATCTCCTCGGAGACCACCGGTGCGCCGCGAGCCGCATCGCGAGCGCGAGCGAACGCTGCTCTCCCTGCGACGCGTGCGTCCGAGCCGCGCGCCCGTCGATCGTCAAGACGAGCTCGTCGCGATGGGGCCCGACCGTCGTGACCGCGCGCCTGACGTCGACATCGCGCGCCGCCCGCAGCGCATCGACCAACGTTCCCTCCCACGACTGCGCGTACTCGATCCCCACCGCGGCGGGCGCAGACGAAACGTTCTCGTATGCCACCTGCAGCGCGGGAGTCAGACGGATGAGGAGGTCCCGACGTGCCTCGACGAGCGCAACACCGGTGGTCGCGAGTCGTTCGTCCCAGACGTCGAGGGTGGCGAGCGCGCCTTCCCCCGCCGCGCCGACTCGCGATGTGACGACTGGCCATCTGCTTCAGCAACGCGTTGCGCTGCCGCAGGATGCGATCGAGGTCGGTACGGAGCCCGTCGAGCTTCGGGCTGTGCGCCACGAGCAGGTCGTCGAGGTAGCGCCGGCGTTCCCCCGGGCCACCCTTCACCAGCTCGAGGTCATCGGGTGCGAACACGGTGACCCTCAGCGCCCCGAGCAGGTCACGTGTCCGGGCGAGGCGCTGGCGGTTCACCTGGACACGCCCTCGGCCCGCACCGACTTCCGCCTCGATCAACAGCTCACGCCCGTCGCGCTCGATCTCCGCACGCACGATCGCCGTCGTCGCGCCCATGCGCACCAGCGCGTCGGTCGGAGCGCCACGGAAGCTGTCGAGGCGGGCGAGGTAGCCGATCGCCTCGAGGAGGTTGGTCTTGCCCTGCCCGTTGTCCCCGACGATCGCAGTGAGCCCGGGCCCGAGGGCGACCTCAGCGTGGGCGAAGTTGCGGAAGTCGGTGAGCCAGAGCCGGCGCACCCGCACGGCGAGGCCCGCCCTCGCTCACGACGCCGTGCTCAGGAAACCCGGACGGGCATGAGCAGGTAGGGGAACTCCGCTGACTCGGGTGAGCGCACGACTGCCGGCTTCAGGGCGTCGAGCGTCTCGAGCACGATCGTGTCGCTGTCCACTGCTTCGACGCCGTCACTGAGGTACTCCGGGTTGAACGCGACGGTCATCTCGGCGCCCTCGTACTTCACGTCCTCGAGATCCTCCTCGGCCTGGCCGAGGTTCTGGTTGATCGCCTCGAGCACGACACCATCGGCGCCCATCTTCACGCGGATGTTGTTCGACTCTGCGGCGAGCAGCCGCACACGCCGGATCGCCTCGAGCAACGGCTCTTTGCCGATCGTGAGCCGGTTCGGGTACTTCTCGGGGATCAGCTGGCGGTAGTTCGGGTACTCGCCCTCGATGAGGCTCGTCGTGAGCCGCACGTTGCCGACGTCGAACGTCGCGTCGCGCTCGCCGAGGCGCAGCGTCACCTCGATCGCACCACCGAGAACGCGCTTCAGCTCGTTCAGCGCCCGCGACGGGACGAGCACCTTCTGCCCTTCGGCCAGCACGTTCTGGCTGTCGAGGTCACGCACCGCGAGGCGGTAGGAGTCGGTGGCAACCAAGCGCAGGCCACCGTCCTCTGCGGTCATGAGGACGCCGGTCAGGATCGGGCGCGCTTCGTCCGTGCTGGCCGCCCGCACGACCTGATCGAGCGCCTTCTCGAATCCCTTGGCGTCGAGCACGACCGCGTGCTCGGAAGGTTCGACGACGCGCGGGAACTCGTCAGCGCTGACCGTGCGCACACTGAAGCGGGACCGGCCCGACGCGATGCGCACCTCCTCACCGGCCTGCTCGACGTCGACCGCGCCCGGCTCGAGCGCGCGCACGATGTCATGGGTGAACCGCGCCGGCACGACGGTCACACCGTCGCTCGACCCGTTCACTTCCATCGTCACCCGGATGGTGAGCTCGCGGTCCGTGCCCGTGAGCTCGAGGTGGTTGCCGACGAGCTCGATCCGGACGCCCGACGCGAGGACGGGCAGCGCGGCTCCGCGGCCGACGGCGGCCCTGGCGGCGGTGCCGAGCGCCTCCGCGAGCACGTCACGTTCACAGCGGAACTTCACGTCTGCACTTCCTCTTCGTGATTCGTAAGAGAGACCAGCAACAGTAATAGGGGCTGTGGATTGTGGATGGGTACGTCTCGGTGCAGGTCAACGCCCATTTGCCGTCCCGGCGTCGTCCCCAGGCTCCCACAGGGCGAGCGGCCGACGAGGGACCCCAATTGGAAAAGTGTTGTCGTTTCCACCGGTGTCACAGCGTCACCCACAGCATCTCGCACAACCCGGTGGTGCACAGCCCGGTGCTGCGCATCCCGGTCACGCACCGCTCTGGATGCGCTGTCGGAGCTCGGTCACCTGGTCGTAGATCTGCTGGCGCTCCTTCATCAGCGCAGTGATCTTCTCGACGGCGTGGATGACGGTGGTGTGGTCGCGTCCGCCGAACTCGCGGGCGATGGCCGGGTAGCTGAGGTCGGTGAGCTCGCGGAACACGTACATCGCCGATCTGGCGGGCGGTGACGAGCGGCCGCTGGCGGCTCTTGCCCTTCAGCTGCCTCGACGCTGAAGCCGAAGCATCGCTGCCGATCTCGTCGAGGATCAGCGTCGGGCGTGAGCGTCACGTGGTTGATGGCTGCTCAAGAGGTCGCCGAGGAGCTGCTCGGCCAGGTCGGCGGTGATCGCGGCACGCTGGTTGAGGCTGGCGTAGGCCGTGACCCGGATGAGGGCGCCCTCGAGCTCACGGATGTTGTTGGTGATGCGGGTGGCGATGAACTCGAGCGACCTCGGCCGGCACCGTGCATCGTGCTCGCGCTCGGCCTTGTTGCGCAGGATGGCGAGGCGGGTCTCGAGGTCGGGCGGCTGGATGTCGGTGATCAGGCCCCACTTGAACCGGCCGCGCAGACGGTCCTCGAGCGTGGGGATGGCGTCGGGCATGCCGGTCCGACGAGATGACGATCTGCTTGTTGGCGCCGTGGAGGGAGTTGAACGTGTGGAAGAACTCCTCCTGGAGGCCCTCCTTGCCCTCCATGAACTGGATGTCGTCGATCAGCAGCACGTCGATCGTCGCGGTAGCGGCGCTTGAACGCCGCGGTCGTGTTCGTGCGGATGGCGTCGACGTACTCGTTCAGGAACGTCTCGGTCGAGACGTAGCGGACCTGGTAGTGCGGGTAGTTCTGCGTCGACGTAGTGGCCGATGGCGTGGAGCAGGTGGGTCTTGCCGAGCCCGGCGGCGCCGTAGATGAACAGCGGGTTGTACGAGCGGGCCGGCGTCTCGGCCACCGACAGCGCGGCCGCGAGGGCGAACTGGTTCGAGGCGCCCTTGACGAAGGTCTCGAACGTGTAGCGCGGGTTCAAGTCCGCGGCGGTGCGCGAGGGCATCGGCTCGAGCGCGAGCACCGGTGACTCGTCGGACTGCTCCGTCGGCATCAGGCTTGCGAGCAGGTCGCGGGGTGCCTCTTCGAGCTCGTTCGTGAGCGGGTCGGGAAGCACCTCGATGAACAGCTCGACGCCGGGGAACCCGACTTCGGACAGTGCGTCGCGAACCATCGCCTCGTAGCGACCCTGCACCCGCTCCTTCACGAGCGTGCTCGGGACCGCGACGACGAGAAGTCCGCCATCGAGGTTGACCGGGCGCGCGTCCGAGAAGGTCGAGTGCCAGACGGCCTCTGAGACCTGAGCCCGGAGGATCTGGGCCGCGGCGTTCCACAGGTGCTGTGCGTCACTCACCTGCGTGATTGCCTCCTGCTCGACGGGCACGTCCACAACCCCGTCCACACCTGTGGATAATCGTGGCCGCACCTCGTGGTGGGCCGTACGTCGTGATGCCTTGTGGTGCCCAGAGGGGCCATGTGGTCGACTGCCGCTCCCCCTCGATGCCCGTTGCGGCGCGGAACGCGGACGCTACCACCGGCCTCCCGCGGCTGCGCAAGAGGCGAGCGAAGCGATCTCGCCGATGACCATCTCGGCAATCCATAGGGCTCTTTGACGTTGCCCAGGCCTCCCTCTACCCTGAGGACCAGCGAGACGCCTTGTTTTGCGCGCCCGAACGGCCCTGATCAGCTCGACCCGCATCGTCTGGTCGGTGCTGAACCGCATCACGCGCATCGAGGTACATCGATCGAACACGTGAGGCGCCAGCATGACTCGGCAGGCTCCGGTCGAGGAGGCAGTGAGTGAAGCGGACGTACCAGCCGAACAACAGGAAGCGGGCCAAGCGCCACGGCTTCCGTCATCGCATGTCGACGCGCGCGGGCCGAGCGGTGCTCGCGGCCCGTCGCCGCAAGGGCCGTCTGCGCCTGTCCGCCTGAGTCGCCTCCGTGGCCGATCGTCCCATGCCGCAGCTCGGCGCCGGGGACGGCGAGTGCGTAGAGGACCGCTCAGCGTGACGGTTCTGCTCGCTCCTGCTGCCGGCGCGGCTTCCTCAACCGCCGCGGTCGCCTGGGCCATCCCCGGCGCGTCGGCGTCGCCGTCGCGCGGAACCGCGTCCGCCGACGGTTGCGGGCCCTTCTCGCCGAGGAGCACCAAGCGACGCCGCTTGCTCCTGGCTCGTATGTGTTTCACGTGGATCCGCCGGCGGCCTCCCTCAGCTTCGACGAGCTGTCGGTGGCCCTGCACGATCTCTTGTCAGCGGTCCGCACGAGCGTGACCGCATGAGCCCGATCACGCGCGCGCTGCGGCGGTCGGTGCTGCTGTACCAGTCGGCGCGCGCCGGCCGGCCGTCACCGTGCCGCTTCGTGCCCAGCTGTTCGACGTATGCGCTCGAGGCCCTCGAGACGCACGGAGCCCTCCGGGGCAGCGCGCTCGCGGTCCGCCGCGTGTGCCGTTGCCATCCGTGGGGCGGGCACGGGTTCGACCCTGTGCCCGAGAGGAAGGCCGTCTAAGTGTTCGACGCCATCGCCACAGTCCTGGCTTGGTTCTACGACCTCATCCCCAACTACGCGATCGCCATCGCGCTCCTCACCCTCACGGTGATGGTGCTGCTGACCCCGCTGACCCTCAAGGGCACGAAGTCGATGTTGCAGATGCAGCGGCTCCAGCCCGAGATGAAGAAGATCCAGCAGCAGTACAAGGGCGATCGCCAGAAGCTCAACGAAGAGCTCATGAAGTTCTACCAGGAGAACAAGATCAACCCGCTCGGCGGGTGCTTGCCGCTCCTCATCCAGATGCCGGTCTTCATCGTGCTGTACCGGGTGCTCCACAAGCTCACGACGACCTGCACCGCGTCGCTCCTGGCCGCCGGGGACTGCACGAAGATCGGGAACTTCGCACCGAGCTACATCAGCCACTCCACCCAGCTCTGGCAGGACCTCACCGCCACCAACCAGATGATGGCGTTCGGGATGGACCTGTCCCACAGTGCCGCCAAGGAGATGAGCGAGTCCTTCGTCGGCGCGATCCCCTACCTGATCTTGATCTTGATGGTGACGGCAAGCAGCTACATCCAGCAGCTGCAGATCTCCGCCCGGAACAAGAACGGCACGGCGATCAACCCGCAGCAGGCGATGTTGCTCAAGGTCATGCCCGCGTTCTTCGCCCTCATCAGCCTCACGCTCCCGGCCGGCGTGGTCGTCTACTTCCTCGTCTCGAACCTCTACCGCATCGGCCAGCAGGCCTACATCACCCGGGCGTTCTACCGCGAGGACGCCAAGCACGCCGCCGAAGACAAGGCCGCAGGCTCGACGGCCAAGCCGAAGCCCGAGCCGAAGGGCGGGTCGACCAAGGCGGTCGGCACGGGCAGCGGCTCGTCGAAGTCGACGCCGAACAAGCCGACACCGGACAAGCCGACACCGAACAAGCCAGCGTCATCGGGTGGGGCGGCGACCGGGAACGGGGCCACCTCGTCTCAGCCGAAGCCCAAGCCGAAGTCGGGCGGCGCAACGGCCCGTCCCGCACCGCGGCCGGTGACGGGGGGTTCCGGCGGCTCGGGCGCCGCGGGCGGCTCAGGCACGACGCCGCCGAGCAAGAAGAAGAAGCGCTGACGCGGTGCAATGGGTCGAGACCACCGGTCGGACGGTGGAAGAAGCATTGGACGCTGCCCTCGATCGGCTCGGGGTGGGTGAGGACGACGCCGAGTGGCTCGTCCTGGAGGAGCCCCGCCCTGGGCTCTTCGGACGTCTGCGAGGCGAGGCGAGGTTGAGGGTTCGGGTGCGGCCGACCACGCCTCGACCAAAGGTCGATCGTCGTGATCGCAAGCGGCGATCGAGCCGGGACAACCCCCCGGCAACAACCAACGGCAACGAGCCGAGCGGGAACCGGCCGCGCCAACCGTCCCCCACTGCCCCAGCCGAGGCTCGAGAGGAGCGCACCGTGTCTGATCCAGCACAGCTCGAACGCGAGCGGGAGGTCGCCAGCGAGTTCGTCGACGGACTGGTCGCGGCCTTCGGCCTCGACGGCGAAGTCTCCACCGTGCTGACCGACGACGAGATCGAGGTCGCCGTCGAGGGAGACGATCTCGGGCTGCTGATCGGCCCGCGCGGCCAGACCCTCGCCGCGGTGCAGGAGCTGACCCGCACCGTCGTCCACCGGGCGATGCCGGAGCGCTCCGGCTGGCTTCGGGTGGACGTGTCCGGCTATCGGCAGCGCCGCAAGGAGGCGCTCGAGCGGTTCACCGTGAAGGTCGCGGAAGAGGTGCGGACGAGCGGCGAGCGCCGCGCGCTCGAACCGATGGGTGCCGCCGATCGAAAGATCGTCCACGACGCCGCCCAACAGATCGAGGGTGTCGAGACCTTGTCCGAGGGGGAGGAGCCGAATCGCCGCGTGGTGATCGCGCCCTCGACCTCTGATTGACCACGGTCACGACATCGCTGCCCGCGGTCCTCGCGCTGCTCGAGGAAGCCCAGGCGCGGGGTTTCGTCGGGCCCGGCCCGGTCCAGACACACATCGATCTCGCCCGCAGCGGCGTAGCCCTGCTGGTGCCCGGTCGTCGTGCCCTCGACCTCGGGAGCGGAGGCGGGGCGCTCGGCCTGCCCCTCGCCGCGTTCGAGCCCGCCGTCACCTGGGCGCTGGTCGAGGCGAGCGAGACTCGGGCCGACTTCTTGCGACGTGCCGTGCATCGGTTGGGCATGGACGGGACCGTGACGGTCGTCGCTGAGCCCGCCGAGCTCGCCGGCCGGGCTGAGAGTCTTCGGGGCAGCTTCGACCTCGTCGTGGCCCGCTCGTTCGGACCTTCGGGGACCACCGCCGAGTGCGCCGCCCCGTTCCTTCGGGTCGGCGGTGTCCTCGCGGTGACCGAGCCACCGGAGCCCGACGCGAACCGATGGCCGAGCGCGGCGCTGAGCGCGCTGGGGCTCGAGCTCGGTCCGCGGGTCGGCGCCTTCCAAACCCTCGACCAACGATCGATGTGCCCCGACCGCTTCCCCCGCCGCATCGGGGTGCCTCGCCAGCGCCCTTTGTTCTGATCCATCCATCACCACCGAATTGGGAGCGTTTCACGTGGAACGATGCTTGACGCTGTCAGGCTCTGCGGAGAGGATGCAGCAGCGATGAGTGACGAGGCGGTTCCGGCGGAAGACGACGCGTCCGAACCCGTCGCCGAGGGCCGGCCGGTGCGCCCGCTGCCTCGCGTCCTCGCGGTCGCGAACCAGAAGGGCGGCGTCGGAAAGACGACCACTGCCGTGAACCTCGGAGCGTGCCTCGCGACGCTCGGCTACCGAACCCTGGTCGTCGATCTCGACCCGCAGGGCAATGCCTCGACCGGGCTGGGCGTGAACCCACGCGAGCTCGAAGTCTCGATGTACGAGGTCATCATGCAGGACCTGCCGATCGACCAATGCGTCGAGCCGACGGCCGTGCGCCATCTCTTTGTTGCCCCGGCGAGCCTCGACCTCGCGGGTGCCGAGATCGAGCTGGTCCCGGCGTTCAGTCGCGAGCTGAAGCTCAGGCGGGCGCTCGAGCCGATCCTGCCGGACTACGACTTCGTGTTGATCGACTGCCCACCCTCGCTTGGTCTGTTGACGGTCAACGGCCTCGCCGCTGCCCGCGAGGTGATCGTTCCGATCCAGTGCGAGTACTACGCGCTCGAGGGTCTCGGCCAGCTCCTCCGCAACGTCGAGCTCGTCCGCAAGAGCCTGAACCCCGAGTTGGAGCTTTCCTCGATCATCCTCGTCATGTACGACGCCCGCACGAAGCTCGCCGACCAAGTCGTGCACGAGGTCCGCGCGCACTTCGGCGATCGGGTCTGCAGGACGATCGTGCCCCGCACGGTTCGCCTCTCTGAGGCCCCGTCATTCGGCCAGCCGATCATCTCGTTCGACCCGACCTCGCGAGGCGCCATCGCCTACAAGGAGCTGGCGAAGGAGGTGAGTGGTGGCGCGCCGCAGCGGGCTGGGTAAGGGGCTGGGATCCCTCATCCCTGCCGGTGCAGGACAAGAAGGCGCGACCACCGAGGCGGGCACCTACCGCGAGATCCCGATCGCCGTGATCACCCCGAACCGCCATCAGCCCCGCGCCCACTTCGACGAAGAAGCGCTCGTCACCCTCACCGCGTCCGTGCGCGAGGTCGGGGTCATCCAGCCCGTCCTCGTCCGTCCGAATGGCGAGACCTTCGAGCTGATCGCTGGCGAGCGGCGCTGGCGAGCCGCGAAGCGGGCCGGCCTCGCGACGATCCCCGCCCTCGTCCGGGAGGCCGACGACCTCGGCTCGGTGGAGCAGGCCCTTGTGGAGAACCTCCACCGGGAGGACCTCAACCCGCTCGAGGAGGCGGGGGCCTATCAGCAGCTGATCGAGGACTTCGGACTCACCCACGACGAGCTCGCGACACGCGTCGGCCGCAGTCGTGTGTCGATCACGAACACCCTCCGTCTCTTCCAGCTGCCCCCGACCATCCAGAAGCTCGTGGCGGAGAGTCGTCTGTCAGCCGGACACGCCCGGGCCCTCCTCGGCACCCCCGATCGCGCCTTCCAGGAGTCGCTCGCGAAGCGCGTCGTGGACGAAGGGCTCTCAGTGCGCGCCGTGGAGGAGGCGGTGCGCGCCCGCCAGGGCCTGCCCGAGCGCACCCCGACCGACGCGAAGCCCCGGCTGCGCGCGCCGGGCCTGCTCGAGCTCGAAGAGCTGCTCTCCGATCGCCTCGACACGCGGGTCAAGGTGGACATGGGCGCTCGGCGGGGCAAGGTCGTCATCGAATTCGCCTCTCTCGAGGATCTGGAGCGGATCTATCGTCTGATGACCGGTGCCGCGACGGCGCACCCGGACGATGGGCACCCTCGATCTGCGGATGAGGCTTAGTATCCACAAGGTTGGTCACAGCCTGTGTGGAACGGCGCGACTCCCATGAGATGATATGAGAAGCACTGAGACATCAGTGCCGGAGGCTGGCGTCAGGGAGCGACCGCAGGCTGCTGGCACCAGCGGGTGATTGCCCGGCTGACGGCCAGCGCGAGGTCCGGGAGCAGGGAGATCGCGTCGGTGGGCGGACCGATCGCGTAGTGGACCGCGGGCATTCGGGTCTCGCGGAGCACCGCGAGGCGCATGCCGACAGGCACTCCCTGTGGTTGGCCGAGCACGGGCGGTACGAGCTCTTCCAGGATCGTCGCGAGGCGCCTCCCACCGGCTGACTCGAAGCCGGTCGCGGCGTAGTACGCGCCGTGGCAGCGCTCGTCGTCGAACGCGAGGTCGAGGTACAGCTCGGCGTCGGCGGCGTTGGCGCCCGCCGCGAGCGTCGACGCGTCGGGGTGCTGCAGCACGACAACCTCTGCGCCGGCGAACGCGAGCCGCGCGGTGCACCCCGCGGACGAGGATCTCCAGGCCTCCCGGCTCGCCGATCGCGAGGCGACGGCCAGCGAGGGTGGTCGGGGCGTGGCGCAACGCCTCGCGTTCGCGCACTTCGGATACGCCCTGCGCACTGCCACCCCGGGTCGCGAGGCGATCGAGCAGCTCGATCGAGTCGTGGCCGGCGATGCCGTCCGTGGGAAGGCCGGCGTTGTCCTGAAACTCCGTGAGCGCGCGCACCGTCGTCGGCCCGAAGATGCCGTCGATGCGGCCGGGGTCGAAGCCCAACATGCCGAGCCGGCGCTGCAGCTCCGCGACGTCGTCACCGCGTTGCATCGGTCGGCGGAGATAGAGGAGACGGTCGCCGAGCCGGAAGCCGGCCTCGACGATCGCGCTCCATGTCTGCTGATCGCAGACACCGTCGGCGTCGAGCCCGCGGGCCACCTGGAACGCGCGCACGGCGGTCTCGGTGGCCGCGCCGAACATGCCGTGCTCGGACTGACCCGGGTCGAACCCTGCCGTCGCCAGACGGCGTTGCAGATCGCGCACGGCCTCACCCGCCGCGCCAGCGCGCAGCGGGAGGCCGTCTACAGGAATTCGCCGAGCTCCTGGAGGAGCTGGCCCTTGCCCTTGGCGCCGACGAGCCGCTTCTTCGCCTGCCCGTCCTTGAACACGATCAGGGTCGGGATGCTCATGACGTCGATAGCGCCGCGTGACGTCGGGGTTGTCGTCGACGTTGAGCTTGACGACCTTCAGCTTGTCCTTGTGCTCGGAGGCGATCTCCTCGAGGATCGGAGAGATCATCTTGCAGGGCCCGCACCACTCTGCCCAGAAGTCGACCACGACCGCTTCGGTCGAGCTCTGCACGATCTCGTCGAACGTGGCGTCGGACAACGAGGTGATCTCAGCGGACATCGCATTCCTCTCGGGGACTGGGGGAGCGGCGGGGGGAGACGCTCCGGATAGTGAACCATGAGGGTGGTCACAACATTCCGGATGGGCGGGGCCGAGCGGCGCGCTTCAGGCGTGTCGGGCCTCGAGCCACCGTTCGGCGTCGATGGCGGCCATGCAGCCCGAGCCAGCGGCAGTGATGGCCTGGCGGTAGGCGTGGTCTTGGACGTCGCCGCACGCGAAGACGCCGGGGATGTTCGTCTTCGCGCCGTCATGGGTGATGAGGTAGCCCGCATCGTCCATGTCCAGCTGGCCCTTGAACAACGACGTGTTCGGGGTGTGGCCGATGGCGACGAACAGGCCGCTCAGCGGCAGCGTGGACGGCGCGCCGGTCTTCACGTTCTCGACCCGCACGCCTTCGAGCTTGCCGTCGCCGACGAGGTCGGTGACGACGGTGTCCCAGAGGAACTCGATCTTGTCGTTCGTCGATCGCGCGGTCTTGCATGATCTTCGAGGCGCGCAGCGCGTCGCGCCGATGGATGATCGTGACTTTGCTGGCGAACTTCGTGAGGAACAGCGCCTCCTCCATCGCGGAATCGCCCCCGCCGACGACACCGATGTCGTGCCCTTTGAAGAAGAAGCCGTCGCACGTCGCGCACGTCGACAAGCCGTGGCCGATGCAGCCGCGACTCCGCTTCGAGGCCGAGCATCACCGACTGCGCACCGGTCGCGACGATGATCGATTCGGCCCGGTGCTCTTGGTCGCCGACCCACACGCCGAAAGGCGACTCGGAGAAGTCGACACGCGTGACCTTCGCGGTGAGGATCTCAGTCCCGAAGCGCGTCGCCTGATCACGGAAGTGCATCATCAGCTCGGGACCCATGATCCCGACGCGGGAACCCAGGGAAGTTCTCGACCTCGGTGGTGAGCATGAGCTGCCCGCCCGGCTGGTCGCTCGTGGACGAGGGCTCGCCTTCGATGAGCAGCGGAGCGAGATTCGCTCGCGCGGCGTAGATCGCGGCCGTGAGCCCGGCGGGGCCCGAACCGATGATGATGACGTGGCGGGGGTCGGGCATGGGTCAGCTGGGTGCGAGCGACGTCGCAGGTGCTGCAGGTGCCGCGATGCTGGCGCTGCCGCGCTTGGTCCAGAGGAAGAGACCGATCAGCACGAACACCCCTCCGAGGACGAGGTACGCGACCCACACGTCGCCCGGTAGGTAGTTGTTGAGGAGCCGGATGAGGCACACCACGAGCAGGATGAACGACGCGAGGATCAAGGTGCCGGCGACCAGCGCGTAGACGATCCCGCGTGCGATGGTGAGGATCGGAGCGGTGGTGCGGTCGCGGACCGAGGTCACGAGCTGCTCGATGCCGGTCGCTGCTTGTGCAGGCCAGTCGCCCTCGAGGATCGGGATGTGGATGTGACCGTCCGGCTCCGGCATGGCGCGGAGCGTATCGGAGGATCGGCTCAATCGACCTGGGCGAGCACCTCGCACGAGGGGTCGGCCACGACGACGACGTGCGTAAGCGTGCTCGGCTCCGCCAGGTCGAAGACGAACCCGTACGCCGCTTGTCCCTGCCAGCGAAGCGTGACGATGTCGCTCAGCGACGTGCCGGCAGGGGCGGCGGCCCTGGCCTCGTCTTCGCACCGGCGTCTTCGCCGTCGCGCCGAGGCGGGTCACGGCCGGGGGCGAGCCGAGCGCGGCGCGCAAGCTCGCGTCGTCCTCGATCTCACCGAGATCTCGAGACGCGATGGGCGGTGCGGGCGCGGCAACCCCTTGGGTCGCGGAGTCCGCCGCTTCACCGCCTGCGAACCGCGCGATCGTCGTCGACGCGGCACCAGCCGCTTCGGGCGCCAGGGCGGCAGCACGTCCGCCGGCAGCGGTGGTCGCGGCGGCGATCGCCGCCGTCTCGGTGGGTGCGGAGTCATCCCGGTTCAGCACCGCCACCACACCGATGGCGACGATGACGGCGGCTGCTGCGCCGAGCAGCGCCGGAGCGATCCGGCGCTCGCGCGCAGAAATCGCGGGAGTGATCGGGGTAGCCGGCGCGACCGGCACGTCGAACTCGGCGAGCGCGGCCGCGATCGCTCGTTCACGCGCCTCGTCGTCGACGGGGGTCGGCGCGGCGATCGCGTTGGCGGCGGCGCGCAGCTCATCGACGCGAGCAGCGAGCGCCGCGTCCGAGACGTCAGTCGCCGGGGGGCCGGCGACGTCACCGTCGAGCAATGCGCTCGCGAGCTCGTCCTGGGTCAGTGGCTGATCGCTCATCGCTATCCGGTAGGACGTCGTGTCGGGGGATCGGAGTTCCCTGCGAGTGCGGTCGCGACCGCCGCGCGTCCGCGGGCGATGCGCGACCGCACCGTGCCGGCCGGGATGCCGAGGACCTGGCCGATCTCGGCGTAGTCGAGCTGGCAGATGTCGCGGAGCACGACCGCGGCCCGGAAGTCGGGCGGCAGCGTGGCCAGCGCCGCGTCGATGTCGAGGCGGTCGCCGACCCGGTCGTCGAGCAGGGGAACGTCGTCGAGCGGCTCAGGTGCAAAGGATTGGTCGCCGGCGCCCAGGCCCGGGACCGGACGGCGCCGCTGCCGACGGAGTTCGTCGAGGCAGACGTTCGTCGCGACGCGATACGCCCACGTGGAGAACTTCGCCGCGTCCGTCGAATCGAGGCAGGCCCCGCACCAGGGCGATGAGCGCTTCCTGAGCGGCATCGGCCCCATCGGCGTCGGAACCGGTGATGCGGCGACAAAGCGCGAGGATGCGGTCGTAGTGCCGGCGCAGGAGCGCTTCCATCGCAGCGCGATCGCCCGCCTGCGCGGCGCTCACGAGCTCGCGGTCGTCAGCAACCGTCGTGATTGGCGGACTGTAGCGAGTGGCCACGCGGGGACCCAGGTCCACGAGGGTCACGCCGCCGGCGCCGCGGAGGACGGGTGGCGCGGCCGCGTCTTGCGCCGGTTGAGCCGTCGTTCGCTGCGAAGGTGGTGGAACCACCAGCCCGCGAGGAACAGGCCCGCTCCGATCGACAGCACCACGCCGACACCGGACACTGCGGTCGACCGCACCGTGAGCCGTTGGGTGGCGATCGGCAGCGTGCCGTCGGGCGACGTCACCTGCACATCGAGCGGGAACGTCCCCGAGGCACGCGCCCTCACCTTGAACCGGACCGTCGTGTTCGTCTCCTCGAGCGTGACGACCTGCGCAGGGCCCTCGGGGAAGTCGAGCTTCGGGCTCGTCACGAGCACGCGGACGCGCAGGGGCGTCGGCGACGTGCTGCGGATCGTGAGCGGAACCGTCGCGTCGCGAGATGTCAGCGTGACCGACTGCCGCGCGGGCGCGCGCAGGAAAGACGTCTGCTGCTTGATCTCGGCGTCGACCGCGTCGAGGTACGCGTCGCGCCGATCACTCGTGAGAGCTGCTGCACTCGCGACGAGCAAGCGTCGGCGCGCCGAGTCGAGGAGCGGGTCGCGCTCGTCGATCATCGAGGCGAACCCCGACACCCGCTGACGCATCCGCACGAGCGCCGGCCCGTACGAGCCGAGTGAGGCTGTGGACGGCTCCGCGAGTGAGCGGACGACCGGGTGCCCGTCCTCGTCGACCGCGCGCGGAACCGTTCGGAAGTAGTCGTCGATCGTGACCGGCGTGAGCATGGGCGACGACTCGAGCCCGGTGAGCACTGTGTCGAGGAACACTGGATCGGGAGTCCAGTCCACGGGCGGCGAGACGACGGCGCCGCGCTGCACGCTGGGGCTGTCGAAGTAGAGCTGCGACAGGTCGGCGAGAAGGTGCATTGCCGCAAGCCGAGGGTCGCCGGCCTCATCGAAGTGCCGCACCAGCCCGCCGTCGATGAAGCTGGTGCTCTGCACGGTTATTCCGTCGGTCTCGAGAACCGCCGGCCGCGTCAGCGTGAACGGCAGGTCGGTGGGGGTGAGGAGGTCCTCCCGCAGGACGATCTGATCCACGCCGGCGTCACGCAGGCCCTCCACCCCTCGAGCGTCGAGAGGGACGTTGGCGATCCAAGTGCGGCCGTCCGGACGTAAGGGCGCGAGCGCCGCCGCAAGCGTGTCGCTGCCGCTGCGCAGCTGGGTCGTGAGCTCGGTCTCGAGGCCTTCCCGCAACATCGCCGACGGGTCGAGATCGACATACGGGCCGCCGACGATTTCGCGCGTGCCGATCGACCGGCGGAACGTGTCCAGCATCTGACGATCATCGGTCGACGTGCTCGCCTCGAGCGCGGTGATCGTCTCGGGTGTGGGGATGATCGTCAGCGGGACCAGCGGATGCGCGGCGAGCGCCGCGACGATCACGCCGATTGCTTCGTGATCCTCGTCGAGCATCTGGCTCGAGCCATCCGGTGCGAGCGACGGAGCGGCAGAGAGCGGGACGAGCATCGACACCGCGAGCGGACGCGATCCCGCAGCCTCGGTGCTGCGCACGAGATGTGTGGTGAAGCCGTCGATCTCGTCACCGTCTTCGTTGCGCAGCTCGATGCGCACGGGATAGACGCCGTCGGCGCGGAGGCGCGTGCGTCCGGCTTCGTTGGTGTCGCTCAGCGGGACCCCGACGACGATGTTCCCGCGCATCCCGAGGGAGCTCGCCAACGGGGTGCGAGATGGTCGCGAGCGACGAGCCGAGCTCGCCGTCGAGCGATGCCTGGAACAAGGAACGCGAGCGCAAGCGCTGTGAGATGACGACCGCGATCTCACTGCCGCTCGGCGCTTGCTCGTCGAGGTTCACCGCGACCTCGAAGCGACCCTTTGGCGTGACCCACAAGCTCTGGCTGACCAGGGTGAGTCGAGGATTGCTCGCGTCGTCGGCCTGGCGCGGCCCCGCTGCCGACGCGGGAGGCGCGAGCGCGACGACGAGAGCGCACGCGAGCACACACGAGCGGAGCGTCCTCATTCGGGCACACCCGCAGTGAGGGGAAGCATGAGCACCGCGAGCCCATGGGGATCGGGAACGAACCCCAGGCTGACGTAGAGGCCGAACGCACGGTCGTTCGTGACCTGCGTGTTGACCAGCGCTCGCTCTGCGCGATGCCGCCGCAACCAGTGGAGCGAGTCGAGAGCGAGCGCGCGGCCGATGCCTCGGCCTTGATGGCTCGGCGTCACCGCGAGGCGTTGCAGGTACCCGCTCGTTCCGGCCCGTCCGGTGAGCGCGTAGGCGATGACACCGGGCGTCTCGCCGTCCTCCGCAACGCGCAGCCGCCGCACCGGGGTGGCCGCCATCGCTTGCGCGAGGCCCTGGCGTCCGAGCCGCCACAGCTCGGTGAAGGCTTCAGAGTCAGTCGCACTGATGCCGGGCCAGTCGTCTCGGCGCGGGCGGCGCGGTCTCGGCGTCGTCGCGCGGCGGCACGGTCGCGAGGTCGTGCGTGAGGAGGTGCAAGTGCTCGTGCAGCAGGAAGCCCGCCCGGAGGAAGGGCTCCTGTTCGGCGGGGGTCAGAGCGACGGTGATCGCCTGGGCGTAGCCCCCGTTCGCCAGATCTCTCGCGACGGCGTGCAGCGTTGCAGCGTCGGGAAGGGGAGCGCCGGGAACGGGAGCGAGCTGCACGGCGACCGTCGCCAGATCGTCGTTCGGCCAGGGCGAGATCCTCAGAGCGACACCGGTGGCTCCGGCGGCGCCGATCGGCGCGCTCGTGCGGCCCCGCGCATCCTTCACACGGCTCAACGGTACTCTCGCCCTGGTGGCGATCCTGTTCGCGACGCATCCCCGGTTCAAGGACCACGCGACGGGCGCCGGCCATCCCGAACGGCCGGCGCGGCTGGACGCCGTGCTCGAAGGGGCCAAGTTCGCCGGCGTCGCGGACGACCTTGTCTGGATCGAACCGAAGCCGGCAACCCGGGGAGAGATGGAGCGCGTGCATCCGGCGCGCTTCCTCGACGCCCTCGAGCGGCTGTGCGAGAGCGGCGGGGGACGCATCGACGCGGACACGCGCGCCAGCGAGGCGTCGTGGGACGCGGCGCGTGTCTCGCCGCGGGAGCGGGGCTCTCAGCGATCGAAGCCCTCGACGCCGGGGACGGCGCCGCGGCGTTCTGCGCAGTCCGCCCCCCCGGGCACCACGCGACGCCGACCCGCGCGATGGGCTTCTGTCTCGTCAACAACGTCGCCATCGCGGCGGCGTCACTCGTCGGCCGAGGCGAGAAGGTCGTGATCGTCGACTACGACGCGCATCACGGCAACGGGACTCAGGACTGCTTCTACCGCGACCCCCGCGTCATGTACGTGTCATTCCACGAGTACCCGTTGTATCCCGGTACCGGTGCGCTCTCCGAGGTCGGCGAAGGCGAGGGCAAGGGGACGACGATCAACTTCCCGTTCCCTGCCGGCACGACCGGCGACAGCTACCGCGCCGCCATCGACGACGTGCTCGCGCCCGCGATCAGCCGGTTCGCGCCGACCTGGCTGATCCTGTCCGCGGGCTTCGACGGCCACCGGCGGGATCCGCTCACCGGACTTGCCCTGAGCGCCGGTGACTTTGCTGACATCACGGCCCATCTCGTCGGCCTGGTCCCCCCCGGTCGGCGCCTCGTGTTCCTCGAGGGTGGCTACGACCTACAGGCGCTCGCCGACTCGACTGCTGCGTGCCTCGCTGCGCTCGCCGGGGTCGAGCATCACCCCGAGCGCCCGACGAGCGGCGGGCCGGGAGCCCCGATCGTGGCCGCAGCGAAGCGGGTCAGGGCCTCACTCGAGACGGACTGCTGAGGCTCGGACCTCAAGCGTGGGGTCAGGGCGGCCGATTTACCATCTGACCGCTTTGGAGGAGGAGTCGTGCCCGATCTGACCCAGCTCTTGCACCATCTGCTCGAGCGCCGTGGTTCCGACCTGCATCTGAAGGTCGGGTCGCCTCCCTACGTGCGGGTCGACGGACATCTCGAGGCGGTACCCGCCGAGTCGTGCTCGGCCGGGGAGCTCGAGCGCATCGTGCAAGAGCTCGTCCCGCCGGACCGTAGCGAAGAGCTCACCGAGCACGGCCAAGTCGACTTCGCGCACAGCGTCCCCGGCCTCGGCCGCTTCCGTGTGAACCTCCACCGCCAACGCGGCAGCTACGGCGTCGTCGTGCGCCGCGTCCAGCCCGGCATGCCGTCGCTCGATCAGCTCAACCTGCCGGTCGCACTCCGCCGCTTGTCCGAGGATCAGGACGGCCTCATCATCGTGTCGGGCTCTCCCGGCTCCGGCCGCTCGACGACGGTCGCGATGCTCGTCGATCGCATCAACGAGAACCGCGCCGCGAACATCGTCACCATCGAGGATCCGATCGAGTTCCTCCACATCGACAAGCGCTCGATCGTCACCCAGCGCGAAGTGGGCTCGGACACGCCGAGCTTCGCGGAAGGCGCGAGGCGAGTGTTGCGTCAAGACCCCGACGTGATCTTCCTCGGGGAGATCCCAGACCCCGAGACGGCCGCCGCCGCACTGCTGGCAGCGTCGAACGGCCGTCTCGTCCTCGCATGCATGGCGACCACACCTGCGCCCGAGGTGATCGAGCGCATCATCGACTTCTTCCCTCCGCACCAGCAGCGCCAGACGCGCCAGACGATCGCCGGATGCCTGCGGGGCATCGTGTGCCAGCGTCTCGTCGAGCGCGGCGGACGGACGGGGACGAGTTCCCGCGGTCGAAGTGCTGATGTCCACACCGCGTGTGGTCGAGCTCATCGCCGACCCAGCACGCCGCGGATGGCAGTCTCGAGCAGGCGATCGCCGAAGGTGAGTACTACGGCATGCAGACGATCGACCAGAGCCTGTTCCAGCTCTTCCGCGAAGGCCTCGTCGGACTACGCGACGCGCTCGCCGCGGCCTCCCGACCCGAGGACCTCCGCATCGCGATCCAAACGTCCGGGATGGCGATGACCTGAGCCGTAGGCTCGCCGATCGTGATCCCCGATCGGCTCGAGCCGGTGCTGGCCGAGCTGCGTCCGCTCGCCGACCGATTCGCCGCGGCGCGTCACGCGGTCTATCTGGTCGGCGGCACGGTGCGCGATCTGCTGCTGGGCCGGCCGATCGAGGGCGACTACGACCTGACGACCGACGCCCGTCCCAACGAGATCAAGCAGGTCCTTGCTGGCTGGGCTGACACGATCTGGACCCAGGGAGAGCGCTTCGGCACGATCGGGGCGCGCAAGGGCACCCGGTCCTACGAGATCACGACCCATCGCGCGGAGGCGTACAACGCGGACTCCCGCAAGCCGGAGGTGGCGTTCGCCGACGCGATCGAGGTCGACCTCTCGCGCCGCGACTTCACCGTGAACGCGATGGCGCTCGCGCTCCCCGACCCCCAGCTCGTCGATCCCTTCGACGGGGCCGCCGACCTCGCCGCGGGGCGGCTGCGCACGCCGCTGTCGGCGGAAGAGTCGTTCAGCGACGACCCGCTGCGCATGTTGCGCGCCGCGAGGTTCGTCGCCGGCTACGACCTGCGGCCGGTGGAGGGACTGGCGGAGACGATCCACGAGCTGCGCGGCCGCCTCGAGATCGTGTCGGCCGAGCGGATCCGGGACGAGCTCGACAAGCTCATCACCGTCGAGCATCCGAGCGCGGGCATGTGGCTGCTCGTCGACACGCAGCTGTGCGACGAGTTCCTTCCCGAGCTTTCGGCGATGCGGCTCGAGCAGGATCCGATCCACCGCCACAAGGACGTCCTCGCGCACACGATCGCGGTGGTCGGGAACGTGACACGAGAGCGCGCCGGCAACAGCTTCCGGATTGTCCGGCTCGCCGCGCTGTTCCACGACGTCGGCAAGCCGAAGACGCGGTCATTCGCTGGCGGGATGGTGTCGTTCCACCATCACGAAGTGGTTGGCGCGCGGATGACCCGCGAGCGCATGCAGGCACTGCGGTACTCGACCGAGGACATCGAGGCGGTGACACGGCTCGTCGAGCTGCACCTGCGATTCCACACCTACCAGATGGGATGGACCGACAGCGCGGTGCGCCGCTACGCGCGTGACGCGGGGCCGTTGCTCGAGGCGCTCAACCTGCTGACTCGTTGCGACTGCACGACGCGCAACGAGCGCAAGGCGGAAGAGCTGTCCGCTCGGATGGACGAGCTCGAGCGACGCATCGCGGAGCTCGCGGAGCGCGAAGAGCTCGCGTCGTTGCGTCCCGAGCTCGACGGTTATGCCGTGATGGAACACCTCGGGTTGCGTCCTGGCCCCGATGTCGGTGCCGCGCTCGACTTCCTGCTGGAGCTGCGCCTCGATGAGGGCCTCCTCGGTGTGCAGGAGGCGACCCGCCGGCTCGACGAGTGGTGGGCGGAGCGTCGAGAGCCGCAGGCTTAGCTACAGGCCGAGCTTGCGGCCGCGCATGATCAGCGTCGTCGGCGCGAGCGTCGTCGCGCTTCGCGGCGGTTCGGGCTCGAGCAGCGTGTCGACCTCGAAGTTCGCGCGTTGCAGTCCCCCGTAGAGATCGCTGATCGTGTACCCGGCCCAGTACGAGCTCGCGCCGATGCGTGATGCCGGGTGCACGACCGCGAACACGAACGGCGCGCCCGTCCGGAGGACGCGATGCACCTGGCGGAAGACGCGCCCGGTGTCGGCCACGTGCGCGAGCGCGGACGCGCTGTACGCCACGTCAACCGACGCGGGAGGAAGAAACGCGAGATCGGCAAGGTCCGCGTGGCGCAGTTCGACGCGCAGCTCCTCTTCCTCGGCGAGTTGGCGCGCGAAGGCGAGGTCGTCGGCGGACTGGTCGATGCCGACGACCTTCGCACCGCGCCGGGCGAAGGCCAACGTGCTGTCACCGCGTCCACATCCGAGATCGAGCACGCGCTTGCCCGAGACGTCCCCGCACAGGCGCAGCTCGTCGTTCGACGGCTCCACGAGTGTCATCTTCGTCGCTGGAGTGCGACGAACGGGGGACACTACCCACGTAGCAGTACCCTGATCCGGTGACCTTCCGGCCCGAGGCGCTCCGAGGTGCGAACCCGACTGGCCCTGGCGTCATCGACTATCGCCTCGCCCGCCGAGCGCTGCTCTCCGAGTATCGCAAGGGGCGACTCGCGTGCCACCAGGTGTGCGACGCGCATCCCGAGCTCGTGCGAGCCGCGCGTGAGGTCGGATCACCGACGCGGGTCGAGTGCCCGGTGTGCACAGAGCGCGCTGGCGAAGGGACCACGCTCGTGCTGGTCACATACGTGTTCGGCCCGCGCCTTCCGGCTCACGGGCGGTGCATCACCGCGAAGACCGAGCTCGCCAAGCTCGATCAACGCACTGACGCGCTCACCGCATACGTGGTCGAGGTGTGCCCCGAATGCCATTGGCACCATCTGACCAAGTCGTACTCGCTCGGCCGGCCTGCCCGTCGCCGGTAGGCGGTCGTTACACCTCTTCGTGGGGGTAGTGGGTCCGGCACGAGAAGCACCAGCGCTCGATCTCGGTGAGGGTCTTCTCGGAGCCTGGCGTGTCCCAGGACTCGGGGACGACATAGACGCGGTGCACCCCGACCAGGTCGGGCTCGTCCCGGCCGCAGCTGTCGCAGGTCATCACGCTGGTCACGCTATCTGGCGCAATTCCGCCATCCGTCCGTAGGCTCTGTCTCACCGCCGGCAGCCACTTGGCGCTGGACGGGAAGGAGGACGGCCATGGCCGGCATGACGGTGCCCGGTGTGCGCGCCCGCAAGGGTGCCGCCCCGCTCGTGATGGTGACCGCATACGACGCGCCGACTGCACGCATCGCGGACAAGGGCGGCGTCGACCTGATCTTGGTCGGCGACTCGGTCGCGATGGTGGTGCTCGGCTACGAGGACACGTTGCAGCTCACCGTCGATGACATGGCGCATCACGTCGCCGCAGTTGCCCGCGCTCGTCCGAGCGCGCTGATCGTCGGTGACCTGCCGTGGATGAGTTACCACGTGTCGATTGCGGACACGGTTTGCAACGCTGCCACGCTCGTTCGGGCCGGCGCGCAAGCGGTCAAGCTCGAGGGCGGCCGCAAGCGCGTGCCGACCGTCGAAGCGCTCGTCGACGCGGAGATCCCCGTGATGGGCCATATCGGCCTCACGCCGCAGTCGCTGCACATGATGGGCGGCTTCAAGGTGCAGGGGCGCACGGCCGAAGCAGCGCGTGCACTCGTCGACGATGCGAAGGCATTGGCCTCGGCAGGGTGCTTCGCGATCGTGCTCGAAGGCGTGCCCGACGGAGTCGCAAGGCTCGTCACGGAGTCGGTCCCGGTCCCGACGATCGGCATCGGCGCGGGCGCGGCGTGTGACGGGCAGGTTCTGGTGATGCACGACCTGCTCGGCCTCGAGGATCGTCTCGCACCGAAGTTCGTTCGCCGGTACGCCTCGCTCGAAGAGGCCGGTGTCGCGGCCGTCGCGCAATACGCCGACGACGTGCGGAAACGCCGCTTCCCCAACGCGGACGAGAGCTATCACCTGTCGGACGACGTCGCCGACATGCTGGGCCTGTACGCAGCGGCACGCTGACCCGCGCTCGCCGCGTCGCGTCGGCCCGCGAGACTCTTCTGATGCGCCGTCGTCTTGCCGTGGTCGCGGTCGTCCTCGGAGCAGTCGCGCTCGCCGCCTGCGGTGGCTCCGACGACGCGGCGTCGCCCACGACGGCCGGCGCCGACGTGTCTTCCGCGACGAGCGAGCTCTCGACCACCGCCACGACGTCAACCGCGGCATCGTCAACGGCGTCCACCGCGGCGTCGACGACGTCAGCGCCGACTACACAGCCCGCGACGACTCGGCAACCGACGAGCGCGGCGGCGACGAGACCTCCCACCACGAGCGCGGCGGCGACGAGCGCCCCGACAACAGCCGCGACCACCGCGCCGACAACGGCTGCGACGACGACTTCGTCGACCTCTGTCTCGTCGTCGACCTCGAGCACGGTGGCCGCCGGCACGACCCCGGTGGGATTCTCGACTCTCGGAGTCTCGATCCGCGACGCGGGTGGTGCCGTGCGCTCGTTCTGCTTGTGGCTCGCCGACACACCGGCGCAGCGTCAACAGGGCCTGATGCAGGTCACCAGCCTCGGCGGGAAGAGCGGGATGCTGTTCAGCTTCAATGCCGACACGCTCGGGCAGTTCTGGATGTACCAGACGGTGATGCCGCTCTCCATCGCGTTCTTTGATGCGAATGGGGCGTTCGTGTCGTCGACCGACATGCCGCCCTGCACGGGCGGGCCCCCGTGCCCGCTGTACACAGCGACGGGCCCCTACCGGGACGCGATCGAGGCGCCGGCAGGTGGATTGAACGTTCTCGGGATCGGCCCGGGGAGTGCGATCATCGGCCGGGGAGCCTGCCCGGCATGACGCCTGCCGCTATGCAGTCGGCGGGTCGGTGAACTGCTGACCCTGGCGGGAGACGTGCTCGGTCCAGGCGAGGCCGTCCCAGTACCGCATCTCGTACCGGCCCGACGGATCGGGATACCACCCCGCGGGTGTGTGCGTGATCGCGACGGTGGCGTTCGACGGGTTCGTGGACGCCGCCGCCGCCGGCTGGGCGGTCTCGATGGGCGTCACGGGCGCGGCAGCCGCCGCGGGGGCCACCACTGCGGCCGGCGCCGCTTCGGCCGCGGGCGCCGACACCGCGGCTGCGGCCGCGGCGGCCGCAGGCGGATTGCCCTCGCGGCGCATGATCGCGTGCAGCTGGCCACCGCTCTCGACGACCGACACGACCTCCCAGCCCCCTGTCGCGTGCTCGTTCAACACGCTGACGAGAGTCCCGGGATCGGACGCCGACTTGCTGGTGAACTCAGGCATGGCCCGACGCTACAACGCGCGACGTATGCGTGTCGGGCGCGGGTCAGGACACCAGAGCCAACACGTCGAGGCCCGCCGTGCCCCCATCGTGCACGACGCGACCGTCGCGCAGCGCGACGCAACGATCGACTCGGTTCACGAACTCGAGCTCGTGCGTCGCGACGATCAGCGTGGCGCCGTCGCGGTGCACCGCGTCGAGCAGCTCGAGCAGGGCGACCTTGCCCGTCGCGTCCAGGCCGACGAACGGCTCGTCGACGAGCAGCACCTCGAACGGACGGACCAGCGCCATCGTGATCGCGGCCTTCTGGCGAAGGCCTCGGCTGAAGCGAGTCGGGAGATCGTCGGCGCGGTCGTACAGACCGACGTGGCCGAGCAAGTCCGCAGCGCGCTGTTCCCAATCGTCGACACCGTGCAGACGTGCGGTGTACTCGAGGTGCTCCCAGACGCTCAGGTCGTCGTAGAAGGTCGGCGTGTCAGAGAGGAAGGATGTCGCGGCGCGTGCCGCGATCGATCCGACCGGATCACCTCCGACCTCCGCGGTGCCGCCGCTCGGTTCGAGGAGCCCCGCGAGCATGCGGAGCAAGGTCGTCTTCCCCGAACCGTTGTGGCCGACGAGCACGACCGCCTCGCCGGCGCGAACCCGCAGGTCGAGGGGGACAAGCGCGGCAGTCTCCCCGTAGGACTTCTCCAGGCCCGACGTGGAGAGCGCGGGCGGCGGCCCCGATGGCTTCGAGGTGGCGGCTGCGCCCCGAGAGCGGGGCCGGCGGCGCTCGCTCATGAGCCCGACCGCGCCTTTGCCCGCGCGGTGGATTGAGCCTGGCTCTGCTCGAGAAGGTTGTGCCAACCGCGATGGAGCGCCTCGCGGTAGCGCACCCAGACCACGGTGCCGCCGGCGGCGATCACCCCGAGCGCGCCCATCGCCGCGGCAGCGGCGACCGGATCGGAGTCGTGCTCGTGCGCGACGCGGGCGACGATGATCGGAGCGACGCCCATCAACGTGAGCAGGATCGGCCACACGGCGCGGCATCACGATCTTCATCCCCGCCACTTCGGGTGGAAGCAGCTGGTTGCCCTCAGGTGCCGGCGCGGGCGCTCCCATCACGACGCTGGCGACTCCTCCACTTGCGGCGGCGAGCGCGGCGGGCACGAACATCACCGCGGCGATCTGAAACGCCCTGGTCGAGGGTTCGACCGCCGCGCCCACGATCGCGGCGAGCAACGTCACGGCGATCATCACGAGGACGCCGCTCGCGATGTGGCGCACGAGAAGCGTGCCGGTGTCGATGGGCAGCGAGCTCGTCAGGTCGTCTTGGTCGACCTGCTGCGCGAGCGGCTCGAACGCATCGATTGCGGCGACGAACAGCGCGAGGCCGGCGACGATCACGAGCGGCGTGGTCCCCGCCCATGTGGCTCGTACGCACAACCCGGCGGCGACCGCGAGCAGCACGAGCCGGCCGAGCCGCGCCGCGGGGAAGCGGAGCACCCCTTCCCAATCGCGCCGCCACACGGGCAGCCGTCGCCCCACTCGTCGAAGGCGGACCCAGGGCTTCACGCGTGGGCGATCCTGCGCGAGCTGACGGCGCAACACGATGACGGTCCGGAGGTCCTGCACCGTGACGGCGAAGCGCAGCTGACCGACGAGGCTCGTGCGGCGCTCGGCGAGCTCGACCGAGAGGCCGCCCATCGCGCGCAGGCCGAGCAGCAGGACGAGCGCGAGAGCCACCACCCCGAGGATGTCGATGGGCTCGCTCCTCAGGGGCCACAGGGCGATGCTCCCGATCGTGGATGTTGCCGCGGGGACGACCTCGGCGATGTCGAGGGCCGCCCACGTGACGAAGAGCGCGCCGAGTGCGGTTGCCGCAGGAGACGGGAGCCGCCAGCCGGACGCGCACAGCGCGGCGCCCACGAACAGGACTGCGACCAGGACTCCCGCGGCGCCGCCGCTCGCGATCCAGGCGAGGGGAGCGCCGGGGAGGCGGCGCACCGCGAGCTGTCCGGCGACCGCGCCGACGACGGCACCCACGAAAGCCGCGAACCGAAGGTTGTGCAGCGCGGGGCTGCGGAGGGCGCCGCCTCGATCCACGGGGGCCAGCAGCACGAAGCGCACCTCGGCCGGTTCCAGCGCGAGCGGCCCACCACGACTCCCTGATCGCAGCCCGGCCGCGAGGGCGAGGGCAGCGACGAGGCCGATGGCGGCCGGGCCGTGCTCGCGGACGTTGGCGATGCCGCTCGCCGTGAGCTCCTCGTCTCCGACGAGGCTCGAGAGGAACAGCACGACGACCGTGCCCACGATGCCGGCCACGTAGGTGTGGTACGCGGCGTCGAGCCAGTCCACCTCCGCGATGCGCTTGCGCCGACGCGTGCGACGCAGGTCGCGTATGGCCTGCATTGACCGGTCGAGCGTCTCCGTCGTCGTCACCGCCGGGCGACGCTAGCGACCGTCCCCACCGGGTTCCGCACCGGTGGCGACCGGGCGGGTCGGGTCGGCGCTCCATCCCGACCATGAGGAGACGAACACCCGGGGCCGGCGGAGGCCCGCGTGCTCGACCGCGAGGGCGTCGAAGCACGCGTTCACGCCCGAGCCGCAGTACGCGGCAACAGAGGAGTCGGGCCGGATCCCGATCTCGGCGAGGCGAGCGCCCACCTCTGCGGGCGGGCGGAGACGCTTGGTCTCGGGATCGATCAGTGAGGACCAGGGAAGGTTGTGCGCCCCGGGCACGTGGCCGGCGCGAGAGTCGATCGGCTCGACCTCCCCCCGGTACCGCTCACCGACGCGGGCGTCGACGGCGACCAGATCGCCGTTCGCCAGTGCGCTCGCGAGCTCGTCGGCATCGACGATCGCGTCGGGGGGCCACGGACGCGGGGTGAAGGCCGCGGGCTGAGGCGATGCCGCTTCGATCTCGAGGGATCCGGGCCAGGCGGCGATGCCTCCGTCGAGCAACGCCGCGGACTCGCCGAGCACTCGGAGCATCCATACGAGCCGGGCCGCCGTGCTGCCGCCGGTGTCGTCGTAGGCGACGACAGGCGTGCCATCACCGATCCCGAGCTCTCCCATCGCGTCCGCGAAAGCCTCGGCGTCCGGGAGCGGATGTCGGCCCGCGGTGCCGCCGGGAAGGCTGGCGAGATCGCGGTCGAGATCGACGAACACGGCCCCTGGGATGTGTCCTGCGTCATACGCGGCACGGCCACTGCGCCCGTCGAGATACCAGCGCACGTCGCACACCACGACCTCGTCGCGGTGCGCGGCCAGCCATTCAGCGTCCACGAGCGGTCCGAACGTCGCCGATGATGCCGTCACGCAGGGAACCTTCGCGCAGCGACGGTCGTAGAACGCTGTCGGAGAGCAGAATTGGCGCGCTCCCCGCTCCCCGCCCTCAACTGACCCCGAGATGATCACCCCCGACACCGCCGAGCTGTTCTTCGCGCTCCTCACCCTCATGGCGAATCTGGCCGTCGTGGGTGGTGTCGCGCTCTGGATCGCGTCGCGCTGGTCGAAGGGGGCGGCCGCGCTGCTGGACGACGCGCGTGTCGAGCTCGCTCGGTTCGGCGTGCCGCTCGCGTTTGCGGTCGCCGCGACCTCGATGCTCGGCAGCCTCTACTTCTCCGAGGTCGCGAACTTCATTCCGTGCCCGCTGTGCTGGTATCAGCGGATCGCGATGTACTCGCTCGCGATCATCTTGTTCGTCGCCGTGCTGCGCCGTGACCGCAACATCCGAGCGTACGGGATCACACTGGCCCTCGTTGGTCTGCCCATCTCCGTGTACCACTACCTCGTGGAGTGGTATCCGACGCTCGAGACGAGCGTGTGCTCGACGGGCCTGTCCTGCTCCCTCATCTGGTTCCGCAGCATGGGGTTCATCAGCCTCGCGTACATGGCCGGCTCCGGCTTCGCCCTGATCGCCCTCGTCCTCGCCCTGACTCCCGCCCCTTCCCCCACTGAGGAGCTCGTATGACCGCCGCCAAGAAGACCCGCCCTGCCACCGTGCGCAAGGCCAAAGAGCCGTCGTCGCGCCGCTGGCTCGTGCCGGCGATCATCATTGGTGTCGTCGTGATCGCGGCGATCATCGCGATCGTCGCCGCGGGCGGGGGTGATGACAACAAGGCGGACACGGGCGGCCTCCAGCAGGTGCAGCCGGTCGACGTCGAGGGGTCGGCGCTGCCGACGTTCACGGACGAAGTCGCCAGTGACCCCACCAGCGATCCCGCGCTCGGGATGACGATCCCGACGGTGTCCGGGAAGTCGTTCGACGGCACGCCGGTGACGATCGGGCCGAATGGTTCGCCCCAGATGCTGATGTTCGTCGCGCACTGGTGCCCGCACTGCCAGCGCGAGGTCCCGATCGTGAGTGAGTGGCTGCAGCAGGGCAACTTGCCCGCAAGCGTGAAGCTGTCGACCGTGGCGACAGGCACGAACGCAGACCTCCCGAACTACCCGCCGTCGGCGTGGCTGGAGAAGAACCAGTGGCCCGCGCCGATCCTGGCGGACTCGACGAACCAGGACGCCGCGACGGCGTTCGGTCTCGCGTCGTACCCCTACTTCGTGTGGACGGACAGCGAGGGGAAGGTCGTCGCGCGCGCGAGCGGTGAGCTCACCACGGATCAGCTCGAAGCGGTCGTTCAACAGCTCGCCGGCCTGGCCAGCGGCTAGCGGCAATGAACGCGCTGAGACGTGCGACGACCGGGCTCCTGCTCGTCGTCGTCGTGCTCGGCGCGGCCGCCTCGCCAGCCTCGGCGCACGCGCAGCTGGTCACGACGTCGCCTGCTGACGGTGCGCACGTCGAGCCTGCGCCCTCACAGGTGGCCCTGCGCTTCTCGGAGCCGGTGTCCCTTCAGCTCGGCGGGGTCCGAGTTCTGAACACGAACGGCGAGCGCGTCGACGAGGACGATGCCAAGGCCGACGGCGCGAACGTGACGGTCGGCCTGCGCGACGGGCTCGCTGACGGCGCGTATGTCGTCGCTTGGAACGTGGTCTCAGCGGACAGCCATCCGGTCAACGGAGCATTCACGTTCGTCGTCGGCGCCGGCGCGGATGCCACCGACGATCAGGTCGCGTCGCTGCTCGACGTCCCGAGCGACACCGGATGGCGGATCGCCGCAGGATCCGCTCGCTTCGCGAGCTACGCGGGCATCCTGCTCGCCGCCGGCGGGCTCGTCTTCCTCACCGTCGTCGATCGCCGTCGACCCTCGCGTCGCATTGCCCAGCTCCTGACCGGTGCGGCGATCGTCGGCGTCGCGGGGCTGCTCCTTCAACTCCCGCTGCAGGCCGCGATCGCGACAGAGACGGGCTGGCGAGGGCTGCGCTCACCGAGCCGCTGGATCGATGTGCTCTCGAACGGCGGGCTGCGCTGGGCGACGATCCTCGGCGTCGTCGGTGCCGCCGTCGTTGTTCTCGCCGTGTGGGCCGCCACTTCGCCGTGGGTCGGGTTGCTCGGCGCGTGCGTCGCGTTCGCATCCTTCGCCTTCACCGGGCACACGCGTGTGACGAGCCCGGCGTGGTTGGTCATCCCGGCGGACGCGGTGCACGTGGCCGCGGCGGGCATGTGGTTCGGTGGCCTGGTCCTGCTCGTCGTGGCGTGGACCCAGCGCCGTCGCGACGGCGACGCCGTCTCGGCCGCCCAGCTCGTCGACCGCTTCTCGCAGATGGCGGTGGCGACGATCGTCGCGGTCGGAGTGAGTGGCGTGATCCTCGGATGGAAGGAGGTCGGGTCGCTTTCGGCGCTGACGTCCACGCGTTACGGATGGACCCTGGTCGCCAAGCTGTGCATCGTCGCGTTCGTTGGAGCGCTCGCCGCGTACAACCACTGGAAGCTCCTGCCGGACATCCGGCGGACCGGCAAGCGCGTCGTGAACGAGACGGTTGCGAGCGTCGGTGGCCCCGGTGCCGCGAAGACGACGCGCTCGGCGTTGGCCTGGCGGCGACTCGACACGACGGTGCGCGCGGAGATCGCCGGGCTGGTCGTCGTGCTCGCGATCACCTCCGCACTCGTCGCGATCACGCCGGCACGTGACGCCTCGGCAACTGGTGGCGTGTTCTCGTCCACTGTCGCGTTTCGAGGTGGACAGCTGAGCCTCGTCGTCGACCCGGCGAAGGTAGGTACGAACGAGATCCACGTCTACGTGCTCGACGAAGCGCAGCGGCCCGACGACAGCCTCGAGAAGATGACGCTGCGCCTGGCGCTCCCGTCGGAGAGCGTCGGCCCGCTCGAGCAGGTGATGGATGACGCCGGCCCCGGTCACTGGTCGCTCGTGTCCTCCGACTTCACGATCGCGGGGAAGTGGGACGTCACCGCGGTCGCGGAGGTCTCGAAGTTCGAAGACCAGTCCGTGACGATCACCGTGCCCATCCACCGTTAGCGTCACGGTCCCCGCTCTGGCGGGCCGGTGGTCATCGTCGTGCCGTCGGGGAACGTGATCTCGAGCGTGCGGTCGGGCAGCAGCTTGAGCTTCCAGCCGTGGTCGTGGACCGCGCTGTGGTGCCTGTGACACACCGGCAGCAGGTTGTCGAGATCGGTCGGGCCGCCGTCTTCCCAGAACCACACATGGTGGACCTTGCAGCGACTGAACCGCACCTCACATCCAGCGATCGCGCACCGTGGGTACAGCGCCCGCAGCACTCGCCGCTGGGCGGCGCTCGCGAGCCGCTGGCTGCGACCGAGGTCGAGATCGGCCGGCGGCCAGACCGCGACGATGTGCGTCTTGGCCCGCTCGGCGACGTCGCGTAGCGTGTCCGTCGGGCAGGTCGACGGGGAGCCCCCAGTCCACGGTCGGGTTGCCGTCGGCGTCGAGCTGGGTCGCGTCGACCACGACGATGAGCTCGGGTTTGCCCGAGCCGGCGCCGTTGCCGAGCAGCAGCGAGATCACCGCGAGCCCGGCGAGATACTTCTGCTTCTCGATCGGATCGTCGGGACAATCCTCAGGGACACGCTCGGCGAAGAGCCGGTCGATCTCGTCTTGGATGCGCTTGTCGATCTTGACCGCGTTCAGCGAGTCGCACGCGAAGTCGCCGCGGAACATCCCCGAGATCCGCTCGACCCATGACCGCCACCGGATCGCACGCTTCTGCCGTGCGCGGTCGTCGTCGCCCTGGCGAAGGCGCACCTCGACCCTCAGGCGCCGCTCGAACTCATTGACCGGCAGCGACCGCGCGTCGCCGACCAGACCCTCGACGGCAGACGCGAGCCCGGGTCGCAGCTTCTCGTCGACCTGGCGCAACGCTCGGGTCACCGCGTCGACATGCGCGCCCGACACGTCACCGGCCCTGACCGAAGCCGCGATCGTCGGCAACCCGCTCAGCGTGCGGCCCCGCTCGATCACCCGCTCACCGCTCGCGAGCGACACGTTGGCTGCGTCAGCGAACACCTTCGCGCCGTAGCCGGTCTTGACCTCCAGCGCCCGGCCGACCTCGACGTCGAACCCGTCGAGCCACGCCCGCAACCGCGCGCTCGCCGCCGCGCACCCCTCCAGCACACGCCGATCAGCAGTCGACGGATCGAGCGCGGCCAGATCGCCGACCAAGGCCACAACGTCCACCGCGCCCCTTCCCCAGACCTCGTACCAGCATCAATGGGGAAGAAATCGAACACTAGTACGATTCATCCGCGCTGTCAAGCGCTCACCGGACTTTCTTGGACGAACCCTGTACTCGCCCTCAGCGCAGCTCGTGGCGGAGCGCCGCGTTGGCCGCGTGGTGCCCGCACATGCCGTGCACACCCGCACCGGGCGGCGTCGACGCGGAGCAGAGGTAGGCGCCCGCGCCGAGCCGGTACGGCTGCAACGTGACGCGTGGCCGCGCGAGCAGCTGCAGGCGATCGAGCGCGCCTCCCGCGATGTCGCCACCGACGAGGTTCGGATTCGACGCTTCCAGCGTCGAGGTGGTGCGGACGGACCGCGCGATCACGACGTCACGGAAGCCGGGAGCGAAGCGCTCGATCTGGGCCTCGATCTCCGGTGTCGCGTCGAGGTCCGAGTCCGCGGGCACGTGGCTGTACGCCCACAGCGTGTGCGTGCCCTCCAGCGCGCGGCTCGGGTCACAGACGGTTGGCTGCGAGACCAAGACGAACGGCCGCGGTGCCCGTCGACCACGGGCGACCTCGCGTTCCGCGTCCGCGATCTCGGCCATCGATCCGCCGAGGTGCAGCGTGCCGGCACGTCGAGCATCGAGTGCCGACCAGGGGACCGGCTCGCTCAGCGCGTAGTCGATCTTGCACACTCCCGTGCCGTAGCGGAACCGGCGCGCGCTCGTCGCGACGCGTCGAGCGGCGCGATCGCCGAGGAGCTCGACGGCCGCGCGCGGCCCGAGGTCGAACAGGAGCACCCGCGCTTCGGGAAGCTGCGCGAGCGACGTGACCTTCTGACCGGTCTTGACGTCGCCGCCGAGCTCGCGGAGATACGACACGAGCGCTTCCGCGATCGCCTGCGTTCCTCCCCGTGCGACCGGCCAGCCGTCGACGTGGCCCGCGACCCCGAGCACGAGCGCGAGCCCCGCGGTGAACGGATGCGCGAGCGGGATGCAGGAGTGCGCGGCGAGACCCGCTAGGAGCGCGTCGCCGCGCCCGGCCGAGAAGCGCTTGCCGATGAGTGTCGTCGGCAACGCTCCCGCCAGAGCGAAGTGCATCATCGCAAGTGGATGGCGAGGCGCGATCAGCGGCGCGAGCACGCCATCGGCGACGTCACGCCAGCGGGTGATGATCGGCCCGACGAGGGAGCGCCAGGCGTCGCCGTCGGCTTGGAGCGACGCGGCCGTGAAGTCGAGCGACCGCGACAGCACCGCGGCGGTGCCGTCATCGAGCGGATGCGCGAGGTCGATCTCCGGGTGCACCCATTCGAGCCCGTGCTCGCGGAGCGGCAGCGAGCGGAAGAACGGTGAGGTCGCGGCGAGGGGATGCACCGCCGCGCACACGTCGTGGATCACTCCGGGGATCGTGAGCTCGGCGGAGGCCGCGCCTCCTCCCACATGGTCGGCGGCTTCGATGACGAGCACCGACCGGCCGGCCCGAGCGATCGTCACGGCTGCGGCCAAGCCGTTCGGGCCGGCGCCCACGACGACCGCGTCGTAGGTCATCCGGCGTCGTCGTCGTCCGGCGGGGGCACCGCGGTCGAGATGCGCGGGCGAGGTCTGCCGCCACGCTTCCTCAGCGCGCGACACGACCTCCCGCAACGGGAGATGGAGCTTGCGTGCGGCGCGGGCGGCGTCGTCGTGCTCGACCTTCACCCGGCCCGGTCCGACCTTCACTCGGATGATCGCCCCGTCGACCTCGACCTCGTCCTCTCGCCTTGGCGCGGGCCACCGCTCGAACGTCTGACCGCGCACGCCGAGCGATCCGGTCTCCGAGGTGAGGGTCGCGGCGACCTGGGCCGCGAGGCTCGGGTCGCACAGGACGCTGACCGTGTGCGCGGGTCTTCCCTTCTTCATCACGATCGGGGTGATCCACGCGTCGTGTGCGCCGGCCTCCATCAGCATCGCGAGCGTGTGCGCGAGCGTTTCGCCCGTCGCGTCGTCCACGTTGACCTCGAGCATGGTGACGGGCTGACCGGTCGCGAGCCCCTCGGTCAGCACGCCGATCACGACTTGGGCGAGGTTCGGCCTCGCGTCGAGCTCGCGCGTCCCCGCACCGAACCCGGTCGCCGCGATGGTCATCGCCGGCAGCGGTCCCCACCGGGTGACGTTCGCCGCGAGCAGCGCGGCGCCCGTCGGCGTCGTCAGCTCCGCGGCAATGTCAATTCCGAACGTCGGCGCGCCGCGGAGCAGCTCGATGACCGCGGGTGGAGGGTTCGGCAGCAGGCCGTGCGCGGCGCGCACCATCCCGATGCCGTTCGCGACCGGGCTCGAGTGGATCTCGTCGATCGCGAGCAGCTCGAGGGCCGCGCACGTGCCGACGACATCGATGATCGCGTCGATGCCGCCGACCTCGTGGAAGTGGACCTGCTCAGGCGGCCGCCGATGGAGGCGGCCCTCCGCGCTCGCGAGCGCAGCGAATGTGGCGAGGGCACGGCGCCGCACGCGGTCGGGGAGCCGAGCCTCTTCGATCAGGCCGTTGATGTGGCCGGCGGTGCGCACGACCCCTGTCTCTTCGGTGTGGACGATGACGTGAGTCGCGCCGACGCCGCCCCGCAGCACCGATTCGGCTTCGAGCTTCCAGCCGCCGACAGGGATGCGTTCGCACAGCTCGCGCACCTCGTCGAGATCCGCGCCTGCGTCGACGAGGCTGGCGAGCGCCATGTCGCCGGCGATGCCGCAGAAGCAGTGGAACCACGCGACGTTGGTCACGTGAGCGTCGATCGCGATCGATCGTGCACGGTGCACAGGCGGAGCGCGGCGCACGCCGCGCCGAAGCCGTTGTCGATGCCGACCACGGTGATGCCGGCCGCGCACGACGCGAGCATCGCGAGGAGCGCGGTGATCCCCTGGAAGGCGGCCCCGTAGCCGACGCTCGTGGGCACCGCGATCACCGGCGCCGAGGTGAGCCCACCGACGAGGCTTGCGAGAGCGCCCTCCATGCCGGCCACGACGATGACCGCGTCGGCACGGCCGAGCTCGTCCGCGTGCACGAGCAGTCGGTGCACCCCCGCAACGCCCGCGTCCGTGATGCGGATGGGGGTCACGGCGTGGGCCTGGAGGACTGCGGCGCACTCGTCGGCGACCGGCAGGTCGGACGTGCCCGCCGTGATCACGAGGACGTGCTCGGGCCGTTCGGCTTCGAGCGGGTTCCATACGATCGTGCTGCTCGCGCGCACCCCCGTCGGGTGCGCAGCGAGCACTGCATCCACCTGATCATCGTTGGCGCGGGTGAGCAGGATCGGGCGCGTGCCCGTGGCGAGCAGCTCGCCGACGATCGCAACGCACTGCTCGGGCGTCTTGCCCGGCCCGTAGACGGCTTCGGGCAGCCCCGACCTGATCGCGCGGTGGTGATCGACGCGAGCGAAGCCGAGGTCGGCGAAGGGGAGGCGCCTGAGGATGGCGACGGCCTCGTCCGGATCGACGATGCCCGCGCGGACGTCGTCGAGGAGATCTCGGAGGCGGGCTTCGTCCACGTCACTATCCTGGCCCGTCGTGGCTGCATCCGGCACTTCAGCGGCGCGCATCGGCTTTCTCGGACCGCTGGGTACGTTCACCGAGCAAGCGCTGCTGACCCAGTCCGACCTCGCGGAAGGCGAGCTCGTCCCGATCGCGTCGATCGGCGAGGTGCTCGTGGCGACCGAGGCGGGTGAAGTCGACCTCGGCTTCGTGCCGATCGAGAACTCGATCGAGGGTTCTGTGCACGCGACCATCGACCGGCTCGTCTTCAACCACGACCTCCTCATCCAGCGCGAGGTCGTGCTCGACGTACAGCTGTGCTTGCTCGCGCCCGCCGGGACGGCGCTCGAAGACGTCAAGCGAGTCGTGTCCATCCCGGTCGCCACCGCGCAGTGCCACGAGTTCCTGAGCAGTCAGATGCCGACCGTCGAGCTCGTCGCCGCGAACTCGACCGCGGAGGCAGCGCAGCTCGTTGGTGAGCAACATCCCGCGGGGACGGCAGCGATCGGCCCGCCGCTTGCGGGCAAGCTCTACGGCCTCGACGTGATCGAAGCCGACATCGCAGACCATGACGGCAACCAGACCCGCTTCGTGGTCGTGGCCCGCGACGGCGTGGCCGCGCCCACGGGACACGACAAGACGTCGGTCGTCGTGTACCAGCGAGCGAACGCGCCTGGCAGCCTCATCTCGATCCTTCAGGAGTTCGCCGCGCGCCGCATCAACCTGAGCAAGCTCGAGAGCCGGCCGACGAAGTCGGGCGGGCTCGGCGACTACTGCTTCATCATCGACATGGAAGGCCACATCGCCGACGAGGTCGTGGCCGACGCTCTGCGCGGGCTGCACAGCAAGCAGGGCGGCGTGAAGTTCCTCGGGTCGTATCCCGCAGGGGGCGACCATGGCGAAGCGGTGCGCGCGCAGGCCGACTCTGCATGGCGCGAAGCCGAAGCGTGGATCGCGTCGTTGCGCTCGAAGATCACCTGACTCAAGAGAATCAGCGCTTCTCGAACACGACGACCTGTGACGCGCTCTCGGCGGTGAACGGTGCGCGGTGCCAGTCGGCCCACCGGTTCCGCAGGCGGAAGCCGGCGAGGCGAGCCATGAGGTCGAGCTCGGACGGCCACACGTATCGGTAGGGCGCGGCGTGGTGCACGAGGTGCCCGTCGACCTCGATCCAGTGATGCGACGAGGCGATCTGGCCCACGGTGTCGTCGAAGGTCTCGATGCCGACGTGGTCGGGACGCAACGTGAAGACCCATCCCTTCTCGCTCGGCGGCACTCGGCGGAGCTGCGGCACGATGAGCTGGAGGACGAAGCATCCTCCGGCGACGAGGTGTGCCGCAGCGTTGTCGAACACGGCGACCTGCTCGTCTTGCGTCGTGACGTTCATGAGCGTGTTGGCCACCAAGTAGACGAGCGAGAACTCACCCGGCACTCGCGTCGTCGTCATGTCGCCGAGGATCGTGCTCACGTCCGCGGCGCCGAGCTTGCGGTGGAGCTGCTCGAGCATGTGGGGAGACAGCTCGATGCCGTGCACCTCGACGCCCCGTGCGCTCAGCGCGAGCGCGACGCGTCCCGTGCCCACCGCGAACTCGAGCGCGCGTCCGGCGCCGGCGAGCTCCGCGAGCATCCCGATCATTGGGTCGAGTACGGCGGAGGTGGCCTCGTACGCATAGGTCGCGTCGTAGACGGCGGCGATCTCTGGACCCCACTCGACCGACGGCATCCCCGCAGCCTCACACGACGGTCAGAGGTGTTCACCCGGCAATTCGCTGGCTTGCTTCACCCACGCGACGAGCTGGGCTTCGTCGAACTCGCCCTCGTGGATGTCGAGGTAGCGCACGTCCTTCTGTTTGGATTCGCCCGGAGGGGGAGGACGCAACGATGTGCCTCGGAAGAACGCAACCTTCACGTAGTTCGTGAAGCAGTGGAAGTTGAGGAACCAACCCTGGCCCTTGAGGCCATAGAAGGGCGAATTCCACTTCACCGCCTTGTGCACGTCGGGGACCGTGCGCGTGATGATCGTGTCGAGGCTCCGGACGACGTCGCGCTTCCAGCCCGGCGTCGCCTCGATGTAGGCCTGCACAGGTGCGTCGCCGTCGCCCTTCGGGATCTGCGGGTTGCCCCCCGAGAGGAGGACCGGCTTCCCGGCTGTCTTCGCTGGCTTCTTCGACGGCTTGTCGGCCACGGGCTTCACTCCTTTCGAACCCACACCGTTTGCGGGCCAGACAGCGCGGAGGGGGCGGGATTCGAACCCGCGGGATGTTGCCATCCGGTGGTTTTCAAGACCACTGCATTCGTCCGCTCTGCCACCCCTCCGGGGACCAGGCTACGACGAGACCGCGGGCGCCCACTTGCCGAATCGAGCGTGGGCCAGTGCGCCGGCGTAGCAGAGCGCGGCGACCATCGTCGTCACGGTGAACCCGAAGACGAGCGCGAGCACGGTGGCAAGCGCGGCCGCGACCACCGACGCGAACCCGTTTGCCGCCCACGCGAACGGCACGCCACCGGGATGCAGCGCCTCGTACCGGCGCAGCCCGATCGGCATCGCCATCCCCATCGTCAGGCCGAACGGCGCGAGCACCAGGACGGTGACCGCGACACGCGCCGAGAACGACACCGAGATCATCGCTTCGACGAGGTCGGGCAGGAAGATCGCGGACGCGACGATCAGCACCGTTGCCGCGGTGAGCGAGATCAGCAGGCCCCGTCGCTCGTCGGGCCATCGCGCGCTCAGCCACGATCCGACGCCCGTGAACGCGAGCAGCGCGGCGAGCACGACCGACAACGAGTAGGTCGGATAGCCGAGCATCAGGACGAACCGCTGCACGAACACCGCCTCGACGAGGAGGTACCCGAGCCCGATCAGCACGAAGTACGCGAGGGCCGCTGGAGGGGGTCGCGTGATGTGGCGGGCGAGCAGCAGTGGCACCACGTAGCCGAGCACCGCGAGCACGACGATGACCCCGAACGTCAGGAACAAGATGAGGACCGGATCGACGGCGTAGGAGTAGCCCTCCATCTGCTGACCGACATCACTCAGCCGCTTCATGTTGAAGAAGAACGGCCGGTCGTCGGTCGGCGCGCAGACGTCGAGCTTGTAGGAGTGGCAGAACGCGCTCGGGCTCTCCGCGGCCGCGAGGTCCGCCCACTCGAGCTGGTACGGCCCACCGGGTGCGAACGCGACGCCTTCGCCCCGCTCCGCGGCGAGCTGCTTGATGGACTCGAGCTCCTCCGCCGTGAACGGCTCGTTCTTCACGAGCACGGTGCCGAACAGCGCGTCGAACAGGTCGCGGCCGAGGACAACGACGACGTTCTGCTCGGGGTGCTCGACCCCGTTTCGCCGGAGCGTCTCGAGCGCGAGCACGGTCGCGCGCAGCGCCTCGTCGCCCACGAGCTGATGGCGCCGCGTGACCGCGAGGATGCCGCCCGGCGTCAGGTGGTCGAGGTACTCCTGGAAGGCCTCGACGGTGTAGAGGTTGTTCTCGCTGAGCGCGTAGGCGGCGGCGCCACCCGCGCTGAGCGAGTCGGTGAAGCTGATCTGGATCTGGTCATACAGGCCTCGCCTCGCGAGGATCGATCGCCCGTCTCCGATCGTCGTGTGCACGCCCGGCATCGAGTACGGCGATCCCGAGAACACCGCCATGTCGTCGTCGACGATCTGACGGATGCCTTCGTTCAGCTCGATCACGTCGATGTCGTCGACGCCCGACGAGCGCAGGTTGTGGATGTCGCGCCCGCCGCCGCCACCGATGACGAGCGCCTTCCCCTCGAGCCCGAGCTCACTCGGGATCGTCTGCGGGCCGAGCTGCGTCACCCGCCAGTCGGGTGAGGGCCCGCCCGGTGCGTAGTTGATGACGGGGGCGCTCACTCGGTCGTAGAAGACGAGGCCGAACGACTCCGCCTCCCGCGGGATGACACCGATCACTCGTGACAGGGGCGTCCACACCTCGGAGCGGATCGTGCCGGCGAGGTCGAGGCCCGGCACCGGCACCGTGATGATCGAGGTGAGCGGCGCGGCGATCAGCACGACCGCGGGCACGACGCCCGCGAGTCCGGCCCAACGGCGAGCCCGGAGGTCGGGCGCCACCGCCACGGCGGTGACCGCAGCGAGCAGGCCGAGCGCGACGACGAGATGGGGCGGGTCGATCAGCCAGATCGCGGGCACGACCGCGAGGGCGCCGAGGCCCGCCGCGACGAGGTCGACCGCGTAGATGCGCCCGACGACCTGCGCGTGGGCGCGGATCGCCATCGCGATGACGACACCGGCCGCGAACGACGGCAGGGCCGACACGATGCACGCGACCGTCATCGCGAACACGAAGTGCGGCGACAGCCCGTCGCTGTAGTCGAAGTCGAGGCGCACGATGACGACCGGAACGAGCGTCAAGGTGACGGCGAGGACGGCCGCCCACCCCGAGAGCAACACCCGAAGCGCGAACTGGTTCGGCGGAGCCTGGCGCAGCGAGACGTAGAGGCCACCGGCGCCGGTGCCGAGCAGCGCGAGCGAGATCGCCAGAAAGCTGAAGTGGTAGAAGACGAGCGCGGCGAGGATCCGTGTGAGCAGCACTTGCAGCGCCAGCGTCGAGAACGCGACCACGGCGACGACGAGGAAGGTCGTCGGGTCGGGCCGGCGGGGGATCGAGGTGGTGGCGTCGCCGTCGCTCGCCTCCACCGTCTTCACGGCGGGTCAGGGTAGAGGCAACACTGATGCGGATGGCCACCGCCACGCTGCTGCTCTCATGCCCGGATCAGAAGGGTCTTGTGGCCACGATGGCCGACTGGGTGTACCGGCACAACGGCAACATCGTCCACGCTGACCAGCACACCGACGCCAGCGAGGGCGTGTTTTTCCAGCGGATCGAGTTCGACCTCGACGGCTTCGACCTCGACCGGTCGGAGATCCTGCCCGCGCTCTCACCGCTCGCCGAGCGGTTCACGATGCACTGCGACGTCCGCTTCTCCGACGAGCGGCCGCGCGTTGCGATCCTCGTGTCGAAGCAGGCCCACTGCGTGTACGACCTGCTCGCCCGCTGGCGGATGGGCGAGCTCGCCGCCGACATCCCCCTCGTGGTCAGCAACCACCCCGACCACGCCGACGTCGCGGCGCACTTCGACGTCGAGTTCGCCCACCTGCCGGTTGCGCCCGAGTCGCGCATCGAGCAGGAGAGTGCGATCCTCGCTCTGCTCGCCGAACACGACATCGACCTGGTCGTGCTCGCGCGCTACATGCAGATCCTGTCGGCGGGCTTCGTGGCGAAGTACCCGAGCCGGATCATCAACATCCACCACTCGTTCCTGCCCGCGTTCGCCGGCGGCCGTCCGTATCACCAGGCCCACGACCGAGGCGTGAAGCTCATCGGCGTCACCGCGCACTACGCCACCGCGGAGCTCGACGAGGGGCCCATCATCGAGCAGGACGTCGTGCGGGTGAGCCACCGTGACAGCGTCGAAGATCTCGTCCGCAAGGGACGAGATCTCGAGATGATCGTGCTCGCGAGAGCGGTGCGCGCCCATCTCGCGCACCGTGTCCTCGTGTACGGCCGCAAGACCGTTGTCTTTGATTGAGGGGCCGGCCTCGTGGCGGCGGAGTGGGCCGAGACAGACGGGTACGATGCCATCCACCCCAGGGAGAGGTGCCAGAGAGGCCGAATGGGGCGCCCTGCTAAGGCGTTGACGGGTGCAAGCTCGTCCGTGGGTTCAAATCCCACCCTCTCCGCCGGTTCTCTGACGGAAATCTGACGCTCCGGTTGCGCCTCGGCAGGGCCGGGGCTAGACCCTGTGACTCCAGACCATAGGTCCCGTGCCGGGAGCGGTGGTCGAGCGCCAGTCGTGAGCTCCCCCACGACGAGTGCGCCCGACGACGCGGAGCGCCACCCGGCGGGAGGGAGAAGCCGCAAGCAAATGATCCGTCGATCCGCGCGCCTTCACAGGAGGCGTCGCTGGCGGCACAGCCGTCACGTGTTCCGGAGGCGTCAGCCTCTGCCGCGGGTGCCCATGCCGGTGCTTGCGGTCGCAGCGCTGCTGACCGTCGCGGCGTTGGCGCTCCAAGGGACACGCGGATCGAAGTCCGGCTCCGAGACGGTTGCTGCGGTCGGGCCGCAGCTCGCGGCGTACTCGGTGACCGCGACCGAGGTAGCGATCGACCGGGCCCAGGCGGCCGACGTGCCGCTCTCGGGTGGTGCGATCGCGGGGGCGTCCGCGCTCGAGTCGGCGGCGACCTCCGCGGCTCCGGCCCCGCCCCTGCCCGCACCGGTGAGCGCAGCGGCTCCGCCGACCTCCGCGACACGGGCCGCTGCACCGACGTCTCCGACGACGGTCGAGTCCACGACGAGCGCAGCTGTCGTCGAGACGACGGCGGCGACGACCACCGCGGCGGTGACCTCGACGACCGCCGCTGCATCGACGATCGCCGCGCTGATCGGTGACGGGGAGCCCGCCGGAGCCCAACCGCTCGGCGAGTTCACGATCGTCTGCTACGTGATCGTCGGCACCACCTATTCGGGGGAGCCGACCGGCCCGAACGTGGTCGCCGTGGACCCGAGGGTCATCCCGCTGCGCACGAACCTCTGGATCGAGGGCATCGGTTACCGCACGGCGCTCGACATCGGCGGCGGGGTGAAGGGCAACACCTTGGATCTCTGGATGACGTGGCCGGACTGCAAGAAGTTCGGCAAACAACACCTGAACGTCTACAAGGTCTGAACGTTCACGCCGCGGCCGGCTCGTCGCGGCGCGGATGCCACGTGCCGACGTTGCCACACCAGCACTGCCAGTCGAGCTCGACGCCGTGGGCCGTGTTCCGGATCGAGACGATGTGGTCTGGGTTCAGCAGGACGAACCCGCCGTCATGCGAGTCGCATTCCACGAAGAACACGGCTGCCTCCTCCCGAAGCGTGAGTTGACGAAGAGACGTTCGGCTCCGCGCATGACCTCGCGCGGCTGATTTGTGCCGCGTGGTCGTGAGCGTGGGCTGCGTAGATCGCGAGCCACGTCTCGACCGAGTAAGGGCCGCTTTCGGAATGCGTGCCCGAACGGGCCCACTCGTGGTCGTCGAGGCTGCGGAGCAGCTCTGTCGACGACGCGCGCGCACGCTCTTCAGCACCGCGAGCGAGGCGGCGATGGGACGGTCGTAGTGCAAGCGCCGAGCGAACTCGGCTTCGTCGTATCCGTAGATCACCGGGTCGTCCTCGGCGAGGAGCCTGCGCAAGCGGATGTACGAGGTTGCCTCGCTGTCGGCGAGGTGGTGGACGACCTCGCGTGCCGACCACTCGTCCGGCCCCGGCCGGGCATTCAGCTCGTCCTCGGTGGCGCCGGCGAGTGCGGCCGTCACGACTCCCGGCCCCTCGCAGTACTGGTCGATGAGGGCTTGGCGCATCTCGTGATCCATGCGGCGATGGTGCGCTCGACAAGGGCTACGCGACGAGTGGCAGGACTGCCCATGTGCGCTAGATTCCTGCCATGCGCAAGCAGCACACCGTGGCGGTCGTCATCGCTGATCACACTTCGGTGTTCGAGCTCGCGGTGCCCTGCGAGGTGTTCGGCCTCGATCGCTCCGACATGGGGATGCCGACGTATCGCTTCATGGTGTGTGGCCTCCACGCCGGAGCGCACACGACGAAGGGCGATCTGTTCACGATCGAGACGCCGTACACACTCGCCGATCTCGCGGACGCCGACACTGTGATCATCCCGGCGTGGGATGTGAACCAGCCGACGTCACCAGAGCTGTGTGAAGCGCTGCGGCGTGCGCATGCTCGGGGCGTGCGCATCGCGTCGTTGTGCTCAGGAGCGTTCGTGCTCGCGGCCGCGGGGTTGCTCGACGGCAAGCGCGCGACGACGCATTGGATGTGGGCCGACGAGCTGAAGCGTCGCCATCCGGAGATCGACGTCGACCCGTCGGTGCTCTACATCGATGAGGGAAACGTGCTGACGTCAGCGGGCACTGCGGCCGCCATCGACCTGTGCCTCTACATGGTGCGGCAGGACTACGGTGCCGAAGTCGCGAACGTGTTCGCGCGCCGCATGATCGTCCCGCCACATCGCGAGGGCGGGCAGGCACAGTTCGTCGATGCGCCTGTTCCTCCGTGTGACTGCGACGAGCTCGCCGCGACGCTCGACTGGGCGGTCCACCATCTCGACCAAGAGCTCACCGTCGATCAGCTCGCGGCGCGAGCGCGCATGTCGCCCCGCACGTTTGCGCGTCGCTTTCGCGCGTCGACCGGCACGACGCCCTTGCAGTGGCTGTTGCAGCAGCGCGTGCTCGCGGCGCGGCGCATGCTCGAGAGCACCGACCTCTCGGTCGATCACGTCGCCGCGCGGTGCGGCTTCGGCGCGGCGTCGACCCTGCGCATGCACTTCCGCCGCATCACCGGGACGACCCCCCAGGCCTACCGCACCACGTTCCGCGCCGCCTGACGCGCGTTCCCACGTCGCGCTACTCGGCGGACTCGTCCTCGTGGTCGTAGAGGGCCCCGGGCTCGCGTGCGCCGCGGCGGGGAATGCGCTCGCCGATCAGCCACGCCAGGTCGTGGCGGTAGGGGTGCTGGATCACGATGCGCGCCGGCTTCATCAACGTCGTGTCGATGACCAAGACCGACTTGTCGGTGTAGACGACCCACAGCTGGCGGTAACCCTTGCGGTGATGCCAGGTGAAGTGTCCTGTCGCCAACTTCCCCGGCCAGTAGCCACCACCTGTGCGGAGCCCGAGCTCCTTCTTGAGCGGGCCGACGTCGGCGACGCGGGCATCGAGGATCTGGTCGATGGGCAGGTGGATCCCACTCGAGAGCGCCCAAAGGCGATCCCATCCGGTGAGCGTGAGGTCGATGGTGTCGTCGTGGACGACGAGCTCGATGGCCACCCGTCGAGCCTAGGGTGGATGCAATGGCCGCCGATCTGGACCTCGATCGTCTGAAGGCTCGGCGAGCCGAGATGCGCGAGCAATACCTGAAGCCCCGCGCCGATCGCCCCGCCACCACAGCGCGAGGCGTGCACCACGTCGCTCTGCTGAGTGCGGATGTCGAGCGGACGATCGACTTCTACCAAGGCCTCCTCGAGTTCCCGCTGACTGAGCTGTTCGAGAACCGGGACTACAAGGGAAGCACTCACTTCTTCTTCGACATTGGCAACGGCAACTCGCTCGCGTTCTTCGACTTCCCCGGCCTCGACCTCGGTGACTACGCGGAGGTGCTCGGTGGCCTTCACCACATCGCGATCTCGACGCCGCCGGAGAACTGGGAACGCCTGAGGAAGAAGCTCGATGACGCGGGCGTGCACTACGACCATGTCAGCGGCTCGTCGCTCTACTTCCGGGATCCGGACGGGGCGCGCCTCGAGCTGATCAGCGACCCGTTGGGGGAGATGTACGGGCATCACGTGGGATGAAGGGATCGGACCGCTCCCATAGACTGTTCGCCCGCAAGCGCTCGTAGCTCAATGGATAGAGCATCTGACTACGGATCAGAAGGTTGGGGGTTCGACTCCCTCCGAGCGCGCTGAGAAGGTGCAGGTCAGAGGCTTGAAACGAAGCCGCACCTCCGATCAGGTGACCTCAGGTGACCTACTGAGCTCTCGAATCGAACAAGATGGACGTGTAGTTCAGATGCGCAGCGCGCCAATGGCGATCACAGCAACAGCGCGACGCCGCCGAGGCCACGCTCTTGATCGCCCACGCGAGCCCGAAGGCATAGGGGCAACGCGCTCGTACGTCCTGATTTGCTTCTGAAGTCAGGAGGGATCGGCCAGGGTGTCCTTCGAGCGCTCCTCGAGCTCACGTTGGACCTGGAGCACTAGGTCCCGATCGGATGGCTGAGCGGTCGGCTCGGACGATGGCGAATTCGACACGCACGGCTGAGATGCCCGTGCCGGGAAGACCAACGCTGGTAGTGCGACGGCCAGAGCTATGGATGGTGTGATGCGCTCCTTGGAACGCCGGTGGTGATGCTCACCCCGCGTTTCCCGACGTTGAGACGGAAGAGCTTGCCGAAACTCAAGCTCCGCCGGAAGCGGAGACGAAAGCGGCCCACGGTGCTCCTACTAGCGGTTCGAGGTGTGGGCCATCACGATAGGTCGAGGTCGGCCAGCTCGGCCTCCAAGCCGACGGCGATCAGATCTACTCGCTGGCTTGCTCCGCGAGAAGATCTCGTCCCTCTCGTTCGGCCACGTTCGCACGGCTCAGAAGTTGCCAGAGGGCTGACGCCCGGAGAGCGTCAAGTCGCGCCCGAACGCGACCGAGTCGGCTCCCCAGTGCTGCCTTTGCCCGTCGAAGGCTGCCGAGGCGGTCGGCTTCGAGATCGTCGACGACTGAACCGACGGATGGCCTCCGCTTCGATGACATCGAGCTCGTCGGTGTCGTGCCGGTGCCCAAGCCTCGTTTAGACGCTTCATCAGCTCTTCTCGGCCAGCTCGCTCCGAATCATCGCGAGCCAGGTCCGGATGAATGCGGCGGGCGGTCGAGTGATAACGCTCTTTCGGCGTGAGTTGCTTCGCAACTCGAGTTGCTTGTGCCGCTCGCATCGCCGCCGCTTCGACGTCCTCTTGACGTGCCGTGGCCAACTCCGCCCTTAGCGCCTCGACGCGGGCGAGCCGTGAGGCGATGACCTCTCGATATAGCGACTCGAACGATGCGAGCTCGTCCTGTACTTCCCGTAGCGTCGCCTCGGTTGCTGACAAGTCCGAGGAGAGGCGGTCGACCTCGGCCTGAAGTGCGTCGACGTCCACGGGGTCAGTCAGACAGCTCGCGTCGATGCGGCGCTAGCCGCCCGGCAGCAGGGCCCTCATCGAGTTCCTCGGTGACTCCGCCGAGCTCCTCCAGGAGCGGGTTCCCAGACTTCGGCAAGGAGGTCGCCGAGTTGTTGAGACCCATTTCGTCGCGGACCATTTCGAGCGCCTCCGTGGCCGCGGCAAGCGCGTCTGGATCGATCGTCATCGTCAGGGTGAGCGAGATGACCTTTGGTGGCTCCCCGGCAACCGGGGGTCCGCCCGAGACGACCTCCCGGATGTCTGGGATCGTGTGCGTGATCCAGCGCTCCGTCTGCTCGACCGGCCCGGCGAGCATGAGGGCAGTCTTTTCGCACAACCGTGCGATCGATCCGGCTCCCGTGTGCGCCCTGGCCTCGAGGCACCATTCGAGCAGGGCGCGGAAGTGCCGCGACGACTTCGAAGGCATACGCACGGATCTGAACTGGATCTCCCGGCTCGCCGGGGACGCCAAAGGCCTCCCGACGCGAGCGTCCGAGAACGTGTCCTGCATTGTCGGAAAGATCTGGTCGGTCATGCGCGTCGTCATGGCGTCAACAAACGTCAGCGCCGCAAGAGGGTTGTCGAGGGTCACCTCGGGGAATGGGTTGATCCCCGCTCTGGACCAGTAGGCAGCCCGGAGGCCCGCTGTCTCGGCGAATGCCTCTTCGAGTTCATCCGCGGAACAGGAGGTACTCCCACCCGGGGTCCCTGGTGCTGCCAGGAGGGGCGGCTCACCGGTCGCTCGTCCAGCTCGGTCTGCTCAAAGAGCCCGGCGAGCGAGTTCCCCATCTCGTCGCCGCCGAGCCTCAGGCCTTCAGCGACACATGCGTCGACGAAGCGTTCTACGGCCTCTGACCATCGCGTCGAAACGAGCGAGATCCGCGCTCTCCTCAGCGTCGACCTCGTCGTCCAGTCTGATCACGGCGCGAGCCACTTGAAGCGCCATCGTCCGGTATTCACCCGCGTAGTTGCGGCCGACCAGGGTGCTCAGTGACGCGAGCACAGCGAGATAACTCGACGGATGCAGCTTCCACTGCTTGGCATCGACCGATGGCGCTGCGAGTGCTTCGCGGATTCGCTCAACGGACATGAACGGGACGAGTCTGTGGAGGAGGTGGACCTCGGACTCGTTGGTGACCAGGTCAGCGGCGGTGAACGACAGACAGAGCTGGTAGGCCTCGAGCATCGTGCTGTACCCAGGGTCCCAGTCCTGCCCATTCTCCTCGTTGCGGGCCGAGAAGCGCCTCGAGCACCCCGGCGAACCATCTGACGAACTCGCCGACGGCTGCGATTGCCTCGTCCTCGTGAATGGACATCCCCACTCCCGCTCCAGGTGCGCGGAAACCATGTCACAACTCGCCGGGTAGGTCGCGGGGGAGGAGCGGCGTCGGCGTGGTGCTGCCGGTTCACAGCTCCGGCGTAGCGTACCGACGCCACGCCCAACGGCAGCCCGCAAGTTCGAGACCGCGTGAGGATTAGCAGTGTCGTGCAGCTACCGGAGCCAACCTGTCGTGCGGGTAAGGGGCTTGACACGTGAAATCAGCCTGTGACCTCAGGCGAGCAACGCGTCGAGCTCATCTGCACTCAACCGTCGCGCAACGGGTCGGCCACGCCATCGCCGAAAGGCACTCCTTCCGCCGTGAGCGCCTCTTGCTGAGTGCGCGTGTCAGTCAGATCGGTCCACGCAAAGTTCGGCCGTGGGCGACCGTCAGCGCCGAGCACTCGCCAGGCGTTTGGGCACTGCTCGCACCGTGCGATGTGCTGACCGAGCGGCCGCGAACGGTCCCGACGACTTCAGCGAGTTCGCCGTAAGTCGTCCAGCGACCGGAAGGTAGTGCTGCAAGGAGCAGGTGGAGACGAGACCAGTCGAAGCGTTCGCCGCCGGCATCACCGAGAGGCTCGGCCACCTTGTGCAGCACCTCGCCGTCGAGCGTCTGATACCAGTTCGGCCCCCACACTTGGGTACGTGCAGGCTCGCCGGTTGCCTCCTCGATGATGTGCCGAATGAGGGTCGCCAGGTTCCACGACTCGCCACCGAGCCCCCCACTCGACTGGCGCACCGGATCTTGCCGCCACCGGACGATGGCCCGTCGAGGATCCTCGGCGAGCCATGCGGCGACGATGTCTCGGTCCTCGGCGACGCCGGCGGGGACTGCGATCCGAACTCCTGGCCCTCCTCGAGGATGCCTGACGCCACGAGCCGGTCCGGGATCGATGCCCGGCGGCAGCCGCAGCCCGCGCGGCGCGCTGCGTGGTCGTCGCCGACCGCGGCCGCACCATGAGTTCCACCAGTGTCCGGCACCGGCAGGCAGCTGCGAGGCCGTGAGCGCGAGCGTCCCGTTCGTCATCCGATAGAGCTGGACACGCACGAGCCGCAGGTCGAGGCCCTGCTGGGATCAGGAACATCGCGGTGTTGCGGAGGACCGGCCCGAACTCCTCCGCCACGAGGATGATCCTCGGTGGTCCGAGTGTCTCGTCCGATACCAGTGGCGCCCACTCCCGCAGCTCCTCCTGCAGCTCGGCGGCGGTCAGGTCGCCGCCGCGGCGAGCGCCGTACGCCTCGACCAGCAGGTCGAGGTTGAAGCCCCGTGCCATCGCCGCGTAGTTGAGGGCCTGGACCATGACGGAGTCGGGGGCGATGTCCCGCTTCAGCTCGGCGACGATGAGCCTGGCCAGCCCGATCGAGCGCCAGGACGTCGAGCCGCTCCCATGTCGTCGCTCCGGCGCCGGTTATCCAGCGGTCGAACTCGAATGTGATGATGAGAACGTCCTCACCGAGGATCTCGGGATGGGCGATCACCCACTCCTGCAGATGCTGCTCGCTCGAGTAGCCCGGCCTCGAGTCAGGGTCATCCGCTCAGCAGGCGTCGCCTTCGCCCCCTCCACGGTGTAGACGCGCTCCGTCATGCTGCCGATTGTCGTCGATCAGTCCGGATCGCGCCCGGCTGCTGTCGCGGCACGATCAGCGCTCCACGCGTTCCGGCTTCTAGCGTCGGATCTCAGCGGTCGAAGACTCCGGTCGCGGCGACGACGAGCAGCACCACTCCACCGCCGATCCCCACCGCCTTCACGAGCCACGCGGACAGGTTGAAGAACCATCGACCCGACGAGCCCATCGAAGCTCATCGCGACGAACAACAAGACAACGCAGGCCGCCGCCGAGAGCCAGATGACCCGATCCTTCCGCTCGAGCGTCTCCCACTCGGCGGCAGCGTCAGGGTCGCTCTGCGCTCGCCAGTAGAGGTCCGCCCGGCGTTCGGTGCTGTCTCCTGGCTCCACCCATCGGAACCGCCCAAATGGCTTTTGTTCCCGCGGACAAGTGACCCAGATCGTGTAGTTCAGGGGCAACGGTGCAACCCGCCTGAACCGGTCGAAAGCTGAGTCGTCACTTCAACGCGCCGACGATCGACGGTACTGATCCGCTGTGACATCGAGCAGCGCGGCGAGTTCTTCATCCGCTTCTGCCCGGCGGACCGCTTCGGATTGGTATCGCCTGACCAATGCGACCGCCCTACGGCGCTTCTTCGCCCACCGGCGCTTCCGGCGCCTCTCGATCCGATCCGCGGTAGGGGCTCTCCGGGGCCAACGCGGACCCGGCAAGGTGGCACCAGTCGTCGAGCACCTCGGGACGTTCGAGCGCCTCGAGGATGCGGGCGATCGTCGACCTGCGAGTGCGACGCCGGCCCGTCTCGATTCGCCCCACGGCTCGTTCACCCAACTGGGCGGCATCCGCGAGATCCTGTCGGGATAGTCCCAATGAGATACGCAGCTCCCCGACCGCTCTGCCAAGCCGCGCTAAATAGGCTCTCGCTCGGCCTCGGTGATCGGACGGCGGCCCTCGCTGGGCCCACTATGCGCACTAGTAGCAGGCCATTCGCGACGTGGCGCAGGCTCACTCATGCCGCTTCTCGCCTTTGGCGTCGTGTGCGGTGACGTGCGACGTGTTGGTTGCGTCTCGCCGCCCCAGATGCCGTAGAGCTCGCGTCGCGAGATGGGTCGGCGTACTCGCGACATTCGGTGCGAACCAGGCATTGAGCGCAGATCTCGAGGGCTGCCCCGGCGGATTGGCCGTGTGTGGGGAAGAAGTTGATTTCGGGGTGTTCTTGGCAGAGTGCGTCGCGTCGCCAGGCGGGTCGTTGGATGAGGTCTTGGAGCGCGGTGTAGACATCGAGCGGGTCGCGTGAGTAGTGAGCCCAGTTCATCGGGAGTTCAGGTTAGTTGCAGATGCAATCACCACTTGGGTATCCCGCGTCCTCCGTTGACTGTCCCGGTGGGAAGTGATCGGGAGCGACGAGATCCTCAGGCGAGCCGAGCCGACCGGGGATTTGAAGCGTTCGGTCGAGGTGTTCGAGACGCTCGACGAGATTGCTAGTGGCGCGGTATCGACCCCGGACAGAGCGAGCTATGGACCAAGGGCTCGCGCTGGTTGCGGAGGTTCGTGGTTGGCTCGCGATGGCCGATGACGCTCTGAATCTGAGTCGTCAGGGGTGGGCGTTCTCGAGCAGGAGGCGAGACCTAGGCCACCTCGAGGTCGACCTGCCCGGCTTGTGAGCTACGTGTCCACGCAGTCGACTACGTCACCGTCGGCGGCTCGATGCTCAACGAGGCCATGAGCTCGATGCCCGTCGGACCGGTCGGCCACTATATTTCACTGTAGAGTTTTACAGCGAATGTAGTATGCTCGGCCTGTGAACGAAGCCTTGCTCACCCCGATCGTGGAACTGATGATCGGCGGCTACCAAGAGGCGGCCGCGGTACCGCCGACGGTTCCACGATGACTACGGCCAGCTCCGCCCCCGGGCGAGCGCAGTCCATCACCTCATCTCGGTAGTTAGGTGCCTGCCTCACACAAGACGACCGGTTCGAACTCGAGTCGTCTTACACAGAGTACGGCCGAGTGCAGTTCACTGCGCTAGCCATCGGCGAGCAGTCCCTTCTCAGGAGTGAGAGTGCTGTAACCATCGAGCGCTCCAAGTCGCAAATGGTCCTCTTCGATCCTGTCAAATACCTGCAGACGCCGGTGATCATGCTTGTGCACCGGTTCCACCGGCACGGGCTAGATCTGTCGGTCGCAGGCACGTGCGAGCCTCACGGGCGCCAGCGACTCGAGGCGACGGGTTCCCCCACCTTCGTGGCGACCTGGCCCTACGTGCCCGATTATGTCGCGCTCATCGATCAGCGCATGGCTGATCCATTCATGGATCTCGACGAACTCGATGGCTGGGACGAAGGTGCGTCCGAATGAACCGACTGCGTGCCGACCCGGCGTAATTGAAGGCATCACACAGGAGCAGCTTGGGGAGTTGCTCGGGGTGTCGGCCCCGATGGTCTCGGCGATCGAGAGTGGACGACGAGCGTTCGCCGGCGACCTGGCCGGGATTGGGTACTCGAGGGAGCGGCTGGCGATCCCTGACATGTCGCCCCCGTTGCATCGTCACCGGGCTTCAACAAGCGCCGCGGCGAAGAACCGTGCTCAGGAACTCGTTCGCCTTGGTGGAGAAGTGTTCGGTGAGCTCAGGGAGCGCACGGAGCGCGCACCACACGCCGCGGTCCATCCGATGGCGCCACCGATGTCACTCGATGAGATCGAAGAGCTCGCGTTGGAAGTTCGATACTTGTTGAGGCAAGAGGAGCACGGCCCGATTCGAAACCTGACAGCCGCGGTCGAGCGTGCGGCGTGTGCATCGTGCCCATCGTCGGACTTCGAGGTATCGATGGCCTTTCGTCCTGGGTGAACGGCGTTCCCGTCGTCGGCCTCTCGCCTGCCGTATCCGGTGACCGGTTCCGATTCACGCTCGCGGACGAGCTAGCGCACCTCCTGTTCCACGCTCGGCCGACCGGCAATCACGAGTCGGAGGCGAACCGCTTCGCCGGAGCTCTGCTCTTCCCAAGGGCCGAGTTCGACCTTGCGATGCCGGCGCGCCCACAACTTCGCGTATTCGTCAACCTCAAGAGCTCCTGGGCGTTGCCGTCGTGGCTCTCTGTCTATCGGGCGCACGAGCTCGGACACATCGACGATCAGCGCTATCGCGCGCGGCATCGAGATCGTCGAAATGGCAGCGCTCCGAGCCAGGTCACTTCGATCCAGCACACGGGCAGTTGCTGCCACGACTCGTGGAGGTCAACGGCGGCGCCGAAGTAGTCGCTCGCGATCTCGGCGTGAACGACCGACACCTCGCCGTTGTCACAAGGTGGAGTCACCTCCGGGCGGCTTGATGTCTCCCGGGTAGCCTCAGCGCCCTCCGCGTTGCGGTGCGGCTGAGTCGCGTCCTGGCGGTGCGCGGGTGGCGGGATGAGGCCCACGGAGCACGGTCCGCCATGCTGGCGCGCCCCCCGAGTCGCGAGTCGCCCGCGGGTGATCGGGTCGAGGTCTTCCGTCTGTTGTTCGAGGTCCGAGGAAGCGCAGATCTAGCCTCCCCCTCGTGTCCGATACGCCGCAGGCAGTCTTGGATCTAGTCGAGCGCTTCGAGCGGGGACGTCACACCTACTTGGCCCCGACGTACAACGAGACGCAGGTTCGTCGCGGGGTCCTGGATCTCTCTTCAGGAGTCTCGGCTGGGACGTCAACAACACAGGGGTTCGCCGAGCAGTACAAGGAGGTCGTCCACGAAGACAAGGTGAAGATGGCCGGCGCGACCAAGGCGCCGGATTACTCCTTTCGGGAAGGGGGCGCAAGTTCTTCGTCGAGGCCAAGAAGCCCGCGGTGAACATCCAGTACGACATCGAGCCCGCGTACCAGCTCCGCCGCTACGCGTGGAGCGCCAAGCTGCCCCTCTCCATCCTCACCGATTTCGAGGAGTTGTCCGTCTACGACTGCCGCTCCAAGCCCGCAGCCACGGACAAGGCCTCCGCCGGCGCGCATCCTCCTGCTGAACTACAAGGAGTACGCCGCGCGCTGGGACGAGATCGCCGGGGTGTTCGGCAAGGCCGCGGTGTGGCAGGGCGCGCTCGACAAGTACGCGGAGGCCAAGGCGGGCAAGCGCGGCACCGCGCGAGGTGGACGACGAGTTCCTGGCCGAGATCGAGCGCTGGCGCGAGCTGCTGGCGCACAACCTGGTCCTGCGCAACCCGACGCTGCGCGGTCGCGACATCAACTAGGCGGTCCAGCAGATCATCGACCGCATCGTGTTCCTGCGCATCTGCGAGGCGGGCATCGAGCCTGGAGACGTTCGAGCAGGCCGCGCTCCTCAACGGCGGCCACACCTACGAGCGCCTCAGGGACTCTTCCGCCGCGCCGATGATGCGCTACAACTCCGGGCTGTTCCACTTCGAGGCGAGAAGGATCGCGACGAGGCGCCCGACGACCCTCACCCTCGGGCCTGGCAATCGACGACAAGGTGCTCAAGGACATCATCGAGCACCTGTACTACCCGCAGAGCCCCTACGAGTTCTCGGTGCTGCCCGCCGACATCCTGGGCCACGTCTACGAGCGGTTCCTGGGCAAGGTGATCCGCCTCACCCCCGGCCGGCAGGTCAAGATCGAGGAGAAGCCGGAGGTCAGGAAGGCGGGCGGCGTCTACTACACCCCGACGTCCGTCGTCGACTACATAGTCGAACACTCACTCGAGGGCTCCTCGCAGCGCACAACCTCGCCGATACGGAAGGCTCTGGAAGGGGCAGGGGCTCCCATCCACTGCGCGTGCTCGACCCCGCATGCGGCTCCGGTTCGTTCTTGATCGCCGCGTACCAACGACTGCTTAACTGGTATCTGGAGCAGTACAGCGCCGAGCCAGCGCTATGGACGAAGGGGCGAAAGCCACGCCTCCGACAATCAGAGGCTGGCGACTGGCGTCTCACGGCTTCGGAGCGTCGGCGAGTCCTGCTCGCTCACATCTTCGGCGTGGACATCGACCCGCAAGCCGTCGAGGTGACGAAACTGTCGTTGCTCCTCAAGTCCTCGAGGGTGAGTCGGAGGAGACGATTGGACAGCAGCGCATCCTCTTCCAGGAGCGAGCGCTGCCCGACCTGGCGGCGAACATTCGATGCGGCAACAGCCTCATCGGCACGAACTTCGGTCAGGGAAAACAGTCTGAACTGAGCTTCGACGAGACCGAGGCCCTCCGGGTCAACGCTTTCGACTGGCAGGACGAGTTTCCGGAAGTGCTGCGCGGGCCCGACGCGGGCTTCGACGTTGTCCTCGGCAACCCTCCGTACGTACTTCTGCAAGACGAGTTCCGGGACGACACCCAGCTCGCGTACTTCCGCCAGCCAGTACGTCGTGGCGTCCTACAAGCTCGACCTCTATCACCTCTTCATTGAGCGTGCTGTTCGCCTCACACGGCCGGCAGGCGTGTGCTCGATGATCACACCGGCGAACTTCCTCACGAACAATTACCTCGAGCGGTTGCGGGTGTTCTTGCTTGACGAGAGCGACATCGACCACATCGCCGTCGTCGAGAAGGGCGTATTTGAGGGTCGAGCAGTCGACAACGCGTATCTTTGCGGTGCGCGCCGCGTCAAAGTCCACCAGCGAGCTCGAGCTGAGACGGATGGAGCCTGGCCACCTCGGCTGGACGGTGATGAGTGTTGCGCGGCTTGCCGTATCCGTCATACGTGACACCAAGGGCACCCTCTTCACGGGCTCCGGCAACGTCACGCGCGACGCAGTCTGGAAGCGACTCGAAGGCGAGGCGGTCGCACTTGGCGAGGTCGCCACCGTCAACTTCGGCAAGCAGTTGCGAGATCGGCGCAAGTATCACCGAGACGTCATCACGGTCGACTCTGTCGATGACCTCGGGAGCAACTATCGGCCGTGCTACACGGGCAGAGATGTCCAGCATTACCGTGTGACGTGGACTGGACTCGCCGTCTGGACAGCGAGCAAGCGCGGTCTGGTGGATGCTGGGATCGAAGCAAGCAGGACGCCATCAACAAACTCGTTACGAAGCAGATCGGAAAGTACCCCGACTACGCCCTCGACCCGTGTGGCTATCAATGCCTGAACACGATGTTCATGATCAACAGCGTCGATACTCACTACAGCCCTGAGTTCCTCCTTGGGTATCTGAACTCGAGTCTTATCCGGGCCTATTGGCTCGACCACTTCTACGACCGGCGCCGAACCTTCCCGAAGATCAAAGGCACCTACCTCAAGGAGTTGCCCATCCCCACGCTCGGCGACGGGGCGCGTACCGGGTGTTCCATGACGCGATCGAGGCTGGAGCTCGGCGGCTCGGCGAACTGCACGAGCGGTTGGCCGCTGTGTCGACGAGCCACGAGCGGGCGGCGATGCGTAGGTCTGTCGCGACAACTGAGAAGGAAGTCGACGCTCGCATCTTCGAGCGATTGGCGATGTCTCCCGAGGAGGTCGCTGTCCGTAATCGAGCAGCAAGTCTCGCCTAGGTAGGCGCGTGCCGCTCCGCTGAGCCGGTTCGGTAGGCGCTCGGCGAACTCAGCGTTGGCAAGCCTCGACAACTTTGAGCTGACGATCTCGCAGCGAGCACTTCTCGCAGGAGCGTGAGGCTTCGTTTCCTGCCGAGCGGTCTTTGGTGTCAACGACTGGAGGAGGTCCCCGGCCTGGCGCGTGCTGACGCCCTCCCAGGTGCCGCTGGCGGGCACACGAGGCTCACGATCAGATCGTTCGGCCCCATTCTGCGACTGAAGTTCGACGGTGCATGGCAGGCTGGGCGGTGCGCGCTCATCGAGGAGAGGGGCATGACCGAAGTGAGCCAACCGGCTTGACCTGTTCACCGCGAAGTCGTGGCAGGAGTTCCTCGACGCTGGCGGTACGACCTCGGGGTTTGGCCTTTCGGTGGTCCACCGTGCAGCGGTTGAAGCCGGGCGACTACTTGCTCTGTTATCTCACGGGTATCTCTCGATTCATTGGGGGTTCTCGAGGTGGTATCGAATCTTTCGAGGACGACACGCCGATTTGGACAGACTCGACGTTCCCGAGCCGGGTGCACGTCAAGATCTTGCACAAGCTCACGCCGACGACGGCGGTGCCGGTGCTCGACTTGCGCGATGAGCTCAGCGTGTTCCGGAACCTGTCGAATCCGAACTATTGGTCGGGCAGCCTTTCTGGTGGCTCACCTGCACTGTGGATGAAGGAGGATGCAGCAGGTCGTCATTTCGGCTGTTCGATTGGCGAGCCGTCAATCCGGTTCAGCGAGCGGTCGACAAAGCAAAGCTTGGGCACCGGCGAAGACGTTCGCACTTCGATCGGCGAGGTGACGCTCCCGGATGACGATGCCGACGCTGGACAGACCGATCTTCCAGGTGTCCTGCGGTTGGAACCAACGAGCACGTCCGAGGCAAGCGAGCACACCGAGGTCCAGGGATTGCTCCTCCGGTTAGGGAGTGCAATGGGGCTGGACGTTGGGACGTGTGAAATGCATCGCGAACCGAGTGTGGCAAGGACGGTCGTTCTCGGAGGCCTTGAAGTGGCGGGTAGAACTGCCGCACAACTTCGACATGGCGACGAGTCGGGTGATTGAGATGATCGACGTCCTCTGGTTGGAGGGCAACTCGATACGCGCCGTGTTCGAGATCGAGAGCACTACGTTCGATCTACTCGGGCCTGTTGAGAATGTCGGATCTTGTGGCTATGCAACCCAACCTGCAGATCCCGCTCTTCCTCGTAGCCCCCGATGAGCGACGCTCGAAGGTCATCACGGAGGTGAACCGGCCGACCTTTGCGAGCCTGAAGCAGCCTTTAGTACAGGTGTGTCGGTTCCTCAGCTTCTCGGCCCTCAGGGCGCACGTCGATCAAGCCGGTCCGTACATGCGCTACCTCAAGCCGGAAGTGCTGCAGGAGCTCTCCGAGACGTGCGTGGCCGACGAGCCGGCGTAGCCCATCCTGGCTCGGCGGGCCAAGTGAACCTCGGGAAGTTCGGGGCGCCTTCGATGGCGGCGAATCGCTGCGATCAATGTGGTCCAGTCGACGTCGCCCAAGGAGAGCGGCACCGTTCGTGGCGATTCACGGTCGGCTGGGTCGATAGCCACGTTAGAAAGTCCCGCTCTCGTACACGCCGGTCCACGGCCATTTCCGCCTGCTTAGGTGAGTCGGCCACGTCCGCTCGTCGCGAGGGCCACGCCAGTGCTGAACGCGAAAACGTCGGTGTCTCTCGGGCGGAGGCCGATGCCGAACTCTGGCCACCGCAGCCGAAGACCGACGATCCGAACGGGCGGAGGTCGGTTTCCGGCGATGGCGTGCGGCGTGTGGGTTCCATCACCAACGCGGAGGAATGGCGATCTCGGACCTTGTCGAGCGCCACGACAACAGTGCGCGCGTGGTCCTCACCGCCAGTGTCGCCGCGCGGCAAGCCGAACCGGCGTAGAGCTTGTACGCCGGGCCGATCACTAGTAGCTCAGGCTGGTTGGCCGCGACGCGGTCGGCGAGCCATGCGGCGTCGGCGCGGCGGGTGATGTCGATCCCGGCGGGCCGTAGCTGACGCGGAGATGGTCCGGGTTGAAGGTGTCGGGGGCGAGGGCGCACAGTTCGCGCAGTCGGCGCCGGACGAGCGGCTCAGGGTTCTCTAGATCGATGTACAGCACGTTGACCGCGTGGTTGACCGGCGGGCGGTAGGGTGCAGCCCGGCGGCTGCGCACACGGCGATCTGGGCGCACAGGACGCTCTTGCCGTCGCCTTCGCCCGCTGTGATGAGAAGTCGGTCGCCGCGTCGCAGCAGGGCCGGTATGACCCAATCGGCTTCGGCGTCGTCGACGCCGATGACCGCTCCGACGTTTGGCGAGGGCGCGCCGATCACCAACGGCGCTGACAGTTGGGACGCCTCGAGCTGAGCGAAGTCAATGATGCCGGCGACCGGGCGCGCCGTGTCATCGGCCATCGCTGACATCTCTGCCGCGAGCCGGCGCGATCCGCCGGCGGGCCGAGAGCTCGGCAAGGTGTGCGACGAGAGAACGCCGCTACGCCGGGCGATGGCGCGTCAACCAGCGTGCGGGCGACCTCTCCGCGCTCGATGCCGCATCGGTCAGCGATGTCGTGTGGGTGTAGGCCCGGTTCCCAATTCGCAAAGCAGCTCGCCCATGACGGGTTGTCGAAGTCACCGACCACAAGGTGATCACGCACGACGTCGGCACGGTCTGGGTAGGTGAGCAGGAACCCGATGATCTGCCGCCTCGGCCGCAGGGTCTCGGTGCGGTCGGCTGCCACTAACTCGTCCTCGTGACACCGTCGTAGACGATGTCAGCGGTCATGGCTCCGCCGAGTTGAGGCCAGTGCTTCGCGAGCGACGCGGGCGTCAACGTCATGGCGGGATAGCGATTGCTGAGCGCTGCAGCGCGGAGCGGCACTTCAACCGGTCCCCGCCCATCGCTCTGAGGTCTCCGACAGCCTTGTTGAGCGCGCCTCGGGCCGAACGAGTCAGTTCAAGGGGGTTGATGTCGCAAGCCGTCGCTACCGCATCGAACAGTGGGTCAGGCCGTCGTTGCCCCTTCCGTGGCGACTTTTCGGCGCAATTGGTTTTAGGGGAGGGGGGAGGGGAGGGGGGCATCGCCTTGGCATTGCTTGGGCCATTGCTTGAAGTATCGGCCCGTTTGCGCCTAAGCGCGGTGGCCCCCTTCCTGCCTCGCTCCGACAGCCTCTTCGCCTGGCCTGTTCCTCCTCGTCAGAGGGGTTGTAGCGGTCAAAGTCGTGGACCCACCAGCCCTCGCGGGATTCGTCGTCTCGCTCCCACCTCCCGGCGTCAACGAGCGCGTGCCAACCGCGTGCTTCATCGAGCGCGTGTTCGACACTGGGCCGATCGTTCGGAGCACCTTCTCGGGTACAAACCCGTGCGTGTTGTACTCACGCGGAAAGCACATTCCCGACACGTCAAGCGCCATTGCAACTGGCCCCGCCTGCATGATCTTGGGATGGCGCGTGGACCTTCCCTGATCTTCACCCACGCCATCGGGTCCCTCCGATCAGGGGGGAAGTCCGGGTCCGGGGTTCTTGGGTCGTGACCAGCAGCGGGAATGCTTGAGGCATTGCTTGAGGCACAGATGTGGGCATGCACCCAGCGCCATCGAGCAAAGGTTGAGACTCGCTCCCGTAGACGAGCGGCACGAGCCCGACGAACCTGCATCTCACTGCGGTTGATGAGCGCGGTCAGGGTTGACGGATCGGGCGGGTCGAGGTGTGCCCTCATCGCTGATACGAGTTCACCGAGCTCAGTAAGAGGGTCGACGGGAAGCCCGGTGTCGCCAGTCATGTTCGCCGCCAGGGCTGAGATCGGGATCGCCGGTCATCGATCGGCTCGTCGGGGTCGGCGAGATCGTCACATCCGGACGCACTGTTCATCAGTGCGTGTGACTCAAGCCCCGCAATGAACTCATCGAGCTGAACGGTGCTGATCAGGCGCCTGCCACCGAGTTTGATCGACGGCAGCGCGCCTGATCGGATCAGTTGATACGCAAAGCTGCGCTTTACTCGAAGCCGCTCGCAGGCCTCGTTTACAAGGAGGAGCCTGGGCGCGGGAAGTGCCGATTCGGGCACCGCCGCGCAGCAGTCGCGGTCGCACTGGACGTGCCTCTCTACGAGATCGCTTCTGCGCCCGACACAGGTCCCGGCGTCCACCTGGGACTGCCCGGCGGCGTGATCGGCATGCAACCTTCCAGGCGTCCACCTGGGACTGCCCTGGGTTCCCCGGTGGCCGGCGTCCACCTGGGACTGCCCGAGCCTGCTCGCCGTCCACCTGGACTGCGCGAGCAACGGTGTTGCTGTCGGGCCTGCCACACGGCAGCGCACCCGCGAAGGAGACCGGATAGACGGGCGGACTACCTCGCACACGCCTGGGTGTGGATAAGTCGCGTCTCTATGCCCTGGCATGGCGCGTGATCCCGGACCCGGCCCCCGCCGACGCCACCCCGACACGATCAGATACCCCGCAAGCCCGACCCAAGCGACGAAGAACGGCACGACGAGATCAGGCGCGACCTCGTACCCCTGATCGTCGGTCTGTGTCGATCTCCACCACCGCAGGACAAGGACACCCAGAACGACGTAGAGCCAGCGGCGACGCGGTCCCACCGGCTACCCGTTACGACAACACCGTGACAAGGGAACGAAACCGATTTCGATCGCCCGGTGGATGGGCGCTCGTCTGTCTCGGCGCCATCCTCGCCGTAGGGAGCCTCGTGATGCCGGCACTCGCGGATAACTCGTTGAGCAACACCCTCCTGCTCGACTCGTCGCCGGTCAGATTCGCGGTCGGAGCCATCGGGATGCTCCTGCTCTACTACGGCTGGGATCTGACACGGAAGTGAGCTAACCCGCAGCGCGTAACGCCCGAGGACAATCGCAGAACGAGTCCCAGTCGGCCGAGATGCTTCCTTCGGCAATGGGCCGCCCCGCACCCCGAGCAACAAGCACGCTGGACCTCCTGCCCACGCCACCAACGCATCAGTCAGATCAGCGCCGGTGATCTCGTTGGCCTCGAGGAGGGCGATCAAGAAGCCCGGCGACAGCCTCGGCGCCCCGACGTTCTGGCGGCGCCAACGGGACCCCCGCACTCGTGCCCCCAGTCCGCCGAACCGCAATCAAGACACGACCAATCGTCAGGAACTTCCATGAACACGGCAGAACCTTCCCTCAACACGTAGTTGCAACAGGAAGCACCTTCAAGACGGTGACTTACGGCCCTTTGTTGCAGAGCGTGCGAGACCGGACCATCACAAGGAGAACTACCGACGGCGCGGTGTGACAGCGCCAGCGACGTCGCGATTGCGGCATCGAACGCGTTTCCGCCGCCGGCGAGCACATCCGCCCCGATGCGCAAGGCCTCCGGCGAGTCGCTCGCCACCATGCCGAGCTTGCTGCGCGCCATCCAGGGCGGGTCTGCCGCCAGCGTCAGCCCGGAGTGCAGAACGGCAATGACCAGGAGCGGCGGCAATCTGCGGTACATCGTGCCAATCCTCGCCCCGCACACCATCGGGTCAGAGTCCGCTCGTGTTCCGTCACTATCACCACGGCGGCACATCGTCGCGGTGGCATTCTCACACCCGCTGCCCACATTCACAAGCCTGCTTGTGCCTGCCGTGCCGCGGCGTTCCAATGCGGCATGAGGATAACCCGCGATACTGCGAGCACGCCGCGCCATCGCCGAGGTGCGCCACGCCGGCCGGCGCATCGGCTTCGTCCCGACGATGGGCGACCTGCACGAGGGGCACCGGTCGCTTATTCGGGCCGCCCGGGCCGGCTGCGACCACGTGGTGGTGTCCATTTTCGTCAACCCCACCCAGTTCGGGCCGAACGAGGATTTTGACCGCTACCCCGCCCGGTTGAGGCGGACCTGGCCGCCTGCCGGGCCGAAGGGGCGAGACTGCGTGTTCATGCCCGGCGGTCTCGGAGATGTATCCGCTGGAGCCGTTACCACCGTCGACGTCGCCAGGCTCACCGAGGGGCTGTGCGGGGCATCACGCCCGGGCACTTTCAGGGCGTCACCACCGTCGTGGCCAAGCTGTTCAACATGGTCCAGCCGGACGTCGCCTATTTCGGCCAGAAGGACTACCAGCAGGCCGCCGTGCATCGAGCAGATGGTGCGGGATCTCATCTACCCCATCGAGATCGTGGTCTGCCCGACCGTGCGCGAGCCGGACGGCCTGGCCATGTCCAGCCGAAACGCCTACCTCAACCCCGAGCACCGCCGCCAGGCGCCCGTCCTGTACGCCGCGCTTACCTGGGCGCGCGACCGATCGCCGCGAGGCACGCGCGAGATGCCGCAGGCTGATCCGGCAGATGCGCGAGCGGATCGAAGCCGCCGGGCCCTGTCGGATCGACTACGTCGGTCATCGACGATCCCGAGACGCTCCACCCGTGCAGACGATCGCCGGACCGTGCGTGCTGGCCCTGGCGGTCATCGGCAGACCCGGCTGATCGACAACGTCCTGGTGGACGCCGCCGCGCTGCTGCGGCCGTAACCTTATCAGAGAACCTATGCGGACCGACCCTCTTCAACATTCCGTTCTGGTTCGGGCACTGGACGAGATTCCGATCCGCGGCTACGGCCTGATGCTGATGATCGGCTTCCTGCTGTCGATCATGTGGGCCGCCCGCCGAGCCGAGCGCAGTGGCGCCAACCCCGACGTTGTGCTCAATTGCGGCTTTATCGCGCTGCTCGGCGGGGTTGTCGGCGCGCGGACGATGTACGTCGTTCACTACTGGAACGAGCAGTTCGCCCCTGCGCGGCAGCACCGCACAGGTCGTTCAAGCCGTGCTCGACGTGCGCGGTGGCGGACTGAAGTGTACGGCGGCCTCATCACCGTCGTCGTGCTGGTCTTCCTGTACCTGTACCTGGGCAAGCACTCCATCCGCTGGTACCTGGACATCGTCGCCCCCTCTCACGCTCGGCATGGCCATCGGCCGCATCGGCTGCCTGCTCAACGGCTGCTGCTTCGGCGGCGTCTGCGATTTCCGCCCTGGGCCGTCCGCTTCCCCTACGGCAGCCCCGCGGAAGTACAGCATTGGGGCGAGTGCCGGCCGGGTGCCGGCCTGCCGCAGGAGTTGCTGGTTTTCACCAACGAGAGTATCTCCCTGGGCGGCACAACGGCCACCCCGCTACCGCGAAGTCTTGACGTTCTCCACGAGAGAGCTTGAAGCGACCCACAAGGCGCTGGCCGACTTCAATGCCCGCCTCACGGACCTGCGCCAAGCTCGCCCAAACCACGGACGCGAATGAGCAGCAGCGCCTGCAGGCCAGCATCGCAGCCATCGAGAAAGAAGCCGCCGGGTCGCTGGGCTGTGGT
>CAVPSD010000014.1:0-11875 GCA_963708175.1 uncultured Acidimicrobiales bacterium
ACATCCGACCTTGCAGCAGGTCGTGTCGACGATCACACCGACCGGCACGAGCTCCGTGTCGACGAAGGCGCCATCCCCGACGCTGCAGGAGATCGTGTCGACGATCACTCCTCCGGCGCCGACCAGTCAGAGCCATGTGGGCGGCCAGCGCTATGTGGCGGGAATCATGGCGATGAGTCCGGAACAGCTCGTCGCCACGTTCGGCACGCCGTAGTCCGCACTTCCTTCAACGCATCGCAGGAGCCCGGCCGGTCGTCGGCCGGGCTCCATCGCGTGGATGTGGCAAGACTGAGCGCGTGGAGTGGGTGCTGCTCGGCCCGCTGGCCGAAGCGGAGCGCCGCGAGGTGTTGGCTGCCGCGTGACGCCGACATTTCGTTCGGGGCGAGGTCGTGTTCCACGAGGGCGATCCCGGCGACCATTTGCTGGTTGGCGAAGTGCGTCGGCCTTCGAGTCGACACCGATGCGCTCGCGCGGCTCGTGCGGTAGGTCTCGGCTAGCTAGTCAGGGAACAGCGATCGGCGCACTGGGCCGAGGTCAGTCGAGCTCGGGGAGTGGCACCGGTTGTGGTCGTGGTCGGCAAGTCCCGCACTGGATGGCGTCTTCCACGACGAGGGCCTCGGTGCGTGCACGCTCCTGACTCCGGTGCACGTCGAGCACGTACGGTCCGAACCGGGCGTGATCTTCACAGGTGCCGCGGCCGCAGAATCGGCACAGCCCGCGGGCGTCCTTCCCACAGAACCAGCACAGCATGGGCGTCCCTCTCTCTAAGGGCACACGACCCCGGGCACGCACACGGTGGTGGGTGTCGTCGGGCGCGGCGGTCGGGTGGGTGACGGTGGAATAGACGAGGTGGGGCCAGTGTCTGCGGGCGCGGTGGTGTCGGGCGGAAGGGTGGTCTCCGCGGACGCCGTCGTTGCGGTCGACGGTGTCGTGTCGCTCGCTGGCACAGACGAGGTCGACGCCGTCGTCGGTGTGGCGGGCGGGCTCGTTTGACCGATCGTCACCGATGGTGTCGGTGCGCGCCTCCGTCTCGGTGGCCTCGGCGTCGTCGTCGGCGCTGACGCTTCCGCGGCGGTGGTGGTGAGGGCCGTCGCGGTCGTCGGGGTCGTGGCGGTGGTGCTCGGAACGGACTCGGTCGGAGGCGGCGCGGTCGCCTTCTGCGCCTGTGCGGGGCCTGAGCCGCACGTCTCCGCGCCGCCGCTTACCGGCACCGGATCGTCGTCGAGCGTGACCGATCCGTTCGCTACCTGCACGAGACCGGGGAAGCTCACCGCGAATTTCAGCTGAGCCTTCGCTCGCCACGAGGTGCGAGTCGACGCCGACTGTCAACGAGAGCGGCGAGAACGCGAACGTGTGACTCTCGGTCGCGGCCAGCAACGTGCCCCGCCGCAGCGTCAGAGCGGCCGCAGGGTCGATCGGGTTCGAGCCCGACGAGGCGAGCCGCTCCACCTCCATCTCGCTCCCCGCGGCACAGCACCGTGTCGGCGCCGCCGCGGAAGATCACATCGCCCTCGCTCTCTGCGTGGACGGTGACGACGTCGTGCGCTCCGATCGTGATGCGGCTGCGCGCGTGGAGGGTGTGGTGCTTGCCCTGGACGACAGCGTCGACGATGCCGCTCTCGACGATCAGAGTGGCCCGATCGGTTGGAACCTCGGCCCATACCCCGCGGGCGGGAGCACAGCAACCGTCGCCAGCACGAGCAGGAGCAGCAGGAGCAAGAGCAACCGCCGGAACCAACGTCCGAGGCGCCGGTCGACCTCGTCGTTGCCCGCCGGTGGTGGCCCTGCTGCGCCGACGAGGGGCGGATAGCTCCCGGTGCCGTGCACGCCGACGTCGGGAGCGCGTTGCGCGTGCCTTGCGCCCGCCAGACCCATGGGCGCAATGCCCAGCTCGGCCACGGCCGGAAGCCACCACAGCCGGGCACGGCTCCGCGCGGTCGCGGACGGCATCGTGTTGTCGGTGGCAGGACCGATGAGATCGCCACGACGGAGCTCCGCGCCTCCGGCGCCGAGCACACCCGATGCGACGACTGCGGCGTCGCCGGGGCGGCTCGCAGTGATCACGTCGCCCGGGTCGAGGTCGGCGCCTGTCATCGACGCGAGGAATGCGGCTCGTTCGTCGTCACCGAGCGCGGCGAACGCGGGCGAGTCGTCGAGCAACGCGCCGGCTTCGGCGCTCCGCGCCGCCAGCGCCTCGGCAAACGGTCCGACCGCAGCGACGAACGCCCGCCGGGGCAGCAAGAGAAGGCGGGTGCCCGCGGTCCGCCAACACAACGGCGACGCCGTGCCCGTGAGCGTCGACGTCGTGCCCACGAGCTGCCCTGCCGTCGCGCGGTCGCGGACGGTTCCAGGCGGGTCACCGGGTCGCCGGGCCTCGAGGGCGCCGTCCACCACGGCGAAGACGCCGGGCAGGGCTTGCCCCGCGGAGAGGATCTCGGTGCCTTGTCGTGGATGAAGCCATGACGCCTCCCGAGCCAACGCTTCGAGACGTTCGGCCGGCAGAGTCGCCAGCCGGGTCAGTCGCAGAGCGTCGAGTCGCCGAGGAGCATCGGCCTCACGCCGTCGCTCTAGGCGCGCTTCGCGCCGCGGGTGGAGACGACGTCCTCCCCACATCGCAGCGGCATGAATGATCGGCGAGAGGAGTCCAGCGACGAACAGCAGCAGCAGGATCCGTTCGGGCACCCCGCTACGCCACAGTCCGGCGATCAACCCGGACACGCGGTCCTTGTACATCCGGATGCCGAGGTCGAGCGAGATCATCATCCATACGAGGGCCGCGGTCCCGTATGCCGCGACCAGTCGTCCCTCGCGGTCGAGGCTTTGAACGTGTGGCGGCCGCGATGAGTGACCGTCACGATGAAGGCGATGCCCCGTGCGCGGAGATTCGGGATCTCCAGCCAATCCATCAGGAGGTAGTAGCCGTCGAGTGCGAGCAACGGATTGAGGTTGAAGAGCGAGTTGAGGTACCAGGCAAACGAGAGCTTGAACGCGACCGGCGCGGCTCTGGCCAGGCGAGACCCACCAGCTGCGCCGCCCCCGCGAGGACGATCGACGCCGCAGGCCCGGACGCAGTGGTGATGAGGCGGGCGTGGCGTCCCGCCATCCACACATCGGTGGTGTCGACGAAGGCCGACGGGATACCGAAGTAGAGCAAGACGCCCGCCGCTGGCACCTTCCGGCCAGCGTGCTTGGCTCCGAGCGCATGACCGAGCTCGTGGGCGACGAGGCACACCGCGTTGATGGCGAGAAGGACGAGACCGCCGACGGCGTAGGAGTTGTGGGAGATGAACGCCGACTGCGCGCCTCCGGCCCAGGTCACCACGAACACGCCGAAGCCCACGACCGCGACGAGCGCCATCAGGACCGCGGCAGGCGCGGTGAACAGCAAGCGTGCGCCGAAGCGATAGAGGAACGTCGACGAACCCGTCGACGTCACCCAGCACCATGCGTTGGCCTCGCGCCGCGGCGACCATGCCGCGACCGTGACGTGCGTCACGAGCGGACGGCGCCGCAGCCGCTCGAGCGGGTGGAACGCGTCGCGTGGTCGTCGAGCATGCGGTTGGCGGCCAGGTCGGCGACGAGGCGTGTCACCTGTTCGGGGGCGAGCCGGCCGGAGATCCGCGCGAAGCTCGCCGACGAGCGCGGCGACGGTGCGTGTGCCGTCCATCCGATGGGCGAGCTCGACCTCGTCGGGTGTGACCCGGAGGTAGCAGGCCTCGCGGTCTCGGGAGATCGGAGCATCACGTACGGCTGACCGCGAAGCGAGGGTGAGGTGCGCCTCCTCCACACCGTCGCGCAACACCGGCCGCGCCTTGGCCGGGTTGAGGCGTTGGACGACGAGTTCCCACACGTCGGCGTCGTTTGGCTGCACGGGAGGAGCAGGAGGTCGGCCCGCGAGCACGGACCACAGGTTCGTGTGGGTCTCGACGACTGCCATCGATCCCGACCTCATCGAGCGCGGAACGTGGGGAACAACGCGAGGTCTCGCTCGCGACGCCCCCATTTCCGCCGAAGTGTGGCCGCCACCATCGAGGAGAGCTCCGCGATGGTGGCTCGCTGCTGGTTCCCGCCACACATCTCCGCCAGCGTCTCGAGGCTCGTGAGCACTCGCAGCTGATCCGGATCGCCTCCAAGGGCCCGGGGCAGCGCCGTGCCGAGCACGTGGCCGACGACCATCACCGCGCACGCTGATCTGGCCGCGTTGTACGCGTCATCGTCGGCTGCCTCCGGAACGCCGCGCGTGAGCTGTTCGCGATACGCCTTCTCTGCCGCAGCGCGGACGCTCGCCGGCACGCCTCCGACGCACCAACACGTCGGGAAGCCCACCCGGGTGTACGCGCCGTCAACCAGCGCGTGACGATGTGCGCCGTACTCCACGTCGACGACGCACACGGATTCGTCGCCGCGGAACAAGAAGTTGCCCGGGCACGGATCTCCGGTGCTGTAGGCGAGGAACGGGCCGGGGTTCACCGCGTCGTACAGGGCGCGGACCAGGTCACGTTCGACACCGGTCGGCGCCACGACGCCGATCTCCCCAGCGGCTCTGATGATCGCGGCCCATCGCTCAGCGGTAGCTGGCGTATCCCTCGCCGGCGGGCGCGGGACGTCCTGCCCGTCGCTCCCACTTCGCCTCGAACTCGGCAAGCCCCGACAAACCCGCCGTGGCGGCGTGGATCGAGCCGAGGATGCGTCCCCACGCGACAAGACCCCGCTCGGCGGCGCCGGGATCGGTTCCCAACAGGATGTCCGCCAACGACGGATGGTCACCGACGTCTTCGAGCACGACGATCCCGAGTTTCGGTGTGTAGCCCATCAGCCTCGGCGCCATGCCCGCGAGATCCGAGCGCGATGCGAGCAGCTCGAGGCCGACGATCTCGTTCCAGAAGCGTTCGGCCGGGCCGAAGTCAGTCGCGTCGCTCGGGTCGAACCGGTCGGCGCTGCGTTGCTGCTTCACGACGACGCGGCAGTCTCCGAGCCTCGACGCGCATGACGATCGACCGACTGCTTCCGCCGAGGTCGGTGGTCGCGGTGACACCAATGCCCGCGACCGAGCCACTCGGACAGCGATGCGTTCGACCGACGCGAGGATCGGCCTGTCGAGCGTGTTGGTGTCGGTCCTACACTCGACGGCCATGGAACCGGCCACCATCGATGTGTACGAGCGGGAGGCCGAGCGCTACCTGAGCCGCCGAAGGGCCTTCCAGCCCGAGCTTGCTGCCGCCTTCTCGACCCACGTTGAGAAGGGCCGCGTCCGCGCCGATCTCGGGTGCGGACCAGGTCTCTACCTCGATGAGCTCGGCGGTCCTGTCATCGGCGTTGATGCTGCGTTCGCGATGCTCCGCCTGGCCCATGAGGCGACGCCAAGTGTGCCGCTGGTGCAAGCCGACCTCGAGGCGTTGCCCTTCCGGCCCTGCGCGCTCGGAGGTGCCTGGGCGAGCAAGAGCCTTCAGCACATCCCGCGTGGGCGCCTCCCGATGATGCTCGCGGCTTCACCGCGCAATGGCGCCCGGAGCGCCGTTCACGTTCTGCGTCCTCGTGGGCGAGGCCGACGAGCTGAGCGACGACGACTTCCCCGGCCGATGGCTGAGCCTGTGGGAACCCGCGCGCCTGATTGACGTGCTGCAGGGCGCCGGCTTCGACGTCGACGCGGTGTGGACCGATCGTCAGCTGCTCAACGTCACCGGCGTTCGCGCCCATGCGGTCGCGGACACAGTGGCCGAGGGTATGCACCTTGTGGTGTGCGTAGGCCAACCCCGTTCGTCGGGCCTCGACGAGCCCGGGCCCGGCATCTTCCACGTGGTGAATCGGGTCGGTGACAGACGCGACGCATGACGAGTACGCGGCCGGATTCGCTCGGCTCGAGCGATTGGTCGAGTGGATGCAACCCGGCGTGGTGTGCGTCGCCGCCGATGCCGCATGGCGTGCTGTGATCGACGCGCACGCGGTGTTCGGACTGCAGGCGAAGGCGATGAGCGGCCGGCCGGTCTATCTCGCGAGCACCGACGAGCTCGACCACCAGCTCCGTGAGGAGCTGCGCTCGCGTAGCCGGATCACTCCTCCGCACCCCCGTCGATGATGAAGCCGTCGGCGGCGCCCGGCGCCGGCAGGCCGCCCTCGATGCTGATGCCTCGGGACGCGCGCCGGGCGCCAGCCCCGGAGGGGGGTTTCGAGGACGGGGCCCATTGCCTCCTCGCCTGTCCCCGGCCCGTGCGACTCTGCGATGAGGGGGTCCATCGCCGCCTCGCCTGACCCAGGCCCGTGCGACTCTGCGATGACGGCGCCCTCGCTGACGGCCTCGCCTGGCGAGCCCGGGGCGTGCGACTCGAGGATGACCGCGCCCTCGCTGACAGCGCCCGGCCGCGGGCAGTTCGCTCGAGTCCGCCAGACCGACCTCGTTGCCTCGGGCCCCAAGGCCCGCGGGCATCTCGCTCGAGTCCACCAGACCGACCTCGTTGCCGCCCTCGATGATGATGCCTTGGGTCGTGCCGGGTGCGGGCATCTCGCTTGATTCGCCGAAGCCGACGTCGCCGCCTGGGGCGCCGAGGTTGACCGGCATCTCGCTCGACTCCGCCAGGCCGACTTGGTTGCCCGGAGTCGTGTCGGGTCCGCCGAGCATGGGCTCTCCCGGCGGATCCGGTTGGGGGTTGAACATGACCGCGTCCGCGCCGGTGCCGGAACCTTGGGGTGCGGGCGTGTCGTAGATGATCATCCCTTGCGCATCGCCCGTGCTGGTCGGTGCGGGCTGGCTGTTGACGATGACGATGGCGTTGTCGTCGCCCCCGCTGGGCGGTGCGGGCTGGCTGTTGACGATGATGATGGCGTTGTCGTCGCCGGCGCCGAGGGCATTCGGATCGGAGAAGCCTTGGTCGTCGAGCGCGCCCTCGCCGACCTTCATCGCGCCCGCGGGACTGCTCCCCCCATGACCGACGAGCTGTGAGAACAGACCGAACAGCCCCGCCTTCGACGTACGTTGCTCGACTGCACCGAGACCGCCTGTGTCGTCGGTCACCTGCGTGGCGAGAAGCTCCACGTCGTCGGCCGTGAGGTCGTAGCCCGCAAGGGCCGTCTTGGGATCGGTGACCAGTTGCTTCTTGAATGACGCGTCGGTCACGAGACGCTCGAGGACATCGTCGATACCGGCCATGACACACCTCCAACGCGGCCGGTTGCCGCTGTCCTCACCCAAGCATCAACGTGGTCGTTGGTCTTGAGTACCGCCTACTCAGAGGTGCCGAGCGCCTCCGCGAGCTCGGCCCGACTCGAAACACCGAGCTTCTCGTAGACGCGTTGCAGGTGGTTCTCGACCGTGCGCACGGACAGGCTCAAGCGCGTCGCGATCGCCTTCGTCGCCAGGCCGTCGACTGCAAGGGTCGCAACCTCACGTTCACGCGGCGAAAGCAGGCGCAGCGGACCCGCCATCAGCAACGCTGGAGTGCGCGCTCCTTCACAGCGCTCGGCGAGTGACGCCGACCGGTGCGCGCAGCGATCGGCGCGTCGAGCAGCCCCTGCAGCGCGGTGACAGTCGGCCGCGCCGGCGGCTGCCTCAGCCGCGAACAGCAAGGCGCCGATCGCTTCGAACGCATCCGCTGCTTGTTCCGAAGCTTCGCCGTCCGCTCTCGCCAACGCCCGTGTGTGGGTCGCTCGGGCTGCAGTCAGCGGGCCCTCGACGGTCATTGCGAGCTGGTCGAGCCGAGGGACGGCTTCCTTCGCTGCGCCCAGCCGAGCGAGGTCATGCCATGCACCGGCCTCCAGGGCAAAGGCGCCCACCTGTGCGGCCGAGGCGGCGGCGTGATTCAGGCGCCGTCGCGCCGCCGCGAGATCTCCAGTGACGACGTCGGCCCACGCTCGGGCGCGGTCGACGTCGGGTTCCATCATCTGCATCGGTGTAGGCGGCGCGCCGGTCGAGCTCGGAGAGCACCGAGCTCGCGAGCGATGCGTCGGCAGACATCGCCGCTGCGAGCACCCGGCCGGCGAGGCACCAGCGCATCGGCCCGACCTCGTCGAGCTCGCGATAGAGCACCGCACCTTCTGTGAACCAACGCGCCGCAGCTGCGAGCCGGCCCTCGAGCAGTGAGATGCGACCGAAGAGCAACGCCGACCACGCCTGGCCGATCACGGATCGCGCGCCGACGGACGCGTCGTAGACCGCCTGCGCTGTCGAGTGCGCCTCTTCGAGACGGCCCGCTTCGCCCAACGCCAGGATGCGCGCCATCACGTGGATGCCGGCGTCGGAGAAGACGAGTTGATCTCCGAGACGGAGATGCGCGTCGAGCCCGCGGTCAGCGACCGCGATCGCCTCGCTGATGCTGCCGCTGATCGCGAGCGCCGGAGCGGCAGCGATCGCTGCGACCACGAAGGGCCGGCCGGTGGAGCGCTCCAGCATCGGCCGGGAAAGGTCGATGGCTTCGCGGGGATGCCCGACGAGGAGGCTCGAACGTCGCCTGCTGTGCCGCGAGCTCGTCCCGCCAAACACCGTCGGTCACGTGCGCTCTCATCTCGTCGAGCACGCGAGACGCATCCTCTGGCCGAGCGAGACCCCAGAACAGCACGATCGCTCTGCCCAGCGCCGCCATCGACCGCGAGGCGTCGTCGAGTGCCCCGCGCTCGATCCGCGCGTACAACGCCTCGGCGTCCTCGTGACGGCCTTGCTCTTCGAGGAGGTCGGCGAGAAGCAGCCCGGCCTCCGCGTCGTGCTCGGTGCCGACAACTGCCCGCGCGAGCCGCTCGGCCAGCCGGTTGTCGTGCGCTGCGTACGCCTGCCGAGCCGCATCGATCATGAGGTCTGGACGAGCCGTCCCGCCGCCGTCGAGCCGCCACACCGCTGCACGCAGCGACTCCTCCCATCGGCCCGGGCCGTGCGCTTCGGCGGCGTCCGCGAGTGCACGGTTCACCTGCAGCGTGCGGCAACGGAGACAATCCCTCGCGTAGCACGTCGCCGTAGAGCGGGTGCGCCAGCCGGATGCGGAGCTCGCCCGCCTCGGTGTAGCCGTCGAGCAGCCCACGGTTCTCGAGGGTCTCCACATCGTCCCGACTGCTCAGCTCGTCGAGGACAGCGACGCCGAGGGGCTCGCCCAGCGCGACGACCTCGACGACCGAGCGTTGCGCCGGGGTCAGGTCGGCCAGTCGCGCCTCGACGAGCCTCGACCAGGCGGGGAGCGTGTGACCATTGCCCGGTGAGGTGCCACACGTCGCTGTCACACTGAAGGAAGCCGGCGGACAGCGCGCCCAAGATGATCTCGCGGAACATCAGCGCGTTGCCCTCGCTCGCTCTCCAGAGCGTGTGAGTCGTCGCCCCGCTCACCGACGCGCCGAGCGCGGTCACGACGAGGCTCTCGATGTCCGTGCGGGACAGTGGCGTGATCTCGACTCGCTCCGCGAGACCCTCCTTCCAGAGAGCGACGACGGCGTCGGGAGCGATCTCACCGTTGCGCACGGCCACCACCAAGAACGCTCCGCCGTCGAGCGCGAGCTGATGGACCACGGCCGCAGACGCGTCGTCGAGGAGGTGCGCGTCGTCGACGACGAGCATGAGCGGCTTGCCCTCGCCGACACCGGAGATCGTCTCCACGGCCTCGCGGCAGCATGTCGACACGTCGAGGAACGCGTGAACGCCGAACAGGCAGCAACGGGGCCAAGGGTCCGAACGGGATCGACGACGCAGCCCGAGTCGCGACAACCCGAGCAGTCGCGAAGCCGACCTTCTCGGCGACCGCCATGCATTCCGAGCCGAGCCTCGTCTTCCCGACGCCCGCAGCACCGGCGAGCACGATGCCGCCTCGATCGGCGCTGCCTATCGCGTTCGCCACTAGCTGGAGCTCGGCCTCGCGACCTACGAGCGGCCAGTCGCTCGTCTGCACCCCGTCTCCGGAACGGCGCATCGCGCCAACGTACCGCCAAGGGCTAAGTGCGGAGCCCGAGAAGGGAATCGAACCCTTGACCTGCTCATAAGCGCTGTCCGTGAGAGTGGCGATCGCGACTTGGGTGTCAAGCCTCGGTACCCGCACGACAGGTTGGCTCCGGTAGCTGAACGACACTGCTACTCGCTGTACCGGTTTGTGCACGCCCGTGCGTGTAATGAGATGTGGACCTGCGTGGGGTCAGGGCTGACGAGCTGGAAGCACTGCCTCTGGTGGCTGTCGCACGTTCGTTCGATGCTGAGTACGCCGAGAGGTACGCGCCGCTGGTGCGGTTGCTGTGGTCGCTGACCGGGAGCTGGGCCGTCGCCGAGGAGATCGCGCAGGAAGCGTTTGTCGCTGCATACCGGAGCTGGGCCACCGTGTCGGTGCTTGACCGTTCGGATCTGTGGGTCAGGCGGGTCGCGATCAACCGGGCGGTCTCGGTGCATCGCAAGCTCGTGAGTGAGGCCGCCGCGCTCACAAGAGTGCGGGCACCGCACACAGTTGAGCCCCGATTCTCGGGGAAGACGAGCAGCTCTGGAGGGCAGTGCGAAGACTTCCTCGCCGCCAGGCCGCTGCGGTCGTTCTGTCCACGGTGGAAGGACTCACCGCAGAGGAGATCGGCTCGGTCCTGGGCTGCTCGGGCGAGACGGCGCGAACACACATCAGACGCGGACTCGCGAAGCTGCGCGACGTTCTCTGGGAGGAAGACGAATGAGCGTGACCGAACGCCTGGCGGGCGCCGGTGACCGCCTCGCCGAGCTCGAGGTGCCAGTCCCCGACGCTGGGCGCGTCCTGCGGCGGAGTCGACGGCGACGCGGATCGGTCTACGGCGTTGCGGTCGCCGCTCTCGTTCTCGGCGGAATCGGCGTCGTCGCGACCTCCGGCACCGACGACGCAACGGTCGCGACGAGCAGCGACGCAGCCCGTCTCCGTGCTCCCCGACGCGCCGATCGGCCTCACGAGAAGCGGCGTGTTTCGGCCAGACGCCCAACACCGACCGAGCTCCCCCGTCGCGCTCGGGCGGGCGCTCGCCGCGCTGCTCGGATGGGGCGATTCAGCGAAGGTCGAGCTCATTTGTGCTCCAGAGACGCCGCTCACACCGTCGACAACGTCGGCGTTCTACGGCCCGGATGGTTGTCAAGTAGGGGTCGGCAACGACGGGAAAACGGTCCGGCTGCGCATCTCATCGCCCGCCATCGGCGCCGAAGTCCGTGCGCTCGCCTTTCCCACCGCCGAGGCGACGAACTCGGGATGGGCCTTCATTGAAGTCGGACCGCAAAGCTTCGGTTCGACTGGCCCCGTGGGGGCGTCCCGGGAGGCAGCAGTCCGCGACCTGACGGACCCGAGTCCGCGACCCTGGACTATCCGGCAGGCGCTAACCCGAGCGGGACTCAGGAAGTCAGATGGTGGGCGGCAACCCACGACCGCGAACTCTTCGGTGCCGTCCCTGCGGGAAGCCCGATCCGCATCCCAGCGCCGGCAGAGTCGATCGTGAATGTCCTCCTCGTCTTTGTCGACGCGCGCGGCAACGCGCTCGGCGCCCGGGGCGGGTCGGTCAAAAGGGTGTCGTCCGTCACTTGCTGCAACCTCGCGCCTGGTGGGGGCGAATTCGACCACCCCGTGCAGTTCGCTTTCCACCGCGCGGTGCTCGCCCCTCCACGCGCAGACGACACCTGGGGTTCGGTCCCGATGGCGTCGTCCTCACGGTGGATCGATCCGCTTCCGCCCTGGAGCTGTCGGTGGGCCGATACACGGACCTCGACTATGCCGCGCTCGAGCCCGGAGGCTCGACTCCGGTGCTCACCGACCGTCTCGTTTGGGTCCTCATCGAAACGAAGCTGGGCTCGGAGGGAGTGGGCGAAGTGGTGCACATCGTCGACGCGCACACCGGACAGGAGCTCCTCACCTTTGGCGGGCCAGGCGGTGCTACATGCTCGATCGAACCCGGAGCGGAGCCCGACCGCTGCGGCAATCCG
>CAVPSD010000015.1:0-47332 GCA_963708175.1 uncultured Acidimicrobiales bacterium
TACGACGGCGCGTTCGAGCTCGTCGGCTACGGAGTGCTCGCCGTTGCCCGGCGGCTCTGGCGCGTCGGCGAGGGAATCGCCGTGTTCTGCGTCACCGAAACCGACTCGGAGTATCGGCGCCCCTGTCCCGACCCAGACGACCCGCTTCCCACGGACCCGATCGAGCGCCTCATGAAGACGGGCGGCTTCGTACATGTCCGGACCAGGAGGCGCTGGGCCGGCTGGAAGCGACGACGTGTAAGGCTGCGCGAGCGTGGGACATGAGCGACGAACGACCGCCCTCGATCCGCTACGAAGAGCCCGCACCGAAGGTGGCGCGCATCTGGCTCGCTCGGCCCGACACACGCAACGCGCAGGACACCCACTTCCTCTACGAGCTCAACGACGCGATCGACCGCGCCGCGCAGGACGACGACATCTCGGTGATCATCCTCGCTGCCGAGGGTCCGCACTTCTCGTCCGGTCACGACCTGCGCGAGCGCGACACCCTCACCCCGCTGCGCGAGCACGAGACCGTCGGCACGTGGTGCGGCTTCGGCTGCGCTGGCAGCGAGGCCCAGATGGCCCGGGAGAAGGAGATCTACCTCGGGTTCTCGGAGCGCTGGCGCAACGTGCCCAAGCCGACGATCGCGGCCGTGCAGGGCAAGGCCATCTCCGGCGGGCTGATGCTGATCTGGCCGTGCGACATCATCGTCGCCTCCGACGACGCCGAGTTCATCGACAACACCGTCGCGATGGGTGTGTGCGGCGCCGAGTTCTTCCACCATCCGTGGGAGCTGGGCGTGCGCAAGGCGAAGGAGATGCTGTTCACCTCCGACTCGGTGTCGGCGCTCGACGCCCACCGCCTCGGCATGGTCAACCACGTCGTGCCCCGCGACGACCTGCACACGTTCACGCTCGCGATGGCCGAGCACATCGCCACGAGGCCGCTCTTCGCGCTCGAAGATCACCAAGGAAGCGGTGAACGCGGCGCAGGACGTGCAGGGCCGACCGTCAGCCCTCGCCACGTCGTTCGCGTCGCATCAGCTGTGCCACAGCCACAACCAGCTGGTGCACGGCCGGCTCATCGACCCGGCGTTCTTCGAGCGGTCGTGGGGAGCGCGGCGCGCGTAAGCGCACCCCACGCCAGCGGCAAATCTCGGCGACTCTGTCGATCCGGCACGTCGTCGTTCGTAGTAGGGATGAGGCCGGCGGTGCGCTGGCCGTGAGCCAAGGAGCGAACGATGACCCAGTACCTGCTTTCCGTCCACGGTCCCGCCGAAGACACCCCGGAGACCTGGGGGTTCGAGTCCGAGGAGCAGGTGCAGCAGGCGTACGCCGCAGACCGAAGCCCTCAACGCCGAGATGCAGAAGGCCGGCGCGTGGGTGTTCGGCGGCGGGCTGCAGCCCGTGTCCTCGGCCACCGTCGTCACCAACACCAACGGCGACGTCACGATGACCGACGGCCCGTACGCCGAGACCAAGGAGTACCTCGGCGGCTTCTGGGTGATCGAGGCGAAGCGATCTCGACGCCGCGCTGGCGTGGGCGGCCAAAGCGTCAGCGGCCTGCATGGCGTCGATCGAGGTGCGTCCGTTCCAGGACGAGCCCGCGCAGTAGACGGCTCAGCGCCCCTCGAACTTCGGCGGTCTTCCCTCGACCCGCGCGGCGAACGCCTCGCGGGTGTCGCTCAGCGTGAACATGCGGAGATGCCGCTCGCTCTCGAGCGCGACGTAGCCGGCGAAGTCCATCCGCTCGGAGTCGACGAAGTTCGCCTTCAACGTCTTGAGCCCGATCGGCGCGGCCGCGGCGAGCCGCGCCACGATCGCTCCGACCTCATCCCGGAACACGTCGTCCTCGAACACCCGGCGTCACGAGCCCGATGCGCAACGCCTCCGCGGCGTCGAACTTGGCCGGCAACATGTACAGCTCGCGCGCCCGTGCCGGGCCGACGATGCGTGACGAGCGTCCACGGTCCGCCCATGTCGCCGGCGATGCCGACCTCGAGGAACGCGGTGTTGAACCGCGCCGACGACGCGGCGAACCGGAAGTCGCACGCACACGCCCATCCGAACCCGGCACCCGCGCACGCGCCGTTGATCGCGGCGATCGTGACCGCGGGCATCGTTGTGCAACAAGCACCGGCGCTCGAAAGTCCGACGGCGTCAGCGGCTCGTCGGCAACGGTGCCACCGGCGACGGCCTGCAGGTCCGCGCCGGGACAGAACGATGTCCCCGCGCCGGTGAGCACGAGCACCCTCACGTCGCGATCCTCCGCCGCGTAGGCGAGCGCGTCACCCGTCTCGCGCACCATGCGGTTGGTCATCGCGTTCTTGCGCTCGGGCCGGTTCATCGTGATCGTCACGACCGGACCGTCCTGCTCGTAGAGGATCGTCTCGAAGTCTGCGGAGAGCGGCATCGCCTACGCATCGTCGCGGAGCACGGGCGACGTCATCAGGGTGCTCGCCTCGTGGCAAAGCGCCCCGGTCAGGTCGTGCTGCAGCTCCGCGTCACGCTCGACGAGGTCGAGCCCGAAGGTCTGGCGGCGATTGCTCGTGCCCGGAGCCGTCCGGCTGGCGAAGTTGAGCGACATCTTGCAAGCGGCGATGGGCTGGACGAACTCACACCTCCACTGCTTCACCATCGGCGACTCTGCGCTACGGCATGCAGCTCGACGACTACCCGGAGGACGAGCTCGACGAGGCTGAGGCAACCGTGCTCGGTGCCATCGGCGACGAGCGACGCTTCTCGTACGAGTACGACTTCGGCGACGGCTGGGAGCACGAGGTCGTCGTGGAAGCAGTGACGCGGGCTCCTCGGGGTCTCAAGTTCGCCGTGTGCCTGGACGGCGAGAACAACTGTCCGCCCGAGGATTGCGGTGGCGCGCCCGGCTACGCCGATCTTCTCGAGGTGCTCGCGGACCCGAGCCACGAGGAGCACGCCGACCTCACCGCGTGGCTCGGCGGACCGTTCGACCCGACCTCGTTCGACCTCGCCGCGACCAACGTCGCGCTGCAGCAGGTGCGCTGAAGCCGGATGCGAATTGTCTCACGCGTGATACAATCGCTCCCATGGCCGAGGTGACGATTCGCGAGCTGAGGAATCAAGGCGCCGAGGTGCTCGATCGGGTCGCTGCGGGCGAGCACCTGACCGTCACCCGCGACGGCCGTCCGATCGCCGAGCTCCGTCCGTTCCCTCGCCCGCGGCTTCGGGCCGAGGAGCTGCTCCAGCGTTGGTCGCGCCTCCCCCATGTCGATCCGCATGCGCTGCGAGAGGACATCGATCGAGTCGTCGAGGCAACCTGTGACGCCGCGGCACGAACGGGGCCTGCTCGACACGAGCACCGTCATCCTCCTCGCGTCGACTCACCGATCCGACGACGATCCCGGCCGAGCCCGAGATCTCCACGATCACCCTCGCCGAGCTCTCCGTCGGGCCACTCGTCGCCAGCCACGAGAAAGGAACAAGCGGCCCGGCAGGCGCACCTTCAACGAGCCGAGGCAGATTTCGATCCGCTGCCCTTCGATGCGAATGCAGCACGCGCGTTCGGGCAAGTCGCGGCGTCGCTACGACGGGCCGGACGAAAGACGACCGCTCGCGCGTACGACGCAATGATCGCCGCCATCGCCATCAGCAACGAGCTCCCGCTCTACACGTGCAACCCCGGCGACTTCCGAGGCATCGACGGCCTCACGATCGTGGCGGTACCGATCGCCGGCCGTCCGCTGACCCAGACATGTTCGACCGCGCTGATCTGGAGCTGCTGACCGAGGTCGTCGCGGAGGCGTGGACCGACGGGCGCCGACCGCGACTGGTCGGTGCAGGCCGGCACCGTCGAGTGGTCGTGCACCCGAACGGCCGATCACGCGCGTCGACTGCGTGTTCGCTCCGGCGTTCTTCCTCGACGTCGCGCAGGACCGACGCGTACCCGGACGCGGGCTCAGGCCTTCAGCGTCGGCCCCGACGCAACGCCGGCGCAGCTCGTCGAAGCGCTGTGGATCGCTTCACGCGTGCTCGCAGCTGTCGTCGCCGATACGGACCCGTCGATCCGCGCCGCGATCTTCCGGCGCCCCACCGTCGTCACTGCTCCCCCGCCGGACTTCCTCCCACGCGGCGCGCTCGAGCTGATCCTCCACGCGCACGACGTGTGCAAGGGACTCGGGGTCGAGTTCGAGCCGCCGGCAACGATGTGCGAGCACCTCATCGAGCACACCGCCGGTTGGCCGCACGCAGCCCTCGGCTGGAGCACGCCTGCACCGGGCACCGCCGACCCCTGGGGCGAGCTGCTCCGCGCGTCGCGGACGCGCCCGCTGACGCGACCGGCGATACTCCCGCCATGCGACACAGCACCGACGGCATCCTCGACCAGCCACGCGGGGAGCCTCCCCCGCCCCGACGAGCTCATCGAGCTGAACCGAATCCGCCAGGAAGGCGAGGACCCGAACTTCGACGAGGCCGCGTTCCAGACCGAGCTCACCGCCGCGGTGCGCGACGTCGTCGCACGCCAGGTCGCCGCAGGCGTGACCGTGCCCGGCGACGGCGAGTACGGCAAGGCGATGGGCCACAAGGTGAACTACGGCGCCTGGTGGAGCTACTCGTTCAGCCGCTTGGGTGGACTCGATCCCGAACGGCCCGGCGCTCTTCGAGATGCCGCCGGTGCGATCGAAGCCCGGCGAGATCCACCTCACGAGCTTCGCCGACCGCCGCGATCGGCTGCGCTTCATCGACGCGTACAACGACCGCACGTCCGGGGTCGCCGCCGGGACGAGGCGGCATCACGTGGCCGCGCTGCATCGGCCCGGTCTCCTACATCGGGCAGGACGCGATCGCCGCCGACATCGCGCACTTCAAGGCCGCGCTCGCCGCGGCGAACGTCGAGCGAGGGCTTCATGACGTCGGTCGGCCCGGCGAGCGCGGCCCGCGTCGCGAACGAGCACTACAAGACCGAGGAGGAGTTCATCTGGGCGTGCGCCGACGCGATGCGCGAGGAGTACCAGGCGATCATCGACGCCGGGCTCGTCCTGCAGATCGACGATCCCTTCGTCGCCGAGGCGTGGGACCAGATCAACCCCGAGCCCTCCGTCGAGGACTACCAGCGCTTCACGCATGATTGCGGTCGAGGCGCTGAACCACGCGCTGCGGGGCTTCCCGACCGACCGCATCCGCTTCCACCTGTGCTGGGGCAGCTGGCATGGTCCGCACTCGACCGACATCGAGATGCACGACATCGTCGACGTGATGCTCGCCATCAACGCGGGCGCGTACTCGTTCGAGGCGGCGAACGCCCGGCACGAGCACGAGTGGGTCGTGTGGCAGGACAAGAAGCTGCCCGACGGCAAGGTCATCCTCCCGGGCATCGTGAGCCACGCGACCAACGTGCTCGAGCATCCCGAGCTCGTCGCGCAGCGCATCGTGCGCTTCGCCGAGCTGGTCGGTCGGGAGAACGTGATCGCGTCGACCGACTGCGGCCTGGGCGGACGCATCCATCCCGACATCGCGTGGGCGAAGCTCGAGACGCTGTCGGCGGGCGCGGAGATCGCGACGAAGCAGCTCTGGCAGTAGCGAAGCGCCCCGCGCCGCCCGAGCTCGACGGGTTCCTCGCACCATTCGGTGAGGACCTGAGCGAGATCGTCCACCGGCTCCGGACCCGGGTGCTCAAGGTCATGCCGAACGCCCACGAGGTCGTGTGGGACGCAGTCAACGCTGTCTCCATCGCCTTCACGCCGACGCCCCGATGGCAGGACGGCATCTGTCACATCGCCACGTACTCGAAGCACGTGAACCTGGGCTTCAACGAGGGCGCGTCGCTCGACGATCCGCTCGAGGTGTTGGAGGGGACGGGCGCGCACATCCGCCACGTCAGCTTCCACACCGTGGACGACACGAAGGCGAAGTGGATCGACGACTACCTGCGCCGGGCGATGGCCGCGGCGGGCATGAACGCCAAGGACGGCGACCGCGGCACCACGATCCGGGTGATGAAGGGTGTGAAGCGCAGGCCCAGCGGCTGAGCCCAGGACCAACGGCCCTTCGGCTCCGTCTCGCCGTACAGTCGGCATATGCGCACCTCGGATGCGACACGTGAGGCCGTTGCCGCCTGCGCGATCGACGCGGTGAAGGTCTACGGCAAGGGAGAGCTGGAGGTCCGGGCGCTCGACGGAGTGACCGTCGACTTCCCCGGCCAGCAGCTCACGGCGGTGATGGGACCCTCAGGCTCTGGGAAGTCCACGTTGATGCACTGCCTCGCCGGGTTGGATTCGCTCACCTCGGGCACCATCCGGCTCGGCGGCATCGACCTGTCGACCATGACCGAGAAGGAGCGCACGATCGTGCGCCGCGACCACGTCGGCTTCGTCTTCCAGGCGTACAACCTGGTCCCGACGTTGACCGCGATGGAGAACATCAAGCTCCCGGCAGCCCTCGGAAGGCACGACCTCGACCCCGAGTGGCTGGACCGGATCGTGACGGCGGTCGGACTGGGGCACCGCCTCGACCATCGCCCGAGCGAGCTCTCAGGCGGCGAGCAACAGCGCGTGGCGATGGCTCGAGCCCTGGCGGGCAAGCCGGAGATCGTGTTCGCGGACGAGCCGACCGGCAACCTCGACAGCCGAGCGGCGGCGGAGATCCTCTCGTTCCTGCAACGCGCCGTCGAAGAGCTCGGACAGACGATCGTGATGGTGACCCACGATCCGAACGCGGCGAGCTACGGCGGCCGAGTTCTCTTCCTCGCCGACGGACGCATCGTCGGTGAGATGCTCGATCCGACGGTGGACCGCGTGCTCGAGCGGCTGAAGACGCTCGGAGACTGAGCGATGCTGCGCATCAGCATTCGCAGTGTGCTCGCTCACAAGCTCCGCTTCCTGCTGACGACGCTCGCAGTTGTCACCGGAGTGGCGTTCGTCGTCGGCGCGTTCGTCGTCACCGACTCGTTGAGGGCGTCGGTCGAGGACCTCTTCGCCAACATCAACAGTGGTGTCGACGTCTCCGTTCGTGCGTCCACGCCGATCGAGGGTGCAGGCACGATCGGCCTGAGTCGCGGCCGGGTGCCCGAAAGCCTCGTCGACGTCGTACGCAACGTCGACGGCGTCGAGGTCGCGGAAGGAACCGTCAGCGGCTACGCGCAGCTCTTGGACAAGGACGGCCACCCGCTGAAGACGACGGGAGCGCCCTTCCTCGGGGTCTCGTGGGGCGAGGAGGACGAGCTCTACGCGGTCAAACTCGACGACGGGCGCAAGCCTGTCGGTACGAGCGAGGTCGCCATCGACCGTGCCTCCGCGACCGATGCTGGCTTCTCCGTCGGTGATCGCACGAAGGTGCTACTGCTCGACGGCACCCAGCACGACGTCACGGTCGTCGGGATCTTCACGTTCGGAGAACGCGAACAACCTGCTCGGTGCCCGCCTCACCGCGTTCGATACCGCAACTGCCCAAGAGGTGTTCGGCGCCCCTGGTCAGTTCGACGCCATCGACGTGAGAGCGACGCCCGGCGTCTCTCCCGTGGACCTCGCGCAGCGGATCGAGTCGGTGCTGCCGCAAGGCACCGAGGCGGTGACGTCGACGACGGTGAGGGCTGAAGGGATGGACACGGTCGGTGGCTTCCTCGATGTGTTCCAGAACATCCTGCTCGCCTTCGCCGCGATCGCGATCTTCGTCGCCGCGTTCTACATCAACAACACGTTCTCGATCGTGCTCCTCGGGCAGAGGACCCGTGAGATCGCACTCCTCCGCTCGATCGGCGCGACACCAGGCCAGGTGACCCGGTCGATCATGGTCGAAGCGATCATCATCGGGATGACGGGGCTCGCGTTCGGCGTGGCGTTCGGCCTCCTGATCGCCCACCTCCTGCGGGCGATCCTCGCCGCGGGTGGCTTCGACCTCCCATCGAACTCCCTCGTGCTGCTCGGGCGCACCTGGGTTGCTGCGGTGGTCGTCGGGCTCGGCGTGACCTTGGCCGCGGCGATCGTGCCCGCACGACGGGTGGCCGCGATCCCGCCGATCGAGGGGCTCAGGGAGGGCTACGTGGTCACGCACGCGTCGAGTGCTCGCCGAGCCACGATCGCGGGTGCAGTAATCCTCTGTGGCGCGCTGCTTGTGTTCCTCGGCCTGTTCGTCGCCGACGGCGCCCTGCCGATCCTCCTGTCGATCGGACTCGGGGCGATCATGGTCTTCCTCGGCGTGGCCCAGCTCAGCCCCGTGGTCGCGGTGCCCATCACGCGGGCGGTCGGAACGGTGATCGGCGCGCCGTTCAAGACTGCGGGCCGTCTCGGACGAGCAAACACCACCCGAAACCCGTATCGCACCGCGAAGACCGCGGCCGCCCTCATGATCGGGCTCGCCCTCGTCACGACCGTGTTCGTCGTGGGCACGTCCATCAAGCGCACCTTCAGCGCGTCCATCGACAAGGCGGTCCTCGCCGACTACATCGTCTCGACCGACTCGAACACCGGGTACAGCCCCGAGCTGACCGCCGCGCTCGCGAGCCTCCCCGAGCTCGAGGCCGTCACGGGCGTGCGCTTCGACCGGTTCCTGTTCAACGGTCACGAACGTGACCTCGTCGCAGTCGACCCCGTCGCTGCCGGACAAGTGGTCGACATCGGGGTGCAGAGCGGGTCGCTGTCAGATCTCGGGCCCGGCTCGATCTTCATCCACGAGGACCCGGCGGGCGACCTCGGACTCCAAGTGGGCGACACCGTCGAGGTGCAGTTCGCGAGCGGAGGCCCGCAGCAGCTGCGTGTCGCCGGCATCTACAGCGACGCGACCTGGGCAGGGAACTACTTGATCGACATGAAGACGTTCGAGCAGTACTACCCCGCCAACCAGCTCGACCTGCTCACCTTCGCCCGGGTGGCGCCCGGGGTCGACACCGCCCAGGCCAAAGCCGCGATCACGACAGCGTTGGCGGCCTATCCGCAAGCGAAGCTCGAGGACCGCGCCGAATTCCGGGCGAGCCAGGAGGCGCAGCTCGACGGCCTCCTCGTCGCGGTCAACGGCCTGCTCGCTCTCGCACTGTTCATCGCGCTGATGGGGATCGCGAACACGCTCGCCCTTTCGGTGCTCGAACGCACTCGCGAGATCGGCTTGCTGCGCGCGGTGGGCATGCTCCGCCGGCAGGTGCGCCAGATGGTCCTCACCGAGGCGGTGACCGTCGCGATCTTCGGCGCGTTGCTCGGCGTGGTCGTCGGCATGCTGTTCGGCATCGCGACCGCGTCGGCCATGCCCGAGTCGGCGGTCCGGACGGTGGCGATCCCGGTGGGCACCCTGGTCGGCATCGTCGTCGCAGCCGCGGTGTTCGGCACGCTCGCCGGATTGCTCCCGGCGCGGCGGGCGGCTCGCCTCGACGTGCTGCGGGCCATCCACTCGGAGTGAGGTCGGGGCGTCCCGGGCGGTCAGCGCCGGTGGCTGCTTCTCGTGGGCAGCACACGCAGCAACGCGGAGACGAGCTGAGCGGCGCTCCACCCGGTGGTCGCCGGGCAGGCGATCACATCGAGCTCGAGAGGCACGAGGACGTCGCGCTGGAACGTCTCGAGCTCCACGCAGCCATCGTCGATCAGATCAACCAGCTCACCAGCGACGAATGCGAGCGCCTGATGCGCTTCGTCGTCTGCCGGAGCGGGTCGTTGCCGCGGCCCGAAGCTCGGCGTCGGTGCCGTGAGCCAAGACGTTCATCCATGCCCACACGGGCACAGGCTCACCGTGCGTCTCGCACCGCTCGACGTAAGCACCGGCGAGAAACGACTCACACTCCTCGACGAGCACTTCCTGGTAAGGGTCCTCACGACGGCGCCACATCGCACTCACCGCCCGCGAGCGTCGCCGCGATCATCGACCCGAACTGGGAGCGACGCGGGCGTGCGACGAGGGAACGTCTTGTTGAGCGTCTCGTCGATGAGGCGCACGATCTCGTCGCACCGCTCTCTCAGCGTCTTGGCGTCGTCGTTTCGAGGCATGCGACGATGATTCCTGCGGATGGCTGCCCCCGGTAGGGGCCTTGGTCCCAGGCCCCTCCGGACGTATGTCGGGCCCCGAGCCTGGGTCAGGCGGCTTCTTCGTCCTCGACGAGACCGAGCGCTTCGAGGAGCTGCGACACCGACGCGATGGCCGCGCCCACGCAGCGATCCGCCGCTCCGTAGGTCAAGTAGATCTCGTCGCCGTCGAGGTGAGCGCCTTGCACGAAGACCACGTCGTCGACGTCCCCGCGGCGCTCCCAGTCGAGCTCGGGCTCGAGCACCGGCTCTGCCATGCGGCTCAGCACCCTGCCCGTCGCTTCGTCCAGGAGCGCGACGTTCATGGTGTAGACGCCATCGGCACGCCGCTCGTGGAAGAAGAGGAGCAGGCCGGCGGGTGTCGGCACAGGCGGCGCGCCGGCGCCGATCCCGAGCGCGCCCGGAGCCGGAGTGAGGATGGTGTGCTCGCCGAGCGCAGCCACGTGCTCGTCCCAGTAGTCATCGGGAGCGTCCCACAGGTGGTCGAAGTCATCGAAGACGGCGAGCTGCATGTCGGGATGGATCCGGTGGATCAGCGCCACGCGACCATCGGCGAGCGTGAAGACCACCGCGTCCTTGTTGTTCAGGTCGCGCGGGCCGAGCACCCGCCCGCTGGACTCGTCGACCTCGAACCGCTCGCCGTCCCATCGAAGTCGATGCGCGCCGATCCGCCACGAGCCGTCCGACGCCAACCGGGTGTAGGTCATGACCAGATGAGCCCCGGCGTGGTCTCGCACCCATTGCACGCGGGGGTCTTCGAAGCACACCCCCTCCTCCGAGCGGGCGAGGACGTATCCGTACTCGTACTCGAGGCCGTCGGTCGAGGTGAAGACCACGATGTCGGACACGTAGTTCACGAACCGAGGGTCACCGTCCTCGCCGGCGCGGTATCCCTCGCGAACGGCCCTCACGAACAGGTGGTAGCGACCTTCGTGGTGGACGAGGCCGGCATTGAACAGCGGCCCGTAGCCAGGGATCGCGCCGGCTTCCACGATCGGCCGGGTCCCCAAACGGCGCACGCCGGGCGCCGCCTCAGCTGTGCTGTCCGTGCGATCCGCCACGCCTTCTCCTGGAACCCCCGACGCGAAATGACCCGCGTCCTATCGTCAGGATGAGACCACAGATGAGCAGGTGTAGTGGTGCATCCCCTGCACTTGGAACGAGATCGTCACCTGCGCATGCTGATCCGATCGACCCATCAAGCGCGTTCGTGATCGACCGAACGGAATGCGTCACACCCGCGGCAGGGCGGACCGCCTTGGTCCACCGCGCCCCTAGTGATAGGACGCGTAGCTGATCGATGGGCTTGTTCGGCGGAACACCCTCAGGTGACGAAGTCCACTTCCCCTACGCACTCGCGCGACACGTGGCAGTCGCTCAGGGACGCGGTGTCCGCGCACCCCAGCGTCACGGGCGCGACGTTCGACAACGCCACCATGCGCGCCGAGTTCAAGACGAGCGAGACGTTCGCGACCGACGGACAGAACGTCGAAGCGGTCGTGATCCCTGACCCGGACGGCAGCCGCGTCGCCATCTCGGGCATCGAGAAGCGTCAGGCCCTCGGTCGCCGCGACTGGGCTCGCATCCGCAAGGTCGCAGCCGAGCTCGTCGCCGACCTCGAAGCTCGGCTCTCTGAGATCCCCCGGATCGACGACCCGGCGCCGGCTAACCAGCCAACGGGTGCACTGACCGCGAGCTCCGCGGTCTCCGATGAGATCGCGAAGTTCGCCCTCCTGCGCGACCGTGGGCTCATCTCCGCTCACGAGTTCGACGAGCAGAAGCGGCAGCTCCTCACCGAGGGACTCAACCACCGCCCGCTGCCGGCGGATCCCAGGCGAGGTCCGCAACGACCGGCGCGTGATCGGAAAGCCGTCCGATCTCCTCGCTGAGGTTCCACGAGACGACCCGCACGCCTCGAACCTAGGCTTCGCCCTTCGCACTACGTGGGGAGGGGCACATGCCGACTGCTGACGAGATCCGCACGTCCCAGAAGGAGATGTGGGGGAAGTTCTCCGGAGGCTGGGAGAAGTGGGACGACGTGGTCACGAACACGGTCGGCGAGGTCGCCGTGGCGATCATCGGCGCCCTCCAGATCAAGGACGGCCAGCAGCACCTCGAGATCGCGGCCGGCACCGGAGAGCCGGGTCTCACGATCGCGGCGCGGGCCCCGAAGGGTCACGTGACGCTGACCGACCTTGCGCCCGAGATGCTCGCCGCCGCGCAACGCCGGGCGACCGCGAAGGGGCTCACGAACGTCTCGTTCAAAGAGTGCGACGCCGAGAACCTTCCCTTCCCCGACGGGTCCTTCGACAGCGTGGGCTGTCGGTTCGGCTTCATGTTCATCCCCGACATCTCGAAGGCGGTCTCCGAGTTCGCCCGGGTGCTGAAGCCCGGCGGCCGCGTCGCGGCCGCGGTGTGGGCAGGCCCGGAGGTCAACCAGTGGGCCACCGTCCCAGGCGCGGCGATCGCGACCGAGGTGCAGATGCCGCCGCCCGATCCAGACGCGCCTGGGATGTACCGCTGCGCGCAACCGGGTGCCATCAGCAGCCGGTTCGAGGCGGCGGGCCTGCGCGACGTCCGGGAGTGGGACGTCCCCACGCTCATGGTCTCGGACTCACCCGAGCAGTACTGGCAGCTCGTGCAGGAGCTCACTGCGCCGGTCGTGATGGCGCTGCAGCAAGTCGATCAAGCCGCCCGCGACCGGATCGCCACGCACGTCATCGAGGGCGCCAAGCAGTTCGAGTCGGACGGCAAGATCGAGCTGCCGGGCATGGCGCGCTGCATCGTCGGTACGAAGTAGCCCTCCTCACGGACAGTCGGCGGGGTGCGTCAGGCCCCACGCATTCACCTCCGCAAATGGGGTCGCGCCGGAGTCGCCGGCGCGCCACGCGTCCAGATAGGGCGCGGGCGGGATAGTCCCGCGTCGCACTTGCCAGTCACCGACGCCGCACGGCGGTGAGATCCCGAAGTGGAGATGGCACACGATACCTCTCGCATTGCCGGTGTTGCCGACGAGACCGAGTGGCTGACCGACCGTGACCCGCACGCCGACCGCGATCGCCGGGTCGATCGACGACAGGTGACTCCCGTAGTAGCGAACGCTGTCGTCGCCGATGAGCGTCACCGAGAGACCGCCGCGTGTCGCACCGTCGTCCACGTTGGGATCCCAGGTGTCGACCGTCGCGATCTCGGAGATGGCGCCCGACACCGGAGCGACGACCGTCGCGCCGCACGGAGCGAAGATGTCGGTCGCCGGGTAGTCGTGGTGCGCTCGCCCGTATGACGCGGCCTCCACGAGCTGGATCGGGAAGACGTGCTGGCAGCCGGTCAGGAGCACGGCGCCGGCCGCCGCGACGACGATCAACGCCCTCCGCATCGCTCCAGGCTGGCCGCCCTACCGCGCGACGTGCAATGGTCGCTCTGTGGCCCACGGAGCAGAAGCCGATCGGCTGGACGCCGCGAACGCCGGCGTCGGGTGGAGGAAGTGGGGCCCGTACCTGAGCGAGCGGCAGTGGGGCACGGTCCGCGAGGACTACAGCGACAACGGCGACGCCTGGAGCTACTTCACCCACGATCAGGCCCGCTCGCGCGCCTACAAGTGGGGTGAGGACGGCATCGCCGGCTTCTGCGACGACCGCCAGCGTCCTGTGCTTCGCGATCGCGCTGTGGAACGGCGTCGACCCGATCCTCAAGGAGCGGATGTTCGGCCTCACCAACGCCGAGGGCAACCACGGCGAGGACGTGAAGGAGTACTACTTCTACCTCGACGCCACGCCGACGAGCTCGTACCTGAAGTACCGGTACCGCTACCCGCTTGTCGAGTATCCCGTACGACGACCTCGTCGCCACGAACCGTGCCCGCAGCCGCGCACGAGCTCGAGTACGAGCTGATCGACACGGGCGTGTTCGACGACGATCGCTACGTCGACGTCGACGTCGAGTACGCGAAGAGCGACGCCCGAGGACATCGCACGTCCGCATCACCGTGAGCAACCGCGGCTCGGAGTGGGCGACGGTGCACCTGCTGCCGTCAGCTGTGGTTCCGCAACACGTGGTGGATGGGCGAGACCCGAAGGGGGCGGTGAGCGCCGCGGCGCGCCGGGCGACGATCGTCGCCGAGCACCCGGACGCTCGGGCGAGCTCGAGCTGCGGTGCGAAGGAACTCCCACGCTGCTGTTCACCGAGAACGAGACGAACACCGAGCGGTTGTGGGGAACGCCGAACGCCAGCGCCGTACGTGAAGGACGCGTTCCACGAGTACGTCATCCACGGCCGCGCCGACGCGGTGAATCCCGGCCTTGCGGGGACGAAGGCCGCCGCCCACTACGTCCTCGACGATCCCGGCCGCATGGATCGACGGTCGTCCACCTGCAGCCTCTGCCGCCCGCGACTGCGGCCTGCTCGACGGCGCCGCCAGTCGACGCGGTGTTCGCCGCTCGCATCGCCGAGGCCGACGAGTTCTACGCGTCGATCACGCCGCCCGACCACGACGCGCCGACGAGGCGAGCGTCATGCGCCAAGCCCTCGCCGGGATGCTGTGGAGCAAGCAGCACTACTTCTTCGACCTCGATACGCTGGCTCGAGGAGCACCACGTGCACCCGCTGCGGGATGCCGGCGGCGCGAACGTCCGCAACCGCAGCTGGTTCCACATGGTCAACGACGACGTCATCTCGATGCCCGACAAGTGGGAGTACCCGTGGTACGCGTCGTGGGACCTCGCGTTCCACACCGTCGCGCTCGCGATGGTCGACATCGACGAGGCCAAGGCACCAGCTCGCAGCTCATGCTGCGCGAGCTGTACCTGCATCCGAGCGGCCAGCTGCCGGCGTACGAGTGGAACTTCAGCGACGTGAACCCACCGGTGCACGCCTGGGCGACGCTCGCTCGTGTACGAGACCGAGCTCGAACAAGCGCGGCGACGGGCGACGTCGAGTGGCTGAAGAGCGCGTTCCAGAAGCTGCTCGTGAACTTCACCTGGTGGATCAACCGCAAGGACCCCACCGGGCGCAACGTCTTCGAGGGCGGCTTCCTCGGCCTCGACAACATCGGCGTCTTCGACCGCAGCGCGCCCCTCCCGACGGGCGGCCGCCTCGAGCAGTCCGACGGCACGGCGTGGATGGCCTTCTACTCGCAGTGCATGCTCAGCATCGCCCTCGAGCTCGCCCCGCACGACGCGCTCTACGAGGACATGGTCCTCAAGTTCGCCGAGCACTTCGCGTTCATCGCGGCGGCGATGGACCGCATCGGCGACAACCACGACGAGCTGTGGGACGAGGAGGACGGGTTCTTCTACGACGTGCTCCGACTTCCCGACGGCGCCGGCCCAGCGGCTCAAGGTGCGTTCGATGGTCGGGCTGCTGCCGCTGTGCGCGACGACGATCCTCCCGGCCGAAGGCGTGCATCTCGGTGACGACATGGTGGCCCGGATGCGCGCGCGGATCGAAGCGATGCCCGAGCTGCTCGCGACCATCCACGACGTCCGCGTCCCGGGCGTCGAACGGACGGCGCATGCTCGCCGTGCTCGACGAGACCAAGCTGCGCCGCGTCCTCGCCCGCATGCTCGACGAGGACGAGTTCCTCAGCCCGCTACGGCCTGCGCGCCCTGTCGCGCTACCACGCCGACCACCCGTTCCGGATGGACGTCCACGGGACAGAGCTACGAGGTGCACTACCTGCCGGCCGAGTCGGACAGCGGGATGTTCGGCGGGCAACTCGAACTGGCGGGGACCGGTCTGGTTCCCAGTCAACTACCTCATCCTGCGCGGCCTGCTGCACCTCTACGCGTACTACGGCGACGACTTCAAGGTGGAGTGCCCGACCGGCTCGGGCCACGAGTGCACGCTGTTCGAGGTCGGGGCCGAGCTCGGACGGCGGCTGGAGTCGATCTTCCTGCCGGACGCGAACGGGCGGCGACCCGCTGTGCGGCGGCACGGAGAAGTTCCAGACCGACCCGAACTGGAACGACCTGCTGCTGTTCTACGAGTACTTCCACGGCGACAACGGTGCCGGGCGTCGGGGCCAGCCACCAGACCGGATGGACCGGACTCGTCGCCCGGATCATCCAGGTGACGCAGCTACCTGCGATCAGAGGACCTGCAGCTGACCGCGCTCCGCGGCAACCTCGTCTACCACGAGAAATCCTGAGCGGCTGTCGATCGCGGGTAAGTCCGTTCGTAGTACGGATGAGGCCGGCGGTGAGCTGGCCCTGAGCCCCGACTCCGAACCGAAAGGGAGCGAACGATGACGCACTACCTGCTTTCCGTCCACGGCCCCATGGACGACAACCCCATCGGCGGCTACGCCTCCGAGGAAGAGATGCAGAGGGCCTTCGCCGCGACCGGCAGGGTGAACGACGAGATGCAGAAGGCCGGAGTCTGGGTGTTCGCCGGCGGCCTGATGCCGATCTCGAGCACGACCACCGTCGACAACCGCGGCGGCAACCTCACCGTGACCGACGGCCCCTACGCCGAGACCAAGGAGTACCTCGGCGGCTTCTGGATCATCGACGTCCCCGACCTCGACGCCGCGCTGAAGTGGGCGGCCAAGGGCAGCGAGGCCTGCATCGGTACGGTCGAAGTGCGTCCGTTCCAGGGAGTCGTGTGATCGAGCGGACCTTCCGCGCCGAGTACGGACGTTGCGTCGCCATCCTCACCCGCGTCTTCGGTGACATCGACATCGCCGAAGACGCGGTGCAGGAGGCGTTCGCAGTCGCCGCGCAGAAGTGGCCCAGTCGATGGAATCCCGCCGAACCCAGGTGGATGGATCACCACCACCGCCCGCAACCGAGCCCTCGACCGACTCCGCCGTGAGTCGTCTCGCGACGACCGGCAAGCGCAGGCCGTGCTCTTGCACGCGCAAGACGAGCCGATCGAGGAAGTGGGCACGGTGCGCGACGACCGCCTGAGGATGATCTTCACGTGCTGCCACCCGGCGTTGGCGCCGAGCGCGCAGGTGCCGCTGACGTTGCGCTTGCTCGGCGGCCTGCAGACCGAGGAGATCGCCCGCGCGTTCCTCGTGCCCGAGCCGACGATGGCGCAGCGCATCGTGCGGGCGAAGCGCAAGATCCGCGACGCTCGGATCCCCTACCGGGTTCCGGAGGGGCACGAGCTGCCCGACCGGCTGCGTCCGGTGCTCTCGGTGCTCTACCTCATCTACAACGAAGGGCACACCGCGAGCTCAGGCGCGTCGCTCGTGCGAACGGATCTGTGCGCCGAAGCGATACGTCTCGCCCGGTTGCTCGCGCAGCTCATGCCCGACGAGCCCGAGGTGCTCGGCCTGCTCGGGCTGCTGCTGTTGACGGATGCGCGGCGTCCGGCCCGGACCGCCGCGGACGGATCGCTCGTGCTGCTCGCCGACCAAGACCGCACGTTGTGGGACCGCGCGCTGATCGCGGAGGGGCAGGACTTGGTGCGTGCCTGCCTGCGACGCAACCAGCCCGGGCCGTATCAGATCCAGGCGGCGATCGCGGCGGTGCACTCGGATGCGGCGACCGCGGAGGACACCGACTGGGCGCAGATCCTCGCGTTGTACGACCAGCTGATGATCGTGCAGCCGAGCCCTGTCGTCGCGCTGAACCGCGCGGTCGTCGTCGCGGAGATCGAAGGCCCGGCCGCGGCGCTCGAGATCGTCGACGCGCTCGACCTCGACACGTACGTGCCGTTCCACGTCACGCGGGCCGATCTCCTGAAGCAGCTCGGCAAGTCGAGCGACGCGGCCGCGGCCTACGACCGGGCCATCGAGCTCACGGAGAACGAGACCGAGCGCGCCTTCCTCGAGAGCCCAGCGCGCCGCCATCCGCTGACCGGGCGGGGTCAGGCGGACTTGGACATCGCCGGCCGGGCGAACTCCCTGTACGCGTCCCAAGCGCGTGGACCCCACGTCGTGGCCGTGCCACCGTCCATGAGCACCGCGACGCCCAGGGCTTCGGCGACCTCATCGGGGGTCGCGCCCCGACGGGCCGCAGCCTTGGCGTGGTAGGCGATGCAGCCGTCGCACTCCTTCACGACGGCGATCGTCAACGCGATGAGCTCCTTCGTCTTCGTCGACAGCGCTCCTTCCGCGAACGCCGCGTTGTGCAACTGGCCGAATCCTGCGAACACGTCCGGCACCGCCTCCCGCAACGACTGGGTCGGCTCACTCAGCTCCGCGATGACCTCCGCATAGTGCGACATGGCTCCTCGCAATCTCGTCGATCTGTCACGACGAGCAAACCGCGCCACCAGCGTGGGCGGTAGGGCCGAAGGTCACCGCGATCACACGCGACGTCGGCAGGCACCATGAGCACCGGGATCTGCGCCTGGTGCAAGATCTTCAGAGCGGTCGCACCCAACCGCAACCCGCTGATCCCACCCACTCCACGCGACCCCACGACGAGCAATCCGGCTTCCTCCGAGATCGCGGCGTCGGTCAGCGCATCGACGGCATCGCCTGCGAGCACGAGCGTCCGCGCGCCGAGACCCGACTCGCGCAAGGGCGCCACCCACTTCTGCATGTCGTCGAGCGCAGCCTGGAACCAGCTGCTGGATTCCGTGCGGGGCACCCACTCGGCGAGTGGCTTCTGTGCGTTCACGGCGATCACGTCATCGGTGAGGGGCGCACCGAACGACGCGAGCCACTCGACCGCACGGAGGCAGCCGGGCGATCCGTCCACGCCCACGATGATCGTCGTCGGCCACGCCGCCTTCGATGCGGGCGGGATTGCAACGAGCGGGATCGTCGTGTGGTGCACCAGGTGATGGGTCGTGCTCCCGAGGTGGAGGGGGTGGCGATGTCCACCCGTGCCGCGGTCCCCGACCACGATCAGGTCGACGTTCTCGGCCTTGGCAACAGCGAGCAGCTGCTCGCGAGGGTCACCCTCGAGCAACAGCTCACGGAACGGCACCTTCGAATCGCGCGCGGGGCGCACCACCCAGAGAGCAGGTCCGCATCTTCACTGCGCCGCGCCTCGATCTCCTTTTCCGAGACCTCGAAGAAGGGCCGGATCCGCACCGTAGAGACGATGAGCTCGCCATCTTCCGCATCCGCCAGGCTCAGCGCCCAACGCAGGGCAGCCTGGGCGCCGACGGAGCCATCCGTACCAACCAGGACGCGCATGGCACCTCCCTTCCTTCAGCTCGAGCAGACCACCGCGGCGAGTCAGCGGGTAGGGCCGAAGGTCACCGCCGCCCCGCCGGCTGCGGGTAGATGCGCTGGGCGTACTCGCGGACCATCCGGGTCGCGGAGAACCGTGGGCCGTTCGTCCGCAGGCTCGCCCGGACCATCGCCAACCACGCATGCGGGATCCCGTTCGCGCTGCGATCGTGGAAGAGCGGGACGACCTCATGCTCGAGCAGATCGAAGAGGGCATCGGCGTGGCGCTGATCCTGCGCCCGCCACGTCGGCTTCGACCGCGCCGTCGATCGCCCACCCGTTCTTCCCGTCGTAGGCCTCCGCCCACCAGCCGTCGAGCACGGACAGGTTCAACACCCCGTTCAACGCTGCCTTCATGCCGCTCGTACCGCTCGCTTCTTCGGGCGGGCGGGGCACGTTGACCCACACATCGCATCCGGCGACGAGCTCCGGGGCGAACGTCAGGTCGTAGTCCTCGAGGAACGCCACCCGATCCGCGACCACAGGAGCGCTCTTCAGCAGGAACAGGTCGCGGACGATTCCCTTCGCTCCGTCGTCCAACGGGTGCGCCTTCCCGGCAAACACGAACTGCAAGGGCCGCTCGCCGCCCAGCAGCGCCAGCGCACGCTCCGGCCGGAGCGACAACAGGTAGAGCCGCTTGTAAGTCGCCAGCCGGCGGGCGAAACCGAGGGTCAAGCGGTCGGGATCGAAGCCGTGTTCCGCGGCCTCGACATAGTCGATCTCTTCGCCTCGCCTGAGGCGATCGCTCGTGGCGCGCTCACGCGATCGCTCGACCAGGACCCGGCGAGCCTCGCAGCGCGCCCCCCAGAGCTCGTCATCGCTGATGTCGTCGACCACTGCCCATGTCGCGGGGGAATCGGCCCGCGCCATCCACCCCTCCCCGAGACGCGCGTCGAACAGCGCACGCATCGGCGGCGACAGCCACGTCGGCACATGCACCCCGTTCGTCACCGAGGTGATCGGCACATCGTCGACCGCCGGGTCGCCGAACAGAGGGCGCCACATCTCGCGGGCCACCTCGCCGTGCCGCCGGCTCACGGCGTTCGCCGACCGGCTCGCGCGGAGGCCGAGCACCGTCATGCTCGACGGTTCGTCGAGGTTCCCGGGATCGACTCGCCCGGCGGCGAGGAAGCGCTCGGGATCCCCGGTCGCGTCGGCGATGCGGCCGAGCATCCGCATGACCTCGGCCCGTGCGTAGGTCTCGTTCCCGGCGGGTACCGGCGTATGAGTGGTGAAGACGAGCCGCTCCACCACCGCGGCCCACGCGTCGTCCCAGTCCGGGTGCTCTTCCCTCTCGGCGCCGAGCAGCTCGAACGCAGCCAGCGCCGGGTGACCTTCGTTCAGGTGGAACACCGACGGCCGCACACCCAATGCGGCCAACGCCCGCGCCCCACCTATACCGAGCACCGCGTACTGCGCGAGGCGGATCGCCCGGCTGCCCTCATACAGGCGGGACGTGATCCATCGTCCGACGACCGAGTTCTCCCGCCGATCCGTGTCGAGCAGGAACAGTGGCACCCGACCGACGTCGACTCGCCAGATCTGCGCGTTGATGTCCTCGTCGTCGATCGGGATCTCGACCGTCACCCGCTCGCCGGTCGAGCGATCGGTGACCGGCACACACGCGAGTGACACCGGATCTGACTCGACCCAGTACTCGTGCTGCATGCCGGACGTATCGACGCGCTGATGGAAGTAGCCGGTGCGGTACAGGAGGCCGACCCCGACCATCGGGATCGCGAGGTCTGACGCCTCCTTCACGAGATCGCCGGCAAGCACGCCCAGGCCCCCGGAGTAGACGGGGAGGGAGGCGTGCACTCCGAACTCGGCACACATGAACGCCACCGGAGCGTCGTCACTCCAGGGCCACTCGCCCGCGGGTCGCGAGTGGTCGCGGTCGACGAGCGCGGCGAGCGCGGCGACGCGCTCGGTCAGCTCCCGATCCGAAGCCGCCTCCTGCAGGCGCGGGCGCGAGGTCTCCCTCAGCATCCGCAAGGGGTTGCCGCCGACCCGCGCCCACCGGTCGGGGTCGAGGGCGGCGAAGCAGTCCGGGCCATCTGGTGCCCACGACCATCGAAAGTTGTAGGCCACGCGGGCCAGCGGGACGAGCGGCTCTGGCAGGCGTTCGGCAAGCGCGGCCGTCGCTGCCTCGAGGTCGTGATCGCCGGGGACTATGGACACGAAGTGTCGCGCCGTGCTCCGGTCTCTGCTGGTCCGCCGGGGTCAGGCGACGGCGAGGGGCGGGCCGCCGATCCACGGATACGGCGGGCTGGGGTCGATGATCCGAGGCCCGCACACGATCAGGTACACGAACACACCCAGGTACGGGGTCATGAGCACGAACAGCACCCACAGCGCCTTCGTCCAGCCGGGGTCGGAGCTGCGGAAGATGATCGCCCTGAAGACGATGAACAGCAGCCACAACCAGACGATCCAGAACGTCAGCCACATGAGCGACCAGAACACCTGACCCGTGCCGAACTCTGCCGCGAGAATCACGCGCTCATTCTGGATCGGGCTCGGCGCGGCCCCCGGGATGCCTGACCGCACCGACAACTAGTGCCGTGGCACGCAACGTTTGCCTCGTTGGTGGCGTGACCCCGAGCCGGCGTTATGGGACGCTGTCAGCCCGCCACGACGGCGCGACCGCGGCGCTGTTCGTAGGGTGAGCCGATGGGCCTCCCCGACGCGATCAAGGATCTCCAGATGCAGACCATGAACTTCGTTCACCGAAGTCTGCTCACCGTGTCGGGCGGCCGGATCGGTCGGACCATGGGCAACATGCCGGTCTATAAGGTCACCACGACGGGTCGTACCTCGGGCCAGCCCCGGACGGTGATGTTGACCGCCCCGGTCCGCGATGGCGACACCTTCGTGTTCGTGGCATCCAAGGGCGGCGATGACCGCGATCCGGACTGGTATCGCAACATGGTCGCCAACCCCGAGTTCACCATCGAACCCACCGACGGCAGCAGCCCGACGACCCTCGTTGCCCGGACGGCGTCCGCCGAGGAGAAAGCCGAGCTCTGGCCACGGATCGTCTCGGCCTACAAGGGCTACGGCGGGTATCAGCGCAAGACCGACCGGGACATCCCCGTCGTGGTGGCTGAGCCCGGGGCGGGTTGACACCGGCGCCGGCCACAGCCGCCCCGCCACAGGAACGTGGCTGGGCCCGCGCGAACGATCGAGGCCTGCGACCACGTCATCGTCCATCCCCGGCGGTACGGGTCAGCTCGGGAGTGAGCCTCCGCTGAGGTGAAGTTCCTTCGTCGGAGAGGTCGGAGATGAGCTTCCTGGGCTGGGAGACGACGTTCAAACTCTGGCGGCAACCATTTCCGCGTCGGGAGCGGCCACGGCTGCAGGTGCATTGAAGCCTTTGACGATCAGCCAGATCGCGAGGGCCATTTCCTGCAGCCCCAGCGGCGCTTCCAACACGACCTGGGTCGTCGACAGAGGCTCGAGGCCGTACATCACCATCGCCCCCGCCGCCATGTACAACACGGCGCCGGCAAGACCCCAGACCGACAGCCATCGAGGCACGAGTCTTGCCCCATAGAGCGCATAGTTGAGGATCAAGGCGCTCAGGCCAAACGCAGTCAGATCCAGCAGCGCGGCTGCCCAGTCGCGAGCACCGAGCACCGAGTCGCCCAAGGCTTCAAAGTGGGAAGCATCAGGAGCGCCTGCGTCCACAAAGCCCCGGCTCACGGTGAGAAGCGTCAGCAGAAGAACCGCGTCGATGACATAGAACACGCTCTCCACGGTTCTGGCCACGACGTACCCCAAGGCCAAGCGCTCGCTGTGCCGCCTCAAGACGGGGTAGATGACAATCGACACTCCGACGAGGGCAACGCCCATGATGAGCGTCAAGAGCGCGCCAGTCGCCACCCTGTCTTCATGGAGAGACAGCTTCGTGAGGTAATCCGAAGCATCGACAAGTGGCTGAGACAACGCGAGCCCCAGCGCACCAGCGACCGTCCCAACGATAAAGAGGACTCCAACAACGCGTGCGGTAACTCGGTCTGACTTCACGCTCGACCCTCCTGTCGGAACATCCGATCGGGTGTTGAGTCGCACATGCGTCCTAATGGAGGGTCCGGGCGTACGAGCACGGGCATGAGGAGTCCCGGACGCGACTGCGACTCGATCACACTCCGATCAAGACCCTGCCGATCGGTCCCCTGCCAGGGCTGAACGTCCCAAACTTCAACCGGGTTGCGACCCTTCGGCGCTTCGTGATCGTGGCTCGGGGGGCCCAGATGCGGACCCCACCTCTCGAGCGTGGCGGCTCGGACGGCGGTACGTGACTCCAGCGGTGTACGGCTGTGCACCTTGTGGGACGCGGCAAACAGCCCAGAACGCTCCGCCTCGGGGGCCGTCCCATAGGTGCCTGCTTGAGACTTCGGGTGGGCGCTGCGACCGTTTCGTAGCGTTCGAGAGGTCCTGGTCGGGGTAGCTCACGAAGTGCCTGCCGACCCCTGAAGGCGGGTGTGGCTTTCTAACGAATAGCGACTCGGTCGGGGCTTCGCCGCGGTGTGGCTCGAGAGAGGTGTCGCACCAGATCGAAGCAGGAGTGCCCACCGCGGTTCACCCACCAACGAACCCGGAGGAACTCATGCAAGTGATCATCGGGGTGGATCGTTATGTGGCGGGGCAAACGTTGTCTGACGCGGCACTAGCTCCTATTTCCTCAGAACTCCCGGGACGAAAGCACGCAGAACTCGTTGCCCTCGGGGTCGGCGAAAACATCCCACCCCTCCTCGCCGGTCTGTCCCACCTTCGCCCGAGTGGCCCCCATCGACAGGAGCCGCGCGATCTCCTCGTCTCGGTCGTCGGAGATGTGCGCCGCGAGGTCGATGTGGAGCCGGTTCTTCACCGTCTTGCCCTCGGGCACCGGGACGAACACGAGCCCGGGACCGACGTGGTCCCATGGCGTCGCCTTGGCGACCTCGGCCGTGACCCATTGCGGCACGATGACCGCCTCGTCGTCGGACTCGTAGATCTTCTTCCAGCCGAGGACGTCGGCCCACCACTGCGCTTGCGCCTTGGCGTCCCGGCAGTCGACGACGATCGTGTACCAACGAAGTGCCATGAGCGACCGTAGCCCGGAGGGTCCGCCTCCCTACCGTTTGCGCGCCAGCCGGCCGTGGTCAGTGGAGCTGCGCGTCGACGTCGGCGGTGTGATGGCGCACTTCGTGCAGCGTGTGCACTGCCACCCAGCGCAGCGTGCGCTGTTGCCGCTCGGGATAGCTGTAGACGACGGTGCGCTCCCACCCTCCGTCAGCGTCCACCAGCGACAGCACATGCGCGAACAGGGCCGCCGCGTCGTTGAGCTGGCGCGACACGTCGAGTGAAAGCTGCTCGGCGTAGCCGTCGTGCTCGACTCGCTCGTCGCGGCCCATCGTCCCGACGTCGGGGTTGTCCTCACGGCGGGCGAGCAGCACGCGCTCGCGCTGCACGAGGAGCACGTCGCGCAGATGACAGCCGTACTCATGGGGTGACCACGTGTCGGGATCGGGCCGGACACGCAGTCGGGTCGGCTCCCCGTCGCGCAGCAGCCCCACCATGTGCTGCACATGCTCGAGGATCAGACCGCCCACCGCCGCCGCGTCGTCGAGGAGAAACTCGAAGCCGCACTGCTCGCACCGGTACGTGGACACGGGCCCGACGATATGTGAAACGATCCCGCCGACACGGAGGTGCGAGAGATGCAGCGATCAGCGGACCTTGTCGCGACGACGCAGAAGTTCTACGACGCGTTCAGCACCGGTGACGCGGCGACGGTCACGGGCCTGATGTCGACCGCCGACGGTCTCTTGTTCATCGGGACCGATCCAGACGAATGGCTCACCGACCACGGGGTCGTCACCGATCTGCTCGCCGCGCAGGTCGGCGCCGGGGTGAAGGTCCGGGGTGGCGACATCCAGGCCTACGAGGAGGGTTCGGTCGGCTGGGCCGCCGACCGCGGCGCGTTCATCCTCCCCGATGGCAGCGAAGTCCCCTTCCGCCTCACTGCCGTCTTCCACAAGCAGGACGGAGAGTGGCGCATGATCCAGTCGCACGCCTCGGTCGCCATCTCGAACGAAGAGGCGATGGGCGTCGAGCTCTGACGGAACTGGTGCGTCATCCGCCCCATAGGGGCGGCACGCGCAACAGTTCGGGCGAGGGGATTCGGGGAGCGGGGCGCTGGTCAGAAGGGCGTCGGGATGGGCTGCCCGAGGGCCTTCGGCTCGACGTAGTCGGCCGGCTTCTTCTGGCGCTTGGGGAACACGACCTCGGGGGTCGGGAGCGGCGCGTAGTCGAACTGGCTCAGCAGATGCGTGATGAGGTTGAGGCGGCCGCGCCGCTTGTTCTCGTTGTCGACGACGTACCAGGGCGCCCACTCGGTGTCGCTCTTCTCGAACATGCGATCGCGCGCATGTGAGTAGTCCCACCAACGGCTGTACGACTTGAGATCCATCGGGGACAGCTTCCAGATCTTGCCGGGCTCGTCGACGCGCGCCTGCAGCCGCTTCGTCTGCTCGTCCTGGCTGACCTCGATCCAGTACTTGATGAGGCGGATGCCCGAGTGCACCATCGCCTTCTCGAAGATCCCGACGCTGTCGAGGAAGTACTCCGTCTCATCGGGCGTGCAGTAACCCATCACCGGCTCGACGCCGGCCCGGTTGTACCAGCTGCGATCGAACATCACGATCTCGCCACCCGCCGGGAAGTGCGGCACGTAGCGCTGCAGATACATCTGGGTCTTCTCGCGCTCGGTCGGCGAGGGCAGGGCGACCACGCGGAACACCCGAGGGCTCACGCGCTCGGTGATCGCCTTGATCGACCCGCCCTTGCCGGCCGTGTCGCGTCCTTCGAAGACGATGCAGATCTTTGTGCCCGTCTCCTTGACCCACTCCTGCAGCGCGACCAGCTCGACCTGCAGCTTGCGGAGCTCGGCGTCGTACTCCTTGCGCTTCATCTTCGCGGGAGCGGTGTCCTTGGCCATGACGTCAGCCCAGCGCCTTCGCCTTCGCAGCCTGGAACTCTTCCTCCGAGATCACGCCCTGGGCCTTCAGATCGGCGAGCTTTGCGATCTCGTCCGCCGAGCTGCCCGAGCTCGTCACGTTCTGCACGTACTGCCGCATCGCTTGGTCCTGCGCCTGGGCGGCCTCGACCGCGTGCTCCTGCATCTTGTGCCCGCGCGCGATCACGTAGACGAACACGCCGAGGTACGGCACGAGGATGATGAAGATGCACCACAACGCCTTGCCCCAGCCCGACAGGTCACGGCTGCGGAAGATGTCGCCGAACACGATGAACAGCAACCAGATCCATATGAAGAACAGAGTGAACCAGACCAGCGACCAGAAGAACTGGCCCGATCCGAAGTCCGCGAGCACCATGACTGCATTACCTCCGATTGGTGGGATGACCAGCGGGAATCATGCCCGACTCACGCGGTTGAAGACGAACTTGCCGATCTCAGCCAGCACGAAGTAGCCGAGCACGGCGATGAAGCAGGCTCGCCACTGCGCTCCGGTGAGGTCGACGGTGTCGAGGATGCGCTCGAGACCGTTGAGCGTCGTCGCCACAAAGGTGAACACGAGCGCGAGGAGCACCATCAGGTTGAAGCGCCCGTTCGCGATCGTCGACCGGCTGAAGACCGAGTGGAACGGGTCTCGCCACTCGAGTGACGCCACGATGTGCATGAGCGCGGTGGTGACGAAGCCCATCGTCGTCGCCACCGCGATGCCGTAGCGGGTCTCACCCCACGACACGACGATCAGGACGCCGATCGAGATCAGAAGTCCGGCAAAGCCGAGCCGGCTGCCGAGAGCCCTCGAGATGACCGGATCGTCGGGCGATCGCGGCTTGCGCTGCATGAGCCCGGGCGACGGCGCGTCGAAGCCGAGGCCGAGCGCGAGCACCACATCGACCGCGAAGTTGACCCACAGGATCTGCAGCGGGAGCAGGGGCGCGCCGTTGGCGATGTTGAAGATGGAGGCGCCGAGGAACGTGAGGATGAACCCGGCCAGCATGATCATCTGGACCCGGATGTACTTCATCAGGTTGTCGTAGAGACCCCGCCCACCCTCGACCGCAGCCACGATCGTGGCGAAGTTGTCGTCGGTGAGGATCATCTCGGCGGCGTCCTTCGTCACCTCGGTGCCGGTGATCCCCATCGCCACGCCGATGTCCGCTCGGGTGAGCGCCGGCGCGTCGTTCACGCCGTCGCCGGTCATGGCGACGATGTTTCCTTGGCCCTTGAGCAGGCTGACCAGCCGCACCTTGTCTTCGGGCGCGACGCGGGCCACGACGCCGATCGTGTCGAGCTCCGCGAGGAGCTGATCGTCGGGCATCGCCGCGAACTCGGCGCCGGTGAGTGCTCGGCCTTCGATGCCGAGCTGGCCGGCGATCGCGGCCGCGGTCGTCGCGTGGTCGCCGGTGATCATCCGCACGCGGATGCCGGCGTCCTTGCACAAGGCGATCGCGTCCTTCGCTTCCTTGCGGGGCGGATCGACGATGCCGATGAGAGCAAGGAACTCGAGGTCGCTGACCGAGTCGAGAAGGGTTGCGTTCGGATCGAAGGTCGCCTTGTCGAAGTCGCGTCGAGCCACCGCGAGGACGCGCATGCCCTCGCCCGCCATGCGGTCGTTCTCCTCCAGGACGAGCTGCCCCTTGTCGGTGATCGGCTGCGTTCGAGCCGTCGACATCGAGGTAGCTGGACGACCGCGCGAGCAGCACGTCCGGAGCGCCCTTGACGAAGCACCGCACCTTCCCGTCGATGTCGTGGAAGGTCGCCATCAGCTTGTACTCGGCGTCGAACGGCACCTCGCCGACACGCGGGTGCTCGCGCCTCGTCTCTTCGACGTCGAGGCCACTCTTCGCCGCGAGCACGACGAGTGCGCCTTCGGTCGGATCGCCGATGCACGCCCCGTCGCGGATCACGGCGTCGTTGGCCAGTGCCATCGGCAGCATGAACTCCTCGAGCGACTGATCGCCGACGGCCTCTCCGGTGCCGCCGACTCGGAGGATGCGGCCCGTCGTCGAATAGCCCTCGCCGTCGATGCCGTAGCGCCGGCCGGCGAGGCACGAGCTGCCGCGCGGTCATCTGGTTGAGCGTGAGCGTGCCCGTCTTGTCGGAGCAGATCGCCGACGTCGAGCCGAGCGTCTCGACGGAACGCAGCCGCTTGACGATCGCACCCTTGTCGGCGAGCGTCCGGGTCCCGATCGACAGCAGCATCGTCACGACCGCGGGCAGGCCGGTCGGGATCGCCGCGATCGCGAGGCTGATCCCGATGAAGAACAGCTCGTCGAAGTCATCCCCGCGGGCGAGACCGATGACGACGATGGCGACGAGCGCCGCCGCCGCCATGAGCGTGATGATGATGGTCAGCTGATCGAGCTGCTTGGTGAGCGGCGATCTTCTCCTGCTCGACCCCGCTCAGCATGTTGGAGATGTGACCGACCTCGGTCTTCATGCCGGTGGCGGTCACGATCATCTCGCCGCGCCCGCGCGTCACTTGCGAGTTCATGTACGCCATGTCGACGCGGTCGCCGAGCGGGACGTCTCCGCCGCCCTCGACCGCACCGATCGACTTCGCGACCGGCGCGCTCTCGCCCGTGAGCCCGGCCTCCTCGATCTCGAGCGTGGCCGCGACGATCACTCGACCGTCGGCGGGCACCTTGTCGCCGGCTTCGAAGCCGACGACGTCGCCGGGAACGAGCTCCTCGGCGGGCACCTCGGACATTTCGCCGTCGCGGCGGACGCTCGCCGTCATGATCAGCATCTTCTTGAGCGAGGCCACGCTCTCCGCGGCCTTGCCCTCCTGATGGAGGCCCATCACCGCGTTGAGGATCGTGAGACCGATGACGACGAGGCCGGTGCCGAGCTCCTGCAGGGCGATGATCGAGACGAGCGCCGCGCCCAGCAGGACGAGCTGCATGAGGTCCTTGTACTGGCGGAGGAAGGCCTTCCACGCGGGCTCTTTCGCCTCCTCGGCGAGCTGGTTCGGCCCGTATTGCTCGCGGCGCTTGACAACCTCGGCCGCGCTCAACCCCCGCTCGGGATCGACCTCGAGGCGCGCACAGACCTCTTCGACCGAGAGCGTGTGCCAATCGGGCGCTGCCGCGCTCGCAGCCTCAGCCACCTGGGGTGCCGTCATGCGGCGGAGCGTATGCGGCATCGCGCCCGGCCACCGTGGGGACCCTGCTCGGTCCGGATTGGCGTCCGGAATGGGGACCGATCTGGTCGACATTTGGGAGACTGGGGCCGTGACCAGGCCGCTCCACCTCGGCATCGCCGTCGACAGCGCTCGGAACAGCGCTGTTCGACGCCGACCGGCTCGTCGAGATGGCACGCACGGCCGAGCGCGCCGGGCTCGACTTCGTGAGCCTCGACGATGGCTTCGACCCCGCCCCTGATCGACCCGACGCCCTGCTCACGATGGCGCGCCTCGCGCCGGCGACCTCGTCGATCGGCCTCGTCGCCACGGTGACGACGACCCACACCGAGCCGTTCCACGTGTCGAAGAACGTCGCGACGCTCGACCTCGTCTCGCTCGGCCGCGCGGGTTGGCGCGTCGCAGTGTCGACGACCGAGGAAGCGGCGGCGCGCTTCGGGCGCAAGGATGCCGCTCCGCTCGACGAGTCCTCTACGCCGAGGCCGACGATGCGATCGAGGTCGTGCTCGCGCCTGTGGGACAGCTGGGAGGACGATGCGGTGATCCGCGACCAGCCGACCGGCCGCTACATCGACCGCGAGCAAGGTGCACTACATCGACTTCGAAGGTCCGTTCTTCAGCGTTCGGGGCCCGTCGATCACGCCGCGCTCCCCGCAGGGCCAACCGCTGATCTTCGTCGACGCGCGCGACGAGCCGTCGCGAACGCTCGCGGCAACGCCGCGCCGATGTCGTCCTCGTCGACGCGCCCGAGCCGTTCCCCGACGCAGCCGCGGTGCTCGTCAAGCGGCCGGTCGAGCGCGGCAACGCGAGCGCGCTCGCTCGCGACCTCGCCGCGACCACCGCCGACGGCTTCCTCGTCGAGCCCGACTCGCCCTCGACCTTCACGTGGTTCGCGACCGAGGTGGCGCCGCTCGCTCGACATCCACAGCGACGGGCGTGACGCTGCGCGACCGCTTCGGACTCGCCGCGCCCCGCGAACCGGTACGCGTCGTGAAGCAGATCCACCTGGCCGCGCACTTCCCCGGCGTGAACAACACGACGGTGTGGAGCGATCCACGAGTCGGGCAGCCAGACCGACTTCTCGTCGTTCGTGCACCTCGCCCAGACCGCGGAGCGTGGGCAAGTTCGACTTCTTCTTCCTCGCCGAGGGCCTCCGCCTGCGCGAGCACCGCGGCCGGATCTTCGACCTCGACGTCGTCGGCCGCCCCGACTCGCTCACCGTGCTCGCCGCGCTCGCGGCCGTCACCGACCGCATCGGCCTCGCCGCCACGCTCAACACCACCTTCAACGAGCCGTTCGAGCTCGCCCGCCAGTTCGCGACCCTCGACCACCTGAGCAACGGCCGCGCCGCGTGGAACGCGGTCACGTCGCCCGACGCGTTCACCGGGGAGAACTTCCGGCGCGCCGGCTTCCTGCCGCGCGACGACCGCTACGAGCGTGCCGCACGAGTTCATCGAGGTCGCCCGCGAGCTGTGGGACTCGCACGGTCGCCAGTTCGCGCACGACGGCGACGCAGTTCAAGATCGAGGGCACGTTCGACGCGCCGACGAGTCCGCAGGGCTACCCGGTGATGATCCAGGCGGGCGACTCCGACGGAGGCCGCGAGCTCGCGGCGAAGCACGCCGACGTCATCTTCACCCGGCACTCCGGCTTCGCCGACGGACAAGGCGTTCTACGCCGACGTGAAGCCGCGCCTCGCGAAGTACGGGCGCAGCCCCGATGACCTGAAGATCATCCCGGCTGCGACCGCGGTCGTCGGCGACACCGACGAAGAGGCCGAGGAGCTCGCCGCGCACATCCGGATGCAGCAGGTGAGCCCGCAGGGTGCGATCGCGTTCGTCGAGCAGCTGTGGGGACGCGACCTCTCCGGCTACGACCCCGACGGCCCGCTGCCCGACGTCGACCCCGACGTCGAGGGTGGCCTCTCGATCACACGAGGACGGGTGCGACACGACAAGGACCCGCTCGCGGTGGCTGCGAAGTGGCGGGCCATCGCCGAGGCGAAGAACCTCAGCATCCGCGAGCTCGTCATCGAGATGACCGCGCGCTCGTCCTTCGTCGGGAGCCCGACCACCGTCGCGACGAAGATCAACGACTACGTGCAGGCCGACGCCGCCGACGGCTACATCCTCGTGCCGCATCTCACGCCGCACGGCATCGATCGGTTCGTGGACGACGTGGTCCCGATCCTGCAGGAGCGCGGGGTGTTCCGCGCCGACTACGACGGCCCCACCCTCCGCGATCACCTCGGGTTCCGGCTCATACGCACATGGCTGAGCCCGTGCTCGAGGTCGCGATCATCGGCGCCGGGCCGACCACCGCCTCGCTCCTCGAGCGCATCGCCGCGAACCGGCCCGAGCTGCTTCCCGACGACGCCGATGCGCATCCATCTCGTCGACCCACACCGCGCCGGGCACCGGCCGCGTGTGGCGCCCCGATCAGCATCCACTGCTCTGGATGAACTCGATGGCGGAGGACGTCACGCTGTTCGTCGACGACTCGGTGCAGTGCAAGGGCCCCAAGCTCGACGGCCCGTCGCTGCTACGAGTGGGCGCATGCCGTCGACGACGAGACGCTGCACGCGGTCGGATCGCCTGAGCTCTACGACGAGATCCGGGGCCTGACCGAGCTGTCGTTCCCGACTCGGCGCGTGCAGTCCGTCTACCTCGACTGGTTCCACCGCGAGATCGTCGAGTGGGCTCCCGGCGCACGTCGACCGTGGTGCACGCACCTCGCCGCCGCCGTCGACCTCTTCGACGGAGACGATCGCCAGACGATCGTGCTCGACGACGGCTCGGAGATCGACGCCGACGTCGTCGTGCTGTCACTCGGCCATCTCGACGCGCTCCCCGACGACAACGGCGCGGAGCTGGCCCGCTTCGCTCGGGAGCACGACCTCGCCTCCGTGCCGTGCGGCCACACTGCGGAGCAGGACCTGTCGGTGCTCCGGCCTGGCGCGCGACGTGCTCGTGCTCGGGCTCGGTCAGGCGTTCACCGACCTCGTCGCCCTCGTGACCGAGGGACGCGGCGGCCACTTCGTCGAGCGCGCCGACGGCACCCTCGCCTACGAGCCATCAGGTCTCGAGCCGGTCCTGCACGTCGGCTCGCGTCGCGGCGTGCCGTACCGGTCGAAGCTCCCCTACCGGCTGCAGGCGCCGCTTGCTCCACTCCCCCACTTCCTCGACGACGACGCCATCGCCGCGCTCGTCGCCCGCGAGGATCCGCTCGACTTCTTCGCCGACGTGCTGCCCGCTCGTCGCGAAGGAGATCGGCTGGGCGTACTACCACGAGCTGTTCGTCGCCCATCCCGATCGCACCACGATGACGTGGGACGAGTTCGCACCCCGGTACGAGTCAGCCCCGTGGGGATTCGAGCTCGCCGAGCTCTTGCGGCGGGCCGTGCCCGATCCGGACGACCACTTCGACATCGCTGCGCTCGACCAGCCGCTCGCCGACGTGCGGTTCGCTCGATGCGACGCACTGCATCGCTATGTCGTCGACCACGTCGACGCGCGACATCGCGCGCCGCACCGAGCCTGACGTACAGCGCCGATCTCGCCGCGTTCACGGCGATGCTCGGCATCGCGGAGCCACTGCGCCGCATCGCCCACCGCGTCGCTCCCCGCAGCGCGGCTCGAAGGGATCAGCACGTGGTGGCTGAGCTTCTTCATGTACTACGCGAGCGGGCCGCCCCCCGAGCGTCTGCGCCAGCTGCTCGCCCTCGCCGACGCCGGGCTCGTGCGCTTCGTCGGTGCCGACATGCGCGTCACTGCCGACGAGGAGACGGGCACGTTCGTCGCGACGAGCAGCAGCCATCCCGACCAGCATCCGCGGGCACGGCGGTGATCGACGCCCGCATCGCCCGGCCCATCCGTGAGCCGAGCGACGAGCGTGCTGCTGCGACGCCTCCACGTGCGCGGCGAGATCGTCGAAGAGGTCGTGACCGACGGCGACTGGTCGACGAACACCGGCCGGGTCGCGGTCACGGGCCCGAGCCTGCAGCTGCTGCCGCAGCGACGGCACCGGCCACCCGCGGCGCCACGCCCTCGGCGCGTTCACGAACCGTCAGGTGGCCGGCGCGTTCGCCCGGCCGCGGTTCAACGCTCCGGCGTTCCGGCAGAACGATGTCGTCGCGACCGCGCCGATGCCTCGCCACGCTCGCGAGCGCGTCGCCCGACTCACCCGAAGCCGAGGCCGTCATCGGATGACCGACGTGCTCGCCAACGCCGTGTGGCACTCACTGCTCGGCGCGCATGCCGACCACGCCGACGGCGCACGGCGTCGCCCGCCGCTACGACCCCGACGATCTCGGTGTTCCACGCGATCGACGATCCGACCGCCGGACGCGTGGGACGACCTCGGCGACGCTCGCGACCGACGGCATCGTCGTGCTCTTCCGTGAAGCGCCGCTGCCCGCTCCGCCGGAGGGTTGGACGATCCGTGTTCCAGGGCGAGCGGCTACCAGATGGTGCGCGACGCAGATCAGGGCGCCGACCCTCCCGCGCTCGACCCGGACGTCGCGACGCGTCCGCGCGCTCACCGACGACGACGTCCCCGCCATGGTCGACCTCGTCACGCGCACCGAGCCGGGGCCGTTCCGGCCGCGCACGATCGAGCTCGGCGGGTACATCGGCATCTTCCACGACGACACCCTCGTGGCGATGGCCGGTCGCCGGTTCCATCCGCCCGGCTACGTCGAGGTCGAGCGCGGTGTGCACCGACCCGAGCGCGCGCCGCCGGGGCTACGCGTCGATCGTCACCGCGCTCGTCGCCGACGCGATCGCCGAGACCGGCGACACGCCGATGCTGCACGTCGCCGACGACAACGACGCCGCTCGCAGGTCTACGAGCAGCTCGGCTTCGTGATCAGCCGGATGTGCGGGTTCGCGGCGCTTCCGAGTGCCGCGACCGCCCCACTGATCCGGGCGAGTCGCTGACCCTGCCACCGCGCCGTCGCCAGCGCGGCGTCGTCGGGCACGGATCGCTTCCGCGACACCCAGCTCGCGCCGTAGGGGTTGCCGGTCTCGTCGACGGTCGCGTCGCTGTAGCCGAGCGGCAGCACGATCGAGCCCCAGTGGTAGAGCACGGTGTTGATCGCGAGGATCGTCGCCTCGAGGCCCGCCGTGGCTCGTCGACGACGACGTGAACGCGGTGCCCACCTTGTCGACGCAGCTGCTTGCGCATCCAGAGCGCGCCGGTCTGGTCGAGGAAGAACTTGAGCGGCGCGGCGGGCAGCCCGAATCGCGTCGGCGATCCGAACGCGAAGCCGTCGGCCCACTCGAGGTCGTCGAGCGTCGCCTCGGGGATGTCGGCCGTCGCCTCGCGATGCGCGACCCACCGCGGGTTCGCTGCGATCACCTCCTCGAGCGGCGAGCTCGCGCACCTTGCGCAGCCGGACCTCGGCGCCTTCGCTCTCGGCCCCCTCCGCGATCGCGCTCGCGAGCATGAAGATGTTGCCGGTGGCGCTGTAGTAGATGACCGCGATGCGGGTGGCCACGCGCGGGAACGTACCAAGGAGATCGCACGATGACGTCAGCGATCGATCGGCGGCTCGCCGAGGCTCCGCGCCCGCATCCGCAGCGTCACGCCCGAAGCCGCCGACGCGCTCCGGTCGACCGGCGCGCTGTTCGTCGACACCCGCCGGCGCGAGCAGCGGGAGGAGTTCGGCGTGATCCCCGGTGCGGTCGTGATCGACCGCAACGTGCTCGAGTGGCGGCTCGACCCGACCAGCGACATCCGCGATCCCACGGCCGCGGCCGCACACCGGTCCGATCGTCGTCTTCTGCCAGCAGGGCTACTCGTCGATCCTGGCGGTCGCCGAGCTCGAGTCGCTCGGCGTCCCCGAGGTCTACGACCTCGAGCGGCGGCTTCGAGGCCTGGGCCGCCGCCGGCCTGCCGATCGTCCCCGAGCCCTGACGGGTGCGGCGTGATCCCGAAAAAGTTCACGCGCTCCGGGCGTGGAGATCGGCTGATGAGTAGCGACTACTGATCACCGCAGGCCAGCGGCGTCGTTACCGTCCTCGTCATGACACCGGAGCAGCTCCAGCTGATCACCGACACGCTGCCCGAGATCCAGGCGCACGACGGACGTCTTCGTCGCCCACTTCTACGAGCAGTGCTTCGCTCCTCGTGGCCGGAGACGCGTGAGCCGTGATCGGGGGCGACGTCAAGGAACAGGGCCGGGCACTCGTCGACGAGTTCATCGCCTGTCGTCGTCCGCCGCCGTCATGCGACCATGGACAAGTTCGTCGCGCCGGGCCCACGAGCTCGGCGTGCGCCACCGCGAGCGAGGAGCCCTCGCGAGCACTACGACCTCGTCGAGGAGGCGCTCATCACGGCCTTCGCACGGCGGTGCTCGGCGAACGGTGGGACGAGCCGACCGCTCAGGCGTGGCACCGCCTGTACCGCCTCATGGCCGAGACGATGTTGGAAGGGTCAGCGGGAGTCGCCTTCGCCGCGACGCGAAGCGCTGACCCTTCGCTCGCGAGGGCGTCGACGAGCTGGTCGCGCCCGCTCACGCCGAGCTTCGCGTAGATGTGCTGCAGGTGGTTGTCGACCGTGCGCGTGGACACGAACAGCCGATCAGCGATGTCACGACTCGAGAGGCCCTGGCCGGCGAGCAGCGCGACCTCGTGCTCGCGCTCGCTCAGCGGCTCGAGGCTCGACGACGCGAGCCAAGCGTCGGCGTGATCACCGTGGCCCGGCAGCGACGCACGGATCGAGGCCGACCGGTTGCGCGCCGCCGTCGCTCCGCGCTGATCACCCCGACGAGCCAGAGCAGTCGGCCTGATCGACTGCGCGCCTCGGCCGCGAGCAGCGAGAGGCCGCACTGCTCGAAGCAGCGCGGCGGCGCGGTCGAGCAGCACCGGGTCGCCTGACAGCAATGCCGGCCGCGTGCGCGGCGCTGCGCCTGCACCGAACGGGCCCTGCGACCGGCGTGGGCGAGCTCGGCGAGGCGTTCGACGACTGATTCGGCATCGCCGAACCGGGCGATGTCGTGCAGCAGCGTCGCCTCCATCGACGACCTTGCCGAGGCGGCGCGCGTCATCGGCCGCGACGCGCAGCATCTCCCGCGCCGTCGGCAGGCCCGCCCGCTCAGCGGCAAGCCACGCGTGGGCGCGGTCGATGTCAGCGTGGAACAGCCCGCGCTCGCCGACCTCGAGCTCGGCGACGCGGTCGAGGTCGACGCGAGCGCCTTCGCGGTCGCCTTCGAGGAGCGGCCGCACGCGACGAGCGCGAGCGCCCAGCGTTCGGTGGCACCGAGGCCGAGCCCTCGCGAGCTGCGCACCAAGTGGAGCAGCTGGGCTGCGGTCGTCGTCGGGCGGCCCGACGGACAGGTCGAGGCGCGCCTCGGCGAGCAGCATCCAGTCACGCATCGCGGGCACGCGGCTCTCGCGCGCCTTGGCCGCCGCGGCCCGCGGCGGCGTCCATACGGCCGAGCTCGCCGAGCGTGAGCACCTCGGCGAACAGCACGAGGGACAGACCGGGCCGGCGGAGGTCGGCCGACAGCGCGTCGTGCAGCTTGCGGGCCTCGGCGATCAGCGGCAGCGCCTCTTCGCCCCGACCGCCGATCGCCGAGCGCGAGGCGCACGGCCTCGCAGCAGGTCGAGCTGCGCGACGTCGCTCGACATCGGGCCCATGACGTCCGACCGCGCGATCGCCTCGCTCGACCTCGCCGCCCATCGCCTGCAGCAGCACGATGTACGCCTCGACGCCGTCACGGTCGACCGGCTCGGACAGGTCCTCGAGCGTGCCCATGAGCAGATCGATCGCGCCCGAGTACTCGACCCTGACCGAAGAACAGGTTCGTCGCCCGCCGCCGAGCGACCTGGGCCCGCGCCCGATCGTCGAGCTCGTCGGTGTCGATCGACGCGAGCAGCTCTTCGACCTTCTCGGTCTCGTTTCGCCGGAAGCGCAGCTCGGCGACGAGCTGGACGATCTCGGGCGTGCGGTCGGCCTCCGGGGCCTGGGCGAGGATGCGCTCGGCCATCGACTCGTCGCCCTCGACGAGCGCGAGCCGCGCCGCCTCGGCGAGCAGGCACACGTCGACGTGCCCGCCACCTTCGAGGCTCCACGCGACCACCCGCACCCGATCGCCCCGCCGGCGCGCACCATCCGCGCTCACCGCCTCGGCGAGGGTGCGGCGGATGCGGCGGCCGCGCACCGCGGGCAGCTGCATGTTGATGACTTCGGCAAACAGCGGGTGGGAGAGCGACACCTCGACGCGCTGGCCGCTCTTCGTGACCATCAGCAGACCGCGCCGCTCGAGGGCTTCGAGCATCTCGCCGCCGGCCATCTTCTCGAGCAGGTCGAGGCCGAGCTCGCCCGCGACCGCGAGCAGCTCGACGACCTCGTGCTCGTCGGGCTGGAGCCCGGCGAGCCGTTCCTCGACCAGCAGCTCGAGGGTCGGCGACGCGTGGACGAGCGGCTGCGTGAGGTGCCACATGCCGTCGCGTTCGACGAGGTTGCCGGCGTCGCGAGCGGACTCGACGAGCTGACGGAGCACACCCGGGTTGCCCGTCGCGGCCGCGACGAGCTGCTCGAGGCTGTCGTCGGCGATCGGCGCGCCGAACACGCGGTGCAGCAGCACCTCGACCGTGTCGGGCGGAAGCGGCGACGGTTCGAGCCGGCGAAGATGGCTGTCCTTGACGAGCGTGCGCACGTCTCGTCGTTGCTGCCCGTCGTGCGGATCGTCGAGACGATGAACATCGTCCGCGCGTGGACGAGCGAGACGAGCAAGGCACGCGAGAGCTCGTCGATCTGGTCGATGTCGTCGACCATGACGACCCAGCGACGACCTGCGTCGACCTCCTCGAGCGCGGCACGGGCCCGGTAGAAGAGCAGCGCGCGATCCAGCTCGCCTTCGGGGCCGCTCGGCCGGGTGACCTCAGGAGGCAGCAGGTGTGCCAGCGCGGCGAGCGGCAGGCGCTTCGTCTCCGGATGGCCAGCGACCCGGGCGACCGGCAGGCCCGCTTCCGCGGCCAACCGCAAGCACTCGTCGGCAAGCCGCGTCTTGCCGACGCCGGCGCCGCCGGTGATGAGGATGCCGCCGGCGCGGGGATCCTGGAACGCGGCGGCGATCGTCTCGATCTCGTCCGAGCGGCCGAGCAGCGGCCACGACACCGGGGGCACGACGTCGTGCGCCGGCGGCGAGAACACGTTCACCGGCGTCGGCGCCGGCAGAGGCCAGGTGCCGGCGCTTCGACCACCGCGCTCTCAGACGGCACGGTCTCAGGCGACACGCTCACCGGCGAGAACGCCTCGTCGAGCTCATCGACGGTCGCCGCGAACCGATAGCCGCGGCCGTGGATCGTGCGCACGACGTGCTGGCTCTGGCCGTCGTCGCCGACGGCACGGCGCGCGGTCTTGATGCGCGTCGTGAGCGCCGACTCGCTCACGAACCGGTCGCCCCACACGTTGTCGAGGAGCTCTTCCTTGGTCACCACCCGATCGCGGTGGAGGATGAGGTACGTGAGGACGTCGAACACCTGCGGCTCGACGGGGACCGGCACCCCGCGACGGCGCAGCTCGAAGAGCGTCGTGTCGAGCTCGATGTCACCGAAGCGGTAGATCACGGGCGCGGTCCCCGGGCGTGAAGCGGCGCGCGACCTGGCAGTCGTGCCCGGGGGCAGGTTAGTCAGAGCTGCTCCGTGTAGACGGTGGCTTTGCCGTCGAGCACGACCGTGCCGTCTTGGTTCGTGATCGTGGTGCGCAGGGTGGTGATCGGCTTGTCCTCGCGCACCTCGAGCACTTCGACCTCGGCCGTGATGACGTCGCCCGGGCCGCACCGGCTGCAGGAACCGCCAGTCGACGTGGAGGAACACGCTGCCCGGCCCGGGTAGGTCTTCGGCAACGACCGCGTTCAGCAGACCAGAGGTCACGCCGCCCTGCACGATGATCCCGCCGAAGCGGCTCGCGCTCGCGCGACCCACGTCGTAGTGCAGCGGGTTGCGATCACCGGTGATCTCGGTGAACAGCTCGATGTCTCGAGTCGTGACTTCGCGCGTGCGCGTCGCGGTGGCGCCCTTGGTCAACGTCGGTGTCAACATGCCACTCCTTCTCGGCACCCGGCGTGCTGCAGGGTGCGCTCTGTCGTGATGACGTCGGCGAGGTACGCGGCGTCGTGCCGCACCCCGTCGATGAAGTTCGAATCGCGGCGGTGCTGGAACCGCTGCCCGAGCACGTAGAGACCGGGGATGCGGGTGACCCCGCGTCGCTGGATGATCTCTCCGTGGTCGTCGAGAGCCGGCATCCGAAGCCAGGGGTACGACCGGGTGAAGCCCGTCGCCCACACCACGGTCTTGATGCCGGCATCTGCGAGGTGGATGTGCGTCGTCTCCTCGACCATCGTCAACGACGGCGGTGGATCGGGCGCATAGACCTCGGACTCGAGACCGTGCCGGGCGATGTACTGGTCGATCCCGCGAAGCAGCGCGTGCATCCTCTCGTCGGCCCGGTCGATCGAGTGCGCCAGATCGCGGGAGAACAGCGCGTACGTGCCGTCGAAGCCCAAGAACCGCCCGGTGAGGCGCACGCCGCGACCGGCAAGAGTCGTCGTGTCGAGGTTCCGGGGGAGTGGCGTGCCGACGAGCTGCAACGAAGCGTCGTGCCGGGCGAGCCCCGGGGAGCGCATCGAGTCGATCGTGACGGCCAGCCGTCCGCTCTGCTCGAGCCACCACCAGATGTCGACGCCGCGGTAGCGGCGAGGGCAGCCGTGTGTGGCCCCCGACGGCGAGCGTCACGTCGCGACCCGAGGCCGCGAGCTCGTCGGCGATCTGCGCGCCGGAGGCGGATGCGCCGACGACGAGCACGCCGCCGTCGGGCAGCTGGTCGGGGTTCCGGTACTTGCTCGGCGTGATCTGCACGATCGAGCCGGCAGCTCGGAAGCCGGCAGCCGGGACCCGCGGGCGGTCATTCCAACCCGTGGCGATGACGACGCGGTGCGCTGACCAGCCGGCGTCGGAGGTGCTGCACGTCGAACCCATCGTCGTCCGCATCACGGACTCGACCGCGGTGTGCTCGTACACCGGAGCGTCGAAGTCGTCGGGCGAACTGCCTCGAAGCTAGCGCACGAGCTGCGCTGCAGTCATGTAGCCCTGCGGGTCAGCGCCCTCGTAGTCCCGCCGGGAAGCCGGGTGGCCCAGTTGGGGGTGAGGAGGCGCAGCGAGTCCCACCGCTCGGAGCGCCAACGCTCCGCGAGCCGGCCCCGTTCGATCACGACATGATCGACGCCGGCATCGGTGAGGCAGCTGCTCATGGCGAGGCCGGCTTGACCGGCGCCGATGATCAAGGTGTCAACCGATACGGCATGCCGTCACGTCCCTTCGAGCGTGTGTGGGTGAACGCGGCCGCGGGACGAGGGCCTGCGTAACGGAGATCGATGAGGGTGAGAAGTGAGTGATTCATGGTGTCGACCGTACGGAGACATACGGATCGGTCCTTGGAGGAGTTCTGGACTTCGGGTGGAGAACTCTGTGGCGCTCGTCACGCACTGCGTCTCCAGACTGTTCTCCAAGGCTTTGACCTGCGAGTTCTGGATGATCGATGCATGCACATCACGACTCCTGACCGCGAGACCGCGTCGGCGGCCCGCGCGGGTGTGATCGCCATCACACCGTTGATCCTCGGCTTCGCTCCCTTCGCGCTCGTGGTGGGCGCCACCATCGGCGCGAGCGCCAATCACGCAGCCGGGCATCGCCAGCAGCTGGTTCATCTATGGCGGCAGCGCGCAGCTCACTGCGGTGCGCACGCTCGAGAGCGGCGGTGCCGACGGCGGCGATCCTCACCGCGCTGCTGATCAACACCCGACTCGTCGTCTACAGCGCATCGCTTGCACAGCACTGGCGCGACCAACCACGGTGGTTCCGCGTCGCCGCGGCGCCGCTGCTCGTCGATCCCGTGTGGGCCGTGGCCGATGCGCGGGCGATGCAGCCGGGAACGCTCCGAGAGCAGCGGGCTCACTACTTCGGGTCTGCGCTCACCCTCGCCTTCGCCTGGACGGTGCTCGTCACTGCAGGCGTGCTGCTCGGGAGCCATCTCGGGATCGCCGTCCTCGGCGTCGCCGCGCCGCTCTGCTTGCTGTCCCTGGTCGGGCCCCGCCTGCTCGATCGACGAACGCGCACGATCGTGGTCTCGGCGGCCGCTGCCGCGATCCTCGCCCGCAACTTCCCGTCCGGGTCTTCGATCTTCGTCGCCATCATCCTCGGCTGCGCCGTGGGTGAGCTCACGAGCCGGGAGCCGTCATGACCGCGTGGATCGTCGTCGTCTGCATCGGCCTGGGCAGCCTCACGTTCCGCATGGTCCCTCTGGCCTTCGCCGGTAGGGCGACCTCGCCGCACGCAAGCCGCGTCATCAGGAACGCGGGGGCGGCCGCGGCCACCGCGATCACGGTGTCGTCGTTCGATCGTGCCGCACATACCGGCGATGCGATGGCTCTCGCCGTGGCGGGCACGCTCGGTCTGCTGCTGGCGGTGAAGCGTGCCTCGATGCTCACCATCGTCGGGGTCGGCCTCGCCGCGTACTGCTTGGTCTCGTTCCTGCACTGAGGGACTGCGCCAATCAGGTCCCTGAGGTCCCTGAGGGACTGCGCCAATCAGGTCCCTGAGGGACTGCGCCAATGAGGTCCCTGAGGGACCGCGCCAATGCAGGTCCCTGAGGGACCTTCGCCACTATCGATCCGCACGATCGCTCCGCATCCTCGAAGTGACCACTGCGGAAGGAGTGGGCCATGAGGGCTGCGGTAGTCCATGAGTACGGCGCACCTCTTGTCATCGAAGACGTTCCAACACCGAGGCCGGGTCGCGGTGAGGTCCTCGTCAAGGTGGAGACATCCGGTCTCTGCCACACCGACATCCATGCGGCCCACGGCGACTGGCCGGTGAAGCCGCCGCTGCCGCTGATCCCCGGCCATGAGGGGGTGGGGATCGTCGAACGAGTCGGACTCGACGTCACCCGGGTGCACGAAGGCGACCGGGTCGCCGTGCCCTGGCTGGGTTGGGCGTGCGGAGAGTGTGAGGCATGCACGTCCGGCTGGGAGACCCTGTGCGAGCGACAGCGGAACACCGGCTACTCGGTGCCCGGCGCCTACGCCGAGTACGTCCTCGGCTCGGCCGGATTCGTCGGCCGCGTGCCGGATGGGATCGATCCCGTCGACGCGGCTCCGCTGACCTGCGCGGGCGTGACGACCTACAAGGCAGTGAAGATGTCCGGCGCGCGGCCGTCTGACCTCGTCGCGATCTTCGGCGTCGGCGGCCTCGGCCACCTCGCACTGCAGTACGCGAGGATCGCAGGCGCGACGGTCGTCGCGTGTCGACGTGACCGAGGAGAAGCTGCAGCTCGCGAAGGAGCTCGGCGCCTCCTATGTCGTCAACGCCTCGGAGGAAGATCCGATCGACGCCATCCAGGCGCTCGGTGGCGCCGATGCTGCCATCGCACTGGCCGCCGCGCCGAAGCCGTTCGAACAGGCCTTCGGATCACTGCGTCGAGGCGGACGACTGGTGCTCGTCGGCCTGCCCGCGGACAACGCGATGACGCTGCCGATCTTCGAGACAGTGCTGAAGGGCATCACCGTCGTCGGATCGATCGTGGGCACCCGCGTGGACCTCGCTGAGACGTTCGAGCTCCACGCCAGCGGGCACACGAGGGTGATCCGCGAGTCGAGGTACCTCTACGAGGTGAACGACGCGATCGCCGAGGTGCTCGCCGGTCAGGCGCCCGCCCGACTCGTGTTCGACATGCGCTGACCCTCGACTTCGGACGTCACGGGTCTCGGACGTCACGGTCCGTCGCCGACCGCCCTGCGCAACGTCGCGACGACCTCGGCACCCGTTGATCCCGCTCGCAACGAGCATGCGGCGTCGCCGGGGTCGCCCAGCGGCGCGCTGCACGATCACCGGGACGCCGGGATGCAGGTCGGCGTGGGCTTCGAGCAGCTGACGCATGCGTTCATCGGTCGGCGGCCGCGCGAGCACGATGACGTCGGCGTCGGCCGCCAGCGGACAAGGCGCGCCCCTCGAGCGCGGGACACCGTGCATCGGGGCCACCGCAGCTCATGACCTCGAACCCCGCACGAGGTCGCATCGCGGGCGTGGGCCCATCGACCACCAGAAGACTCGACGAGCAGCCGACGATGTCCCGGAGTCGCCGGCCACGATGGGCGATCGTGACTCGCGGCGGCGATCGCGACCCGAACGACGCTGAAGTCGGCGCCGTCGCCCATCGTGGCGACGCCGCGGCGTCGCACGACGGCTCGCATCGGGCGGTTCTCGGTGAGGATGTCGGCTTCGAGGTTGGGGATGCCGTGCTCGGCGGCGACGGCGACCAACAGATCGAGCAGGTACGGGCCGAGCCACCCTCGCCAATCGCGTGCGACCGTGAGCCCGAACTCGGCATCGCCGTTGGCGAGCATGACGTACCCGACGTCGGCCACGAGTCGCTCGTTCGACCCCCCGTCATCGACCACGGCGACCAGAGCGAACCCCGCGTCTCGCGTCCGCTCGAACCAGGAGAGAGCAAACTCGCGTCCCACGAACGCCGAGAAGAAGCGTCGATAGCGGTCCTCGGCGGAGAGCCCTTGGTAGAGGGCGTCGAGACCCTCCGTGTCGTCCTCCACCATCTGGCGCACCGTGAGCTGTCCGCCCCCGGGAAGGTCGACGACGACGGGGAGCTCGAGCGCCGGCGTCTCGTCCTGGTCGATGGCACGGCCCGGCACAGGACGATCATCGCACCCGGAGCGGGGACCTTCGACCCTGGCTGGCCGAGCAGACCGGATCGATGCTCGAAGTATGTCCACCTCGCACGGACGCACGGATCGAGGCAGCACGCGCGGACGTCATCGAGAAGCACCCGGATCCCTTCGGCGTGCGACCCAACCTGCGCGACGACGCAGCGGCGCGGGCGCAGTTCAGCGTGGGATCGAGGCCTACGCAGAGCTCGAGGGCCTTCCGGGCGGAGGCGTGAACATCGCCCACGAGTGCGTCGACCGGCACGCTCGGGCAAACCCCCAACGCGTCGCCGTGCGCTGGCACGGTGCGCGACGGCAGGCGGATCGAGCTGACCTACGGCGCCCTCCGCAACTCCACGTCGCGGTTCGCGAACGTGCTCGAGATGCTCGGCGTCGACCGGGGTGACCGGGTCTTCATGCTGACGGGGCGCGTCCCCGAGCTGTACACCGCCGTGCTCGGCACGCTGAAGCACGGCAGCGTCGCCTGCACGCTGTTCTCCGCGTTCGGGCCGGAGCCGATCTGCCAGCGCCTCGAGCTGGGCGACGCCCGCGTGCTCGTCACCACGAGCACGCTGTACCGGCGCAAGGTCGCACAGATCCGGGGAGACCTCCCCGGCCTCCGCCACGTCATCCTCGTCGACGACGAGCGAGCCACCGACAGCGGCGCCGATGTGCTCCATCTGCGCTCGTTGCTCGCGAGTGCTTCGCCGAGCTTTCCGATCGCCGAGACGCGACCCGACGACATGGCGCTGCTGCACTTCACGAGCGGCACGACCGGCACCCCGAAGGGAGCGATCCACGTGCACGGAGCGATCGCTTCGCATCGCGTGACCGCCCGGTGGGCTCTCGACCTCCACCCGGACGACGTGTTCTGGTGCACGGCCGACCCTGGCTGGGTGACAGGGATGTCGTACGGGATCCTCGCACCGCTCGCGCTCGGCGTGACGAGCGTCGTCGACGAGTCCGACTTCGACGCAACGCGCTGGTACCAGCTGCTCCAGCAGGAGCGGGTGTCGGTCTGGTACACCGCACCGACCGCGATCCGGATGATGATGCGCGCGGGGACCGACCTCGCTCGCGAGCACCCGTGCCCCGACCTCCGGTTCATCGCCAGCGTCGGTGAGCCTCTCAACCCCGAGGCGGTGCGATGGGGCATCGACGCGTTCGGCCTCCCCATCCACGACAACTGGTGGCAGACCGAGACCGGCGGGATCATGATCGCCAACCTCGCGGCGATGGACATCCGACCCGGGTCGATGGGCAAGCCGCTCCCCGGCGTCGAGGTCGCGATCCTCCGGCGCGACGAGCACGACAAGGTCGTCGTCGTCGACGGCAAGGCCGAGGAGATCCACGATCCGTCGAGCAGAGGGCGAGCTCGCGCTGCGGCCGGGTTGGCCGTCGATGTTCCTGGGCTACCTGAACGACGCCGAGCGAACGGCACGGTGCTTCGCCGGCGGGTGGTACCTCTCTGGCGACCTCGCCCGTCGCGACGCCGACGGCTACGTGTGGTTCGTCGGTCGCGGCGACGACGTCATCAAGTCGGCCGGCCACCTCATCGGTCCGTTCGAGGTCGAGAGCGCGCTCATGGAGCACCCGGCGGTGGCCGAGGCCGGGGTCATCGGCAAGCCCGATCCCGTCGTCGGCCAGGTCGTGAAGGCGTTCGTGACCCTCAGGCCCGGAGTGGTGGCGAGCGAGGAGCTGCGGCTCGAGCTGATCGGGTTCGGGCGCACCCGCCTCGGCGCCGCGGTCGCGCCGAAGGAGATCGCGTTCGCGGAGCACCTGCCGAAGACCCGGAGCGGGAAGATCGTCCGCCGGCTGCTGCGAGCTCGCGAGCTCGGGCTGCCAGAAGGAGACCTGTCGACGCTGGAGGAGCAATGAGCACGCCGCTCGCATCGATGACGTCTGAGGTCGGCGAGCACGCCGACTGGCTTCGCCTCTACCGCGAGATGCTGCGCATCCGACGGTTCGAGGAGCGGTGCGTCGAGCTCTACAGCGCGGCCCAGATCCGCGGATTCCTGCACCTGTACATCGGTGAGGAGGCCGTTGCCGTCGGCGTGATGGATGCGCTGCTCCCCGAGGACAACGTCGTCGCGACGTATCGCGAGCACGGACACGCCTTGGTACGCGGCGTCACCGCCCGTTCGATCATGGCCGAGATGTACGGCCGCGTCGAAGGGTGCTGTCGCGGCCGCGGCGGTTCGATGCACCTGTTCGACGTCGGCCGCCGCTTCTACGGTGGCAACGCGATCGTGGGCGGGGGCCTTCCCCTCGCGACCGGGCTCGCGCTCGGCGACTTCCTCTCGCGACGCCCGGCGGTGACCGCGGTCTTCTTCGGCGAAGGAGCGGTCGCGGAGGGTGAGTTCCACGAGTGCATGAACCTCGCGGCGCTCTGGAGCCTGCCGGTGCTGTTCGTGTGCGAGAACAACCTCTACGCGATGGGCACGGCGCTGAGCCGGTCACAGGTCGAGACGGACCTCGCGCTTCGGGCCGCGACCTACGAGATGTCCGCCTGGTCGGTCGACGGGATGGATGTGCTCGCCACCGCCGCCGCCGCACAGGCGCGCCGTCGAGTCCATCCGCGCCGGTTCTGGGCCCCATTTCCTCGAGTGCCGCACGTACCGCTTCCGGGCTCACTCGATGTACGACCCCGATCTCTACCGCGACAAGGCCGAGATCGAGCACTGGAAGGAGCGCGACCCGCTGGTCGTGCTCGGGGCCCGGATGCGCTCGGTCGGCGCCCTCGACGACGACGCACTGACGGAGATGGAAGAGGACGTCGCCTCGGAGATCGACGACGCAGTCGCGTTCGCCGAGAGCGCAGCGGACGAGCCAGTCGAAGAGCTCACGCGCTTCGTGTACTCGGAGGCCGAGCCATGACCGTCGACGACCGTTCACATGACCTACCGCGAGGCGATGCGGGAAGCCATCCGCGAAGCGATGCAGAGCGACGACCGCGTGTTCCTGATGGGTGAGGACGTCGGCCGGTACGGCGGCAGCTTCGGCGTGAGCCGAGGCCTGCTCGACGAGTTCGGACCCGAGCGCATCCGCGACACGCCGCTGTCGGAGTCGGCTTTCGTCGGAGCGGGAATCGGGGCGGCACTCGCGGGCATGCGCCCGATCGTCGAGATCATGACGGTGAACTTCAGCCTCCTGGCGCTCGACCAGATCCTGAACAACGCGGCGACGTTGCGGCACATGACCGGCGGGCAGGTCCACGTTCCCGTCGTCATCCGGATGACCACGGGGGCCGGGCGGCAACTGGCCGCGCAGCACTCGCACAGCCTCGAGGGCTGGTATGCCCACATCCCCGGCATCAAGGTGCTGACGCCCGCGACCGTCGACGACGCCCGGGGCATGC
>CAVPSD010000016.1:0-25047 GCA_963708175.1 uncultured Acidimicrobiales bacterium
CGACTTATTGCTGAGTGACATCTCTGAGCGTTACCTCGACGAGCTAGCGCCCCGCCTCGCACCTCGCATCGGCGACAGCCGCCAAGTCGGCCTCGTCCACGAGGCGCTCGAGGCCGGTCAGCATGTGCTGCTCGAGGGGCGCAAGCGACCTTTCTCGATCTCGACCACGGCACGTATCCGTTCGTCACCTCGTCGAACCCGGTTGCGGGCGGCCATGTACGGGCTCGGGCGTTGGTCCGTTGCACATCAACCGAGTGATCGGAATCGCGAAGTCGTACTGCACGCGGGCGGGGCGGGCCCGTTCCCCACCGAGCCGTCGGACGAGATCGGTGACCTGCTCGTCGATCGGGGTCACGAGTTCGGCACGTACACGGGCCGTCGTCGTCGAACCGGATGGTTTGACGCGGTGATGCTCCGGCAGGCGGTGCGACTGAACTCGTTGAGCGAGGTCGCGATCACGAGGCTCGACGTTCTCGACGTCTTCGACTCGGTGAAGGTGTGTGTCGCCTACGAGCTCGACGGCCAGGCGTACCACCACATGCCGTACCACCAGTCGGTGCTGCACAAGGTCACGCCGGTGTACGAGGAGCTGCCCGGGTGGCAGACCGACCTCGCCGAGATGACCGAGCCGCCACGACCTGCCGGCCGCAGCCCGCGACTACCTCGCGTTCCTCCAGGAGCAGGTCGGGGTGCCGGTTCGTCTGCGTCGGCGTGGGTCCGGGTCGTGATCAGTACGTCCACTTCGCGGCCTGAACGCTGATGCGAGTCTGCGTCGTCGGATGGGTGCGCGGAGCACGCGCTCGCCGATGTGCTCGGCCGCACGGCGACGACGTCGTCGTCACGCCCGGCAACGCCGGGATCCCGGCATCGACGGCCGCGCCCTCGAGGACGATCGACGCCGATCTGTTCGTGATCGGGCCCGAGCAGCCCCTTGTCGACGGCCTTGCGGATCGCCTGCGGGCGAAGGGGCGCGCTGGTGTTCGGTCCCGGGCGCGGACGGGGCTCGACTCGAGGGCTCGAAGGCGTGGATGAAGACAGCGCTTGTCGAAGCGGGCGTTCCCACTGCGCGGACACGCGCGAGTTCACGGCGCCCAGAGGACGAGAGCGCATCGCCTACCTCCGATGACCTGCCCGGCCTCTACGTCGTGAAGACCGACGGGCTTGGCGGCCGGGAAGGGCGTGTTCGTGACCGAGTCACTCGCTGACGCGATCGACGACGTGCGGGCGAGCTCTCGGGCGCGACGTTCGGCGATGCAGGGCGCCGGGTCGTCATCGAGGAGGGCCCATTGGACCCGAGCTCTCGTTGCTGTGCGATCTCGGACGGCAAAGACATGATCTACTCTCGCCCCCGCACAGGACTACAAGCGTGTGGGACAGCGACACGGGGCCGAACACGGGGGGCATGGGGCGCGGAACCACCGGTGCCGATGGTGGGCCCAGACCTGGCCGACGACATCGTGGAGGGCTGTGTCGCCCCGACGCTGGGCGTGGCTGCGTCGACAGGGCATCGAGTATCGGGGCTGTCCTCTCACGCCGGGCTGATGATGACCCCGGACGGTCCGAAGGTCATCGAGTTCAACGTTCGGTTCGGCGATCCCGAGGCCCAGGTGGTGCTGCCGGCGAATGACGAGCGATCTCACCGCGCTACTCGCACAGGCGGCCGAGGGTGGTGCGCATGATGCGCCCGGGTTTTCGTCGGAAGCTGCAGTGACGGTTGTGTGCGCGACGGAGGGCTATCCGGTCGCCCCTCGGTCCGGCGATGGGATCGTGGGTCTCGAGGCTGCTTCATCCGTCGAAGGGGTCCGCGTCTATTGCGCCGGGGTCGCGCTTGACGCTGCTGGACGTCTCGTCACGCTGCGGTCGGGCGCTTTCCGTGACCGCGATCGGTGCGGACTTGGCCGAGGCGAGCAGTCGTGCCTATCGCGGGGTCGGGATGATCCAAGGCCGGGCATGCACTTCCGAACCGACATCGCCGCGGCCGTGCCTGAGGGCGATTGATTTGGAGCAGGTGCCTGTCGCGTGAGTGATTAGGAGCCCGGTTCGTTTTCGCAGGACGTACCACGTGCCACTGTCGATGCTCCGGTCGAACTCGGTGTACAGCGAGTCGACGAGCCGTCGTGCCGCCGGCCGGGTCTCGAGGGCCTCGGCCGCGCCTGGATCGACATAGACGTAACCCGGCCGCACGGCCGCGAGTTGCTCCTCGAACCAGTCCCACTGCGTGTCGAGCCATTGGGGCGCCGACCAGCCATTCAGCGAGATGGCCTGGGGCCTGCCGAGGAGATAGGCGTACAGGAGGGTCGCCGAAGACGTAGAGGTCGCCGTTCGTGGGAAGGCCGTCGAAGTGGTCGAGGACGCGGCGCCGCATCGGTGTATGTGCTCGCCACGTCGCGCCGGTACGTCTCCCGGTCCTCCGCGGTCAGCGCGAAGCCGTCCTGGCCGAGCGCGACGAGCTTCCTCGCGGGATACCGAGCAGCCGGAGCCGCGAGGTAGCGCGACCCCGACCGCGGAGGGCGCCGATCGCGAGGGCGGGGCGTCGAGGGCGCCAGTCAGCGATGAGATCGTCGACTGCGCGGACCGCAAGCAACCCGAGGGGGACGGCGAGAAGCTGGCTCTGGTACGAGTTCCACTTCTGGCTGAGCACCACCACGCTGCCGGCGACGAGCCAGCCGAGCAAGTTGGCCGTCAAGGCATCGATCGACTTTCGACGGACACGCCGGATGACTCCGACGAGAGCGAACAAGCCGAGCCATGCGTAGCTCTGCACGATCGTGGCAAGCAGGTGGAACATCAGATCCGGCGGTGTGCATCGTGGGCGTGCGTGTGATCCGGGCGGGGTACACAAAGGTCGTTCGGTAGACGAGGTCGAGAATCCCGTGTGAGGCGTAGTAAGCGATGAACGGAAGGAGGACCGCCATGAGCCGCCGAGACCCGCCGCTGCGACGCGAACCAGCCTCCGCATCCCAACCGGATTCCTCGTGAGCCGCCACACCGCAGTGGCCCAGAACCAGAGCGCCACCGCCACGGCAATCAACTTGAAGGCCACGACCACTCCCGTGGCTGACGCCAGCGGCAAGGGCCCATCGAAGCCAGCGATCCGAGCTTTCGGTCATCCTGGTTGTCGCCCACATCACGACGAAAAGTGGCAGTCCGATCAACGCTTCCACGAGCGTCTGGTTGAGGGGGATGACCGTCACGTAGTACCAGCCGACCACGACGATCGGGGCGAGAGCGAGGGCGACCGGTGACCGGATCGAACTGCGCAGACCGACGACCAGGGCGAGGGCGAACGCGACCATCCAGAGCAGCTCGAACACGTGGATGCCGGTCGGGCTGAAGCCGAACAACCGGCCGCCGGCTTCGTAAAACAGATATATCCCGGGTTGCTTGATGTCCCAGACGTCGCGGTAGTACACGGCGCCGCTGCGCCATCATCCGCGCGCCGACGGCGAACAGTGCCTGGTCGCCGGTGAAGGGATTCGGGAGGTTCAGAACGCCGACGACAACCACGAGCCCGATCGCGAGCGTGCACCACTTCGTCGCGATTTTGTCGTCACGCTCGCGTCTGCCCTCTTGATCACCCCAGGCTGCTGGCGTCGGTCGCCATGATGGCAGAGTCCTTCGGCGCTCCTCGTACGCAGCCAGGCGAGCACGAGGATGCCCACCACGAGAAGGTTCCGGCCGTGGATCACCGCGTGGCCGAACCAGGTGCCTCGGACGAGCTGTCCCGCGGAGCGAAAGCTCACCACCGTCGCCGCGCACGCCAGCGCGGTGCAGACACCCATGGCCAGATCGAGGGGATCGCGGTCCTCGCCGGGCGCGGATGTGATCGCAGCCCAAGGGACGAGCCAGATCATGAACTGAGGGGAGAACAGCGCAGCGGTCACGAGCAGCGCAGTGACCGCGGCCAGCGGAGCGACACCGAACACGACGCGATTGCTGTCGGCGAACTGCTGAGCTCGGATCCAGAACAGGGTCACGAGCGCGAGGGCGAGCAAACCCAGCAGCACCGGCGCCGCCGCAGGCATGTGACCCACCCGATCCGATCCAGCGTCTTCATAGACGCGGCCACCGGTGACGAGGTGCCACGCCGCGCCGATCACGGATTCGATCTGCCAGCCTGAGGCGTGTCGGTATGAGATCACCTGCCACGGAGCGGTGGCGCCCCCCCACAGCACCCATGCGATGCCGCCCAACGCGCTCAACCCGAACCACAACCAGAATGCCTTCACCTGCCGTCGCACCAGCAACGCGGGTGCCAAGACCAGGGGCCAGAGCTTCGTGAACAGCGACACCGCAAGCGCGACGGCTCCGGTGTGGGGACGGTCTTTGACGATCAATCCCATTCCGATGACGGCAACAGTGCACGCCAGCATGTCTGTTCTCGTGAACACGAACGGGTACACGATGAGGGGCAGGCTGATGAGGAGGTACGCGAGGACGGCTCCGCGCCCCATGCCCATCCGAGTGCGGCGATCATGATGAACTCGAGGGCGAGCTGCGCCCACGCGAATCGGGCAAGGGTTGTCGTCTCTTCGCCGGTGGTCAGTGCCTTGATCTCGACGAGCACGAGAGGTGGGTACTCAACCTCGAAGTCGCGGTACGGCCGTCCGTCTTCGTGGACGATCTCGATTTGGCGACGAACATCAGAGAAGAAGGCGAACCGCCACGAGAAACGGTCGGCCTCGTTCAGTCTCGTCAAAGATGCAGCCGCGGCGACGTGGACGACCAACAGTGCAACGATCGCCACAACCGCTATCCGAGACCCCCGCATGCGGGACATGGTCTCAAAGGATTGGGGCTACACGCACCACTCGATGTTGCGCTGGCCCGGCGCGCCGACGGTCGAGTTGCACTCGACCTCGTCGATCATCGGGAGGTCCGGCATCTCGAGAGCTCGTGCGAGCGTCGCGGGACGTCCGTCCGTGAGCGCGGCGTGCACTTCCTGCCGCCGCCGCTTCACTTCCTTCTTGTTCATCCGAGGGCGGCGTGCCGCGTGCCGCACTCCACTGAGGGCAATGGCACACGCCCTGCAGAACGGCGGGCGACGGTTGCCCAGCGGAAAGACGAGGAACTCGTTCGAGAAGGGAAGCCCGCACTCGTCACACACATCGATCGCGCGCTCGAAGGGATTGTTCGTGCATTGCATGGAGAGCATGGTCTCGGGTTTGCGACCCATGGGCTATAGGACCTTCGAATCATTGGCGCTGCATCGATCGCAGCGGAGCGGAAACAAGGACGCGCGAAGAGAACAACGATGTGATCTCCTGCAAGCGAGGGGGGCCATTTGGCCCACTCCTCCTTCCCAACGGCATTCCTGTCGGCAACGCGACCGCGATCATTAGGGTGGTGGCGTGGAGTCGGGCCGATGATCGAGCGTTACTCGATGCCGGAGATGGCGGCCCTCTTCAGTGATGAAGCCCGCTTCGCTCGATGGCTCGAGGTCGAGCTGTTGGCCACGGAAGCATGGGCGGAGCTCGGCGTGGTGCCCGCGGACGAGGCGTCGTACGCGAGGCGGCACGCCCCGACGGTCGACGCCGCGTTCGTGGCTGAGGTCGAAGCGCGCGAAGCGGTCACGGACCATGACGTTGCCGCGTTCGTCGACGTCGTCCAGGCCCGCATCGGGGGTACTGCGGGCAAGTGGATCCACTACGGCTTGACGAGCTCCGATGTCGTGGACACTGCGCTCTGCTCGACGCTCACGTCGGCGGCCGACCTCCTCATCACCGCGGCCAGCGACCTCGTGACGGTGCTGAAGCGACGTGCACACGAGCATCGCGACGCGGCGATGGCGGGCCGCACGCACGGGGTGCATGCCGAGCCCACGACCTTCGGCGCGAAGGTCGCGCTTTGGTGCCTGCAAGTCGATCGTGACCGGACTCGTTTGCAGCAAGCGCGCACGGTCATCGCGGTCGGCAAGCTCTCAGGCGCCGTCGGCACGTACTCGAACATCGATCCCGCCGTCGAGAGGTCGGTGTGCGCCGCGCTCGGCCTGCAGCCGGTGCCGGCAACGCAGGTGATCAGCCGCGACCGGCACGCGCAGTACCTGTACGCGTGCGCATCGGTGGGCGCCACGATCGAGATGATCGCCACCGAGGTTCGCCACCTCCAGCGGACCGAGGTGGGAGAGGTCGAGGAAGGGTTCAGGGCGGGCCAGAAGGGCTCGTCTGCGATGCCCCACAAGCGCAACCCGATCACGGCAGAGCGGCTGTCGGGGTTGGCCCGGATCCTGCGCGGCAACCTCTCGGCGGGGCTCGAAGACGTCAGCCTCTGGCACGAGCGCGACATCTCGCATTCCTCGGTCGAGCGCGTGATCCTTCCCGACTCCTCGTTGCTCGCCTACTACGTCCTGCGCAAGGCGGTGTCGCTCATCGACAACCTCGTCGTCGACACCGCCTCGCATGGCGGCCAACCTCGAGCTGTCGCTCGGGCTCGTGTTCAGCCAACCCGTGCTCCTCGCGCTGGTCGCGTCGGGGCTCAGCCGTGACGACGCGTATCGGATCGTCCAGGAAGACGCCGCTCTCGCTCGGGCCGAGGGGAAGCCGTTCCGTTCGGTCCTCGAGAGCGACGTGCGCGTGACGTTGGACGCCGATCAGCTCGATGAGGCGTTCAGTGTCGGGCGCGCGCTGCGCAACCTGGGAGCGGTGTTCGACGCGATGGATCGCGTCGAGTGACGTTCACGAAGGAATACTCGGGCAAGGTCCGCGACCTCTACGACGCGCCGGACGGCTCGCTCGTGATGGTCGCGTCCGACCGGATGTCGGCGTTCGACGTCGTCATGAACGAGCCCGTTCCCGACAAGGGGCGGATCCTCACCGCGATGAGCGCCTTCTGGTTCGACCACCTGCGCGGCATCGCGCCGAGTCATCTCATCGCCTTGTCGTACCGGGGAGCGCCGCCGGAGTGGACCGGTCGCATGATGGTGGTGCGCCGCGCCGAGATGCTGCCCATCGAGTGCATCGTCCGTGGCTACCTCGCCGGCTCGGCGTGGAAGCAGTATCAGGTCGACGGCACGCTCCACGGGTCCCGTCTCGCAAACGGGCTGCGCGAGTCGGAGCGCCTGGACGAGCCGGTGTTCACGCCATCGACGAAGGCGCCGAGCGGCACGCACGACGAGAACATCTCGTTCGACGACGCGGTCGCGCTCGTCGGCGGGGACGTCGCGGAGCAGGCCCGCGCGATCAGCCTCGCGGTGTACGCGGCCGGAGCGGCGCGGGCCGAGGCGAGCGGCATCATCGTGGCCGACACCAAGCTCGAGCTCGGCTTCGTGGATGGAGAGCTCGTCCTCGCCGACGAGGTGCTCACCCCGGACTCGTCGCGCTTCTGGCCCGCCGACGAGTGGAAGCCCGGCATCACCCCTCCCGCGTTCGACAAGCAGCCACTGCGCGACTGGCTCGAAGCGCAGGGCTGGGACAAGCGTCCCCCGCCGCCGACGTTGCCTCCTGAGATCGTGGAGGCGAGCCGAGCCCGCTACCTCGAGGCGTACGAGCGCATCACGGGCCTCGATTTCGCCGCCTGGCCCGGAGCGGGCACGCGGCTGTGACACAGTGACTCCGATGCGGTTCTCGGTGCTGGTCGAGGTGCGGCTCCGGCCCGGTGTGGCCGATCCGCAGGGCGCGACGATCGAGCGGGCCCTGCCGATGCTCGGGTTCGAGGCGGTGCGCGACGTGACCGTGGGCAAGGCGATCCGGTTCGATCTCGACGCTCCCGATGAGGGCGCCGCGCGCCAGGAAGTCGACGACTTGTGCGCCCGCTTCCTCACGAATCCGGTCATCGAGGACGCGTTCGTGAGCCTGGAGTCGGCATCATGACGATCGGCGTCGTGCTCTTCCCGGGCACGAACTGTGAGGCCGACGTCGTGGAGGCCGTCCGCTCCCTCGGGGGTGAGGCCGAGATCGTGTGGCACGGCGATCGGCGTCTGGCTTCGTCGATCGACGCCGTGGTGCTGCCCGGCGGGTTCGCTCACGGCGACTACCTGCGCACGGGCGCGATCGCCCGGTTCTCTCCCGTCATGGATGCGGTCGCGGAGCTGGCCGCAGCGGGTGGGCCGGTCGTCGGGATCTGCAACGGCTTCCAGGTGCTGTGCGAGGCGGGCCTCCTCCCGGGCGCATTGCGGAAGAACGCGGGGCTGAAGTTCCTCTGCAAGTCGGTCGCGATCCGAGTCGAGACCGACCGCTCCGTGCTGACGAGTGAGGCATCGGTCGGGCAGATCCTCACGATCCCGATCAATCATTTCGAGGGCAGCTACACGTGCGATGGCGAGACCCTCGCGGCGCTGAAGGCCGACGATCGAGTCGTCTTTCGCTACGTCGACAACCCGAATGGCGCGCTCGATGACATCGCGGGAGTCTGCAGTGTCGGGCGCAACGTCGTCGGCTTGATGCCCCACCCCGAGCGGGCGAGTCACGCCCTCTTGGGCTCGACGGACGGGAACGTGCTGCTGCGCTCGTTGCTCGCGGCCGCGAAGGTCAGCGCGAACCCCGGCTGATTCCGGCCTTCTTCAGCACGGTCGGCTCGACACCGACCTCCCGCCATGCCGCGTAGGAGATGCCCTTGCGCTGGCTGTATTGCTTGGCGACCGCGACGAAGTCGGCCTCGAGCCCACTGAGGTCCACGCCCGCCTGCAAGGACTCGAGGTCGCCCATCAGGTCCATCCGTTGCTGGACGAGGGTGAGCCGCGAGAGGGGATCGGCCTCGCTGAGCTTGGTCTCGATCGCTTTGAGCTGTTTGTCGATCGATTCGGGTGTGCGCTTTCGCCCTCGTTTCGGCTTGTGTGACTCGAGCGCTTCGAGGTACTTCCGGACCGTGATTCCCTGTTGCCGACCGGCGGCCAATGCCGCCTTGTGCTCGGCCGACATCGGCGGTCCCGAGCCCTTCTTGTTCGCAGGCATGCGGCGACTCTATGCGGAGATGAATTCGTGCGCGATTCACTGTTTCGGGGGATGAGAAGGTGCGTGAATTCGAGCCTGTACCGTGCGGGGCATGCTTCATCGGGCGCTCGGATTGACCGACGACGAGGCGGTGCGGATCGCGGACATCCTCGGGCGCGAGCCGAACCCGCTCGAGCTCGCGATGTACGCGGTGATGTGGTCGGAGCACTGCTCGTACAAGTCGTCCCGGCTTCATCTGAAGCGCCTGCCGACCGAAGCCCCCTGGGTGATCGTCGGACCCGGCGAGAACGCCGGCGTCGTCGACGTCGGTGACGGCATCGCTGCCGCGATCCGCATCGAGAGCCACAATCACCCCTCGGCAATCGAGCCGTATCAGGGCGCCGCGACCGGAGTCGGGGGCATCCTCCGAGACATCTTCACCATGGGTGCTCGACCGATCGCGGTGATGGATCCGCTCCGCTTCGGCCCTCTCGACGACGCCCGCAGCCGGTGGATCGCGGAAGGCGTGGTGAGCGGCATCTCGGGCTACGGCAACGCGGTCGGGGTCCCGACCGTCGGCGGTGAGGTCGTGTTCGACGCGACCTATCAGGGCAACCCGCTCGTGAACGTGCTGTGCCTCGGCGTGCTGCCGCGTGAACGACTGGTGCTCGGACAGGCGAGCGGCGTCGGCAACCTCGCGGTCCTGCTCGGTTCATCGACCGGTCGGGACGGCATCGGCGGCGTGAGCGTCCTCGCGTCGGCCGGCTTCTCCGAAGGCGACGAGGACGCGTCGAAGCGCCCGTCGGTGCAGGTCGGCGATCCCTTCGAGGAGAAGCGCTTGATCGAGGCGTGCCTCGCATTGCTCGACGAGGGCCTGGTCGTCGGCATCCAGGACCTCGGCGGCGCCGGTCTCACGTGTGCCACCTCCGAGACCGCTTCTCGCGGCGGGGTCGGCATGGACGTCGACGTCAGTGCGGTGCCGTGCCGCGAGACTCGGCATGGAGCCGCACGAGATCATGACGAGCGAGAGCCAGGAACGGATGCTGGCCATCGTCGAACCCTCGGGCCTCGACGCAGTGATGGAGATCTGCGATCGCTGGGAGGTGCGGGCGACCGTCATCGGACGAGTCACCGACGGCGGTCGACTCCGCATCCTCGACGGGTTCGACGGCGCAGTCCTCGCCGACGTGCCCGCGTCGTCGCTCCACGACGCGGCTCCCCTCTACGACCGGCCGCTCGCCGCCAGGCCGGTGACGCAACCGGGTCGCGCGCCGGAGATCACGATCCCGAGCGGCACCTGCTCGGCTTGCTCGCCGACAGCTCGTGGATCTGGTCGCAGTACGACCATCAGCTCTTCCTGAACACCGTGCAGGGACCCGGAGGCGACGCGACTGTCTTGCGGCTCAAGCATCCGGCAACTGGTCGCGACACGGGTCGCGGGCTGGCGCTCACCACGGACGGGAACCATCGCTGGTGCGCGGCCGATCCACGGCTCGGCACCGCGATGGTCGTCGCCGAGGCCGCGTCGAACCTCGCCTGCGTCGGGGCTCGGCCGCTGGCGCTCGTCAACTGCCTCAACTTCGGCAACCCCGAGCATCCCGAGGTGATGTGGCAGCTCTCCGAGGCGATCGACGGCATGGCCGAAGCCTGCCGGGCGCTCGACATCCCGGTCGTGGGCGGCAACGTCAGCCTCTACAACGAGACCGCCGGCAGCGACATCGCTCCCACGCCGGTGGTCGGGCTGCTCGGCCTCGTCGACCAGCTCGATCGTCGACCCCCGGGCGCTCGCGTCGAGTCGGGCGCGCGCCTCGCTTGCATCGGCCCTTCGGCGCTCGATCTCGCGATGCACGCACGAGTCCTCGATGTCGTGCGCGGGCTCGTTGCCGACGAGGTCGTGCTGGGCGCGCACGATGTCGCTGATGGGGGACTCGCTCTCTGTCTGGCGGAGATGGCGGTCGTGTCGGGATGCGGCGTCGCCGCCTCGGTCGACGGCGTCGTCGGCCGCGTTCGACGAGACGCCCTCGAGGTGCGTCGTCTCCGTCGCCGCTGGCGATGTCGGACGCGGTCGAAGATCGGTGTCGTGACGCTGGCGTGCCCATCGAGTGGATCGGCACCGCTGGTGGCGATCGCATCCGCATCGGCGAGCTCATCGACGTCCCGCTCGCCGACGCGCTCGCGCAGTGGCGGGACCGATTGCCGGCGGCGTTCGGCACCGCGGTCACCCATTGACCGAGCCGGACGTCGAGCGCTGCCGTCACCGCTGCTCCGCGCCGGCGGGCTCGTCGCCTTCCCGACCGAGACGGTCTACGGCCTCGGTGCCGACGCATCGAGTGCGCCGGCGCTCGCGCGGTTGTATGCCGTGAAGGGTCGGCCGCCGAGCCATCCGGTCATCGTCCACATCGGGTCGGTCGAGCAGCTCGACGAGTGGGCGGTCGACGTGTGCCCGACGCCGCACGCCTGCTCGCGGCCACCTTCTGGCCCGGACCGCTCACGCTCGTGTTGCGACGGTCGCCACGGGTTCTCGACGAGGTGACCGGCGGTCGCGACACGGTGGGCCTCCGCGTGCCCGCGGCTCCGCTGGCGCTCGAGTTGCTTTCGCGCGTTCGGTGGCGGTCTCGCGGCGCCGTCGGCAAATCGATTCGGCCACGTGAGCCCGACGACGGCAGAAGCTGTGCGGCAGGAGCTCGGCGCCGACGTCGAGGTCGTGCTCGACGGGGGTCCGTGCTCCGTCGGCGTCGAGTCGACGATCGTCGAGCTCGTCGGCGAGGCTCCGACCTTGCTGCGCCCCGGAGGAGTGACGGTCGAGCAGCTCGAAGAGGTGCTCGGGCGACCGATCGCGGAGGCGTCAGGAGAGAGCCGCGCCCCGGCATGCTCGTGTCGCACTACGCGCCCGCCGCGCTCGTCGAGATCGTCGAAGCCGACGCGCTCGAGTCGCGGAGAGCAGAGCTGATGGCCGCTGGCCAGACCGTCGTCACGCTTGTGCCGAGTGACGACCTGGACGACGACGCGCGAGGGTTGTACTCGCGTCTGCGCGCAAGCGGATGCAGCCGGTGCCGACGTCGTGCTCGCCGTGCTCCCCCCCGACGAGGGCATCGGTGTCGCGATCCGCGACCGGCTGCGAAAGGCGGCGAGCCCCAGCGCGTCAGATCGCGATGACGATGCCGGCGACGATCGCCGCGACGACGAGCACGATCAGGATGCTGATGAGGATGTTGCGTCCTCGGTGCTCGTCCTCGGTCTCGATCGGCGTGATCGGCCGCGGGCCTGCCGCGGCCACATCGGCGGCGCGCTCGGCCTGGACCACAGGCGTCGTCGCCGCAGGTTCGGCAGGCGGCGTCGGGCAGCGAGTCCGCAACCGGCTCGGATTCGACCGGCTCGGTTTCGACAAGAGGCGCCGCAGCCGGCGCCGCCGACCCCGGTGGAGGTGGAGCGACGCGAAACGACGGTGGTGGCGCGGGCGGTGCCGGAGGCGGAGGGGGAGCGGGTGGTCGCGGTGGCACGGCCGCGGCGGGCGCCGGAGTGAACGCGACTGTCGCGCCAGCGCTCGTCGCATCGGCGGGAACGAAGGCGATCGTCTCGCGTGCCGGCTCCGGAGCCGCGGCCTCGTCAGCGGGCTGGTCGTGTTCGCTCATCTCGGTTGCTTCACGGTAGGGCAAGGACGGTCACCGGGTCAGGTTTCGGGATCGCCTTCGAAGTCTTCGGCGCTCAGCTGGTTCACCATGAGCACGTAGAGGTCGCGGATCGTGTCGGTGTCCGGCGCAGCCAGCCACGAGGGCTCGATCGTGCCCACCGTGACCCCCACCATCGTCGCCCCGGCTTCCGGGAGGAGCTCGAGCCGGCAGAAGCACGGCCACGGCTCGTTGAGATGCACCTCGAGCAGACCCGGGGGATCGCAGTAGAGCGGCTCACCCACCCAATGGCTGACGATGAACAGTCGTTCGAACGCCTCGGGCCGGAGGCAGTCGATGACGAACGACGCGACGTCGGTCGAGATCCGCGCGACTCGGCGGACTCGTGGAGCTTCGGGCTCAGGCGGTGCCTGCGTTCCGTTCCTGATCGCCTTGACCGCTTGATCGAACGCGGCGTTGACCGCCTGCATCCGGCGCTCGGCGTCGGGATCGCCAGCCGCACGATCAGGGTGCAGCTCGAGCGCGAGGCGGCGCCGCGCGGCGCGCACCTCTTCGAGGGTCGCCGTCGGCGCAAGGCCGAGCACGGCGAAAGCCTCTGCGGTCACGCTCGATCGCGGAGCGCGCCGTACGCCTGTCGAATCGCCTCACGGTCGACCGTGGTGTCGGGCTCGATCTCGGCGACGGGCGCGCCCTTCCACTCGGCTGCGACTTCCCCCACCGGCGCGCCGTGGAGAAGCGCGGCCGCTTGGACGCACGCTCCCTTGGCGACGTGCTCGGCGTCCTCGGGGACAATGACGGTCTTGCCCGGAGAGGTCGGCGACGATCCGGCGGTACGCGGGCGACTTCGCGCCGCCGCCGACGAGCACGATCCGTGCGCCGTCGACCGCGACGCCAGCGGCTCCCAGCGCATCGATGCCGTCGAGAAGACCACACACCACGCCTTCGAACGCAGCACGGGCAATTTGCTCTCTCGTGACGTCGCTGCGCAGGCCAGTGATCATCCCGGTCGCATCGGGTCGGTTCGGCGTGCGCTCACCGTCGAACCACGGCAGGACGATGGTTCCGTCGGCTCCTGCGGAGGCGTCCAGTGCGAGCACGCCGAGTCGGTCGTCGTCGATGGCCGAGCAGTCGCGCGATGGCATCGGTCACCTTCGTCGCGTTGAGCGTGCAGACGAGCGGCAGGTACCGTCCGGTCGCGTCGGCGAATCCGGCGACTGCTCCCGTGGCGTCGCGGTCGCGCGATCGCTCACGGCGTACACGGTGCCCGACGTGCCCGAGCGACATCGAGATCTCACCGATGCCGAGGCCGGTGCCCAGCGCGGCGGCCATGTTGTCGCCCGTGCCGCACGCGACTCGTGGCTTCCCGACGGCCTCGTCCCACTCGCCCGCCGCATCCGACGGACCGAGCACGGGCGGGACGATGGCGGACCAGTCGAGGTCCGATCCGACGATCTCGAGGAGATCCCAGCGGTAGGCCTCCTCGATCGGCGACCAGTAGCCGGTGCCCGACGCGTCGCCGCGGTCGGTTGCGAGCCGACCGGTGAGCTTCCAGCGTGAGCCAGTCGTGAGGAAGACAGACGTGGCGCATGCGCGCCCACGCGTCGGGCTCGGTGCGGTGCAGCCAGGAGAGCTTGGTGATCGTGAGCGCGGCGCACCGGCACGCTGCCGACGGCGTCCGCCCACGCTGCTCGGCGCCTCCGAGCTTCTTGATCAGCCACTCGGCGTCGGCCGCCGGTCTCGGTGTCGTTCCACAGCTTGGCCGGGCGGACCGGCGTGCCGCCCTCGTCGGTTGCGACCATTCCGTGCTGCTGACCGGCGACCGAGATCGCGGCGACGTGTCGGCGAGCCGGCATCGGCCCAGGCCTTCTCGAAGGCCTTCCACCACGACATCGGGTCCTGCTCGCTCCGGCGGCGGCGACGTGTGCGGATGCGGCGCGCGGCCACTCGCGACGAGCGCGCCAGTGTCCGCGTCGCTGCACCTCGACCTTCGTGGACTGCGTGGAGGAGTCGACGCCGGCGACGAGGGCCATGGCCCCATTGTCGCCCAGATCGCCCGATGCGCCTCTCGACGTCGCGCGGCATGATGCGGCGGGGCAAACCGAAGGGAAGTGCACCATGCAGCTCGGAATGGTCGGTCTGGGACGGATGGGCGCAGGGCTGGTCGGCCGGCTGACCCGTGCCGGTCACGATTGCGTGGGTTCCGACCCGAGCCCGGACGCTCGAAGGACGATCGAAGACTTCGGGGCGCAGAGTGCAGACTCGATGGCCGATCTCGTGAAGAAGCTCGACAAGCCGCGTGCCGTGTGGCTCATGGTGCCCGCGGCGATCACGGGCAGGCTGGTCGACGAGGTCGCCGAGCTGCTCGAGCCCGGCGACATCATCATCGACGGCGGCAACAGCTACTACCGCGACGACGTGGACCGCGCGGCGGAGCTGAAGCCCAAGGGCATCCACTACGTCGACGTCGGCACGAGCGGCGGCGTGTTCGGCCTCGAGCGCGGCTTCTGCCTGATGATCGGGGGCGAGGACGACGTCGTGAAGCACCTCGACCCGATCTTCACGCACGATCGCTCCCGGGGTCGAATCGGCCGAGCGCACGCCCGGTCGCACCGGCGAGCCCACGCCGGCCGAGAACGGCTACCTGCACTGCGGGCCGCCGGGTGCGGGGCACTTCGTGAAGATGGTGCACAACGGCGTCGAGTACGGCCTCATGGCCGCATACGCCGAGGGACTCAACATCATCAAGAACGCGGACGTCGGCCTGAAGGAGCACGTGGTCGACGCGGAGACGTCACCGCTCCGCGAGCCGCAGTACTACCAGTACGAGATCAACGTCGCCGACGTCGCCGAGGTGTGGCGGCGAGGCAGCGTCGTCGCGTCGTGGCTCATCGACCTGACCGCCGCAGCGTTCGTCGCAGATCCGAAGCTCGACCATCTCCACGGCCGAGTGTCCGACTCGGGTGAAGGCCGCTGGACGGTGCTCGCCGCCGTCGACGAGGGCGTGCCGAGCCACGTGATCAGCGCGTCGCTCTACGACCGCTTCGAGTCGCGTGAGGCGTCGGTCTTCGCGAACAAGATCCTCGCCGCGATGCGCGAGCAGTTCGGCGGCCACGCCGAGAAGCACGACTAACGCTTCGGCGGACCGGCTGACGTGAAGCGCGCGTCGGGCGGGTCGACGGCCCACGACCGCGTCGCCTCCCCAGATGTCGTCGTAGACGAGCTCTCTGATCGGGCGGCGCCGCACGGGCCCGTGATGGCCCTGGGGCTTGCCGAGCGTGATCGTCGCGCTCGAGCGCGACACCATCGGGGATCTCGAGCAGCTCGCGCAGCTCGGGCTCGACGAATGCGTGCCAACCCGTGAGCGCCCCGCCGTATCCGAGGGCACGGCGCGGCGAGCAGCAGGTTCTGACAAGCGGGATAGATCGAGGCGCCTTCCGTGTAGTGCACGTCGCGATACCGGACGAGGCAGGCCAGCACCACGACGGGGATCTCCTCGAAGTGGTCCACGTAGTGCTGCATCGCGCGGGCCATGCCGCGCCTTGGGAGAGCTGTCGTCGCGGCCGCTGCCGTGCTCGTACCCGTCGCTCGCGACCTTCGCCGACCAGCCCGCCCGGAACGCGTTGCCGAGCAGCCGCTTCGCCTCGACGGCCTTCGGCCCGTCGCGCAGCACGAGGAAGCGGAACGGCTGGCGGTTGCTGCCCGACGGTGCCCGTGACGCTGCGAACATGATCGTGGCGAGGTCGTCCTCAGGGACGGGGTCGGTCGTGTAGCGACGGATCGCTCGCGTCGTCGCGATGCCGTCGAGCAAAGAGATCACGCTCGATATTGACCCATGGGAGAGTGAGACGTGGCCGTGCTCCGCATCGCGCTGGTGCAGTTGCCCGCGGGCGGCGACAGCGCCACCGCGGTCGCTGACGGCGCCGCCCTCGGTGCCGACATCGTGCTGTTCCCAGAGATGTGGCAGACCGGCTATTCGATGGCCGACCTCTCGCTCGCGCAGCCGATCGACGGGCCGTTCGTCAGCTCGATCCGCGAGCGCGCACGAGAGCACGAGAGTCGCAGTCGTGGCCACGTTGCTCGAACAAGTCGATGCCGGCGTGCGCAACACCGCCGTGCTGATCGATCGCACGGGCGAGATCCGGCTCGTCTACGCGAAGGTGCACACGTGCGCGTTCGACGTGGAGAAGGTGCTCGAGCCGGGCGACGCGTTCCCGGTCGCCGAGCTCGACACCGGCGCCGGTCCGGTGAAGGTCGGCGATCATGATCTGCTACGACCGCGAGTTCCCCGAGTCAGCAGCGCGAGCTCATGCTCGGCGGTGCCGAGGTGATCCTCACGCCCAACGCGTGCGACCTCCCCATCGAACGCATCGGGCAGTTCCGAGCGCGCGCCTTCGAGAACATGGTCGCAGTCGCGATGGCGAACTACGCCGGAGCCTCCTACGGCGGAGGATCGATCGCGTTCGACGGCATGGTCTGCGAGCCCGACGGCACCTTCCGAGACCAGACGGTCATCGAGTGCGGCGCGGAGGCAGGCATCTACATCGCCGAGATCGACCTCGCCGCGTTACGTGCCTACCGCGAGCGCGAGATGTGGGGCGACAAGTGGCGCCGCCCCGAGACCTACACGCGACTCACTGCCCCCCGAGCGCGGCCGACCGTTTGCTCACTGGAACCGGCTCTGACCGGGTCGAGTGAGCAAACGCTCTGGGATCAGCGCCCTTTGAACTCGGCGGGGCGCTTCTCGAGGAACGACGCCATGCCCTCTTTGAAGTCTTCGCTGCGGAACAGCGGGAGCAGCTGCAGGAAGACGTGGTGCACGTTCTGCTCGAACGTCTCGGTCTCGGCCATGCGCATCATGCGCTTGGTTGCCCGCACCGCGAGCGGCGCGTTCGCCGGCGATCTCGACCGCGAGCGCCCGTGTCGCGTCGGCGAGCTGGGTGTCGGGCACGACCTGGTTGACGAGTCCGAGCTCGAGGCACTCCTTCGCCATCAGTGTGCGGCCGGTGAACGCGATCTCGGCGGCCTTTGCGTAGCCGACCATCCGTGGCAGCAGCCACGTGCCTCCGCTCTCGGGGAGGATGCCCCGCTTGGTGAACGCGGCCGCGAGCTTCGAGGACTCCGCGGCGATCCGGATGTCGCAGCCGAGTGCGATGTCCATGCCGTAGCCGGCGGCGCCGCCGTTCAGCGAGCACACCGTCGGCGTGTCGACGTTGTGCAGGACGATCGGCGGCGCATCGCGGAGGTCGAACTCACCGGGGCTCGCACCGATGTTGCCCAGACCACCGCCGGACGACTGCGCGGCGATGTCGAGACCGGCGCAGAACGCCCGGCCCTTCCCGGTGAGCACGATGACGCGGACGTCGGGATCGCGGTCGGCCTCGATGAGTCGCTTCGACAGCTCGAACAGCATCGGACCCGAGATCGTGTTCATCTGGTCGGGCCGGTTGAACGTCAGCGTCGCGATGTGGTCCGAGACGTCGTAGAGGAGCTCGCTCATGACGGCGAACAGTACCGTTCGCCCGATGACCGACACCCGGCGCGGTGCCGCAACCGACGCCGCTCGGCGAGATCGCGGGCACCACCACCGTCCTGTTGATCCGTCATGGCCGTTCTGCCGACGTGGTGCCGGGGACGCCCGAGTCCCGTGATCCCGGGCTGCACGAGGTCGGCAAGCAGCAGGCCGAGAAGCTCGCCCGGCGCTTCGCCTCGAAGCCGATCGACGCGGTGTACGCATCCCACCTGAATCGCGCGGTCGACACCGCGCGTCCTCTCGCCGACCACGAGGTCTCGAGGTGCAGGTCGTCGAGGACCTGCAGGAGGTGCTGCTCGGCGACTGGGGCCGAGGGGAGTTCCGTCGCCGCGCCGCAGCCGGCGATCCCGAGTTCCTCGCGGCGATGGCGACCGGGCGCTGGGACGCGATCCCCGGTGCCGAGCGCGACGAGGATCTGCGTGCACGCGTCACCGCGGTCGTGCAGGGCGTCGGAGACGAGCACCCGGACCAGACCGTCGCGGTCGTGTCACACGGCGGGGCGATCAACGTGTGCCTCTGCGGGCTGTTCGGCATCGACCGATCGCACATGGCGACGATCGAGAACACGAGCATCACGACCGTGACGTTGCGCGCGGGAGCACCGGCGCGCCTCGTCACGTTGAACGACTGCAACCACCTCTACGACCCGGTGTACGGGCCGAGCGCTGTGCTCGGAGGCTGAAGGCTCAGTCGAAGATGATGACGCTGCGGGCGACCTCGCCTGCCTTCATCGCCTCGAAGCCCTTGTTCGCATCCTCGAGCTTGATGCGCGCGCGAGACGCAGCTCGTCGAGCTTCAGCCGGCCCTGCAGGTACATGTCGACGTAGCGCGGCATGTCGACCCTGAAGTGGTTCGAGCCCATGTTCGAGCCCTGGATCTTCTTCTCGAAGAGGAAGTCGACGCCGTGCAGCTCGACCATCGTGCCGATCGGGATCATGCCGATGACGGTGGCGGTGCCGCCGTTCCGCAGCATCTGCCACGCCTGCTCGGCGGTCTGCTTCAGGCCGATCGCCTCGAACGAGTAGTCGACGCCGCCACCGGTGAGCTCTTGCACCTGCTGGACGGCGTCGCCCTTCGACGCGTCGACGAGGTCGGTGGCACCGAACTGCTCGGCGAGCTTGAGCTTCATCGGCACCATGTCGACGGCGATGACGCGCGAGGCGCCCGCGAGCGCCGCGCCCTGCACGCAGTTGAGGCCGACGCCGCCGCAGCCGATGACCGCGACGGTGCTGCCCGGCCTGCACGCGTGCGGTGTTGAACACCGCGCCGACGCCGGTGGTGACGCCGCAGCCGATGAGCGCGGCGCGATCGAGGGGGATGTCCTTCGTGATCTTCACGACCGCGTTCTGGTGCACGAGCATGTACTCGCCGAACGACGACAGGTCGAGGAACTGGAACACCGGCTGCACCGTCGAGGGACAGGCGCGGCGTGCCGTCGAACGATCGACCGGTGAGGGCCTTGTTGCGCAGAGGTTCGTGCGCCCGCTCAGGCAGTAGTCGCAGTGACCGCAGAACACCGACAGGCACGTGATGACGTGGTCGCCGGGCTGCACGTACGTGACGTCCTCGCCGACCGCCTCGACGACGCCGGCCGACTCGTGGCCGGGCACCGTCGGACAGGGGTAGGGGTACTTGCCCTCCATGAAGTGGAGATCGCTGTGGCACAGCCCGGCCGCGGCGGTGCGGATCAGCACCTCGCCTCGTGCGGCTTGTCGATCGCAACGTCTTCGACTGTGAGCTCGCCTGGGATGGACGTCAGGACGGCTGCCTTCATGGTGTTCCCCCTCGGTCGGTCGGCTGGTGCTCGGATTCTTGTCTAGCCGGCGATCACGGGGCCAATGGACGGGCGCCCCGCACGACGTACAGCGGATCGTCCGGGGACGGCCGGCGCTCGTCGACCACGTCGACGAAACCCGCCTCCTCGAGGTAGCCGCGGACGATCGTGCGGTGGGCGGCGTCGCCGTTGGCGAGCCAGATCGCGACGGCCTTCGTGGGGAAGCACCGGTTCGAGAACGAGACGACGAGCGGCCCACCCGGCACGAGCACGCGGCGCACGTCGTTGAACACCTCGACCGGTCGGGTCAGGTACTGGACGCTGACCGCGCAGACGACGGCGTCGAATGATGCGTCGTCGAACGGCAGCGTCGGCTCCCGGTTGAGGTTGTGCACGACGAACGAGTCGAGCTGCGGGTTGTCGCTCATCTCGGCCGCGTTCATCCCGAGGCCGACGACCGTGCCGAGACCCTCATGGGGAAGGTGGGATCGCCACGACGACATCAGGTCGAGCACCCGTCCGCCGGCGGGGAGGAGCTCGGCGTACGCCTCGCGCAGCGCCTCGATCGCTCCGACCTCGATGTGCACGACCTTGCGCTCGTAGGCGTAGAACGCCTCGTCCGGGACGGGTCCATGCGGTCGAAGGCTCGGTGGGCACGCCGGGGAACGTAGCGGCGACACCGGCCTAGGGTTCCCGTCCATGGCGACTGCCACCCCCACCCCGACGCCCAACCCCGACGCGATGAAGTTCAACCTGGACGTCTCGCTCGGCGAGATGTTCAACGTGACGAGCACCGACGGACGCCGAGCAGCCGTTCGCGAAGGCGGTGTTCGCCGCTCCAGGCGTCGTGAGTCTGTTCGGCGTGAACGACTTCGTCACGGTGACGCGGTCGTCCGACGCCGACTGGGAGCCGATCATCGCCGCGGTGCAAGAGGCGGCGGCGGCCTACCTCTGAAGCGGCTCACCACTCGATCAGCTGCAGCATCCCGCGGCCGTCGAGCAGCCGGCGCAGGCGTCGGTACGCGTGGAACGGCGGCAGCTGGTCGAACGGCTTGCGCGGCGGATCGACGACGAGGTCGCGCAGGTCGTAGGAGAGGCTGTAGAGGTTGAGTCGCGACTCGAGCGCGGGATGCTCGAACAGCTCGGGATACGCCTCGTGGATCCAGCGCAGCACGCTGCGGTAGTCGTCACGGTTCACACTCGGCGCGTAGTCGACCGACACGTGCAGCTGAGGATCGGCGCAGAAGCGAAGGATGATCTCGAGGTCGAGGTCGGGAGGGCCCGCACGCGCGAACTCGAAGTCGAGCAGCGCGGTGATCTCGCCGTTCTCGTAGAGCACGTTCTCGAAGTGGAGATCGCCGTGCACGAGGTTCTCGGGCGGGGGCCCGTTGAGCGACGCCGCGTTGATCCGCGCCAGCCGCTCGGCCTGGTCGAGCACGCCCTTGTCGACGTAGGGCAACGTCCGGGCGCGCTCGATCACGCGCAGCAGCCGTGACAGCGGAAGCTGATGCGGGCACTCGAGGCTGTCGGGCTCGAGGAACGGTGGCCGATCGAGCGCCTCGTTGTTCGCGCCGACCTTGATCTGATGGACCTCGCGCAGCGCACCCGCCAGCTGGTACACGGCGTCTCGCCGTTCGCCTTCTCGCATCGTCGCCCACGCCCGTGCGAGGACCGTCCCCGGCACGCGCCGCATCACGAGCCACTCGCCGAACTCGGCCCGCCCGTAGCTCACGATGCCCGGATAGCGGGCACCCGGAGGCAGCAGCCGGGCCACGGCCGCCTCGTGCTCGAGCCGGCGCGTGCCCGGATGGGAGCTGATGCGGACGACGTAGTCGCCGGCGTACCAGACCTCGTTCGCTGCACCGGTGATCCGCTCGAGGTTCGCCGGCGAATCGAGCGCGGCGAGCGTCAGGGCCCGCTTGACTCGAAGCACCGCAGTTGACATCGACAACCTCCGGAACGTACCCGCGCACAGTCTGGCCCGCGTATGGGCCCGCATCAGTGATCGGCATGGGCAGCGTCGCTCTGAGTGGTCGTCACGAGGCTGTGATGTGCCTCAAGTTCAGGGCCCGCAGGACCGATACCAGCGCATCGCGGGCGGAAGAGCAGCGAGGCAGGTGTGCGGACGACCGACAACACGCGGGGTGGGGCGGGGGTGAGTGCGATCGCGCCCACCGAGGGTGCCCCTGTGCGCCCGCGGGTCACCAGTGACCTCGCCACCGCGATCCTCATCACGATCGCCGTCGCCGGCAGCCTGGTGTACTTCGGTGGGGAACGAGATGCGCTCGGCATCGGGATGCGTGCTTCGGCGATCCTCGCGGTCAGCGTCTTCGCGGCGGCCGCCGGTGTCGCGCTCACATTGAGCTGGAGGCGCCGGACCGACTGGAGCCGCGTCGAGCACACACTCTCGACGCGCGCTGGTCGCGACCCACTCACGGGGCTGGTCGACCGCGTCGGCCTCACCGAGCGGCTGAGCGCCGGTCTCGGCGCGTCGAGGACGCCGACCGCGTCGAAGCCCGCGGTGCTGTTCTGCGACCTCGATCGCTTCCGGCGCATCAACGAGACCTATGGGCACGCATGCGGCGACACCCTCCTCGTGGCCGCGGGCCAGCGGTTCGCGAACGCCTTGCGCAACGGCGACACGATCGGCCGGCTCGACGGCGACAAGTTCGTGGTCATCTGCCCGGTGGTGTCGACGAGCGAGGCCGCCGAGATCGCCAACCGGCTGCTGTCCACTCTCGAGAACCCGTTCGCCGTCGGTGGCCACACGGTCCGGGTGACCGCCAGCATCGGCGTGGCGGTCGCCGACGGGTCGACCGCCGATCCCGAGATCCTGCTCCGCGACGCGGACCACGCGATGGTGCAGGCGAAGCGCGACGGTCGTGAGCGCGCGGTGCTGTTCTCGTCGTCGATGCGGCGACGCGCGACCGTCGACAGTGTGGATCAGCTGCGGAAGGCGCTCGATGACGGCCAGTTCCGGCTCGTCTACCAACCGGTGGTCTCCGGCTTCGACGGCTCGATCGTCGGAGTCGAGGCGCTGCTGCGTTGGGACCATCCCGACCTCGGCGTCGTCGCCCCAGCCGACTTCATCCCGTTGCTCGAGGAGTCGGGACTCATCGTCGACGCCGGTACGTGGGTGCTGCGCGAGGCGTGCCGGCAGGCAGCGGAGTGGACGCAGGCATTCCCCGAGCTCGGGCTGCGGGTGACGGTGAACGTGTCAGCTCGCCAGCTCGCGGAGCCCGACTTCCGCCAGACCGTGGGCGGAGCGTTGGCGGCCGCCGGGCTGCGCCCGCCGTTGCTGTGCCTCGAGCTCACGGAAGGCACGCTGCTCCTCGACACCGTCGCCGCGTGGGCACGTCTGCGCGAGGTGAAGCTGCTCGGTGTGCGCCTGGCGCTCGACGACTTCGGCACGGGCTTCTCGTCGCTGAGCTTCGTGAGGCAGTTCTCCGTCGACATGATCAAGATCGATCGCTCGTTCGTGCAGGGCGTGACGATGAACGCGGAGGACCGCGCGATCGTCGCCGCGGTCGCCGGGCTGGCGAACGGGCTCGGACTCGAGTGCGTGGCCGAAGGCGTGGAGACCAAGGAGCAGGCCGTCGAGCTGCGGGCGCTCGGTTGCTCGCTCCTGCAGGGGCATCTGTCGGGTCCGCCGGCGCCGCCGGAGCAGATCACGGCTGCGCTCGCCGTCGAGAACGAACGACGCGGATTCATCGCCCCGGCGCCCCTCGAGCGCAATGTGCTGGAGGTGCGCTGAGCGGCCAGACTGCCGCCATGCGCACCCGAGTCACCGAGCTCCTCGGCATCGAGCACCCGATCGTCCAGGCACCGATGGGCTGGATCGCCCGCGCGCAGCTGGCGTCGGCGGTCTCGAACGCCGGCGGGCTCGGCATCATCGAGACGTCGTCCGGCGAGCTCGACGCCGTGCGTGCCGAGATCGTCAAGATGCGCGACCTCACCGACAAGCCGTTCGGCGTGAACATCGCGCAGCTGTTCGTCCGCGATCCGAAGATCGTCGACTTCGTGTCGACCAAGGCGTGAAGTTCGTGACGACGTCGGCAGGCGATCCGACGAAGTACACGACGCAGCTGAAGGACGCGGGGCTCACCGTGTTCCACGTCGTCCCGACGCTCCGCGCGGCGCTGAAGGCCGTCGACGCGGGAGTCGACGGGCTCGTCGTCGAGGGCGGCGAGGGCGGCGGGTTCAAGAACCCCCACGACGTCGCGACGATGGTGCTGCTCCCGCTCGTGTGCTCGAACGTCGACGTGCCGGTGATCGCGGCCGGCGGCATCTGCGACGGCCGCTCGATGGCCGCGGCGTTCGCGCTCGGAGCCGAGGGCGTGCAGATGGGCAGCCGCATGGTCTCCGCGGCCGAGTCACCCGTGCACGAGAACTGGAAGGACGCGATCGTCGCCGCGGCCGAGACCGACACGGTCTTCCTCAACCGATTCTCGCGGCCGGGCCTGCGCGCCCTGCGCACCGAGCGCAGCTCACGACTCGAGCACGAGGACCACGTCGGCATGGACCAGTTCGGCACAGCGATGGACCTGTACTTCGGCGGCGACATGGAGGCGTCGCTCGCGCTCGGCGGTCAGGTGATCGGTCGCATCGACGAGGTGAAGCCCGTCGCGCAGATCATCGACGAGACGATGCGCGAGTTCGCCGAGGTCGCCTCGTCGATGGCGGCACTCACAGCAACTGGGCTCACTTCTTCTTGACGCGGCCCCGCAATGCCCTGAACGCGAGCGTGATGCTCACGGCCGCGACGATGAGGATCGCGAGCATCGCCTGCGCGATGTCGCCCCATGCCCATCCGACGACGAGCAACGAGCGGAGCGCGGCGAGGATGTAGGTCACCGGGTTGAGCTTGGCGATAGCCCGGAACCATGGCGTGAGCGCCTGCTCGGGCACGAGCGCCGTGGTGAGGAATGTGAACGGGAAGAACAGCAGGAAGCTCGAGTTCACGACCGCGGGGTTCCCCGTCTTGAGAGCGAGCGCGTAGGGGAAGCCGGTGCACGCGAGGCCCCAGAGCGCTGCGAGGCCGACGAACACGACGAGGCCGAGCGCCCCGGTCTCGGCTCGGACACCGACGACGAAGCCGAGGGCCAGCACGGGGATGCAGAGCGCGGCGACGAGCATGAGGTCGGCCACCATGAGCCCGAGCAGCAGCGTCACGCGGCGGACGGGAGTCAGCAGCAGGCGATCGAAGTAGCCGCCCTGGATGTCGGTGACGAGCGCCGACGCCCGGGT
>CAVPSD010000017.1:0-446224 GCA_963708175.1 uncultured Acidimicrobiales bacterium
CAAGGCGCTCAAGAAGGCGATGGCGATCACCAAGCAAGGGCGCGACCACCTCGTCTTGGTGTCCGCGGACGAGTACGCGCGCGCCTGAAGCGAAGAGACCGCAGGGTCGGACGTGCCTGCGAACTCCCCGACGAGTGGTTGGAAGTGGTCCGCAAGGCTGAGGTGCCGAGGCGGGCCCGCCGTAGTGCGCCGCGCAAGTAGCGCGCGGTGGCACTCCCCAAGCCGGAGCCTGGCCTCGTCATTTGTTAGAGCTACGGGTCTTTGCGTGGGTCGCCGCCTGCGCGGGGATGACGTTGCCACCGCTCCGCCGCGCTCTCGTCGCTGTCGCGGGCCTCGATCCAGCGCTCGGCGCCATCGGCGCGGGTTTCTTTCTTCCAGAAGGGGGCGCGGGTCTTGAGGTAGTCCATCAGGAACTCGGCCGCGGCGAAGGCGGCCTCGCGGTGCGCCGAGGCCGTCACGACAAGCACGATGTTGTCGCCGGGCTTGAGCGCGCCGACGCGATGCACGATGAGGCTCGCCTGCAGCGGCCAGCGTTGGCCGCGCCTCGGTCTCGACGCGCGCCAGCTCGGCCTCGGTCATGCCGGGATAGTGCTCGAGCGTCATGCCGGCGACGCTGGCGCCATCGTTCTCGCTGCGCATGACCCCGGTGAAGGTGACGATGGCGCCGATGTCGGTGCGGCCGGCGGTGAGGCGGCGCACGTCGGCGCCGACGTCGAAGTCCTCGCGCTGGACGCGTACACCCAAGGCTCAGCCTCCGGTCACCGGCGGAAGAAGGCGACCTCGCGCGCTCCAGCGAGGCTCGCCGTGGGCCGACTGGACCGCGTCGAGCGCCGCCGGCTCGAGGCCCGAGCTTCGCAACGCCTCCATGCACCGCCCGAACGCGCCCACCCCGGGCAGGACCACGGCGTCGGCCCGATCGATGAGGTCACGGTCCGCCGTGAGACACGCGTCCGCGCCGACGTGCTCGAGGCCCTTCTGCGCAGAGCGCAGGTTGCCGATGCCGTAGTCGAGCACCGCGATGAGGGGTCGATCGCTCAATACACCCACCTCACAGGGCCCACGTCATAGGGACCCCTTCGTGGACGGGATTGCTCCGCCCTCGACCCGCACCGCGTCGCGCAGGCACCGCGCCACGCCTTTGAACGTCGCCTCGACGACGTGGTGGGTGTTGCGGCCCGCGCGCTTCCTCACGTGCAGCGTGATCGCCGCAGAGGTGGCGAACGACTGGAAGAAGTGCTCGGCGAGCTCGGGGTTGAACGGCGGATCACCGAGCGGCAGCACCTCGCCAAAGGGGACGTCGTAGACGACGAACGGCCGACCGGACAGGTCGAGCGCCACCTCGACGAGCGCCTCGTCGAGGGGATAGAGACCGCTCGCGAACCGGCGGACGCCCGCCTTGTCGCCGAGCGCCTCGCGCAGTGCCTCGCCGAGCGTGATCGCGACGTCCTCGACCGTGTGGTGGCTGTCGACATCGAGGTCACCAGTGGCCCTCACCGTGAGGTCGAAGCCTCCGTGACGACCGAGCTGGTCGAGCATGTGATCGAAGAACGGCAAGCCGGTGCGCACCTCGGTCTGGCCGCTGCCGTCGACGACGAGCTCGATCTCGATGGACGTCTCGCGCGTCTTCGCGAGCGAGTCGCTTGCCTGAGGGTCATGCCAGCACCGTCCCGTCCAAAACCTGGCTGAGCGCTCGGAGAAAGCGATCGTCCTCCGCCGGCGTCCCGATCGTGACCCGGAGGCATCCGTCGAGCCGGGGCCACGATGCGCAGTTGCGCACGAGCACCGACCGATCGAGCAGCCCCTGCCAGATCTCGTCACCGGAGCGCGAGAAGCGGAACAGGACGAAGTTGGCGCCCGACGGCCAGACCTTCGCGCCGAGATCGCACAGACCAGCGACGACTCGCTCGCGTTCCGCGACGATCCGGGCCACACGGTCTTCCATCTCGTCGACGAACGTGAGCGCCAGCACGCCGGCGATCTGCTTCGCCGTGTCGAGGTGGTACGGGAGTGCGACCTTGTCGAGCTCGCCCACGAGCCACGACGGCCCAACCAGATAGCCGAGCCGGGCCGCGGCCATCGACCACGTCTTCGAGAACGTGCGGGTGACGACGAGCGGGAGGTCCTCGTCGACGAGCGTGAGGGCCGACCACGGCGCGAACTGACCGTAGGCCTCGTCGACGACGACGAGCCCAGGCGCCCACCCCGCGACGGCCCGGATCGTCGCCTCGGTCTCCACCATCCCAGTCGGGTTGTTCGGCGAACACAGGAACGTGATCGCAGGAGCCGCGCCCTCGATCGCCTGACGCGCGGTGAGGAGGTCCAGCTCGAAGTCGGCTGTGCGGTCGGTCTCGACGACGGCCGTACCAGTGAGCCTCGCGATGTGCGAGTGCAGCTGATAGGTCGGCTCGAAGGTCGACACGTGACGCGCCGGGTCCGCCGTAGGTCAGGAGCAGCGTCTGGAGCACCTCGTTCGAGCCGTTGGCAACGAAGACCTGATCGGCACCTACCTCGTGCAGGTCGGCGATCGCAGACGCGCAGCGCACCCGCTCCGCGGTCGGGATAGCGGTGCCACTCGACCACGACTGAGCTCGGCGGCGACACGTCTGCGCCATGCCCGCGGGAGGGGGCTCGGGCGACTCGTTGGTGTTGAGCCGAACGTCCACCTCGACCTGCGGCGAGTGGTAGCCCTCGAGCAGCGCGCAGGTCTTCGCGCACACGCGGGCGGCTCACCGGGGCTCCGTCATCAGGGTCGCCCTCATCGGGGCTCCGTGGCCACGCGCATTCGCACTGATGCCGCATGCGCGGCCAAGCCCTCCGCTTCCACGATCGCGGCGACGTGCGGCGCGACCTTGCCGAGCGCGGCTTCGTCGAGGGTCACGACGTGAATCTGCTTCGTGAAGTCCGCGACCGTGAGCGCCTGTGCGAACCGCGCCGATCCGAAGGTCGGCAGCACGTGGCTCGGTCCGGCGATGTAGTCGCCGACCGAGGCCGGCGCCCACGGGCCGCAGAACACCGCACCGGCGTGACGGACGAGCGGCACGAGCGCATCCGGGTCGGCGCACATCAGCTCGAGGTGCTCGGGGGCGATCGCGTTCGCGACGGCCATCGCCTGCTCGGGGCCGTCGACCAGCACCGCATAGCCACCCTCACCGAGGGTCGCCTCGATGTCGTCGCGCCTCGGTGCCCGAGCCACCAGGCGATCCACGGCCGCGGTGATCGCCGTTGCCGTGGCCTCTGACCAGGTGATCAGCCACGCGAGCCCGTGAGGGCCGTGCTCGGCTTGCACCACGAGGTCGATCGCCGCGCTCTCGACCGGGGTGCCCTCATCGGCGATGACGACGACCTCGGACGGCCCCGCAAACGCCGACGGGATGCCGACGAGGCCCTCCCCTGCGACCTCGCGCTTCGCGACCGCCACGTAGATGTTCCCCGGACCGACGATGACGTCGACCGGCGCGATGGTCTCGGTGCCGTACGCCATCGCGGCGATCGCCTGCGCGCCGCCGACGCGCGTACACCTCGTCGACGTTCGCGATCGCGGCGGCGGCGAGCGTGGCGGCAGGCACCTTGCCGGTGCCGCGATCGGGCGGTACGCACAACGCCACGCTCTCGACGCCCGCCACACGCGCGGGGATCGCCGTCATGAGAACCGTCGACGGATAGATCGCGCGGCCACCCGGCACGTAACAACCAGCGCGGTCGACGGGAACGGGGATCGTGCGCACGACGATGCCGTCGCGCTCGTAGCTCGCGGCTTCTCGACGTTCACTCGCGTGGAACTCGGCGATGCTGTCAGCAGCGCGTTCGAGCGCATCGCGCAGCGCCGGGGGGATGGTCTGCGCGCGGAGCGGACATCGGCTTCGGGGACACGCAGCACGTCGAGGCGCACGCCATCGAATCGCTCCGTCAGCTCGCGCAGTGCAGCGTCGCCCCGCTGCTTCACGTCCCTGAGGATGGCGCGCACTGCATCGACCGGCGGATCGGTCGCGACCGATGGGCGGGGTAGGCGGCCTCGCAGATCGCCCGTGAAGCCACGAAGGTCGAGAAGGGAGAGCATGAGCGGCTTCAGGGTACCGGGCACCCTCTGGCGGCCCGGTAGTGGATTTCCGCGAGACTGGGCTGCGTGGCACCCGACATGAGCGCCGATCGCGCCGAGCTCTCTGCATTGACGACTGCGGTCGAGGATCTCGCGACGCGCGTCACGCGCATGACCGAGCGCTACACGAGCGGCACGCGTGATGACGTGGTGACCGCGCTCGAGGACGCCGAACGCGCGCTCGTGCAGGCGTCGCGACGTCTCACTGTCGCTGTGCGGGCCCTCGCCGGCGGCTGAAGATCGGCCGAAAATGCGGAGACGGCCCCCGAAGGGGCCGTCTCACGCAGCGACGCCAGGCGGCGGATCCCGGCATCGCCACTAACCAGGTGGCGGGAACCTGGTTGAGACTTTGACACTACTGGATTGCCCTGATCCCGCAACCCCCTCCCCCGCGGCCGAACGGTGACGCTTGCGACATCTGTGCTGCTCAACGGGACACTTTGACCGACGACGATGGGCAGAAGTCGTTCAACACGCAGTCGGGGCAACGGGGGCTTCGAGCGGTGCACACCCGCCTCCCGTGGAGGATCATCCGAAGGCTGAACCGGCCGCGTTCGGCCGGCGGGATCATCGCGTTGAGGGCGTGCTCGACCTTGACCGGATCGCTCTCGGTCGTCACGCCGAGGCGGCGCGACAGACGGAGCACATGCGTGTCCACCGGGAGGCCCGGAAGGTCGAGCGCGACGCTGCGCACGACGTTCGCGGTCTTGCGTCCGACGCCGGGGACGGTCACGAGGTCCTCCATCGCGCCGGGCACCTCGCTGTCGAACCGCTCGACCAAGACCGACGCCATCCCGATGAGGCTCTTCGCTTTGTTGTGGAAGAAGCCCGTCGGCCGGATGATCTCCTCGAGGTCGGGCGGGTTGGCCGCGGCGAGGGCCTCGGGCGTCGGGTACCGAGCGAACAGCAACGGCGTCACCATGTTCACGCGCTGGTCGGTGCACTGCGCCGAGAGGATCGTCGCCGAGAGGAGCTCGAAGGGGGACTCGAAGTCGAGCTCGCACACCGCGTCGGGGTACTCCTCGGCGAGCCGCCGCTGGGTCTCGCGCGCACGACCCTTCGGAGTTCGCGGCCGAGCCATCGGACGAGGGTACCGACCCCTTAGCCTCGGGACTGATGGGCACGATCGAGATCGACCGGCGGTCCGACGGCGACGATGTGGCGGTCGTCACCACGCGGGACGAACGCGGCCGTCTCCTCGCTACCTCAGAAGCGCAGCGCGGCAACGAGGCATGGAGCATCGAGGTCCGCGTCGAGCCCGGTGTCGACACGCCGCGCGAGGTGCTGTCGCCGTTGATCGGCGCGACGCTCGAGATGACCGAGGCGCGCGGCGGCGGGACTGTCCACTGGTGGGCGAGCCGCTCGGGCAGCGCCGAGCGCGCGGTTGCCGCCGAGCACGGGCTTCGTCAGGAGCGCGAGCTGTTCCAGCTGCGCCGGCCGCTCCCGCTGGAACCCGAGGTTGCCGCAGCCGCGGACGGACTCGCGCTGCGACCGTTCGTCGTCGGCCGCGACGAGGACGCATGGCTGGCGGTCAACAACCGAGCGTTCGCGGACCATCCCGAGCAAGGTGCATGGACGCGAGCGGACGTGCTCGAGCGAGAGGCGGAACCGTGGTTCGACCCCACTGGCTTCGTGCTGCACGAGGTCGACAGCCGGCTCGCGGCGTTCTGCTGGACGAAGGTGCATCCCAACCACGAACCGCCCCTCGGCGAGATCTACGTGATCGCCGTCGACCCGGACTTTCACGGGCGGGGCCTCGGGCGCGCGATGACGGTGGCCGGGCTGCGCTCCCTGCACGAGCGGGGCGTCACGATGGGGATGTTGTACGTGGACGCGGCCAACGTGCCGGCCGTGAGCCTGTACTACGACCTCGGCTTCACGCTGCACCACGTACAGCGGGCGTTCGTGCTCGATCCGGGCAGCTGACGCCGGCGCCCCACTAGGTACCGAGGAGCACGCCCACCCCGTAGGTGACGCTCGCGGCGGCGACGGCGATCAGCACCTGACGCGTGGCCGAGAACACCACCGATCGGCCAGTGAAGCGCGCGAGCAGCCCTCCGACGATCGCCGCCGCGATGGCGGCGAGGACGACCGACGCGATCTTGGCGCTCGCCCCCGAACCGAAGAGCCAAGGCACGAGGGGGATGAACGCACCGAGGCAGAACGCGAGGAACGACGATCCCGCCGCGCCCCACGGCGAGCCGAGCGAGCCGGGGTCGATGCCGAGCTCGTCTCGTGCGTGGGCCTCGAGCGCCGTGTCTGGATCCTTCATCAGTTCGGCGGCGACCTCGCGCGCCGTGTCGGGAGCGACACCGCGCGCCATGTAGATGTGGGCGAGCTCCGCGGTCTCCGCGTGGGGATGGCGGTCGAGCTCTCGGCGCTCGACGGCGAGCTCGCGCTCGAGCAGCTCCTGTTGGGCCTTCATCGAGACGTACTCACCGGCCGCCATCGAGAACGCGCCGGCCACGAGCCCGGCCACACCCGCCGTGCGCACGATGGCTGCGGTCGTGCCTGCGCCGGCAACGCCCAAGATCAGGGACACGTTCGACACCAGGCCGTCGCTCACACCGAAGACGCTGGCGCGCGCGATGCCGCCGGTGACGTTGCGATGGTGGTGCTCCACCGTGGGTTCGACGGTGGGCGCCATCTCTGACGGGACCGGCACGTCGGTCACACTGGGACGGTACCCCCCCTAGCCTTCGGACCATGCCGACCCGCTACGACATCACGCGGTCAGGCCTCTCCGACCTTCTGGACGGGGAGGCCCGATACCGCGTCGATCAGGTCTGGCGCGCGCTGTACGAGCAGATGATCGAGCCCGCCGAGATGACGACGCTGCCGAAGGCGCTCCGCGCCCGCGTCGCCACGGCGCTGCCCATGGCGCTCGAGCCGCTGGCCGAGTCCGTGAGCGACAAGGGCACGACGATCAAGTGGCTTTGGGGGCTCGACGGCGGCGCCCGGGTCGAGACGGTGCTGATGCTCTATCCCGACCGGGCGACGGTGTGCGTCTCGAGCCAAGCCGGCTGCGCGATGGCCTGCGGGTTCTGCGCCACCGGCCAGGCCGGCTTCGAGCGTCACCTCACGACGGGCGAGATCGTCGAGCAGGTGGTTCGAGCAACGCAGCGATCCCGCAGCACTGGTCGGCGGGTGTCGAACATCGTGTTCATGGGCATGGGCGAGCCCTTCGCCAACTACGACCGCACGTGGCAGGCGGTCGAGCGGATGCACGACGAGATGGGGATCTCGGCGCGCCACATCACGCTGTCGACCGTCGGCATCACGCCCGGCATCCGTCGCCTCGCGACCGAGTCGCTCCCAGTGAACCTGGCGGTGTCGCTGCACGCGGCGAACGACACCCTGCGCGACGAGCTCGTGCCGATCAACCGCCGCTATCCGCTCGACGAAGTCGTCGCCGCGTGCCGAGTCTGGACCGCCTCGCGGAACCGGCGACTCTCGTTCGAATGGGCGCTCATCGACGGGATCAACGACCGGCCGCGCGACGCGGCGGAGCTCGCGGAGATCGCTCGGCCCCTTCGCGCGCACGTGAACCTGATCCCGCTGAACCCCACGCCCGGCTGGCCGACTCGCGGCACACCTCGCGCGGGCGTGGTGGCGTTTCGCGACCGGCTGCGAGCGTTGGGGGTGAACGCGACGGTGCGCGCGAATCGCGGCGCCGACATCGACGCCGCGTGCGGCCAGCTCGCCGCCTCGGCAAGCCCGACGGTCAGCCGACCTGTGAAGCTCGTCCCGCCCAGTACGGCGCGCGCAGCTCGCGCTTGAGGAGCTTCCCCGATCCCGTACGGGGCAGCTCCTCCATGAACGACACGCTGCGCGGCACCTTGTAGCCGGCGAGATGCTCACGGGCGTGGGCGATCACCTCGGCGTCGCTCAGCGCGTCGGCGGGGTGGACCACCACGACGGCGTGGACGGACTCGCCCCACTCCTCGGACGGGACGCCGAACACCGCGGCGTCGTAGATGTTGGGGTGCTGCTCGAGCGCCGCTTCGATCTCGGCGGGGTAGATGTTCATGCCGCCGGAGATGATCATGTCCTTCTTGCGATCGCAGATGTAGAAGTAGCCCTCTTCATCGCGGTACGCGACGTCACCGACCGTGTGGTAGTCGGCGCGCATGTCTGCCTCGTACTTGTCGTGCTGCTTGTAGTAGTCCGCGAACACGCCGGCCGAACGAAGGTAGAGCTCGCCGGGCTGGTCGGGACCGGTGCCCTCGACGACGTTGCCGTCGTCGTCGAAGAGGACGATCTCGACCCCCGGGGCGGCCTTCCCGCACGAACCCGGCTTGCGCAGCTGATCCTTCGGCTCGAGGACCGTGTTCACACCGAGCTCGGTCGAGCCGTACACCTCGAACAACGAGTCGTCCGGGAAGTCGGTGAGGTACATCTGCTTCAGTGCGAATGACCATGGCGCGGCGTTGGCGATCATGATCCGCATCGAGCTGCGGTCGTACCGCTGCTTCACGTCGTCCGGCAGGCTGCAGATCATCCGGACCGGGGTCGGCGCGGAGAACGTCGACGTGACCTTGTACTTGTCGACGAGGCGCAGCCAGTCCACCGGGTCGAACTTGCGCTGTAGCACGACCGACTGACCGAGCACCTGCGCGACACCCATGAACCCGCCCGGACCGGAGTGATAGAGCGGCCCCGTCGTGATGTAGATGTCGTCGCTCGTGTAGCCCACGAGCGCGAGCAACGCTCCTGTCTGCGCGGGATCGCCGGCGCCGGTGCGCAGGGCGCCCTTCGGCTTCCCGGTCGTGCCGGACGTGTAGATCATCGTGGCGCCGGGCTCACCTGTGTCGGGCGGGACGGGGTCGGTCGTGGGCGCGGCGTCGATCAACGGATCGACCGCGGTCATGCCATCGGGCGCCTCGCCGTCGAACACCAGGATGTGCTGGACCTTGGGGATCTCGGCTCGGATCTGCTCGAAGAGCGGGGCGAACTCCGCATCGACGTACACGATCGTCGCGTCGCAGTGATCGGTGACGTAGGCCGCCTCCTCCGGGGAGAGGCGATAGTTGAGGGGGACCGCGGTCGCCCCGACCTTGCGCGCGGCGTTCACCACCGTGACGACGCCAGGCGAGTTCTGCCCACACCACACGACCTTGCGGCCGGGCCCGGCACCGAGGCCGACGAGCACGTGGCCGAGCTGGTTGGCCCGCGCTTCGAGCTCCGCGAACGTCCACTTCACGATCGACCCGTCGGGACGGTCGTCGACGACGGCCAGCTTGTCGGGCATCGCGTGCGCGTAGGCGGTGAGGAAGTCGGGCATGGCCGCGCAGTATTCCAGGTCTCCGCCGCGCCACCCCGCACCCCAGCACCCCAGGCCCCGAGCCTTGCAGCCACGGGCCGCTCTTCAGCGGTCGCAAGCTGCGAGAGCCATGAGTTGCGGAACGAACCGGCGCGGACTTGCAGCGCCTAGCGGACGAGCACCGTCACCCGGGCGCTCGCCCGGATCGCGTCGACCAGCCGCTCGCCGGGCCAGACGACGGTCCCTGGCCATAGCACGGAGCGCTCGACCGTGCCGTCGACCCGAGCGCCCTCCCCTACGACCGGCGCGCCGTCGCTGACCCAGAGGTTTGCGGCGAGATAGGAGCGGGGCGCTCCACAGTCGAACCATCCGCTGGCTCGGACGTCGACCACGTCGAGCCGCCCGGCCTCCGCGGCCGGTGCCCACGAGGTGCGGTAGAGGCCGCTGGGCACAGCCTCGAGAGGCTCGACGCTCCGCCAGGGCATCAGAGCGGCGCAGAGGCGCATCCCGGGATCGAGGATCCTGCTGCCGACTGCGACCAGGCGGATCCGGTCGCGGTCCCACGTGCGCACGACCGCCGCGAGGTCGGCGTCGGTCACCAGATCCGCATTGACGACGACCGCGTCGTGCCCGTCGAGCCAGCCACGCAGGTTCCCGAGCGCGCCGGCCGTCCCGAGCAGCACCTCCTCCACCGCCAGATGGACGTTTCCCGACAGGTGGTCCTCGAGCTGCCCGCGGCCGTGGTGCACGTTCACGGCGACCTCGGCACCGACCGCTCGCAGCCGGTCGATCGCCCGGTCCACCAGTGCGATCCCGCCGACGGGGCAGAGTGCCTTCGGGCGCAGTCGGGTGAGGGGGAGCAATCGCGACCCGCCCCCCGCAGCGAGCACGATCCCTGCCAGACTGTCAGCCATGGAGTCCCGCCGCTGGCTCAACCCTTCGCAGCCACAGACCCTTCAGATCGCGGTGTTCCTTCTGTACATCAACGCCTTCTTCAGCCTGCTCGGGGGCTACCTCGGCTGGATCCCCTGGGGCATCGCGCTGGTGGCCTGCATGGTCGGTGGCGGCTTCGGCATCGCCAACGAGCAGAAGTGGGGCTACGGCCTCGGCCTCGCCGCGGCGTTCTCGCCGTTCGCGTTGCGCTGGCTGTTCCTCGGCCCGAGCCACGTGTTCGGCGCGAACATCATCAACCTCCTGTTCGAGGTTGCGCTCGTCGCGCTGCTGCTCCATCCGATGAGCCGCGACTACGAGCGCATCTGGTTCAAGTAGCCGCGAGCATCGCCGGTCGGCAATGATCCGACCATGACGACGATCATCGATGGCATCGACGGGTTGAAGGCCAAGGTCGGCGACCACCTCGGCTACAGCGACTACGTCGAGATCACGCAAGAGCAGGTGAACCAGTTCGCGGACGCGACCGGTGATCACCAGTGGATCCATGTCGACGTCGAACGCGCGAAGGCGGGACCGTTCGGCGGGCCGATCGCCCATGGCTACCTCACGCTCGCGCTCGGGCCATCGCTCTCGCCGCAGATCATGGCGGTGACCGGCGTGGCGATGGGCGTGAACTACGGGTGCAACAAGGTTCGCTTCCCGTCGCCGGTTCCGGTCGGCTCGAAGGTGCGACTCGGCGCGAAGCTGCTCAACGTCGAAGACGTTGCCGGCGGCGCGCAGGTCACGATGGAATTCACGTTCGAGGTCGAGAGCGCACCCAAGCCGTCGTGCGTCGCCGAGGTCGTGTTCCGCTACTACACCTGATCTCACCGGAGCTGAGCTCACCGGAACTCGGCTCAGCGGAATTGGGGCATCACCTTCTCGGCGAGGAGCGTGAGCGTCTCGGTGTCGGGATAGTCCGAGCACCAGGGCACGATGCCCGACACGCCCAGCGCGCGGTACTCGTTGATGCGCTCGGCCACCTGGTCGGGCGTGCCCACGAGGTTGCCCGCGGTCCAGGACTCCACCGGCTCACCCCAGAACGAGCGGGATCCGGCCTCCTTCACCTCGGCCTCGGTCTCTCGGATGAACACCTCAGGCGACCACGTCTTGCGGATCTCGTCGTAGTCGCGGCCGACATCCTTGCAGTGGCCCTTCAGCAGCTCGCACTTCGCCGCGAACTCATCGGGCTTGCCGCCGAAATTCGAACGATCGGCGTACCGGGCGACGACCCGCAGCGTCAGCTTCGGCCCTCCCCCACCGATCCAGATCGGCGGATGGGGCTGCTGCAGGGGCTTCGGATCACAGTGCGCGCGCGACAACGTGTAGTACTTGCCGTCGTAGCTCGTCTCGGGGTCTGACCACATCGACTTCACGATCTCGACGCATTCGCGGAGCATCCCGATGCGCACCTTCGGCATGGGGAACTCGAAGCCGTAGCCCTTGTACTCGTTCTCGTACCACCCCGCGCCGATGCCCCAATCCAGGCGGCCGCCGCTGATCACGTCGATCGTCGAGGTGATCTTCGCGAGCACGCTCGGCTGCCGGTAGGAGTTGCAGCCGACCATCTGCCCGAGGCGGATGCGGCTCGTGCGCTGGCTGATCGCGGCGAGGGTCGTCCAGCACTCGAAGACGGCTTCGTGTGCAGGACGCGGGACGTTGTGGAAGTGGTCGTAGACCCAGATCGAGTCGTAGCCGAGCTCTTCTGCGAGGACCGCGATCTCGACCGCCTTGGCCCACTTTGCCTCCGCGCCGTCGATCGAGGACAGCTCCATCTTCCAGCCCTGCGGCAAGAACGTGCCGAAGATCATGTCGTCGCTCATGGCCGCACCATAGGCCGGGTTCAGACGGGCAGGAACCGGCCCGCGTCGTGATCCTCGATCGAGATGAAGGTCCGTTCGACCATCGCGTCCATGAGCCTGCGTCCGCGGTCGTTGCCCGGATCCATGCTCTGGCCGACGACCGGGATCGTCAGCTGGGTCACGAGGGCCATGCGGTAGTCGTCGTAAAGATCGTCGAAGGAGTAGTCGGTGACCCCGCCCGCCACCAGGCCGGCGTGGTAGCGCTCGAGCAACGATCGCTCGTGCGCGCGGCGGTCGTCGGGCGCCATGCTCTCCGCGATGAAGTAGCTCACGTCGAGTGGACCCATCCCCCGCACCGAGAGCTGCCAGTCGATGACCGTCACCGGCGAACCGTCGGGATGGTCGAAGAACAGGTTGTCGAGCCGGAAGTCCGTGTGCGCGATGGTGTGCGGTCGGTTCTCGACGATCCAGTCGAACATGTCAGCGATCTGGGTCTGGTACCCCGCGCCCACCGCGAGCGCTCCGGCCGGGAGGCGGTCGCCGTAGCGCTCGACGAACCCGGGCCACACCGCGGTGTACTGCTCCTGAGCCGACTTGTACGCGTCATTGTTGACCGGACGGAGCCACGTCAGGTCGGAGAGCTTGGGGCTGTTCCACCAGAACGAGTGGAGCGCCGCCGCCGCGTCGATGACGTGCACCGCATCCTCGGGAGCGCAGCCCTCGATCTGATCCGCGAGCCGCGCCGCTCCGAGGTCTTCGAGGAGAAGGACAAACATGGTCTCGCTGTCGTCGATGTCGCTGTAGTGGAGTGCCGGAACCCGGAGGCCGGGCGTCGACGAGCAATCCCGGTAGAACCGCACCTCGTTCAGGTAGAAGCCGTAATGCACCGCGACTCCCACCGTCTCGGGGTTCGATGAGGCGATCTTGGCGATCAGCGTCCGAGGGAGCTCGCTGCGCGGGTCCGCGTAGGTGACGTGGAGCCGCGCCAACAAGCCGAGGATGCCGACCCCCTGGCCGACCGGTTCGATCTCGACCGATGCGACCTCCTCGCCGAGTGCCTCGCTGAGCCAGCGAGGGGTGAAGTCGTCGAGCGAGGTCGGAATCGGAGCACCCATGCGCCGCAAGGTATCGCTCGATTCGTCTCCGTGCAGGGAGGCGTTTAGGTTCGGCTGCATGGACCTCAACCTCGCGACTGCTCACGAGGCGATCGCCGCGGCAGTGCCCGACCGGGAGTGCATCGTGTTCCGCGATCGGCGCCTCACGTGGGGTGAGGTCAACGAGCGCACGCGGCGACTCGCGAACGCGCTGCTCGACCGCGGCCTCGGCGCGGTGACCGAGCGCGATCAGCTCGCCGGGCACGAGTCGGGCCAGGACCATCTCGCCATCTACCTCTACAACGGCAACGAGTACCTCGAGTCGATGCTGGGTGCGTTCAAGGCGCGCCTCGCCCCGTTCAACGTCAACTACCGCTATGTCGCGGAGGAGCTGCGCTACCTGCTCGCCGACGCAGGCGCGAAGGCGATCGTGTATCAGTCGGCATTCGCGCCGACCCTCGCCGAGGTGCGCGACTCGCTTCCGGCACTGACGGTCTTGATCCAGGTCGCCGACGACTCTGGCAACGACCTGCTGCCGAGCGCCGAGTGGTACGAAGACGTGCTCGCCGCGGCTTCACCAGACGCGCCGCCGGTGACGCCGTCGCCCGACGACCTGTACATCCTCTACACGGGTGGGACGACGGGCATGCCGAAGGGCGTGCTCTGGCGGCAGGCCGACATCTTCGTGGAGGCGCTGGGGGGCCGGCGTAACGACGGCACCCCGTTCGACTCCTACGACGCCCTCGTGGCCGGCGCAACCGGTGCGGAAGGCGGGTTGCGCGCGGTGCTCGCCCCGCCGTTCATGCACGGAGCCGGCCACTGGATGAGCTTCCTCACGTTCCACCGCGGTGGGACTGTCTTCATCCAGAGCCATCCCGAGCGGCTCGACGCCCCCGACATCTGGTCGCTCATCGAGCGCGAGAAAGTCGCGTTCCTCTTGATCGTCGGGGACGCGTTCGCGCGGCCACTGCTGGACGAGCTCGGACGCAACCGCTACGACCTCTCCTCGCTCACGGTGCTCTTGTCGGGCGGCGCGCCTCTCTCGGCCCCGTTGAAGCAAGAGTTCCTCTCACACTTGCCCGCTCTCATCGTCGTCGACGGCCTCGGCTCTTCGGAGGCCGGAGGTCAGATGCAGCACGTCTCGGCCGGCGGCGCGGCGTCGACGGGAACGTTCATGCTGTCGCCGGGCAACCATGTGCTCTCCGCAGACCTCACGCGCGAGCTCGGTGAGGACGACGAGGAGATCGGCTGGCTCGCCAAGTCCGGACGACTCGCGCTCGGCTACCTCGGCGACGCGGAGAAGACCGCTCGCACCTACCCGACGGTCAACGGCGTGCGCTACGCGGTGCCCGGTGATCGCGCTCGGGTGCGGCCGGGGATGATCGTCGAGCTGCACGGCCGTGACTCGGTGACGATCAACTCGGGCGGCGAGAAGATCTTCGCCGAGGAGGTCGAGCACGCGCTGCGCCATCACGCGGGTGTCTATGACGTCGTCGTCGCGCCGCGACCGTCAGAGCGCTGGGGTCAGGAGGTGGTGGCGATCGTGCGCCTGCGCGACGGGATCGTCGCTTCCGACGTGCTCGAAGCCGAGCTGCTCGAGGAGAGCGAGAAGCACATCGCCCGGTACAAGCTGCCGAAGGCATTCGTGTTCGTCGACGAGGTCGTCCGCTCCCCCTCAGGCAAGGCCGACTACCGCTGGGCCCGCGCCACCGCCAGCCCCTGAGAGTGGGGGCGGGCAGACTGGGTGCGTGGACAACGTGGTGCGCGACGTCCTCGAGGTCACGATCCTCATCGCGGTCGTCGGAATGCTCGTGTCGGCGATCCGGAGGTTGCGCCGCGGCGAGATCAAGGTCGTGACCTGCGAGGAGTGCGGACGTCCCACATCACGGGCGTATCCGAACTGCAAGCACTGCGGCGCTGTGCGCGTCGAACCGTGAGCGCGGCACTGCCGCAGGGCGAGGAGAAGACTCGGGCGGTCACGGCGATGTTCGACGCGATCGCCACCCGGTACGACCTCGTGAACCGCGTCATGACGTTCCGCATGGACGTCGGCTGGCGCAGGCGCACCGTCACCGACCTCTCGCTTTCCGCTGGCTCGATCGTGCTCGACCTCGCATCCGGGACCGGCGACCTGTCGCGCGAGCTGCGATCACGGGGCCTCGAGGCCATCAGCGTCGACCTGTCCGAGGGGATGCTCCGCGCGGACCGCAGCGGCGTGCCCCGGGTGCTCGCCGATGCGCTCAGGCTTCCGATCGCGGACGGAGACGTCGACGGCGCGACCTGCGGGTTCGCGCTGCGGAACTTCCGCGAGCTGCCGGGGTTCTTCGCCGAGCTCGAGCGCGTCGTGCGGATCGGCGGCCGGGTCGCGCTGCTCGAGGTCGCGACGCCGGACAACGCAGTGTTGCGGTGGGGGCACAGCGTCTACTTCGGGAAGGTCGTCCCGGTGATCGGAGGCCTGCTCTCCGACCGTGACGCGTACAGCTACCTCCCCCGCTCGGTCGCCTACCTCCCCGAGCCCGAGCAGCTGGTCGCGATGTTCCGGGACGCGGGCTTCCCCGACGCGACGCGCACCCTCCTGTCGGGAGGCATTGCGCAGCTCCTCGTTGGGACGCGGGGATGATCGCGCGCACCGTTCGCCTCGACGCCGACGTCGACCTTCTCGCGGTCGCGGGCCCGGACGGCTTCCTCTTCGAGGAGCACGGTGCTGGGCTCGCGGGACGGGGGATCGCCGCGCGACTGCGGCTCAGCGACGCGCCCGAGGCGCTGGCCGCGATCCAGACCGAGGACGAAGTCGGGCTGCCGGGTTGCGGAGCGGTCGCGTTCGGCGCCCTGCCGTTCTTTGAGACCGCCGACGACGAGGTCATCGTTCCCGAGCTCGTGGTCGGGCGGACGGCCGACGGCGCGCGCTGGATCACCACGATCGGCCCCGTCGGGACGCCCACGCCGCCCATCGAGTGCGTGGCGCCCGTGCCCCGCGTGGGATGGGCGGCTGACGTGCAGGTCACGTCGAGCCGACCCGCCGCGGACTGGAAACGAGCCGTAGCGACCGCCCGCGACCGCATCCGAGCGGGGGGTCTGGACAAGGTGGTCCTGGCTCGCGAGCTCGTCGTCGACATGAGCGAGCCGATCGACCTCGTCGGCGTGATTGCTCGGTTGAGGTCGAGCTTCCCTTCGAGCTTCGTCTACTCGGTCAACGGCATCGTCGGCGCGAGCCCCGAGCTGCTCGTGTCACGCGCCGGCGATGTCGTGCGATCTCATCCGCTCGCCGGCACCGCGCCGCGCAGCGGCGACCCAGCGGTCGACGCTCGCATCGCGAACGCCCTCGTCGCATCGACCAAGGATCAGCTCGAGCACCGCCTGACGATCGCCATGGTGCACGACACGCTCCTGCCGTGGTGCTCGTACCTCGACGAGGAAGCCGAACCCTCGATCGTCGCGGTGGCCAACGTCCAGCACCTCGGCACGCTCGTCGAGGGCCGGCTGTCGAAGCCGCTGCCGTCCGTGGTCGAGCTCGTGCGGGCGCTGCACCCGACACCCGCGGTCGGCGGTCATCCGCGCGAAGTCGCGCTCGCAACCATCGACGAGCTCGAGAAGCTCGATCGCGGCCGATATGCCGGGCCGGTCGGTTGGGTGGACGCCGCGGGCAACGGGCGTTGGGCGGTCGCGCTGCGCTGCGCGCGAGATCGAGGGGAGACGAGCTCGGCTCTACGCGGGCGTCGGTGTCGTACGCGACTCGGACGAGGACGCGGAGCTCGCGGAGACGCAGGCCAAGTTCGCCGCGATGCTGGGCGCGCTGCTCCGCCCCTAAGCGAACAGATCGAGGGAGGGCAGGTCGACCGGGCGCTCCATCGCGACCGTGTCGATCGTGACCCCGTCTGGCATCGTCAGGACGGCCCGCTCGATCTCCGTGAAGCCGAACGACCGGTACAGGGGAACGCCCGCGAGCGTGGCCATCAGGTCGAGCCGTCGGAAGCCCTCCGCGCGCGCCGCATCGCGCCCTGCTTCGAGGATCCCCCTCCCGAGCCCTCGGCGCGTCCAGTCCGGGCGCACGAACATCGCCCGGATGTGCGCCGCTTCGCTCGTTGGGTCGAGCAGGCGGCCGTCGTCGGGTTGGTCACCCGATCCCGTGTAGAGCCGTCCGCGACGGCTCCATCCTCCGCACGCAACGATCTCGTGGTCGACTTCGTACACGAAGTAGGTGCCGTCACCGACAAGTGCCGGATCGACGTGTGCGATGTGGACCGACGCGCTGGCGATCTGCTGCTCGTCATAGAAGCCGCGGAAGAGATCGAGCACCGATGAGCGCATCACCACAGACATCGCGTCGGCATCAGCCATCGTCGCGACGCAGAGCTCGGGCACGCCCACCGCTCCGGTTCTAGCCGAGCGCGTCGGCGACTGCCCGGTTGACGACGTTGTGCGCCTCGACGTTCGCGGCGCGGTCGGTGCGCACCCGCACGAGGCGCACTCCGCTCCCCTCGCCCACCGAGGCGACCTCCGGGATTCCGTGGACGGCCGCGAGCGCCGCGAGGTCGATCCCGTGGGGCGTCCCGAACAGCTGCTCGAAGACGTCCGGTGGCAGCTCGGTCGCTTGAGGCAGGAACGAGAAGATGCCGCCACCGTCGTTGTCGACCACGACGATCGTGAGATCGATGTCGCGCCTCGCCGCCAGGAGCATCCCGTTGGTGTCGTGCAGCAGGGCGACGTCTCCGATGAGCACGGCCGTCGGCGCGCGCCGCCCCAGCGCGACACCGACCGCGGTCGACACGACACCGTCGATGCCGTTCGCACCGCGGTTCGAGTACACGTCGACGCCCGCTCGCGGCGCGGCATACCACTCCGTATCGCGCACCGGCATCGACGACGAGAGCACGAGTGCGGACCCGTCGGGCAGCGCGCGCATCACCTCCCGGGCGACGCCGGGCTCAGACGGACTCGCAAACGTCGTGAGCGCGGCCTCGATCGCGCGCTGCGCGGCTTCCTCCGCGTGCGCCCACCGCGCGAGCCAGGGCGTGCTCGACGCCGCCGATCCGGCAAGACGCTTGGTGAGCGCCGCGACGACGCGGCCGGGCGGGGCGGTCACGACGAGCTCCGCCGTCCGGTCGGGGTCGATCCAGGCCCCCCGGCGGTGCACGACGACCTCACGAGCGCCGGAGGAGGCGACCCACTGCGCCAGCACCTTCGACGCGGGTTGCTCGCCGACGCGGAGCACCACTTCGGGACGATGATCAGCGGCGAACCGCGGGTGTCGGAGAAGCGCATCGAACGCCGCGACCGTCGTGCGCGCCGGCACTCGTGCGCTCGACCGCGGGTCGGCGAGCACCGGCCAGCCGAGTCGTTCGGCGAGCGAATGGATCCCGGGCCCGCCCGCGCCGCGACCCGCAATCACGACCCCGCGCACGGCGTCCAGTGCGACAGCCAACGAGTCGATGCTGGCGTCGTCGAGCTCCGCACGCTCATCGACCACCGTGTGCCACGACCGTCCGTCGGGGCGCCCGGGAGGCAGCGCGCCCGCGTCACCCACGAGCGGATCGCGGAACGGCAGGTTGATCTGCACTGGCCCGGGTCCGCGGCCGCCGGCACCGAGCGCTTCGGCGACGACTCGCCGCGCCCAGCGACCTCCACGCCGAGCGGGTCTCGTCGGACGGGACGCCCGCGTCGACGAACCAGCGCGTCGCGACGCCGTAGAGGTGGGACTGATCAATGGTCTGCGGCGCCGCTACTCCCTGCAGCTCGGGCGGCCGGTCAGCGGTGGCAGCGATCAACGGGACGCCGCTTTGGTGCGCCTCGACGACTGCGGGGTGCAGCTCGACGGCTGCGGTGCCGCTGCTCGTGAGCACGACCGCAGGGCGCTCCGTCGTGAGCCCCAGCCCGAGCGCGACGAAGCCGGCACTGCGCTCGTCGTGGTGCACGTGCACCGTGATCCGGGCGTCCGATGCGAGGGCAACGGCCAATGGCGTCGACCGCGACCCAGGGCACACGACCGTATCCGTGACACCCGCGCGCACCCACTCGTCGACGAGGGTCACGCAGAACGTTGCGGCGGTCGTGGTGGCCATGCCCTCCTATCCTGCCTCGGTGGCGACCCTCGTCCTGGTGCACGGGTTCACCCAGAACCGCAGGTGCTGGGGCTCGATCCCGGCAACGCTCGCCCGCGAGCACGAGGTGATCACCTTGGACGCGCCTGGCCATGGCCAGGCGTCGGAGCTGCGCGCGGACCTCTGGGGGGCAGCCGATCTCCTCACCGAGGCCGGTGGGTCGGCGACTTATCTCGGCTACTCGATGGGAGCACGGATGGCGCTCCACGTCGCGCTCGCGCATCCCGCGCAGGTCGAGCGCCTCATCCTGGTCAGCGGGACCCCGGGCATCGAAGACGATGCCGAACGCACCGCTCGCGTCGAGCGAGACGAAGCGCTCGCGCAGTCACTCGAGCGCGACGGGCTGGATTCCTTCCTCACCCAGTGGCTCGACCAGCCGCTCTTCGCCACGCTGCCCGTGAGCGCACGCGACGACGAGGCGCGCCGCGAGAACACGGTCCAGGGCCTCGCGTCGAGCCTGCGCCTCGCTGGCACCGGTCGTCAGGAACCGCTATGGGATCGCCTGGCCGCCCTCGCGATGCCAGTGCTGCTGGTCGCCGGCGCGCTCGACGAACGGTACGTCGGCACCGCGGCACGGATGAAGGAGGCCATCGGCACGAACGCCAAGTTGCACATCATGGAGGGCGTAGGCCACGCGTGCCATCGGGAGCACGAGGACGAGTTCGCCGACCTCGTCCTCGAATGGGGCGCTCAGGGCACGTAGCAGAGCCCGAGCGCGAGCAGAGCGCCGAACACGATCTGGAGTCGACCGGTCGCGCCGAGCACTGGGATCAACGCCGGACCGGTGGCACCTTCGAGCACCTGCTGCACCGGGCGTCGTGCGACCACGACTGCGACGAATGCGAGCGCGGCGAGCGGCCGGCCCAACGCGCCGAAGACCGGCAGGATGAGGAACGCGACAAGGACGAGCAAGCCGTACATGTGACGCGTCCGCTTGTCTCCCAGGCGCACCGCCAGCGTCTTCTTCCCCGCAGGGCCGTCTGTGGGGATGTCGCGCAGGTTGTTCACGACGAGAAGTGCGGTCGCGAGCAGACCGACCGGGATCGACGCGACGACCGCGACCGCGGTGATCTTCTCGATCTGGACGTAGGCCGCGCCGACGGTGGCGACCACGCCGAAGAACACGAACACGAACAGCTCGCCGAAGCCGTAGTAGCCGTACGGCTTGGGGCCGCCCGTGTAGAAGTACCCCGCCGCGAACGACGCCGCGCCCACGAGCAGCAGCCACGGACTCACCGCGATCGCGAGCGCGAGCCCCGCGACAGCCGCAACGAGCATCGACATGAGCGCTGCTTTCTTGACCGCACTCGGCGTCGCGAGTCCCGAAGCGACGAGACGCACCGGCCCGACACGCGCGGAGTCGGTGCCCCGCACGCCGTCGCCGACGTCGTTCTGATAGTTCGTGCCGATCTGAATCGCCACGGCGACGACGAGCGCCGCGATCGCGCGCCAGGCGATCACTCCCCCTTCGCCCACCGCGCACGCCGTCCCGACCGCGACGGGAACGACGGCTGCCGGCAGCGTCCGCGGGCGGGCGCCGAGCACCCACTTGTTCACGTCACGGCCGGCGAGGGAACTTCGAGAAGTCAGGCTTGCGCTTCTCGACGTACGAGTCGCGGCCCTCTTGGGCCTCGTCGCTCATGTAGAAGAGCATCGTGGCGTCGCCGGCGAGCTGCTGGATGCCCGCGAGACCGTCGTCGGCGGCGTTCATCGAGGCCTTGACCATCCGCAGCGCGAGCGGCGAGAGGCGGAGCATCTTGCGGCACCACGCCACGGTCTCGCGCTCGAGGTCGGCGAGGGGCACCACGGTGTTCACGAGTCCCATGTCGAGCGCCTGCTGGGCGTCGTACTGATCGCACAGGAACCAGATCTCGCGGGCCTTCTTCTGCCCGACGATGCGGGCCAGCAGTCCCGATCCGTAACCGCCGTCGAAGGAGCCGACCTTCGGCCCGGTCTGGCCGAATCGCGCGTTGTCGGCCGCGATCGTGAGGTCGCACACGACGTGGAGGACGTGGCCGCCACCGATCGCATAGCCCGCCACCATCGCGACCACCGGCTTCGGCGTACGCCGAATCTGGATCTGCAGGTCGAGCACGTTCAGGCGGCCGATGCCGTGCTGGGCGACCTCGTCGTCGCCGATGTAGCCGTCGTCGCCGCGGATGCGCTGGTCACCGCCCGAGCAGAAGGCCTGGTCTCCCTGGCCGGTGAGGATGATGACGCCGATCTCGGTGATCGTCGCGAGCCTCGTTGAAGGCGTGCGACAGCTCGAACAGCGTCTGCGGGCGGAATGCGTTGCGCACCTCGGGCCGGCAGATCGTGATCTTCGCGATGCCCTCGGCGGTGTCGTAGCTGATGTCTTGGTAGTCGCCCGATCGCGCCCACTCGATCGGTGCGTACAGGCTGTCGCGGTCGTTCTCGGGGGTGCTGGTCATCGGAACGTCAGCATGGCAGCCCGGTAGGTTCGCGCCATGCCGGAGCTCGTGGCACTTCCGGTGCCGAGCCCCCGCTTCGCGCGAGGACCTCCAGCGGGTGTGGGACGCGGGCGACGCGGTGTTCCCGCTCGACCTGCGCCTCGCTCGCGCCGACCCGACACGCCACGCTGCACGCGATGGCGCCGACCTGGATCGTCGACGAGCACGGCGAGCGCACGCGCCTCGACGGGGGTCGACCCGTCGAGCACGGCGACGCCCTCGTCGTCGCGACCAGCGGCACCACGGGCGCCCCGCAAGGACGTTGTGCTGACCCACGACGCGGTGCGCGCCTCCGCCCTCGCGACCAGCGACCGCCTCGGAGTGGACCGGCGCACGATCGATGGCTGGCGTGCCTCCCCCTCTCCCACGTGGGCGGTCTCTCGGTCGTGACCCGCGCCCTCGCCACCGGCACGCAGCTCACGGTGCTGCCCACGCTTCGACGCGGCGGCGGTCGAGGCCGCGGCTCGCCTGGGCGCGACGCTCGTGTCGCTCGTCCCCACGGCGCTGCGGCGAATCGATCCGTCGCTGTTCCGGGTGATCGTCCTCGGCGGCGCCGCACCGCCCGAGACCCTCCCGCCGAACGTCCTGACCACGTACGGCATGACCGAGACCGGTAGCGGCGTCGTGTACGACGGCGTCCCTCTCGAGGGCGTGGAGGTCGCGGTCGACGACGACGACGGCTCGATCCTGCTCAGAGGCCCCATGCTGCTTCGCTGCTATCGGGACGGCAGCGACCCGAAGCACACCGGCGGCTGGCTCTCGACGGGCGACCTCGGCGGCCTCGATGCCGACGGCCGCCTCGTCGTCCACGGACGGCGGGGTGACCTCATCATCACCGGCGGTGAGAACGTGTGGCCGGAGCCGGTCGAGAAGGTGCTCGCCCGTGTCGCCGGAGTCGCCGACGTCGCGGTGGCCGGTCGACTCGACCCGGAGTGGGGCCAGCGTGTCGTGGCGTTCGTCGTGCCCGCACCCGCGGGCCCCCCGACGCTCGACGCGCTGCGCGCCGCGGTCAAGGAGGCACTCGCCCCGCATGCCGCACCGCGCGAGCTGGTCCTCGTGGACGAGGTGCCTCGCACTGCGCTCGGAAAGGTGCGAAGAAGCGACCTTCCGGCGGCTCACTAGCCTGCGCGCCCGTGACAGGACGCATCGCAGGCAAGGTCGCAGTCATCACCGGTGGCGCGTCGGGCATCGGCCTCGGCGCCGCTCGGCGCTTCATCGCCGAGGGGGCGAGCGTGCTGCTCGGCGACGTGAACGACGCGGCGCTCGACTCCACGGTCGCCGAGCTCGGAAACGCATCGCTCGGTCAGCACGTCGACGTCATGGACGAGGACGGCATTGCCGCGCTGTGCGCAGCGGCCATCGAGCGCCACGGTCGGCTCGACATCGGCGTGAACGCGGCCGGCCTCGGCGCGTACTCCCCCGTCGTCGATCAAGACACCGCGACGTGGGACATCGTCATGGCGGTCAACCTCCGTGGCGTGATGCTCTCGATCAAGCACGAGGCGCGAGCGATGGTCGCCGCGGGCAATGGAGGCTCGATCATCAACATCGCTTCTCTCAATGCCATCCAGCCCGCCGAGGGCATGGGCCTCTATTGCGCGACGAAGGCGGCCGTCGACATGTACACGCGCTGCGCAGCGATGGAGCTCGGTCCGCATGGCATCCGTGTGAACTCGATCGGGCCCGGCCTCGTGGACACCCCGCTCGCCGCGTTTCTGAACCAGACGCCGGCGATCCACGCCGCGTTCGTCGAGAACGCACCCCTCGGCCGCACGGGCAACCCCGACGACGTCGCCGCGGTCGCCCTCTTCCTCGCCTCGGACGACGCGTCCTGGATCACCGGCGACCTGCTCAAGGTCGACGGAGGCGCGCGACACAAAGCGGTACCCCGAGCTCGCGAAGATCCTCTCTGCCGAGGGCTGAGCGCTACTCCACCGCGGGGCGGGGCGGCGCGGTTGTGTGACACCCCCGCGCCGCCGTCGATGACGTACGTCTCCCCCGTGATCCAAGAGGCGAGGTCGCTCGCGAGGAACGTCGCGAGATCCGCGATGTCCTCGGGCTCACCGAGCCGGCGGGTCGGCATCGAACGAGCGAGGTTGTCTCCAAAGTTGTCGACAAGCATCTGTGCGAAGTCGGTCTTCACGAGTCCCGGCGCGATGCCGACGACGCGGACTTTCGGACCGAGCTCGCCGCCGAGCTGACGCGTGAGGTGGATGAGCGCTGCCTTCGTCAGGTTGTAGATGCCCAGCAAACCCTCGGAGCGCATGCCACCGACGGAGGCGATGTTCATGATGACGCCGCCGTTGTCCTTCATCCACCTCTTCCACGCGGCTTGCGACCAGAAGATGGGGCCCTTCACGTTCACCTGAAAGGTCTTGTCGTAGCGGCCCTCGTCGACGTCCATGATCGGCCCTGCGTACGGGTTCGTCGCCGCGTTGTTCACGAGGATGTCGAGGCGCCCGAATCGCTCGATGGTCGCTTCCACGCACTGGTCCGCGGCTTCGACGTCGCCGGCGTTCGCGACGAACACGTGGGTATCTCCGTCGATACCCTTCGCCGCCGCGACGAGCTGGTCGAACTTGCGCGACGAGAGCATGACCTTCGCTCCGGACTCCGCGAAGCTCGACGCGATCGCGAGGCCGATGCCCTTCGACGCGCCGGTGACGAGTGCGACCTTGCCCTCGAGGCTCACCTGCATGGCTGAGGAGAATACCGACGACGGTTCGAGGGCGGCGCAATGCGCCGCCGGGTGCGCGAAGCACCGATTGTCGAACGAAGTGAGCAGGAGCCGGCGGAAGCGAAGCGGAGGCCGGCGACGAGGACTTAGCCTGCCTGGGTGAACCGGCTCGCCGACGAGACATCGCCGTACCTTCGTCAGCACCGCGACAACCCGGTCAACTGGTACCCCTGGGGCACAGAGGCGCTTCAGGCGGCAGTCGAGGCCGACAAGCCGATCCTGCTGTCGGTCGGTTACTCCGCATGCCACTGGTGCCACGTCATGGCCCACGAGTCGTTCGAGGACGACGAGGTCGCCTCGGCCATGAACGACGGTTTCGTCTGCATCAAGGTCGACCGCGAGGAACGCCCCGACATCGACGCGATCTACATGGAGGCGGTGCAGGCGATCTCGGGTCAAGGCGGGTGGCCCATGACGGTGTTCATGACACCGGACGGCGAGCCGTTCTTCGGCGGCACGTATTACCCGAAGCCGCAGTTCCTCCATCTCCTCAGTGCGATCGGCGACGCGTGGCGTGAGCGTCGAGCCGAGCTACTCGACCAGGCCGGGCAGATCACCCAGTCGCTCAACCGCATGGCGAGGGTCGCGGCGCCCGACGGCCAGTCGTTGCCGGGCACCGATGCCCTCAACGCCGCGCTGCAACAGATCGGCGCCCAGTTCGACCCGGAGTGGGGTGGGTTCGGGAAAGCACCGAAGTTCCCGCAGGCGATGACGCTCGGGTTGTGCCTGCGCGCGCACGCCCACAACGGCGGGGACGGCGCCCGCACGGTCGTCACCACGTCGCTCGACGCGATGGCGTCGGGCGGCATGTACGACCATCTCGGTGGCGGCTTCGCGCGGTACTCCGTCGACGCGTTCTGGATGGTGCCGCACTTCGAGAAGATGCTGTACGACCAGGCGCTGCTCGCCCGCGTGTACCTCCACGGATGGCAGCAGCTGGGAGAGGAGCGCTGGCGCCAGGTCCTCGACGAGACGATCACCTACGTGCTGCGTGACCTCCGTCAACCCGAGGGCGGCTTCGCGTCTGCCGAGGACGCGGATTCCGAGGGCGAGGAGGGGCGGTTCTACGTCTGGCGGGTCGAGGACATCGACGCTGCGCTCGGCTCCGATCTCGCTCCCGCCGCGATCGAGTGGTACGGCGTCACGAAGGCGGGAAACTTCGAGGGGTCGAACATCCTCCACCGCCCCGTTCGCGGCGACCTGATTCGACCACCGGCGGTCGAACAGGCGCGCCAGAAGCTCTTCGACGCCCGCGAGCAGCGTGTGCGTCCTGGTCTCGACGACAAGGTGCTGACCGAGTGGAACGCGCTGATGCTCGATTCGCTCGCTCGCGCAGCCGCCGGGACCCAACGCAGCGACTGGCTCGAGGCTGCGACGGCAAACGCGGACTTCCTCCTCGCGAACCTGCGTCGGGAGGACGGACGATGGCTGAGGTCCTGGCAGCGCGACGGCGGCGCTCGTCATCTCGCGTTCGCGGCCGACCACGCCGCCCTCGTGCAAGCCTTCGTGTCACTGGCGGAAGCAACTGGGCAGAAGCGGTGGATCGAGGCCGCGACCACCACGGCGGACGCGCTCCTCGACCTCTTCTGGGATCCAGAGGGCGGCGGCGTGTTCACCACCGGAATCGATGGTGAGGCGCTGGTCACGCGGCCGAAGGACTTGCTCGACAACGCGACGCCGTCGGCAAACAGCATGGCGACGCTCGGACTGCTGCGCCTTGCGGCGCTCACCGGCGAGCGGCGCTATCAACACCACGCGGAGCAGATCCTCGCCCTCGTGGGGTCGCTCGCAATGACGCATCCGCTCGCGTTCCCCGAGCTGCTGTGTGCGGTCGATCTCCACCGATCGGGGGCGACCGAGATCGCGGTGGTGGGCGACCGGCCCGATCTCGTCGAGGCGGTGCAGACGCGCTACCTGCCGAACGCTGTCCTCGCATGGGGCGAGCCGTACGAGTCGCCCCTCTGGGAGTCGCGGAAGGACGGCTTCGCCTACGTCTGTCGCGACTACGCGTGCCTCGCGCCGGTGGACACTGCGGACGCCCTCACCGCGCAGCTCGCGACCGCCTGAGCGCGTCGCTCGTCAGGAGGGTGGGTTCGGCTCGGGCGGACCGCCTGTGCCTGTGTCCCGTTGGCGCTGGCGCGCCTCGCGCAGGTCGATCACCCGGCGGACAGTGACCGCCGGGCGGTCGGTCGGTGTCTCGACGACCGGTGTCCGCGTCGCATCGAGCGCAGCGGCCACGAGCTCGGCGGCAGCGGCCATCGCCTGCTCTTCCGACGGTGCGAGCGGGACCGGTCGCGTGCGCAGCGCGTCGACGGTCGCGACGACGTAGCCGCCCTGGTCGGCGACCGGCCACGAGCTCCAAGCGCGCACGCCCGCCGCCGAGAGTCCGGGAAGGCGCGCCGGCGCGGGTGATGCGCTCACGTCGGCGAGCACGACCGGCTCATTGCGGGCCGCGGCACGGGAGCATGGCGCTCCCGAGGGATCGATCGCGACGGAACGAAGCGTTCCGGCGAGCAGCTGTGGCACGCGGTCCCCTGCCGCGAGCTCGAGCACACCGGCGCGGACGCGCATCACGACGCCGAGCGACCAATCCAGCTGGGCCTCGATCAGGCGGCACACCTCTTCGAGCGTCCCCTTCAGCGGTTGTCCCTCGTCGATGCGATCGCGGATCGCAACCCTCGCCTTCTCGAGGCCCTCGCGACGCGCCTCGTGAGTGGTGTCCCGGAGCTGGAGCGAGAAGAACTGCGGCTCGTCCGCGGCCTCGGCGACCAGCACCATGTCCGCAGCGACGTGAGCAGTGGTGCCGTCGGGGCGCAGCAGTCGCAGCGCCCGCGCCCGCACGGGCCCCGTGCCATCGAGCATGCCGTCGGCGTCGCGTTGGAAGCTCGGGAGGTCGTCAGGGTGGACGAGCGCCTCGAACGGAAGCCCGACGAGGGAACGAGGACCGCGCGACACCAGCTCCGCGAGCGCGGCGTTCGCGCGGAGGATCCGCCCGTCGCGCCCCACGATCGCCATCCCGACCGGGCTCAGCTCGAACCCCAACCGCAGCTGGTGCTCGCTTTCCACCAGTGCTTCCTCTGCCGCGTGCCGGTCGGTGACGTCGCGCGCCACCGCGAGACCCGCGTCGTCGTCCTTCGAACTCGATCGACTGCACCGAGACCTCGACCCACACGTGCGCGCCGCGCTTGGTTCGATGACGCCACTCACCCGGCATCGACGGACCGGGCCCGGGTCGGCGGAACCGCGCGAGCAGCACCGGCACGTCGACCGGGTCGAGCAGATCGGCAACGCTCATCGTCCGGAACTCCGCCTCCGACCATCCGTACCGCGTGACTGCCTCGTCGTTCACGGCGAGGAACGACAGCGTGTCGAAGTCGTAGACCCACGTCGGGTCCGGTGAGGCCTCGAACAGCTCGCGGTAGCGGCTGAGCGACGCGAGCAGCTCGGCCTGCGAGGCCGCGAGCCGGCTCGCATAGGACCGCAGCAACACGTACAGCCCGAACGTCGAGAGCACGACGAACGCCGCGAGCCCGACGATCGCTCCCCACTTCGCATCGTCAGTGCCGGCGACCGCCAGGTAGAGGCCCGTGAGCGCGCCGGCCGCGCCGAGCCCGTACAGGAGCGCGAAGCGCGCGGGTCGGAGCCACTGTCCGCCCGCCGCCTCGCCGGTCACAGGAGGCGAACGCTACCCCCGGGTGATGCTGATCTGCCCTGCGCCCGTGTTGGCGGTGATCGTCCGGGTCGCGTCGCTCGCTTCGGTCACGTCGACGTTCACATCGCCGGACGAGGATTGCGCCTCCACCGCATACGGGACATCGGGCACGACCAGCGCGATGTCGCCCGACCCGGACCCGGCGGCGACGCGATTCGTCGCTCCGGTGACGGTCAGGGAGATGTCTCCGCTCGAGGTGCCGGTCTGGACGGTGGCGCTGTCGATTGCCGTACCGCTGATCGACCCGGAGTCCGTGGCGAGGTCGATGCCCCCCGACACGTTCGAGACAGAGACGTCGCCCGAGGAGGTGCGGACCTTCAGGTCGGACGTGACATCGGTCGCGGTCACGTCGCCGCTCGAGGTCTGGACATCGACGTTGCCCCCGATGCCCTGGAGCTGCACGTCACCCGCGCCGCCGGTCACTCGCACCGCGACGGTGCTCGGCACCGAGACGCGGTATTGCACCTCGCAGATGAAGGACGGCCCGATGCAGTCAGCGGAGATCAGAAGCGATCCGCCCTCGATCTTCACGTCCGTGTCGGGCTTGAAGAGCGTCCACCTCGCGCGCTGGCTGACCTGGACCTGGTTTCCCTCGGCGGGCACGATCACGACGAGCCCCGCCGAGCTGTCGATGACGACGTCGGTGGGGGTGCCGGAGAACGAAAAGGCGTCGTTCTCGTGCCGGCGCAACACGAGGAACACGACGAGGACCACGGCGATCGCCGCCAGCACCGCAGCCACCGTGACGGGCCACCGAGACTTCGTCCGGCCGACCTCGCGCCTTCGTGCCTCTTGCTGCTGGGCGGCCGTTGAGCTCACCCCTCCATTGTGACGTCACCAGCCGCCGCGATGGATGACCTCTGACAGGGCCCGCCGCCGCCGGGTCGCCGCCGACCCGGTAGGACCGCTGTCGGCGGCGTGCCCCATGGCCACGACACCGATCAGCTCGTGGCCTTCGGGGATGCCGAGACGCTCGCCGACCTCGACCTCGGTGCCACGAAAAAGCCCGAAAAATAGCGCCCCGAGCCCGGCGTCCACCGCCGCGAGCAGGAGCGTCATCGTCGCCATCGCCGTGTCAGTGAGCCAGTACGGGACCGGCCAGGCCGACGCCTCTTGCAACCCGGCGGCCGCTTTGTCGGGCTCGGAGTAGCGCCGAAGGTAGGCACCGGCGTCGGCGACGGGCAGAACGAGCACCGGCGCGTCGACCACGCCGGGGAAGACGCCTTCCCAGTACCGCCGGAGGGCGCCGACGCTCCAAAAGCGCGCAATCTCGTCAGGACCGTTCAGCACGACGAAGTCCACGCCCTGGCTGTGGCCAGCCGTCGGGCTGCGGCGAGCGAGGTCGATGATCCGGTCGATCACCTCCGCTTCGACCGGCGTCGTCGCGAAGCTGCGCACCATCCGGCGCCGGCGGACGGCGTCTTCGAGCTGCATGCCGCACTCCACCCTTCCCGTCACGGTACGTTCAGGTGCATGGACGCGGCGGAGCGTACCGGTGTGCGCGCACCCTCGGCATTCCTCCTGGCGGCCGAGCAACGCGCCGTGTTCGAGCTCGGCGCGTTCGTCGCCGCCTCGCCGCTGCTGCGCATGGCCGGGCGCGGTGATCGCCATCCGGTCCTCGTCCTCCCTGGGTTCACCGCGGGCGACCGGTCGACGACGCCCCTACGCTGGTTCCTGCGCAGTCAGGGATGGTGGGCGCACGGCTGGCATCTCGGCCCCAACTTCGGGCCCACTCGCCGGATCGTCAACGGCATCCAAGAACGCCTCGACGAGCTGCACGGGCTGCACGGGCGGACCGTGTCGATCGTCGGCTGGAGCCTCGGAGGGATCTACGCCCGCGAGCTCGCACGTCGAAAGCCGTCGGTGGTGCGCCAGGTGATCACGCTCGGGAGCCCATTCCGGATGATGGACGGCGACCGCTGCTGGGCGTCCCCCGCATACGACTCGCTCGCCCCCGCCCACCGCGCCGAGCTGCTGCGCATCGCCCAGCGGGAAGAGGATCGCGAAGCCGTCCCCGTGCCCACGACCGCGATCTACACGCGGACCGATGGCATCGTCCGGTGGCACACGTGCATCGACCAGGTCTCAGCGCAGCACGAGAACGTCGAGGTGCGCGGCAGCCACAGCGGCCTCGGTCACAACCCGACGGTGCTCGCCGTGATCGCCGATCGCCTCGCGCAACCCGAGGACCGCTGGCGCCCGTTCAAGCCCGCGGCGTGGGCGACCGTGTGGTACCCCCGGCCCGCGGACTGGCACGGGTAAGACCACCTGCCGGGTTCGTGTCGCGAAGTGCGCCAGATATGGCGCTGTTTGCAACAGAGACGGTTGAGGGTCAGGCGAGCTTCGCGAGGTCTTCGGCCATGACCCAGCCGAAGGCCACGAGGCAGTCGCCTCGGTTCGCCTTGAAACCCTTGAAGAACGCCGCGACGTCCGCCGGGATGGCTTCGGGCTTCAGCGACTCGTGGTCGAGCACCCGGGCGACGGCGCCGTTGCCCTTCACCGCGAACCCGTGCTCGTCGTAGGTGCCCTCGACCGCGAAGCGCTTCGCCAGCCGACGACCCCAAGCCCGCTCCTCGCCGTTGGCCTTGTGGCCCGGACGCGGGTTGATCTCCTTCATCGCCTTGAACGCCTCGAATCCCGATGGCGACGCGAACCGCGTGCCGACGAGGACGTCTTCGTCCGGGAAGGCGAGGACGGCCCGGCGGAACTGGTCATGCATGACGGCCTTCAGAACGGCATCACGCTTGGAGGTGCGCTTCACCGACGCGAGGCCGATCAGGACGCTGGGCGTGCCGCCGATGCGCTCGAGGGTGCAGAACGAGAAGCCGTGGAGCTTGCCCTCCGAGCGGGCGAGGGTGATCAGCACCCACTCTTCCCGCTGCTTCGAGAGCAGCCCGAAGTCGAAACCAGCGGACCCACCCGTGCAGATGTCGCCCATCTCGCCGAGCTCAGCATCGCTCAGCGCCGTGCAGTCCTTCGTCTCGACATCGATCGCCATTGGTCAGCCTGCCCCTGATCGTCGCTGGTGCAGGTTCCATTCTGCCATCCCGGCACCCCGATGTGCCCATCGATGGCGGGTCAGGCGCCGATCGAGTCTGGCCCCAGCAGCACTCGGATCTCGCCCGCGAGCCCATTTCCTGCGTCGACGTTGAAATGCGGGGGCAGCCGGAGGACCTGTCGTTCGCCGAGATGCAACAACACCGAGGTCGTGCCCGGGTGCTCGAGGAGCAGGCGCTTCAGGCTGTCGATGACGGCCTCGGTCGCGTTCGACGGTTTCAGTCGGACTCGAAACGGGGCGGCGGCATCGCTGACCGCCTCGATGACGGTGACGTCCAGGCACATGAGCTTCGCGACGTCCTCACGCCCGTCGACGCGACCCTTCACCAGCACCAGCGCGTCGTCGGCGAGCTTGAAGCCCTGCTCACTCATCACCTTCGGGAACACCATGACCTCGATCGAGCCGCCGAGATCCTCCAGGGCGAACACGGCCATCAGGTCGCCCTTCTTCGTGTACTTCCGAGCGAGATTCGTGATGACCCCGCCGACCGTGAGGGTGTCGCCGTCGACGCGCTCGGCGATGTCGGCGACGCTGCAGTCGCTGCGGCGCCGCAGCATCGCGTCGGCGCCCATCAGCGGATGGTCGCTCACGTAGAGGCCGAGCATCTCCTTCTCGAACTTGAGGCGCTGCGTCTTGTCGAACTCGAGGTCGGGGATCTGGACTCGCTCGTTGTAGGTCTCGCCTCCTGGTCCGCCCTCACCGAACAGGCTCATCACGCCCTGATCGCGCTCGCGACGACGAGCGAGCGTGATGTCGACGATCTGCTCGTAGACGGAGAGCAACCCCCGGCGGGGATGACCCAACGAGTCGAACGCGCCCGCCTTGACCAGCGACTCGATCGCCCGCTTGTTGAGCACCGAAGGATCGACGCGCTCGCAAAAGTCGTAGAAGTCGACGAACGGACCGTTCTTGTCGCGCTCCTGGAGGATGTTGCGGACGAGGTTCTCGCCGACGTTGCGGACCGCAGACAGGCCGAACGGGATCAACCCCACCGTGCCCGGCGGCAACGTCGTCCCGACCGGCGCTTCGTCCACGCCGAGGGCGGCGAAGTCGAGCGACGACACGTTGACGTCGGGAACGAGCACCTTGACGCCGATCTGACGGCACTCTGCGAGGTAGACGGCCGCCTTGTCCTGGCTCGCCTTCACGCTCGTGAGCAAAGCGGCCAGGTACTCGATCGGATGGTGCGCCTTCAGCCACGCGGTCTGGTACGCGACGAGGCCGTAGCCATAGGAGTGGCTCTTCGGAAAGGCATAGTCCGCGAACGGCTCGATGATGTCGAACAGCTGGTTGCCGACCTTCTCGCCGTAGCCGGTCGCCTCACATCCCGCGACGAACTTCTCGCGCTCGCGCGCCATGAGCTCACGGATCTTCTTGCCGCACGCCTTGCGCAGGTTGTCGGCCTCTGAGAGCGAGTAGCCGGCGAACCGCTGAGCGACACGCATCACCGACTCTTGGTAGATCATCAGCCCGTACGTGTCGCCGAGCAGATCCTCCATGTCGGGATGCGTGTAGGTGATCGGCTTGCGGCCGTTCTTGCGGTCGGCGAAGTCGGTGTGCATGTTCGCCGCCATCGGGCCCGGCCGGTACAGCGCGACGAGCGCTGCGACATCGTCGAAGGTCGTGGGCGCGAGAGACCGCATGAGCGAGCGCATCGGCCCGCCTTCGAGCTGGAACACTCCGATCGAGTCGCCACGGCGAAGCATCGCGAGCGTGTCATCGTCGTCGAGTGGGACGCGGTCGATGTCGATGCGCTCCCCGGTGCGCTCACGGATGAGCTCGACGGTCTCATCGATCACCGAGAGGTTGCGCAGGCCGAGGAAGTCCATCTTCAGCAGGCCGAGGTCCTCGACGCCGTGCATCTCGTACTGGGTGACGATCGGAGCGTCCTCTGGCTCTTGCCCGTTCTCCGGCTTGCGCTGCAGCGGGAGGTACTCCGTGAGCTCGTCTCGGGTGATGACGACCGCGGAGGCGTGGATGCCGGCCTGGCGGCGCAGCCCTTCGAGGCCCCGCGCGACGTCGACCACCTTCTTCACGTCGGGGTCCGCGGCGTACATCTCGCGCAGCTCTGACGCGGCCTTGAAGCCGTCCTCGTGCTTGGGATCGAGCTCGAAGCACGCGTGGAGCGGCGTGTCGCGACCCATGACGAGGGGCGGCATGGCCTTGGCGACCTTGTCGCCCACGGCGTAGGGGTAGCCGAGCACCCGTGCGGCGTCCCGCACCGCGGCCCGCGCCTTGATCTTGGAGAAGGTCACGATCTGCGCGACGTGATCACGCCCGTAGCGCTCCGAGGCGTACCGGATCATCTCGTCGCGGTACCGGTCGTCGAAGTCCATGTCGATGTCGGGCATCTGGACGCGACCGGGGTTGAGGAACCGCTCGAACAGCAAGTCGTACTTGATCGGGTCGAGGTCGGTGATGCGGAGGCAGTACGCGACCGCACAGCCGGCCGCGCTCCCCCGGCCGGGCCCGACTCGGATGCCGTGGTCGCGCGCATAGCGGATGAGGTCCCAGACGATGAGGAAGTACGACGCGAACCCCATGTCCGCGATCACCCTCAGCTCGTAGGAGATCCGTTCGGCGATCGTGGGATGCAGGTGCGCGCCCCACCGCTGCTCGGCTCCTTCCATCGCGAGGTGCCGCAGGTAGTCGACATCGTCCGCAAAGCCGTCGGGGATCGGGAATGCCGGCAGCTGCGGCTTGCCGAACTCGATCTGCACATCTGCGCGCTCCGCGACCCACAACGTGTTGTCGCAGGCATCGGGCCGCTCGCGGAACAAGCCCCGCATCTCGGCCGCGGTCTTGAGGTAGTGCTCCTCACCGTCGAACTTGAAGCGCTTTGGGTCGTCGATCGTCGTCCCGGTCTGCACACAGAGCAGCGCGTCATGCGCGACGGCATCGTGCCGGTGCACGTAGTGGCTGTCGTTCGTCGCGAGGACCGGCGAGCCCAGCTTCTGCGCGATGTCGAGCAGGCCGCCCATCGTCTGGCGCTGCGCGGGGATTCCGTGGTCCTGGAGCTCGACGAACAGGTGCTCGGGCCCGAAGATGTCGCGCAGCCGTGCCGCAGCCGCGAGCGCGCCCTTGTCGTCACCCGCGAGCATCGACTGCAGCACGTGGCCACCGAGACAGCCGGTGGTCGCGATGAGCCCTTCGTGGTGGCGCTCGAGCAGCTCCCAATCGACGCGGGGTTGGTAGTAGTACCCCTCGAGGAACGCGAGGCTCGCGAGCTTGATCAGGTTCTTGTAACCGATCTGGTTCTCGGCGAGCAGGGTGAGGTGGTAGTAGAGCTTCTTGCCGCCCTCCGTCTCTCCGCCGGAGTCGTCCATGCGGCCGCGGCGCGGGGGGCGCTCGAACCGCGACTCGCCGGCCATGTAGGCCTCCATGCCGATGATCGGCTTGACCCCGTGCTCGCGGGCGGCCTTGTAGAAGTCGAGGACTCCGTACATGTTCCCGTGGTCGGTGATGCCGACCGCGGGCTGCTCGTCCGCCACCGCCGCATCGATGACGTCGGCCACGCGCGCGGCGCCATCGAGCATGGAGAACTCGGTGTGCAGGTGGAGGTGGACGAACGAGTCCCCCAAAGCCATCCCCTTCTCCCCGGGCCGCTCTCCGGCTCAGGAGCAGACTTACACGGGTGTGATTTGCACCGTAGCAGGAGCGGTCAGAGATAGGTCCGTGACGGGACCGGACCCATCAGAGATAGGTCCGTGACGGGACCGGACCCATCAGAGATAGGTCCGTGACGGGACCGGACCCATCAGAGATAGGTCCGTGACGGGACCGGACCCATCAGAGATAGGTCCCTGGGCGTTGATCGGATGCCTGGGGCGGGCCCTGGCCGGGCGGGAGCTGCCCTCTCATCTGCTCGAGCTGCTGCCGGGCGGCCATCTGCTGGGCGAACAACGTCGCCTGGATGCCGTGGAACAGGCCCTCGAGCCAGCCGACCAGCTGGGCCTTGGCGACCCGCAGCTCGGCCTCGCTCGGCGTGTCGCTCGAGAACGGGGGGGCGAGGCGGGCGAGCTCGTCGCGGAGGTCGGGCGACAGGGCTGCCGCGAGCTCGTGCACCGAGGTCTCGTAGATGTCGCGCAGCCGCTCGCGGCTCGCCTCGTCGAGCGGTGCCGCTTTCACCTCGTCGAGGAGCTGCTTGATCATCGAGCCGATCCGCATGACCTTCGCGGGCTGCTCGATCGTCTCGAGGTCTCCATCGGACGAAGCTGTGTCGGATGATCCCCCGGCCGCCGACCCACCGACCGCACCAGGTGGGAGCACCTCGGCCGCGTGGAGCGTCTCGTCACTCATGGCTTGCAGACTAGGCCCGGCTCAGCGGCACGAGGCCATGAGGGGCACGAGCATCTCGGCCGTCGTCAGCGAACCATGGCGAGCGACGAGCATGAACGGACCGGTGTCCGCCGGATCGTCGAACGCGATGTCCGAGCGAGCCGCGAGCAGCACGTCGCCGAGCCGGTCGGCGGCCGCGGGTGAAACCCGCGGGCCGAACCAGCCCTCGTCGAGCACCTGCTCACGGCTCACGATCCACGCGTCGGTTTCGTACAGGGACGTCGCGGCGGCGAGCAGCTCATCCGCCGCGCCGTCCACCGCGTGGAGCCAACGCGCACGCGCCTCGCCGGACTGGCCACGGAGCAGCGAGAAGAGGGCGGGATCGAGCGGCCACACGTTCTCGCCGACATCCACCTGGCCGTGGTCAGCCGTGATGAGGAGCGCAGCTCCACGCGGCAACACGTCGAACAGGTCGCCGACGAGGCGGTCCACCCACACGAGCTCAGCTTCGTAATGCGGGCCGAGCCCGTACTCGTGCGCGACCTTGTCGATGCCGTCGTAGTACGCGTAGACGAACTGCTCGCCGGCCGACATCAGCTCCCGCACCTCGGTGGTGAGCGTCGAAGGAACCCTCCATCCGCGCCATTGCACCCCGCGGAGATGCGCCGAGGAGAAGCCCGAGCCCAGGAACTCGGCCTTCGTCACGACGGGCGGGCGACGGCCGAGGAAGGGCTCGAACGGCTGGAGCCCTTCGGGCGGGATCGCGCGTCGCGCGTCCCCGCGGGGCGTCGACCAGCGCAGCACGTTGAGCACGTCGCCGTGCACGTCGATGCGGTAGCCGACGACACCGTGCTCACCCGGGGTGAGGCCGGTGGTGATCGACGTCAGCGCGGTCGCGGTCGTCGAGGGCACGACCGACGTGATCGGGCCACCCTGCATGCCGGCAAGGAGGGGCATGAGGGCGCGATGGCGTTGCAGCTGCTCCCAGCCGAGGCCGTCGAGGACGAGGAGGAGCACCTGCGAGGCGTCGAAGGCGGCCGCCGGGAACCAGGCGGGAGCGCTGTCACGGCGAGGACCGAGGAGCGTCGGGACGATATTCGTGAGGCACGCGCCCGCGTAGTCGGGGAGCAGAGGTCGATCAGCCACGGCGTCGGTCACAACGGGACATAGAGAAGCAGACCTCACGTCCTACAGTGAGGTCGTGCGGGTGTCGACTCGTGGTGACTATGCGAGCAGGGCGCTCTTGTCGCTCGCACTCCATGCCGACGAGTCCGGCCCGACGTCGGTCAGGGACATCGCCGAGCGCACGGGCCTCCCCCAGCCCTACCTCGAGCAGATCCTCCTGGCACTCAAGGGCGCCGGCCTCGTGCGGTCCAAGCGCGGCGTTGGTGGTGGCTACGTGCTCGCTCGTCCACCGTCCGAGATCACGCTCTCCGAGATCGTGAGCGCGGTCGACGGCCCGATCGTGCTCGGCGACTTCGGACAGCCCCACACCGACGGCGCGTGCGACCACGAGGGCCAGTGCGTGCTCCTCGCGATCTGGAACGTCGTCGGAGAGCACATGCGCACGCGGCTCGACTCGTTCACGCTCGCCGACATCGCGGCGCAGGCTCGCGGCGAGCGCGCCTGGCCCACCGACGGCGACTAGAGCGATCACTCGCGCCGTCACTCGCCCGATCACTCGCTCAGGCCCGCGAGCACGGCTTCGAAGTCGCTCGGAAGCGGAGACTCGAGCTCGACGCGTTCGCCGCTCACCGGATGCGCGAAGGCGAGCGCCCGTGCGTGCAGCAGTGGTCGGGGCGCCCGGATCGCCTCCCGGTTGCCGCCATAGCGCGCATCGCCGACCACCGGATGGTTGATCGCCGCGAGGTGCACGCGCACTTGATGCGTACGGCCGGTCTCGAGGCGGCACTCGAGCAGGCTCGCGATCGCGGGTGAGCGGTAGGTCTCCTCGACCCGGTAGTGCGTGCGAGCGGCGCGACCGCGCGAGCTCACGGTCATCCGGGTCGGGTCGCGCACGGATCGCCCTACCGGCGCGTCGATGATGCCGGTCGTGGGCTCCGGGCGGCCCCAGACGAGCGTGGTGTACTTCCGCTCGACGGCATGTGACGCCATCTGCGCGACGAGCGCCGAGTACGCCGCCGGGGAGCGCGCGACGACGAGCAGGCCGGATGTGCCCTTGTCGAGGCGGTGAACGATGCCCGGGCGGGTGGGATCGCCGACGTTCGTGATCTCGGGATAGCGCGCCACGAGGCCGTGGACGAGGGTCTTGGTCGTGTTCCCCGCGCCCGGATGCACCACGAGGCCGGGCGGCTTGTCCACGACGATGACATCAGGGTCCTCGTACACCACGACGACCTCGACCTCAGCATCGCCTCGTACCGATGGCGCTTCGGCGTCGGGCACATCGACGCGCAACGACGCGCCCTCGACGACCCGGACCTTGCCCGACCGCTCGATCCGCCCGTCGACCTCTACGGCTCCGCCGTCGACGAGCGCGGCCGCGATGGCTCGGCTCACGCCAGTGATCGTGGCCACCACGCGATCGAGCCGCTCGCCGGCGAGCGCTGCGGGGACGACTGCATCGACGGTCACGGCGCGTCGAGCGCAGGTTCCGCCGGCGTGCGGAGCAAGACGATCACGAGCAACACCGCGCCGATGTCGATCGCGGCGTCCGCGAGGTTGAACACGGGGAACCTTTGCAGATCGATGAAGTCGACGACCCGCCCGCCCAAGAAGCCGCTGCCCTCGCGGAAGAACCGATCGAGCAGGTTGCTGATCGCGCCACCGAGCACGAGTCCGCCAGCGACCGCGGCGAGCTTCGATGGTGCTCGCGACGTGCCGAGCAGCAGCACTCCCACGAGGACGACGCCGATGACCGCGATGATCGGGCCGAAGCCACGACCGCGACCGAACGCCATGCCGCTGTTGAAGGTGAGGTTGAGCTGCAGCGTCCACAGCACGTGGACGATCCGGTCCTGCAGATGGGTGACCGCCCACCACTTCGTCAGCTGATCCACGACGATCACGAGGCCCGCAACGCCGAGCGCGATGGTCAGCGCCCCGCGCCGGCCGGTCACGTCACCGTGAGGTGGTGCCCAGCCCGCCCACCTTCTCCTCGACGCGCTCGGCCGCCCATGGGATCGCGCGCAGCCGCTCCTTCGGGATCGGCTGGCCCGAGACCACCGAGAGGCCGTAGATACCGCCATCGATGCGGGCGAGCGCAGCGTCGATCTCGGCGACGGCGTGCAACGCCGCCGCGCTCATCGCGAGGTCACGCTCGCGCTCGACGACGATCGTGTCGCCCTCGCCGGACTCCTCGTCGAACTGCACATCGCCGGGCTCGAGATCTTCGACCAGGGCCGCGGCCTCCGAGGCGAGGCGATCGGCCTGGCGCGTGTACCGCGCCCGTTCCTCGAGCAGGAGCTCGCGCTGTGCGTCGAGGAACTTCGCGTCATAGGGGCTCACGAGCTTCTTGGGCGGCGGCGGGGGCTTCGGGGCAGGGGCCTTCTTCGCGACCGGCGCCTTCGCGACGGGACCCTTCTTGGCGGCCGGAGCCTTCTTGGCCGGCGCGGCCTTCTTCGCGGGAGCCTTCGCGACGCGACCCTTCTGGGCAGCCGGAGCCTTCTTGGCCGGCGCGGCCTTCTTCGCGGGAGCCTTCGCGACGCGACCCTTTTGGGCAGCCGGAGCCTTCTTGGCCGGCGCGGCCTTCTTGACCGGAGGCTTCTTGGCAGGAGCGGGCTTCTTCGCCGACGCCGACCTCTTCGCGGGCGCGGCCTTCTTGACCGAGTCCTTCGCAACGGGACCCTTCTGGGCGGCCGGAGCCTTCTTCGGGGATGCCTTCGCCATGCGTTGTCCTCTCCTGCCCGCCAAGGGGTCCGGAACTGTACGCCTCAGCGGTCGCGCGGCTCAACCAGCGCGGCCCGGGCGGCGATCGACGCCGTCACCCGCGCTCGCCAAGATCCGATCGAGGAGCGCGTCGACGCCGTCCAGCTCGAGCCCCTCGATGCGGAACCGCTTCGAGCGGCTCGACGCACCGCCGGTCAAGGTGACCTGCGCTGCCTTCACGCCGAACTCCTGCGCGAGCAAGGCGACGAGCGCGTCGTTGGCCCGACCGGCCTGCGGGGGCGCCGCGACCCTGATCTTCAGCGCGTCGCCGAACCGACCGACGATCGCGGACCGTCCGGCACCCGGCTGCGCGTGCACCCGCAAGATGATCGCCGTTTCGCCGGCGGATTCGTACAGGCCTGTGGCCATGAGGGCCGTACTGTACGACCGAACGGCACCGCACGGATTCAACTGCTCCAGGACCCGACCAGGCCCCCGCCTACCATGGCCTCATGCCATTCGGCCCGGTCGACCCCAACCTCGACCTCGTCGCGCTCGAGGAGCGGGTCCTCGGCCGATGGCGGGCTCGGGACGTGGTCGAAGAGACGAAGCGGCTCCGCAAGGGTGCCGAGCCCTGGATCTTCTACGAGGGCCCGCCGACGGCCAATGGCCGCCCGGGTCTGCATCACGTGTGGGCCCGAGTGTTCAAGGACCTGTACCCGCGCTTCCAGACGATGCGCGGCCACGACGTCCCCCGGAAGGGAGGTTGGGACTGCCACGGGCTGCCCGTCGAGATCGAGGTGGAGAAGGAGCTCGGGCTCACGTCGAAGCACGACATCGAGGCGTACGGCGTCGCCGAGTTCACCCAGCGCTGCCGCGACTCCGTGTCGCGCTATGTCGAGGACTGGGCGGCGCTGACCGAGCGTTCGGGAGTCTGGATCGACACGAAGGACGCGTACTGGACGCTGTCCAACGAGTACATCGAGTCGGTCTGGTGGATCATCCGCCAGATGTGGGACAAGGGCCTCATCTACGAGGGCCACCGCGTGACGCCGTACTGCCCCCGCTGCGGCACCGCGCTGGCGAGTCACGAGGTGGCGCAGGGCTATGAGGACGTCGTCGACCCGTCGGCGTACGTGCGCTTCCCTGTCGTCGCCGGCGGCCCTGTCGAAGCGGACCTCGTCGTGTGGACGACCACGCCGTGGACGCTGATCTCGAACGTCGCAGTCGCCGCCGGGCCTGACATCGAGTACGTGCAAGTGCGGGGGGTGGCACCGGGACGCGACCTCGTGCTCGCTGAGGCTGCGGTCCCGCGGCTCTTCGGCGAGGGCGCCGGTGCTGTCGTCGCTCGCTTCACGGGCCGCGCCTTGGCGGACTGGCGATACCGCCGGCCGTTCACCGATCTGCCCCTCGACGAGAGCGGAGAGCGCGTCGTCAACGCCGACTTCGTGTCGACGACCGATGGCTCGGGCCTGGTGCACATGGCGCCCGCCTTCGGCGAGGACGACGCCAACGTCGGCCGCGCCGAGGGCCTTCCGGTGCTGAATCCCGTGGACGCCGACGGCGCGTTCGACCACACGGTTCCCCGGCTCACGGGCATCTTCGTGAAGGACGCAGACCGCAGGCTGATCGACGACCTGGCTTCGCGGGGGCTGCTCGTGCGCGAGGAGCCGTACGAGCACAGCTATCCCCACTGCTGGCGTTGTGGCACTCCGCTCATCTACTGGGCCAAGACGTCGTGGTTCGTCCGCACCTCCGAACGCCAGGCCGAGATGGTGCGCGAGAACGAGCGGATCGGATGGCATCCCGCGCACATCAAGCACGGCCGCTTCGGCAACTGGCTCGAGACCAACGTCGACTGGGCGCTCTCGCGCGACCGCTACTGGGGCACGCCGTGGCCGGTGTGGCGCTGCCACGACCGCCACGACACGTGCATCGGCAGCGTCGCCGAGCTGGCCGAGCTCTCCGCGCGCGATCTCACCGGGCTCGATCTGCACCGACCGTACGTCGATGACGTGACGTTCCCGTGCCCGGTCGACGGCTGCGAGGCGGTCGCGCGCCGACTGCTCCCGGTGATCGACACGTGGTTCGACTCGGGCTCGATGCCCTCCGCCCAGCACCACTACCCGTTCGAAGGGCGCGAGCACTTCGACACCTCGTTTCCGGCGGATTTCATCTGCGAGGCGATCGACCAGACCCGCGGTTGGTTCTACTCGTTGCTCGCGGTGAACACGCTCGTGTTCGACTCCTCGCCTTACAAGAACGTCGTGTGCCTCGGTCTGCTGGTGGACGAGGACGGCCAGAAGATGTCGAAGTCGCGCGGCAACGTGATCGACCCCTGGATGATGTGCAACACCCACGGGGCGGATGCGTTGCGGTGGAACTTCCTGTCGGCGGGGCAACCGTGGACGACGCGCCGGGTCTCGGACGACGGCATCCGCGAGACGACGCGCAAGACGCTGCTCACGCTCTGGAACGTGTTCTCCTTCTTCGCGACCTACGCCGACCTCGACGGATGGGTGGCGGACGAGAGCCCCGACACCACACCCGAGCATCTGCTCGACCGCTGGATACTCAGCGAGCTGGGTGACACGCGGAACGTGGTCACCGCGTCGCTCGACGGCTTCGACGCGCTCACCGCTTCGACCCGCATCGCGACGTTCGTCGACGATCTGTCGAACTGGTACGTGCGCCGCAGCCGTCCCCGATTCTGGAAGAGCTCGGACCGCGCCGCGCACGCGACGCTGTACCGGTGCCTCGTCACGACGACACAGCTGCTCGCACCGCTGTGTCCCTTCCTTTCCGACGAGATCTACGTCACGCTCACCGGCGAGCTCTCGGTGCACACCTCGGACTGGCCGTCACCTCTCCCGGTCGACGCGGAGCTCGCGGCCGAGATGGAGACAGTGCGCCGTCTCGTCGCGGTCGGCCGTGCAGCGCGCGCCGAAGCGAAGGCGAAGGTCCGCCAGCCGCTGCGCCGCGCGCTGCTGCTCCATCCTGGTGTCGAGCTCTCGGCTGATGCGCGTGCGGAGGTCGCCGACGAGCTGAACGTGAAGGCGCTCGACGACATCGACAGCCTCTCCGGCCTCGTTTCGTGGACGGTCGTGCCCAACTTCCGGGCCCTCGGGCCGCGGCTCGGTGCGAAGGTCAACGAGGTGAAGGCAGCCCTCGCCACTGCCGACGGCGCCGCGCTGCAAGCCGGCCTGGAACGCGACGGGTTCGTCGAGATCGCGGGCGAGCGACTCGCCGCCGACGAGGTCGAGGTGCGAGCCGACCGCCACCAGGAGTTCGCGCTGGCCCAGGACGGAGCCTGGGCCGTCGCGCTCGATCTCGAGCTCGACGACGAGCTGCGCAGCGAAGGAACCGCTCGCGAGGTCGTGCGCGCGTTGAACGATCTGCGCAAGACCGTCGGGCTCGAGTTGTCGGATCGCATCGCGTTGTCGCTGTCCGGCCCGCCCGTGGTGATCGATGCCATCGCCCAGCATCAGGCGTGGGTGGCCGGCGAGGTCCTTGCGGTGACCCTCGACCTCGGAGGCGACAGCGGCACTGGCGACGTGCACGACCTCGACATCGACGGCGCGCCCGTGACTGCTCGAATGGCCAAGGCGGTCTGATGGCGGTGTCACCCCCCAAGGCGCCCCCGAAGTCACCGCCTCGCGCCACGTCTGTCGTCAGCTCCCCACCGAAGCCGAAGCCCGCGCCCGAGCCGCTTCCCGACGGGTTGCATGCGACCCGAGAACGCGTCCGCAGGCGCGGCTGGATCGCAGGTCTCGCGTTGCCCGTCGTCGTCATCGCGCTCGCGGCGATCGTCCTCGAGATCCCTGCCGAGGGACACGTCGCGAACATGCTCGGAGTCACGGGTTCGCTGCTCGCGCTGCTCGCGGTCCCGACCGCAGTCGCGTTCGGCATCCCCGTCGAGGTCGGCCCCGTGCGCGCCGGACTCGCGGTTGTCACGAGCCTCCTGCTGTGGGCGCTGCTCGGCTGGTGGGCCGGCCGCCGCGTGTCCGAACGGGTGGTCGGCGGTTGGCGCGAGTGGGCCGTCGAGTTCGGCTGGCTTGCGGTCTGCCTCTGGGCCGGCGTCCTCACCGGGGTCGGCGTCCTCCTCCACCTCGCCTCCTGAACCCACGCCCGGGTTTGGTAGTTCGGGGTGCGAATGAGTGCCCCGAGCTACCAATCCCGGATCGACGCGGATCATCCCGGATCAGACGCGGACGAGGTCGGTGAGCTGGTCGAGCTTCGCGGGGCCGATGCCGCGGACCTCGAGCAGCTGATCGACCGAGCGGAACGGACCGTGACGTTCGCGGTAAGTCACGATCGCGGCAGCGGTCGCCGGGCCGATGCCCGGAAGCGCATCGAGGTCGCTCTCGGACGCCGCGTTGAGGTCGAGCGGGCCCGCAGGGGTGACTGACCCTGAGCCCGCCGACGCGGGCAGCGCCTCGCCGACCTTCGGGACGTACACCCGCTCACCGTCGCTGACCTTCGCCGCGAGCGCGAGCCGATCGGCGTCAGCCGCGGGCGCGAGCCCGCCGGCTGCGTCGATCAGGTCGATGACCCTTGCGTTGGCGGGCAGTCGGTACACGCCGGGAGCGATCACCGCACCGGCGGCCTGCACCATCAGCGATCGCTCCTCGTCCGCCGAGGGTGCCGCGTCCCCCGCGGTCGTGACCTGAGGGATGAGCGTCTCGGTCGGTGGCGGAGTGCGCAGCACCCAGATGACGACGACTGCGGCGACGACAGAAGCGACGAGGGCGCCGCCGATCGCGATCGCGACCCTCGGCGCGGTCAGCGGACGACCGCCGAGCAGCGCCTCGAGCCGGGCGCGCCAGCCGAGCGGCGGTGGGACGGGCAACAGATCCGACATGAGCTTCCTCTCCTGCAGCGGGAGCACGGGGGAAGCTCAGGGGGACGATACCTCCACGCGACGCGCGACCCATTCGGCCTCGATCTCGAATGGGATGCGTCGATACGCGGCCTTGTGCGGATAGCCGCGCAGCCGCGTGCGCAGGTAGCTACCGAGATAGCGGCGGAGGAACCCGAGGTACCCGAGGTCGGACCATTGCACGACGTGTACGACCTCGTGACGGATCAGCCTCGGGTGGTCCGCCGAGCGAGCGCGCACGCACACCGTCGATCCGATCGTGATGCCCTCGGATCCGCGCGGCACGGGCCCTCCGATCCAAAGGCGATAGCCGGAGCGCCGCTCGAGAGGCACCGAGACGTCTCAGACCAGTCAGAACAGACGAGCCGTGAGCGCCTTGCGGTAGCCGGCGGTGCGAGGGTCGTCCGCGCCCATCACCTCGAGCAGGTCGACGTACTCCTGCCGAGCCGCGTCGTCGTCCTTCACCCGGTCGAGCAGCGCGTTGAGCTTCTCGTCGAGGTCATCGGTGGCAGGCGCGTCGTCGCCGAGCCGCGCGAGGGCGGCAACACGCCGCGTCTCGGCGTTCTCGGGGATGCGGGCGAGGAGGGCGAGCGCCTCCTCGGTCTCGCCCTTCTCGACGAGCAGCTCGGCGAGGGCGACGACCGCCAGCTCGTTGCCCGCGTCGAGCTCGAGCGCCTGGCGCAGCGAGGCTTCGTCACCGGCGGCGACGAGGGCATCGATCGCGGTCTCCTGCTCGGTCGGGAGGAGGCCCAGGACGAAGTCGCGGACCGCCGCCTCGGGCTGCGCGCCGAGGAACGCGTCGATCGGTTGGCCGTCCTTCAGCCCGATGACGAGCGGGATCGACTGCACCTGGAAGGCACGCGAGATCTGAGGGTTCTCGTCGACGTTCACCTTGACCAGCGCGACCTTGCCGTCGGCCTCGTCGATGACCTTCTCGATGATCGGACCGAGCGTGCGGCACGGACCGCACCAGGGCGCCCACAGGTCCATGACCACCGGAACGCTCGACGAGCGCTCGATCACCTCGGTCTGGAACGTGGCATCGGTGACGTCGACGTACATGCGTTTCAGGCTACCGGCGGGCAGCGAAATGACAGAGGGTGTAGAGACGGCCCGGTGCGCTTTGCGATCAGCGTGCCGAACGTCGGTGACCCCGGGGCGCTCGTCGAGCTCGCGACCGTCGCCGAACGCACGGGATGGCACGGCTTCTTCCTCTGGGATCACCTGCACCTGCGACGCGAGCTCCACCTCGACGTCCACGATCCGTGGGTGATCCTCGGCGCGTGTGCGGTGCGCACCGGGCGTCTGCGTCTCGGAACCCTCGTCACGCCGGTGCCGCGTCGCCGGCCGCATGTGCTCTCGAAGCACGTCGTCACCCTCGATCATCTGAGCGGAGGCCGCGCGGTGCTCGGTGTGGGCCTCGGGTTCCCGCCCGACGAGGAGTACGGCGCCTTCGGCGAGCCGACCGACATGAAGATGCACGCCGCGATGCTCGACGAAGGGCTCGAGGTCGTGGCCGGGCTGTGGTCGGGCGAGCCGTTCACTCACGCGGGAACGCACTACCGCATCGACGGCGCACATCTGCTGCCGCGTCCGCGTCAGCAGCCGCGGCCGCCGATCTGGGTGGCCGCGTTATGGCCCAACCGGCGTCCGTTGCAGCGCGCCGCGCGATGGGATGGCGTGGTGCCGCTGAACCCCACGGGGAACCCGCTCACGCCTGAGATCGTGCGCGACGTCGTCGCGGCGATCGCCGAGCTCCGTCCGCTCGACGGCTTCGAAGTCGTCGTCACCATGGGCGAAGGGATCGAGCCGTCCGCCTACGAGGAAGCGGGCGCCACATGGCTCGTCGAGAGCACGTGGCCTGCTTCTGACAGCTGGTACGACGATCTGCGTGCTCGATGCGCCGTCGGTCCGCCCGGCACGACCTGACTACGGTGTCGGCGTGAAGGTGGACGGACCCGAGGGCATCGACCGCGAACGCGTCGGCGGATGGCTCACCGACAACGTGGCTGACGCCGAACCCCCCTTCACGTACGAGCTGATCGCGGGCGGGCATTCCAACCTCACGTTCAAGGTCACCGACGCGAAGGGCACGCAGCGGGTCCTGCGCCGCCCGCCCCTCGGGCACGTGCTCGCTACCGCGCACGACATGGGCCGAGAGCACCGCATCATCGCCGCACTCGGCCCAACCGATGTCCCCGTCGCTCCCGCACTCGGGTTCTGCGACGACGTGGAGGTGAACGGGGCGCCCTTCTACGTGATGGGATTCGTCGACGGCTACATCCTGCGCGACGCGAACACGGTGCGCAGCACGCTCGACAGGGATGCGCGCCGCCGCGCCGGAGAAGACCTGGTCGACGTGCTCGCCATGATCCACGACGTCGACCCGGATGCCGTGGGCCTCGGCGATCTCGGGCGCAAGGCGGGCTACATCGAGCGCCAGATGAAGCGGTGGTACTCGCAGTGGGAGAAGTCGAAGACCCGCGAGCTGCCCGCTATCGACGACGTGTACCAGCACCTCATGGCGCGCGTCCCGCCTCAGCAGGGTGCGTCGATCGTCCACGGCGACTACAGGCTCGACAACTGCATGGTCAGTGGCGAAGGGCGCATCGCGGCCGTGCTCGACTGGGAGATCTGCACGCTCGGCGATCCGCTCGCCGACGTCGGCCTCCTCATGGTCTATTGGACAGGCCCCGACGACTGGGAGGGCGGCCTGGCGACGTCCGCGACCGCGGTCGAGGGCTTCCCGAACCGAGCCGACCTCCTCGAGCGGTACACGAAGGCGTCGGGACGCGACGCGACGGACATCGACTTCTACACGTCGTTCGCGTTCTGGAAGCTCGCGTGCATCGTCGAGGGCGTCTATGCCCGATATCTCGCTGGCGCGATGGGCTCCGGCCGCGAGGGGTTCGAGATGTTCAAGGTGCAGGTCGAGCGCAGCGCCGCCACGGCAGCCGAGATCGCGCAGCGAGTGCAGTGAGCGACGGCGAGCCCGCTCCGCTCTACACGCTGCACGACCGTCCCGAGCTCGACTCGCCCGTCCTCGTCGTCGCGCTCGAGGGCTGGATCGACGCGGGGCTCGGCGCCGCGGCCGCGGCGCAGGCGTTGGTCGCCGATCTCAAGCCGAACTCGATCGCTACGTTCGACGCGGATCGCCTGCTCGACTACCGCGCCCGCCGCCCGGTGATGCATCTGCGCGACGGCGTCAACACCGCCCTCACGTGGCCGGGCATCGAGCTGCACGCGGCCAAGGACCACTCCGGCCGCGACGTGATGCTGCTTCTCGGCCACGAGCCCGACTCGCTGTGGAAGCTGTTCACCGAGCAGGTCGTGGTGCTGGCGCGCGAGTTCGGCACGCGCCTCGTCGTGGGCCTCGGCGCATACCCGTTCGCCGCGCCGCACACGCGACCGTCGCGGCTGTCGACGACGGCGAACTCGACCGAGCTCGCCGAACGGCTCGGGTTCCTCCGCAACTCGGTCGACGTGCCCGCCGGCGTCGAGGCGGCGATCGAACGCCGCTGCGCCGAAGTCGGTCTCCCTGCGGTCGGCCTGTGGGCGCAGGTGCCGCACTACGCCGCGGCGATGCCCTATCCCCCGGCGTCGATCGCGCTCATCGACGGGCTCGGGCAAGCCGCGGGTCTCTCGCTGCGTGTCGACTCACTGCGCCAAGCCGCGTCGGAACACGTCGCGAGGCTCGACGAGCTCGTGTCGCAGAGCGATGAGCACCGCGAGATGCTCCGCCAGCTCGAGGCCCAGGCCGATGCCGAGACGGCCGAGGCGAGCGAGCCGACGACGCTCGCGCCGATCAACCAGAGTGATCTGCTGAGCGGCGAGGATCTTGCCGCCGAGCTCGAGCGCTTCCTGCGCGAGCAAGGCTGACTCAGGGAGTCAAGAGCTCCTTCGTCAGCGCGGTGTCCTCGGTGCCGCGGTACTGGCACACCTTCCCGTCGCGGAAACGCCACCAGTGGTGGATGTCCATCACGCCGCTCTTGCCGGTCGCCTTGACCTTCATCCCGAAACGGCTCACGACGAGGACGTCGGTGTCGTTCGCCGCGTAGGAGAGCTGCGTGAACTCGGTGACGTCGATCGTCTTTCCCAGCGCTTCGAAGAACAGGGGGACCTCGGCCTTCCCCTTGTGGACGCCGTGCCACGGCGCGACCGGCGCGTCGGCCACCGACGCCCAATCGACGTCGTCGGTGCACTGATCCAGGATCGCGCCGACGTCGCCGCGACCGAACGCTTCGTAGATGCCTTCGATGACAGTGATCTTGGGATCGCTCATGTCTCCCATTCGCTCCGCGGCCTCGGACGGATCACCCTCTCCCGGCTATCGTCCGCGGCCATGAAGGTTGACGGAGGCATCGGGTTCGATCTCACCAAGGCGGCCGACGCGGCGAAGGAGGCCGAGGCCGCCGGCTACAGCGGCATCTGGTCGGCAGAGACCAGCCACGACCCGTTCTTCCCGCTGCTCGTCGCCGCGCAGCACACCACCGACATCGAGCTCGGCACGGGCATCGCCGTTGCGTTCGCGCGCAATCCCATGCTGCTCGCCAACATCGCGTACGACCTGCAGGCGGCGTCGGGGGGCCGGTTCATCCTCGGCCTCGGCAGCCAGATCAAGCCGCACATCACCAAGCGCTTCTCGATGCCGTGGACCCATCCGGCGGCACGTATGCGTGAGATGGTCCTCGCGATCCGCGCGATCTGGGACTGCTGGAACAACGGCACCAAGCTCGACTTCCGCGGCGACTTCTACCAGCACACCCTGATGACACCGTTCTTCAACCCGGGCCCCAACCCGCACGGCGACGCGCGCATCTTCCTCGCCGGCGTGGGCACGCTGATGACCGAGGTCGCGGGCGAGGCGTGCGATGGCTTCATCTGCCACGGCTTCACGACCGAGCGCTACTTCCGCGAGGTCACGCTCCCCGCGCTGGAGCGCGGCCGCGCGAAGGCGGGCAAGACGATGGAGGGCTTCGAGATCTCGGGCCCGTCCTTCGTGGTGACCGGCACGACCGACGACGAGCTCAAGGCCGCAACCACTGGCACACGCCAGCAGATCGCGTTCTACGGCTCGACGCCGGCTTACCGTCCCGTGCTCGAGATCCACGGTTGGGGTGATCTCCAGGACGAGCTCAACTCGCTCTCGAAGCAGGGCGAGTGGGTGAAGATGGGCGACCTCATCGACGACGAGATCCTCAACACCTTCGCCGTCGTCGGCGAACCCGAGCAGATCGCACCCGAGCTCCACAAGCGCTACGGCGACTCGATCAACCGCATCTCGTTCTACGCGCCGTACCGCAGCGATCCCGATCGGTGGCGGGGTGTCCTCGAGGCCCTGAAGGCGGCCTGACACCAGCCCTTGACATCCTGACTCAGTCGTGTCCTGATATATCGGATGCCGACTGAGTCTGGAAGCACGGACGACCACTCCAACCCGCCGCGTTGCACATCCTCCTCGCACTGGGGCGCGGCGAGCGTCACGGCTACGCCCTCATCGGCGATGTCGAGGCGCTCAGTGACGGATCGATCAAGCTCGGCCCCGGGACGCTCTACGGGACGATCAAGCGCCTCCTCGCCGAAGGGATGATCGAGGAGGCCGAGGAGCGCCCGGACCCCGATCTCGACGACCAACGCCGCCGCTACTACCGGCTCACGCCCACGGGCGCCGCTGCGGCCACCGCAGAGCTCGACCGGCTCGCATCCCTTGTCACGCGCGGGCGAGCCGCCTTCACGCCGGCACCGAAACAGGCGTGATGGACGTCTACCGCCAGCTCCTGCGGCTGTATCCACGCTCGACGCGCGACGAGTACGGCGACGCCATGCGACAGGTGCACCGCGACCTGCGTGTGCACGGAGGCCTGCCGCGGTCCGCGCCTGTTCTTCGCGACGACCCGAGACCTTCTCCGGTCCGCGCCAAGGCTCCGATGGGAGGAAGGAATGGATCAGCACCCCAGCCGCACGCGCGGGATCATCACGATCCTCGTCGCGGCCGCGTTCATCGCCCTCGCCGCGCTCGGCCCGCTCGCGGGCATCCCCCTCCTCATCTGTCTGATCCTCTACATGCGCAGCCACCGTGATGACATGAGCGCCGCGGGTGCATCGCCGACGCTCTGGATCGGGCTGCCCGTCGTCGGCGCCATCCTCGTGCTCCTCGCCGCCATCGCGGGCGCTCTGATGGGTGACGACAGCGCATGGTGGCCGCTCGCGGTCGGCCCGTTCCTCATCGGCGGCGTCATGGTCGTCGTGTCGCTCGTCCTCATGGCGATACACGAGGTGCGAGTCCGCGCGCTCCATCGCGCCGAGCTCGTCGAGCCGCGCACCCGTGGTGTCGGCGCAGGCATCGCCGTGACGACCTTGGCGGATCTCATCGCGACAGGCGAGAGCCGCGGATGGGCCGCGTTCATGATCGTGGTCGTCACCGGGATCACGCTCGCCGTGCTCGGCGCCTACGCCGTGCTGCTGCACCTCACGCGGCCCCGAGGCGCACCCGCGGTGCGGCGAGCGACCGCGCTGCGCCCTCGCACCGAAGCGGTGAGCGGTCCCTTGGCGTGCCGCAGAACCTGACTGAGCCGTCTCAGAAACGCTCTCGCAACGCGACAGCCTGAACGGCCCCACCGATCTTTGTCGCAAAGTGCGCCACTTCTGGCGCACTTTGCGCCAGAGCCAAGGAGGGAATGCTCTCGAACTCGCTCAGGCGAGCTGTAAGTCTTCGTCGAGATAGCGCTGCTTGCAGAGGGTGCGCTGCAGCTTGCCCGACGACGTCTTCGGCATCGTGCCCGCCACCACCAGCATCACGTCGCGCGGCGGCACGCCGGCGACCTCGAGGACTCGCTGGTGGACGGCCTTGCGCACCGCTTCGACGTCGTCGGCACGCGTCTCGGCCACCACAACGACCGACTCCTTGCCCTTGTAGCCCTCGACGCCGAACGCGATCACGTTGCCGGCGCGGACACCTTCCATCGGCCCGATCGCCCGTTCGATGTCCTCAGGGAACAGGTTGCGGCCACCGATGATGATGACGTCCTTGATGCGGCCACAGATCACGAGCTCGCCGTCGAGGAGGTAGGCAAGGTCGCCGGTGCGCAGCCAGCCGTCACGGAACAGCTCTGCGGTCGCGTCGGGACGCTTGTAGTAGCCAGGCGTCACCGACGTGCCCGAGATCTCGAGCTCGCCGACCTCACGCTCGCCGAGCACCGCACCGGTCTTCTGGTCGCAGATCCGGATCTCGAGCCCGGGAACCGGAGTGCCGAGCAACGGCAGGCGGCGGGCGTACTCGTCGTCGGGATCAACCGGCTTCGCGATGTGCTGGGTCTCGAGGACACGCCGGTCGACGATGTCGCAGACCATGCCCCTCATCGGCGGTGGGAACGTGCCGGCGATCGCGACCTCGGCCATGCCGAACGCGGAGAACTCGGCCCCCGGACGGAAGCCGTGCGGCGCCGCCGCGGCGACGAACGCTTCGACCGCGTCGGGGTCGATCGGCTCGGCGCCGTTGAGCGCGATCCGCATCGACGAAAGGTCGAGGCCGCTCATCCGCTTCAACGCGCGGGTGGCGAGCACCCACGAGAAGTTCGGGCCTGCGGTCGCGGTGCCGCGGTACGTCGAGATCCACTCCATCCAGGCGCCCGGATGCGCGAGGAACTCTTGCGGTGAGGCGAGCACGAGCCCCGCGCCGGTCGTCATGGGCGTCGTCATGCAGCCGACGAGGCCCATGTCGTGGTACAGGGGCAGCCACGAGACGAGCACATCGCCGTCCACGTCGAGAGACGTCGCCTCGCCGATTGCGTCGAGGTTGGAGCACAAGACCCGCTGAGGCAGCATCACCCCCTTCGGCTCGGACGTGGACCCGCTCGTGAACTGCAGGATCGCCAACCGCTCGAGGTCATCGGGCACGCGCTCGGTACGCGTCCGGCGACGGGCGGCCCTTGCCGGGCATGAGGTCCGGCAGCAGCACTGACGGCGGATCGCCCTCGACCGGCTCGTAGAACGGGGCGAGGTCGGGGTCGATCAGCAGGAGGGCGGCGTCGGCGTTGCGGATGCGCGACCGCGTCTGCGTGACGAACTCCTCGAGTGACCCCATGCGCATCGGCAACGGGAGAACGACGGCGCACGCGCCGGCGAGCCAGCACGCCTGGATCGCGGTGACGAGTGGACGGCTGGTCGGTCCGAGGATCGCGACGTGGTCGCCAGGACTGATGTCTCGCGCCTGCATGCCGGCAGCGATGACACGAGCGTCGTCGTGCAGCTGTGCCCACGGCACCAGCACGCGGTCGTCCTTGCTGATGAAGGTCGCCCCGTGCTTGTGCTCCGCGGCGCGCTCGATTCGAGCGATCAAGGGAGTGGGCGCCACGGCCATAAGACTTGCGCGAAAGGCGGCCGGTTACGAATCACGGCTGCGAAACTCAGCTGCCAATCTCGTCCGGGGCCAGGAGGGGTGGCCCGGTAACCTCGCCTCCATGTCCGCTCGTCCCGATGTGCCTGCGCACCGCTACGACGGTCGCCTCGCGGACGAGATCGAGACAAGGTGGCAGGCCCGGTGGGACGATGAGGGCACCTATCACGCGCCGAACCCGATCGGGCCTCTGGCCAGCGGGTTCGAGGTCATGGCGGGCAAGCCGAAGATGTTCGTCCTGGACATGTTCCCCTACCCGAGTGGCGACGGACTGCACGTCGGGCACCCCCTCGGCTTCATCGGCACCGACGTCTACGCGCGCTACCTGCGGATGATCGGTCACAACGTGCTGCACACCATGGGCTTCGACGCGTTCGGCCTACCGGCAGAGCAGTTCGCGGTCGAGACCGGGCAGCACCCGCGGATCACTACCGAAGCGAACATCGCGAACTACCGCCGCCAGCTGCATCGCCTCGGGTTGGGTCACGATCCCCGGCGCGCGGTGTCGACGACTGACGTCGCGTACTACCGGTGGACGCAGTGGATCTTCCTGAAGATCTTCAACTCCTGGTACGACGCCGAGGCAGGCAAGGCTCGTCCGATCGACGCTCTGATCGCCCAATTCGAGTCGGGCGAGCGTCCGGTGCCCGACGGCCGCGACTGGGAGAAGCTCGACTCGGTCCAGCGCCGTGAGGTCGTCGACTCGTTCCGCCTCGCGTACGTCGACGAGGCGCCGGTGAACTGGTGCCCGGGCTTGGGCACGGTGCTGGCAAACGAAGAGGTCACGTCAGAGGGTCGCAGCGACCGTGGCAACTTCCCCGTCTTCAAGCGCCCGCTGAAGCAATGGAAGATGCGGATCACCGCGTACGCGGACCGGCTCATCGACGACCTCGACGTCTTGGACTGGCCCGAGCCGATCAAGCTGATGCAACGCAACTGGATCGGCCGCAGTGAAGGGGCGCTCATCCACTTCCCCGCGCCGGCCGCCGGGCAACCCATCACGGTGTTCACGACGCGGCCCGACACGATGTTCGGCGCCACCTACATGGTGCTGGCGCCCGAGCACCCCCTCGTCGACATGCTCCTGCCAGAGTCGTGGCCGGAAGGCACGCCGCCGTCCTGGACGGGCGGCGCGGCGACACCGTTCGACGCGGTTGCGGACTACCTGTGGCGGACGGGCTCGCTCACCGAGGTCGAGCGGCAGGTCGAGTCGCGCCAGAAGACCGGCGTGTTCACCGGCACGTACGCGACGAACCCGGCGACCAACCAGCTGATCCCGATCTTCATCGCCGACTACGTGCTGATGGGCTACGGCACCGGGGCGATCATGGCGGTGCCGGGCCAGGACGAGCGCGACTGGGAGTTCGCTGAGGTCTTCGACCTGCCGATCGTGCGGACCGTGCAGCCGCCCGCCGACTGGGACGGCAAGGCGTACGTCGGCGAGGGCCCCGCGATCAACAGCGGCTTGCTCGACGGCCTCGGCGTCACCGACGCGAAGCGCAAGATCATCGACTGGCTGGACGCGAACGGCTACGGCGAGGGCACTGTCACGTATCGGCTGCGCGACTGGCTGTTCAGCCGGCAGCGCTACTGGGGCGAGCCCTTCCCGATCGTCTACGACGACACGGGCCTGCCGATCGCCGTGCCCGAGCCGATGTTGCCGGTGCTGTTGCCCGAGATCGACGACTTCAGCCCGCGCACGTTCGCGGACGACGACGAGACGTCGATGCCCGAGGCACCGCTCGCCCGTGCCCACGACTGGGTCGAGGTCGAGCTGGACCTAGGCGACGGCCCGCGCACCTACTGGCGCGAGACGAACACGATGCCGAACTGGGCCGGCTCGTGTTGGTACGAGCTGCGCTACCTCGACCCGACCAACGAGAACGAGTTCGTCGACCCCGCGGTCGAGCGCTACTGGATGGGACCTCAGCGCGACGGTGACCCAGGCGGCGTCGATCTCTACGTCGGTGGCGTCGAGCACGCGGTGCTGCACCTGCTGTACGCCCGCTTCTGGCACAAGGTGCTGTTCGACCACGGCCACACCTCGTCGTTCGAGCCGTACCGACGGCTCTACAACCAGGGATACATCCTCGCGGCCGCGTACCAAGACCCGCGCGGGATGTACGTCGACGCGGCGGCCGTCGAGGAACGCGACGGCAAGTACTACCTCGACGGGGTCGAGGTGAAGCGCGAGATGGGCAAGATGGGCAAGAGCCTGAAGAACGGGATCTCGCCCGACGACTACTACCGGGAGTTCGGCGCTGACACGTTGCGCCTCTACGAGATGTTCACCGGCCCGCTCGACCAGGAACGGCCGTGGGAGACGCGCGCCATCGTCGGCGTGCATCGCTTCCTGCAGCGACTGTGGCGGTTGGTGATCGATGAGGAGACCGGCGCGTTGCGCGTCGACGACGCGCCCGCCGACGCGGAGACCCGCCACGTGCTGCACCGCACAATCGACTCGGTCCGCAACGACATGGCGAACCTGCGCTTCAACACCGCGATCGCGAAGCTGACCGAGCTGAACAACCACGTCACCGCGAAGGCCGCGGCGACCACCCCGCGCGAGGTGGCGGAGGCCTTGGTGTTGATGGTCGCACCGCTCGCTCCGCACGTCGCCGAAGAGCTGTGGCACCGGTTGGGCCACGGCGAGACGGTCGTCTACGCGGCGTTCCCCGAAGCGGATCAGTTGCTGCTGGTGGAGGAGACCATCGAGATTCCGGTTCAGGTCAAGGGCAAGGTGCGCGCCCACATCGCCGTCGCCGCGGACGCCGATCCAGCGGTGATCGAGGCCATTGCGATCGCCGACCCGAACGTCGTGAAGGCCGTCGGCGACATGACGGTCAAGCGCGTCGTGGTGGTTCCGGGACGCATGGTGAACGTGGTCGTCTGACTGGTACCTTCGATGAACCGTCGGGGCTATAGCTCAGTTGGTAGAGCGCTTGCATGGCATGCAAGAGGTCACGGGTTCGAATCCCGTTAGCTCCACTCTCAAAACCGTGGTCACCCGGCCTGCTGCGCGCCGTACTGTCCGCCGATGCCCGACGAATGGTCCGCCGCTGAGCTGTTCGATCACGACTACCTGCGCTTCTACCTTCCGCAGCTGACCGACGAAGCCAGCGAGATCGAGGCGGCGATGTTGTGGTCGCTGATGTCGCTCGAACCCGGGCTCGAGCTGCTCGATCTCGGTTGTGGGCACGGACGCATCGCGAACCTGCTCGCCGCGCGGCACGCTCGAGTGACCGGCCTCGACGCAACGCCTCTCTTCCTCGACATCGCTCGCACAGACGCTGCACGACGCGGCCTCGAGGTCGATTACGTCCTCGGCGACATGCGGTCGCTGCCGTGGAGCGCGCGCTTCGATGTCGTCATCAGCTGGTTCACCGCGTTCGGCTACTTCGACGACGCACAAAACCGCGGCGTACTCGCAGAAGTCCTCCGGGCGCTCCGGCCGGGTGGCCGGTTCCTCGTGGAGCTGAACCACAAGGATGGGTTGCTGCCCTGTTGGGTGCCCTCGACCGTCGTGCAGGTGGCCGAGGACGTGATGATCGACGAGCGTGAGTTCGATCCCCTCACCAGTCGCGCCAACGCACGAAGGACGATCATCCGCGACGGCCGCGTGCGACGCACCAGCTTCTTCACCCGGCTGTTCAGCTACACCGAGCTGAGGGATTGGCTGCTCGAAGCGGGCTTCGTGTCCGTCGACGGCTTTGCCGGCGACGGCTCACCGCTCAGAATGGACTCCCGCAGGATGATCCTCATCGCCACGAAGTAGCTGCCGACCGCACGACGTCCGTTACCCTCTCGCTCGTGGGCCAGCCTGTCGCCGTCACCGAGAAGCCGTCGAGCAAGCCGGGCATCGTGCGGTTCGAGACGAACCGCAGCTTCACCGGCATGGGCCACGAGCACTTCGGCTCGCTGGCCGAGATCACCGGCCATCGTCCCACCGACGAGCTGCGCGGCGGCTGCTGGACACCGGCAAGGTCGACGGCGTGCACGTCTACATGAACATGATCACCGTCGACGTGAAGAAGGGCTTCGAGCCGACCGGCCTGAGAGAGGTGATCGAGGGCCTCTACACCTACTGGCAGCCCGGCATGGTGCCTCCGTCGTTTGAAGACGTCGCCGCCGACGAGCCCGCGGCCGCCGCGCCGAGCGCATCGGGCGGTGTGTCCGCCGACGACGAGATGTCAGAGGCCGCGAAGAAAGTGCCCGCGGCACTCCTCGAGCGCAGCCGCCTCGCCCGCGAACGTGCAAAGGCGAAGGCCGCTTCCGGCGAGTAGCCAGATCGTCTCTGTTCCGAAGTGCGCCAGATATGGCGCACTTCGCGACACAGAGCGTGGCTGGGCGCGGGTCAGCCCGTCGCGACGGGCTCGGCCCACGCGATGCGAGGCACGTCGCTCCACAGCCGCTCGAGCTCGTAGTACCGGCGCGTCTCGTCGAGGAACACGTGGACGACAAGGTCGCCGTAGTCCATGAGCACCCATGTGAGCTCGTCGAGGCCTTCGACCCGCAGCGGCTTCGGCCCACCGTCACGCGCCAGCGTCTCCTCCACCGCCTCGGCGATCGTCCGCACCTGTCTCGAGTTCGCGCCGCTCACGATCACGAAGTAGTCGGTGATCGCGAGCACGTGGCCCACGTCGAGCACCACCGGGTCGTCAGCCTTCTTGTCCACGGCGGCTCGGGCGGCCTTCTTGGCCCAGTCCTCGATCGTGGTCTGGCTCACCTTCTCAACCAGTGGTGGTCGTCTCCTGAGTCGTCGTCGAGGTGGTCGAGGTGCTCGCCGCTCCGTGCTTGGCCACTTCGGCTTCGAAGTCCTTTCCGAGCACCACCGTGAGGTCGATGCCGTCGACGACCGTAGCGTCCTGGGCCACCGTCCCGACACCAAGGGAGTCGGCGACGAATTCCGCCGCGCCCTTGAACCCGGGCGAGGCGTAGAGCACCTGAGTCTTGGCGACCTCGGGCTCGTCGCTCGCGATCACGAGGTTGGCTTGGAGCACGAGCACCAGCTCGGCGGCGGTGAGCATGGCGTTCGCGTCGCCCGTCGTGTTCACGAGACGGATGCGGGCACTGTTCGTCGGCGGCGACACCGCCCCGGGCATGCTCTCGGCGACGAGCAGGCGCATCGGCCCGAGGTCGGGTTCGTAAGCCTCGGGCTCGCCCGGCAGGGCCTTGACCGGCAGCACGATGACCTGGTGCGGCCCCGCGGCGATCGACGCCAAGTGGTCGAGGATGGATGCCGGCGGCGGCGCGACCTGGGTCTGACCGTTCGGCACCGTCGTCGAGGTGACCGGCGGTGGCGCGGTTGTCGCGTCGACGGAGGTGAGCACCGCGTCCCAGAGCTGCTCGTAGAGGACGAGCCGTGCCGCCTCGGTCTCGTCGGTCGAGTGGGCACCAAACGCGATCGGCAGGTCGGTCGCGGTCAACGACGCGGGCCCGCTCGGGAAGACCACCTCGAGGCGACCATCAGGCCCCGGACGACCGACCGGGTCGTCGAACGACACCGAGACGGTCCCCTTGACGAGGTTCGGCCACGTCGTCGCGTCGAGCACCGCCACGCGCTCGATGCGCACATCGAGCAGGCTCTCGACGGTCTGACGCAGGACTGGCGACCCGCCCGCGGCGTACGCGCTTCCGAGCGGAGCCTCCCCGACACCCGGGACGTTCACCCGCAGCAGCGTCGGGATCAGGATGAAGAAGCCACCCCTTCCACCAGGGCTGAGCGCCGCGATCGCGATCGACTGCGGGGCCCCCGACGCGTCGAGGCTGATGAGCAGCTGGGCAGGGGTCGGTGGCAGGACGATGTCGGCGGCGCGGCCCTCGCGCTCGACGAGCCTTCCCTCCCGGCTGTCGACGATCGTCTTCACCGCGTACCCACCCAGGGCGGGGATCGCGGCCGCGATGAGGAGCATGACGAGCGCCACTGCTGCGGTGCGCCACGGCCGGGTGCGCGTGCGGTGGATCCGGCGCTGCGGCCCTCTCGGCGGCGGCGGCGTCGCGACGACGATCGGAGGCGGCGCGACCGGTGGCTGCCCGGGCGAGGTGTCGCGGATGGTGTCGCGCGTGGTGGGTTCAGCGATCTCGGTGATTGTTGTCGTGCTGACTTCGGGATCGTCGATCACGTCTGCATCACGGCCGCGTAGAGCCCCCGGGCACGGATGCAAGCGATCACGTCCGGCGGAAGGAGGAAGTCGAGCGGGCGCCCGTCTGCGACCCTCGCACGGAGGTCGGTGCTCGACACGTCCAGCCGAGGCACTTCGACGCGCTGCCAGCGCCACCCCGCGGGCGGCTCCTCGCCCTCGGCCCCGGGACGATCGACGACCACGACGGTGCAACGGTCGCGCACCTCGTCGGCCCGCTCCCAGGTCGTGAGGCCTGCAGCGGCGTCACTGCCGACGATGAGGAAGAGGTCAGCGCCCTGGTGCAGACGGCCCAGGTCAGCGAGGGTGTCGGCGGTGTAGGAGGGGCCACCGCGGTCGATCTCGAGCCGGCTGACCAGCAGTCCGGGCACTCCCCGGACCGCGGCCTCGACCATCGCGAGCCGGTCCTCAGCGGGGCTGAGGGAGCGCTCCCCCACCTTTTGCCAGGGGACGTTCGCGACGACGAGGAGGACGGAGTCGAGGTCGAGGGCGTGCCGCACGTTGACGGCGGTCACCAGATGGCCCACGTGTGGCGGGTCGAATGTCCCCCCGAACACGCCCAGTCGCACGAAGCCGCAGGCTATCGGCCCTGCATCTCGGGTAAATCCCGTGGGTAGGACATGCCGATGGGTGTGTCATGTGACACGTCTCGTCCGTAGTGACAAGGGAATGACAACAGGGTAATTCGGGTTGCAGGATCCGCCATGAGTGACGCAGTTGGTCTGTATCTCAACGAGATCGGTCAGGTCCCCCTCCTCAACGCAGAAGAGGAGCGGGAGCTTTCCCGCGCCATCGAAGCTGGCCGTGCCGCGTGCGACCGCATCGACGCCGGCGACAACGACCCCGAGCTCGACGAGCTCGTGCGGGTCGCGCACGCGGCAAAGGATCGGTTCATCCGAGCCAACCTCCGCCTCGTCGTGAGCATCGCGCGGCGCTACCCCCTGCCCCCCGGCATGGATCTGCTCGACCTCGTGCAGGAGGGCAACCTCGGCCTCGAGCACGCAGTCGACAAGTTCGACTGGCGCCGGGGCTTCAAGTTCTCCACCTACGCGACGTTCTGGATCCGCCAGGCGATCGGTCGTGCCCTCGACCAGAAGGCGAGCCTCGTCCGGCTGCCGGGTGACCGCTCCGCCAGCCTGCGGGCCGCGCTCCGGCAAGTCTCCGGCGACGGCGACGAGCTCGACGATGAGAACGCACGACTCCACCGCCTGTCCACTCCTGTCTCGCTCGATCGCTCGATCGGAGACGATGGCGACAGCACCCTCGGCGACCTCGTCCCCAGCGAGATCATCGGCCCTGAGCAAGCAGTCATCGCCGAGGCCGAAGGCGCCATGCTCGACGAGCTCCTCGGCACGCTCGACACCCGCGCTCGCTACGCGGTCGAGCGCCGGTTCGGTCTCGTCGACGGCAAGAAGTGCAGCTATCGAGAGGTCGGCGAGGAGCTCGGCGTCACTGCCGAGGCCGCTCGCCGGCTCGTGAAGCGGGCCGTCACGGGTCTCCGGGACGACGCCGCCCGCATCCTCGCCGCCTGATCCCCCCATCAGGCCGGCGTCATGGCCCGCCGGCCGAGCGCAGACCCCCTCAGCGCTCGGCCGGCGGGCCATCTCGCGAATCTGCGTTGCGCACCGCCGCCCGCAACGGCCACCCTTTGCTGGTGAACGCTGGGAGGGCAAGCACGCCGAGCTGGTCGCCGTCGTCGTGGCGCGCCTTCCCAGCTGATCAACAGCCCGATTGGCCCGACGACGGCGCGCTCGACCGCGCGCTCAAGCAGATCCATGCGTTTCCTCCGCTCGTGTTCGCCGGTGAGGCCCGCGTGCTCGACAGAAGCCCTGGCCGACGTGGCCGCCGGCCGGGCGTTCCTGCTGCAAGCCGGCGACTGCGCCGAGTCGTTCGACGACTTCTCAGCAGTGAGCATCCGGGAGAAGCTACGGGTCATCCTCCAGATGGCGGTCGTGCTCACGTACTCGTCCGGCGTGCCGGTGGTGAAAGTGGGGCGGATCGCCGGGCAGTTCGCGAAGCCGCGGTCGGCGCCGGTCGAGCGGGTGGGCGAGGTGGACCTCCCGTCCTTCCGCGGGCACATGGTCAACGACATCGCTCCGAGCGAGGCCGCGCGCACGCCGGATGCGGAACGTCTCGTGCAGGCCTACCACCAGTCGGCGTCGACGCTGAACCTGCTCCGCGCGTTCACCAAGGGCGGGTTCGCCGACCTCTCACGCGTCGCGGCGTGGAACCAGGAGTTCGTCGCATCGAGTCGCGAGGGCCAGCGGTACAACGTCATCGCGTCGGAGATCGAGCGAGCGCTCCGCTTCATGGCCGCGTGCGGCATCGATCTCGCTCGCACCCCGCAGCTGCACGAGGTGGACTTCTACACGAGCCACGAAGCGCTGATCCTCGGCTACGAGGAAGCGCTCACGCGCACTGACTCGCTCACGGGTCGCTGGTACGACTGCTCTGCGCACATGCTCTGGATCGGTGAGCGCACACGGCGGCTCGACGGCGCGCATGTCGAGTTCCTGCGCGGCGTCGGCAACCCGATCGGCTGCAAGCTCGGCCCGACCGTGTCGCCGGCCGAGGTGCTCGAGCTGTGCGAGCTCCTGAACCCGGATCGGGTTCCGGGGCGGCTGACGCTGATCGCGAGGATGGGCGCCGCGCAGGCAGAGGAGCGGTTGCGGCCCCTTCTCCGGGCGGTCACAGACGCGGAGCACCCGGTGGTGTGGACGTGCGACCCGATGCACGGCAACACCTTCACGAGCTCGACCGGCCGCAAGACCCGCCACTTCGACGATGTCCTCGCGGAGATCGGCGCGTTCTTCCGAGCGCACGCCGCGGAAGGCACATGGCCGGGCGGCGTTCATGTCGAGCTGACCGGTGACGACGTCACCGAGTGCCTGGGAGGGGCCGAGGAGATCCTCGACCATCAGTTGGACGACCGCTACGAGACGATGTGCGACCCGCGGCTCAACGCCCGGCAGTCGCTCGACTTGGCCTACCGCGTCGCGGAGCTGCTGCGCCGTAGCGGACGCGGGTCAGGAGCCGACCCCGATGCCGATCGGCGGCGGCGTGACAAACGGCGTCGTCGAGGGCGGAGGGGGCGGAGGAGGCGGAGGAGGCACGGTCGTGGTCGCCCGGGGACGGCGGCGACGCGTCGTGTCGACCGCACTCGTCTCGGGCGCAGGCGGCGGAGGCACGGGCGTCGTGGCGACCACAACGGTCGTCACCGTCGTCTCGCCTCCACTCGCGGCGCTCGACGCGGAGCTCTCGCCGCCCACCGCTGACGTCTCGGCGGCCACCACCGTGGTGCCGGTGTCGACGTTCACCTTGCCGTCGTCATCGTCCCCAGTCGCGGCCTTCACCGAGAAACCGACGATGAGACCAAGCGCGACGCCACCGGCGATCGAGCTCGTCAGCCACTTGCGAGGATACGGCACTTCACGAAATTACCCGCTGACCTGCTCGGTGGAGGATCAAGTTGGCGACGAGGCCCGTCCATCCCGTCTGGTGGGATGCACCGAGGCCCGCCCCGGTGTCGCCGTGGAAGTACTCGTGGAACAGCACATGGTCTCGCCACGCGGGATCGCGCTGAAACCGTTCAGAGTCCCCGTAACACGGCCGGTGGCCGCTCGAATCGAGCAGGAAGAGGGAGATGAGCCGGTCACTCAGGTCATCGGCGACTGCGCCGAGGGTCATGAAGTTGCCCGACCCGGTCGGCAGCTCGACAGTGAAGTCGTCGCTGAGGTAGCGCTGATACCGACGCAGACAGTCGACGAGCACGTAGTTGACCGGGAACCAGACCGGCCCGCGCCAGTTCGAGTTTCCGCCGAACGACCCCGACGTCGGACTCTGCCGGTTCGTAATCGAGTCTCGACGTCACCCCTCCAACGGTCACCTCGAGCGGTTGATCGAGGTGACGGCGGCTCAGGCTGCGGACGCCGTGGGGCGAGAGGAACTCGCCCTCGTCGAGGAGCGCAGTGAGGATGCGCTTCAGGCGCTCGGGGCCGACGATCGACATGAGCCGCCGCGACTCACGGCCGGCGACGTGGGTGTGCGCGATGACGTCCGCGAACTCGGGTCGGTTGCGCTCGAACCAGGACATCCGAAAGTCGAAGTCGGGCAGTCGCAGACGCACGTCATCTTCGAGCACCATCGCCGCGGTGATGGGGATCAGCCCGACCATCGATCGGCAGCGGAGCGGGAGCGAGGTGCCACCCGCGTCCCGGAGGACGTCGTAGTAGAAGCCGTCCTCTTCGTCCCAGAGCCCTTGATCGTTCATCGCGGTCGCGATGTAGGTGAAGTGCTCGTAGAACTTCGTCGCCACGTCTTCGTACGCGTGGTCGTGCATTGCGAGCGTCACGGCGATCTCCAGAAGGTCGAGGCAGTAGCGCGCCATCCAGGCCGTGCCATCGCTCTGCTCGAGGAACTGTCCCGCAGGCAGCGGCGCGCCACGGTCGATGGGACCGACGTTGTCGAGACCGAGGAACCCTCCCTCGAAGACGTTGTTGTCCTCTTCGTCCTTGCGGTTGACCCACCACGTGAAGTTGAGGAGCAGCTTGTGGAACACCCGCTTCAAGAAGCCGAAGTCGCGGTGGCCGTCGATGCGGAACACCTGGAACGCCGCCCACGCATGGACCGGTGGGTTCGCGTCGCCGAACGCCCATTCGTACGCGGGGAGCTGGCCGTTCGGATGCTGGTACCACTCGCGCAGGAGCAAGAGCAGCTGACGCTTCGCGAAATCCGGATCGACGGGCGCGAGGGCGACGCAGTGGAATGCGAGGTCCCACGACGCGAACCACGGGTACTCCCACGTGTCGGGCACCGAGAGCACGTCCATGCTGTCGAGGTGTCGCCAGTCTTTGTTGCGACCCTGGTGACGCTCAGGGGGCGGCGGGGGCATCGACGGATCGCCATCGAGCCAGCGCGCCACGTCGAAGTGGAAGAACTGCTTCGACCAGAGCATGCCGGCGAACGCCTGCCGTAGCACTCGTGCCTCGTCATCGGAGGCGCCGCCGGGAGTGAGGTGGGCGTAGAACGCGTCGGCCTCGGCGCGGCGTCGGGCCATGATCTCGTCGAACGTCGCCTCTTCGCGGTCGGGTGCCGGCCTCAGCTCGAAGCGCAGCTCTCGGGTCGCTCCCGGCTCGATCGTGAAGTGGTACCGCGCGGCCATCTTCGTGCCGGTGCAGCCGGGGTTGACGGTGGCCGCTCCGTGGATCAGGTGGTCGTTGATGCCGTCCTTCGGGAACGCAGGCGATGGCAACCCGAACAAGCGCGCTGCGTTGGTCTCGTTCTCGCAGAAGAGAAGCTCGGGGTCGCCTTCGAGCTCGAAGATGTAGCGGCCGAGCTCATGGTGCTCGGCGACGACATAGCCCGCCTCCACGCCGATCGTCGGCTTGCGGGGATCGAGTCCCCACGCCCATGTGTTGCGGAACCACAGCGTGGGGAGCACGTCGATCGTCGCGGTCTCGGGCCCGGCGTTGCCAACGGTCACCTTCACGTACACCGCGTCCGGCGTCGCCTTCGCGAACTCTGCTTCGATCCACCAGTAGCGATCGTCGTCGAACACGCCGGTGTCGAGCAGCTCGTACTCCGGATCGCGCTTGGTCCGGCGTCTGTTCTCGGCGACGAGGTCCGCGTAGGGGAACTCGGTCTGGGGATAGTGGTAGCGCCAGCGCATGTACGAGTGGGTCGGCGTCGAGTCGACGAACCACCAATACTCCTTCGCGTCCTCCGAGTGATTTCCCTCGTTGCCGGTGAGCCCGAAGATGCGCTCCTTCAGGATCGGGTCGCGCCCGTTCCACAGCGCGAGCGCCAGGCAGAGGGTCTGGCGGTCGTCGCACCAGCCCGCGAGGCCGTCCTCGTTCCAGCGGTACGCGCGCGACCGGGCGTGGTCGTGGGGGAAGAACTCCCAGGCAGTGCCGTAGGGGCTGTAGTCCTCGCGCACAGTGCCCCACGCGCGCTCGGCGAGGTACGGCCCCCAGCGCTTCCATGCCACGAGACCCTGCTCAGCCTCGTGCAGGCGCATGCGCTCGGCGCCGCCCGTCGAGTCGTTCGACGGCATGCGTCGTCCCCTTTCGCTCGAGCGCCCCGCGGGCGATGATGGCATGAGGAGGACGCCTCATGGTCATCGAGTTCGGCCGCCAGGTATGTGGCACGCTCTCCGAGGCGGCGGCTCGCGAGTGGCTCGTGACGGACGGACTCGGCGGTTACGCGATGGGCACCGTCGCCGGCCTCCGCACGCGTCGCTACCACGGGCTGCTCATGGTCGCGGGCGCGGCCACGAGCGGTGGCGGAGACGCCGGGGTCAGCCGGCGGATGCTGGGCCTCGCGGCGCTCGACCCCGTGCTCGTCGTCGGCGACGCGCGCATCCGCCTCGCGACCGACGAGTGGGCCGGCGGTTCCGTCGACCCGGCTGGCCATCGCGACCTCGAGTCGTTCACGCTCGATGCGGGCGTCCCCCGCTGGCGGTGGGTCATCGGCGACATCGTCTTCGAACGTGAGATCGCCATGGTGCACGGACGGCCTGCCGTGGCGGTCCGCCATCGGCTCGTGCGCGCTCCGAGCTCGATCCGCGTCGAGATCACTCCACTCTGCACGTGGCGCGATGGCCACAGCGATCGTCACGCGGCTGCGGACCCGACCGTGGAGGCAACGGCGGACGGCTTCGTGTTCGAGCACGCCTACCGCGTGCGCGGCGCCGAGTGGGCTCCGGGCGGCTCGTGGTACCGCGGCGTCCGAGCGCGTGCCGAGGCGGAGCGCGGTTTGAGCGACACCGAGGATCTCTGGGCCGCAGGGAGCTTCGTGACGATACTCACGAGCGGCCAGTCGGCCGATGTCGTCGCCTGGGCGGGTGACCTCGACGACCCGCCACCGCCCGCGGAGGAGATCCTCATGAGCGCCGAGCGCGGGCTGCCCGTCTCGAGGCCACCGCACGCGCCAGCGACGATGTCGACGCGATCTTGGTGCGCGCCGCGGATCAGTTCGTCATATCGACTGCGACGGGCCCTTCGGTGGTCGCGGGCTACCCGTGGTTCGGGGAGTGGTCGCGCGACACGATGACGTCGTACGAAGGCCTCTTTCTCTCGACGGGAAGGCATGAAGAGGGCCGTGACCTGTTGTTGCGGTCCGCGGCGACGCTCTCCGAGGGCATGCTCGCGAACACCGCCGACGCGGGCGGCCTCGAGTACAACACCGCCGACGGCACACTCTGGTTCATCCACGCCGTTGGGCGCCATGTCGCAGTGACCGGCGATGTCGAGATCTTGTCGAAGCTCAACGGCGCGCTCGACGGCGTGATCGAGGCGCACTCTCACGGCACCCGCTTCGGGATCAAGGTCGACCCGAGTGACGGCCTGCTGCAACAGGGAGCACCTGGATGGGCGCTCACGTGGATGGATGCGCGAGTCGACGGCCAGCCGGTGACACAACGGAGCGGGAAGGCCGTCGAGATCAACGCGCTGTGGATCAACGCGCTCGGCACGGTGTCGGACCTGAACCGGCGGCTCGGTCGGCACGCAGGTCGGTGGCAGTCGCTCTACGAGTTCGCGCGCGACTCGTTCGTGATGCGCTTCGCCCGGGGCGACCATCTCCTCGATGTCGTCGGGACGACGGGTCCGGATGATGGAGCGATCCGGCCGAACCAGCTGCTCGCGATCTCGCTTCCCTACGGGCCTTTCAACTCCACGTCGACGTCGACGAACAGGATCGCGGAGGCGGTCGTTCGCCGGTGCCGCGCTGAGCTGTTGACCTCGCTCGGGGTCCGGTCGCTGTCGCCCCGCGATCCCGCATACATCGGCACGCATCGCGGCGGACCGGCCGAACGCGACCGCGCCTATCACCAAGGCACGGTGTGGCCGTGGCTCATCGGGCCGTTCGTCGACGCTGCGACGGCGACTGGCGATGCGACACCGCCGATCGATGGTCTCGTCGCCCACCTCGGCGAGTGGGGCCTCGGCTCAGTGTCGGAGACCGCGGATGGGGACGCGCCGTACGGCGCGACTGGGTGTCCGTTCCAGGCGTGGTCGGTAGCCGAGCTGCTGCGCGTGCGGCGCGTGCTCAGGCGGTGAGCGCCGCGCCGACGATGCCCGCCTCGTTCTGAAGCTTCGCAGCGACGACCTCACAACGCGGTGTGAGCAGCGGGATGAACTTCTCGCCCTTCTTGCTCACGCCGCCACCGATGATGACGAGGTCGGGCCAGAGCGCCGCTTCGAGGTGGTCGAGGTACTCGTCGACCCGCTTCGCGAACTGCTTCCAGTCGAGCTTCTTGCGTTCACGCACGCTGTCCGCGGCGCGCTTCTCCGCGTCCTTGCCCCGAACCTCGATGTGCCCGAGCTCGCTGTTCGGGATGAGCACCCCGTCGAAGAACACTGCGGTGCCGATGCCGGTGCCGAGCGTCACGATGATCACGACACCCTTTCGACCGACTCCCGCTCCGTAGTGCATCTCGGCGACACCCGCGCAGTCGGCGTCGTTGGTGACCGTGAACGTGCAACCGGTCGCGTCCTCGAAGAGCGAACGGGCGTTGGTGCCGATCCACGACTTGTCGACGTTCGCCGCGGTCTGGATCACACCGTGCTTCACGACCGCAGGAAACGTGCAGCCGATCATGCCCTGGTACTCGAAGTGCTTCACGATTTCGGCGACGATCCCCGCGACCGCCTCCGGAGTGGCGGGCTTCGGCGTCAGCAGCCGGAATCGGTCCGCCGCGAGATCGCCCTTCTCGAGATCGACCGGAGCCCCCTTGATGCCGGTGCCGCCGATGTCGATGCCGAGCTTCACGTCGGTGGAGTCCATCGCGGCAGCGTAGGTGCTCACGGCCAGCCCGCGCCCGGGACGTCCACGCGTACCGTTTCGACGCGACCAGGTCTCTCCTTCGCCAGGCGGGCGAAGTCGCCGGTGAGCTCACCGGTGATGAGATGCAACGTGCGCCGATCGGCTCCGCCGAGCATGCAGGCGAAGCAGCCGCGGACGGTCGCGATGCGATCGGTGACTGCTCCGCCCTCGACGACTCGCACGCACTGTGCGTTCGTGGGGTCGGCAACCCAGATGCCGCCTGCCTCGTCGAGGCAGATCCCATCAGGCGTGACCTCACCGAGGTCGGCCCACACCCGGCGGTTGGAGAGTGTGCCGTCGGCGGCGACATCGAACGCGGTGAGCCTTCGACCGAACGTCTCGCCGAGGACGAGCGTCGCTCCCTCGGGAGTGATGACGGTGCCGTTCGGAAACTGCAGGTCGCCAGCCGCAGCCGACACGACTCCGTCTGCGGCGACCAACGCGAGCGTCGCCGTCTGCGGAGTCGCTCGGTTCGCGAAGTCGTATCCGAAGTTGCCGACGTAGGCACGGCCCTGGCCGTCGACGACCATGTCGTTGCAGTCGCCGGTCGCGATGCCCCCGAGGTCGGCGTGCTCGACGAGACCGTCCGGATCGAGCCTCATCAGCTTGCGGTCCGTCATCGACACGACGAGCAGCCGTCCGTCCGGAAGCCAACCGAGTCCCGACGGCCTGTTCGGCACCTCCACGATCGTCTCTGCGTCGCCGCGCTCGTCGATCGCAAGCACCCGCTGTGTGTAGAAATCCGACACCCACAGGCGGCCGTCGTGCCAGCGCGGACCCTCACCGAACGACAAGCCCTCGAAGAAGGTCGTCGGAGTCGTCATCCGGTGAACAGTACGGCCGCAGCTCCTTCGGCCGGGATGGCGCCGTCGCGGCGAAGGGCCTGGAGGCCGGCGAGTCCCGCCGACCCCGTCGGGCTCACGGCCGAACCGGTCGCCATCAGGGCCTGCTCGTGGGCGGAGCGCAGCTCCTCCTCCGTGACTCCCACGGCGCGGCCGCTCGTGCGCTCGAGCACGTCGAGCACCGCCGCCCAGTCGTAGGCCTCGTCGTCGAGGATGCCCGTCGCAACGCTCTCGCCCGGGGGCTCCCACGGCCACATCAGGTCGTGCCGATGTCGTCGAAACTCGGGGCACCGACGTTGCCAAGCGCGCACCATCGGCGCGTGCACCGCGGCTTGGATGATGTGGATGGTCGGCATCGCGTCGAGCCGCGCGAAGCGCGACCGCCTCCGCGAGGCCCTGGCCAACCGAGGACGCAAGCGCGCCACCGCCGACTTGCACGACGACGTCGTCGAGCCGAGCGTCGGCGTCGGCGAGCTCGTAGCCGAGCGTGCGGCCGCCGTCGATCGTGAGCCCGTTGTCCGAGCCCTGGCACGAGAACGGGATCGCGCCGCTCGCGACCGCTTCGCGGAACCGGAACACGCTCGGATCGCCCGGCGGATCCTCGGGGCGGCGGGGACACGCCTCGGTCGCCGCTCCGAGCTCCCGCAGCCGACGGAGGACGCGCTCGTCGGCCCAGGTCGGGACGAAGACCGAGAGCGGCCGGCCCGCGGCACGCGCGACGACCGCGGCGGCGATCGCGGCGTTCCCGCAGCTCGCGATGGCGAGAGGACGAGACCGCTCGATGCCGACCACATCGAGCCAGATGGCGATTCCCATGACGTGACGGCCCTTGTGCGACCGCCCCACGTTCCCGGTCTCGTCCTTGATCCACGCCCGGAGCGCTTCGCTGAACCCGAACGGCGTCACCGTGAACCCGGTGCCGTCGACGCGAACGATCGCCTCGTCGAGACGGGAAACAACGTCGACGTACTGCGCGTCGCTCTCCGCACGGCCATACGCGGCCATCAAGGTGCGGTAACGCAAGAACGGGTTCACCTCGTCGTTGCTCGGCCATGACGCGCTCGCGTCGAGTCGGCGCACGAGGACGTGATCGACGTCGTCCCCGGGCCGACCCGCGGGGGCACCGGAATGGCGTCTCCGAACCTGGAGGCGCGGGCCAGCCGCAGCCGGCGCAAGAGATCACCACGAGGCCAGCACGCCCGTCCGCTCGTTGAACTCGTCGATCGCCCGATCCCACTCCGGGACGAGGTCGAGCAGGCCGTTCCAGAACGACCGGGATCGTCGCGCTTCGAAATCGGCGAGCGCGACGCCCTGCTGCTCGACCCACGTGAAGTAGCCGAGGTTGAAGATGCGATCGCGGTCGTCAGTCGAACACTCGAGGAGGTGATCGTCACTGATCGCGCTCAGGTGCTCCGCGAACACAGCAGCAGCGGCGCGTTCGTCGAACCCATCCGGCCAGAGGCGCGCGGTCGTCTTCGCGTGCTCGGAGCCGTACAGCGCGGCGCCATCGGTGGCGACGGTCACGACGAGGTCGCCGGATCCGAGGCGGAGGCGCTTCGCGACCTTGATCGAGGCAACCAGGTTGCAGATCGAGGACAGCCCGAGATGTGACAGCGACGCGATCGCAGCGGCGGGCACGTCGCGCCGAGCGAGCTCTTCGCGACCCACAGAGGTGTTGAAAAGCACGTCGAGTGCGTCGGTCGACCGGTCGGACACCGCCGTCACGATGTCGGTCGACATCACGTTGTGGATGTACGGGATGTGCTTGTCGCCGATCCCCTGGATGTTGTGCTCACCGAAGCCGTTGCGCAGCAACGTCGGGCACTCGAGCGCCTCGACGGCCACGGTGAGGGTGCCGAACTGCTCCTTCAGCGTGTCGCCCGCAGCAAGGGTGCCCGCTGAGCCCGAGGCCGACACGAACGCGCGCGGCGTCAGCTCAGGATGGGCTGCGACGACGCGCTCCATCGCTTGCCCCGGTCGCGACCCGATGCGCGAGATGGTTTCCGAACTCGCAGAACTGGTTGAGCACGACGTTCGAGGGATCACGCGCGAGCTCGGCACACGCGTCGTAGATCTCCTTGACGTTGCTCTCTGAGCCGGGCGTGCGGAGGACGTCCGCAGGATCGGTCGACCCACGCGTCGAGCCATTCGAACCGCTCCCGCGACATGTTCTCGGGGAGCACCGCGACCCCTCGGCACCCCATGATCCGAGAGATCGCGACACCGCCACGGGCGTAGTTGCCGGTCGAGGGCCAGATCGCCCGGTGCGTCGTCGGGTCGAACTGGCCGGTCACAACGCGCGGCGCGAGACATGCGTATGCCGCCTGCACCTTGTGGGCGCCGATCATCGGGAACCGGTCGCCGAACGCGAGGACGATCGTGGCGTCGACCCCGGTGAGCGCTGGCGGCGCGACGAGATGCCCGGGGACGTCGGTGCGGCCGGCGCGGTCCTCCGCGTTGAACCAGTGGACCCGGAAGAGGTTCGCGGGATCGGGATCGTCGGGTCCGACCCGTTCGAGGCGCCGGATCACCGTTGCGGGAGCCGCAGTCGGGTCGGCGAGCTGGGCAAACGTCGGCAACGCGATCCCCGCGGCGCGGAATCGCTCGACCGCGCGGTCGCGCGCCGCTGGATCCACCACCTCCGTTTCGAGGCCGAAGCCAGTCATCGCCCGAATCCCGTCATCGTGGTCATAGCGCGCTCGCGGCCTCGTGATCGACCAGCAACGTGGCATCGGCGCGAACGTGGCTCGAGGGAATTCCCGGATCGCGGGCAACGAGGCGCTTCACCATCTCACTCTTCCCGGCTCCTGCCGCGAGGAACATGACGTCACGGGCCCGGTTCACCGCCGGGACAGTGAGCGTCATGCGCACGCGCCCCCGGTAGGGCTGAGTGAGCGCGACATCGACATCTCGCACATCGATGACGGGGTCGCCGGGTGGCCACGACGCGGTGTGCCCGTCGTCGCCGAGGCCGAGGTGAACCACGTCGAGCACGCCGTCCCCGGTGACCTCCGACAGCTCCCTGGCGAAGCGCCGGCTCGCGTCGACGAGATCGGACGCAGTGACGTCCATCAGGTGCGGCACGACGGACACACGGTCCAGCAGGTTCGCCCGGAGGTCGTTGAGGTTGCGATCGGGGTCACCGTCGGGAGCGACCCGCTCGTCGACTTGGAACACGTGAACCTGCGGCCACGGCAGCTCGAGCTCGGAAAGGGCTGCGAACATCGCCGCGGGAGTCGACCCGCCACTGACGGCGAGCGTGAACCGGCCCCGTTGTTCGATCGCGGCCTCGGCGCGCGCCGCGATCCATCCAGCGGACGCAATCGGTAGCTCCGTGGCGGAGTAGGTCTCGACATCCATCACGCGTCTCTCTTCGTAGGGGGAAGAACGCTCGAAACGGGGTCGCAGATGTCGTTCCAGCGCTGGAACACACGCGTCTCACGCTCGAAGCCCAGCACCGAGAGGGTGGCCGGTGAAAGCGCGAACAGCCGCCCGGACGTCGCCTCAAGACCGAGCCAGCGAGCGCCGAGAACTCTCAGGAGATGCCCATGGGCGAACAACAGCACGTCTCCGTCCACGGCCAGGGCGCGCTCGATGACCCGATCGGTGCGCGCTCCGACCTCTTCCGCTGCCTCCCCGCCCGGCACGCCGTCGTCCCAGAGCGTCCATCCGGGGCGCTCGACGCGGATGTCCACTGTGCGGCGACCTTCGTACTCCCCGTAGTCCCACTCGAGCAGATCGTCGGTGAGCTGGCACCGATCGCCGAACCCCGCGAGCCGACAGGTGTCGGCGGCTCGCGAGAGTGGGCTGGTCAGAACCAGCGCGAACTTTCGGCCGGAAAGGCGGCGGCCGGCCAGCGCGGCCTGGGCCTGGCCGTCGGCAGTCAGCGGGATGTCAGTCCGTCCGGTGTGACGCCCCAGTCGCGCCCACTCCGTCTCGCCGTGGCGTACGAGAACGACCTCGTTCGGGGGCATGCCCGGAGCCTGCCACGCGCGCGAGCAAGACTGCTCCGCATGGGCATGCGACGCGCGTTCGCGTCGATCGCCGCGGTTGTCGTCGTGCTGTGCGCCACGACCGCGATCGCCGGCGCCGCGACCGCGCCCCCACCACCGGGCCCACTCACGCTGAACCCGTCGCAAGGGCCGGCCGGCAGCGCGTTCACTGCGTCGCAGGACATCTTCCCGGCGACCGCGAGGGCAGTCTGCCCAGAGTGGTACGCCGTACTCGACGGCTCGATCGAGTCCGCCCACGACACGAACTTCACGAGCCCAACGCGCAGCGCGCCGTTGCAGATGCCGCCTGACGCGGCTCCAGGAGCGCACAGCGTCATCTCGTACTGCGTCAACGTGAACAACGCGACGAACATCGTGGGAGCCGCGGCGTTCCTCGTGATCGCTTCCACGACGACGACCTCGACGACGACGACCACGACCACGACACCCGACGACGATCGCGACGACCACGACCGCGACGACCACGACGACGCTGCCGACCACGACGACTGCCAAAGCGACGACCACGACCGCCAAACCCACGACCACGACCGCCAAAGCGACGACCACGACTGCAACCACGACGTCGTCGACGACCACCACGTCGTCCACGACCACCACAGCACCGTCGTCGACGACGAGCGCACCGACCACGATCGCCGAGGTCCGCGATCTCGCGCTCGACAAGCCCTCGGTGCCGCCGGGCGGCGACGTCACCGCGATCGGGACGGGATGCGACCCGGGCGCGACCGTCACGCTCGAGATCGCCGGGGAGGAGGTCGGAGCGACCACCGCCGACGACAACGGCAGGTTCTCCACGCCGATCGACGTCCCTGACGTCGATCCCGGGCGCCTCGAGGTGCTTGCCCGGTGCGGCCCGGTCCTGACGACACAGCTCGACGTCGTGCTCGCCTCATCCGTGAGCAACAACAGCACGATCCTGGTCCTCGCCTTCTTCGTGATCGTCCTCTTCGCGCTGCTTTGGTACGGCTGGCAGGCGCGCCGGCCCTGAGCACTACGATTCGGTCGTGCCGCGGACGACCGTTCCGATCCCGACCAGGGTGCTCGTGTCGGGGATGCGCCATGAGGACGGCGAGATCGTCGCGTCCGAGCTGTACGCGGTCGCCGAAGCGTGCGGGCAGACCTCCGAGCAGGTGCGCTCGTGTCTGCGGCGGCTGGTGAAGGAGGGCTTGTACGTCCAGCACGGCAAGGGGCGCAACGCGCGATACGAGGCAACTGAGGCGGGGATCGCCCATCTCGAGACGAGCTGGGACCGCACCCGCACCGCGTACCAGCAAGACGCCGCCGGCCGGGGATGGGACCGCATGTGGCACCTCGCCGCGTTCGCTGTGCCCGAGGATCGCCGCGCGGCGCGCGATCAGCTGCGCGATCGGCTCGTCGCCCTCGGCGGTGCGGCGCTGCAGGGCGGCGTGTACGTGTCACCGCATCCGTGGGAGGACGCGGTTCGTCAGGAGGCCAAGCGGCTCGATGTCGGCGATCACCTCTCGCTCGCGACGACCGACGACCTCGAGATCGGGGGTGTCCGCGACCCTCGACTGCTCGCGCAGGACGTTCTGGCCGATCGACGAGGTGGCCCGCGCCTACGAGGCGTTCATCGCTCAGCACCGCCACGTCCCCGAGCAGCTCGAGGAGATGCGACGCCGCAAGGAGCGGTTCAGCGACGACCACTTCCTGCCGTTTGCCTTCGCGATGGCGGTCGCGCTCTCAGAGTGCACACGCGACGATCCGCTGCTGCCGCCTGAGCTGCTGCCGCGCCCCTGGCCCGGTCGCAACGCCCGCGAGCTCGTCGTTCGAAGCCGCAAGCTCGCGCTGCTCGTGCGCGAGCAGCACGATCGTCCCGCACTGTTCCACCTCTACGACCAGATGATCGAAGGGCTGAGCTGAGCCAGCTCAGCTGATGCTGGCGAGGTGGGCCGCGTCGTTGTAGCGGAGGAGGCGCCAGCGCGGCGCCGGCCGACGCTCGTCCTCGGGCACGAGCACGAGCTCGGTGATCGCGGTGTTGTGCGTGTAGAGCTCGAAGCCACCGACGACGGGAAGGTCGAGCAACGAGCGCAACGCCGCGTCGACAACGCCGGCATGGCACGCGATCACAACGGTGCGATCACGGTGCGCCCCCACGGTGCGCCGCATCGCGCCGCCGATCCGCGAGTGGAACTGCATCCACGTCTCCCCGCCCGGAGAGAGGGCGAGGTGAGGATCGTCGGAGAGCTCGGGCACGCCGTACTTCTCGAGCGCGACCGTGTAGGTGAGGCCGTCCGCCTCGCCGGGGTGACGTTCGCAGAAGTCCTGGTCTTCGACGACGGCGAGCCCGCCGATCGCCGGGGCGATGATCTCAGCGGTCTCGCGCGCCCGGGGCAGCGTGCTCGCGAGCAGCGCGTCGACTTGCCCGAGCTCGCCGGTCGCCGTGAGCCGGTCGCGGAGCGCGGCGGCTTGGCGGCGCCCGAGGTCAGAGAGGCCGCTGCACGTGAGCAGGCCGCCGACCAGGCCGTCGACGGACACCTGCGACTCGCCGTGGCGGACGAGGACGACGCGGGTCACTCAGGCGAGGTTCTCGACGAACCGCTCGAGCTGACGCAGGTTCCGGCACTCGAACACGCCGTCGGTGTGGATGCCGTACTCCCCGATGATCGAGTCGCCAGTGTCCCAGTAGGACCGAGGCTCGGGGTTCAGCCAGTACACGTGGCGGGCGCGGTGGCGCATCTCCTTCAGCACCCACGACTGCGCCGCGTGGTAGTTGTTCCGCGCGTCGCCGAGCAGGATGAGCGTGGTCTTCGGGCCGACCTCACGCCCCCACTTCTCCCAGAAGACCTCGAGCGCGTGGCCGTAGTCGCTGTGTCCGTCCACCCAGACGACGTCGGCTTCGGTGTTCACGCGGTGGACCGCTTCGGTGATGTCCTCGACGCCCTCGAAGTAGCTCGTGACCTCGTCGATGCCGTCGATGAACACGAACGCACGGACCTTCGAGAACTGGTTGCTGATCGCGTACACGAGGTGCAGGGTGAAGCGGGCGAAAGCGGCCACCGACCCGGAGATGTCGGCGACGACCATGATCTCGGGCTTGGCCGGGCGCGGGTAGCGGAACTTCGGTTCGGCTGGCACGCCCCCGTACGAGAGTGAGTGGCGAACCGTGTTGCGGAAGTCGAGCGGGCCCTTACGCCCGTGCCGGCGCTTGCGCGCCAGACGCACTGCGAGCTTGCGCGTCAGCGGGTAGAGCGCCCGCCGCAGCGCTGCCATCTCGTCACGGGACGCGTGCATGAAGTCGACGTCCTCGGGCAGCGGCTTGCGCAAGGTCTTCGCCATCGCCTCGACCCCGCGATCGGCGACCAGACGACGCCGGATCTCGGCCTCGATCTCCTTCTTCAGCAGGTCGATCCGCGTCTCGAACTCGTCGCGCTCGAGGCGCTCCTCGAGCGCGGTCATCTCGCCGCCGACCTCCTGGCGAGCCGCCTCCATCAGCTTCTCGAGCATCCCGTCGAGGTCGAGGTTCCGCAGCGTGCGGTACAAGTAGTACGTGCCGCCCACAGGGCGACCTGGCTCCATGCCCGCGTAGCGGCTCACCGCTTGCCGGGCGAGCGCACGCATCATCGCCTCGTCCGCATTCAGCAGCGCTCGGTACAGCATCTCGGCGAGCTGCTCGGGAGTGAGCTGCTCCATCGCGCCACCGGGGCCACCCTGCTGCTGCTTGCCGGGCTGCATCTCACCCCACTGGTCGCCGTCGCCCTCTCCGTCCACCGCGAATTCCGGGCCGCGCAGCGAGAAGTACACCTCGAACACGGTCTCGAACGCGCGCCAGTGGGCGTTGTTCTTCACGAGCGTGGCGCCGAGCGCGTACTTGAACGCGTCGCGGTCCTCGATCGGGATGTGCTTGACCGCCTCCATCGCGTCGAGGTTCTCGGTCAACGACACCGGAAGTCCTGCCGCACGGAGCTCCTGGATGAACCCGCCCAGCAGGTCGAGCACGTCAGGCCTCGCCGCGGATGACCGGCATCGACGTCAGGCGCGTCGTGTTCCAGTCGTACATCGACCAACCGAGCGCACCCTGCTCCTGAGCGCCGCGCACCATGCCCCTGATCTCGTCGTCAGTGGCGGTGTTCGCGATGCCCCCGATCGGGTGCACGATCGCGCCCGGGTTGTTGATGTGCTGGCGGATGAGCGTGATGTTGTCGACGGTGTAGCGATAGCCGTCGTGGTAGCCGGAGGCCTGCGTGCGGCCCGTCCAGTAGTTCATCGGCATCCACACGTTGTAGTAAGGCGCGAGGTCCGCCCACGGGAAGGCGGGCCAGAAGTTCACGTTGATGATGTCCATCACGACCGGCGGCACCACGATGGCCGAGAGCACCGACGTGCCCGTCTGCGCGCGCAGCCGACGCGAGAGATCCACCAAACGAGCGCTGCGATCGGCGACGTCCGGGACGACGCGCGACTCGATGTCGACGCCGATGCCGTCGAGCGTCTGGCCATTCACCTGGAAGTTGAACATCGCCATGAGGTGCTGCAGGTCACGGTCGACGTTCGTGAGCGTCGGGAGGTACCAGCCGACGACGTTGATGCCGTAGCTGTGCGCCGTGGTGACCCACTGGCCGACGAGCGCGGGATCGATGAGATCGCCCGGCGAGCGCGGGTCTTCCTTCGCCACCTGGAGGTACACCGTCTTCACGCCCTGCTGGGCCATGCTCACGAGCACGTCCGTGTGCAGAGGCGCGGGCTGACCGGTGGTCTGGTAGCCGTCGACGTAGTCGTAGGCGTCGACCCACGCGCCGACGCCCTGATAGGGCAGGTAGTCCGGGTGCCAGGTGCCGTTCACATCCGGCCGGATGCCCGGAGGGGGGAGGCACGCGCTGACGACGCATGCGACCGCAACGAGGAGCGCGAGCAGCCCGAGGCGCAGCTTCGCGCTCTGGCGGCTAGCTCTTGCCAGCATCGATCGACAGCTCCTTGGCGGCCTTCGCGATGTCGGTCTGGTACTTCAACAAGATGTGCAACGTCTCCTTCGCTTGCTGCGCGTCGATCGAGTCGATGCCGAGCAGCACGAGCGTGCGCGCCCAATCAAGCGTCTCTGAGACGGACGGGGCCTTCTTCAGCTCGAGCTGGCGAATCGAGCGAACGATGCGCGCGACCTGATCAGCGAGGTTCTCGCTGATGTCAGGCACCTTGGTCAGGACGATCTCCTTCTCGCGGTCGAGGTCGGGGTAGTCGACGTGGAGATACAGGCAGCGCCGCTTGAGCGCTTCGGACAGCTCTCGGGTGTTGTTCGACGTCAAGAACACGAGCGGGATCTGTGTCGCGCTCACGGTGCCGAGCTCAGGGATCGACACCTGATAGTCGGACAGGATCTCGAGGAGCAGGGCTTCGGTCTCGATCTCGACGCGATCGACCTCGTCGACGAGCAGCACGACCGGCTCGCTCGCGCGGATGGCCTCGAGCAGCGGGCGGGTGAGCAGGAACTCCTCGCTGAAGATGTCGTCGTGGAGGTCGGTCCAGCCCTCCGACTGGCGGTCGGCCTGGATCCGCAGCAGCTGCTTCTTGTAGTTCCACTCGTAGAGCGCCTTGCTCTCGTCGAGGCCCTCGTAGCACTGCAGGCGGATCAGGCGGGCGCCGGTGAACTCGGCGACGGACTTCGCGAGCTGCGTCTTGCCGGTGCCCGCGGGCCCTTCGATCAGGACCGGCTTCTGCAGCCGATCGGCCAAGTAGACAACTCCGGCGATGCCCTCGTCGGCCAGGTAGTGCACGTCGCGCAGACCCTGACGCACCTCGGGGACCGAGTCGAAGCGATAGGCAGTTCCGGAGGACATTCCGGGAAGCGTACCGGTCCGCTTGACCGCGGGGTCAATCACCATGCTCTGATCAGGTATGACCCGGCGACCCGCCCGAGATGCCGCGCATCGCGGTCGCAGTCGTCTTCTTCGCGAACGGAGCGCTGTTCGCCAACGTCATCCCGCGCTATCCCGAGATCCGCAACGACCTCGGGCTGAGCAACGCAGCGCTCGGCACCGCGATCGCGGCTTTCCCCCTCGGCGCGCTCGTCGCCGGGCTCTTCGCGGCGCCGCTGATCCAGCGCTTCGGGTCGGCGAAGGTGACCATCGTGGGCGTCGTGACGCTTGCCACGGCCATGGCCCTCGTCGGGTTCGCTCCGACCTGGGCGGCGCTCGCCGGGATCTTCCTCGTCGCCGGCGGGGTCGACGCGATCGTGGACGTGGCCATGAACGCGCACGGACTCAGGATCCAGCGTGTCTACGGCCGCTCGATCGTGAACTCCTTCCACGGCATCTGGAGCATCGGTGCGGTCGCCGGCGGGTTGATGGGAGCGGCGACGATCGCCCTCGGGATCCCCCTCGAGAGGGCTCTCGTCGCGTCGTCGATCTTCTTCGGGGTCATAGCGCTCGTTTGCTACCGCTCCATGCTCTCGGGTCCCGACGACACCGAGCGCACTCAGCACCGGCGCGGCACCATCAGGTCGTCGACGATCCGCACCCTCGCGGCACTCGGAGTGCTCGCAGCGTGCGGCGCCGTCGTGGAAGACGCGGGCGCGTCGTGGGGCGCGATCTACATGAAGGACGACCTCGGCACCGCCGCTGCGGCCGCGGCGCTGGCGTTCGTCGCGCTGCAGACTGCGATGACGGTCGGCCGGCTCACCGGCGATCGTGTCGTCGACCGCTTCGGCCAGCGAACCGTCGTGCGGACCGGTGGCGCGCTCACCGCGATCTCGATGGGGCTGGCGCTCGCCTTCCCCTCCCCCGCGAGCACGATCATCGGCTTCCTGCTCGCCGGGCTCGGCGTCGCGACCCTCGTCCCCGCGGCGATGCACACGGGCGACGAGCTGCCTGGGCTCCCCGCGGGCGTCGGACTCACCGTCGTGAGCGTGCTGTTGCGCGTCGGGTTCCTCGCGTCACCGCCACTTGTCGGCGTCACCGCAGATGCCATCAGCCTGCGCGTCGGGCTGCTGGGCGTCGTGCTCGCCGGCACGATCGTCGTGTTCTTCAGCCCCGTGCTGCTCGAGCACAACCCCACCTCCGAGTGTGTGCACTCGAGCGCGTCATAGTGCCCCGGGTGCACACACTGGCGGGTCGGGGCGTGGCGGGTCAGCTGCGGATCTGGCCGTCTCCTTCGATCACCCACTTCAGGGTGGTGAGCTCACGCAAGCCCATCGGGCCCCGTGCGTGGAGCTTCTGGGTCGAGATCCCGATCTCCGCTCCGAAGCCCAGCTCTTCGCCGTCGACGAAGCGCGTCGACGCGTTCACGAGCACGGCCGCGGCGTCGACTTCGCGCGTGAAGCGCCCAGCGGCGTCGACCGACCCCGTCAGGATCGCCTCGGAATGGCCGGAACCGAACCGGGTGATGTGCTCGATCGCCTCGTCGACCGAGTCGACGACCCGCACCGCGAGCTTGAGCGCGAGGAACTCCGTCGCGTAGTCCTCGTCGGTCGCGAGACCGACACGATCCGGGCCGAGGATCTCGCGCGTCGCGCCGTCACCGACGAGCTCGACCCCCTCGAGCCCGCGCACCACGCGTTCGAGGAACGGCCCGGCAATCGAGCGGTGCACGAGCAACGACTCGGCGGCGTTGCAGACCGAGGGCCGCTGCACCTTCGCGTTCACGACGATCTCCGCGGCCTTCGGGAGGTTGGCGGTGGCGTCGACGTAGATGTGACAGTTGCCGTCCCCGTCGATCACATACGGCACGGTCGCGTGCTGCAGCACGCTCGCGATCAGCGATGGCCCGCCACGAGGGATGAGGCAGTCGATGATGCCGCGCATCTGCATGAACTCGATGGCCGCGTCATGGCTGGTGTCCTCGACGAGCACGACGCTGTCCTCTGGCAACCCGGCCTTGACGAAACCGTCCCGCAGGGCAGAAACGATCGCGATGTTCGACGAGATCGCACCCGAGGACCCACGAAGGAACGCCGCGTTCCCCGACTTCACGCACAGCCCTGCGGCGTCGCTCGTGACGTTCGGCCGGTTCTCGTACACGATCGCGATGACGCCGAGCGGCACCCGCACGCGGCGCACTCGCAGCCCGTTCGGACGAACCCAGCCATCGGCGACCTCGCCGACCGGATCGGGAAGAGCGGCGACCTTGCGGAGGCCTTGCGCCATGGACTCGATCCGGGCAGGCGTGAGACGCAGCCGGTCCACGATGGTCGGCGACGAGCCGGCGGCTGCTGCCCGCTCCACGTCGACCTGGTTGGCCGCAAGCACCTCTTCTTGACGCTCGACCAGGAGATCGGCGGCCGCGTGGAGGCCGGCGTCCTTGGCCTCGCTGGACAGCCCCGCGAGCACCCGTGACGCGGCCTTGGCCCGCACGCCGAGGTCGTGCATGGGTGACATCCCATCAAGGCTACGTGCCAATAGGGTCCCCTCGATGACTCGGCGGTGGCTCGCGCTCGGCGCGATCGTGCTCGGCGCGGCGGTTCCTGCGGCGGCCTGTTCTGACGACGCATCGGTGACGGTCGCAACCGATGCGCCGACGACCGCAGGCGCGAGCACGAGCGAGGGTCCTGGCACCACCGTGGTGCCGGCGGTCGATCCCGTCTCGGGCAACACGGTCGATCCGTGCTCACTCTTGACGACCGACGAGATCGGGTCGGCACTGCAGGTGCCGGTCGGCGGTCCTGTGGCGGGTCCCCAGGGCAACCTGCCCAACCCGCTCGGCCAGCGCACGTGCACGTGGTCCACGAACGAGTCGCCGCCGCGTTCAGTCTCGGTCTCGGTGGTCACCACGCAGAGCGCGTCGCTCGGCGGTGCGTCGGGCGGCGACTACACGGCTCGACAGCTCTTCGAGGACACGAAGCCACTCGCCGAAGGAGTCGAGCCCCTGCCCGGCCTCGGCGACGACGCGTTCTTCGGAGCCGTCGCGGGGATGCAGGTGTCGGTCCTGAAGGGAGACACCTACATGTCGGTGACAGTGCCGTTCGGGATCAGCGAGGGTGACGCCGCCGCGGTGCGTGCGCTCGCCCCGATCGCGGTCAGCCGCTTGCCCTAGGCCCGAGGCCCTAGGCCTCGTCGATCAGCCCGACATCCCCGTCGGCGCGGCGGTAGACGACAGCGGCCTTGCCCGTCTCCGAGTTCGAGAAGAAGAAGAACGAGTGGCCGAGCAGCTCCATCTGGAGCGCGGCCTCGTCGGGCGGCATCGGCTTCATCTCGAAGCGCTTCACCTTGACGATGTTCGAATCTCCGGTGTCGCCGCCCGCGTCGGCCGCGGCCGCTGCCTTGCCGTTGACCGCGGGACGACTTCCGTGACTCCGACGCACGAGCTTCGTCTTCAACCGCGACAGCTGGTGCTCGAGCTTCGCCACCGCGAGGTCGACCGCGGCGAACTGATCGGGCGCTGCGACCTTCGCGCGCACATGATGGCCGTGGCCTTCGAGCGTGACCTCGCACACCTCGCGGTCGGCGATGCGAGGGTTCCGCTCCTCGCTGAAATGGACATCCGCGTGATCCATGCCGTCGAGAAACCGGTCGAGACGCCCGATCTTCTCGGTCACCGCCTGTCGCAACGTCGGGGAGACGTCGGCGTGACGGCTGCTCATGGTGATGTCCACGGGCCGCTCCTCGTTGGTGGGGGGAGGCCGAGTGTACGTGGCGTCGCTGCGGCGGCGACCCCGAAGACGCGACTTGCTCCCGCAGCTCGCAAGGCGCGGGCCGCGGCGCTCATCGTCGATCCCGAGGTGACGACGTCGTCGACGAGCAGGACCGCAGCATCGTGCAGGAGGCAGGCAGGTCGCAGATCGGGCCCGAGCCGACGCTCGGCGAGTGCGCGGCCGGTCTGAGGTGACCCGGGGTCGCGGCGGAGGAGGCGACGGCACGGCAGGCCGAGACGGGCGGCGATCGCGCGAGCGAGAAGCTCGGCCTGGTCGAAGCCGCGGGTGCGCACGCGAGGCGAGGTCGTGGGAACCCAGGTCACGACGTCGACCTCCGCACACGCACGCGCCGCCATCGCCGAGGCGAGCTGTGCGAGCCCGCCGCGGGCGTTGCGGTACTTCAGGCCACCGATGACCTGGCGGGCGGCGCCCTCATACGCGAGGACCGCCTGCAGACCATCGAGACCGCTCGGGACTGCGACCGTGGCGGGCGGCTTCAGCAACCCGGCACAACGAGCACAGACGCCCCGATCGGGGCGTCTGCACACAGGACATCGAGAGGCGAGCAGCACACGCGGCCGTTAGCCGACCGCTGTGACGGGCTCAGCCGGCGTCGGTCGTCTCGATGCCGCACACCTGGGTGAGGTACGCCTGGACCCGGGCGCTGGCATCGGTGACCTCTTGGCTGTCGAAGCTCTCGAGCTTGGCGAGCGCCTCGGGGTCCTGGGCGAGCTTGGTGAAGTCGTAGTCCGCTGACTCGAACACCTCGACGAGCGAGTCGAGCGCCGCCTTGACGGTGTTGACGTCCGCCTTGATCTCATCCGGCGCGCTCGAAGCGAGCTGGTCGAGGGCGTCTTGCGCCTGGTTGAACGAGTCCTCGATCGCCGCGGGATCATCGGCCGCGAACGACTGGTCGCCGAAGAGCTGATCGAACTCCTGCGCCTGGCCGCAGAACTCACCGCCACCCGAGCCCGAGAAGTCTGGGACCTCGGTCGTGTCGGCCGAGCCCGACCCAGAGCCGGTGTCCGAGCTCGCCGCGGGTGCTTCGGAGCCAGAGCTTCCGGAGCTCTCGGCCGGGGCCGTGAGACTCCCTCCGTCGTCCCCGCATGCGGCGAGGCCCACGACGAAAGCGGCGGCGAACAGGAGGGCAAGAGGCTTCCGGAGCATGGTTCGAGACGCTAGTGGCCGCAGGTGTCGATTCTGTGTCACTCGCCGAATCGAGCGGGCCGAGGGTTCTGGCTCGTGACGATCTCGTCCGCACGCTCGGACACCGCCGCGAGGAACTCGGGATGCGTCGTGACCCAGAAGCGGCCCTCGAGGATCGCGTCGTGGACGAGCGCGGCGACCTCGGCCGGATCCATCGCGATCTCGAGCACGCGCTTGAGCATCTCGTTGCGCTCGCGTGCGTCGCCACGAGCCGGAGCAGGGTTGCGGAGCGCTTCGGGTCGGTTTCGCTGGCTCTCGAAGATGTTCGTGCGCACATAGCCGGGGCACAGCACCGACACACCGACCTCGGCCCCCGCCATCTGCAGCTCCTTGTGGAGGGTCTCGCTGATCGCGACGACGGCGAACTTGCTCGCGTTGTACGGGCCGATGCCGGCACCCGCGAGCAATCCAGCCACCGATGCGGTGTTCACGATGTGCCCGCCTTCGGGGTTCTCGAGCAGCATCGGAAGGAACGAGTGCAGACCGTGGATCACGCCCCACAGGTTCACGCCGAGGACCCATTGCCAGTCAGCGAGCGTCTGGTCGATGATCTGGCCTCCTCCCCCGACACCCGCGTTGTTGCACAGCACGTGCGCAGTCCCGAAGCGGCCTCGCACCTCGTCGGCCAGCGCTTGCACTGACGCCGCGTCGCTCACGTCGGTGAGCACGCCGACGACCCCGAGCTCGGCCGCGGTCGCGTCGAGCGCGCCCTGCTCGACGTCGGCGATGACGACGTGCATCCCCGCCTCGACGAACCGTGCCGCCATCGCGCGGCCGATGCCGCTCGCGCCCCCAGTGACCACCGCGACCTTGCCTCCGAGCGCCCGCATCGACCGGCCGCTTTCAGTACCGGTACTGCTCGGCCTTGAACGGACCGCTGGGGGGCACGCCGAGGTAGTCCGCCTGCTCGTCGTCGAGCTTGGTGAGCTTCACACCGAGCGCGTCGAGGTGGAGGCGCGCCACCTTCTCGTCGAGCTGCTTGGGAAGCACGTAGACGCCCACCGGGTAGCTCGCCGTGTGGTTGAACAGCTCGACTTGCGCGAGGACCTGGTTCGAGAACGAACACGACATGACGAAGCTGGGATGGCCGGTCGCGCATCCGAGGTTCACGAGCCGACCCTCGGCGAGCACGATGATCGAGTGACCGTCCTCGAACGTCCACAAGTCGACCTGGGGCTTGATCGTCATCCGCTCGACGCCGGGGTAGCGGGCGAGGCCGGCCATGTCGATCTCGTTGTCGAAGTGGCCGATGTTGCACACGATCGCGTTGTGCTTCATCTGCGCCATGTGGTCGACGGTGATGATGCTCAGGTTGCCGGTCGCCGTGACGAAGATGTCCGCGGTCGACACCACGTCCTCGAGCACCGTCACCTGATAGCCCTCCATCGCGGCTTGCAGCGCGTTGATCGGGTCGATCTCGGTGATGATCACGCGGGCGCCCTGACCCCGCAGCGACTGGGCGCAACCCTTCCCCACATCGCCGAAGCCGCACACGACCGCGGTCTTCCCACCGATCATGACGTCGGTTGCACGCGCGATGCCGTCGATCAACGAGTGGCGGCAGCCGTAGAGGTTGTCGAACTTCGACTTCGTCACCGAGTCGTTCACGTTGATGGCCGGCCACAGCAGCGTGCCTTGCGCGTGCATCTGGTAGAGCCGGTGCACGCCGGTCGTGGTCTCCTCAGTCACTCCCCTGATGCCCGCGGCCATGCGGGTGAACTTCGTCGGATCGGTCCGAAGGGTCTTGCGCAGCAACGCGAGCACGACGCTGAACTCGACCGAACCGGCGCTGTCAGGCTCGGGCACCTCACCGAGCCGCTCGAACTCGGCTCCCTTGTGCACGAGCAGCGTGGCGTCGCCGCCGTCGTCGAGGATCATGTTGGGACCGTCGCCGCCCGGCCAGTCGAGCATCTGCTCGGTGCACCACCAGTACTCCTCGAGGGACTCGCCCTTCCACGCGAAGACAGGGATCCCCTTCGGATCGTCGACCGTGCCCTCGGGGCCCACCGCGACCGCGGCCGCGGCGTGATCTTGCGTCGAGAAGATGTTGCACGACGCCCATCGCACCTCCGCGCCGAGCTCGACGAGCGTCTCGATGAGCACGGCGGTCTGGATGGTCATGTGGAGCGAGCCCGAGATGCGAGCGCCGGCGAGGGGCTTGCTCGGGCCGAGCTCGGCGCGCAGCGCGCGGAGGCCCGGCATCTCGTGCTCCGCGAGGTGGATCTCCTTGCGGCCGAACGGCGCGAGGGAGAGGTCAGCGACGCGGAAGTCGCGCCGCGCGGGGGGAGCGTCAGTCGTGGTCACGGCGGCGGAGTCTACGGCCCGGCCCTCGCAGACCGTCACGTACCTGCGAGCGACTCCTTGATGAACTCGAGCGCAGGGATGGGCCCCGGGTCCACACCCGCCTGCTCGGCCATGGCGATCGACACCAGGTCGCCGTAGAGCACGAGGTCGAAGAGCTGCGCGAGCGGGCCCTCCCCCTCGGCACGGACCTCCTCGATGCCGACAACGACCTCGTCCTCGAGCGAGCCCACGAGCTCGAACCGCCGGGCGAGATGCGGATGCTCGTGGTCGTGGCGGAGGTTCACGATCGTGAACACCTGCCGGGTCACGTCGCCGTGCTGGCCCCAGCCGGCGATCTCGTTGTGGCACAGCTCGGGCACTCGGTTGAAGAACGCGGGTGCCTTCGCGTTCTCGTTCACATCGCACTTCCATCGCATCGCGGCAACCGCGCCGATCGGCCCCGCGCCATAGATCAAGGGAAACGTCCGGCCGATGCGGAGCGCCAACGATTCCGCCGGGTTGCCGGCAGCCACGAGCTGATCCCGCCGACGGCTCAGCTGCTCGATCGCGGCCTGCACCCATCCCCGCGCTCCGGGGAACAACCCCATGTGCTCGAGCGCGAGCAACGGTGGCACCACGAGCGCGCCGAGCCCGGCGCGCGGCATCGGGATGCCGGGAGGGATCTGCAGCACCGGCCGCCCCCACTCCGCGGCCAGCCGCGCGAGCTCGCCTCCTGCGGTCACGGCGACGACGTGGGCGCCGAGCGCGGCGGCCTCCGTCGCCGCTTCGAGCGTCTCTTCGGAGTTGCCGGAGAACGAGATCGCGAACACGAGCGTGCGGTCCCCCACGTAGCCGGGGAGCTCGTAGTCCTTCGAGATCGAGACAGGGATCGGGACGAACGGGCCGGCCACGACCGAGAGCACGTCGCCCGCGATCCCGCTGCCTCCCATCCCGAGCGCGAGCACGTGGTTCACACGATCGCGATCGGGCAAGCCGTCGATGCCGTGCTCGACCGACGCCGCTGCGTCAGCGACCTGCTCTGGCAGCGCCAGCGCTGCCGCGCGCATGCCGAGAGTATCGAGCGTCACGGAGTGAACGTTGCCTTCAGCCCCTCGGCGGATACCTTCGCCATCAGACGGTCGTGCTCGGCGTCGGACACGGTCTCGGCTTCGTCGATGAGCATGATCGGGATGTCCTCACGCACCGCGTAGCGCCGCTTGAGCCGTGGGTTGTACAGCGCGTCCTCGTCCTCGAAGTAGTAGAGCGGACCCTTGTCTTCGGGGCAGGCGAGGATCTCGAGCAGCAGCGGGTCGAGGGCCATGACTGCAGTGTGTCAGCCGCCCGTGACGAGCGCCAACACGTCGGCGACACGCGCGTCGCACTCCTCCCGCGTCGCCGCCTCGAGGTTGAGGCGCAGCAACGGCTCGGTGTTCGACGGCCGGAGGTTGAACCACCAGTCACCTTCGTCGACGGTGAGCCCGTCGAGGCGATCCTGCTTCGCGTCCTTGTAGTCGCGCGGCGACGCGCTCGATCGTCACCTGCGGATCGGCGACGTGTGTGTTGATCTCGCCGGAGTCGGCGTAGCGCTCGAACGGAAGCCGGAGCTCGGAGAGCGGCAGGCTCGCCTTCGACATCTCCTCGAGGACGAACATCGTCGCGATGATCCCGGAGTCCGCGCGGTAGTTGTCGCGGAAGTAGTAGTGCGCGGAGTGCTCACCGCCGAACGCGGCGCCGGTCTCGGCCATCACCTGCTTGATGAACGAGTGGCCGACGCGACTGCGGATCGGCTCGCCACCGTGCTCGCGGATCACCTCGGGGACGGCCTTCGAGCAGATGAGGTTGTGGATGATCTTCGCACCCGGCTCCTTCGCGAGGACACCGACCGCGAGCATCGCCGTCGTCGTGGAGCCCGACAGGCCCTTGCCCTTCTCGTCGACGAGGAACACGCGATCGGCATCGCCGTCGAACGCGAGGCCGACGTCGGCGTGCGTCGGCCAGCGACCCGCGCCTGCAGGTCTCGCTGGTTCTCCGGCTGGATCGGGTCGGCGGGGTGGTTCGGGAAGGTGCCGTCGAGCTCGGGGAACAAGATGTCCAGGTCCATCGGCAGCTTCTCGAACACCGGCGGGACGATGAGGCCGCCCATCCCGTTCGCGGTGTCGGCGACGACCTTCAGCCGCCGGAGCGCGCCGACGTCGACGAACGAGTGGACGTGGGCGACGAACTCGTCGAGCACCTCGACCGAGGATTCCGAGCCGCGCACGGGCCGGATGTCTCCGTCGGCGAGCAAGCTCTCCGTGGTCTGCTTGATCTCGGTGAGCCCGCTCTCCACCCCGACCGGTCGGGCGCCCGAGAGGCACAGCTTGATCCCGTTGTATGCCGCGGGGTTGTGTGAGGCGGTGAGCATCGCTCCGGGTGCGTCGAAACGGCCCACGGCGAAGTAGATCATGTCGGTGGACGCCAGCCCGAGATGGACGACGTCGACGCCCTCGCGCCGTACGCCCTCTGCGAACGCCGCGGCCAGCTCGGGCCCCGGTTCGCGCATGTCGTCCGCGATCGGCCGGCCCGCGGTGCGGCCACGAAGCGGGCGAACACGCTTCCGATCGCTCGGGTGATGGTTGCGTCGAGCTGATCGGGGACGGTTCCCCGGATGTCGTAGGCCTTGAAGATCGAGTCGAGGCTCATCGGTTGGGTGGGTTTCGAACTCCGGCGGCGCGCCATGGAGCCGCCTCATCCTCCATCCACATCGCCGGGTCCGGCTGGGTGGTCGGGTCGATGCCGGCTCCCGACAACGTCTCGACGAACGGATCCTGTTCGACCTCGTCCCACTCGTCCCAGCTGTCCCACTCGACCGGCCCGGTCCGACCCGGCTCCGTGCCCTCCGCGAACGGCCGCGCCGGCGGAGCGGGGAACACGAGCGGAGGCCGCCGGGCGAGCCACACGACGCCCACGATCCCGAGCAGGGTGAGGAAGGCGGCGAACAGGTCGATCGGCGTGCGCCCGTAGTGCAGAGACACGTGCTCGCTCGTCGGGACCACGACCATCAGGTTCGGTGCAACTCGCCACGGTCCTTGCGCTCCTGACGCCTCCCAGTTCGGGAAGTACGAGGCCTTCACGAGCACGGGTACCCCGATCTTGTCGACGTAGAAGCTGATGCGATCGTCGTCGGTCGTGATGTTCGACACCGCGACCGGTTCGAGCACGGTCTCGGGCGGCGTCGCTCCGTTGTCGAGATCCTCGTTCTCGATCCGCTGCCATTCCTTCGGTCCGCTCGCTGCGAGCTCGACGTCGTACTTGGTCGGATCGAGGAAGAAGTCCTCGGACATGTTCGAGCCACGACTTCGAGTTCCGGTCCGAGCCCTTCACCACGACCGGCTCGTTCGTGAGCGGCGTGACGATGTCCGAGTCGGCGACCTCGAAGATCACCCACGGCCCGGACGTGGCGACCTCGGTCAGCTCGGGCTGCTGGCGTGCCTCCTTCACGGCGGCGGGCGAGAAGGCCATGTAGTACTTCACGCCGAGCAGCTGCATGTACTGCACGCCCTTCTCGACGTTGAGCGGGTCGTACCGCAGGTTGCGCACAGGCCTGGAGGGCGCGGCGGACAACGCCGACTCGTGAGGAAGTGATACGGCGTGGTGGCGGACGACTCGAAGAAGAGCCCCTCCATCGAGCCGATGCACCCGTCGGTCCAGAACGGCAGGAGCATCATGGCCATCGGCGTGCCGTACTGGTTGAGCTGTCGTCGTCGTTCTCCCAGGGCGGCCCGACCGCAGCCGTGCGTCCTCGCCGATCTCCTTCATCGTGTTCATCACGCCGCGGTACTCGCCGTACGCGGGCTTGCCCTCGTAGCCCGAGTAGTTCCACTTGGCCCAGTCGTCGACGAACGACGACTTGGTCGTGGTCAGGCCGAGCCAGCTGTACACCGGCACGTCGCCGGACGACGTGTGCTTCGTCACCATGTGGCCAGCCCGGCAGGATGCGCAGGCTCATGCCGAGGACGACGATGCAGATCAGCGTGCCGACAACCGGCGTCAGCACCGTGATCGTGCGTCTGGGGCGGCCCGCCGTCGCGTCTCTGAGCGCCGACGCGAGCCGACAGCCCGATCGCCGCGGCCCCGATGGCCGCGAGGAGGTAGCGGCAGAGTAGTAGAAGGGCAGTGAGCCGCGCGTTCCAGAACATGCTCTGCGGCCACACGATGATCCACACCGCGTAGATGCAGCGACATGAGCCCGAGCCAGATCCCCGGTCCGCTGCCGCCGCACGATCGACCGATCAGGCCGATGATGCCGAGCACGACGAGATGCGGCATCCCACTTCCACGTGACGGGAACAGCATGTTCACGTAGTCGGTCCGGCGCTCGTAGCCCATGTCGGTGAGGTAGTGGCGCCGCATGAAGAACGGGATGACCCAGAACGCGGTGAGCAACGCGCCGACCGGCACCGTGGTCACGAGCCACTTGAGACGATGCCGGTCGAGGTAGAGCAGGAACCACACGATCGTGCCGGTGGCCGCGAAGATCGCCACGATGAGGTGGCAGAGCACACAGAGCGCGAGCAGAACGGCGGCGCAGCGCGCGATGGCGCCCCGGTGCGCAGCCCGCGGGCGAGCACGCCGAAGTAGACGAACGCGATCGACAAGGCGATCGAGAACGAGAACTCGCCCGCCATCGTCGAGGCGATGTTGCCGCCGTAGATCGTGAAGGTCTCATCGAAGAGGAAGACGACCGAGATCGCGGCGAACATCGGCGGCGAGCGGGAAGCGCAGCCCGCTCAGCTTGCCGAACACCCACGCAGCGATCGGCAGCGTGAGCACGCCCGCGATCGACACGAGCTTGAGCGCGAGCCCGTAGGGCAGCAGCAGATTCAGGATGACCACCGCCAACGCAGGGATCACCATGTAGAACTGGTACATCGGGAAGCCGGCGTACCAATCAGGCGCCCAACCCGAGACGAGGAAGTGCGGCAGCAGGTGATCGCGCAGATACGCCGGACCCCAGACGTGCGCTCCCATGTCGCCGCCGGTCGGCGTGGTGTTCGAGAACAGCAGGTCGGGGTGCAGCTGCGCGAGGGTGAACACGACCGCGCCGGCGACGATCCCGAACGTGATCCATCCTTCGAGCGAGATCGAGCTGACCCACCCGGCGAGGCGATCGATCCAGCCCTCCATCTCCTCCGCGGGCGCGTCCGTGGGCGCGCCGGCAGGCGCGGGCATGGGCTCGGGAGGGGTCTGCTCCAGGAGGTCGGTCATGCGAGATCCGTCATGGGTGCCCTGACATGTTTTCATCCCACCATCGGCCGCGAGCAGTCACCGGTCCAGTCATCGCTCGGCCAACAGGATCGCGATGGTCACGGCATTGAATCCCATGTGGGCGAAGATCGAGGGACCCAGCCGCTGGTAGCGCTGAGCCAGCCACCCCGCGACGAGGCCGAACAGAACCAGAGCGGGGGTCTGAAGGGGCTGAAAGTGCACGGCGCCGAAGAACAGTGCCGAGATCCACAGCCCCCAGGCCCGGCTGCGGGTCGTGCGTTCGAGAGCGCCCATCATGAAGCCGCGGAAGAACAGCTCCTCCACGATCGGGGCGCCGATGACCACGAGGAGGATCAGCAGGCCGATGCCAGGGCCCGACGCCCGGTCGGTGAGGTCCTTGGCGGCCTCGGAGAGGTCCCTGTGCCCAAAGATCCAAAAGATGGGGACATAGAGGAGCGGCACGAGCACGAGCTGCGTGACGATCCCTGCCGGGAGGCCAACGGCCGCGTCACGCGGCTCCGGCGCGGAACCGCATGTCCACGGTGAGGTCGCCCGTGCCCTTGCGGCGCGAGTAGAAGACAGTGCCGCCGACGAGGAAGGTCCAGAACGGCACCTGCAGCAGGGTGGTCAGCCAGAGCGGCGCATCGGGGTCGTCGGCGCCGAGATGGCCGGTCGCAGCGAGCACCCCCGCCGCGACGACGTTGCTGACCGCGAACGCAACGAACCATGTGATCAGCGCGTCGCGGACTCCGGGCGCGGTCGCGGTGTGATCGGCCACGCGGCCGCGTCAGACGGCGAGGGCGACCGGCGCGGAGATGCGGCGATCGGCGAGTGCCCAGCCCTGCGGTGGCCGCAGCCGCTCGGCGTGGCGAGCGCACATGTCGTAGGCGTGCGGATCGCGCTCGGTGCTCAGCTGGTCGACCCAGGCGGCCTGTTCGCCGTAGTGGTACGTGACCGTTGCCGCCGCTGGTTCGGCGCAGGCCGGGCGGCAGCACTGGCGTCGCATCCGGGCGACGTTACTTGCCGCTACGAGCGCCATTGCGGACACTGTGCCCGCGGCGGCGTCCTTGCGGACTTCTCGGCCCCTAGCATGGGCGCATGAGTCAGCTCCCTCCGCCTCCGCCGTCCGGCAACGGCCGCGGCCAAGGTGATCGGCCGGGCGACGGTCCCGGCGGCGGGCCGAGCGGGCGTCCGAAGTCGTCCGGCATCCCGAAGTGGGCGATCTGGGTCTTCCTCGGCCTGCTGGCCGGAGCGCTGCTGATCCCGACGCTGCTCTCGAACAAGAGCGGCGAAGACGTCACCTACTCGCAGTTCCTCTCCGAGGTGAAGGACGGCAACGTCACCTCGATCACCGTCAACAACAACACGGGGGGCATCACCGGCCAGCTCGAGAACGGCAAGGAGTTCCACACGACCGGTCAGGTCCCCCTGCCCGATGCCGATCTCGCGCTGCTGCAGGAGAAGCAGGTCGACGTCGAGTTCAAGACTCCGCAAAGCAGCTTCCTCGGCAGCCTCATCCCGCTGCTGCTGCCCGTGTTGCTGATCATCGGCTTCTTCGTGTGGATGCAGCGCCGAGCCGCGGGCCAGATGGGCAACGTGATGTCGATCGGGCGTTCGCGTGCCAAGACCTACTCGGCGGACAAGCCGACGACGACCTTTGCTGACGTCGCGGGATACGAAGGCGTGAAGCAGGAGATCCGCGAGGTCGTGGACTTCCTGAAGATGCCCGAGCGGTTCCGCGAGATCGGCGCCCGGATCCCGAAGGGCGTGCTCCTGGTCGGCCCTCCGGGCACCGGCAAGACGCTCATCGCGCGAGCGGTCGCCGGCGAGGCGGGCGTGCCGTTCCTGTCGGTCACCGGCTCTGACTTCATGGAGATGTTCGTTGGCGTCGGCGCGTCGCGCGTCCGCGATCTGTTCCAGCAGGCCCGCAAGCTCGGCCGGGCGATCATCTTCGTCGACGAGATCGACTCGATCGGCCGCAAGCGTGGCGCCGGCCTGGGTGGTGGCCACGACGAGCGCGAGCAGACCCTCAACCAGATGCTCTCCGAGATGGACGGCTTCGAGGCGACCGAGGGCGTCGTGATGATGGCGGCGACGAACCGTCCCGACATCCTCGACCCCGCGTTGCTTCGTCCCGGCCGGTTCGATCGCCAGGTCGTCGTACCGCTCCCCGAGTTCGAGGAGCGCCTCGCGATCGTGCGGGTGCATGCCCGCGACAAGAAGCTCGGGCCCGACGTCGACCTCGAGGTCATGGCGCGCGGCACCCCGGGCATGAGCGGCGCCGATCTCGCGAACCTCGTGAACGAGGCGGCGTTGTTCGCGGTCCGCCGCGGCTCGAAGGTGATCGAGCGCATCGACTTCGAGTCGGCCCGTGACCGCGTGATGATGGGCGCCCGGCGCGAGTCGATGGTGCTGTCCGGCGAGGAGAAGCGGGCGGTCGCGTACCACGAGGGCGGCCACGCGGTGCTCGCCGCGGTGCTCCCGAACGCCGATCCTCTGCACAAGGTGACGATCCTCCCGACGGGCTTGGCCCTCGGCGTCACCCAGCAGATGCCCGAGGAGCGCCACCTGCACAGTCAGGCCTACATCGAGGACTCGCTCTGCATGCGCCTCGGCGGTCGGATCGCCGAGGAGATCGTGTTCGGCGTCGTCTCCACCGGCGCGCAGAACGACCTCGTGGTGAACACCGAGCTCGCTCGGCGCATGGTGCGCGAGTGGGGCATGAGCGACCGCATCGGCCCGATGGCATGGGGCTCACAGGGCCAGGTCTTCCTCGGCGAAGACCTCGTGCACACGCGTGACTACTCCGACGAGACCGCCCGCGTGATCGACGAAGAGGTCGAGCGCATCCTGCGGCTGCAGGAAGACCGAGCACGCGAACTGCTCACCCGACACCGCCGGGGTCTCGACCTGGTCGCGCACTCGCTGCTCGAGCACGAGACGATCGAAGGATCGGACGTGTCCCGCCTCGTGCAGCAAGGGCTCGAAGAGGAGCACGGCCCGACCGCGGAGCCCGCTCCCACACCCGTCTCCTCCGACTGACCCGCCGACGCCGGTGACGGTGTCGGCTGTGGCCGTGGGTGCGCGGCACAACGTCCCGCGTGGGGGTGCGGGTACACCAGCCCCGCGCGGCGCGGACCGGCTCTGGATGTGGGGCGTGGCCGCGACCGCGCTGATGTCGGTGCTGCTACGGCTGCGGTTCGTGTGGACCCCGATGACGTCGGACGAAGGCGGCTACCTCGCGATCGCCCGAGCGTGGCGCCACGCAGCGGTGCTCTACCGCGACGTCTGGGTCGACCGACCGCAGGGTCTGCTCGCACTGAACCGGGCGTGGGATGCGATCGGGCTCGGCACGCCGACCGGCATCCGTGTGCTCGCGATCGTGGCGGGCGTCGTCGGCGTGGTGGCCTGCGCGTCGATCGGCAAGATGCTTTTCGGGCCCACTGCCGCGGTGCTCGCCGGACTCTTTGTCGCGGTCCTCTCGAGTGCCCCGGACTACGAGGGCTTCATCGCCGACGGTGAGCTGCTCAGTGGCGCGGTGGGTGCCGCGGGGCTCGCGGTCGCGCTCGCGGCGTTGCAGCCGATGCGGCTCGGCCGTCTCTACGCCGCGGGGCTCATCGGTGGTGTCGCGATCTCGCTGAAGCAGAGCGGGTTCGACGCGATCGCGACCGCGGTCGTCGCGGTCGTGCTCACGGCGATGGCGAGTCGAGAAGCGCGTCGCCTGGCCATGCGCGGGGTGACCGCAATCGTCGGTGGGATCGCGACGGTCTTCGCGGTGCTGGCGATCCACGGAGCGTTCACCGGGTGGGACCGGTTCTGGTACGCGGTCGCGGGATACCGGATCGCTCAACGGAGCATTGCGACGAACGCCGACTTCGGCCGCTTCAGCGTGACCTGGACCATCGCCGCACCGATCATCGTCCCGGTCGCAGCGGCGATCATCGCTTGCCTCGTCGCGCACTGGCGGAGCGCGTTGTCGACATCGACTCTCTTGCTCGTGCTCTGGACCGCCTTCGCCGTCAGCGCCTTCGCTGCAGGCGGCCAGTTCCATCGCCACTACTGGGTGATCCTGTCGTTCCCGGTCGGCACGCTCGCAGGGGCCGCGGTGTCGTTGCATCCGCGGGCCTGGGCGCAGGCGACGATCGCTGCCCTCGTCGTGTCGGTCCCGCTCGTCCACGCGGTTCGCGACATGCGCCTCGACCGGGACGACGTCGCACTGAAGCTCAGCGCCGACTCCCGTCTTCCACGCGACGAGGAGGTGGCGCGCTGGTTCAACGAGCGACGACAACCCGGCGACACGTTGTACGCGTTGTGCGCCAGCGCCGCGCTTTACGCGAACGCGCGCATCGACCCCCCATACCCGTATCTGTGGTTCGACAACGTCCTGCAAGTGCCGGGAGCGCAGCTTCGGCTGGACGCGCTGTTCAGCTCGCGTGCTCGACCGACGTATGTCGCGGTCTACGAGCCGGCCGAGCAGTGCAACCCCAGCGGCACCGTCGCGGAGTCGCTGCGGCTCGACTACGAGCTGGTGGAGCGCATCGACGGCATCGACATCTACCGCGTCGCCACCTGAGCGATCGCGGTACGGAGGTCGTCGGGCGTCACCGATCCCGCGAACGAGGCTCGCACGACACCCCCGGCGTCGACCACGATCGCGATCGGCACGGCGTCGATCGCGTACCGGCGGTGGACGTCGGCCCGAGCGGTGGCCTCAGCCTCGTCGACGGCGACAGCGGCACCCTCAGCAGATCGGACGGCGGCGAGCATCGCCGCACACGATGTGCAGGTTGACGAGGTGAAGGCCACGACGAGCACCGATGCGTCCGGCCGCGCGAAGTCGGCGCGGTCCACTCGATCGGGGATGTGCGGCCCGGCGGCCGGGCCCGTCCGCCGCTTACGCCGGTTGATCAGCCAAGCAGCCGCGAGCGCGGCGGCCCCGAGCACCACCGCGATGAGGATCGACGTCACGGAAGGGGGACGCCGAGCTGCCGCGAGGTGCCGACTTCTCCTTTGAAGATCAGCCCGCGTTCCACGACCACCGGGGTCTCGCTCTCGACGAGGACCGTGACCGGTGCACGCTCGAGGAGGTCGTTGAGCTTCACCTGCACGAACCCACTCGCGGGGACCGTGAGGGGATCACCGAGCGGCTTCGGGCCATCGGCCTCGAGCGTCGACAGGGTCACGGTGGCGTTCGCGTCGGCGTCGTTGATCACCGTGATCTCCTCGACGACCGAGTCGGACGAGCCGCCGGTCGCGAGGAGCCAACGGGGCGCCGAGAGGCGCGAGCCGAGCATCGAGCTCACTCCACGCGTTCCCTCCTTCGCGACGAGGTTGGTGATGCGCTCGACGACGATCGGCGTGCCGTTCGCCGACGACACGACGATGCTGTGAACACCGTCCGCGACGGTGGCGTCGCCGGTCACGTCGTACGCGGTCGTCGAGAAGGGTGAGACGCTCAGCGACTGCAGTGTTGCAAGCGTGACGTCGTCTTCCTCCGAGCTGGAAGGTGGGCGCACCTCGATGTCGACCTCGGCGGAGTCCGGCCCCGGGTTGTACACGACGACGCGCTCGGAGACCTGCGGCACCCTCCGACCGTCGGGGAAGAGCCACACCGTCGCCGGGGCTGGCGCGGCGACGCCCGAGGTGAACCCCTCCGGGCCGGCCGTGCCGTCGAAGGTCTGGATGCGTCCGACGACGATGCGCCCGGCACGCGCGTTGACCGTGCCCGCCACCGCCGTGCGGCGACGCACCTGATCAGTGATGCTCACCGCCCTCATCGTCCCACCGCGGACGACGAGGCCCTGGAGAGGCTGCGGCGCGAAGCGACCCTCGTTCGTCGCGAAGTCCATGTCGACGATGGCGTCGTCGGGATACGGATTGTAGAGGAAGTAGGTCAGGGTGGCATCACGCGTCGTGACGCCACCCGCGACATACCAGGTCGGTGCGGTCGCAGTCGCGCAGGCGCTCGGGTCGCGGATCTCCCCCTTCGCGACGCTCTGCTCGACCACCGCGCCGCCACCCGCGATGTCGACCTGCGCCGCTGCGAACGTCGCCGGGGCGACCTCCGCGAGGTTCACCGAGGTCGTCGCGTGCGCGGTCAACGTCATCTCCCGCTTCACCGCTGCACCTTCGCTCGGGACGACCGTGAGCGTGGCCGGCAAGTCAGTGTCGGTCGGGTTCGCCATCGTGACGAAACCCGCGGTCGACCCGTCCGGCGGCGACGGGACGCCCGGGCAGAACCAGGTCGTCGTCGCCGCGCTCGCGGGGGACGCGACCGGCTGCACCGGCGCCGTGGCCGTGCCGTATGCGGGATCGGCGGGGGCGGGACGGCTGCGGTCGACGATCAACCCGGCAGCGAGCAGTCCGCCGAAGACGAGCAGGATCGGAAGGCGGCGGCTCACGACGTCGTCACTCCCGAAGGCTCGAGCTCGGCATCCTCGACGTGCGGGCCGTCACCGTTCGTCGCGCTCGTGTTGACGACCGGTCGGCGGCGCGGGCGCCGCCACGGTGTCGTGGTGCGCCAGCGCAACAAGAGCAGGATCGTCAGGACCCACAGCACGCCTTGGCCCGCGATCGCGGCAGTGCGCGTCCACGGTGTGGCGAACGAGAGCCGACCAGGGCCGGCTCCGGCCACGGCGTATGTGCTCGCGACGTCGCTCGGGGTCTCGCGCGCGATCGCCTCGCCGCCGACCGTCAGCTCCCACCCGTCGTGCGGGGCTTCCGCCAGGTACAGCGTCCCTGTCGCGAGGTCGCCCGTGAACGTGAACGGTGCGCTCTGGGCCACGAGAGCCGGAGTCGGTGCTCCGGTCGCGGGCACGAGCGCCCGCACCGGCGTCCAGACCGTGTTCTCGTAGACCCGAAGCGCGTCGTCGACGTCGAGCTGGCGCAGGTCGAGCTGGGAGTCGAGAGCGGTCGTGAGGGCGGCGGGCGCCGGCACGAGAGGTGTGTCGTCGAGGCTGGGCGCGATCCGCTCGGGCACGACCACGTAGCGGATCCCCATCGGTCCGAGCAGCGAGCCGAGGCGGTCGGTGTCGCCGTCGGCCGCGAGGGTGACGCTCTCCGCAATGCGTTGCGTCGCGGTTGGCGCCGTGCCCGCCCAGAGGTCAGTGACGTCGGACGGACCGTTGTCGGAGGTGCCGTACACGACACCGTCGCCGAGCTGCCACCCCGCGAGCGGCAGCACACTCGGCTGACCGAGCCAGAGCACCCGGAACGCGCCGGCCTGCGGGTCTTTCTGCATGAACTCGAGCGATGCGGCAAAGTCGCTCCGAGGTGCGCGCCAGCGCCCTCCGGATGCGGCGACGAGTGCCGGGATCACGCCGAACGCGAGCGCACCGGCAGCTGCGAGCGAGACGGCCTGGCGCCAGCCGAAGCGGTAGCCGCGCAGGTCGACCTCGAACGCGACGATCCCGAGTCCGGCTGCGAGCGCGAGCCCCGTGGCCGCGGGAGCGAGGAGCGCGTCGGCCGAGGGCAGACCGAAGTCGATCCACCCACGAGTCGCGGCCCACGTCACGGCGAACGGCACCGCCGCGATCGTCCACGCGCGCGTCGCCCAGCCGAGGCGCCACCCGCGGCCGATCACGAGTGCGAGCGCACCGACGACGAGGAACGCCCATCCGAGGGGCGCGGCGCCGAGCGATCCGGTCTCGAACCGCAGGATCTGCGCCAGAGAGAGCGAGCCCGGACCGGCAGGGTCGATGCCTGCGAAGCCTGACCAGTCCACGCTCGGCGAGAACACCCCCGCCGCCCACGGGAGGTTCAGGACGAGCGCGACGACGACCCCTCCCGCTGCAACCCCGAGCGCGCGGACCGATCCCTTCCAGCCGCCCGCGAGCACGCATGCGAGGACGAGGCACAGCGCGAGAACCAGAACGTGCACGACGACGAACGGCACGATCGCCATCGCCACACCGACGATCAGGCCGAGGCCGAGCACCTCGGACTTCCACGTCGAGCGCTCGCTCCGCGCGAAGGGCTCGAGGCGGCTGGCACGGGCAAGCCGCGAGAGCACCCACGGCATCACCGCGTAGGCGACGAGACCGTCCCAACGGCCGTTGCTCAGGGCGTTGTACGGCAAGGGGATCGCCGCGTATGCGACGAGCGATGCGATCCGCGCGCGCACCGAGTCGATCGGTGCGGTGAGCCGCCACATGCCGATGAGGCCGATCAGGAGCGGGAGCAGCGCGAGGAGGGTGTGGAGCAAGGCCATCTGCGCGAACACGGGAACCGCGCCCAACGCGATCAAGCCGAAGGCGGTCGGCGCCGCCGAGGTCGTGCCGAGCCCGACCTCGCGCCATCCCGACCCGAACGTGCGCAGGAGGTCGGTGGGCGAGGAAGGCAGCGGCGCGAGCTGGTGGATTGCGGGCACACCGTGCGCGATGAGCTCCCGACTGCCGAGCAGCAGGAATGCGATCGCGACCGCCCACGCGAGAATCGCTGTGCGCTTCGGCCCGGGGGCGAGCGACCCCGCGACGGTGCGTCCGACCGCCGCCGCGGTCGCAAAGCGCTCCTCGGATGCCGGCCGTCGCAACGCGGCGCGGAGCTGTGCGCTCCCCCGCGTCTGCAGGTTGCGGACTTCGTTGTCGGGAACGAGGCGGATCCGGTCGAGGTAGTTGCTGCGGCGGCGGATCTCGCCGTAGCGCGCGAAGTTCCACGACCACGCGGCGAGCGCGTCCTTCGCGCGACCCGGATGGCCGGTGAGCAGTGAGGAGAACACCGTCGCGACCGTGAGGATCGCGATCTGCGGGAGGACGCGGATCAGGTTGAGCGGGCCGTAGCACGTGAGGACGGTCCGCAAGCGATGCCGTGCGAGGAGTCGGGCACGATCGTCGTCGTGGACCCCCTCCTCTTCGGCCTCGCGGTGACGGACGCGCGAGTCCGGGTTGACCATGACCCGCGCGCCGACGACATGCGCGCGCCAGCACAGGTCGAGCGCCTCCCCGTACTCGGGGATTCCCGGGTCGAACCCGTCGAGCGCGTCGAACAGGTCACCGCGCACGAGCAGGCACGCGGACGGGACCATGAAGACGTCCCGGACAGCGTCGTGCTGCTCCTGATCGAGCTCGCCCGGCTCGACGAGCGGGACCAGCACGCCCGCCTTGTCGGCGCCCATGCCGACGGCGAGCAGGCGCCGCGGGTCATCCCATTCGACGAACTTCGGCCCGACGATGCCGGCGTTCGACCGGAACGCCTCTTCGACGAGCTGGCGGATGGTCGGGGGCTCGAGCGCGACATCGTCGTGGAGGAAGCAGAAGAACCCGGCGCCCTCGACCAGACGGAGGGCCTCGTTGGCCGCGGGGCCGAAGCCGGGGTCGGTCTCGAGCCGCCGGACGTACGCCGCCGGCAAGTGGGCGGCGACCGTCGCGGCCAGGTTCCCCTCGGTCGCCACGTCGATGACGAGCACTGACAGGTTCGGGTAGTCCTGGGCGGCGAGGGAGGCCAGCAGCTCGTCGAGGTCGGGGCCCTGCTCGTAGGCCACCAGCACAGCGACGACCGGCGGCGCCGCCTGCGGTTGGGCCTCCACAATGGCCCGAGGCTAGCGGTCGGGCTTTGGCTGACCTGGGCACCGCGACCTGTGTGCCGTCGATCACAAATGCTTGCAACTGTTTAACGAAGGCGCTAACGTAGCAAGCAGATCGCGACGGTCCCCCCACCGCCGCGACACCATCCAAGGAGACATGATGCCTACCGCCACCGAGTCGTTCGAGACCTTCACCAAGCCCGCGAAGGATGCGTTCTACGTGACCGTCGGCCTCGGCGTGATGGCCTTCGAGCAGCTGAGGTCGAGCCAGGCTGACCTGTGCAGCTGGGTCGAGACCCAGGTTGCCGACGGCAAGGCCCAGTTCGAGACCCAGGCCACTCAGATCGAAGAGCGCGTCGGGGGGCTGCTCGAGAGCGTGCAGTCCAGGCTGCCCGAGCAGGCCGCCGAGCTCATGAAGCAAGCCCGTGACGCCGCGAAGAGCGCCCACGAGCAGATCAAGGACCTCGTCAACCGCGCGGGGTCGTCTTCTGCGGCGGCCGCGTAGCGCTCACCCAGCGTCCCCCGCGCCAACGGTCGTGCCGTCGGCGCGAACCAACCGGAACCCCCCACCGCTCGCCGTCGCGGAGATCCCGACCACCGCGGCGGCAGCGGGGGTCGCCGGTGCTCCCCCGCCGATCGAAGCCGCGGCACCGAACCCGGTGACCGTGCCGTCGGCCGCTGCAAGCCAGTAGCCGTCACCCTGCGGACGAACCGTCATCCCGACGATCGGTGACGGCGACGCCTTCGCTCCCCCGAAGTCGGTCGCATCGCCGAACGCATACACCGATCCGTCGACGCCGAGCACGTAGTACCCGCCGCCCGTGGGCGTCGGTGCCATCGAGATCACCGGCGCGGGCACCTTGCGATCGCCGGTCGAGCCGAGGAACGGTGCGTTCCCGAACGTGAAGATGCCGCCGTCGGCCGCGACGAACCAGTAGCCGTCACCCTGCGGCCGCACGGCGAGACCGACGACCGGCTTGTTGAGCTTCATGTTTCCCGTCGACCCGTAGAACGGCGCGTTGAACGTGAACACGCCACCGTCTGTCGCGAGCAGCCAGTAACCCTGCCCGTCCGCCGTCCCGGTGATGCTGATCACGGGCGCGTTGAGCTTCGTGCCGAACATCGAGCCGCGATCCGGCGCTCCCTGCAGCGCGAAGACCGCCCCATCAGCCGTCGCAAGCCAGTAATCGTCGCCCTTGCCGTTCGCGACCGCGACGGCGGGCGATGTCTTGAAGTCCGCGACCTGGAAGAGGTCTGACTTGAGCCCGAACGCGGCGCGGAACTCGTTGCCGGTCAGGTTCACCGTCGCCGTCGAGCCCTTCAACGCCACCTTCGTGACGCGTCCGCCGAACGGGCCGAGCCCATTGCGGCTCACGACGGCGATGCCTTCCAACGAGCCGATCTGCGGGTAGGCCTTCACCACGGCATCGCCGCCCACCGACGCCACCCAAGCAGCGTTCGGGTTCGCCGCGACCGAGTCGCCGTCATCGGGCACCGCGGGAAACACTCCGCCCGCTGTGTATCCGCCCGTGGACGAGGAGAACTCGGTCCGGGCGACGCTGCCCTTGCCGTCGATCCGCACCTCGCCCGCGGTCTCCGCGATCGCACGATCGGTGCGCGGGTCCTCGAGTGAGCTCAAGACACCGGCGGGGTTGCGCACCGCGGCCCCGCTGTAGACCTGACACGGCTGTCCGTCGCACGTCTTCGCGTACGAGTACGCGCGCTTCGGCCCATGCATAGGAGCGGGCGGCAACCGCCTGCGCCTTGACCGCCTGCAGCCCCGCTCCCCCACCCTGGTCGGCCCAGGCCGCAGACACCTCACGCGGGACGACCCCACGGATGTAGCGATCGAGGGGGACGACGTTCACCGCCCGGGACGCGCCGTTCGCGTCGCGGACGGCGAGGATGCTGCCGCGGTAATAGCGCGTCGTCCCACCGACCTCGCACACCGCGAGCAGCGCAGTGGGGTCGGGGCTGTCGAGCGTGGAGGGATCAGTGCGGAAGTCGACCGAGGATGCGGTGCCGATTGGGCTCCAGGGGCCGGCGCATCCCGCGCCCGATTGCACGAGGTAGGTGCCGTCGGCTTGCGGCTGCGCACGCAACGCGGCGTAGGCGCCGGGCGCGGCGCTCGACGTCAGCGCGCCACGCTCAGAAACGACGATCACGTCGATGTCGTCTTCGCGCACCAGTCGCACACGGATCTCCGCGTTCGCGTCGATCGTGCCGGCCTTGGTGCCGCCGTAGTAATGGTCGAGGATCTGCGCGCTCGTCCATCCGTTCAGCGCGTACCCCAAAGCGCCCCACTGCCCAAGGCCGCGGCCATGCCCCCATCCGCGTCCCTGCACGAGGAACGTGACGGAGGACGGCGGCGCGGACTGTGCGCTCGCGCCGACGACGGGGATCATCAGCACCGCGATCAACGCGACGAAGCAGGCACGAATCAGGGATTTGATCGCATCGAAAGTAGTTGCGACGTGCGCGACTGCGGTGCATGCCCGTTGAGCAGGAGCGCTACTTGCAGCAGCCGGTGCAGGCGTCCGGTCGCACGCCGAGGGTTCCGAGGACGCGACGTGGACGTGACGAGTCGAGGCGCTCTTCGATCAGCTCACGGATCATCGCGACGAACTCGGGATCGGTTCCTGGTGTCGCCGCGCGCGAACGGCAGGCCGAGTGACGCCGCGCGCGCTCTCGCGGCGATGTCGAGGTCCTGCACGACCTCCATGTGATCCGAGACGAACCCGATCGGCACGACCACGACACCGGATGCCTGCCGCGCGGCGAGTGCGTCGAGGTAGTCGAGGATGTCTGGCTCGAGCCACCGCTGCGCGGGGGGCCCGCTGCGACTCTCGTAGACGAGGTCGTGTTGATGTCCGGGCGCACCGCGCTCGACGACGAGACGACGCGGTCTCGGTGAGCTGCGCAACGTAGTCCGACGCCTCCGCCATCCCGATCGGGATGCTGTGCGCAGTGCACGCGACGTACGCAGTCGCGTGCGCTTCGTCAGGAAGCGAATGCGAGCGCGCTCGTGAGGGCACGCGCGAACGGGCCGACGTAGCCGGGGTGGTCGTAGAACTGCCGCAGCTTGTCGATGACGGGAGCGCCCGGGCCGACTTCCTCACACGCCGCTTCGATGTTCTCGAGGTACTGGCGGCAGGAGGAGTAAGAGCTGAACCCGGACGTGACGAAGGCGAGTGCACGCGCCACGCCGTCGTCGCGCATCTGGCGCAGCGCCTCGCCGAGGAACGGGTGCCAGTTGCGGTTGCCCCAGTACACGGGAAGCGAGTGGCCAGCCCCGGTGAGCTCGGCGTCGAGGGCGGCGACGAGCGCCCGGTTCTGCGCGTTGATCGGGCTCACGCCGCCGAACGCGTCGTACTGCTTGGCGACGGCGCGCAGTCGCTCGGGCGGGACGTTGCGGCCGCGGGTGACGTTCTCGAGGAACGGGAGGACATCGTCCGGCCCCTCGGGACCGCCGAAGGAGACCACGATCACCGCGTCGTACGGAGTGGCCACGGGGCCAGTGTCTCAGACGCCCGTCTCAGGTCGTGCCCGCTGACTCCGATGAATTCGGGCATGGCTCGTATGCTTCTCGCCGCCGTGGAACCTCAGGAGCCCACCGCGTCCGCTCGGCCGCCGAGCCGCTTCGCGGCACTGCGAGCCAACCCGTTGCCCGAAGGCACGATCACCGTCGGGTCGGGTCTCGTCATCGCGGGCGTCGCGTCCTACCTCTTCCTCGCGATCTCCGCCCGGGCGTTGGGTCCGGACGCGTTCGCGCCTCTGTCCGTGATGTGGGTCATCACGTTCCTGGCCGGGCCTGGCTTCTTCCTGCCCGTCGAGCAAGAGGTCACACGGGCGCTCGCCCACAGGCGTGCCGAGGGCATCGGCGGCGGGCCCGTCATCGTGCGTGCGGCAAAGCTGGGCGGGATCCTCGCGGCGGTCCTCGTCACGATCGCTCTGATCTTCAGCCCGCTCATCGTGAAGCACCTGTTCGACGGCGAATGGGTGCTCTTTGTCGGCTTCTTGATCGGCCTGGTCGGCTACTACGCGGGTCATCTCGGCCGCGGCACGTTCTCGGGAATGAGCCGCTTCGGCGCGTACGGCCTCTACATGGGCGGCGAGGGCATCATCCGCATGGCCTTGTGCGTGGCGCTCGCGTCCGTGAGCGTGAAGGCCGTCGGTCCGTATGGGCTCGCGGTCGGCATCCCGCCCTTGATCGCTGTGGCCATCGCCGTGCGTCGCGAGCGCAACCTCTACGAGCCGGGCCCCGAGGCTCCGTGGAGCGAGCTCACGTCGAACCTCGGATGGCTGCTCGCGGGCTCGGTGCTCGCTGCCGGTCTGGTGAACGCGGGACCGATCGCGGTCACGCTGCTCGCCACGCCGGAGGAGGAGTCGCTCGCCGGGAAGTTCACGACGAGCACGGTGATCGCACGGGTGCCGCTGTTCCTCTTCCAGGCGGTGCAGGCGTCGTTGCTGCCGAAGCTCGCCGGGCTCGTCGGTGCGGGTCGCTTCCATGATTTCCACGCGGGGCTGCGTCGTCTGCTCACCGCGGTCGCCGGGCTCGGCGTCGTCGCGGTGATCGGTGCATTCCTGATCGGGCCGCTCGTCGTGCGCATCCTCTTCGGCCCGGACTACGACCTCGGTCGCCGCAACCTCACCATGCTCGCCGCATCGGCCGCGCTCTACATGCTGGCGATCACGATGTCGCAGGCGATCATCGCGTTGCACGGTCACGCGCGCGTCGCGATCGGCTGGGCGGTCGGTGTGGTCTTGTTCATCGCTGTCACCGCGATGGGCAACGACCTGCTGCTCCGCGTGGAGATGGGACTGGTCGCCGGTTCGGCCGCCGCCGTGCTCGCGCTCTGGCTGCTGCTGCGCCCGCTCCTCCGCCGTGGCGCGACGCCGGACGAGGCATCCATCGTCGAAGCGTTCCACGACCTCGCGATCGAGCCGTAGCCACTCGGCGACCAGGTGCCTAACGGCGTTCGGCCTTCCTGGTCTCGAGCGCCAAGTCGTGGGCGAGCATCCGCTGCACGAGGCCGCGGAAATCGACCTCGGGCTTCCATCCGAGCTTCTCGCGGGCCTTGGTCGCATCGCCGACGAGGAGGTCGACCTCGGCCGGGCGGAAGAAGCGCGGATCCTGCTTCACGTACTTCTGCCAGTCGTCGAGGCCCGCCTCCTCGAAGGCGGCCTCGACGAACTCGCGCACCTTGTGGGTCTGGCCGGTGGCGACGACGTAGTCGTCGGGTTCGTCCTGATGCAGCATCAACCACATGGCCTTCACGTAGTCGCCCGCGTAGCCCCAGTCACGCTTGGGCTCGAGATCGCCGAGCACGAGATCTTCCTGCAGGCCGAGCTTGATGCGGGCAACGGCGTTCGTGATCTTGCGGCTGACGAACTCGATGCCGCGGCGCTCGCCCTCGTGGTTGAACAAGATTCCCGAGCACGCGAACAGCCCGTACGAATCCCGGTAGTTCACCGTGATGTCGTGACCGAAGACCTTCGCGCAGCCGTACGGCGACCGCGGGTAGAAAGGCGTCCTCTCGTTCTGCGGGGTCTCGCGCACCTTGCCGAACATCTCGGACGACGACGCTTGGTAGAAGCGGATCGGGTTGTTGTCCGAGCCGCCGACCATGCGGATCGCCTCGAGCATGCGGAGCACGCCGAGACCGGTGATGTTCGCGGTGAGCTCGGCCTGTTTGAACGAGAGCGCCACGAACGAGATTGCCGCAAGGTTGTAGATCTCGTGCGGCTGCGTGTACTCGACTGCGGCGACGAGCGACGGGAGATCGGCGAGATCGCCGCTCACGAGCTCGACGAACGGCAGCTCCTGAGTCACGAGCTCGGCCTTCGGGTTGTTCTGTCCTTTGACGAGACCGAAGACCTCGTATCCCTTCGAGTGAAGGAACTCGGCCAAGTGCTGGCCATCCTGGCCGGTGATGCCAGTGATCAGGGCGCGGGGCATCGACTGCTACCTCTGTGGTGGGGGGAGACTTAGACAGGATACTGCCTGGCCCAACAGCGATTCGTGACGCCCGAGCACGTCATCCCAACGAAAGTGGTCGACCACGTAGCGGCGTCCGGCCTCACCGAGGCGACTCCGCACATCGGGTTCGGCTAGGAGCATCTCGATCATCACGCCGAACTCGGCCTCGTCGCGGTACGGGAGCGCGCCTCCGCTGCGACGAGCGTGGCCCGCGAGGACCGGGCTCGACGCGTTCACGAGCGCCGCCGTGCTCGACGCCCATGCCTCCATCAGCACGAGCGAGAAGCTCTCGTAGGCGGACGGTTGCACGAGGGCGACGCTGCCTTTCACGAGCGCGAATCGAGTGGACTCGTCGACAACGCCGGTGAGGAAGACGTCCGGATGCGACGGCACGTCGTTGGCCCGGTCGCCGACGAGCACGAGTGCGAGCGGCCCGGGATGTGTGTCCTTGAAGCGGCCGAACCACTCGACGAGCTCGGGAGTGCCCTTGGCGGGATCGATGCGCCCGACACACACGAGATACGGGCGACCGCCCAAGCCGTCGACCGCGACCGGCACTGCCGGGCGTGCTTCGAGATCGACGCCGATCCCGGTGACCATGGACGGACGATCAACCGGGAAGCGTCGCTGCACGAGCGCGGCCTCTTCCTCAGTGAAGAAGCCGAGCACGTCGGCGAGACGGAAGAGCCGCTCGTAGACCGGGAGGCGCAACGGTGCCTCGTCGTGCGCGCAGGGGTGGAAGACGAGGGGCACGCGCCCCGCGAGCGTCGTGATCGCGCAGAAGGCGGGGAGGTACAGATACGGCAGCACCACCGCGACGTCGAAGTCGTGTGTGCGCTCGCGCAACCACGATGACAACCCGTCGAGCTGAGGGCCTTGCTCGGCGAGCCATGCGTGCTGCACGTGCGAGGGAGCAGGGTGGCGGCCGGTCAGCGCGCGCAGTGAGACCTCGGAGAACCGCGTGAGGTCGCGCTCCCGCGTCGTGGGAAGGCGGTGCACGACGACGCCGTCCTCGACCGCCGAGCCCGCGGGCAGGACGTCGGCCCACTCGAGGTAGCTCGTCGCGCAGCTCGTGACGACCTCGACCCGATGTCCGCGGGCGGCCATTCGAGTCGCGAACGAACGGCACGCGCCCTCGGCGCCCCCGGTAGCCAGCGGGCCATAGCGCGGCACGACGTAGAGGATGCGCATCGCTACGTGTCCGGCCATGCCGGCCCGAGCTCGCGCAGCGCTGCGCGCTCCGCGGGTGATGGGTTCACGTGGAAGCGGAGACGAAAGAGCTTGAGCTCGTCCCGGTAGCGGTGCAGCGCGGCGAAGTACGCCGGGTCGGGTGCGGGGCCTGCCATGACGAGCTCCGCGCTGGGGTCGTCGTACGTGGACAGCAGGTCGAACGCGGCGATGACGCGCTCCGCTCCCCCTTCGGGGTCGAACGACCCGATCCAGACGAGCGGGCCGGAGGCGGTCACGCCCCGGTATCTCGCGTCCCAGTGTCCGCGCGTCCGAGTGTCGCGGATCTCGTTGAGCTGGCGCTGCAGGATCGTGAGCTGATCCGCGACGTCATCGATGCGGCCCTGCACCTCGGGCGGTACCGGGTCGTCGAGCGCCTCGACGATCGCGACGAGCGCGCCGTGCACTGCACGCGCGAAGTCGTCGAGCTGCTCGCAGAGATCAGTGAGGTGGCGGGTGACCGTCTTGCCGACGAGCGCGTGGACGGTGCCGCCACCGGGCACCTTCGACGACGCGGGCACATCGGGCACCCGGAAGTGGCCCTTCTCGACGACGGCGTCGAGCGGTGCCGCGAGCGTGATCGAGTACGTGCCCCGCTGCTGGACGCGCTGCCAATGCTCGGCGAGCGTGCGCTCGAGGTCCTCGTCCGGGCTCGGGCTGGCGTCGTCGTCAGACATCGGCGGGCAGCGTAGAGGCGAGGCGCTCCGCGAACGTGCGGTAGCGCTCGATGACGGCTGGCCATCGGTACTGCTCGGCATACCGCGCGCCGGCGGCGGCGAGCGACGCTTGCAGCGCGTCGTCCTCCAGCAGGCGGTCGAGCGCCGCTTCGAGGACCGCGTAGCTGTCGAACGCGATCCCGCCACCCGAGCGGGTGACGTGCTCGACCGTCGCCGCACAACGGGCGTTCACGAGCACGGGACGGCCCGCCTCCCACGCCTCGAACAGCACGAGCGAGAACGACTCGAACGCGGACGGTGACACGAGCGCCGTCGCTCCGTGGAGCAGCGCCCACTTCGTCGTCTCGTCGACTTCGCCGACCTGCACGATGTCAGGGTGCTCCGGCACGGGACGTTGCACCGGTCCCACGACCGCGAGCGCCAGCGGCCCCGGGCGCCGCTCCTTGTATGTCGCGAAGAGCGAGGCCAGAAGCTTGGTGCCCTTGCTCGGGTCGACGCGACCGAGGCACACGAGATACGGACGTCCTTCGAGCGCGCGGATGCCATGCTCCTGTGGCATCACGGCGGGCGGGTCGATGCCGAGCCCGACGACGAGTTGCGGCTTGGTGACGATCGCGGGGAACCGCTCCTCTGCAAACGCGCCCTTCCCCCTCCGTGTAGAAGGCCAAGCCGCGAGCGGCCTCGAACACGTCGTCGAACAGCGGGACGCGGATGGCGGGCTCGTCGTGCGCGGCCGGATGCAAGATCGCCCGGTCTCGCACCAGCGGAAGACCGACAACCGTCGGGTGATACAGGTACGGCGTGAAGGCGATCAGGTCGTGATCGCTGCGGCGGATCGCGTCGATCAGTCCGGGCGCGACAGGGCCCTGCTGCTCGATCCACTCGTGACCCTCGGCGGGGCTCACATCCTCGGGCACCGCGAGAAGGATCGGCGTGCGGCGACGAAACTCCGCATCGCGCTGGGCGCTCGTCGGGAAGCGGTGGACAGTCACGCCCTGCTCGACGGTGCCACCTGGGTCGTAGTCGTTCGCCCAGGTCCACGCGTCCCGGGCGCACGTCGTGAGCACATCGACCGTCCACTCGTCGAGCATCGCGAGTCGCTCCGCGAGCAGACGGGCGCCGAATTCGGCGCCGCCGATCACTTCCGCGCCATACCTCGGCGTGACGAACGCGAACCTCACGACGCCCCGTCGAGGATCGGCGACATGGCCTCCAGGAACCGGGCACGCGTCTGCTCCAGCGTGAACAGCTGGAGCCGCCGCGTGCCCGCGTCGAGCAGCTGCGCGCGCGCAGCGTGTCGTCGGTGAGCACTCGGTCGACGGCTTGCGCGACGAGCGCCGCACTCTTGTCGGGAAGGCACAAGCCCGCGTCGCCGAGTGTCTCGGGCACCGCCGCGACACCGAGAGCGACGATCGGCACCCGGTGGTGCATCGATTCGAGCAGGGGCACGCAGAACCCCTCGTGCTCGGACAGGCACACGTACACGTCCGCGGCGCGGTAGTGGGACGCGAGCGCGGCATCGGACACTGGGCCGGTGAGATCGACACAGCTGTTGAGGCCCAGTCGGCGCACGAACCCGCGCAAGGCCGCAGCGTACGGGTCGGACGCGATGCCGCCGACGATGTGGAGGCGGGCCTCGGGGTCGTAATGACGGCGGTACGCGGCGAACGCCTTCACCACGTCGTGCTGGCACTTGTTGGGAGTGATCCGCCCGACGAACAGCCAGTCCGCGCCGCCCTTCTCCTTCACTCTGGCGAGGCGCGCGGCAGTTGGCTCGTCGTTGCCGGCGTCGAACGACTCGAGGTCGAGCAGGATCGGTGCGACCGCGGTCGGTCGGTAGCCGTTCGCCTCGAGCTCGGCCCGGTTGAAGTCGGAGTCGCCGAGACCGAGCCGGCTACGCCTCGCGAGGGCGAGCATCTGGCTGCGCCCCCACTCCACGGCGTGCGCGATCGGTGGATCCCACTCGTCGAAGAACCGGCCGGGCGTGATGTTGTGGTAGTCGACGACGAGCGGCTCGGGGCGCGAGAGCAGCAGATCGGCGAGCACCGAGCCGACCGCGAGCTGGTAGATGACCGCGGTGTCGGGTCCGCCCGTGTACTTCTGGAACAGCTGTGCGCGCCCGTCCATCGAGTGATGGACCGTCTGCGCATAGACCTCACTTTCGAGGCCGAGACCGCGGAGGATCCGCTGCGCTTCGAGCGTGTGGTTCCCGACGGCGTCACCCGGATAAAGCGTGGGCAGGAACTGATGGATCGCTCTCACGCCGCCATCCCCACAGTCTCCGCGATGGCGGCGGTGAAGATCGCACTCGTTCGCGCGAGGTCGAAGTCGCGAAGGCGGGCCTCGCTCGCGTGCGCGAGCTGCGCCCGCAGCCCCGGGTTCTCCAAGACCGTCGACACGGCGTGCGCGACCGCGGCGGGAGCCTTGCGGGGAAGGCAGAGCCCGGCATCGCCCAACGTCTCGGGCACCGCTGCCGCTGCGAACGCGACGATAGGCACGCGATGATGCATCGCCTCGAGCAGCGGCACACAGAAGCCCTCGTGCTCGGACAGGCAGACGAACACGTCCGCGGCCCGATAGTGCGCGGTGAGCGCGGCATCGGAGATCGAGCCGGTCAGCCGCACCGCGTCATCGAGACCGAGCGCCGTGATGGTCTCCCGCAGCGAACGCAGGTAACGCGCGGACGACGGGCCGCCGACGAGTGAGAGGGTGGCGCCGGGATCGTACGAGCGCTTGTAGAGCGCGAACGTGTGGAGAACGTCGTGCTGGCACTTGTTCGGTGAGATCCGCCCGACGAACAGCCACTCCGCGCCGCGCTTGGCCGCCTCCAGCCGCTCGAGCGTGCGTCGATCGACTCGTCGTGCGAACGCGTCGAGGTCGACGAGCACAGGCGCGACGGCGGTCGCTCGATAACCGAACTGGTCGAGCTCGGCCTGGTTGAAGGCAGAGTCGGCGAGGCCGAGCACCGCGTTGCGACCGAGCCGTGCGACCTGTCGCCGGCCCTCGTCGAGCTCACGAGCGACGCGCGACTCCCAGTGCTCGAACATCCGAGCGGGAGTGATGTTGTGGTAGTCGACGATCACCGGGCCGTCTCGCTCGGCGAGCACGTCGGCGATCGGCGCGCCGGTCGAGCACTGGTAGATCGTCCAGACATCGCGACCCAAAGGGAGCGAGCGCAGGTCGCGGATGTGGAGGAGGTGACGAGGTGCCGACGCGGCGTAGATCTGCGAGTCGAATCCCATCGAGCGCAGCAGGCGTTGCGCGATGCGCGCGTGGTTCCCGATGGCGTCGCGTGGCGCAAAGGTGGGCACAACCTGGTGCACGGCGAGACGTTCAGCGGCCGGCACGGGTGATCAGCGCCGGCGCGCGACGATGGCGTAGCCCGGCACCTCGGGCGCCGCCACCACATCGAGCGTCGCGGTCACCTCGAAGCCCTTGCCACCGAGCAGTGCGGCCCACGTCTCGGCGTGCAACGGGCGGCCGGGTGCGAGGTCGGCGACCACGACCGGCACCGACGCCGCCCACGCCTCGGGTTGGCTGCCGAGCACGACCAAGCAGCCGCCGGGCGCGATCGCCCGAGCCACCAGATCGGCGAGGTACACCTGCGCGCCGGTGGGCTTCGTGTCCACGCCGGAGAGCACGACGGCCGAGAGGGCGGCGGGCAGCATCGCCGCGAGATGGTCGGCGGCGCGCTCGGGCCGGATCTCGAGTCCGTCACGGAGCGCACCGGCGAGAAGCCGACGCCTCGGCTCGGCGCCGTACACATCGAGCCCGGCATCGGTCAGGCGGCGCAGGAGGTCACCCGCGCCGCACTCTGTGTGCAGCACCCGGCCCTTCACCCCGCGGAGGTGCTCGACGATCACGTCCGCGGTCGCATCGGGGATCGGCACTGGGTCGATCGCGTCGAGCGCAGTCGCGATCGCCGGGCTCGCGCCCGGGGTCGACTGCTCGACGATCGCCACACGGCGATCCAGCATCCGCAGCGAGCGGACCGTCGCGCTGCCGAACGACGTCACCTGGTTCGCGACGTACTGCATGTACCAGAAGGTGAGCTTCCGGACGCTCTTCTTCACGGGCCCCGCAGGGAAACGCCCTGCCGTCGGCGGGTCAACGTCGATGATCACCGCCCTGTCCGCCTGCCCGAGCACGCCGGAGAGCGAGTCGCCGCTCACTGCACTCGGCGCGTAGTTCGCGAACTCCGCATCGAGCTCAGCCTCGAGCTCGGCGGGAAGCTCGCCGCTCGCGCGGGCGCTGCGCGACCGCGTCGTAGATCTCGGCGATCACGACGTCGAGATCGACGTCCTCGGCGCCCTCGCTCACCCGGTCACCTTGACCTTCACCGGAAGCGCCACGGTGCCGGTCGTCCTCTCGGGGTTCATCACCTCGAACCAGTGCCGCTGCTCGCTCCAGTCGTAGACGATGCCGTCGTCGTGGCTGTGGATGCCGAGCGTGATCGGGTAGGTGCCGTCGAGCAACGGCACCGACGCGATCTCGAACACGACCTCGCCGGCACCCTCCACGAAGGGGATCGGCACCCCGAGGATCTCGGTGTTCGCGCCGTACAGATGGCGCCCGTCAGCCAGGTCGTAGACCGCGAAGCCGAAGACCACGTCCTCAATGCGTCGCTCGGCCTCGTAGCTCACACGCACCGAAAGTGGCTCACCTGGCAACAGGTATCGCCGGTCGGCACGGCCCGGATGGTCGAGTTCGATGCCGGTGATGCGCACCTCGAGGCTCCGCCGCTTCTCCTGCGAGAACCCGTGCTCGGTGTGGACGTCGCCAGCGAGCGCGCGGTTCTCCATGCGCTCGCGCCGCTCGAGCTCGTCGGCGTGCAAGCGCTCGCGGAACGTGCGGATCGCCTCGCCCGCGGGGCCGATCGCCACGAGCTCGCCATGGTCGAGGACGCCGACGCGGGTGCAGATCCGCCGCATCAGATCGGCGGAGTGCGATACCACCACGATCGTGCGCCCTTGGTCCTGGAACTCATGAACGCGGTCGAGGCACTTTCGTTGGAACGTCTCGTCGCCGACCGCGAGCACCTCGTCGACGAGCAGCACGTCGGGATCGACGTTCACCGCGACGGCGAACCCGAGCCGCACGTACATGCCTGACGAGTAGTGCTTCACCTGCTGGTCGATGAACCGCTCGAGCTCGGCAAACTCGACGATGTCGTCGAACCGCTTGTCGATGTCGGCCCGCTTGAGCCCCAACACCGCCGCGTTCATGTACACGTTCTCCCGGCCTGTGAGGTCGGGATGAAAGCCGGCGCCGAGCTCGAGCAGCGACGCGAGCCGCCCGCGGACCCGGATCATCCCGCTGGTCGGTTGCATGATCCCGCCGACCAGCTTGAGCAGCGTCGACTTGCCCGATCCGTTGTGGCCCAAGAGCCCGACGGTCTCGCCCTGCTCGATGTCGAACGAGATGTCGCGCAGAGCCCAGAAGTCCTCGACCTTCTGACGCCCGGGACGGATCACGCGCTCCTTGAGCGATCGCGGACGTCCGGTGCTCAAGCGGAACCGTTTCGAGACGGAGGCGACGCTGACCGCGACATTCGAGACTGGCCCAGGGGCCATCAGATCTCCTCCGCGAACGATCCCTCGAGGCGGTCGAACACCTTGATCGCGACCACGACCAACACCGAGGCAGCCGCGAGCACGATCAGCACATTGCGCAGATACCACCATTGCGACTCATCGGGAAGGATCGGCTGCGTGTCGCTGCTCACCTTGCCGTAGATGCCGCGCTGGAAGCAGAGCACGATCGGGGTCATCGGGTTGAGGAGCGCGATCCAGCTGTTCTGGTCGAGCTTCCCGGCAACGAGCTCGTACGGGTAGACGATCGGCGTCATCCAGAACCACGCGAGCAGCACGAGCTCGAGCAGATGGCGGATGTCGCGCGCGTACACGCTGATCGCGCTCAGCAGCACGCCCAGACCTGCCGCGAGCACGAGCAACGTGATCAGGCCGGGAACGATGAGCCACACGTATCCCCACGGAAGGGGGTAGCGCACGATCGCGATCGCGACGAACAGCACGAGTGACTGCAGGCAGAAGTGGACCAGCGCGGCGCCCTCTGAGGCGAGCGGCAGGACCTCCCGGGGGAACCAGACCTTCTTCACGAGTGATCCGTTGTCGATGATCGAGCCGGTAGCTGCCGGAAGCGTCCCCGAGAACAGGTTCCACACGAGCAGGCCCGACAGCAGGAAGATCGGAAACGATGGGATGCCGCTGCCCAGGAACACCTGGAAGACGAAGTAGAAGACGACGAGGTACAGGAGCGGGTTCAGCAGTGACCACACGAACCCGAGGACACTGCCCTTGTAGCGAACCTTGAGCTCGCGCTTGACGAGGCCCACCTGCAGCTCGCGATAGCGCCAGATGTCGCGGACGTGCTCACCGACGCGGCGGCGCGGAACGACCTCGAGGAGCGCGGATTCGGCGGACATGAGCCCTTCAAGGGTACCCGGCCACCTTCTGAGCCCTTGGCCGCTTCGGTTCGAGACAGCGCAGGTAGCGTCGCATGCGTGCGGGTCGCCGTCGACGCCACGCCGCTCGTCGGCCACCGCACCGGTGTCGGCCGGTTCGTCGACGCACTGCTGCCCGCGCTCGAAGCCCGAGATGACGTCGAGGTCGAGCGCTACGTGGTGAGCCGTCGCGCGGATGAGCTCCCGGAAGGCGCGAAGCGAGTCCTCGTGCCGGCTGGGCTCGCGCTGCGATCATGGGGGGCCACCCGAGGGCCGAGCCTCGCCGCCCTGTTCCCGCGTGCCGACGTGATCCATGGGACGAATCACATCGCGCCACCGACCGCGCACACCGTGATCACGGTGCACGACTGCTCGTTCGTCACGGCGCGCGAGCTCTGCTCCCCCACCATCGTCGCTTTCGGTCCGGTCGTCCGTCGTGTCGCCGCGAGCGGCGGTTGGATCCACACGCCGTCCGAGCACGTCGCGGTGGAGGCGCGCGCCTTGTTCGATACCGACCGCGTCATGGCGGTGCCGCATGGACCGCCGTCGACCGCCACGGTCAGCGGCGAGCGGTCGCGGACGATTCTCGCGATCGGCACCCTCGAGCCGCGCAAGAACCTCGCTCGCCTCGTCCGGGCGTTCGGCGCGCTGGCGGGGAAAGACCCTGATGTGACCTTGGTGCTCGCGGGCGCCGACGGGCCCGATGGCGATCACATCCGGGCGGAGGTCGCTGCGCTCGACACAAGCGCTCGCGGGCGAGTCCGTCTCGCGGGCTGGGTCGACGACGCCGAGCGCGAGCGACTCCTCGCGACTGCGAGCGTCCTCGCGTACCCGTCCCTCGACGAGGGCTTCGGCCTGCCGATGCTCGAGGCGTGGCAACACGACGTCGCCGTCGTCGCGGCGCGGGCGGGCGCACTGCCGGAAGTCGCGGCGGGTGCCGCTCTGCTCGCCGACCCAAAGGACGTCGATGCGCTTGCTGACGCGTTGCAGCACGCGCTCGACCAAGAACGCGGGGCACTCATCGAGCGCGGTCGCGCGCGGCTCGCGGCGTTCTCCTGGGAGGCGACGGCCGAGGGCATCGCGGCGATCTACCGCCAGGCCGTGGAGCACGCATGATCAGTGTCCTCGCCGGGGGCGTCGGCGCGGCGCGGTTCCTCTCGGGCCTCGTGCAGGTGCGGCCACCGACCGAGGTCACCGCGATCGTCAACACCGGCGACGACGTTGTGCTGCACGGCCTCCACATCAGCCCTGATCTCGACACCGTGACCTACACACTCGCGGGCGCGATCAACCCCGAGACCGGCTGGGGCCTCGTCGGCGAGTCATGGCAAGCGATGGATGCGCTGCAGCGCTACGTCGACGTGCGGCCGCTCGCGTCAGACGCAGCAGCGACATGGTTCCGCCTCGGAGATCGCGACCTCGCAACTCACCTGTACCGAACACACCGGTTGCGCGAGGGAGCGACGCTCTCCGAAGTGACGGCGGAGATCGCATCGGCGTGGGGCCTCGGCCTGCACATCCTCCCGATGAGCGACGACCGCGTCGAGACCCGCGTCATCCTCGCCGGGGAAGGCGAGGTGGGCTTCCAGGAGTACTTCGTGGCCCGCCAGCACAGCGTGCCTATCGAAGGGATCCGGCTCGAGGGGCTGGAACGAGCCGTTGCCGCGCCGGGCGTGCTCGACGCGATCGCGAGCTCCACGACCCTTGTCATCGCGCCCTCCAACCCGATCGTGTCGATCGGCCCGATCCTCGCGATCGAAGGAGTGCGCGACGCGGTCGCAGCGCGGCGTGACCACGTCGTCGCCGTGTCGCCGATCATTGCCGGCGCCGCGTTGAAGGGCCCCGCCGATCGCATGCTCATCGAGCTGGGCCACGAGTCGTCGGTCACCGGCATCGCTCGTATGTACGCCGACCTCGCGGCGACGCTCGTCATCGACAGCGCCGACCGCGAGCTCGCGGAAGCAGTCGAAGCCGAGGGCATGCGGTGCGTCGTCGCCGAGACTGTGATGAGCTCACCGGCGATCGCCGCGACGCTCGCTGAGACCGTGGTCACGAGCGGATCCTGAGGAGGCGGAGTGGTGCGGATCGAGATGTGGGGCGTCGAAGGCATGGGCGAGGTGCGGCCGGACGACGTGCTCGCCGACCTCATCACGGATGCCATTGCGAGCATGGCCGCGGTCGACCCCGCCGTCGCACTGCGTGACGGCGACGTGGTCGTCGTCACGCAGAAGATCGTTTCGAAGGCCGAGGGCCGCGTCGTCGCGATCGATCCCGACGACCCCCTCTCGCACAAGAATCTCGTCGAACAGGAGGCGGTCCGCGTGGTGCGCCGTCGTGGCGATCTCATCGTGACCGAGACCAAGCACGGCTTCGTGTGCGCGAACGCGGGCATCGACCTGTCGAACATGGAACGGGGTTGGGCCGCGCTGCTTCCGATCGACTCCGATCGCTCGGCCCGCCGCATCCGCGACGGCGTCCGCGCGCGCACTGGACGCGAGGTCGGCGTCATCATCTCCGACACGTTCGGGCGCACGTGGCGCCGCGGCCTCACCGATGTGGCGATCGGCGTTGCCGGGGTCGCGGGCGTGGTCGATCTCCGCGGGACCGTGGATGCGCTCGGTCGCGTCATGCAGGTCACCGAGGTGTGCGTCGCCGACGAGCTCGCGAGCGCGGCCGAGATGGTGATGGGAAAGTCGTCAGGCGTGCCTGTCGCGATCGTCCGCGGCGTCGACTCGGCGTGGCTCCGCGACGCGTCAGTGCGCGACGAGATCGTCCGCAACCCTAGAGAAGACCTCTTCCGCTGACCGTTTGAGCGCTAGGCGCGGGAGGCGCGGAGCCAGTCGAGGACCGCTGTGGTGCCGACTTCGAGGGTTGTCCAGGGCTTCCAGCCGAGTTGGATCTCGGCGCGGCCCGGATCAAGGCAGGAACGGTTGAGCTCGCCAAGGCGCGCGGGTGCGTGCAATGGCGGATCGGTGACGCCCGCGGCCGCGGCCATGGTCTTGTAGAGCGTGTTGACCGACGTCTCGCGCCCGCTCCCGATGTTCATCAAGAGCCCGCCGCCCTTCGACGCCGCCCGCACGAACGCGTCGACGACGTCATCCACGAACACGTAGTCGCGCGTGTCCTCGCCGTCGCCGTAGATCGTGCATGGCTGCCCGGAGAGCAAGCGCCCGGCGAAGATCGAGATGACCCCGGCCTCGCCGTGAGGATTCTGGCGCGGGCCGTACACGTTCGCCAACGCGAGCGCGGTGAACTCGAGCTGGTGCAGCTCGCGGTACGCCGTGAGGTAGTCACCGACGACCTTCTTCGCGACGCCATACGGCGAGAGCGGCGTCTGTGCGTGGCTCTCCTTGATCGGCAGGTCACGGGGATCGACGTCGCCGTAGATCGTCCCCCCGCTCGACGCGAACACGACCTTGCGGCTCCGAGCGGCGCGCGCGGCTTCGAGCACGTTGAGGCTGCCGAGGACGTTGACCTGCGCGTCGTAGAGTGGCTTCGCCACCGAAACGCGCACGTCGACCTGCGCCGCGAGGTGGAAGACGACCTCGGGCCGCTGGCGCTCAACGAGGGCGACGAGCTCCGGTGCGCCGATGTCGAGGTTGTGAATCGTGAGACTGTGGCCCGACGACCGGCGCGCGTCGGCGAGATTGGCGAGGCTGCCGGTGACGAGGTTGTCGACGACGTCGACGCTGTGGCCCTCGGCCAGCAGGCGGTCAACGAGGTTCGAGCCGATGAAGCCCGCACCACCGGTGACGAGCGCGCGCATCAGACCGGCTCCGGGACACGGACGTCGGACAGGCTGACGCCGGGCTCGAGCGTGTAGCTGTCGCCGACGACGACCTCGTGCAGGACCGCACCGCGGCCGGCGACTGCCTCTCGTCCGAGCACCGAGAAGCTCACTCGGGCATCCGCCTCGACCCGCGCGTACGGCATGAGAACGGAATCATGCACCACTGCGCCCGCGTCGATCTGACAGCCAGGGCCGACGAGCGACCGCTCGACCTTCGCAGACGGGTCGATCGAGGCGCTCGCGGCGACGGCCTCGAAGTGGTGCGGCCGGCGCCCGAGAAGATCGAGGTTGGCCCGCAGGTATTGCCGCGGCGTGCCTGTGTCGAGCCAGTAGTCGTCGGTGGACAGGGCGTACAGCCGGCCCTCGGCCGCCATCGCCGGGAAGATCTCGCGCTCGATCGACACCTTCCGACCGGCGGCGATGCGCTCGAGCACCGAGGGCTCGAGCACATAGGTGCCGCCATTGATGAGGTTGGTCGGCGCTTCGTCCCGCGGGGGCTTCTCGATGAACGCGATCACCCGCCCGTCGTCGTCGGTCGGCACCACACCGAACATCGACGGGTCGTCGACCGGCGTGAGGTGGATCGTGCCCTCGGCTCCCTTCGCGCGGTGGTACTGCACGAGGGCCGTGACGTCGAGGTCAGTGAGCACGTCGCCGTTCACGACGATGAAGGTGTCGTCGACACCGCCCTTGAGCGCGGCGAAGCGGATCGCGCCGGCGGTGTCGAGGGGCTCGTCTTCGACCGCGTACACGAGCCGCACGCCGGCGCAGCGCTCGTCGGGAAAGGCCTCGATGAAGTCGTCCGGCCTGTAGCCGAGCGACAGGACCGCCTCGTCCACGCCGTGTTGAGCGAGATGTCCGACGACCCACTCGATCATCGGCCGATGGCCGAGCGGGAGCATCTGCTTCGGGCTCGTCAGAGTCAGCGGTCGGAGCCGGGTGCCGAAGCCCCCGACCAGGACGACCGCCCTCACGAACCGGTGGTCGCCGCGGCGTCGGGCGCGGAAGTCGCGGCGCCGGAGGTCGAGGGCGCAGCCGTCGTCGCGGGCGTCGATCCCGAGGGGACGGCGGTCGAGTCGACCAACGGCACGCCCCCCGAGGGCTGCGGGACGTCGGTCAGCTTGTCGAGCTGGTCGACGCTCTCCGGCTTCGGGATCTCGGTGCCCTCGGGCACGAACGCCAGCGTGATCAGCATGCGGTCGTTGTCGAAGTGGATCTTGCCGAAGTCCTCGGTGACGATCGTCGGCGTCGTCGCGTCCTCGGTCTGCCAGACGGCGGCCTGCCACGTGCCGGGCTTGCCGCCGCAGTCGTCGCCGTTCTCGAACGAGCCCACGCCCGGGATCTCGATCGTCGTGTCGCTGAGCTTCAGGCCGGTCGCATCCGCGAACACCTGCAGCGTCGCGTTCTTGCCCGCCGAGCTGCTGAGGAACGGGTGGATGTGAATGACCCCGTCGGCGTGCGTGTGGATGCCCGCCGGGTCGGTCTGCACCTGGATCGGGTCGAGGAACGCGTCGCACGCGTAGATGCCGTAGGCCGCGTGCCAGTGGTCGACGTTGGCGACGGGCTGAGTGTCGTCTGCGGTCGCCTTGTTGTTCCGGCTCGCGAAGATCACCAGGGCGAGACCGAGGATGAGCACGGCGCCGAGCGTGATCGGGAAGGTGAGGCTGCGCTGCTGCGAGACCTTGCCGCCCCCGCCGGCGCGACTCGCGCGAGCGACTTTCTTGGCGGAGGAGGCTTTGCCCATAAGGATCGAACGCTAGCCGTGCGCGCGGTTGCGCCGAAGTCACCGGTGGTCAGCGGCGAGCTCTTCGAACAGCCCCTCGTACTGCTCCGCAATGGCCGCCGGGGACGCCCAGCCCTCGACGAAGCGCCGTCCGGCCGCGCCCATGCGCGCGAGCTCTTCCGGCGCTGCGACCATCGCCCCCAACGCCTTCGTGAACGCCTCGGGATCGTCGGGCGGCACCGCGACGCCCGCCCCGGACCGTTCCACGATGCGCTCGACCTCGGTGTCGCGGTCGACGCTCGCGAGCACCGGACGCCCCGCCGCCAGGATCGAGTACGTCTTCGACGGCACACTCGAGCGGCCGAGGCCCCGCTTGAGCGGCACAACGTGGATGTCCGCGGCCGCGAGCACTTCGGGCAGCCGGCTCTTCGGCTGGAGGTCGACGAAGTGCACGTTCGGCAGGCCCCGCGCCGCGACTTCGAGGCCCGGACGCGCCGCCCCCCCGCCGTTGATGACGAACGCGATCTCGGGATCGTGGGCGAGGGCGGTCGCAGCGGCGAGCATCAGCTCGAGCGACTGTGACATCCCGATGTTGCCCGCGTACATCACGACTGTCTTGCCCTCGAGGCCCAGCTCACGGCGATACTCGTTGTCCCTCGGCTGCGGTGTGATCCAGGCCGTGTCCACGAAGTTCGGGATGACGCGCACCTTGGCCGCGTCCTGCGGCTTCACCTTTGCGAGGACGTTGTCGCGCATGTCGTCGGCGAGGACCGTGATCGCGTCCGCACGGGCATAGGTGACGCGCTCCAGCCAACGCGCCGCGGCGATCACGTGCTCCCCCTTGATCACACCGAGCTCGATCGCCACGTCGGGGAACACGTCGTGGATGTTGAAGACGAACGGCGCCCGCCGCGCCACGGCGATCCCCCACCCGGTCAGGCCGAGGGTCAGCGGAGGCGAGAGCGCGAGCACTCCGTCGACTCGTCCTCCGACGAGGCCGACCCCGCCGACGAGCGCGCCGAACCCGCCGAACGCAAGCGCTCGGCGAGGGATGTCTCGCTTGTCGGTCGGGAACGGGTGGACCCTGGTGATGCGGCCCCAGGACATCTGCTCGCTGCGGACGGCCTTGCCGTGGAACTCGGGCTCGACCGAGTGGTGCTCGTACCACGGCAGAGCAGTGATGACCTCGATGCGGTGCCCGCGACCCGCGAGCTGCTCGACGATCCTCGTGATCACCTCGCCCGTGGGCGCGACGTCAGGAGCGAAGTGCGGGCACACCACGACCAGCTTCACCTGCGGCTCACCTCCGCCGCGAGACGGTACGCGCCCAGAAGGGCGGTCGCGGCACGCTCGCCGCTGAACTGTGCGGCGCGGCGATCGGCCCGCCGTCACGAGCGCCTCTCGCCGCTGCGGATCGGTGAGGACGCCGTCGATCGCGGCGACCCAGTCGCCGACGTCGTCGGGGTCCACGAGCGCGCCACCGTCACCCACGACCTCGGGAAGCGCGGTGGCCCTCGCCGCGATGACAGGACACCCCCGTCGCATCGCCTCCAGTGCGGGGATGCCGAACCCCTCGTATCGCGACGGGATCACTGTCGCCACCGCCTCGTCGTACAGCCCGTTGATGTCGACCGCGGGCACGCGACCAGTGCGTCGCACCCGGTCGGACAGCCCGAGCCGGTCGACCTCCTCGAGCACCGCCGCCTCCGCGGGCCCCGCTGCGCCGGTGAGGACGAGCATCAGATCGGGATGCTCGGCGCGCAGCTCACCGAGCGCTCGCACGACGGTGATGTGGTTCTTGTGGGCCCACGTCACGGCCGGGTACAGGAGGAACGGCCCGGGCACCGCGTACCGAGCCCTCACGACCTCGGGAGGGGTGCCCCAGCCGGGCTCGGAGCTCGGGATGCCGTGCGGGACCACCACCACTCGCTCGGGCGGCACACCGAGGTGCTCGACGACCGTACCCCGCACGAACTCGCTCGGCGCGGTGACGACCGAAGCCTGGGCGGTCGATCGGGGCATCGCCGCCCGAAGGTATGAGCGCTTCATCGACGAGAAGAACTCGGGGTACGCGAGGTACTGCAGGTCGTGCAATGAGAGCAGCACCGGGGTCGAGATCCGGATCGGTACGGTGCCGCCCGGATGGTGGACGAGGTCGAGGTCGAGGTCCGAGACCCTCGCGGCCAACCACGTCGACTCGGTCACGATGCGCGCTGCCCGGGACCGCCCCGAGATCGCGGCGACCTCGAGCCGGTGCGCGTTCGCCAGCGTGGGATGCGCGCCCCAGAACCGGCGATTCGCGAACAACGTGAGCTCGACGCCGCTCGACGCGATCTCATCGACGCCTTCGAGCAGCCGGCAGACGTACTCCTCGGAGCCGCCGACCTCGCCGGGGACGAGCCACAACAGGTTGACGCCGATGCGGAGCGTCAACGCGTGCTCCGTGCGATGAGCTCTCCATAGAGGTCGCGCGTCTGCTCGGCGCAGCGCGCCCACGTCAGCTCACGCGCCCGGGCTCGCCCCGCGGCCACGAGGCGATCGGCGAGCGCGTCGTCGGTGACGACGGCACGCAGCCCGTCCGCGATCGATCGGTCGGACATCGGGTCGACGAGCAGCGCCGCGCCGCCCGCGACCTCCTCTGTCGACGTACCGGCCGAGGTCACGACGGGTGTGCCCTGCAGCATCGCTTCGAGCACGGGCAACCCGAACCCCTCCTTGATGCTCGGATAGCAGAACGCCGCCGCTCCCGCGACGACCGCTCCGCGATCATCGTCGGAGAGGAAGCCGAGCGGGCGCACGCGGCGACGAGCTGCTGGCTCGAGCGGCGCGAGGAGCGCGTCGAGCTGCGGTCCCCAGCCGGTCGGCCCGACGAGCACGAGCTCGAGATCGCGCTGGTCCCCGGCGACCGATGCGAACGCGGCGAGCAACCGCGAGACGTTCTTGCGGGGCTCGACGGTGCCGACCCACGCGAGGTAGGGACGGGTGAGCCCGAACCGGGACCGCGCCTCGGCGATCGCAGCCAGCGAGGCCGGCTCGCCGTCGGCGCCGAGGAGCACGACACGCAGCCGATCCTCGTCGAACCCGGCCTCGACGCAGTCTCGCCGGGTCGCTTCGGAGGAGCACACGACGAGGTCGGCGCGCGCCTTGGCGAGCGCGACGCCGCGCGCCATGAACCGGTTGCCTCGCTTCGTCAGCTGGGTGGCCTCGCCGAGGAACGCGAGGTCGTGCACCGTCACGACCAGCGGCGCGCTGGTCGGCGGGATGATGAGGCTGGTCGCGTGCACGACGTCCACGGGGCCAGTGGCGCTCTCGAGGAAAGGGCGCCGAAGCGTGTGCCATGACTCGTACAGCGCGACACGGGGAAGTGCCATCGCGGCGATGGGGACCGGCGGGCGCCAGGGGTCGGGCGGCTCGGCACGATGGCGGGCGGAGACACCGACGACCTCCACGTCGTCGAGCGCGTCGAGGCCACGCGCGAGACCGAGCGCAGCCACCGCCGTGCCGCCGGGCACCCGGTGCCAGCACGACTCGAGAGTGAGGGCTACCCGCAGGCCGCTTCCGCCGGAGGCGTCACGCCGACCACGGTCGACGAGGGAGGGATCGTCGTCGACGCACTTGCGCCGTCCACCGGAGCCGCTGACGTCACCGGGCCCGAGCGCACGCCGGTGAAGTCGCGCCCGAGGATGATCTGGACATCGCCGCTGCCTGCGGATGTGACCGGCTGGAGCTCGGCGCCCGACTCGATGAACCCGGCGAGCGTGCGGGCTGCGGCCTCCTGGCCCTTCGCGTACCTGATGATCGTGTGGTCGTACTGGCTGCTGTCCGCGTCACCCTTGCCGGTCACTTGAAAGGCCAGGCTGACGAGCGCCTGCTCGGTCTGTGCCGCGAGGCCGCGGACGCCAGCCCCGTTCAGCACCTCGACCTGCACGGTCGACGGCTCGACCGTGGGAAGCGGCGAGGTGTCGGTGCCGTCCCCGGTCGGTGTCTCGGCCCCACGGAAGACGTCCAGCACGGGCTGCGCCGCGTCCTCCTGGAGGAGCAGCACGGCCGCGCCGTTGATCTTCGTCGGCGTGATCGGGACCGTGTACATGTCGATCCTCGAGGGGTCGAGGCTGCGGAACCGGTTGCCGAGGCGGATCAGGTCACGTGCCGACAGACTGCTGTCGACCGTGACGTTGCTGATGCCGACGTCGATCAGCTCATTCAGGACGATGGGGTTGCGGATGCCCTTCGCAACCGCCTTCTTGAGCGAGCGGCGGATGAAGTCCTGCTGGCGGCTGATCCGGCCGAGGTCGCCGGTGCCGTCGGTACGCCACTTGTTCCCGACCTTGTACTCGTAGTGCCGCGAGCGCGCGTAGGCGAGGGCTTGGTCACCGTTGAGGTTCACGCACCCGGACACGGGGATGTTCAGGCCGGTGTTCTTGTCGCGGGCGGGGTTCTCGAAGTACACGGGCACGCCACCGACCGCGTCGACGAGGCCCTTGAAGCCGGCGAAGTCGACCTCGACGAAGTGCTGGATCGGGATGCCGAAGTTCTCCTGCAGCGTGGCGACGAGCACGTCGGGGCCGCGCGAGAACGCGGTGTTGATGCGCTGCCTGCCCCCCGTCCCTGCGATCGAGACCCAGAGGTCACGCGGGAAGGACAGGATGGAGGCGCGCTCCGATGCAGGATCGATGCGCAGCACCATGATCGTGTCCGACCGCTGGCCCCCGACCTCCGACTCACTGCCGAACGCGCCGATGTTCGGATCATCCGGGTCGATGCTCGCCCGGCTGTCGGATCCGACGAGGAGGAAATTCTGCGCCTTGTCGATCGCTTCCTTCGTCGGCTCGGGCGACAGGACGTGGGCGAGCTCGACGCGGGGGAGGTCGCCGAAGCGGTTGAACGTGTAGAAGATCCCGCCGGCGGTGACGAGGCACACACCGACCAAGAACACGTTGAAGCCGATGAGCATGCGCTGCGGCCAGGTGCGTCGCAGCTTTCGAGGTCTCGGCAGCGCCGCTGCTTTCTTGCTCGCACGGCGGGCAGACACGATTGGTCACGCTACAGGAGCCCTCACGGGCGCTTCCGTCACTGAGAGGCATCTCGAAGGTGCACAACGTCACCTGTCGTGACCTCCCGATCCCCTGCCATTGTGCGCACGACCAGGCGACCATCCGCGTGCACGTCGACCGCGACCCCTTCGATCGTCTCGCCGACCTGCTCGACCCGCACACGGCGCCCGAGGGTGCCCAGCGTGGCGCGATAGCGGTCGCGCAGCCCGTCCCAGTCGGTGGCGTCGACTGCGTCGAGCAATGCATCCAGGAGGGTCCTCCGGTCGATCGCTCGGCCGGCTTCGAGGTTCAGTGCCGTCATCGTCGCCGCGAGGTCGGCCGGCAGGGGCTCCGGCCAGTTCACGTTCACGCCGATCCCGACGACCACCGCGATACCACCCGACGGAAGCGGTGCGCTCTCGGCGAGCACGCCCGCGAGCTTGCGGTCGTTCACGAGGAGATCGTTCGGCCACTTGACCGAGGGGGTGACGCCGGCGACCCCCTGGCACGCGGCGACCGCGGCCAGCGAGACCGCCTGCGTGAATCGGTGCAGTCCCTCCGGGCTCGGCGCCGAGAAGAGCAGGGAGGCGAGCAGTGAGCTGCCGGGGGGCGCACGCCAGTTCCGGCCCAGGCGACCTCGTCCCGCGGTCTGGTGGTCGGCGACGAGCGCAGTCCCCGCCGGCGCGCCCGCACGAGCGGAAGCGAGCAGATCCGCGTTGGTAGATCCGGTCTCGCCCACCCACTGCACGATCCAGGGCACCGCCTGTCAACATATGCGCCGCATGCTGTCCAAGATCCTGATCGCCAACCGCGGGGAGATCGCCGTCCGTGTGATCCGCGCTTGCAAAGAGCTCGGCATCCCGTCCGTCGCGGTGTACTCCGAGCTCGACCGCGACGCCATGCACGTGCGCCTCGCGGACGAGGCCTATGCACTCGGCGGGCAGACCGCGGCGGAGTCGTATCTGAACACCGAAGCGATCCTGGCGGCGATCCGGTCGAGTGGTGCCGATGGCGTGCATCCCGGCTACGGCTTCTTCTCCGAGAACACCGACTTCGCGCGGGCGATCACGGCCGAGGGCGTCACGTTCATCGGGCCACCGCCTGAGGCGATCGAATCGATGGGCGACAAGATCTCGGCTCGCCACGCTGCCGACCGCGCCGGTGTCGCGGGCGTGCCGGGCATCAGCGAGCCGCTCACCTCGCCCGACCCGATCCGCGCGTTCGGAGAAGAGCACGGATGGCCGGTCGCGGTGAAGGCCGCGTACGGCGGCGGCGGTCGCGGCATGAAGGTCGTGACCGGACCGGATCAGGTCGAGGCCGCGATGGACTCGGCGCAGCGCGAAGCACAGGCGTACTTCGGGCGCTCCGAGGTCTACGTCGAGCGCTACCTCCCGTGGCCGCGTCACGTCGAGGTGCAGATCATCGGCGACACCCACGGGAACATGGTGTGGATCGGCGAGCGCGACTGCTCGGCGCAGCGGCGCCACCAGAAGCTCATCGAGGAGAGCCCCGCTCCCCTGCTCTCCGACGAGACCCGTCGGGCGATGGGAGAGGCGGCCGTTTCGGTCGCGCGCTCCGTCGGCTACTACAACGCCGGCACCGTCGAGTTCCTCTACGCAGACGGCGAGTTCTACTTCCTCGAGATGAACACGCGGCTGCAGGTCGAGCACCCGTCACCGAGATGGTGACCGGCATCGACCTCGTCGCCGAGCAGATCCGCGTCGCGTCAGGACTCGCGCTGTCGTTCGACCAATCGTCGATCGTCCGGCGCGGCCACGCGATCGAGTGCCGCATCAACGCGGAGAACCCGGCCGGCGGCCGCTTCCTGCCGTCTCCGGGACGCATCACGAAGCTCGTGGTTCCCGATGGTTTCGGCACCCGGTTCGACGCGGGCTATGCGTCCGGTGACGAGGTCAGCCAGTACTACGACAACCTCATCGGCAAGCTGGTGACGTGGGGCAGCGACCGCGAGACGGCGCGCCATCGCATGCTGAGAGCACTCGCCGAGATGGAGATCGAGGGCGTGGCCACGACGATCCCGGCGGACGTGGCGATCCTCACCCATCCCGACTTCATCGCCGCCGAGCACTCGACCAAGTGGGTGGAGGAGAAGCTCGACCTGAGCGCCATCGCGGCACCTACCAAGACGCCGGCCGTCGATGGCGACGAGGACGTTCCGCGTGTGCGCCGGGACGTCGACGTCGAGGTCAACGGCAAGCGCTTCGCGGTGAAGGTGTGGGTGCCGGAGACCGCCGGAGCCGCGCCCGCAGCAGGCGATGCGCCGAGGGCACGCCCGGCCCGGGCCGCGGCGGCGAGCGCGGGAGGGGCTCGGCGGCAGCGGACAGGTCGCGGTGCCGATGCAGGGCACGATCGTGAAGGTCCTCGTTGCGGTCGGCGACACCGTCGAGGCGGGCGACGCCGTGTGCGTGCTCGAGGCCATGAAGATGGAGAACAACATCACCGCTGAGCGCGGCGGGCACCGTGAGCGAGGTGAAGGTCGCCGCCGGCGACACCGTCGGCGCCGGCGACGTCGTCGTCGTGATCAGCTGACCAGCCGTCGCTACACGATCGAGCCGCTACGCGATCGACAGGGTGAGCTCGCGCACGATCGCGTCGCTGACCGCGTCGGGCCCGCCGAAGACCTCGACGGATGCGACAGTCGCCGCGTGCGCCTGGAGGTAGGAGCGCACCACGGGGGAGAGGCGCGTCGAGCTCGGGACGAGAAGCAACGGGCCACCGACCTTCCCGATCATCGCTCCCCCCGACAGCCCGTCGGGGAAGGTCTCGCCGCTCGCCGCACCGACGACTGTCGGAGCGCCGAAGAGCTGTTCCGCGACCTGCACCGCGGTGTCGAACCGCGTCGCGCCGACGATTGGCGTGGCGGTCGGCGCGGCCTGCGCCGCGGGGCCGCCGACGGCGATGTACTGCGCGGCGGGATGATCGACCATGAACTGTGCGACGGCTGGAGGCAAGCTCGCACCGTTCGTGAGCAGCACGAATCCCCCCTTCGCGGCTGCGGCAGCTCCGGCTGAGAGCGCGTCGGGGAACGAGAGACCAGAGCACAACAGCACCAGCGTCGGCGCACCGAACTGCTCGGCGATCCGCATCGCGGTGTCGAACCGGTCGGTGCCCGCGATCCGGACGGGGTTGAAGCCGAGGCTCGTGATGCCGTCGACGACGACCGTCGACACGGCGTTCCCGCCACCGAGGACGTAGACGTCCCCGGTGGCCGCGAGCACCCGTCGGATCTCCTCACGCACTCGCACATCGAGGCTCGCCTTGCCTGTGACAAGGAGCGGGCCGCCGACCTTGACGGCGAACGGCGTGCCGGCCAGCGCATCGGCGAAGTCATCGGCCCGAGCGATGACCACGGCTTTCGCCGAGCCAGCTTGCGGGTAGGACGCCTGCGAGATCGCGACCGACGTCTCGATGCGGTCGATGCCGCCGTGACGGATCGCGGTGTCCGCCGCGGCCGGGTCGGCGGGCGAGGCGATGAGCCCCGCCGCGCCGACCGCGGCAACGACGATCAGCCTGAAGGGCGTGGCCCTCAGGCGATGGCCGTGTTGATCGAGCGTGACCACCGTGGTCGAGACGGCGGTGGTGCCGCCGTACACGAACAGCTGAGGTCATCGTCGAGCCTTGATGCCCGTCAGGTACTGCTGGACGTTGCCCGGCAGCGTCGCCGGATCGGTGAGGAGCAGCGGGCCCCCGAGCTTGCCGATGTGCGCGCCACCCGTCAGGCCGTCGGGGAAGGCAACGCCGCTTGCGAGGCCGACCGCCGTCGGGTTGGCGAAGAACCGCTGCGCGACCTTCGACCGCAGTGTCGTACCGGTCAACACCCGACGATCGGGACTGCTGTCGGCGCCGCCTGGGCCGCCGGGACCACCGAGGGCGAAGAGACGTCACTCCGGCCGAGCCGCGAGGTACTCGGCGTGGACGGGGGCATGACGTTGCCGTTGCGTCAACAGGAGCGCTCCCTGGACCTTCGCTGCCGCGGGCCCACCCGACAGGGCGTCGGGGAAGTTCATGCCGTTGGCAAGGAAGAGTGTTCGCCGGGTTGTTGAGGCCCGACTGGGCGATGAACACGGCCGTCTGGAACCGGTCGGTGCCGCCGTAGACGGATGACCTGATAACCGAGCCCCTGCAGCTGCTGCACCATCGAGTCGGGGATGGCCACGGTGCCGCCGAGCACGAAGATCGTCTTGCCGGGTGTCAGAGCACGCGCTGGATCTCGGCGATCGTCCGCACGATCGACGCTCGACGGAAGCGGCAAAGCGCAGGTCGCGAGCAGGAGCGGACCACCCTTGTGACGGCGAGCGGGGCGCCGGCGAGCGCATCGGGGAAGAGGTCGCCCCGGGCGAGAACAACGGCGTTCGCCGACCCGTTCGTCGGGAAGGAGTTCTTCGAGACCAGGACCGCGGTGTCGATGCGGTCAGGGCCACCGAGCACCTGGACCTTGCTGGCCTGGGTGAGCTGCGTCAGCACCACGTCGTTGCTGCCCGTTCCGCCCTGATAGGTGATGCGGTAGGTCTGGCCCGTGGTTGCGGTGACCGTCGCGCCCTCGGCCAGGCCGGAGAACGTCCCCGAGATCGGCGAACCGCTCACGTTGTCGACGATCAGGTACTGCTGGTTCACCGAGCCCGCGAACGCAGAGGAGACGACGAGCTGTGCGCCAGTGAGACTCACGGTGTTCGCCGCGACCCGATCGAACCCGCTGCCGGGCGTGGTGCCGGCGATCTCAACCGCGTATGTGGAGGCGCCGCTCATCGACAGCGCCCCGTTGATGGTGAGCAGACCCGGCCCAGCGTCCCCCGGGCTCAAGAACCCGCTCGTGACGTTCACCGGCCCCGTGTTGCCACTTCCGCCGAGCAGGCCGCCGGTGACGTTGGTCGTGCCGGGTGCGGTGCCGTTCACGATGAAGTTGCCGAGGTTGACGAACGCGCCGGCCGTGTAGGTGTTCGCGCCGCCGATGACCACCTTGCCAGGTCCGAGCTTGACCAACCCGAGCGAGCCGGCGATGACGCCCGTGATGGAGAGGGTGCCGCCGGCGGCGACCGTCAGCGGGAGCTGACTGATCGTCGCCGTGACGGTGATGGGGACAAGGATCTGGTTGAGGCCGGCAACGGACGAGACGATGCCGGTGGGCCCAAGGACCACCGCGCCGCTCGCGATGGTGTATCCGGCACCGTTGAAGACCACGTTGACCTCACCGGCGATGCCGAGATCGGCTGCCAGGTTCAGCTGCGCCGACGATGCCGGGAAGATGGCGTTGTCCCCCGCGCCCGGAGGGCCCGACGGGCTCCAGTTGCCCGGCGCGCTCCACGAGGGCCCCGCGGTGCCATTCCATGTGAAGTTCAGGCCCACGCTGCTCGCTGATGGAGCAGTGGCGACGATGCCGGCTACGAGTAGCGCTGCAGTCCCGAGTGCCGCTAGGCCTCGGCGAGATCGACGGAACATGTTGAACCTCCGTGGTTTCGGGTACACCACTTGTTTACGCGGGCGTCTTGTTCTTCGCGGCCGTCAACGTAGCAAGGCCCCGCGGAGCGTGCTCAAGAACGATGCGGAGATCTACTCGGCTGCGTCCGCAAGCGCCTCAGAGAGCGCCGGATGCACCAAGAGGCTCTCGTAGATGTCGCTGACTTTGAGGTTTGCAGTGACGGCGAGTGCGATGACCGAGATCAGCTCAGCCGCGTGCCGCCCGACGATCGAGCCGCCCAGCACCACGCCGGTGGCCGGATCCGAGAGGATCTTCACAAAGCCACGAGGGTCGTTGTTGATGAGCGCCTTCGCACTGGCGGAGAACGGCACCTTCGTCACCCGGATCTTGCGCCCCTCGGCGAACGCCTCGGCCTCGGCGAGGCCGACGTCGGCGATCTCGGGTTCGGTGAAGATGGCAGACGCCGCTTTGTCGTAGTCGAGGTGTCGGTGCTCGCGCGTGTGGAGACCCATGACGTGCTCCGCGATCTTGCGCCCCTGCATCGCCGCGACAGAAGACAGCGGCAACTTCCCCGAGAGGTCGCCTGCCGCGTAGATGTGCGGGATGTTCGACTGGCAGTGGTGGTTGATGCGCACGTATCCGGCGTCGTCAGTCTCGACGCCCGCTGCCTCGAGGCCGAGACCTTCGACGTTCGGTACGGAGCCGATCGCGAGGATCGCGTGGCTGCCCTGCACTCGTCGACCATCGTCGCAGCGGACGACGACGCCATCGTCGACATCGATCCCGACTGCGCGCGCTCCCTTGAGCAGCACCACGCCCGCGCGAGGAAGTCGGCTTCGAGCGCAGCCGCGACCTCAGGGTCCTTCGTCGGCAACACCTGTTGTCGGCTGACGATGAGAGTGACCTTCGAGCCGAGCGACGAAAGCATGTGCACGAACTCGACACCGGTCACGCCCGACCCGACGACGACCGCGTGCTCGGGGATGACCGGCGGGGGGTAGCAGTCGCGTGTCGTGAGGATGCGGTTGCCGTCGGGTGTGCACCAGTCGGGAACGCGAGGTCGTGAGCCGGTCGACAGCTGGATCGCATCGGCGTCGAGCTCTTCGACCCCGGTCGCCGTGTCGACGACGACCTGGTTCGGACCCTTGAGTCGAGCCGTGCCCTCGATGATCCGCACGTTCTGACTCGTGAGCAGGTCGACGATCGACTTGTGCAGACGTTCCTCGATGCGCTCGACGCGGCCCCGGAGGCTGTCTCGGTCGAGCTCGGCGTCGGCGTCGAGCCCGAATCCCTCCGCCCGCCGGAAGAACGACATCGCGCCGCCCGTGGCGATCATGGTCTTCGAGGGGATGCAGTCCCAGAGGTGAGCCGCCCCCCCGACGATGTCCCGCTCGACCAGCACGACCTCGGCCCCGAGGCGGGCGCCATAGGTGGCTGCTTGGTTGCCGGCTGGCCCGCCACCGATGATCACGAACCGAACGGCCACCGAGCCAGGGTACCCGGCGCCTCTTTCGGTTCCTGGCTTCCCGGTGCCGCCTGAGGGCGCGCGGGATAACGTCCGCCGCGTGACCGACGAGCGCGAACCGGGCTCGCCACACCAGCCCCCAAAGCCTCCGCCTCGCGGTGCGGCGGTGCCGCCTCCCGCGTTCGCTCCTCCCTCACAGCCGACGGTGTCCTTTGTCGCGGAACCCGTCGTGGAACCCGCTCCCGCGCCGGCACCCGCGCCCGTCGCCACGGCCGAGCCGTCCGGGCGCCCCCGGGGGTCGGGGAAGACACCACCCGACCGGATGCGGCGCATGCTCATCTTCGCGGGGATCGGCGGGGCAGTCGCCCTGGCGCTCGGCGTCTACGGCAATGTGCACGACCCGACTGGCGAGCAGCCGTTCATCTGGTTCTTCAGCGGGCAACCCGAGTTCAAGGTCTGGCTCGCCACGATCGCCGCCGCGCTCGCGGTGTTCCAGGAATGGGTAGGGCGCCGGCTCTTCGGCAAGCACGCCCAAGGACGGCGCAAGCCGTGGATGCCACAGGCCCATCGCCTCGCCGGCACGCTCGCGTTCCTCGTGACATTGCCCGTCGCGTACCAGTGTCTCTGGGCGCTCGGCTTCAACGACCTCGGCAATCCGTGGTGGCTGGTGCACTCGGTGACCGGTTGCATCGTGTACGGCGCGTTCGTCACCAAGGTGCTGTGCGTCCGGAACCGCAAGATCCCGCGGTGGGGACTCCCGAGCGCGGGCGCGCTGACCTTCGCCGCGCTCATTGTCGTGTGGGCGACGAGCGCGGTGTGGTGGTGGTTCGAGCACGGGTTCCCGTCGTTCTGATGAAGCGCTTCACGAACGTCCTTCAGGTGGTCACCCTGGTGGTGGCCGCGTTCTTCGTGGTCAGTCTCTTCACCTCGTCGTTCCCGCCGTGGAGCAGCGACGACGACTCGGGCGGCGGCGGGCAGGCGGGGAACACCACAGTCGTTGCCGGCGACACGACGATCGCCGGCGACACGACGATTGCCGGCGACACGACGATTGCCGGCGGAGCAGGAACCACGGCCGCGGCGAGTGGCGCGGACGGTGCCGCGCTCTACGCGGACAACTGCGCGTCGTGTCACGGCGACGACGGGAGCGGCGGAGGCTTCGCTCCGTCGCTGCAGGGCATCCAGGACAGCCTCTCCGAAGACGAGGAGGCAGACGTGATCGCTGAGGGCCAGGGGTCGATGCCGGGCTTCGGTGACGAACTCTCCGCTGAGGAGATCTCGGCGATCGTGGCCTACACGCGCACGCTCGGCTGAGCTACGCCTCCATCACCACGGGCACGATCATCGGTTTGCGGCGAGTGCGCTCGCTCACGAACCGGCCCACGGCTTGGCGCACGGTCCGCTGCAGCGACTCGGTGTCGTGCGTGCCCGACGCGAAGGCGTGCTCGACTGCCGCGCCGCACCTGATCGGTCGCCTCGTCGATGAGGTCTTCGGCCTCGGGCGCGTACACCCATCCCCTCGTGATGATCTCGGGGCCTGTGATCACGTTGCCCGACGAGCCGTCGATCGTCACGATGACGACGACCACGCCTTCCTCGGCGAGCACGCGGCGGTCGCGGAGCACGCCGTGGCCCACGTCGCCGACGATGCCGTCGACGTAGAGGTATCCCGCGGGCACCCGACCGGCGAAGTCGATCCCCTTGTCGTCGAGGGCAACGACGTCACCGTCCTCGGCCAGGAGGATGCTTCCGTCGGCGATGCCCATCTGGTTCGCGAGCCGGGCATGGGCGATCAGATGGCGGAACTCGCCGTGCACCGGGATGAACAGCTGGGGCTTGGCGATGCTCATGAGCATCTTCAGCTCTTCGGCCTGTGCGTGGCCGGTGGCGTGCACGTCGGCGATCCCCGAGTGCACGACCTCCGCGCCGACTCGCAGCAGGCCGTCGATCACCTTGTTGACGTTGTGCTCGTTGCCCGGGATCGCGTGGGAGCTGAGGATCACCGTGTCGTCGCTGGTCAGCTTGAGCCAACGGTTGTCGCCGGACGCGAGCAGCGCGAGCGCCGACATGGGCTCTCCCTGCGAGCCCGTCGAAACGACGCACACCTTGCCAGGCGGCATGTCGGCCACGTCTTCGATGTCGACGAGCGATGCATCGGGGATGCGCAACAAGCCCAGCTCCCGCGCCATCCGGACATTCCGCTTCACTGACAGCCCGAGCGTCGCCACGACGCGCCCACACGAGACGGCCGCGTCGGCGATCTGCTGGACTCGGTGGATGTGGCTCGCGAACGACGCGGTGATGATCCGCCGACCCTCATGCTGCCGGAACAGGTTGATGAGCACGCGGCCGACCTCACGCTCGGACGGCGCATGGCCGGCTTCCTCGGCGTTCGTCGAGTCCGAGAGCAGCAGCCGCACACCCGCCGTCGATGCGATCGCGCCGATCCGCGAGAGGTCGGTGCGGCGGTCGTCGACGGGCGTGAGATCCAGCTTGAAGTCTCCCGAGTGCAGGATGACGCCCTGGGGCGTGTGAAACGCGGTGGCGAAGGCGTACGGCACCGAGTGCGTCACGGGGATGAACTCGATGTCGAACGGGCCGATCGTGCGCCGCTCGCCGTCCTCGACGGGGACGAGCTCGGTGCGGCCGAGGAGACCTGACTCCTCGATGCGACTGCGCGCGAGGCCGAGCGTCAGCGGTGATCCGTAGACGGGGAACGACACGTCGCGCAACAGGAACGACAACCCGCCGACGTGGTCCTCGTGGCCATGGGTCGCGACGCAGCCTTCGATGCGGTGCGCGTTCTCGCGGAGGTAGGTGAAGTCCGGGAGGACGAGGTCGATGCCCGGCATGTCAGCCTCGGGAAACATGAGGCCACAGTCGAGGAGCATGATCCGCCCGCCGACCTCGATGCAGGCGCAGTTGCGCCCGATCTCGCCGAGTCCTCCGAGGAAGACGATGCGGACCGGGTCAGCCACGGCGAGCGAGCCGCCGGCCCGTCACACGCGCCGCAGGTTGTCGATCACCTGCCGCGCCCGTTCTTCGGTGCCGGGGGGTGCGGGGCCGAGCGGTGGACGGCACTGGCCCACCGAGTGGCCGAGAACGCGCATCATCGCCTTCGTCGGGATGGGGTTCGGCGTGTCATCGCTGGTCTCGAACGCGAACGACTCGAGAAGGCGTGCGTTCGTCTCGCGGGCTGCGACGACGTCGCCCTTCTCGAACGACGAGATCATCTCGCTGTGCTCGACCCCCGACCAGTGGGTCGCGACTCCGATCACCCCGGAGGCGCCGACTGCCAGCAGGGGCAATGTCAGGGCGTCGTCGCCGCTGTAGAGCTCGAAGCCACTGGACGCACGGGCGAGCAACGAGGCGGACTCGGCCGGGTTCCCGGCGGCGTCCTTCACGGCGACGATGTTCGTGACGTCGCGCGCGAGCCGGAGAAGCAGATCGGTCGAGACCTTGCGACCGGTGCGGATCGGGATGTCGTAGACGATCACGGGGAGCGCCGTCGCCGCCGCGACCGCTTTGAAGTGCGCCTCGAGGCCCGCCTGTGACGGCCGGTTGTAATACGGCGTCACGACGAGGCATCCGGCGACGCCGAGGCCGGATGCCTTCGCGGTCATCTCGATCGCGTGGGCGGTGTCATTCGAGCCCGTGCCCGCGACGATCGGGATCGTGACCGCCTCGGCGACCGCCGCGATGAGGTCGAGCTGCTCTTGGTCGGTGAGCGTGGGTGCTTCACCGGTGGTTCCCGCGATGACCAAGCCATCGTTGCCGTTCGCTTGCAGCCAGCGCGCGAGCGAGACCGCCGCGTCGACGTCGAGGGCTCCCTCCGCGTCGAACGGCGTCACCATCGCAGTCAGGACTGAGCCGAACCGTCCTGCCATCAAAAGCTCCCTTCCTCGGCGCGGTCGATGCCGAGCGTCAGCAAGAGGTCTTGGTGCAGCTCCATCCACACATCGTGGTACGAACCGCACATCACGCCCGTGAATTGCTTCTGATCGCCCGCCGTGATCTTCTCGAGGGCCGTCGACAGCCGCGGGGCATAGGGGGTGTACCGGGCCAGGTGATCACAGAAGGCGACGCAGACGCCCTGGGCGTGGCGATCGAGGTCGACGAGGCGGGCGATCACCGCCGCGTCGTAGTCGGCGTCGGAGTGGTCATTCGGCGGCCGGTTGTCCCCGTCACCAGGCAGCAGCTGCCAGTCCCCACACAGCTCTTTGAACCGCTCGTTCAGCGCGAGGAACGCCGGATACGCCTCGCGCATCCCCTCGTCGACGCCTGCCTCCTTCAGCTCTCGCGCGATGAGGTCGCGCGCCACCTGCTTGCCCTCGGCGGTCGGCATCCAGAGGCCCCGGGCCTCGCGGAACTGGGCGAGGCCCTGCTCGAGCATCGGGATCAGCTGAGACTCGACCTGTGGTTCGGTGAGGCCGGTGATTCGGGCAAGGTCTTCGACGGTCCCGAAACCCTTGACGTGAAGGGCGTGTACGACGAGCAGGTGCGGGTCGGATTGGTGCGCCATCCGTCGCGAACCTACCAGCGGCTCCTGGGAGGGCCGTTGAACTTCGGATTTGTGCGACGGCGCGTCGCCCGTCAGGCGACCGCAAATGCACCCGCTGGGCGGGTCGCTTACGCGACCGCGCCCTCCGGCAACGCGAAGTCGCCGTACTCCGCGCCGGTGTCGACCCAGTCCTCGAACTGGATCACGCCGAGCTCTTCGAAGCGATGGCGCAGCCAGCCGTCGGCGGCGTCGAGCAAGCCGAGCTTCTTGCAGTTCGGCACGATCTTCGAGAAGAGCATCTGCTGGAAGAGGCCACGGGTCTCGTCGGTGATGATGTACGGGATCATCACCTTCGGCGAGATGCCCATCCGCTCCCACACCTCCTGCTGGAGGAAGCGGTCACGCATGCGCACCGACGCCTCGAATGCGAACTCCTGGCGCTCGCGGATCTCCTTGGCGTCCATGCCGGCGTAGACCTCTTGCAGGCTGAGCACGCCGAACGCAACGTGGCGGGCCTCGTCGCTCATGACGTAGCGGAGCATCTGCTTGAGCAGTGGCTCGGTCGTCATCTGGTGCATGAAGCCGAACGCGGCGAGGGCGAGGCCCTCCACCATGATCTGCATGCCGAGATAGGTCATGTCCCAGCGGCCGTCGTTGACGATGTCGTCGAGGAGCATGCGCAGGTGGGCGTTGATCGGGTAGTGACCCGAGAGCTTGGTGTCGAGGTACTTGGCGAACACCTCGACGTGTCGAGCCTCGTCGACGACCTGCGTCGAGGCGTACAGCTTGGCGTCGTACCACGGCACCGTCTCGACGATCTTCGCGGTGCAGAGCAGCGCGCCTTGCTCACCGTGCATGAACTGGCTGAGCGTCCAGTTCTGGCTCTGGATGCCGAACTCGACCCACTCCTTGTCGCCCCACTTCTCGACCGGCGAGCCGACGTAGTGCTCGGGGTTCGTGCCGACGCCACCCTGCGCCGCAGCGGCGTTCGCGATGACGACAGCCTCTTGGTCGACCTCCGTCTCCCACGGCAGGTCGGTCTGACCGTTCCACTGGCCGGTCTTGGCCTTCTCGTAGAGCTTGCGCAGCGCGGGACGGGTCAGCTCGTAGTCCCACGTGAACAGCGCGTCGGCGTTGTCCTTCACCGCGTGCTCGACAGCGTCGACGTCGGTGTTCGTGATGGCAAGGATCGCCTCGACGTCGTTGACGTCGGTGCGGCCGATCATGTCGGAGATCTCGGTGCTCATGCTGATGTACCTCGGTGAGAGAGAGGGGGAACGCGGGAAGGACGTGCTGCTCGATGAAGCGCCGGGCGGACTCGGGGTCGCCGAGGTCGACGTAGCGCGAGGGGGTGAAGAAGTACGAGAGGACGACCCTTGCCAGCCACTCGGCCAGCTCCGCGGAGCTCTCGGCGCCGATGTGAGGCGCGAACCACGGCGTCAGGAAGATGGTCGCGGAGTCGAAGATGCGGGGCAGCCCGTCCAAGGACATGTCGGCGAGCACCTCGCCGGGCTGCGACGCCAGCATCAGCTGCAGGTGTTCGTCGGCACGCAGGGCCTGTGTCGCAGCCACGACCCCGCGGACGAGCAGATCCTCGTAGCCGTCGGCGCCGGCCAGATGGGCGTTGAGGTCGGCGAAGAACTCGCGGCTCTCGCGCTGGCGCAGCGCCTCATAGATGTTGTCCTTGCCACCGGGGAACAGGCGGTAGACGGTCGCCCGCGAGGTCCCAGCCTCGGCGGCGATGTCCTCGATCGTGACCTTGGCCATCCCCCAGCGCTCGCAGCACGCCTTCACCGCGTCGAGGACGCGGTCCTCGAGGGTGAGGTCGACGACAACCCCGGTGTCCGTCACAGATGAGATGATAAGACGAAATCCGTCTCATCGTCCATCGGCCGTCGGTCACGTGCCGGTCTTCTTGGTGTTTCTCACTCCGGGCGGCTGAGGATCACCAAGAGAACGAGCGTCAGCCCGGCAGGACGTAGTCGGCGAAGCGGCTGCGGAGGTCCTTCTTCGAGAACTTCCCGACGGAGGTCTTCGGCACCTCTTCGATGAAGACCACGTCGTCGGGGAGCTGCCACTTGGCGAGCTTCGGAGCGAGGAACGCGAGGATCTCGTCCTTCGAGATCTCCTCCCCCTGCTTCACGACCACACACGCGAGGGGGCGCTCCGCCCACCTCGGATGAGGCACGCCGATGACCGCGGCTTCGGCGATCTTCGGATGGGCCATGAGCTCGTTCTCGATCTCGACCGAGCTGATCCACTCGCCGCCCGACTTGATGAGGTCCTTCGTGCGGTCGACCAGGCGGATGTAGCCGTGCTCGTCGATCGTGGCGACGTCACCTGTCCTGAGCCAGCCGTCCTCGGTGAACGACTCGGGCGAGCGCTCGTCGTTGTAGTAGGCCTTCGCCACCCACGGGCCTCGCACCTGCAGCTCGCCGCTCGACTCGCCGTCCCACGGCAGCGGCACGATCGAGCCGGGCTCCACGACGCGCTGCTCGACCCCGAGCACTGTGTGGCCGACGGTCGTGCGCAGCTCGGCCATCTCGTCTTGGTCATCGCTGACGCGCGTCGACTTGATGCGACCGACCGATGCGATCGGGCTCGTCTCGGTCATCCCCCAGGCCTGCAAGATCGGGAGGCCGAGCTGCTCGCGGTAGGCCTCCGACAGCGCACGGGGCACGGCGGACCCGCCGCACGGGATCGTGCGCAAGCTCGACGCATCGCGACCCTTCAGCTCCGGCAGCACTCCCATCCAGATCGTGGGCACGCCGGCGGCGATCGTGACGCGCTCGTTCACGATGAGGTCGGCGATCGCCTTGCCCGACAGGTCGGGGCCGGGCATCACGAGCGTCGCGCCGCTCGCGACGGCGGCGTGCGCGAGACCCCACGCGTTGGCGTGGAACATCGGCACGACGGGAAGGATGACGTCGGACTCACTCGCGGCGAGCGACCCGGTCGTCGTCGCTCCCATCGTGTGCAGGAACGTCGAGCGGTGCGAGTACACGACGCCCTTGGGGTTCCCCGTCGTGCCGCTCGTGTAACACATCGACGCGGCGCGGTTCTCGTCGTCGACGCCGAACGCGACCGGCGACGCTGCTGCGACCAGCTCCTCGTAGTCGTGCAGCTCGAAGCCGTCGGCGCCATCGTCGGGAACCGTGCCCTTGCCGTCGTCCATGAGGACGAGGTGCCGCACGGTCTCGAAGGTCTTGAGCAGCGGCCACAGCAAGGCCGCCAACGAGCGGTCGACGAAGATCACTTCGTCCTCGGCGTGGTTCACGATGTAGGTCAGCTGCTCGGGGAAGAGGCGGATGTTCAGCGTGTGCAGCACACGCCCGGTGCACGGCGCGGCGAAGTACAGCTCGAGGTGGCGCGCGGTGTTCCACGCGAATGTCGCCACCCGGCCGTCGTCGGAGATGCCCAAGTCGTCGAGCACGCCGCCGAGGCGACGGGTGCGCTCGGCCCACGCGCCGTAGCTCGTGCGCTCGATCCCAGTCGCCGTCGCGGTGACGACTTCCTTGTCGGCGAACAGCTGCTCGGCTCGACCGAACAGGTGCGGAATGGTGAGCGGATAGTCCTGCATCAAGCCCTGCATGGAGCGTCCCCCGGATGCTCGAACGGACAGTGCCTCCAGCCTAGAGCCACGGTTTCTGCCGCTCGCCGGGCCGGTACGCTCCGGGCGCCGTGTCGTCCGCCGACCAGGCCACCGAGCCCGAGCCCTTTCGCTTCGACCGCCGCCGGCTGACGCTCCTGCTGGTGCCGATCGGCATCCTCGTCGTGATGGCCAACGTCGGCACCGCGCTCGCGCCGACCTTGGTCAACCACCATCCCGCGCTGCTCATCACGCTCGACGCGCGCAACCGTCACCTGCTGCTCGTCGTCGGCGCCGGCATCGACCCACTGCCGTTCTTCGTGATCGGGTTCTTCCGGCTGTTGGTGTCCGACCCGCTCTTCTTCCTCCTCGGCCGCTGGTACGGCGAGCCCGCGCTGCTTTGGCTCGAAGCCAAGGCGGGGAAGGGGTCGACCCGCCAGCTGCGGTGGATCGAACGGAAGTTCGCGAAGTACGGGTATCCCCTCGTCGCGCTCATGCCGAACAACGCGATCTGTCTGTTCGCGGGCACCTCGGGGATGCGGCCGCGCACGTTCTGGACGCTCAACATCCTCGGCACTCTCGGCCGGCTGACGTTCTTCTGGTTCCTGGGCCAGGCGCTGAAGGAGCCGCTCGAGACGTTCCTCGGGTGGGTGCAGCGCTACCAGTGGCCGCTCCTCGGGCTCTCGATCGCGGTCGTGATGATCCAGGCGTACAAGGCCCAGGGCCGGGGCGAGCTCGAGGCCGTGTCGAAGGTGGAGGACGAGATCGAAGCGCTCGCGACGGGGGCTCCGGCCGATGGCGCACTGGCCGACGGAGCACCGGCCGACGCGGACGCGACCGGCGAGCCCGGCGAAGAGGTCCGGTAGGGTCCGGGCGGTGCACCGGGGGGTCGCGGTCGTCACAGGAGCGAGCAGTGGCATCGGCGCGGCGACCGCGACGCAGCTGGCGAAAGAGGGCTTCGACGTCGTGATCGGGGCGCGTCGGGCCGATCGGCTGCGCGAGGTCGCAGAGTCGGCGGGCGCGCGGGCCCTTCCCCTCGACGTGAGCGCCGACGCCTCGGTGGACGAGTTCTGTGCCGCAGTCGGTGAATGCCGGGTGTTGGTCAACAACGCCGGCGGCGCGCTGGGCCTCGACGCCATCGAGAACTCCGACCTGGACGGCTGGCAGACGATGTTCGACGTCAATGTGCTCGGCACCGTCCGCATGACCAAGGCGCTCCTGCCGAAGATCGAAGCGAGCGGCGACGGCCACATCGTGCTCATGGGCTCGGTCGCGGGGCTCGAGGGATACATCGGCGGAGCGGGATACAACGCGGCGAAGTTCGCGGTGCACGCCCTTCATCAGGTGCTGCGGATGGAGCTACTCGGCCGCCCAATCCGGGTCACCGAGATCGACCCCGGCGCGTGCGAGACCGAGTTCTCCCTCGTGCGCTTCGGTGGGGACGAGGCGCGCGCCGCGAAGGTCTACGAGGGCCTCACGCCTCTCACCGCGGAGGACGTCGCCGAGTGCGTGACGTTCGCGGTCACCCGTCCGTCGCACGTGAACATCGACCAGATCGTGCTGATGCCGCGCGACCAGGCGAACGCGCGGATGTTCCACCGCCGTACCTGACCCAACACACACCGGAACAGACCGTTCCGGCGACAGAAGGGAGCACCATGCCCGATCCCGTCTTCACCGGCGTCGCCGCAGCCACCGTCACGTTCTTCGACGAGCACGGCAGCGTCGACGCCGCAAGCACCGCCCGCCACGCCTCGCACCTCGCGGACCGCGGCGTGAACGCGATCATCGTCGCCGGCACCACGGGCGAGGGGTCGCACCTTTCCATGAAGGAGCGCCTCGCCCTCCTCGACGCTGTCCGCGCCGCCGTGCCCGCGCAGGTGCCGGTGATCATCGGCACCGGTGCGCTCCCGCCGGGTGTCAGCTCGGCCGAGCTCACGAAGCGCTCGATCGACCACGGAGCCGACGCGGCCGTCGCGCTCTCTCCGCACCACGGCGACGTGCGCGAGTTCTACGAGGACATCGCATCGGCCGCGGGCAGCTTCCCCGTCATCGCGTACCACTACCCCAAGGTCTCGATGAACGACGGCATCCCTGTCGACATGCTGCCACTGCTTCCGATCGCAGGGCTGAAGGACTCGACTGGCGATCCGACGCGCATGCTCGAACAGCTCGCTACTTACGACGGCCCGGTGTACAGCGGCTCGGCGGCCATGGTGTTGTACGCGGGCGCACTCGGCTGCACCGGCGCGATCCTCGCCGCCGCGAACCTCGAACCCGAGCTCAGCGCAAAGGCGTTCAGCGGCGACGTGGACGCACAGCGAGCACTGCTGGACGCCCACCGCATCGCGTCGTTCGACTCACCCCACGGTCTCAAGGCCGAGCTGCACGCGCGCTACGGCACGCCGCCGCACTGCCGCCATCACCACGGCTAGAGGCCCAGCAGCGCGTCCAGTCCCACCGTCAGACCCGGGCGATCCGCGATCGCCTTCACTGCGATGACCACGCCCGGCATGAACGAGCTGCGGTCGTACGAGTCGTGGCGGATCGTGAGCGACTGACCGGTCGTTCCGAGCAGCACCTCTTGATGCGCGACCAGGCCACGGAGGCGCACCGAGTGGACGTGGATGTCGCCCGGTCCGAGCCCGCCCCGCGCTCCGGGAGCGATCTCGACGCGAGTGGGATCGGCGGACCATTCGGATGACGCGTCCGCCATCCGCCGGGCAGTCATCATCGCCGTTCCGGACGGCGCATCGACCTTCTGGTTGTGGTGCATCTCGATGATCTCGGCAGTTTCGAAGAAGGGCGCCGCGAGCTCGGAGAACCGCATCATGAGCACCGCGCCGATCGCGAAGTTGGGCGCCACGACGCAGTTGCTCGCCGCGAACAGGTGGCGCAGCTCGTCGAGGTCGGAGTCACTGAGACCGGTGGTGCCGACCACCGCGTGGACCTCGTGCATCGCGCACCAACGCAGGTTGCCCATCGCGGCCTCGGGGGCGGTGAAGTCGACGGCGACCTGAGCGTGCGCGTCGGCGAGCGCACGCGGCGTGCCGGCGATGGAGACACCCGCGACTGCCTCGCCCTCGTGCATCGGGTCCACCGCGGCGACGAGCTCGAGCGCGGGATCGGCCGCGACGGTTTCGCACACGGTGGAACCCATTCGCCCGCCGGCCCCGAACACGCCAACCCTTGTTCTCTCGGCCCGGATCGCCACGCGCCGCACGTTACCCACCGGCGCTACGGTCACCGCGATGTATCCGGGGACCTACGCCGCCACTGCGCCTGACCGTCCCGCGGTGATCATGGGCCAGTCCGGCACAACGGTCACCTACGCGGAGCTCGACGACCGGTCGATCCGGCTCGCCCGCATCCTCCGCGACGCGGGCCTGGAGCGCGGCGACCACGTCGCGCTGTTCATGGAGAACCAGCCCCGGTTCCTCGAAGTGGTGTGGGCGGCGTTGCGGACCGGGCTCTACATCACCGCGGTGAACAGCTATCTGACAGTGCCAGAGGTGGCGTACATCGTGAACGACTGCGAGGCGAAGGCGCTGATCACTTCGGCCGCCAAGGCCGAGGTCGTCGGCGGGCTGACCGGAGAGCACGAGATCCCCGCCGTGCACACGCGACTGATGGTCGACGGCACGATCGACGGGTTCGACACCTACGAGGACGCGCTCGCCGCGACCTCGGGCGAGCCGCTCACCGACGAGATCATGGGCGCCGCGATGCTCTACTCGTCCGGGACGACCGGTCGGCCGAAGGGCGTGAAGAGGCCGTTGCCGAGCTACACCCCGAGCGACCCCGACCCCGCCGTGCTCGGCGGCAAGGCCGTCTACGGCTGGAGAGAGGACACGATCTACCTCTCCCCGGCGCCGATGTACCACGCTGCGCCGCTGGCGTTCTCGGTCAACGTGCAGCGGTTCGGCGGCACCGTTGTGATCATGGAGCACTTCGACGCCGCGGCGGCCCTCGCGCTCATCGAGCGCGAGAAGGTGACGCACTCGCAGTGGGTGCCGACGATGTTCGTGCGCATGTTGAAGCTCCCCGAAGAGGAGCGATTCGCGCACGACCTCTCGTCGCACCGCGTCGCGATCCACGCTGCGGCGCCGTGCCCGGTCGAGGTGAAGCGGCAGATCATCGAGTGGTGGGGTCCGATCCTGCTCGAGTACTACGCCGGCACCGAAGGCAACGGCGCCACCTTCATCGCCAGCGAGGACTGGCTGAAGCATCCGGGGTCGGTGGGCCGGGTCGCGATCGGCAAGCTGCACATCGTCGACGAGGACGGCAACGACCTGCCGCCGAACACCGAGGGCACGATCTACTTCTCGGGTGCCGGCGAGTTCGAATACCACAACGCTCCCGAGAAGACCGAGGGCGCCCGCCTCTCCGGGGGACGGTCGACGCTCGGTGACGTCGGCTACGTCGACGTCGACGGCTACTTGTTCCTCACCGATCGCAAGGCGTACATGATCATCTCGGGTGGCGTGAACATCTATCCCCGCGAGATCGAGGATGTCATCGTCACGCACCCGAAGGTGGCGGACGTCGCGGTGTTCGGCATCCCCGACGACGACTTCGGCGAGCAGGTGAAGGCCGTCGTCCAGCCGATCGACGGCGTCGCGGGGTCGGAGGGGCTCGCCAGCGAGATCACGGCGTACGCACGGGAGCGCTTGGCCGGGTTCAAGGTGCCGAGATCGATCGACTTCGAGGCCGAGCTGCCACGGCTGCCCACCGGCAAGCTCTACAAGCGGATCCTCCGCGACCGCTACATGGGCAAGACCAGCACGATTGTTTGACCGCCCCACCGGACCGAATTGGGGGTTGGCGGTGGGGTCAGGCGGTGCGGGCAATGCGCTCGCTGAGCACCCGGCGGGGAACCGGCCCGACCACCGCGAGGGAACGGGGCGCCGAGAGCACGCGGCCGGCGACACGGAGGACGTCCTCGCGCGTGACCGCGCGGTAGCGCTCCAGCTGCTCGTCGATCGTGCGCACATGGCCGCGGACGGTGAGCGAACCGCCCAGACGCGCCATCCGGCTTCCAGAGTCCTCGAGACCGAGGACGAGCGAGCCCTCGAGGTAACCGAGTGCGACATCGAGCTCGTCGGCCGTGATGCCGTCGGTCAGGAGATCGTCGATCTCGCCGTCGACGAGGTCGAGCACCGCGTCGACCCGAGCGGGGGTCGTGGCGGCATAGATCGTGAGGGCCCCCGCGTCGCAGAACTCGGCGTGCGCGGAGTACACGGCGTACGCGAGGCCATGGTCCTCCCGGATCGTCTGGAGCAACCGGCTCGACATCCCGCCGCCGAGGACGTGGTTGAGCACTTCGAGCGCTTCCCGGTCCGGGTCCGTGCGGACCAGGCTGCGAAAGCCGACCGCGAGGTGCGCCTGATCGGTGGACCGGCGGACGACCGCCAGCGGGCGAGTCGGCACCGTCGGCGCCTCGCGCGGCATGACGGTCACCGGTCGCGCCGGGCCGAACCGCTCGGTGACCTGTGCGACGACGTGCTCGTGGTCGACGAGTCCGGCGGCCGCGACGACGAACGCGGGCGGACCATATCGATCCTGGAAGAACGCTCGGATGTCGTCGGCGGCAATCGATCCGACGCTGTCGAAGCCGCCTGCGGTCTCGCGGCCCAACGCATGCTTCGGGAAGAGCGACTCGAAGACCAGCGTGTGCACGCGGTCGTCGGGCGTGTCCTCGTCCATGTGCAGCTCTTCGAGGATGACCTGGCGCTCGGCCTCGATGTCTTCGTCACGGAGCGACGGCTGCGTGAGCACATCAGCGAGCAGCTCGATGCCGAGATCGACGTGCCCACCCGGCAGCCGAGTGACGTACGCGGTGTACTCCTTCGCGGTGAAGGCGTTCATGTCGCCGCCCACGCGATCGACGGCCTGCGCGATGTCGCGGGCGCTGCGGGTGTCGCTGCCCTTGAACAGAAGGTGCTCGAGAAAGTGTGAGACGCCGTTCAGCGCTTCGGGCTCGTCCCGTGCCCCGACGCCGACCCACACCCCGACGCACGCCGAGCGGGCCTCGGGCATCCGTTCGGTGATGACACGGAGACCCGAGGCCAGCTGGGTGGATTCGATGCGGGACCGCTTACCGACGGCGGCCGCCTCCGCCACCGCTGCTCCGACGCGGCCCGCGGCCACGGTCGCCGCTGCGCGAGCGATCTCCGCCGGACGGAGCCGACGCGGACGCCGGCCCGAGCTCACCGAACTGCTCGCGCGCCTCGGCGTCGAAGGAGTCCTCGAACGACACCGCGGTGCTGCTCGAGCCCGACGATCCCGAGAAGCGCGGCGCCCGGCTCGCACCGGAGTCGTCGCCATCCCCGTCAGCGTCGCCGTCGTCGCCCTCGACGATCGGGGTGAGCGACACCTTGCCGTTGGGATCGATGTCGTCGACGCGCACCATGATCTCGTCGCCGAGGTCGAGCACGTCCTCGACGCGCTCGATGCGCTTGCCGCGCCCGAGCTTCGAGATGTGGACGAGGCCGTCCCGGCCCGGGAGGATGTTCACGAACGCACCGAACTTGGTGATGTTCACGACCTTCCCGGGGTAGATCTCGCCGACCGACGCCGTGGGCGGGTTGATGATGAGGTCGATCTGGCGGCGAGCTTCGGCAACGGCGCCGCCGTCCACCGAGCCGATCGTGACCGTGCCGACCACGCCATCGTCATCGACCGCGATGTCCGCTCCGGTCTCTTGCTGGATCGTGTTGATGACCTTGCCCTTGGGCCCGATCACCTCGCCGATCTTGTCGAGCGGGATCGAGAAGCTGATGATCTTCGGCGCGGTCTCGTTCACCTCGGGCCGAGGCTCGGCGATCGCCGAGTGCATCACGTCGAGGATCTGCATGCGAGCGTCACGGGCCTGCTGAAGCGCCGCGGTGAGCACGTCTGCGGGGATGCCGGCGATCTTCGTGTCGAGCTGCAGCGCGGTGATGAAGTCCGCCGTGCCGGCGACCTTGAAGTCCATGTCGCCGAACGCATCCTCCGCGCCGAGGATGTCGGTGAGGGTCGTGTACTTGCCCTCGGCGAACACGAGGCCCATCGCGATGCCCGCGACCGGCGCCTTGATGGGCACACCCGCGTCCATCAGCGAAAGGGTCGACGAGCACACCGACGCCATCGACGTCGAGCCGTTCGACGCGAGCACCTCGGACACGAGACGCAGCGTGTAGGAGAACTCCTCCGGGCTGGGGACGACCGGCAGCAGCGCTCGCTCGGCGAGCAAGCCGTGGCCGATCTCGCGACGCTTCGGCGAGCCGACCCGGCCGACCTCGCCGTTGGCCGACGGCGGCATGTTGTAGTGGTGCATGTAGCGCTTGTTGGTGTCGGGGCCGATCGTGTCGAGCAGCTGGTTCATGCGAGGCATGCCGAGCGTGCAGATGTTGAGCACCTGGGTCTCACCGCGCTGGAACAGACCCGAGCCGTGGGCGGTCGGCACGATGCCGACGGCCGCGGACAGTGGACGGATGTCCTTCGGGCCACGGCCGTCGATGCGCTGGCCGTCCTCGACGATGCGACGGCGCACCAGCTTCTTGATCAAGGACCGCACCGCCTCCTTGATCTCCTTCTCGCGGCCCTCGAACTCACCCGAGAGCTCCGCGGCGATCTCGGCGCCGGCCTTGTCAATGGCCTCGTTGCGCTCGGCCTTGATCACGATGCGCGTCGCTGGCTCGAGCTTCGACGAACCGACCGCGCTGACCCGCTCGAAGACGTCGTCTCCGTAGTCGAGGACGGGGGTGTAGTCGAGGGGCTCACGGGAGCCGGCTTTCGCGACGAGGTCACGCTGGAGCGCGACCGACTCCTTGATCCAGACCTTTGAAGCCTCGAGGCCGGCTGCGATGACCTCCTCGCTGACCTTCGGCGCGCCGTCCTCGTAGTACTGCCACGCCCGCTCGGTGCCGCCCGCCTCGACCATCATGATCGCGACGTCGCCGTCCGGAAGCTCGCGGCCGGCGACGACGAGCTCGAATGTGCTGCCGTCACCCTCCTCGTAGGTGGGATGAGCGATCCACTCGCCGTCGGCGCTGTAGGCGACGCGCACAGCGCCGATCGGCCCGTCGAACGGGATGCCCGAGATCATCAATGCCGCCGACGCTGCGTTGATCCCAAGCACGTCGTGCGGGTTGTCCTGGTCGGCGCCAAGGACAGTGACGACCACTTGGGTCTCGTTGCGATAGCCGTCGGGGAATGATGGGCGCAGGGGACGGTCGATGAGCCGGCACGTGAGGATCGCCAAGTCGCTCGGGCGGCCTTCACGCCGGAAGAACGAGCCGGGGATCTTGCCTGCGGCGTACGCGCGCTCCTCCACGTCGACGGTGAGCGGGAAGAAGTCGATGCCCTCACGCACGCTCTTCGCGGCGTTGGCGGTGACGAGAACGAGGGTCTCGCCGATCCTGCCGACGACGGCGCCCTGGCTCTGCTGAGCGAGCAAACCGGTTTCGAACGTCAGGGATTTGTCGGTGCCGCTGATCGGCGCCGATACGGATGTGCTGTCCGCCACGCGGACCTCCTTTGGGTACCGCCCCTTGGCGGTCCCCCGTTGGAGCGGCGGTGGCCAGTTCCCAGTCGGCAACCTCCCAACCCGGCTGGTTCTCCTGGTGAATTCCGCGCTCTGCGCTCGGGTTCCACCAAGAAATCCAGCTGTGGGTTCGGAGATCGGCGACTGGCAGCTGACCTCGGAGCCGCTCGTGTCTGTGTCTTGCTGTGTGTCTAGCGGCGCAGGCCGAGCTTGGCGATGACCGCGCGGTAGCGCTCGACGTCGTTCTCACGGACGTAGTCGAGGAGGCGACGGCGGCGACCGACGAGCATGAGGAGCCCCCGGCGGCTGTGGTGGTCCTTCTTGTGGACCTTCAGATGCTCGGTGAGCTGGTTGATGCGGTCGGTCAGGAGCGCGATCTGCACCTCGGGCGAACCGGTGTCGGTGTCGTGGAGGCGGTGCGCGGCAATCGTCGTGGACTTCTCGGGCATGTGCTCGCTTTCTGCTTCGGCGCCCTGATGGCGAGGAAGACGCGCCCGGGAGGAATGGACTCAGCCAACCTTGTGGGCGCATCGCGTCACAGCGGAGGGCCGCGACGGACCTGTTCAGGCTACCAGGACGGCCCGGGCTGCGGCCACGTCAGCCCGCATCTGCTCGACGAGCGCCTCGACCGAGTCGAAACGAGCCTCGTCACGCAGCTTGGCCACGAACCGGACCTTGGCGAGCTCGCCGTAGAGATCGCCGTCGAAACCCAACAGATACGCCTCGAGCAGGGAATACGGCTGGTCGGCGTAGAAGGTCGGCCGGCGCCCGAGACTCAAGGCCGCCGGGTGCACCGAACCGTCGGGGCGCTCGTACCAGCCCGCGTAGATGCCGTCGACGGGCAGCACGATCCCCGGCGACACGGCCACGTTCGCGGTCGGGAAGCCGAGCTGACGTCCCCGCCGGTCCCCCTCCACGACCGGGCCCCACACCTCGTGGTGGCGACCGAGCATCGCCGTAGCCGTCTCCAGGTCGCCGCCGGCAAGGGCCTGACGGATCGCGGTTGACGACACTGCGGCGCGGTCCCCGGTCGTCGTGACCAGCCCCAGCGGCTCGACCTCGAACCCGTGGGTCGCACCCATCTGCTGGAGCAGGGCGACGTTGCCACGGCGGCCCTGCCCGAAGTGGAAGTCCTCGCCGACAACGACCGTTCGCGCGTGCAGGCAGTCGACGAGCACCTGCTCGACGAATTCCTCGGCGGGCTCCGCGGCGCGCTGCTCGTCGAACCGGAGGACAAGCGTGTAGTCGACGCCTGTCGCCTTGATCCGCGCGAGGCGCTGCTCGAGATCGGTGAGGAGCAAGGGCGCGGATTCGGGGCGCACCACCGACGCGGGGTGACGATCGAACGTGACCAGCGCCGACCGGGCGGCGAGCTCCGCGGCCCGCAGCTTCACCTCCGCGATCACCGCACGATGGCCGAGATGCACTCCATCGAAGACGCCGATCGTGATCACGCTGCCCTCGAACGGACACGGACATGGATCGCCGTCGCGGATCACCTCCACGGTTCGGACCCTAACGTCACGCGGTGGCCGCGAGCACCACCGCGGGCTTCACCATGTCCGTCTTGGTGGTCGTCTCGTACACCGCCAGCAGGTCACCGTTCGCGTGCACGATCGCCCACGGGCCATCACCGGCGACCCCGAGCTGGTCTCGGGTGAGCACCTTCCCATGTCCGACGGCCACGACCAGCTCGGCGTCGACCACCGCCATCGGGAAGTCGCGCAACGCCACCGCCGGGGATTGCAGCACGAGCTCGTCCACGGGGCGAGCCTCGGCGTCCGTGAACGACCCGACGGCGGTGCGCCGCAACGCGCGCAGATGCGCGCCCCCACCGAGCGCGTGGCCGAGGTCTGCGGCGAGCGTTCGGACGTACGTGCCCGACGAGCACTCGACCTCGATGCGAAAGACGAGGGGATCGTCGGTCGCCGCGACGACGAATCGGTGCACGGTGACGGGGCGCGGCTCTCGCTCGACTTCGATCCCCTCACGCGCGAGCTCGTGCAGGCGGCGCCCGTCGACCTTGAGCGCCGAGACCATCGGCGGCACCTGCATGATCGGCCCGGTGAGCGTCGTGGCCGCGGACCTCACGTCGTCGAGCGAGACCTGCATGTCGTGGATTGCGACCGTCTCACCCGAGGCATCCAGCGTCGACGTCTCGCGGCCCAACACGACCTCGGCCGTGTAGGTCTTCGACAGCGCGGTGAGGAACCGGAGCAAGCGAGTCGCACGGCCCACCCCGAGCAGGAGCACACCGGTCGCGTCGGGGTCGAGCGTGCCGGAGTGTCCGACCCTGCGCTCGCTGAGCACCTTGCGGGCCCGAGCCACGACGTCGTGCGACGTCCAGCCGGCGCTCTTGTCGACGATCGCGAACCCGTCAGGCATCGCCGTCGTCGCCGAGTTCCGGAGCGTCGCGTGGCGGGTGCTCGCGCAGGATCTCGTCGACGCGCTCACCGGTACGGATCGCGACGTCGGGGCGAAACGTCAGCGTCGGCGTCCGCTTCAGCCGAGCTTGCCGCGCGATCGCGCTCTGGATCGCGACGCGAGCGTCGCCCAATGCTTTGAGCGCCTCTTCGTCACTCGACTCGCCGAGGAACGTGTCGAACCACACCGTCGCGTGACGAAGGTCGGGGTCGACCTCCACCGAGGTGATGGCAACGAGCTCGAGGCGCTCGTCGTCGAGTCGCTCGATCTCCTCGGCTGTGATCTCGCGAACGAGCTCGTTCACTCGCAGCGTGCGCGGGAACTGGCGCGTCGTCTGCGCACGCGTCCGCTTCGGCTTCGTCACTCGAGCCACCTCCTCTCGGTCTTGAGCACCTGCACCTCGGGATGTGACCAGACGAATCGCTCGACCTCGTCGATCACATCGCTCGCGTGGTGGGCCGTGCTGCTCACGACGGCAAACCCGAGTCCGGCGCGTTGCCACTGCTCCTGGTGCTCGACCTCCGCCGCGGCGACCCCGAATCGACGCCGGGCACCGTCGACGATTCCCTTCACCACGGTGCGCTTCATCTTGAGCGACCGCGCCTCGGGGAGGTGCAGATCGACGGTGAGAGTCAGCACGTGCACGGACCAGCTCCCACGGCTCAGCTACGGGGGATCTCGCGCTCCTCGTAGGTCTCGATGATGTCGCCCTGCTTGAGATCCTGGAAGTCGGAGAGGCCGATGCCGCACTCGAAGCCCACGTTCACCTCGCGGACGTCGTCCTTGAAGCGGCGTAGCGACTGGATCGCGCCCTTCCAGATGATCGTGCCCTCCCGGAGGAAGCGGACCTTCGAACCGCGGGTGATCGTGCCGCTGAGCACGTAGCAGCCCGCGATCCCACCGATGCGCGGCACGCGGAAGATCTCGCGGACCTCGGCTTCACCGGTGACCACTTCCTCGAACTCGGGAGCGAGCATGCCGACCATGGCGTTCTCGATGTCCTCGAGCACCTGGTAGATGATCTCGTAAGTACGGATCTCGACGTCTTCCGCATCAGCGAGCTCGCGGGCTTTCCGGTCCGGTCTCACGTTGAAGCCGATGATCGTGGCGTTCGTGGCCGACGCGAGCGTGATGTCGTTCTCGGTGATGCCGCCGACACCGCGGTGCACGAACGCGAGCTTCACCTCGTCGCGCTCGAGCTTGCGGAGGCTCTCGGTCAGCGCCTCGAGTGAGCCCTGCACGTCGGCCTTCACGATGAGGTTCAGCGTCGCCGCCTCACCCTTCTGGATCTGATCGAAGATGTCCTCGAGCTTCACGCCGCGATGCGTGACTGCCGCCATGCCGCGCTGGTTCTTCAAACGCTGACGCTGCTCGCGGGCCTCGGCCACCGTCTTCGCAGTCTTGAGGTCGGGCGCAACACGGAATTCGTCACCCGCACCAGGAACGGTCGACAGGCCGAGCACCTGCACCGGTGTCGACGGCGAGGCCTCCTTCACCTGCTCGCCGCGATCGTCGATGAGCGCGCGCACGCTGCCCCACGCTGCACCGGCGACGATCGGATCTCCGACGGTGAGCGTGCCCTTGTCGACCAGCACCGTGGCGACCGGACCGCGACCGACGTCGAGGTTGGCCTCGAGCACCACGCCCTTGGCGCGCCCCTCGGGGTTGGCAGTGAGCTCCTCGATGTCGGCGACGAGGATGAGCTGCTCGAGCAGGTCGTCGACGCCCAAGTCCTGCAGGGCAGACATCTCCACCATGATCGTGTCGCCGCCCCATGCCTCGGGCACGAGCTCTTGCTCGGAGAGCTGCTGCATGACACGCGCCGGATCGGCGTTCGCCCGGTCGATCTTGTTGATCGCAACGACGATCGGCACACCCGCGGCCTTCGCGTGGTTCATCGCCTCGACCGTCTGCGGCATCACGCCGTCGTCGGCCGCGACGACCAGCACGACGATGTCAGTGACCTCAGCGCCGCGGGCCCGCATCTTGGTGAACGCCTCGTGGCCAGGCGTGTCGATGAACGTGATGAGGCGCCCGTCCTTCGTCGTCTGGTAGGCGCCGATGTGCTGCGTGATGCCACCGGCTTCGCCTTCGACGACGTTCGCCGAGCGGATGCGGTCGAGTAGCAGCGTCTTGCCGTGGTCGACGTGGCCCATCACGGTGATCACCGGCGGGCGCGACTGCTGCGCGTCGGGATCGTCGTCATCGTCGTCGTTGAACAGCTGCTGGAGCTCGAATTCCTCCTGCTGGCCCGGCTCGATCAGCAGGAGGTCCGCGCCGATCTCGAGCGCGAACAGCTCCATCTGCTCGTCCGTGAGCGACATCGTCGCCGTGACCATCGCGCCCTGTTGCAGCAGGTACCGCACGACGTCGGCAGCGGTGCGGTTGAGCTTCGGAGCGAGCTCCTGCGCGCTCGCTCCACGCTCGACGACGATCGTGCCGTCGGGCACCGGCGCGTCGGTGGGCGAATAGGTGGGAGACGACTGCGGCTGCAGCTCTTCCATGTTGCGGCGCCGCCGGCGTTTCGCCGGACGGGCCTGGCGCCGAGCGCCGGAACCACGGCCCTGCCCAGGGCCGCCCGGTCCGCCGGGGCCACCGCCGGGACCACCACCCGGACCTCCGCCGGGACGTCCGTAGGGCGCGCGACCGCCGCCGGGGCCACCGCCGGGGCCACCACCCGCACCCGTACGCGGAGGACCGGACGGACGAGCGGGGTACGGCCCGCGGCCCAACGCGCTGCCGGGCGTGCGCGAGGGCGCGGGACCGCGACCGCCCATGCCGGGCGGCGGCGGGATCGGCTTGCCGCTCTGCGATCGCGGCGGGCCAGGAGGCGGTGGGATCGGCTTGCCGCTCGCCGAGCGCGGAGGCGCGCTCGATGACGGGGCGGCCGCAGCAGCCGGCACAGGCGCGGCACCCGCTGCGGCGGGCGCAGGCGCGGCACTCGCTGCGGCGGGCGCAGGCGCGGCACTCGCTGCTGCGGGCGCAGGCGCGGCACTCGCTGGTGCAGGCGGGGTCTGCGCGACCGTGGGAATGGCCGGCCGGGCCGGGGCGGGAGCTGCGGGCGCCGGCGTTGGAGCGGACGCCGGGCGCGCCGGGGGTCGATCGCCGACCGCCGATGCGGGCTGGCGCGCGGCAGGCACCACCGGCTGATGCAGCTCGCTCGGCTCGAGCGGACGGCTGCGCACGACGCGATGCTCGGCCGCAGGGACCTCGACCAGCTCCGCGGCGGCAGGCACGACGACCTCGGGTTCCTTGACGCCGGGCCCAGGCACCTCGGGCGCAGGCTCTGGCGTCGTCGTCACCGCGGGGGCCGCGGGCTCAACGGGCGCCTCGGACACGACCTCGGGTTCCGCGACCGCGACCGGAACGGGCTCGTCGGCTTTCGCCGCGGCCTTCTTCGTCGTCTTGGCCGTGGACTTCGCAGGCGCCTTCGCCGGCTTCGGCGCCTTCTCCTCCATCGGCTGCTCGGGCCGGATCAGCCCGTCACGCTCTGCCCGCCGCCGCACCCGGTCGGCCTGCGCCTCTTCGATACTCGACGAGTGGCTCTTCACCCCGATGCCGAGCGCAACGGAGAGATCGAGCGTCTCCTTGTTGGTCATCCCGAGCTCTTTGGCCAGCTCGTGGAGGCGGATCTTTGCGGGCAAGGGTGCGGTCAGCCTTTCGGGCGGGGATCAGTTCCGGTGCGCGTCAGGCGATGGGCCTGGCGAACGCGGTGCATCATTCTCGCATGCTCGGGCGGTTTTCCGCCCATCGGTCCAGCAAAGTGCGCAGACGATCGTAGGCATCGGGCGAGAGCTTGTGGCGCAACGCCCGGCCGAGGGCGTCTTTGCGGGCCGCTTGCTCGACGCAAGACGGGTCGTCGGCGCAAAGCCAAGCCCCCCGCCCGGGCAGGGTTCGGCCGATCGCGACGCCCGTCGCGGGGTCTGCGACCACCCTCACCAGGGCGAGCTGCGGTCGGCGGCGGCGACACCCGACACAGGTCCGGAGCGGCCCGCCGTCAGCCCTCGTCAGCGACCGTCTCCGAACTGTCCGTCGCACGCTCCGGGCTGCCGGTCGCAAGCTCCGTGGCAGACGGCTCCTTCGGGTGGATCTGGTCAGGATCGGCCTGGTCAGATCCGGTGTCGACGACCGTGGTCAGCGTCTCGTCGGTCGCGGTCGACTCCTGCCAGTCTCCGGCGGACACCGCGTCGCCGCCCTCGGCGTCGTGCCACTCCATCTCGCCAGTCTCGGGGTTCTCGACCCACTGGCCCTGCGCCCACTCCTCGCCGGCGTAGCGCTCTTCGTCTGCGAGCTGGGTCTCGCTCTTGATGTCGACCCGCCACCCGGTGAGTCGCGCGGCGAGGCGCGCGTTCTGACCCTCCTTCCCGATCGCCAGCGACAGCTGATAGTCGGGGACGATGACCTCGGCGTTGCCCGCGTCCTCGTGGATGCGGACCTCCTTCACCTTCGCCGGCGACAGCGCCTTCGCGACGAAGTCCGCCGAATCGTCTGAGAACGGGACGATGTCGATCTTCTCGCCGCGCAGCTCGTTGACGACCATGCGGACGCGCACGCCGCGCGCGCCGACACACGCGCCGACCGGGTCGACGTTGTGATCGTTCGACCAGACGGCGATCTTCGTGCGATGGCCTGGCTCGCGGGCGCAGGCCTTGATCTCGACGACGCCGTCCGCGATCTCGGGCACCTCGAGCTCGAAGAGCCGCTTGATCAGGCCGGGATGCGTCCGGCTCACGACGATCTGGGGGCCCTTCGACGTCCGGCGCACCTCGACGATGTAGGCCTTGAGGCGCGTGCCCGGCTCAGGCCGCTCGTACGGCACCTGTTCGGCCTGCGGTAGCAGCGCCTCGACCTTGCCGAGGTCGAGCAGCGTGTACCGCTGGTCGCTCTGCTGGATGATGCCCGTGACGATGTCGCCCTCGCGGCCCGCGTACTCCTCGTACTTCCGCTCGCGTTCGGCCTCGCGGATGCGCTGCCCCATCACCTGCTTGGCCGTCTGCGCGGCGATGCGCCCGAAGTCGTCGGGGGTGTCGTCGCGCGGGTTGACCCAGTTGCCCTCCTCGTCGATGTCGTACGCCATGACCTTGATGTCACCGCTGACGACGTCGATCTCGACCTCGGCCTCGTCACCCGCGCCGGGCATGCGCTTGTACGCGGACGCAAGGGCGTCGGCGAGCGCCTGCAGCAGCACGTCGACCGAGATCCCCTTCTCGGCGGCGAGAAGCTTGAGGGCATCCATCATGTCGGGGTTGCCGGTGCTCACCGCGCGGCCTCCTTCGCAGATGCTGACTTCCGCCGCGCCGTTCCCTTCGGCGCTGCGCCCTTGGGCGCCTTCGGCGCTGTGCCCTTGGGCGCCTTGGGCGGCGGACCCCACTCGAAGACCGTGCGGGCGCGCTCGATGTCGGCGTAGCCGAGGGTGTGCGCGACCGGGCCCTCCTCGGTTGCTGTGGTGACGACGATGCCGCTGTCGTTGGCCGACGTGAGCAGGCCGGAGACCCGGCGCTCGCCGTCGACCCCGGGCTTCGTGCGGATCGAGACCTGCTGGCCGACGGCCCGAGAGAAGTGCGCCGGGATGCGCAGGGGGCGCTCGAGCCCAGGGCTTGACACCTCGAGCGTGTAGCGCCCGGGGATGGGGTCGTGGACGTCGAGCTCGCGGGAGACGATGCGGCTCGCCTCGGCGATGGCGTCGATGTCGATCGAGGTGCCGTCGAACCGCTCGACCGTGACCCGGAGGAGTCCCCCCACGAGCTCGATGTCGGAGACCTCGATGCCAAGGTCGGCGAGCGGGGTGGCAACGATCTCCTGCAACTTCTCGGTTGCTGTGGCCATCGCTCTGCTCACCTCGCTCTCGAACCAGAAGGCCGCTTACGAAACAGAAGGCGTGGGCAGCGCCCACGCCTTCAGTCGACACTTGATCGGACTGAAACGAACTGCGGAAAGTATACCGGCGAAGGGCTCAGTAGGCCCGGCCTACGGTCGCCAAAAGGCCCGGTTCGGCGTCGTCGAGGGGCAGGCCGCCATCTTCCCGACGGAGGCATCGCACGGTCACACCGTCGGCTCGCAGCCGCTCCTCACCCTCGGATCCGACGTTCGCCCAGGGCAGACGCGCGAAGCCCTCGGCCGCGGCTTCGGCGGCCTCTTCCACCTTCTCGACGTCAGTCGTCCGCGACTCGAGTCGGGCGGTCGCCTCCGCGAACAGCTCTCCCTGGATGTGCTCGAGCAGGGAGAGCACTCGCGGCGTCGCCTCAGCCACGGGAACGCTGACCTTCGCCCCCGAGTCCCGCCGGGCCAAGGTCACGACGCCCGACGCGAGGTCACGCGGACCGACCTCGATGCGCACCGGCACCCCCTTCAGCTCCCAGTCGACGACCCGGCGGCCGAACGACACGTCGGTGCGGGTGTCGAGCTCGATGCGCACGTCGACCCCCCGGAGCTCGCGTGCGATCCGCTCGGCGGCCTCGCCCGCGCCGTCCTCGCCGCGCACCAGCAGCACCACGACCTGGATCGGTGCGAGGTGCGGAGGGACGCCGCAGCCCAGCGTCGTCGCCGTGGCACATGATCAGGCCGCCGAGCATCCGCGTCGACGCGCCCCACGACGTCTGCCACACGTATTCGAGCTCACCGGACTCGGACGAGTACTGGGTGTCGAACACCTTGGCGAAGTTCTGCCCGAGCTCGTGGCTCGTGCCCATCTGAAGGGCCTTGCCGTCTCCCATCATCGCTTCGACAGTGAGCGTGTTGATCGCCCCGGGGAAGCGCTCGCGCGGTCTTGCGGCCGGGCAGCACAGGCATCGCGAGCACGTTCACCATGAAGTCGGCGTACACCTCTTCGAGGATCCTCTTCGCGTAGTCCGCGGCGTCGTCCGCCGTGGCGTGACAGGTGTGGCCCTCCTGCCAGAGGAACTCGGTGGTGCGCAGGAAGATTCGCGGCCGCAGCTCCCACCGCACGACGTTCGCCCACTGGTTGATGAGCAGGGGGAGGTCGCGGTAGCTCTGCACCCACTTCGAGAAGTACGTGTTCGACGATCGTCTCGCTCGTGGGTCGAACGACGACCGGCTCAGCGAGCTCTTCTCCCCCGGCATGGGTGACGACCGCGAGCTCCGGGGCGAACCCCTCGACGTGCTCGGCCTCGCGCTTCAGGTAGCTCTCGGGGATGAACAGGGGGAAGTACGCGTTGACCGCGCCCACGGCCTTGATGCGGGCGTCCATCTCCGCCTGCATGCGCTCCCACAGGGCGAAGCCGTAGGGACGGATGACCATCGTCCCGCGGACCGGGCCGTTGTCGGCGAGCTCCGCCTTCGCGACGACGTCCTGGTACCACCGAGGAAAGTCCTCGGATTGCGCGGTGAGCACACTGCCCTTGGCCATCTGGTCAGGGTAGTGGGAGACGTGTGGCGGCCTGCCTGCCTTACGACGTGACGCGCTTGCGGATGAGCTCGACGCGGTCCTCGCTGTGGTTCGCGTCGGCACCGCGGTCCTCGAGCAGCGCGGCGCGGTCGGCGGCGGCCTCCGCGGCGGCGGTCGGGTCGGCCTGCGCGAGCGCGGCCTCGGGCCCGTCCTTCACGTACACCTCGGCCAGACGCACGAGCTCGTCGACCATCGCGGCTTCGGGAACGACCCGAACGACCTCGCCCTTGATGAACAGATGGCCGCGCTGACGGCCGGCGGCGATGCCGATGTCGGCCGATCGCGCTTCGCCGGGCCCGTTCACAACACAACCCATGATCGCGACCTGGATCGGGAGGTTCAACCCGTCGAGCGCATGCTGCGCGGCCTCGGCGACCGCGATCACGTCGATCTCGGCCCGGCCACACGAAGGGCACGCAATGAGGTCGAGGCCGCGCCGCTCCCGCAGCCCCAGCGACTCGAGCAGCACCCGGCCTGCCTTCGCCTCCTCGACCGGGTCTGCGGTCAGCGAGTAGCGAATCGTGTCGCCGATGCCCTCGGCGAGCAGTGTCGCGATGCCTGCGGTGGCCTTCACGATGCCCTGCGGGATCGGGCCCGCCTCGGTGACTCCGAGGTGCAGCGGGTGGTCGGTGACATCGGCGAGCTGGCGGTACGCGTCAATCATCACGGCGACGTTCGACGACTTCACGGAGATCTCGATGAGGTCGTACCCGACGTCGTCGAAGTAGCCGATCTCCTTCTTGGCCGACTCCACCATCGCCTCGGCAGTCGGGCCGCCGAACCGCTCATAGAGGTCCGGATCGAGCGAGCCCACGTTGACGCCGATGCGGCACGAGATGCCGCGGTCTCGCGCTTCGGAGGCGACCAGCTTGATGTGCTCGGGCTTGCGGATGTTCCCAGGGTTGAGGCGCAGCTGATGCACCCCGGCGTCCAGAGCGGCAAGGGCGAGCTTGTGCTGGAAGTGGATGTCGGCGACGACGGGCATCGGCGACCGCGGCACGATCCGCGCCAGGCCCTCGGCCGCCTCGGGCTCGTTGCAGGTGCAACGGACGATGTCGCATCCGGCACCGGCAAGCACGTAGATCTGCGCGAGCGTGCCCTCGACGTCGGCCGTCTTCGTCGTCGTCATCGACTGGATGCTGATCGGCGCGTCGCCGCCGACCGGGACCTTGCCGACCTGGATCTGACGGGTGCGGCGGCGGTCGAAGACCTGGCTCACTGCCCGAACGGGTTGTGGAGCGGGTCGGCGATGTCGAGCCAGAGCGACGACACGAACACCAGGCCCATCAGCAGCACGACGGCATACGTGAGCGGCATCAGCTTCGCCACGTCCACCTGGTAGCACCTGCCCTTGCGCGAGCGCAGCCGCTCGTAGGTGCGCGATCACGATGTGCCCGCCGTCGAGTGGCAGCAGCGGCAGAGGTTGAAGATGCCGACGACGAGGTTGACCGCGCGATCAGGACGAGGAGCAGCTCGGGCACACCGGCGTCCGCAGCTTGCGACGCGATGCGCACGGCGCCGACGGCCGAGCCGCGGGCGATCTCCTGACTGGTCTCCCGCAGCCGGATGAGCCGGCGGAGTCCGCGTCCGAGGGTGTGCGCTCCCGACCACCGTGTCGACGTACCCGACGGCCGAACTCGGTGAGAAGACGAGCCGAGCGCCTTGACCGACTCCGGGGAGGGTCTTGAACGCGGCACGGAGGTGACGTCGACGGCCGGGGAATCGACTGGCTCACGTAGGGATGGTGCGACCCGACGCCGAGGAACCCCACCGGCCGTCCCTCGGGGTTGTGGTCGTCGAGCGTCGCGGTCGTCTCGATGGTCTCGCCGTCGCGCTCGACGACGATCACGATCGTCTGCCCGGGACGCGCCCGGATGATGTCGACAGGCGGTCGAAGCTCGTCATGGGATGCCGTCGATCGACACGATCCGGTCACCGACTTCGATGCCGGCCTTGGAAGCGGGGCTCGACTGCGTGTCGCCGAGGCGCGAGATCGAACCGACGGTCCACACGTCGTCCTTCTGTCTGCCGTAGAAGGCGAACAGCGAGAACAGGAGCAGGCCCGCCATGAGGAAGTGCATCATCGAGCCGGCCGAGGCGACACTCATCGTCCGCCAGTACGGCTTGTTGCCGATACGTGCGGGGCTCGTCCTCGGGGGGCACCTGGTCGAGGTTGTGCATCCCGATGATGCGGACGTATGCGCCCGCGGGGATCGCCTTCAGCCCGTACTCGGTCTCGCCCCTGCGGAACGACCAGATGCGCGGGCCGAACCCGAGGAAGAACTCGGTGACCTTCATCCCGCCCGGACTTGCGCCGTGAGGTAGTGGCCGAGCTCGTGCATGAAGATCATCACGAGCAGCGCGATCACGACGATCACCGCCGAGACCGAGCCGAGGACGCCGAGCAGGACGATGCCCGCGATGAGGAGGATCAGACCGACGACGCGAACCCGGCGCGGCCGCTCCCGCAGTCTCGGGGCCTGACTCTCGGATGTCGGTCATCGCTGCAGTCTGCTCCGTGTCATCGAAGTCCGCCGTTCAGGCCGCCTGCCGCTGCCGGATCACGCTCTCCGCCACGGCCCGCGCCGTGCGGTCGGCTGCGATCACAGCGTCGACAGAATCGGCCGAGTTCCCATCATGCCGGGAAAGGACGTCGGACAGGACGTCTGAGATCGTGATCCAGCGGGATCCGGCCGTCGAGGAACGCGGCGACGGCGACCTCGTTGGCGGCATTGAGCCAGGCCGGGGCCGTCCCGCCGACCCGACCGGCCTCATAGGCGAGCCGCAGGCAGGCAAAGGTGTCGAGGTCAGGGGCCTCGAAGTCGAGGCGTCCGGCGCCGCCCAGTCGATGCGCCCGAACGGCGTGGCGATGCGGTCGGGGTAGGCCAAGGCGTACCCGATCGGCAGCCGCATGTCGGGAAGTGAGAGCTGGGCGATCGTGGCCCCGTCGGTGAACTCGACCATCGAGTGGACGATCGACTGCGGGTGGACGACCACCTCGATCTGGTCGTAGTCGGCGCTGCCGAACAGCTCGTGGGCCTCGATCACCTCGAGCCCCTTGTTCATGAGGGTCGACGAGTCCACGGTGATCTTCGGCCCCATGCGTCCAGGTCGGGATGGGTGAGGGCATCGTCGACGGTGACGGCGGCCAGGTCGTCCCGCGGTGCGGCCGCGGAACGGGCCGCCGCTCGCCGTGAGCACGATCCGGGCGAGCTCGGCTTGCCCGCTCGTCTCGCTGCGCCCTCAGGCACTGGTGGACCGCGCAGTGCTCGGAGTCGACCGGCACGAGCTCGGCGCCCGGGGTGGCGCGGGCAACGGCTGCACGACCGGGCCGGCCGCGATCAGCGACTCCTTGTTGGCCAGCGCCAGGCGCTTGCCCGCCTGCGAGGGTCGCCAGAGTGACGGGCAGCCCGGCGAACCCGACCACGCCGTTGACGACGACGTCGGCGTCGTCGGCGAGCGACGGCGAGCGCCTCGGGGCCCGAACGCACCTCACACTCGGGCACGGCGGCACGCAGCGCAGGCTCGTGCGTGACGTCCGCGATCGCGACGACCTTCGGGCGCACCGCGCGCGCCTGCTCGATCAGCCGGTCGACCGACGAGGACGCTCCCAGCGCGACGACCTCGAACCGCTCACGCTCGGCGCGCGATGACGTCGAGGGTCTGCACCCCGATCGAGCCGGTCGAGCCGGCGACGGCGACGCGTGTGGTCACCGATCCAGGCTACGCCGCCGGATTTCTTGGCGAATTGGCGCCTCAGTGGCGCCGTTCCGCCAAGAGAACCAGCCGAACGGTCAGAAGATGTCGGCGACCCGGGCCAGGTAGTACACGGCCGGCAGCACGAACAGCAGCGCGTCGAAGCGGTCGAGGATGCCCCCGTGGCCGGGGAGGATCGTCCCCATGTCCTTGATGTTGAGGTCGCGCTTGATCATCGACTCGCAGAGGTCGCCGAGCGGCGCTGCGATCGCAACGACGATGCCGAGCTTGATCGCGTCGCCGAGGTTGTCCCACGGCACGAACCGGCCGCAGATCACGACGGCCGCGAGGATCGCCATGAGCATGCCGCCCGCTAGTCCCTCGTAGGTCTTGTTCGGGCTCACGCTCGGAGCGAGGTGGGATCGACCCGCGCTCGACCCGACGAAGAGCCCGCCGACGTCGTAGGCGACCGTCGCGATGACCGCGCCGAGCAGCATCCCGACGCCGTTCGGGAACTGGAGGATGAGCGCAGCGAACGCGCCCAGCAGGCCGACGTACACGACCCCGAGGAGCGTGACCGCGAGGTTCGGCACGGGGCGCACGTCCTCCGCAGCGAACAGGAACCACAGCAACCCGAACACGACGCTGAGCGCGAGCACGAGGGGGATCGCTCCCTCGCCGCGCCAGTAGGCCGCGAGCGGCAACCCCGCGCAAGCGACGATGCCGAGCAGCGTCGCGGGTCGGTACACGACCTTCTGCATCGCGGCGTAGAACTCCGCGGCCGCCGCGGCGATCACGAGGGTCACCAGACCCATCGCGGCACCTGGGCCGATGGAGAACAGCACGAGGGCGACGACCGCGAGCGCGACGCCGACACCGATGGCCACGGGGAGGTCGCGGTCGGTCGACGGTCCGCCCGCGCCCCCACCGCCGCCGCCGCCGGGTCGCCCTGCAGGTGCCTGCTTGCGCGCGGAGGTCGAGGCGGCGGCTGCGCCAGCGCCTGCGGGAGCGGGGGCGGGCGCCGGCGCGCTCCGCGTGCCCGTGCGGATGGGTGTCACCGCAGCGCGCGGGATCGGTCGGCGGCTCGCTGGTGTCGTCGAAGACGAACACGTTCGAGCGCTCCTCGCTCTGGTCGCCGAGCGCGCCGACGCGCGTCTCGGAGTCACCGAACTCGGAGATGTCGGTGTCGTCGTCCCAATCGTCAGCCGAGCTGCGCCACCGCGGCGTCGCTGCGAACGACGACCACGCTTCGAGGTCCTCGTCGGGCTGCACGGGCTCTTCGTCGAACAGCAAACGAGGCATCTCACCGGTCGCGGGCTCGGTCCAGTGCGGCAACGGCTCGGACGGACCGACGAGCCGGATGCCCTCGGCCTCGTCGGGCTCCCTGTCGTCGGGAGCAGAGTCCTTGGGCGGTTTGAACCCGCTCTGATCCTCAGCCATGAGTTCCTGCCTCCTCCAAGTGGGGGGCTGTCGCGTGCTCAGACCTCGAGCAGCTCGTGCTCCTTGTGGGTCAGCGCCTTGTCGATGTCCTCGACGTGTTCGTGCGTGAGCTTCTCGAGCTCTTTCTCCGCGCGATCGAGCTCGTCCGCGGAGATCTCGCCCTGCTTCTCCGCAGCCTCGAGGTGCTTGCGCGCGTCGCGGCGGATGTTCCGAACGGCGACCCGCCCTTCCTCCGCCATGTGCTTCACGACCTTCACATAGTCGCGGCGCCGCTCTTCGGTCAGCGGCGGGAACGCGAGGCGGATGACGACACCGTCGCTGCTCGGGTTGATGCCGAGATCGGAGTTGCGGATCGCCTTTTCGATCGCCGCCATCACGTCCTTGCCCTTGTCGTAGGGCTGCACGACGAGCAAGCGCGCCTCGGGCACGCTGAACCCTGCGAGCTGCTGAAGCGGGACGTCCGAGCCGTAGTACGACACAAGCAGCTTCTCGACGAGCGCGGGCGACGCGCGGCCCGTGCGCACCGTCGAGAACTGGCTGCGAGCGTGCTCGACGGCCTTCGCCATCTTCTCCATCGTGTCGAGCAGCGTCTCGTCGATCATGGGCACGACCCTACGCCGTCACGTCTGCCGGAGGTGGACGCTGGGCGTCTCTGGAGGCGTCAGGACGACACCAGCGTACCGATGCGCTCGCCCTCGAGCACCGCTCTGATGTTGCCGGCCTCCATGAGATCGAAGACGATGATCGGGAGCTTGTTGTCCATGCAGAACGTGATCGCGGTCGAGTCCATCACCTTCAGCCCGCGGTTGAGCACCTCTATGTACGACACATGATCGAAGCGCGTCGCGGTGGGGTCGAGCTTCGGGTCGGCGGTGTACACGCCGTCGACACCGGAGTGCGTCCCCTTCAGGATGGCCTCGGCTTCGATCTCCGCGGCACGCAGCGCGGCGGTCGTGTCGGTCGTGAAATACGGGTTGCCAGTGCCGCCCGCGAAGATGACGACGCGTCCCTTCTCGAGGTGACGGATCGCGCGACGGCGGATATAGGGCTCTGCGACCTTCGCCATCTCGATTGCGGTCTGCACCCGGGTGGCCTGCTCGAGGCGCTCGAGCGCATCCTGCAGCGCGAGCGAATTGATCAGCGTCGCGAGCATGCCCATGTAGTCGGACTGGGCGCGGTCCATCCCGCTGCCCGCACCCCGCATGCCACGCCAGATGTTCCCGCCGCCGACGACGATCGCGATGTCGACGCCCAGGTTGTTGCGGACGTCGACGATCTCCGTCGCGATCTGGTCGACGACGTTGCCGTCGATGCCGTAGCCACTCGATTCGGCGAACGCCTCACCGGAGAGCTTGAGCACGACCCGCTTCCACCGGGGCCTCACGTCGCCAACCGCGTCCACGCTCACGAGCGTCCTCTCAGGCCCCGATCTCGATCTGTGCGAAGCGCACGATCGACCCGCCGCCCAGGATCTCGCTCACGGTCTTCTTGTCGTCCTTCGCGAACGGCTGGTCGAGGAGGACGATCTCCTTGAAGAAGCCGTTCAGGCGACCCTCGACGATCTTCGGGACCGCCTGCTCGGGCTTGCCCTCGTTGCGGGTGATCGCTTCGAGGGTCGCGCGCTCCTTCTCGACGTCCGCCGCGGGCACCTCGTCACGGGTGAGGTACTTCGGCCGAGCGAACGCGATGTGCACCGCGATGTCGTGGGTGATCTCTTGCGACGTGCCTGAGGTCTCGACGAGCACGGCGTTCACACCCCGCTCGCTCTGCACGTGCAGATACGTGTCGAGCACGTTGTTCGCACCCTTCACGAACTGCACGACACGGCCGAGCTCGATGTTCTCCTTCAGGGTGATCTTCAGCTCGTCGAGGTCGGCCGAACGCTGACTCGCCGCGTCAGGGCCTCCCGCGAGGACGGCCTGCGCGAGCTCGTTCGCGACGGCATTGAACTGTTCGGACTTCGCGACGAAGTCCGTCTCGCACTTCAGCTCGACCATGGCGGCGGCATCAGCGGTGCTCACGAGCGCGACCGCGCCTTGGGCGTTCTCGCGATCCGAGCGCTTCGCCGAGGCCGCGAGGCCCTTCTCGCGGAGCAGCTGCTTCGCGGCTTCCTTGTCGCCGTCGGTCTCTTCGAGCGCCTTCTTGCAGTCGAGCATGCCGGCGCCGGTGGCCTGGCGGACCTCCTGCACGTCCTTGGCGGTGAACTCAGCCATTGGGGTACTTCACTCCTCAGTTGCTTCAGCGGGGGTTGCAGTTGCTTCGACTTCGGCGGGCACGGCCTCGGCGGGCACGGCCTCGGCGGGCACGGCCTCGGCGGGCACGGCCTCGGCGGGCACGGCCTCGGCGGGCACGGCCTCGGCGGGCACGGCCTCGGCGGGCACGGCCTCGGCGGGCACGGCCTCGGCCGTTGCGCTCTCCTCCTCGACGAGCGCGCGCTGGCGGGCGGCGAGCACACGGGCTTCGCGGTCGGCAGCGGCTGCTGCGGCCTGCTTGCGCGCCTGCGCCTGCTCGGCGGCGATGCGCGCGTCGTCCTCGGAGTCGCGCGGCGCTGGGCCTCCAGCCACGGCCGCGACCCGCGGGTTGCGGCGCGCTGCGATGAAGCGGCCTTCGTCGACCGCGTCGGCGATGATGCGGCACATCAACGTGCCCGATCGGATCGCGTCGTCGTTCCCGGGGATCACGTACTGGATGACGTCCGGATCGCAGTTCGTGTCGACGACCGCGACGATCGGGATGTGCAGCTTGTTCGCCTCGGTGACGCCGATGTGCTCCTTCTTCGTGTCGAGGATGAACACCGCCTCAGGGAGCTTCGTCATCCGGCGCAGACCGCCCAGGTTCCGCTGCAGCTTCTCGAGCTCGCGCCCGAGGATGAGCGCCTCCTTCTTGGGCATGGCGTCGAACTCGCCGCTCGCGCGCATGCGCTCGTATTCCTGCATCTTCTCGACGCGCTTCGCGATCGTCTCGAAGTTGGTGAGCATCCCGCCCAGCCAGCGCTCATTGACATAGGGCATGCCGCAGCGCTCGGCGTAGGACTGGATCGGGTCCTGGGCCTGCTTCTTCGTGCCGATGAACAGGATCGATCCGCCGTCGGCGACCAGATCGCGGACGAACGAGTAGGCAGTCTCGATCCGCGTCAGCGTCTGCTGCAGATCGATGATGTAGATGCCGTTGCGCTCTCCGAAGATGAAGCGCTGCATCTTGGGGTTCCAGCGCCGGGTCTGGTGGCCGAAGTGGACGCCAGCCTCGAGCAGCTGCTTCATGGTGACGACAGGCGCCATCGTGCTCATCGTGATCTCCTCCCGGCGGTTCGACGAAGCCCGCACCCCTCGCCCGAAGGCGACCGCGGGTGGGCACGGGTGATGGTGTGGTGGGTGCCCGAAGGCACGGACTGGTGGCGCCGGCAGGCGCCCGGAGCCGAAGCAGTGTAGCCGCCGGCATCACAGAGCGAGCGCGGCGAGATCCTCGGTCGTGGCCAGGATGTCCGTCGCGACCTGGTCCGTGACGGCGTCGATCAGGCCTTCGCACGTCGGCGGCGCGCCTCGGATGGCGAGCCCGACCTGTGTCGTGACCTCTGGCGCCGAGGGCAGCTTTCCGTGCGCGGACAGACCGCCGTGATCGACGATGAGGTTGGAGGCGCCATCGAGGCGCGTGTCGCGGCCGGGCACCACCGGGTCCCAACGACCGCCGATCGACACCGCGAACACGCCGTCGGGCACCCCGGCGTCGTGGTACGTCGCCATGAACGCGGACGCCTTGGACAGGTCGCGCGCGGCGCCGTCGTCGTGGACGTCGTCCGCGAAGCCGTCGAGGCGCCGCTCGGCCTCGTCGAGCACGAGCTCGCGCAACGCGTCGCGGGAGAGGAGGTCGGCGCCGGTCGCGACAGTGTCACCACCATGCGGCGAGGCAACCGTGACGAGATGGACCTCCGCGGGCAGCTGCCCGCGGGCCGCGGCGATCTGCAGGCCGCGCAGCGCGACGACCCCACCCTGCGAGTGGCCGATGACGTCGATGGGCGCGCCGGGGTTCGCGGTCGCCACCGCCGCGATCGTGTCGGCCAAGCGGGCGCCGACATCGTCGAGCGCGACCTGGCTGTCCATCGACGTGTACGTCGTCGTCTCGATCGACGAGAACGCGGGGCCCGTCGACTCAGGCGCCCTGCCCCCTCGGTAGGAGAAGCGCATCACTCGGTCGGGGGTGATGCCGACGGCTGCGAGGTCGATGAGGTCGACACCCGCGCCCGGCGTGCTCGCCGACCCGAACCCCGCGATCGTGATCGCGAGGTGGTCGCTCGTGTCTTGCTGCATCACCACGCCGACCCCGCCGAGCGCGGTGCACTGCCCTCGCGTGCGCCACCAACGCCACGTCGCGTCGGCGACCCCCGCGATGTGCATCGAGGCGGACGTCGCGGCGGTGTAGTGGATGGCCAGGCGCACGATCTCGGTTGGGTCCGCGTTCGAGCGAAGCCACGACGCGACCGATGAGCCGATCCCGCCACCGTTCGGCGTCAGGAGCTCCGCTTCGAAGGCGTCGCGCAGCATCTCCCCGAGCCACCGCTGCGCTTCGGTCGTCTCCTCCGCGGGGACGAGGTGCACGGTGAACGCCTCTCCCCGCAGCACCAGCTCGGGATCGATGTAGGTGTCTCCGGAGCGGACCCCGAAGTGGAACGACTGACCAGACGTGCCGACGACGGTGCCGCTCGCGACCTGTTCGCCTTCGACGACCGCGATCGACTCGAGGAACGAGTAGCTCGTGCGCAGGCCGTCGGGATGGCGCACGACGACATGCAACGAGCCACCGACCTGGCCGGCGAACTCGACTCGGCCCTCCGCCGCGGCCTTCACCGGGGTGCCGGGCGCGGGGCCGTAGTCGATGCCGCGATTGCCCGCTCCCCACGTCGCTGCGGGCGGGCGGAAGTGGTCGAGGATCGGCGCGTCGACCGGCGGCTGGTAGTCGAGATCGTCGGCGGCCGCGGGCGCGGCGAGCAGCGAGACGATCAGAGCAGAGGCGAGCAACGCGCGGACCACTGGCTTCCCCCATCGCGAAGGTCGTTCGCAGGGGAAGCGAGTGAACGGAAGGTATCAGCCCTGAGCGGCGTCTCAGCCGAGGTCGCGGTCGCCGGCGGAGAGCCGGGCGCGAAGGTGGAGCACGGCCTTCGTGTGGATCTGGCAGACACGGCTCTCGGTCACGCCGAGCACGAGGCCGATCTCCGCGAGGGTGAGGCCCTCGTAGTAGTAGAGCGTGAGGACGATCTTCTCGCGCTCGGGCATCGTGTTGATCGCCGTCGCGAGGATGTGACGCATCTCCTCGACCTCGTACGTCGCAACCGGACCGTCAGCACGATCGGGGATCGTGTCCCCGAGCGTTGCCGCCTCGCTGCGGTCGCCGACCGAGAGCGTCTCGTCGAGGGCCACGATGCCGAGCACCGAGATCTGTCCGAGGATCCCCTGAAGCTGTTCGACGGAGATCCGCATCTCGGCCGCGAGCTCCTCGTCGGTCGGGCTGCGGTGCAGCGATGCCTCGAGCTTGAGGAACGCCTTCTCGAGCGAGCGTGCCTTGGCCCGAACCGAGCGCGGCACCCAGTCGATCGAGCGGAGCTCATCGAGGATCGCTCCCTTGATGCGCGCGATCGCATACGTCTCGAACTTGTAACCCCGGCTGAGGTCGAACTTCTCGATCGCGTCGATGAGCCCGAAGATGCCGTAGCTCACGAGGTCCGACTGGTCCACGCTCTGCGGCAGGCCCGCGGCCACTCGAGCAGCCACATACTTGGCGAGCGGGGAGTAGTGGAGGATCAGGCGGTCGCGCAGCTCGCGCTTCTCGGTGCGCTTGAACTCCGTCCAGAGCCGATCGATCTCGCTCGGCGCGCTCTCCGCCGGCTCAGGCTCGTGGATGGGTGGCTCCGTGAACAACACGGAGACGCTCTTTGGAGACATGCGTGTATCTCTGTGTGGTCGCGAGGTTGGAGTGGCCCAGCAGCTCTTGGACCGCTCTCAGATCGGCACCACCGTCGAGAAGATGAGTCGCGAAGCTGTGCCGCAGTGCGTGGGGATGCGTCGGCGCCGCGGCGCGCCGGTCGATGATCCGCCTCACGTCTCTCGGCGTCAGGCGGGCTCCACGGCGGTTCAGGAACACCGCGTCCGCTGGCGAGGCCTCGTTCGTGAGCTGACGGCGGCCTGTTCGCAGCCAGCCCGAGACCGCCTCGACCGCGGGCTCGCTCATCGGCACCTTGCGCTGCTTCGACCCCTTCCCCCACACCGTGACCGTGCCGGTGCGAGTGTCGAGATCCGCGGGCGCGAGGCCGCACAGCTCGGCCACGCGCAGCCCGCTGCCGTACAGCAGCTCGAGCACCGCGTCATCCCGAAGCCGGATCGCGTCGTCGTCACCGTCGATGGCGGAGGGCGGCTCGTCGAGCAGCACCTTCAGCTCGTCGCCCCGCAGGACCCGCGGCAGCCGCGACTCGCCCTTCGGCGCGTGCAGGCCCGCGGCCGGGTCGGTGGGGATGCGGCCCGTACGAGCGAGCCACGCGAAGTACCGACGCAGCGCCGACGCGCGCCGGGCCACAGTGCGCGGCGCGTAGCGACGCGTCGACAGGTATGCGAGGTAACGGCGCAGCGTCACGCGGTCGACGCGTTCGGGGCCGTGATGGTCCGCTCGCTCGGCCCACTCGATGAACGACGCGAGGTCGCGGCCGTAGGCCTCCCGCGTCGCAGGCGACACGGAGGTGAGCGATCGTTCGAACGCCTCGCTGTCCCATGTGGTGCGCTCGCGCGCCATGACCGCACCGTACCGGCGGGGAGATCGCCGGCGTCGGTCATGCCCGCTGCCACCACGCGCCGTTGCGTGTGATCCAACGCGCGTCTTCCAGCCGGCCGAGCGCGAGTGCGGCCTCGCTCAGTGACAGCCCCGAGGCCCGCGCGATCAGCTCGACGTCGAGCAGGTCGCCGCTCTCGAACAGCTCGAGCACGCGTCCGTCGTCGCCGCGAGGCCGTCTGCGCCCGCGGTCGCGGCCGGCCGTGGCGCGCTCTGCCGCGCTCAACCCAAGCGCGATCAAAACGTCCAGCGCGTCGCGGACTGGGCAGCATCCGTCGTAGATGAGCTGATTGGTGCCGTCGGACGCCGCGCTTGCGACCGAGCCCGGCACCGCCATCACCTGACGGCCGCGGGCAATCGCCTCGCGCACGGTCAGCATCGAGCCACCCCCGGAACGCGACTCGACGACGACGACGAGATCGGCCAGGCCCGCGATCAGCCGGTTGCGCGCGGGAAAGCGCCACGCGTGAGGCGAGCCGCCGGGCGGCGCCTCGGACACGAGCACCCCCGCCGACGCGACCGCCGACCAGAGCGCCGCGTTCGACCGCGGGTACGGCACGTCGAGCCCGCTGCCGACGACCCCGATCGGCGGGGCGCCGCATGCGGCGAGCGCGCCGGCGTGGACGGCACCGTCGATGCCGCGTGCGAGACCAGACACGACGCCGACGCCCGCGTCCGCGAGGTCGTGCCCGAGGCGCTTCGCCATCTCGAGGCCCGCCGCGGTGGCAGCGCGGGTGCCGATCACTGCCACGCGCGCGGCGCCCGCGAGGGCGTGGGCGTCGCCGAGCAAGAAGCAGACCGCGGGCGCCTCGGGGTCGGCGGCGAGCTCGGGCGGGTAGCCCACCTCGCCGAGGAGGTGCACCTTCATGCCGGCCCGCTCGGCCCGCTCCAGCGACCGCGCTGGATCGATTCGCGCCGCCGCCCGCACCCACGCTGCGCCGATCTTGTCGACCTCTGACCCGCAGACCGCTGACACCCTCGGGTCTCGGACGGCAGTGCCATTCGCGACCGCGCGCCAGGCCCCCGCAGGCGTGCGCCGCGCGAGCAGCGCACGCAGTCGGCCGGGACCCATGAACGGCAGCTCGGCCAAAGCGACCGCACAGGCAGTGTCGCTCGAGTTCGCCGCCGCGCTCATCGCAGCACGCTGTCGTGCGCGATCGGCTCGACCCGCAGCTGCAGCGCGACCGCGACATGCCCGTCGGTGATGACGTCGTCGCCCCCGTGGAGGTCGCACAACGTGCGAGCGACGCGCCGGACCCGGTGCAGCCCGCGGCCCGAGAGCCTCCCCGCCTCGAGCTCGCGTCGGAGGAGGCCCGCAGCGGCGCGCGTCAGAGGCGCGACCTCGTCGAGCCGCGCGCCGTCGATGTCGGCGTTCACCTCGACACCGCGCTCGCGGGCGAGCGCTCGCGCCTGACCGACCCGCGCCGCGACTGTCGCGGAGCACTCCCCCACTGCGGGCCCCATGAGCTCGTCGACGCTCGGCCGCATGATCGGCACCCGCAGATCGAACCGATCCACGAGCGGTCCCGACACCCGCCGGATGTAGCGGTAGCGCGCCGCTTCGTTGCACGGGCACGCGCCAGGCGGGCCACCCTCTCCGCACGGGCAGGGGTTCATCGCGGCGACGAGCAGCACCTTGGCGGGAAAGGCGACGCTTGCCTTCGCTCGGCTCACGCGCACGACGCCTTCTTCGAGCGGCTGCCGCAACCCGTCCAGGACGGGCGCGATGAACTCGGCGAGCTCGTCGAGGAAGAGCACGCCATGGTTGGCCAGGCTCAGCTCGCCCGGGCGCATCGAGGTGCCCCCGCCGCCGACCAACGACACCATCGACGAGCTGTGGTGCGGCGCGCGGAACGGCGGTCGAGACACCAGCCCGCCCGGAGGCAGTGTGACGCCTGCTGCGGAGTGGACGATCGTGACCTCGAGCGCCTCAGGCGCGGCGAGCGGCGGCAGCAGGCCGGGGAGCCGGCTCGCGAGCATCGTCTTGCCCGAGCCCGGAGGCCCGACCATCAACAGGTGGTGCCCACCGGCCGCGGCGACCTCGACAGCGAGCCGGCCGAGCTCATGGCCGCGGACCTCGCGCGAGGTCGGGGCCGGGCACGGGCGGCTCGGGCTCGCGGCGACAGTCGACGACGGGCCACGGAGCCTGCATGCGCAGGGCGGCGACGAGCTCGGCGAGCGTCGACGCGACCCGCACGCCGCCGCCGTGCGCGAGACGAGCTTCGCCCGCGCAGTCGGGCGGCACCACGAGGTCGCCGGCGGGCATCACCGCCGCGAGCGGGACGATCCCGGGGACCCGCCGGAGGGCGCCGTCGAGGCCGAGCTCGGCGAGGAACGACAGCTCGGAGATCGTGGCCGCTTCGAGCTGGCCATCGGCGACCAGGACGCCGACCGCGATTGCGAGGTCGAGGCCAGAGCCCCCTTTGCGCAGACCCGAAGGGGCGAGGTTGACTGTGATCCGCTTCAACGGCCAACCCAGCCCGCTCGACATGACCGCACTGCGGACGCGATCGTGGGACTCGCGACACGCCGCATCGGGTAGCCCGACGATGGTGAACCCGGGGAGCCCATTGGAGACATGGACTTCGACGTTGACCGCATGGCCCTCGACGCCAAGGAGTGTGGCGGCGGGAACGGTGGCGAGCATGGTGCCTCCCAGATGTGCGCGATGCGCACATCGACGCTCGAAAGCCCGATGACCGGGGCCCGATAGAGGGGCCCGATGAGAGGGGAAGGCAGCATGGCGACCTTACGAGGGGGGTGGGACATTCCCGGGGGTGGCGGTGTGAGACCCCGTAATCCCCAGGGGATCCACCACTCAGCGTGGGCCAATCGACCAATCTCACCCGATGGCCCTCAAGACCAGCGCCCTCGCGCCGACCGGCAGAATGTGGAGTCCGCCGCTGCCCCTGTTCGCGTCACCGGTGGTCGCCGGTCTGTGACCCGCAAGCTCGTCGCCCTCCTCGCCGGGGGCCTGCTGGTGCTCGCGCTCACTGGCTGCATGTCGACCGAGGAGTCGAGCGTCTTCCTCCGCATCAACGACCTGCGCGCCCAGTCGGGGCAGCCCGCGCTGCTGCCCGACGGCGAGCTCGTCGCCAAGGCCCAGGCGCACAGCCAGGAGATGGCCGCTAGCGGCACCCTGTTCCACACCACGCTGCGTGACGGCATCACCGGCAGCCCACGCAAGATGGGCGAGAACGTCGCCTACGCCGGGTCGATCGAGCAGGCCTTCCAGGCGCTGCTCAACTCGCCACCCCACCTCGCCAACATGGTCGACGGCGCGTTCAACCGGGTCGGGGTCGGCATCTTCACCGGCTCGGACGGCCGCGTGTGGGTGACGATGGTCTTCGCGACCCGCTGAGCAAGTTCGGAGCAGCGCGAAGCGCCAGGTCGGGCTGACTACCGTCTCGCCCGCATGCCCAGGTCGTCAGGCGAGGAGGTCACCGACCGCATCCTCCGCCTTGCCGCGTATATGAAGGCGCGGGGCACATTCACCCTCGAGCAGGCCACCACCGATGTCGCCGGCTACGAGGCCAAGCCGGGCTCCGAGGCGCTCCGCACCCAGTTCCGCCGGGATCTCGACGTGCTTCGCCGGGAGCTCGGCATCGAGGCGCCATACGAGCAGCTGCCCGAGCCCGTGTACCGGCTTCGGCCCCCCTTCTTCAGCCCGACCGAGCGCAGGGCGCTCATCGCCGCCGCCGGCGCGGTGGTGATCACGCTGGAGGGCGAAGGCGACAGCGATCCCGAGGCGCTCGGCTCGGCGGTCGACGACGACCGGGCCGAGGTGTACCTCACCGTGACGGCCGAGGCGCTCATGCTGCTGCAGGCGCAGCGAGCCCGCACCGCCGTCACCTTCTCCTACAAGGGCCGGCTACGGCACGTGGAGCCGTGGGCCGTCGGCACCTGGCGGCGCCACTGGTACCTCGTGGGCAACGACCTCGACCGCGGTCCGGCGCGGCGATTCCGCATCGACCGCATCACCGACCTCGAGACGACCGACAGCGCGTTCGAGATCCCCGGGGACTTCGACAGCGAGCGCGCGTTCGACATGGATCCGAACTCGTGGGGCCAGGACCCACGGGTACGCGTGCGCATCGACGTCGAGTCCGAGCTCGCCGACCGGTTGGCCGACGCCGTCGGAGGAGAGGTCGTGGCGCGCGGGACGCGGGTGTCGGTCGTCGAGGTCGAGAACGCGAACCGCGATGCGTTGATCGACCGCTTGCTCGAGTTCGGGCCGCGAGCGCGCGTCGTCGATCCCCCCGAGGTCGTCGCCGAGGTGGCGGCGTTCGTGCGCGCGATGGCGGACGCGGGCTGATGGCTCTGCGCTCGCACGACCGGTTCGAGATCCTGAAGGCCGTGCTGCGGATGGCCGAGGAGCAGGGCGGCGTGACGCTCACCGATGCGGCTACCACTGTCGATCTCGACCGCGACGCTCTCCTGTCGGTGCTGTCCCCGATCCTCTACATCTCGTTTCGCACACGCACGGACGACGAGATGATCGACATGACCTACGCGTTCGAGCTCGACGACGAGACGGACACGTTGTCCGTCGATCAGGCTCACTGGTTGCGCGACATGCGGTCGCTGCCCCCGAGCCCGAGCACCGCGCAGCGCCTCGCGCTGGCGGGTCTCGTCGTGAAGGCGACGGCATCGACTCCCGATCCCGCGCTCGACGCCGCTCTCGACAAGCTCGAGACGCTGAGCGGAGACCTCGTGGTGCACATCCCCGAGCCGCAGCTCGTTGACACCGTGCGCGCGTGTGTCGAGGAAGAGACGCCGATGCGGTTCCGCTACGCGAAATCGGCATCCGCCGAGATCACGGAGCGCCTGCTCGAGCCGTACAAGCTGTTCCGAAACTGGGGCTCCTGGTACGTCACCGGCAAGGACCGCGACGACGAGAAGGTGAAGTACTTCCGGATCGATCGCATGGTCGACGCCGAGATGACGAAGCTGCCGCGTTTCCATCCGCCCGAGGTGGATGTGCCCGAGCAGCTCGAGGTCGACCACCTGCGCAGGCCGGTCACGGTGCGCGTCCCCGAGCGCCTGCGGAACCTGCTCACCGATGACTACCTCGTCGAAGAGGTTCGCGAGCTCGACGGCGATCGTGTGGAGCTACGCGTCGGTGTGCTCGGGGACGAGCAGCTGGAGTACCTGCTGCTACGGCTCGGCGCCGCAGCCGAGTGGGATGACCCGGCTCTCACCGCGCGGCGAGCCGAGGCTGCGCGGCGGGTCCTCGCCGTGTACGAAACGTGACGGCACGCCCGTTCTTCGTCGCGTTGCTCGCGATCAGCGGACTCGCCGCGTGCGCGAGCACCGACGTCCCGCCCGTCGCCGCGCCGCCCTCGACCACGACGACGATCCCGCAAGAGCCAGGCGGACAGCGTGGTCGTGCTCGCGGCGACGCCGATTGCGCCGGCTGTGCAGCTGCTCGGCGACGCGTTCACGGCAATCCATCCCGGAGTCGAGGTCACCGTCACGTCGGGGTCGGCCAACGGGCTCGTGAACCAGATCGGCGGGGGGCTCACGGGCGACGTCTTCGCCAGCATCGGCAGCTCCGCGGTCGACCAGCTCGCGGTCGACGGCCATCTCGCCGTGCAGCCGCTGGTGTTCGCGACGGACCCTCTCGTGTTGATCGTGCCGCCCGGGAACCCGGAAGCGCTCACCGGCATCGGCGACCTCGCGAACACCGATCGCGTGATCGCGCTGTGCAGCCTCGACTCCGCGTGCGGCCAAGCGTCCGACGCGGCGCTGATGCGCGCCGGAATCACCGCGAGTCCCGACGTGCTGGCAACTGACGGGGCGACCGTCGTGCAGGCCGTCACGACGGGTCGGGCCGCGGCGGGCCTTGCCTATCGCACCGACGTCACCGCGTCGGTTGGCTTCATGGACCTCAGCATCGATCTGCAGGCCGTGGTCCCGACGATCGCGGTGAAGCTCGCGGCGTCGACCAACCCCGGGGCGGCAGACGCGTTCATCGCGTACCTCTTCAGCCCCGAGGCACGGGACAAGCTCGCGAGCATCGGTCTGGTTCCACCGAGAGCCTGACGCCGGCGGCCGGCGTCACCAGTTGAACGCGATCTGCAGCTGGCCCTCGACGGCGTCCGCGCGCAGCACCGTGGCGCCGTGCACGACGTCGTCGGACTCGATCTCGATGTCCACCACGTCGCCCACGTCGAGGCGAGTCGAGACCGGCACGAAGCACCGGGCGCCGTGCAGGCTGCGATCGACCATCCGAGCCGGAACCGAACGGTCGCCGAACCGGATCACCACCGAGCGGTCGACGGGGATGCGGGCGTGGCGGCGGCGTTGCACCTCGGTTGGCGCTTCGAGCGCCTCGAGCCGCCAACCCGGCGTCGGCCGTACCTCGATGCCGACGAGGCGGGTGCGGCACATGCGAGCGCCGTACTTCGCGCCCCACGACACGTGGATCGTGTCGCCCGGCGATGGCTGGGAGGCGACGAGCTTGCGCGGCGCGGCCACGAGCAGCTGGGGGGGATCGAGCTCGTGCACGCGCGACGGATACTCGGTCGGGTCGTCGCGAACCAGCACACGGATCGCGGTCCCGACCGCGGGCCACTCGGCGCTCTCGACCCCCGGCATCTCCCTACCTTGCCGCGCGAGCACCACCGGAGACAATGATGCTCTCATGCCGACACCGATCCATCTCCGCGCGAACCCGGGCGACTACGCGCCCGCGGTGCTGTGCCCGGGCGATCCGCGGCGGGCCGAGTACATCGCGAAGACGTTCTTCGACTCGCCCCGCCTCGTGAACGAAGAGCGAGGGATGCTCGGCTTCACGGGGACGTTCGAGGGCCAGCCGATCTCGGTTCAGGCGAGCGGGATGGGCTGCCCGAGCGCGGCGATCGTCTACGAGGAGCTGATCATGCTCGGGGCCGAGCGGCTGATCCGCGTCGGCACCTGCGGCGCCCTCCAGCCCTCGATGCAGATGGCGGATGTGGTGATCGCGCTGTCGGCGACCCCGCAGGACCGCACAGCCTCGAGCTATGTCGGCAACGAACCGCACGCGCCCACGGCAGCCTGGTCGTTGGTCGAGACCGCCGTTTCCGCGGTCCGGCAGGAGGGGCTGCGGCTCCACGTCGGGCCCATCGTGTCGAGCGACGTGTTCTACGACCGGGACACCGATCGGTTGGCGCGTTGGGCCGCCCGTGGGAACCTCGCGGTGGAGATGGAGGCTGCGGTGCTCTACACGATCGCCGCGCTGCGCAGGGTCTCCTCCCTCGCCATCTGCGCGGTGAGCGACTACCTCTACACGGGCAAGTTCGAGCGCATCACCGATGAGGAGATGAAGGTGGGAGTCGATCGGATGACCACGGTCGCCGCGCGGGTCGCGGTGGCGTCGTGAACCGCGAGGTCGCACCTCCGTCGATCGCGCCTCCCGCCGCGGCGTACGCACACGCGGTCGTGTCCGAAGGGCCGACCACGATGCTCCACACCGCGGGCGTCGTGCCGATCGCGCCTGACGGCAAGGTGCCGGAGGGTTTGGCCGATCAGGCGCAGGTCGTGTGGAGCAACATCGCGGCGATCCTGACCGAAGCGGGGTTCGGGATCACCGACATCGTGTCGATCACGACCTACGTCGTGGCCGGAGCCAACCTCCAGATGGTGATGGCCGCACGCGACGAGGTCATGAAGGGGCACCGAGCGGCGTCCACCCTGGTGTACGTGCCCGCACTCGCGCGGCCGCAGTGGCTGATGGAGGTCGCGGTCGTCGCCGCCCGCTGAACGCGCTACACCATCGCCCCATGACGAACCCTCTCGACCTGTTCGACCTCTCGGGGAAAGTCGCCCTCGTCACAGGCGGCAGCCGCGGTCTCGGGAGATCGATGGTGCTGGCGTTCGCGCAGTGTGGGGCTGACGTCGTCATCGCGAGCCGCAAGCTCGAGTCCTGCGAAGCGCTTGCGGCCGAGGTCGAGCAGACGACCGGTCGTTCCGCGCTCCCGGTGTCGTGCCACGTGGGCGAGTGGGAGCAGCTCGACGCGTTGGCCGACGCCGCGTACGACCGCTTCGGCCACGTCGACGTGCTCGTCAACAACGCGGGGATGTCGCCGCTCTACGACGCACTCGTGAACGTCACCGAGCCGCTGTACGACAAGGTGCTCGACGTGAACCTGAAGGGCCCCTTCCGCCTCGACCGCGCTCGTCGGCACCAGGATGGCCAAGGGCGACGGCGGCTCGATCATCAGCATCTCGAGCGTCGCCGCGATCCGCCCGACACCCGACGTGATCCCCTACTCCGCGGCCAAGGCGGGCCTCGAAGCGATGACGGTCGGCTTCGCGAAGGCGTTCGGCCCGAAGGTCCGTGTGAACTGCATCGAGGCCGGCCCCTTCCTCACCGACATCTCGAAGGCATGGGATCTCGAGGCGTTCAAGCAGCGGGCCGAGCTGACCATGCCGTTGCGGCGCGGAGGCGAGCCCGACGAGGTCGTCGGCGCGGCGTTGTACTTTGCGAGCGACGCGTCGAGCTTCACCACCGGAGCGATCCTCCGCGTCGACGGAGGTTCGGCATGACGGTCTCGACCCGTGCGCTCGGCCGGCAGGGGTTGCAGGTGTCCGAGCTCGGGCTCGGCTGCATGGGGATGAGCTTCGCCTACGGTGCCGGCGACCGACGACGAGTCGATCGCGACGATCCATCGTGCGCTCGAGCTCGGTGTCACGTTCCTCGACACCGCCGACGTGTACGGGCCGCACACGAACGAGGAGCTGGTCGGCGAGGCGATCAAGGGACGCCGTGACGAGGTCGTGCTGGCGACGAAGTTCGGCATCTCGCGCGACACGCACGATCCAACCAAGCGGGCGATCAACGGGCGTCCGGACTACGTGCGCAGTGCGTGCGAGGCATCGCTCCGCCGCCTCGGCGTCGACCACATCGACCTCTACTACCAGCATCGTGTCGACCGCTCGACCCCGATCGAGGACACCGTCGGCGCCATGGCCGAGCTCGTGCAGGCGGGCAAGGTGCGGTTCCTCGGCCTGTCCGAGACCGGGCGCCGACACGGTGCGACGCGCGCACGCCGACGCACCCGATCACCGCGCTGCAGAACGAGTAGTCGCTGTGGGAGCGCGACCTCGAGGGCGACGTCCTGCCCGTCGCGCGTGAGCTCGGGATCGGCATCGTGCCGTACAGCCCGCTCGGCCGCGGCTTCCTCACCGGCCAGATCAAGTCGCCCGACGACTTCGAGGACGGGGACTTCCGGCGCGGTCTGCCCCGCTTCCAGGGGGAGAACTTCGACAAGAACCTCGAGCTCGTCGAGAAGGTGAAGGACCTCGCGGCGGCACGGGGCGTCGACCGCTGGCCAGCTCGCGCTGGCGTGGGTGCTCGCGCGGGGCGACGACGTCGCGCCGATCCCGGGGACGAAGCGGCGCTCGTACCTGGAGGAGAACGTGGGCGCCGCCGACGTGTCCTTGACCCCGAGGATCTCGCCGAGCTCGATGCGATCACGCCGGTGGTCTCCGGCGCGCGGTATCAGGACATGGCGTTCGTCGGCGGCGACACGCCGCAGAAGGAGAGCGACCAATGATCAAGCGGGTCGGGAAGAACCTCTCGGTGCTCACCGCCGAGGTCCCGGCGGGGAGCGTGCAGCTCGAGCGCGACGGCTACACGGTCTTGCGTGACATCCTCACACACGACGAGATCGACGCCATCGCGGCCGAGATCGACGACGCGTTCGTGCGCTATCCCGCCGAGCGTGGCCGCGAGGACAAGGACGAGTTCCGCTACGAGATGCTCAACCGAGGCGCGGCGAGCCAGGCGGCCGTCGGCCACGATCGCATCCTCGAGGTGATCGAGCCGCTGCTCGGCGACGACTGCCACGTGATCGCGAACACCGCGTGGCGCAACCCGCCCGACTTCGCCGGTGGCCCGTGGCACTGCGACGCCGGCCCCCACGTGCCGCGACCCGAAGGCGTGCCGTGGGACGACCGCATCCCCTACCCGGTCTTCGCGATCGGCGCGCACCTCATGTTGCAGGACTGCCCGCTGTCGACGGGCCGACTGCGGTGATCCCCGGAGTCCACCGATCGGGCCGGCTCGCGCCGTTCGACCGGCTCACCGACCCCGATCTCACCTACGACGGCCGGCCGCCTGGTCCTGCTCGAAGCGAACGCGGGCGACGTCGCGCTGTTCGTCTCCGACGTCTGGCACCGCGGCACGCCCGCCAGCGGCGGCGACGGCCGACTGTTCCTGCAGGTGCACTACGGCCGACGCGACATCGCGCAGCGCATCCGCACCACCGCCGAGGTGAACCACCTCTCCCCCGAGGCGATCGAGCGAGCCCGGACGCAACGCCAGCGCGACCTCGTCGGCCTGCACGACCCCTTCTTCTACGACGGTTAGTGGGTGATCGCTGACCTGCGGCGTTCCGATCTTGCCTTTGGGCAGTGCGTTGCGGGCACCGTAGGCTCGTTGGCAACCGGGAGCGATGGAGGGCGAGTGGCAGAGCTGCAGCTCTACGGCGAATGGGCCGAGACGATTCACAAGGATTGGGTACGTCTCGACAAGCTCGTGACCATCAGGATCGCGGATTGGCCCGACGGCGGCTACACGGTCAAGGCGCATATCGAGGGCGACCACCCAGAGGTCACCCTCGGGATCTTCTCGACGGAGGACCAGGCGGAGCACGCTGTCCGCAACGCGCTTCGGAGGTAGCCCCAGGACGGCTGCGGGCTCTCCCCCGGAGGCCGCTGATGCACTACGACCGGGTGCCGTGGCGGGCCTGCCACGCGATGTCGGTGAGTTCCGCGGCGGGCGTGGAATCCACGAAGCCGCTGAGGACCTCGACGAACCGCTTGGGTGCCTCGCTTTGGGGGAAGTGACCCACGCCCTCGAAGATCTCGAGGCGGCTGCCTGGCATCGCGGCGTGCGCGGCCCGGGCGTGGTCCACCGGGATGATCGGGTCGGCGTCGCCCCAGACGATCAGCGTGGGCATGACCTCGGCGAGGTAGAGGCGGTCGGTGGCGCTGACCGCTTGACCGCCGGGATCGACGACCGCCCGCAGCGTTCGGAAGTCGGCGCGTCGGGTCTCGGGGTCGCCGAGTGAGGCGTAGGCGCTCCACATCTCGGCCAGCCGGCCCGACCTGACGCCCCGATCCCAAAGCCAGGCGCTCAGGGCGTTGCCCAACTTGCGCACGAACGCCGGCGTCACGATCGGCAGCACGAGCTCCGCGCCGGGAAGGGACAGCGCCCGCAGGATGAAGCTGACCTCACGACCCAGACCACCGCTCGACACCAGCACGAGGCGCTCGCAGCGGTCGGGGTACTGGTAGGAGAACTGCATCGCCACGCCGCCGCCCAGCGACTGCCCCACCACGGTGGCCCGAGCGATCCCGAGCCGGTCCATCAGGTCTCGCAGCATGCTCGCGTGCGCACCGAGCGAGTAATCCGTCGCTGCCTTTCCCGAGGCTCCATGGCCGAGGAGATCGGGCGCCAGCACGCGGTAGTGCTCGGCCAGCTCGGGCATCACCTCGCGCCAGGTACGCGAGCTGCCCGCCATCCCGTGGATCAGCAGGATCGTCTCGCCCTCGCCTGCCAGTCGGTACGCGACGTCGTGACCGTGGATCTCGATGTGGCGAAGCGTGAACATGGCCAGGGTCTACCCCAGTGGACTCGAGCGCGACCGGGGTCGGCTTTGGTCCCGAGAAGGCCACCGGATCATGGCTCACACTGGGACAGTCATGACAATCCGTGACCTTCGGCCCTTTCTGCCATCGGTTGACACCGACCATCGTGTCGAGGACCACACGGGAGCATGACGTGTCCGAGAATCGCCGGTAGGAGTCGAGAGTCGTGGAACACGGTCTCGACACCGGGCACGCTCGCGGTCGTCGCCGCGTGCTTCGTTCTCTGGGCTTTGGTCTCGGCACGGCTGGAACGGGTGAACGTCAGCGCACCGATCGCGTTCGTCGTCTTGGGACTCGTCGTCGCACACGAGCCGCTCTCGCTCCTCGACGTGCACCTCACGTCGTCGACGCTGCGCAGCGTCGCCGAGATCACCCTCGCGCTGGTGCTGTTCAGCGACGCGTCCCGCGTCAACGTGCGTGAGCTGCGGGCCGACGTCGCCGTTCCGGTCCGCCTCCTCGGGATCGGTCTGCCGCTCACCATCGCGGCCGGAACCGCGTGTGCGGCCGTGCTGTTCGGAGGGGTCGACATCTGGGTCGCCGCGGTCATCGGGGCGATCGTTGCCCCCACCGACGCCGCGCTCGGGGCGTCGATCATGCAGGACGAGCGGGTTCCGGCCGCGTGTGCGGCGCGTGCTGAACGTCGAGAGCGGGCTGAACGACGGCATCGCCACACCGTTCGTCAACCTCTTCATCGCCGGCGCCGTGGCCGAAGAGGTCGCCCACGCCCCAGGAGTCGGAGGCGCGGCGGTCGATCTCGTCATCGGTGCAGGCGTCGGCCTCGGCGATCGGACTGCTCGGCGCGGCATCGTTGCGAGCGACCCGCCGATGGGGCTGGAGCGCACCAGCGTTCCGTGCGTTTGCGGTACTCGGCCTCGCTCTCGTTGGCTTACGCGGTCGCGATCGAAGCGGGCGGGAACGGCTTTGTCGGCGCGTTCATCGGGGGCCTCGCGTTCGGCAGCATGCATCTGCGAGCGACGACCACGTCACCAGCTTCGCCGACGAGACCGGCGAGTTGCTCTCGCTGCTCGTCTGGTTCCTGTTCGGCGCCGCGATGATCGGGCCCGCGTTCGAACACCTGGTCTGGCAAGACATCGTCTTCGCGCTCCTCGCCCTCAGCGTCGTGCGGATGGTGCCCGTCGCGATAGCACTCGCCGGCACCGGGCTCGACCGTGCGACGGTCGCATTCGTCGGCTGGTTCGGCCCACGCGGCTTGGCATCGGTCGTGTTCGCGCTCATCGCCTACGACAGTCTCGATCCCGCCGAGGCGAACCGCGTCGTCGCCGCTGTCGGCATCACGGTCGTGTTGAGCGTGGTCGCCCACGGCATCACCGCTGCGCCGCTCGCCGCCCGCTACGGCCGCCACGCCGCCCTCCTCCATCGCGATCAACCGGAACACGCAACGACCCCCGCGCTCCGGACACGCTCGATAGCGGGTGACCGGGCGCGCGCGGTCTCGGACGGCCGCCAACGCACCGACGTAACTCACGACGCACGAACCTCGGAGATTCGATGGCACAAGAGATCGAGATCACCAGAGCCTCGTTGCGCACGCCGCGCGCCGCTGCAATCGCCGGCATCGCATTCGCGCTGCTCCTCGGCACCGCGCTCGTGCTCGTGCGCGTCGCCGTCCCTGCCAACCCACGCGACGCCGCAAACTGGCTGGACGACGCAGGGCGCAGGAACGCCGTCGTGGTCGCTCTCAATCTCGTTCCGTTCGCCGGGCTCGCGTTCTTGTGGTTCATCGGTGCAGTGCGCGATCGGATCGGCGCGGCCGAGGACCGGTTCTTCGCCATCCGTGTTCCTCGGCACGGGACTGCTGTTCGTCGCGATGCTCTTCGTCGCGGCAGCGCTCGCCGGCGGACTGCTCGAGGCCGAAGCGAATCGCTCCGCGCCGATCTCGCCTGAAATCTGGCGATTCGGTCGACACACCACGTACCAGGTGCTCGCGGTCTACGCGATGCGCATGGCCGGCGCCTTCACAATCGTGACCACAACGATCGGGCGCCGGCTCGGCATCTTCCCGCGATGGCTCACATTGCTCGGAGGAGTCGTCGGGGTCGTGCTTCTCCTCACCGTCGAGTCGTTCGCCTGGGTGGAGATCCTGTTCCCCCTGTGGGTCCTGGTCCTCAGCGTCCACCTCCTCGTTCACCCGCCCGCAGCTCGCGAATTGGGATCGCGGCAGCGGTGAAACAAGGAGGCGCGGTGACCCGGCGGGTTCCCGCTCGCCGATGTTGGGTTGCCGAAGCTGGGCAGCGCCTCGTCGCTTCGTCGCTCGGCGTTGTCGAGGTGGGGACCGCTCGGCTCGCCCGCCTCGTCGAGCGTGAACCTTCGCCGCCATTCGCAATGTAGCCCGAGGCAGGGGGCTTGCCGCAAGCGACCGACGCGTGCTGACCATGATTGCGATGACCGAGCATGCGGTGGTGATCGCAGGCGGCGGCCCGACCGGGCTGATGTTGGCGGGCGAGCTGGCGTTGGCGGGGATCGACGTCGTCATCGTCGAACGACGCGCCAATCAGGATCTCGACGGATCGCGAGCCGGGGGTCTCCACTCCCGCACCATCGAGGTGCTCGATCAGCGTGGCATCGCCGAACGCTTCCTCTCGGAGGGCCAGACGCATCCGTTCGTGGGCTACGCCGGGATCGTTCCTGGACATCAGCGACTTCCCGACCCGCCACAACTACCTGCTTGCGCTCTGGCAGAGCCGACTTCGAGCGCATCCTGGCCGGCTGGGTCGATGAGCTCGGGGTCCCGATCCTTCGTGGCCGCGAGGTGGTGGGCTTCGCGCAGGACGACACCGGCGTCGACGTCGAGCTGTCCGACGACACGACGCTCCGAGCCGAGTACCTCGTCGGGTGCGACGGAGGGCGCAGCGTGATCCGCAAGGCGGCCGGCATCGACTTCCCCGGGTGGGACCCGACGACCAGCTACATGATCGCCGAGGTCGAGATGGACGAGGAGCCGGAGATCGGCATGCGCCCCGAGGGTGGTGGCATCGGTCCCGTCAACCGGGAGACGGGCGGAGGGCCGTACGGGGTCGTGCTGCTCGAGAAGCGACGTCGAGCACACCAGCGAGCCCACCCTGCAGGACCTCGCGCGAGGCGCTCGTCGCCGCCTACGGGACGGACTTCGGGGTGCACAGCCCCACCTGGATCTCCCGGTTCACCGACATGACCCGCCAGGCGGCGTCCTACCGCGAGGGACGTGTGCTGCTCGCCGGCGACGCCGCACACGTGCACGGCCCGCAAGGTGGCCAGGGCCTCAACACCGGCGTGCAGGACGCCGTGAACCTGGGCTGGAAGCTGGCCCAGGTGGTCAACGGGACGTCACCCGAGAGCCTCCTGGACACCTACCACGCCGAACGGCATCCGGTCGGTGCCCGGGTGCTGCACAACACCATGGCGCAGGTCGCGCTCAGCCGCACCGACGAGCGCAGCAAGGCCCTCCGCGACACCATGCTCGAGCTGCTGAGCATGGACGAGCCGCGCAAGCGCATCGCCGCGATGATCTCCGGTCTCGACATCCACTACGACCTCGGCGAGGGACACCCGCTGCTCGGGCGGCGCATGCCCGACCTCGACCTGCACACCGCGGACGGTCCCACGCGCGTGTTCACGCTGCTGCACGACGCCCGGCCCGTGCTCCTCAACCTCGGTGAACCCGGCGGCTTCGACATCGCTCCTTGGGCGAATCGAGTCCGGTTGGTCGACGCCAGCCACGATGGCGTGTGGGAGCTCCCGGTCCTCGGCGAGGTCGCTGCGCCCCCGGCCGTGTTGATCCGACCCGACGGACATGTCGCCTGGGCGGGAGACCTCACGGACCCAGCGCTGCCTCGAGCACTTGCGACCTGGTTCGGAGCGGCCACTCCCGCGTAGAGCCCGGCAGCCAAGCAACCACGCCCATCACCTATGCGCCGTTCGGGAGCGCCACGAGCGGAGGTGTCCCCGGCTACCCCCCTTGGTGGCGCTCGAGGAAGTCGATCGTCGTCTCGATCGCGCGACTCGTGATGACGTGCTCGGTGTCGGGAAGGACGGCCAGCTCGGCGGTCTGCAGCTTGCGATAGGCGACCACGGCTTCCTCGACGGAGCAGAACTGATCGCGATCGCCTGCCAGCACGAGCGTCGGAGCGGCCACCGCGGCGAGGTCGGCGAACGTATAGCCGATCGGCTGCGTGGTGCGGGGGAAGGCGTTGGTGATGTAGGTCCGCCAATAGCCCTCGCCCTGCGCGCCGTCATGGTCTGCCTTCAGGGTGTCGAGCGTCGCCTGCATCTCGGGCACCGCTCCGAAGAACCGCTCGGCGGCGTCCGGGTCGGCGACCGTCGCATCGGGGCTGCCGCCGAGCATCATCCGCATCATCATGAATGACGGGGACTCGGGATTGAACATGTCATAGCCGGCGTCGTTGACGATGGCGCGCACCGAGTCGGGGTACATGATGCCGAGCACCGTGGCGGTGATCGCTCCTTCGCTGAATCCGGCGACCATCGGCTGTTCGAGATCCAGGGCCCCGATGAGGGATCGCACGTCTTCGGCGAGCACGGCGAAGGAAGCCGTTCCCTCGCCCGGCTCGGTGGCACCGGCGCCGCGGGTGTCGGGCGCGATCACTCGGAAGTGCTCGGCAAGACTCTCCATGTGGTCCGCGTAGGAGAACGGATGGTTCCGCCACAACGAGCTCGTCGACACGACGCCGCCGTGGAGCAACACGAGCGGCTCGCCCTTCCCGGCTTCGAGGTAGTGGATGTCGATGCCGTTCGCATGGACGAACGCACCACCGCGGTCGGTCTTGGCTGCCTGCACGGACATGGTGACCTCCTCATGACTTGCTGATTCACACACGGTGCGGCACAAAGGCACCGGTGGGCATGAGGGGATCTCCTCATCTTTGTCAGGCCGTGCCGACGAAGCCCTCCTCCGGCAGCAACCCGTGGTGCATCGCGAAGAGGCTCGCCATCGCGCGGTTCGACGCGCCGATCTTGCGGTAGATGTGCTCGATGTGGTTGCCGGCGGTCTTCGGGGTGATCACGAGCCGTGCAGCGATCTCCTTCGTGGACAGACCGAGCGCGAGCAGCCGGAGCACCTCGACCTCGCCGCGCCGTGAGCCCGGCCGGGCCTTCTCGCCGTCTCACGACGCGGTGCCCCGCCGCAGTGAGCACGCCTTCGACGACCTCGGCGTCGAGTCGCCTCGCCTTCACCTCACTGCGCAGCTCCCGCGCCGCGTCCTCGGGTGGCCGGGCAGGTCGATGCGGCCGCGGCTCACGCATCGCCTGGTAGGCGTCGGCGGCGCCGACGACGCGGGCCGGACGAGAGATCGAGCTCCCCGCAAGGCCGCGCGGGTAGCCCGAGCCGTCGAGGCGCTCCCGGTGCTGCACCGCGATGCGGGCAAGCGGCGCGAGCGTCTCCGATTGTTGGAGCATCCGTTCCGCGAGGTAGGGGTGCATCCTCACCCGTTCCCACTCGCCGGCGCCGAGCGGGCCCTTCTTGTCCCAGATCGCGTTCGAGACGCCGAGGCGTCCGAGATCATGGACGAGTCCCGCGCGCCGCAGCGTGCGGCATTCCTCTTCGGATGCGCCGAGGCATGCACCCGCGGCGGCAGCGAGGTCGGCGACCGCGTGCGAATGCCCCAGCGTGTAAGGAGACTTCATGTCGGCGAAGTTGGCGATGGCCAGCAACGCCGCGTCGCATTGGTCTTCGGTGAGCACGATGGCAAGCGATGGCTCTGCATCGATGACCGCTCGCCAGGAGCCCACCTCGTCAAGGCGGTCGAACAGCTTCTCGGCGTCCCCGCACAGCACCGTCACCAGCGAGGGATCGAACTGAGAACCTGATCGTCCATTGGCGACAGCACAGGCGGCCTCGACACCGTCCAATCGATGGGCCACCTCGACGTACTCCGCGAGTTGGGCGATCCGCGATGCCATCGGGATTGCCTTGCCCGCCAGCTCGCCCGGCCAGCCCTTTCCGTCCCAACGCTCGTACGAACCGCCGAGCCCGTCGAGCACGTTCGTCGGCAGCTCGAGCTCCTCTCCGAGCGCCCGTGCCATGCGCGCGTGCTGGGCGATCATGCCGTCGAACTCCTTGCGCCCGGCGATCGCGAACTCGAGTCCAGTCCGGATGCGATGCAATGGCGGGGACCCGGCGCCGACCATCCGCATCATTTCGGTCATCTGCCGAAGTGACGACGCCTGCGCGTCGTACTTCTTCGACTTCGAGCGCGATGTCGTCACCCATCCACTTCGCCTGCTCGTGCGCGTCGGTGTGGCAGCCGACGTTGACGAGCAGCGCGGTGTAATAGACCGCCGCGCGGTCGTCGTCGTCGAGGCCGACCCTTTCCGCGAGGCGCAGAGCGATGAGGCACTGCCGCAGGACGTGCTCCATCGGCTGGCCGAAGCCGAGATCGATGCCGAGTGACAGAGCGGCGACGAGCTCAGCGAGGCGAATCGAAGGGCGTTCCGGGTCAGCACTCACCTACCCCGAAGGATATGAGCCGCTCCACAGCCGTGCTTCTACGACGGCTGACGCGCGGACAGTGCGAGGCCGACGCCCGGGATGTCGAGAGTGCCCTCGTTCGTTTCGAAGTCGGCCACGGCCTCGTGCGCACGCCTGCGCAGCTTCTCGCTCGTCTCGGCATCGAGCCCGCGGATGATCAGCGCGAGCGGGCCCGCGAGCGACGTCGTCATTCGCCACCAGCCGTCGAACGACGGTGCCCGCAGCGGCACGGACACGTCCTCGACGTGCACGGCCGTGAAGGCGGCGTCGACGAAGAGCTGCTCGAGGCGCGTCGCGTCACTCAGCGAGAACGGACCGGGGATGCCGGGCGGAGGAACCGGATGTCCGAGCTGTTCGCTCAGCACGTCGAACACAAGGCCTAGCCACGGGTTGCGTTCACGTGCGGCCCACGTCGCGACGGCAACGCGCCCCCGGCTTGGTCACGCGAGCGATCTCAGCGACCGCACGCGCCGGATCGGTCGCGAACTGGAGCCCGTCGCGGCAGTAGACGACGTCGAACGATCCGTCGGGCTCCTCGATGTCCTCGAGGTCGAGACGCCGGCCGTGCACGTTGTAGAGCCCTTGACTGTGGGCCCGCGCCACCGCGATGTCCGCCATCTCGGGGGCGACGTCGGACGCGATCACCTCGCCGGGATCGACGGTGCCCGCCACCGCGAGGGTCATCGCGCCCGGCCCACAGGCGAGCTCGAGGACGCGATCGCCCTGCACCGGCGCGGTCGCAGCGACCATCCACTCGGTCACGGCCTGCCCGCGGGCATCGACGAAGTTGGCGTGCTGGGCCCATCCGTCGGCGACCGAGGACCACATCGTGTGGAGCTGGGGGCGGAGATCTCCACTCATGATCTGACTCCTTCGTTATTTGCTACTCTCTATAAGTAATCAATACTTCAGTAGAATAGTGAAATGGTCACCGAGGTCAACCCCAAGCGAAGGCGATATGAGTCACCTCGCCGGCGGGAACAGGCCGCCGCCACTCGCCGGCAGATCCTCGGGGCCGCGCAGCGGCTGTTCGAGGGACAGGGCTACGCGGCAACGACGATGGCGGCGATCGCCGACGAGGCCGGCGTTGCGCTGAAGACCGTGTATCTCGCCTTCGAGACCAAGAGTGGCCTGATCCGCTCGCTGTGGGACACGCTCCTTCGCGGCGAGCCCGACGTCGCCGTCGCGCAGCAGCCCTGGTACCTCGAGGTGCTGAACGAGCCCGACCCCGCGCGTCAGCTGCGGCTGAACGCGCGCAACTCGACCGTCGTGAAGCAGCGTGTCGCCAACATCCTGCGCGTGCTGCGCGACGGCGCTCCGAGCGACCCGGACGTCGACGCGCTCTGGCAGCTGATCAACACCGACTTCTACGCGAACCAGCGGGAGGTCGTGAAGTCGCTCCATCGCAAGAAGGCGCTCCGAGTCGGCCTCGGGGTCGACCGGGCGACGGACATCCTCTGGACGCTCATCCACCCCGATGTCTGGCACCTCCTGGTCACCGCCCGGGGGTGGACACCGCAGCAGTACGACAGGTGGCTCGCCGACACCGCGTGCGAGCAGCTGTTGAAGGAGACCTAGAGGGGTCGCCAGATGCGGAGCTCGTTGTCCGGCAGCGTCACCGTGAACCGGCCCGAAGGGTTCGAGTCGAGCAGCGCGCGGCGGGCTTCGGCCACGAAGTCGTCGAGCCGATCGCCGAACAGGTGGGGCGCGGTCGACGAGGACGACAGCGATTGCGCGATCAGGTCGTCGACGGTTCGCTCGAGGACGCGGCCGTCGGGCACGGTGATCACCTGCATCGGCCGGAACCCGGCCGACTGGAACACCTCGTCCTCGCTGCTCGGTGACGTGTTCCGGATCGTGCGGCCGGCCCGCTTGTCCGGCCCCAGGTAGCGGGCGCGCAGCTCGTCGATCTCCGCCTCGACGGGCGACCGGTAGGACTGCGTGTCGACCTGCACCGCCGCACCGTTGCGCTCGAGCATGCCTCGCACCGCGGCTGCCACCTTCGGGCGATCCATCCAATGAAAGGACGCGGCGAACGCCGCGACGCGAAACGTGCCGAGGTCGCGCGGCAGCTCCTCGGCGCGCGCCAACACCCACCGCGCGTTCGTCACGCCGCGCTCCGCCGCGAGCCGTGCCGCCTCGGCGATCATCCCCTTGTCGGGGTCGAGTCCGACGACCTCCTCGAAGAGGTGCGCGACGAGCAACGCGACCTTCCCAGGGCCGCAACCGACATCGAGCAGGCGGCCGCGGCCCTCCAGAGCGAGCGCGTCGCGGAGCGCGTCAGCGAGTCCTGGCGCGTAGGGCGGTCGCCCCTGCTCGTAGTAGGGCGCGCATCCCTCGAACAGCGTCTCGTCCCACTCCCACGTCTCCCAGCTCATGCCGCCTGGCCGTTCTCAGGAGGGGTCAGTAGCGGATCTCGGCCATCACCGCGAAGTGGTCGGACGGGTCGACACCGGCGAGACCCGCGGTGCCGAGCACCTCGCAGCGAACTGGGTGGCCCGCGCCTCGCGCCCGGGGCCACGCCGACAGCACGTAGTCGATTCGGCGATCAGGGAGGAGGGCCGGAGCGGCATACCGGTTGCGGCGTGACCACGTATGGCCCGGGCCTCCTTCGGACGCGACATCCCACGCGTCCCAGAACACGAGCCCGGGCGCCGCCGTCTGGGCCTGACCGATGAGCATGCGCATCTCGTCGGTCTCGGGGCCGGCGTTGAAGTCCCCGCAGATCACGACCGGGTGGGCGACGCTTCCCTTCTCGTTCACGTATGCCCCGAGCTCGCGCACCTGAGCCTGGCGGACATGGCTCAGATCCGGACGCCAGTCGAGCATGACGACGAACACATCGATCTGACCTCGCGGGCCGTCGACCTTTGCGAACTGCACCATCCCACCGTCGCCGCCGTCGAACCCCGCGAGCCTTCGGCTCTCGGTCTCACTCACCGGCCAGCGCGACAGCACCGCGGTGCCACTCTCGAGCTGCGCGGGCTCGAACCACTCGATGCAGGGCGTGTAGACGAGCCCGAGGCGCTGCGCGATCTCGGCCACCGGCTCCGCACCGGGAGCACGAAACACCTCCTGCATGCCGACGATGTCGGCATCCATCCCGCGCAGCAGCTGCTCGATTCGGGCGTAGCGCTCCTCCCACGGCCCGGAGTTCGCCCATACGTTCCACGTGACGATGCGGGCGCGGGTGTCGATGAGCGGCCCGTACGGCTCGAGAGGGTCGAAAGCCACGGCGCGAGCATCGCATCCCGCAGCCGGCACGCGCTCAGCGCACGAGCTGGCCGCCCGCGATGACCTGGCGTGCGAGCGCCATCCCGGGTCGTGACGCGAGGTGGATGTAGGTCGGCGCGTCGAGGATCACCACGTCCGCGCGCGCCCCGGGCGCGAGCCACCCCAGCTCGGGACGGCGCAGCCCGAGGGCGCCACCGCGGGTCGCGGACCAGAGCGCCTCCTCGACCGACATGTGCATCTCGCGCACCGCGAGGGCGATGCAGAACGCCATCGAGCTCGTGTAGCTCGACCCGGGGTTGCAGTTGCTGGCGATCGCCACCGTGACGCCCGCATCGAGAGCGCGGCGGGCGTCGGGATAGGGCTGGCGCGTCGAGAAGTCACTGGCGGGCAGGAAGGTCGCGACGGTGTCGCTCGCCGCCAAGGCCTCGATGTCGCCGTCGCTCAGATACGTGCAGTGGTCCGCCGATGCTGCAGCCTCGTCCACGGCGACCTGCACGCCCGGCCCGAAGCCGAGCTGGTTGGCGTGCACGCGCGCCCCGAGCCCTGCCGCCTTCCCGGCTCGGAGCACGGCCCGCGTCTGGTCCGCGTCGAACGCGCCCTCTTCGCAGAAGACGTCAATCCACCGCGACGAAGGCGCGCAGGCGGCGAGCATCTCGCCGCAGACGAGGTCGACGTAGGCATCGGGCCGGTCGGTGAAATCAGGCGGCACGACGTGAGCTCCGAGATACGTCACGTCAGGGGTGAGGCCCGACGCGAGCTGGACCAGCCTCCGCTCGTGCTCGACGTCGAGCCCATAGCCGGACTTCACCTCGACGTGCGTCGTGCCTGCGGCCAACGCGGTGTATCGGCGCGCGACCGCGGCCGCGCCGAGATCCTCGATGGACGCCGCGCGGGTCGCGGCGACCGTCGTCATGATGCCTCCGGCGGAGTAGGGGCGACCGCTCATCCGCGAAGCGAACTCGTCGCTTCGATCCCCCGCGAACACGAGATGCGTATGGCTGTCGACGAAGCCGGGGATCACGCATCGGCCCTCCGCGCTCACCCGCTCATCTGCAGCGGTGCCCCGCGGGACGACCGCGACGACGGAACCGTCGTCGACCACCAACGCGACGTCGCGGACTACGCCGAGCGGGCCTTCACCGACCGTCGGGTCGTTCGTGACGAGCAGCCCGATGTCGTCGACGACGAGCGTCATCGCTCGCGCCAGATGGCCCGCACGGCTCGATCGAGCTCGGGGACCACGTCGATCGACAGGTGGGCGGCGTCTCGCACGACATCGCGGCCGGCCACCATCACGTCGGTCACGTCGCTCGCGGTCGCCGCGAAGATGACCCCGGTCAGCAGGTCGTCCGTGCCCGTGCCCGCGAGCCGGACCGTGTCGATCCCGATCGTCACGAGGTCCGCGGGCGCACCCGTTGCCAGCACCGACCCGCCGGTCAGCGCACCGGCCAGCTCGGCCGCGCCGTGCGTTCCTCGATCCCCGGTCGCGAGTCGGACGTCGAGCTCGATGGCGCGGGCCTCCTCGAGGAGATCGATGACCGCGTTGGAATCGGAGCCGACCGCGAGAGCGCTTCCCGCGTCGTGCAACCGTCCGCTCGGTGCGATGCCGTCAGCGAGGTCACGTTCGGTCGTCGGGCAGAGACACACTGTCGAGGAGTGCAACCGAGCGATGTCCGAGTCGGTGAGGTGAATCGCGTGCACAGCAGTGAACGACGAACCGAGCGCGCCCGCGTCTTCGAGCAGCTCAGTCGGGGTCATGCCGTACGTTGCCAGGCACGCTCCGTTCTCGGCGGGCTGCTCGCTCACGTGTGCGTGGAGCGACATCGCCCGATCGTGCGCCCACTGCGCGACCTCCTTCATGTCGCGCGGGGCCAGCGCGCGGACGCTGTGGATCGCGGCCGCGATCTCTCCTCCCGGCCCCGCCGACAACGCGCTGACCCGGTCGGCCCAGTCCTCCACCGTGCCGTCGCCGAAGCGCAGCTGGACGCTCTCGAGGGGCCGTCCGATCCCTCCGGTGAGGTAGCACGCGTCGATCAGCACGAGGCGGACGCCGGCCTCCTGCGCCGCTGCGAACAGAGCGTTCCCCATCGCGTTCGGATCCGCGTATCGCCGCCCGCCTACGTCGTGATGCACGTAGTGGAACTCGCACACCGTGGTCACACCCGCCAGCGCCATCTCGGCGTAGGTCGCTCGGGCGAGCTCGTGCAGTGCGTCAGGGTCGAGCAGCGCGGCGAGCTCGTACATCTGCTCGCGCCACGTCCAGAACGATCCCCCGCCCCGATGGGTGCGCCCCCGCAGCGCGCGATGGAAGACGTGGGAGTGGGCGTTGACGAACCCAGGCAGTGTGATCCCCGCCCGTCGTACGGCGTCCTCTGGGCAGTCACGCACATCCCCGGTCACGGACACGATCAACCCGCCGTCGATCTCGACGAGCACGCCCCTCTCGGGGGCGTCGCCGCCGAGCCACGCGAGCTCGCACCACACGCGCGTCGTCATGTCTCGCGCATCGGCACCCGAACCCCGCGCTCGGTCGCGACCTCCGCGGCGCGCTCGTATCCGGCGTCCACGTGGCGGATCACGCCCATGCCGGGATCGGCCGTGAGCACGCGCTCGAGCTTCTGCGCGGCAAGGTCCGTTCCGTCCGCGACGCACACCATGCCCGCGTGAATCGAGCGGCCGATGCCGACCCCTCCACCGTGGTGGATGCTCACCCACGACGCGCCCGACGCCGTGTTCACCAGGGCGTTGAGCAGGGGCCAGTCCGCGATCGCGTCGCTGCCGTCGGCCATCGCCTCGGTCTCGCGGTAGGGAGAGGCGACCGAACCCGAGTCCAGATGGTCGCGGCCGATCACGATCGGCGCGGACACCTCGCCCGAGCGCACCATCTCGTTGAAGCGCAACCCGACGCGGGCGCGCTCGCCGTAGCCGAGCCAGCAGATGCGGGCCGGGAGCCCCTGGAACGCGACGCGCTCGCTCGCGAGGTCGAGCCACCGCCCGAGGTGCACGTCGTCGGGCAACTCGTCGCGCACCGCGCGGTCGGTCGCCGCGATGTCCTTCGGATCGCCCGACAGCGCCACCCAACGAAACGGGCCCTTGCCCTCGCAGAACAGCGGCCGGATGTACGCAGGTAGGAAGCCGGGATACTCGAAGGCGCGCTCGAAGCCACCGAGCTTCGCCTCGGCGCGCAGGCTGTTGCCGTAGTCGAACACCTCGGCGCCGCGATCAAGGAACCCCACCATCGCCTCGCAGTGCGTCGCCATCGCCTGGCGCGATCGGCGGACATACTCGTCGGGGTTGTGCGCGCGCAGCTCCTCGGCCGCTTCCGGGCTGAGGTCGTTCGGCACGTAGCTGAGGGGATCGTGCGCGCTGGTCTGGTCGGTGACGATGTCGGCGTCGAACCCGAGGTCGAGGAGCCGCGGCAAGACATCGGCGGCGTTACCGAGCAGACCGATCGACACCGCGTGGCCGGCCGTCTTCGCCTCGTGGCACCGCGCCATGGCGTCGTCGAGCGACGTCGCGACCTCGTCGAGATAACGAGTCTCGAGCCGCCGGTCGATGCGGTGACGGTCGACCTCGACGCACAGCGCGACACCGTCGTTCATCGTGATCGCGAGCGGCTGCGCGCCACCCATGCCACCGAGCCCCGCCGTCAGCGTGATCGTGCCGCGCAGCGAGCCGGCGAAGCGCCGCCGTGCGATCTCCGCGAAGCACTCGTACGTGCCCTGGAGGATCCCCTGCGTGCCGATGTAGATCCACGAACCCGCCGTCATCTGCCCGTACATCGTGAGCCCGAGCGCCTCGAGTCGGCGGAACTCCTCCCAGGTCGCCCACTCGGGTACGACGTTCGAATTCGCGATGAGCACGCGCGGCGCCCACTCATGCGTGCGGAACACGCCCACGGGCTTGCCCGACTGCACGAGCATCGTCTCGTCGCCCTCGAGGCTGCGGAGCGTAGAGACGAGCGCGTCGAACGCCGCCCACGAGCGCGCCGCGTGCCCCGTGCCTCCGTAGACGACCAGGTCGTCGGGGCGTTCTGCGACCTCGGGGTCGAGGTTGTTCATCAGCATGCGCATGGCGGCCTCCTGAGGCCAGCCCTTGCAGCTGAGGTCGGTGCCGCGCGGCGCCCGCACCGGCCGCGCCCCCTCGCTCACTGGAGCGGTCCTGTCACCGCCTCGACCGCAGCGCGGAGCGAGCCGGTCGTGACGACATCCGCGGCCGCGTCGAGCTCGGGCGTCAGCCAACGATCCGGGCCCGGGCCGGGGACCACCTGTCGCAGCGCCGTCACCGCCGCCCCGGTTGCTGCACCCGGCGGGAGCGGAGCGCGCAGCTCGATGCCGCGCGCCGCGGCGACGAGCTCTATCGCGAGCAGGCGCGCGAGGTTCGCGACGACCACTCGAAGCTTGCGGGCCGCGGCCCATCCCATCGACACGTGGTCCTCCTGCATCGCCGAGGTCGGGATCGAGCCGACGCTCGCGGGCGTGGCCAGCCGCCGGCTCTCCTCCACGAGCGCGGCCGCGGTGTACTGGGCGATCATCAGCCCCGAGTCGACGCCGGGCTCATCGGCGAGGAACGCCGGAAGGCCGTGCGAGCGGGCCGGATCGAGGAGCCGGTCGACCCGACGCTCGGCCATCGAGCCGAGGTCGGCGAGCGCGATCGCGAGGAAATCCGCCGTGTGCGCGAGCGGCGCTCCGTGGAAGTTGCCGTTCGACGTGATCCGACCGTCGGCGAGCACGACGGGGTTGTCGATCGCGGACTCGAGCTCTCGGGCGACGACCTGCTCGACGTAGGCGAGCGCGTCGCGGACCGCGCCGTGCACCTGCGGCGCGCACCGGAGCGAATACGCGTCCTGCACCCGCGAGTCGCCCGTGCGATGCGACGCGACGATCGGCGAGCGTGCGAGCACGGTCCGCATGTTCGCCGCGCTCGCTGCCTGACCGGGATGAGGACGCAACGCGACGATCTCTGGTGCGAACACCGCATCGGTGCCGAGCGATGCCTCGACGCTCATCGCCGCAGTGATGTCGGCGACGACGAGCAGCCGAGCCACGTCGTGGCACGCGAGCGCGAGCATCCCGAGCATCCCATCGGTGCCGTTGACGAGAGCGAGGCCCTCCTTCGCCTCGAGCACCACCGGCTCGACGCCCGCGGCGCGGAGGGCGTCGGCGGACGCCTGCACCTTCGCTCCCGTGACGGCCTCCCCCTCCCCCAGCAGCACCAGGGCGACGTGCGCGAGCGGCGCCAGGTCGCCACTGCAACCGAGCGAACCGTGCTCGGGGACCCGCGGCGTGATCCCCGCGGCGAGCAGATCGAGCAGCCGGTCGGCGAGCAGGGGACGAGCGCCGCTGCGCCCCATTGCGAGTGTGCGCGCCCTGAGCAGCATCATCGCCCGCACGACCTCGTCCTCGACCGGGGGGCCGACGCCGGCGGCGTGCGAGCGGATCAACGCGGCCTGGAGCCTCCTGCGCTTCTCGGGCTCGACGTACACGTCGGCGAGCGATCCGAACCCGGTCGAGACGCCATAGACCGGCTCACCGGAGGCCGCGAGCTTCTCCACGATGTCTCGCGACGCCTGCATCGCGGCGCGAGCACGGTCGCTCAGCACCGCCCGCGCGCCGCCGCGCGCGACGGCAACGATGTCGTCGATCGAAAGGCCGTCGCCGTCGAGGACGACGTCGGTCATGAATTCTCGAGCCCGAGCCGCTTCAGTGCTTCGGTGTACTCGTTCGCCTCGATCTCCTGATATTGGGCGATCCGAGCGGCGAGCTCGCGGACCTCCTCGGTGTTGGCGTGCTCGGCCGCGTACGCGGCCATGTGCACGCCACCCAGGTGGTGCTCGCGCATCATGGTGAAGAAGGCTTCGTCGAGGTCGCTTCCGGTGAGAGTGCCGAGCTGCTCGACAGCCTCGGCCGACTGCATTCCGGGCATCGCCCCGACGGGCGACGGCATGCCCATCCACGCCATCGCCGTCCGACCGACGTCGCCGCGCGTGTCGCCCCAACCTGCCAGGAGCGTGTCCATCACGCCGGTCTCCCATCGCTGGTAGATGACGACCTCACGGGCGAAGCTCTGCGTGGTGGGGTCGGACTCGCGCCCGATCACCTTCATCGCCATCGAGACGGCCTGATCGTGGTGATCGATCATGTCCTGCAGGAACCCGATGTCGACTGCGTTGGGCTTGTCCTCGCGGGTCGACACGAAGTAGGTGACCGCCGCTGCGAGGAACGAGAACACGAGCACGGCGGCGATGACCTTCGGCCAGGTCCAGTCGAATCGGGGACGGTCCTCGATCTCCTCGTCGAGCTCGTCGTCCGAGTCGATCTGGTCGATGCCGTCAGTGCCGTCGGTGTTCGTGATCGTCATCTCGCGTCCTCGCCGGGCCGCTGGTCAACCTACCGGGCCAGGGGCGCTCGCGACCGGCAGCGGACGGCGGAACGGGTGGAGGAGCTGGGCCCAGACACCAGACGGCATCGGCCGGTCGATGCCGTAGGACTGCGGGCGCCGGTCGCCAGGGAGGTAGGCGGTGTCGAACACGATGTCCCAAAGCGGGAGGAACACCGCGTAGTTCTTGTTCCACGCCGCGCGCTCGTTGCTGTGGTGCCAGTGATGGAACTCGGGCGTGAACACGATCCGCTGCAGCGGCCGCAGACGCCAGCTCACGTTCAGGTGCGCAGTGATCCCGAGGATCACCTGGACGACGGCGAGCGCGCCGGCGATCCGCAGGGAGAAGCCCGCGCCGAGCAACACCGCGAACGCCGGTGCCGCGAACACACCATCGAGTGGATGGGCACGGAAGCCTGAGACCCAGTCGAGCGTCTTGGTCGAGTGGTGCACCGCGTGGAACCGCCAGAGGAACGGCACTTCGTGGGCGGCGCGATGGCTCGCGTAGACGAGGAGGTCGAAGAGCAAGAACGCCACGACCACGCGCAGCGGACCAGGAAGAGCGAGCACGATGGGGCGGAGCGGGAGCGCGGGGACCCACGCGAGGCTGACAAGGCCGATCACGATCGCCACGACGGCCCCGAGGACCTGACTGAGCGGCGCGAGCATCGCCCAGAGGAGGTCGGTGGAGAGCTCGGGCCGTCTCACCCGCTGACGATGGCGTGGCCAGATCTTCTCGAGCGGGACACCGACGACGAACACGGCCGCGATCGCCGCCGCCGCGGAGTACCCCGCGGCCAGCAGCCCGACCGCGGCGCACACGGCGAAGCCCGCGACGAGCCTCCGATGACGCATCCGGAACGAGGCGCGGCGCAGCGGAGGGCTGGTCGGCGGCGGGAGGCCAGCGGCCAGCGTGTCGGTCGTCAGTCGCCGTCGACCTTGTCGATGACGTCGTGTGCGGCGCCGGCAGCGGCGCCCACGACGCCCTTGTCCTTCTCGGACAGGTCGATGGCGTTGTCGTCGGCCTTCTGGGCAACCTCTTGCGCCTTGTCGACGACGTCGTCCGCCACGTCCTTCGACTTGTCGGCCATGTCGTCCGCCACGTCCTTCGACTTGTCGGCCATGTCGTCCGCGGCGTCACCGGCCTTGTCCTTCGACTTCGCAGCGAGGTCCTTCGCCTTGGCGGCGAGGTCCTTGCTCACCTCCACGCCGCGCTTCCACGCGGTCTCGGCGATCTCCTTGATCTTCTTGAAGGCCTCGTCTGCCTTGGCCTTCGCCTCGTCGGCGTTCATGGCCGTCCTCCTTCACCTTGGGGGGAGCGCCCATCCTTGCACCCGGAACGACCATCTCACGTCAAGTGATCACCCCTCATAGTCTGCGGGCGTGCTCCGAGGCATGCTCGACCTCCCGACGCTCGAGGAGATGGTCAACGCACGCGCAGTCGACACCGTGCTCGTCGTGTTCCCCGACCAGCAGGGGCGCTTGGTCGGCAAGAGGGTCACCGGGCACTACTTCGTCGAGGAGGTCGCCGGCGGCGCGATCGAGTGTTGCAACTATCTGTTGGCCGTCGACGTCGACATGCACGTCCTGCCCGGGTATCGCTTCGCCAACTGGGAGAAGGGCTACGGCGACGTCGCCTGCCGGCCGGACATGACCACGCTGCGCCTGGTGCCCTGGCTCGAGTCGACCGCGCTCGTCGTGTGCGACCTGTTCGACGTCGAGACCGGCGAACCGGTGGAGGTCGCGCCGCCGCGAGATCCTGCGACGGCAAGTCGACCGGGCGCGCGAGCAGGGCTTCGAGGTCATGACCGCGTCAGAGCTCGAGTTCTTCGTGTTCCGCGAGAGCTACGAGGAGGCGGCAGCGAAGGGCTACGTCGGCCTCACCCCGCAGAACGACTACGTCCTCGACTACCACATCCTCCAGACGACCAAGGACGAGTACCTCATCCGCGCCATCCGCAACGGCATGGACGCGGCCGGGATCCCGGTCGAGTTCTCGAAGGGCGAGGCCGAAGCGGGCCAGCACGAGATCAACCTGCGCTACGCCGACGCACTCACGATGGCCGACCGCCACGTGATCTACAAGAACGGCGTCAAGGAGATCGCCTCGCAGCACGGCCAGTCGGTGTCGTTCATGGCGAAGTACGACATCGATCGCGTCGGCTCGTCCTGCCACATCCACTCGTCGCTCTGGCCGACCGAGGGAGTCGGCTCTGCGATGGCCGCTCCCGACGGCCTCCACGGGATGAGCGACACCGCGCGATGGTGGCTCGGTGGGCTGATGGCCGGAGCGCGCGAGCTCGCGTGGTGCTTCGCCCCGTACGTGAACTCGTACAAGCGCTATCAGCCGGCTTCGTGGGCGCCGACCGCTGTCGCGTGGGGGCTGGACAACCGCACCCTCGGGTTCCGCGTCGTCGGCCACGGCGATGGTCGTCGAGTGGAGTGCCGTATTCCAGGCGCGGATGCCAACCCCTACTACACGTTCGCGGCGACGATCGCGAGCGGCCTCCACGGCATCGAGCACCGCATCGAGCCAGGCGAGCCCTATGTCGGCAACGGCTACACCGCGGAGGACCTGCCCCGCGTGCCACACACCCTGGTCGAATCGATCGAGCTGTTCGAGGGCTCCGAGCTCGCGCGCAAGGCCTTCGGCGACGAGGTCCACCACCATCTGCTGAACACGGCCAAGCAGGAGTGGGCGTGGTTCAACCAGCACGTCACCGACTGGGAACGACGCCGAGGCTTCGAGCGGCTGTAGACAAGGCCCATGCGTCCGCTCATCGCCGTGACCACGCGGCTCAGCAGCCGGGAGCAGGTCGGCGGCCGGGCCGAGGCCCTTGTGTGCTCACGGCGCTACCTCGACGCGATCCGGCGAGCCGGCGGGCAAGAGGCGGCGATGCTCGAGGTCCCGATCACCGACGCCGAGGCCGACGACATCGTCCGGCGCTTCGACGGGCTGGTGCTGATCGGCGGCGCCGACGTCGATCCGGCGCGCTACGGAGCCGAGGCTCATCCCGACACCTACGGCGTGCAGCGCCGACGTCGACGCGTTCGACATCGCGCTCGCGCAGGCCGCAGTCCGCAACGGCACGCCGACGCTCGCGATCTGCCGTGGCGTGCAGGTGCTCAACGTCGCGATGGGCGGCACGCTGATCCAGCACCTCCCCGATCTCGCCGGCCGTCAAGAGCATCGCGACGGCGTGACTGCACGAGGTCGACCTGAAGCCGGGGTCCAAGGCGTCCGGCGCGATGGGCACGACCCGGCCGATCGTGCTCGTCGTTCCACCACCAGGCGATCGATCAGCTCGCGCCCGGACTCGTCGAGACGGGCTGGGCCGACGACGGCACGATCGAGGCGGTCGAGGTCGACGGCGACGCGTGGATCGTCGGCGTGCAGTGGCATCCCGAAGACACAGCCGGGGATGATCCGCAGCAGCAAGCACTGTTCGACGAGCTCGTGCGAAGAAGCCGATGACTGTGCCGAGAGCCGAGCGACCCGACATGAAGGACTACGGCGTGCCTGAGGACCTCGCGGACGTGCTGCCGTGGTCGTGGGCGGAAGAGCGGCTCCTCCGCAACAAGAACTACTGGGTGGTGACGGCCTCCGCGAAAGCGCGGCCGCACGCGCTCCCCGTGTGGGGAGTGTGGCTCACCGACTCGTCGACGTTCGCGTTCTCGTGCTCGCCGAACGCCCGCAAGGCGCGCAACATCCGCGCGAACCCACAAGTCGCGTTCACGATCGACGACACGGTCGAGTGCGTGTCAGTGGAGGGAACCGCCCGCGAGCTCGCGGCCGACCGCCAGCACGCGGTGGCCGTGAGCTACGCGGAGAAGTACGAGCCCGACCCGGTCAAGCAGGCCGAGATGGTCACGTTCGTGACCAGCCACTCGATGTGGGAGGTCGTCCCGCAGCGCGCCTTCGCCGTCATCGAACGTGAGGACGAGTTCGCGCAGCGGGCGACCCGCTGGGTCTGGTGAGACGGTGGGTAGCTCAGCTCCCCGATGACGCCGCCGGCGAGCCGGGCGGCGGCGGGTAGCGTCGGTGGCGTCTCGGCTTCGGGCAGCTCGTCGTACTGGACCACGGCTTTGGCCGGGTCGAACACGTCCAGGTCGCTCGTCCACTCCCCGAGGCGGTAGTGCTGGCCGCCGTTCGACGAACTCGAGCATGCCCTTGCCTTCGCGGCGCAGCTCGTCCTGGCCGGTGGCCTCGGGGTTCCACCAGATCTCGGTGAAGTCGTCGATGCCGTAGTAGTCGGGCGCCTCCGGCCAGAGACCGTGATCGCCGTAGGTGATCGAGCGGCACGGTGAACGCGGGCGGCAGCGATCTCGTCGTCGGGTGAGCCGAACAGGCCGGCGCGGAAGGTCTCCGCGGTCAGGTTCGGTCCCGCCGACTGGACGGCCGCGAAGAACAGCGCGGGCTGCGGGTAGATGACGCCGTAGGTGTCGTCGGCCGGCGCGAGATCACCGAAGTACCAGGTGTGCGATGTCGTACTGTTTGACGAGGTCGGGCGACACCTTGGCGAACAGGTCGCTGATGCCGAAGGCGTGAGCCCACTGCTTCTGGTCGTAGGTGCGACCGAACGCGTTGGTGTCGATCAGTACGCCACCACCGAAGATCCACTCCGGGAAGTAGTTCTGCTTCGTCGCCTCTTCGGTGAAGATCTTCGGTGCGATCGGGTCGGTCGTCACGATCACCGTGGTGACACCCGCGGCCTTGAGCTTCTGGATGACGCCCGCAGCCTGCTCCTGCAGCGTGGCCGGGTCGAGCGTGTAGGGGATCTGCTGCGCGAGGTCGACGCCGCCGTCGGCGAGCTGCGCCTTGAAGTCGGCCGCGTCCTGCGCCTGCGGTCCGCCGGTCGTCTCGATGTAGAACTGGCCGAACACGCGGGGCTGCGACTGCATCGCGGCGTCACCGGCGAACTGGGCGTTGCCGTCCTTGAGCTTCTTGGTGATGTACTCCGCCGAGCTGGAGACGCGTCTGGCTCGCCGCTCGCGACGATCGGGAAGACGAGCGGGCCGGGATCGGGGATTCCGGGACAGCCGAGGCAGATCACGCCGCGTGCCTTGATCTCCTCTGTCCACGCGGGAGCGAGCGCGGGACCGCCCCAGACCGCGAACGCTCCCAGCTCCTCGACCGCCTTCACCGCATCGGCGCGCGCCGCAGTGCCGTTCTCAGACGTGCCCGAGGCGTCGAGGAACTTGAGCTCGACCTTGCGCCCGTACGTCTGGTACAGGGCGTTCATCATGTCGGTGTAGTCCTGGTAGGTCTCCTTTCCTGCGCGCCGGTGTCGTCGGCGTTGATCGCGGCGGTGATGAAGTCGAGCACCGGGTCGGTGTCAGGCGCGATGTAGACGACGACGGTGATCGTGTCGGCCGTGACACCGGGCGCCGTGGCGCCGCCGTTGTCGTCGACGTTCGCGTAGCACTCGGGTGCGAAGTAGTCCGGGATCTTCAGACGGCCGGTGCTCGTGTCGCACGAGTCCATGAACGTCAGGTCGGTCAGACCGAGGTCTTGCGCCTTGTTGTACGTGATCGCCTGCCTCGCGACCGCCGGGTCGTCCGATCCCGCCGCCGTCGTGCCCGCGGCAACCGAGCTCCCGGTGCCCCCAGCGCCCGTCGTCGCCGCGCTCGCCGCGGTCGTCGCCGCGCTGCCGCCGTCGTCGTCGTCGCCGCTGGCGAAGATCAGGATGCCAGCGACGATCGCTATGACAGCGACGATCGCGATCAGCGGCCCGTACCGGCGCCATGGGTTGCCCGACTTTGTCGGAGTGTCCGAGCTGCTCGGTTGCATGGACGTCGTCCCCCCTGTGGTTCGTGCTCGATTAGGTCGCGGAGCCGAGGGCTCCTGAACGCTCGATGGCGTCCGGGGTGGTGCCGAGGTAGGACTCCACGACCTGCGGTGCCGTCAGCACCTCGGTCGGGTCACCGGTCGCGATGACGGCCCCCTGATCCATCGCGACCATCCGGTCGGAGACCGACCGAAGAAGTGGCATGTCGTGCTCGATCACGACGAGGCTCGCGCCGGTTTCGTCACGGATCCGCAATAGCACGGGCACGAGCGCCTCGACCTCTTTCTGTGCGATGCCGCTCGACGGCTCATCGAGGAGGATGACCGACGGGCGATGTGCGAGAAGACACGCGAGGCCGACGACGCGCTTCGTGCCCGTTGACAGCTCGCGGGTGAACTTCGTGCGATGGATCCCCAAGCCAAGCAGGTCGACGAGCTCGCGCACGCGCGCCTCGACCTGCCGCTCGGAGTCGTACGCGTTCGGTAGGTGCAGCGCCGCGGAGATCGGGTCGCGCACCTTGATCCAGCGCTCGCACGCCACCGCGATCGTCTGCTCGACGGTGAGCGAGGAGAAGAGCGCTGCGTCCTGGAAGGACCGGCCGAGGCCGTGCTCGGCGCGGGCCGCCGGACCCATGCTCGTGATGTCTCGTCCGTGGAGCCGCACCGATCCGCAGTCGGCGCGCAAATAGCCGGACACGAGGTCGAAGAACGTCGTCTTGCCGGCGCCGTTCGGCCCGATGATGCCGAGGACCTCACGCGGATAGAGGTCGATGCTCACGTCATCGACCGCCCGGTTTCCACCGAAGGCGACCGAGAGGCCGGCAGTCGACAGCAGTGGATCGCCCGAACGATCGATGTCGCGGGCCATTGCCGCGAGCGCGGCGTGCTCGTCGCCGTTCGGGGCGGGCTCGGCCTCGAGCTTGCTCGACGCCCCTTCGATGAACACGGACCGCACCAGATCGGGGCGGTTCAGCAGCTCGGCCGTCGGCCCGTGGAAGCGGATCTGCCCGCGCTCCATGAAGTACGCCGTGTCGGCGACCGTGAGCGCCAGGTTCACGGACTGCTCGACGAGGATGATCGTGGTGCCCTCACGCCGGAGCTGGTCGACGAGGGGCAACAGCTGCGCGACGACGACCGGCGCGAGGCCGAGCGACAGCTCGTCGATCATCAGCAGCCGCGGCTTGCTCAGGAACGCCATGCCGAGCGCGAGCATCTGCTGCTGCCCGCCGGAGAGGTTGCCCGCGAGGTCGTAACGCCGCTCGGCGAGCACTGGGAAGAGCGCGAGCACTCGCTCGATGCCCTCCTCTGTCGCCTCCTTGTCGTGCCGGTGCAACCACGACGCGCAGCCCAGGTTCTCGTCGACCGTGAGGTTCAGGAACACGCCTTGCCCGCCGGGCACCTGACGGATGCCGAACGCGGCGATCTCGTTGGGCGGCGCGTGGGTCATCTCGCGGCCGTCGAAGATCACGGCGCCCCGGTCGGCCTCGACGATGCCGGATATCGCCTTGAGCAACGTCGACTTGCCGGCGCCGTTCGTGCCGAGGAGCGCGACACACGTGCCTTCCTCCACCTCCATGTCGACGTCGAACAGCACCTGCACGCTTCCGTACGAGACCTGCAGCCCGCGGACAAGGAGAAGCTTCGCCCGGCCCTGGTTGCGCTCGTACTGCATTTCGGACCGGGCCGCGGTCGCTCGCCACACGTCGGCGATGTCGCCGTTGATGGTCTTCTTCGTCGTGGCGAGGATCAGGCCACCGACGAGGAAGAGCGGGGTCATGACGAGCATGCCAGTGCGGAGGCCGAGGTGATCGCCTATGTAGCCGATGACCGGGAGGATGAACAGGCCCGGGATGATCCAGAGCGACGCGACCGAGAAGCCCATCGACCTGGCTCGCGGCGGGATGGCGAGGCTGAGGGCCGCGAAGATGCCGGGAGCGAGGATGGCGCCGAGGCCTGTGATCGCGAAGTTCACGACGATCGTGACCCAGAGGTAGGGCGCGATCGCGAAGACGACGAGGCCGGCGCACACGATGTACGCGATGTGCGAGAGGAACCTCAGGATCTCGGCCGGACCGCCCTTGGCCATCGCCTTCGTCGCGATGCGGGCGCCCACGATCAAGCCGACCAGCTGAGCCGGCTCCACGCAGGCGGCGATGATGCCCCGCGCGCGCTCGTCGAGGTCGTAGACCTGCTCGTAGAGGAGCTGCGCGAGCACACCGAACCCAACCAGCGACACCGCGAGGAACGGCAGTGCGTACCAGATGCGACGGAGGCTCTCGACCTTCCAGACGATCCGCCAGGACTCCGCGAAGCTCGGCGTGGCCTCTTCGGTCTGCGCGGCCGCTTCGGTGGCGCCCGCGGCACGGCGCTCGAACACCCCGCGCTTCGGTTCACGAAGCCGCCACGCGAGCACGACGAAGAAGAGGGTCGGGAACGTGAAGATGATGAACGGCCACCGCCAGCCCCACTTCGCCGCGATGAGGCCGGCGGTCAGCGGCCCGATGATCGCGCCGACCGCGTTCGCGGCGCGGTGGAAGGAATACACCCGAGGCCGGCTCGGGATGTCGTAGTAGTCGGCGATGAGCGAGTTGTGCGTCGGGTCGACGACCGCCTTGCCGATGCCCGAGCCAGCCCTCGCGATGCCGAGCACGACGATCGACCACGCCAGGCCGGTCAGGAGTGAGAAGAACGCCCACGCGAGCGCGCCGATCCAGGTGATGCGCACCCGGTTGTGGCGATCGGAATATGCGGCGATGGGCACCTGGAGGGAGAGCGCGACCACGCTCACGACGGCGACTAGTGCGAGGAGCCCCGTGAGGTTGAGCCCGAAGGCGTCGCGGATGTTCGGCACCAAGACGGCGAAGGCAGTGCGGTCGAGCTCGTCGACGGCGTTCAGTCCGAAGAGGACGAGCAACGGGAAGACCGCGGCGCCACCGGTGATCCCGAGGAGCCACTTGCGGATGCTCGGCGGCTTCTTCATCAGTCGACCGCCCCGGTGGCGATGGGCACGGCCACCGGCTCGGGGACCGGCGAGGTGGCGGGTTCGGGAGCCTCCGGCTCGGTCGTAGAGAGCCCGGGCGCGTCGACGTGGTGCTCACGCGCCACCTTCGCCAGCCACCGATCGCGAAGGCGGTAGAAGAGCCCGCCGAGCCCCGTCGGCAGGATCAGCAGCACGACGAGCACCCCGATGCCGCTCGCGAGGATCTGCCACCGGACGGGAAGCAGGTTGCCGAGGCCGATCCAGTACGCGGCGCCGAAGATCGCGCCGATCGGCGTCGTGACGCCGCCGATGATCACGTAGGTCAGGATCAGCAGGTTCTGGAACGGCGCGAGCGGATCGGGGTCGAGCCCTTGCAGCTGGTGTGCCCACAGGCATCCCGCGAGCCCGGCGAGCGCACCCGAGAACGCGAACGCGACGAGCCGCACTCGCGTGGCGTGGAGCCCGTACGCCTCAGCCGCCCGCTCGTTGTCGCGAAGGGCCATGAACGCGCGACCGGTGCGGCTGTCATGGATGCCCTTCACCAGGAACAGGGACAAGGCGAGCACGGCATAGATCACGTAGTAGAAGGCGGCCGTCGAGGTGATGTCGATCCGGCCGAACAGAGGCGGGCGAGGGATGCGCCCCTCCGGCACCCAGTCGAAGTACTTCGGGTTCAAGAAGTACGTCGTCACCGCCAGTGAGAACGCCAGCGTCGCGACCGCGAGGTAGAAGCCGCGCCGTCGCAACGCCGGCAGCCCGACCGCGGCCGCGACTGCACCGCCGACGACGAAGCTGATGACGAACGCGATGCTGAGGTCGAGATGCCAGTCGAGCGTCGCCTTCGCGCCAACGGTCGCGCCGATCGCGAAGAAGGCGATCTGCCCGAGCGACACCTGGCCCGCCCAACCGGTGAGCACGACGACCGACAGGCCGAGCACCGCATAGACACCGACCATCGCGAGCTTGTAGGTGCGGTCGACCGAGAGGATCTGCGGGAGCAGCAGCACGGCAGCCCCGATGACGATGAACGTCCCCCACTTGACCAGGCGCACGATCGGAATTCGTGACACCTCGTCCGGGATCGGGCGTACGTCGTCCGCGCTACGCCAGGTCGAGCTCTCAGCCTCGTCGACGCGTGACGAACCCCGTCTCGTGAGCATGAGAGCGACGATGATGATCCCGGCGAGGATCGGATCGATGAGCAGCGGGCTCGATGCGGCGAACGCCACTGACACTTCGAGCACGCCGAGCGCCACCGCGCTCACGCCGATGGCCAGGAGGTTGGTCATCCGCCCCAGCACCAGTGACGCCAGCGCGCGGAGCAGCACTCCGACGGTCAGCGCACCGAAGACGGGGAGGCCGATGATGCCGGCGCGGAGGAATATCGCGGTGAACGCGAGCAACGACGCGACCGACCACACGAGCGTTTGGAGGCGCTTGACCGGCACCCCGAGGAGCGAAGCCCGGTCGGCGCTGTCCGCGCTCGCCCGGATCGCGACCCCGACGCTGCTCCAACGCAGGAAGATCGCGAGCGCGATCAGGGCGAGCGGCGCGACGATCATGGCGATCAGGTCGTTCGCGTCGAAGACCACGGTGCCGATCGAGAACTCGAGGTCGAACGGCGCCTCGAGGCGCTGGCCGAGCAGCGGAAAGTCCACGCCCCAGAGCCGCGGCAACAGGATCGCAGTGGCGAGGAGCAGCTGCGAAAGACCGAGCGACGCCACCGTGATGAGCAATCGGGGCGCTTTGAAGAACCGACGGATCACACCGAGCTCGATGACCGCGCCGAGGACGATGGCAGCGATGACCCCCACTGGCACGGCGAGGAGGTACGGCCATCCCCATGCCGACATGAGCATCACGATCAAGACCACCGGGATCGTGCCCATGTCCGCCTGCGCGAAGTTGATGAACCGGTTCGAGCGGTAGGTCAGCGCCATGCCGAGGGCGATGAGCGCCGTGAGCAGGCCGATGAGAATGCCGCGCACGAAGATCCCCAGCGGCACGCCGAAGAAGATCTGCTGGAAGACGATGATGCCCGCCGCGAGCAGATACGGCGTGGCTCGGTCCAGGTCTAACGACGGACGCGATCGTGCGCGCACCGCCGTCAGCGCCGTCACGAACCCCCCACGGCGCCGGCTCTCACCGCGCGCGACCCCATGATTTCGACTCGACCCCCCGATCGATGCTTGCGCTGAATATAGAGGGGCGGCGGCAGAGTTACAGACCCAGGCGGTTACAGACCCAAACCCAGCCGGAGCACGCGGTCCTTGACGAAGGTGGGTGTGAGGCGCTCCGCGAGCAGGATCGCCTGCGCGTCGAGCCCCACCAGGTATCGGCTGCGCGGGGTCCGCGATGTGAGCGCCGCGACGATCACGCGGGCACAGGCCTGGGGGTCACCCATGATCGGCTCCATCAGACGCTGGCCCTGCAGCGATCGGCGGTAGGCGGCGCCGTGGCGGGTGCCGGTCGCCTCGCGTTTGTCGATGTCCCGCTGGAATTCGTCCCAGATGCCGGTCTTGAAGCCGCCGGGCTCGACGAGGACCACCTTGATCCCGTCACCAGCGACCTCCAAGCGGAGCGCGTCGGACAGCGCCTCGAGCGCGTGCTTCGCGCCGGTGTAGTGGCCGGCGAAGGGCATCGTCGCGAGCCCAGCGATGGACGACACGTTGACGATGCGCCCACCGCCGCGTGCTCGCATCGCGGGAAGCGCGAGCCGCGCCAACCGCATCGGCGCGTGCACCAGCGTCTCGAACAGGGCTCTCGCCTCTTCGTCACCAACGTCCTCGACGGCCCCGGTGACGGCGTATCCGGCGTTGTTCACGAGGCCGTAGAGCTCGAGGTCGGTCATCACCTTCTCGCACTGTGCCGCGTCGGTCACGTCGAGGAGCACGGTCTCGACCTCGACTCGCGCGGCACGCGCGGCTTGATGCACCACCTTGGCCTTCTCCGCCGAGCGCACGGAGCCGATCGAATGGAGCCCGCGCTTCGCGACTTCGACGACCGTGGCGAGGCCGATCCCGGAGTTCGCCCCTGTCGTGAGGACGCTTCGGTCAGTCACGGGGAAGCACGACGTCGACTCCGGCGGACTTCCCGAGCGCAACGATGTCGTCGATGATGTCGTCGAGCAGGTCCCACAGGTCGGGGACGAGCTCGCGGCAGCTCACGAGGCCGAAGTCGAGCGTGTTGAGGTAGCTCTGCACCGTGATGTTGAGCCCCTGGCCGTCGACGATCGTCGACACCGGGTAGTAGTGCAGCAGCTTGGCGCCCGCCGTGTACAAGGGCTCTCTCGGCCCGGGCACGTTCGAGATGACGAGGTTCACCGGGGTTCCGAAGCGCCCGCTCAGTCGCGTCGCAGTGCGCATGGCCTGCGCGAAGACTGCGGGGGGCGGGAAGGACGCGAAGTCGGTGAGCGCATCCGCGGGGACCGCGTCGAAGAGGCGCTTCGCGTCGGCCATCGACTCGTGCACGCGGGCCACCCGCTTCACGGTGTCCGGCTCGTCAGTGGGCAACCCGGCGAAGATCGCGGACACCCGGTTCGTCCACTTGTCGGTCTCCTCCCCCGTTCGGATGGAGACCGGGACCATCGCGATGAGAGGCGCCTCGGGAAGCGCGTCGTGACGCTCGAGCCAGGTGCGGAGTCCGCCGGCGCAGACGGCCATCACGACGTCGTTCACCGTCGCGCCGAGCGACGTCTTGATCGCCTTGATCGCGTCGAGCGGCACTGACCGGAAGGCGAACCGGCGGTGTGCGGTGATGGTGGCGTTGAAGGGGGTCTTCGGCGCGACAAGCGACGGCGCCGGGCCGAGCTGCTCGCCCTCGGGAACGCGCGTGCGTCCGACGTTGAGGAGGGCACCCATCGGGCCACGCAGGTTGGCGCGTGCCTGGTTCGCCGCGGACACCAAAGCGGGGTTGCGCGTCGCCTTGCCCAGCTCGCGCACTGTCCGCGTCGTGAGGAGGAACGCGCGACCGGGCTTGCGCATCAGTGCGATCGATGCCCGGCCGATCATCTCGCCGTCGCTCGGCACGCGGTCACCGTGCCACGCGGTCGTGGGCGGATCGATCCAGTCACCTTCGGGGTCGCTGTCGAGCATCATCGTGAGCAGCTCCGCGCCCGACGCTCCGTCGATCGTCGCGTGATGGAGCTTGGTCAGGATCGCGAACCGACCCTCCGGCAGCCCTTCGATCACGTAGGACTCCCACAGCGGGCGGCTCCGGTCGAGCGGCCGCCCGATGATCCTCGCCGTCAGCTCGGCGATCTGCTCGTCCGAGCCAGGTGGTGGCAACGCCGCGTGGCGCACGTGGAAGTCGAGGTCGAAGTCCGGGTCCTCGATCCAGAAGGGATGGTCGAGACCGAAGGGCACGACGCGCAGACGCCGCCGAAGCGGGTCGAGGAGGTGGAGGCGACGCTCGATCTGGTCCCGCCACGCGTCGAACGGGTCGTAGCTCGGATCGTCCGGCCTCTCGTAGATCGAGACGCTCGAGACGTGGCCGAACTGCGACCCGGTCTCCATGTAGAGGAACGACGCATCGAGCCCTGACAGCTGCTTCATCGGCTCCCCCTGGCTGGTTCTCTTGGTGTTTCTCATTGTCTAGTACGGGTTTTTCACCAAGAGAACCAGCGGGAGGGCCAGCGGGACGGTGGTTGCGACCGCACGAGTCCCGGGGTTTGATCGGAGCATGACGATGACCGAGAGCCCCGCCGCACACCTGCTGGGCTGGGACTGCATCGAGTTCTGGGTCGGCAACGCCCGCACGACGGCCGGGTTCCTGATGTCGGCGTTCGGGTTCCACTGCACCGCCTACGCCGGACCCGAGACCGGGGGTGCGGGAGAAGGCGAGCTACGTGCTCGAGCAGGGCGACATCCGCTTCGTCGTCTCCGGCGCGCTGAACGCCGACTCCCCGATCGCCGAGCACGTCCGCCGTCACGGCGACGGCGTCCACGATCTCGCCTGGTTGGTGAACGATGCGGACGCGGCGTTCGCGGCGGCGGTGTCGCGTGGTGCCCGCGCCGGTACGCGCGCCGTGGACCGAGCACGACGAGCACGGCGAGCTGCGGCTCGGCCAAGTCGCTGCGTACGGCGACACGGTGCACACGTTCGTCGACCGCAGCCGCTATCGCAGCGAGCTGCTCGAACCCGGCTACCACGACGACAACCTCCCCAACCCGACGGTCGGCCCGCCCGTCGGTCTCACGCGCGATCGACCACGTGGTCGGCAACGTCGAGCAAGGACGCCTCGACGACTGGGTGCGCTTCTACGCCGAGGTCATGGGGTTCAGCCAGCTGCAGCACTTCGACGACGAGCCAGATCTCGACCGAGTACTCGGCGCTGATGTCGACGGTCGTGTGGGACGGCGTCGAAGATCGTGATGCCGATCAACGAGCCCGCCGATGGCCTGAAGAAGAGCCAGATCCAGGAGTACATCGAGCACTACGACGGCCCAGGGGTGCAGCACATCGCGCTGCGCACCGACGACATCGTCGCCACGGTTGCAGGCGCTGCGCGATCGGGGCGTGCGGTTCATGCGAGTGCCCGACGACCTACTACGTCGAGGCTCGCGAACGCCTCGCCGGTGTCGACCTGCCGTGGGGCGAGATCGCAGCGGCTGAACATCCTCGTCGACCGTGACCACGACGGCTACCTGCTGCAGATCTTCACCGAGACCATCACCGATCGGCCCGCGGTCTTCTTCGAGATCATCGAGCGCGAAGGCGCGAAGGGCTTCGGTGAGGGCAACTTCAAGGCGCTGTTCGAGGCGATCGAGCGCGATCAGGCCCGGCGGGGGAACTTGTAGCGATGCCTCCGTATCGGTCCGTCGGCGACATCCCCCGAAAGCGCCACACGCTCCATCGCGTCGACGGCCACGTCGCCGCCGAGGAGCTCATGGGCGAGGAGGGCTTCTCTGCGGGCTCGTCGCTCCTCTATCACCGTCACTCCCCCTCCGCGCTGAAGTCGATCGAGGCCGTCGAGGCGCCCGAGCCGGTGTTCTCGCCGAACACGCCGTTGCAGCCGTATCACCTGCGCACCGGCGACCTCGGCGCCGGCGCGTCGAACGATCCTGTCCTCGGCCGGCGGTACCTGCTCGGCAACGACCAGGTCGCGCTCGCGTTCGCTTCTGGATCGGAATCGTCGCCGCTCTACCGCAACGCGACCGGCGACGAGCTCGTCTACGTCCACAGCGGTGAGGGCGTGCTCGAGTCGGTGTTCGGCCGCACGGCCGTGCACGAGGGTGACTACGTGGTCATCCCGAGCAGCACCACCCATCGGTGGGTGCTGGACGGCGCGGTCGAGCTGTTGATCATCGAGGCCCGGGGTCACGTGGACGTCCCGCGGAAGTACCTCACCGAGCGCGGGCAGCTGCTCGAGGGCGCCCCCTTCAGCGAGCGCGACCTGCGCGGTCCCGACGGAGACGTGCTGCTCGTCGAGGAGGAGGACGTGCCCGTGATCGTGCGCACGCGCGCGGGCTTGAGCCGCCACGTGCACGCGAACCATCCGTTCGACGTCGTCGGCTGGGATGGGTGCAACTACCCGTTCGCACTGTCGATCCACGACTTCGAGCCCATCGTCGGCCGAGTGCACCAGCCTCCGCCGGTGCACCAGACGTTCGCCGGCCCCGGGCTCGTCATCTGCAGCTTCGTTCCCCGCCTGTACGACTTCGACCCGAACGCCGTGAAGGTGCCGTACCACCACTCGAACGTCGACTCAGACGAGGTGCTCTTCTACTCGGGCGGCGACTTCATGAGCCGCGCCGGGTCGGGCATCGGAAAGGGGTCGATCAGTCTTCATCCCGCGGGCTTCGTCCACGGCCCGCAGCCCGGAAGCCGCGAGCGGAGCGAGGACAAAGACCGCACCGTCGAGCTTGCGGTGATGATGGACACGTTCAAGCCGCTCGGCCTTACCGACACGGCCCGCTCGGTCAGCGATCCCACATACCCCTGGTCCTGGGCAAGCCGTGCCTGACACGTGGGTGCCGGTGCCGTACGGCTCCGACTTCCCACTCGAGAACCTCCCCTTCGGTGTCGCGCGGATCGGTGGTGGTCAGGCTCGCGTCGTGACCCGCGTCGGTGACCACGTCGTCGACCTCGCGGCGGCAGGGATCGTGCCCAAGCTGACATCACAGCCGGTCCTCAACCCGTTGATGGCCTCGGGTCGAGGCCGCGAGGTGCGCGCCGCGGCGGCCGATCTCCTGTCCGGCGCGACGCGCGACGACGTCGTCCATCCGGTCAGTGAGTGCGAGATGCTCCTGCCATTCGAAGTGGCGGACTACGTCGACTCGTACTCGTCGATCCACCACGCGACGAACCTCGGCAAGATCCTCCGCCCCGACAGCGAGCCGCTGATGCCGAACTGGCGGCACATCCCGGTCGCGTACCACGGGCGCGCTGGATCGGTCGTCGTCTCGGGAACGCCGGTCGCGCGACCCGTCGGCGTGCTCGGCGGTGGAGAGGCCGGGCCCGCCGCGGGACCGAGCGGCTCGCTCGACATCGAACTCGAGGTCGGGACGGTGATCGGCCGCGGCGGCACCCGCATCGCCCCCGACGAGAGCGACGAGCACGTCTTTGGCTTCGTCCTTCTCAACGACTGGTCGGCTCGCGACATCCAGGCGTACGAGTACCAGCCGCTGGGCCCGAACCTCGGCAAGAGCTTCGCGACGACGATCTCGCCGTGGGTCGTGACGCTCGACGCGGTCCGACCGTATCTCGTCGAGCCCCCGCCGCAGGATCCCGAGCCGGATCGGTATCTGCGCGCGCAGCGGCCGTGGGGTCTCGAGCTCACGCTCGAGGTCTGGCTCAACGACCGTCGCATCTGCAGGACCGGGTTCGCCGACCTCTACTGGACGTTCGCGCAGCAGCTCGCCCACATGACCGTGAACGGCGCGATGGCGCGCACCGGCGATCTCATCGGATCCGGCACCGTCTCCGGACCGAACCCTGGCGAGCGCGGCAGCCTCATCGAGATCACGTGGCGCGGTCGCGACCCGCTCACCCTCCCCGACGGGTCGACCCGCACGTTCCTCGAGGACGGCGACACCGTCTCGCTGCGAGGCTGGGCCGGCGGCGACGGCCGCCCCCGCATCGGCTTCGGCGAAGCCACCGGCACCGTCACCCCCACCCCCTGACCCGTTTGCTCACTCGGATACAGCAGGACCGGCTCGAGTGAGCAAACGGTCAGTCGACTTCGGCGACGAGCTCGATCTCGACGGCGATGTCGAATGGGAGCGCGGCCATGCCGACCGCGGACCGGGCGTGCTTGCCCGCCTCTTCACCCCAGAGCTCGACGAACAGATCCGATGCGCCGTTGATGACCGCCGGCGTGTTGTTGAACTCGGGCGCGGTGTTCACCATGCCGAGCACCTTCACGATGCGGAGCACGTGATCGAGGCCCACCGTCGCGTCCATCGTCGCGAGGATGTTGAGCGCCGTCTGCCGTGCCGCTTCGACGCCCTCGTCGAGCGTGAGGTCGTGACCGACCTTCCCCCGGATGTACTTGCCGTTGCCCAGGTCCGGGCCGTGCCCGCTCACGAAGAGCAGGTTGCCGACCTTGCTCGCGCCGATGTAGTTCGCCGCAGGTGGGGACGGCGGCCGTAGCTCGATCCCGAGCTCTTCGAGGCGTTGCTTGATGTTGGGCATCGCGCCACCGTAGTCAGCGGCCCGCCCAGGTGAATCTGGGTGCCCGCCGCTCGAAGAACGCAGCCACGCCTTCGGCAGGATCGCCACTCGCGGCGAGCTCGGCTCCCCATGTCGCGACAGTCGCCTGCGAGATCGAACCTTTGCCGACGCACTCGTCGACCATCGCCTTGCTCGACTCCTGGGTGAGCAGCGATCGCTCGGTCGCGAGGAGCGTGGCGAATGCGTCGAGCCGCGCGTCGGCGGCGCGTGGCTCGTGGGCCTCGTCGACGAGGCCGATGCGAAGGGCACGCTCCCATCCGATGAGCTCCGCCGAGAAGAGCAGGTGCTTCGCGGCCGAGGGGCCGAGGAGTCGCACGGCCCGGTCGACGGCAAAGGCGGGATAGACGATGCCGAGCCGCGCCGGGGTGATCCCGAACACTGCAGTGGTGTCGGCGATGCGAAGGTCGCAGGCGATCGCGACTTGTGTGCCGCCACCGACACACGACCCTCGCACGAACGCGATCGTCGGCTTCGGGAACGCGCCGAGTGCGTAGTCGGCTCCGGCGTTCGCGCGCGCATAGCTCGCGTCGCTGACCTCGAGCTCGCCGATGTCTGCGCCCGCGCAGAAGTGGTCGCCGGCGCCGCGGACGACCAACACACGCACCGTGCCGTCGGAGGAAAGGTCGCTGCAGGCGTCCGCGATGCCCTCCCACATCGCTTTCGTGACGGCGTTGCGCTTCTCGGGCCGGTTGAGCCAGAGCGTGGCGATCGGCCCGTCGCGGGTCACGACGAGCGGGTCTGTCGATCCGGGCTCACGTGTCAGCATTGTCAGCCTTCCTGATACCGTCCGGCGCCGTGAAGTTCGGGGTGGTCATCGCGAACCAGCGTGCCACTGCCGATCGCGTGGGCGCTGAGCTCGAGCACATCGAATCACTCGGTTACGACAGCGCCTGGATGCCCGGAATACCGAACGGGCCGGACGTGCTCACCCTCTTCGCGGCCACCGCGCACCGTTCGCGGCGCCTCGAGATCGGTCCCGCGATCGTCTCTGCACACGGCCGCCATCCGGTCGTGCTGGCGAGCCAAGCGCTCACCCTCAACGAGGCGCTCAACGGACGACTGACGCTCGGCATCGGTGTCTCTCACCAGCGCGTGGTCGAAGACTTCCTCGGTCTCGACTATGAGCGCCCCGCTCGTTACATGGCCGAGTACCTGCAGATCCTGCGCCCTCTGCTCCGCGAGCAGCAGGTCGAGTTCTCTGGTGACGTGTTGCGCACGCGTTACCGGCTCGACGTCCCCAGTCCCGATCGCGCTCCGTCGGTGTTCGTCGCCGCGCTCGGACCGAAGATGCTCGAGGTGGCCGGTACCCATGCTGACGGCGCCGCGACCTGGATGGTCGGCCCGCGCACGCTCGCAGCGCACACCGTGCCCCTCGTCCGCGCCGGCCGCCGAGCGTTCAGGACGGCCCGAGCCGCGCATCCTCGCGAGCCTCCCGATGCTCCTGACACACGACAGCGCCTCCGCTCGGGACGCAGCGGAAGCTGAGTTCGGGGCGTACGGTCGTTTGCCCGCGTACCGTCCGGTGATCGAGCGTGAAGGCGTCGACTCCGCCGCGGACATCGCCGTGTTCGGCGACGAGGCGGCGCTCACGAAGGCGGTCGAACGAGTCCGAGACGCAGGCGTCACCGACCTCCAGATCACTCCGTTCGGCGACGAATCCGCTCGGCGTCGCACAGTGGAGCTGCTGATCACGCTCCGCTAACGCGCGTCCCAGTACGGCGCGCGGAGCTGACGCTTCAGGATCTTCCCGGGCCCCGACTTCGGCAATGGCTCCACCTGGATCGTGATCGCCTTCGGCACCTTGAACCCCGCGATCATCGAGCGGCAGTGCTCGCGCAGCTCGGCTTCGAGCGTGTCGGTCGCGAACGCGGGGTCGCGCACGACCACGACGGCGTGCACGGCTTCGACCCAGCGCTCGTCCGGCACGCCGAACACTGCGACCTCGAGGACCGCAGGATGCGAGCCCAGAGCGTCCTCCACCTCCAGCGAGTACACGTTCTCGCCGCCGGTGACGATCATGTCCTTCGCCCGGTCGAGCAGGAACAAGTAGTGCTCATCGTCGAGGTAGCCGACGTCGCCCGACCGGTACCAGCCGTCGAGAAACGCGGCATCGGTGGCGGCCTCATCCTCCCAGTACCCGACCATCACGTTCGCACCGCGCACGATCACCTCACCCGCGACGCCGATCGCGCACCGCGCGCCGTCGCTGTCCACGACCGCGACCTCGACGCCCACGGCCGGCTGCCCGACCGAGCCGAGGCGGCCACCTTCGAGATGGCGCTCCTCGTGAGGCATGCACGTGACGATCGATGCCGTCTCGGTGGCGCCGTAGAACTGGGTGAGCTCGGCGTCGGGGAACGTCTCGTGGGCGCGGCGCAGCAGGTCCGTGGTGATCGGCGAGCCCGCGTGACCGAGCAGGCGCAACGACGACACCCGCCGCGGCCGGGCTGACTGCTCGGCGACCAGAGCGGCGACCATCGTCGGCACCGGGATGGCGACGGTCGCGGAGTGACGCTCGATCTGATCGAGGCTCTGGCCGGGGTCGAACGCGGGCAGCACGACGAACGAACCGCCGAGCCAGAGCAGCCCGACGAGCGGCGCGGTGCCGGCGACGTGGAAGAAGGGCGCGACCGCGAGATAGACGTCGTCGGGCTGGAAGCGGCACGCGAGCGTCTTGTGGAACGAGTTGGCGACGAGGTTGCGATGCGTGAGCATCACGCCCTTCGGGCGGCCGGTGGTGCCGCCGGTGAAGTACAGGAGCGCGAGATCGTCCTCGTCGACAGGAGCCGGTTGCGGCGCGTCGGACGCGTCGTCGAGCAGGACGTCCCACTCCTCGAACGTCACGACGCGCGGCACCGTGTCGGCAAGCGGCCCCGGATCGCGGTCCGTGACGAGGAGCTTGGGTCGGGCGGCCTCGACAATCGAGACGAGCTCGGGCGCCGCGAGTCGCGTGTTGAGCGGGAGGAGCACGAGCCCTGCAGAAGGCACGCCCATGTACGCCTCGACATAGCGATGGCAGTTCGCCGCCAGGATCGCGACCCGATCCCCGGCCACGAGCCCGAGGGCGGCGAGCGCAGGCGCGACCCGGTCGCACCGTGACGCCAGCTCGGCATGGGTGATCGGCGAATCGCCGCAGATGAGCGCAGTGCGATGCGCGGCGGTGTGCCGCGTGCGCGCCAGCGCGGACCCGATCGTGGGCGGCGTCACGTGACGTTGAGCCGGATGAGCTCGTCCCGCTGGGCGAGGTACGTCTTCGCGGACGGCTCGATGCCCGAGTCCTTGAGACGGTGGTAGTCGCCGCCGAGAGCCACGCCGAGGCTCGTCTTTGTGACCGTGGCCGGGAAACCTTGCCCGCTCGGCACCGCGGGCCCTTCGACGACGGAGTTCGAGAGGCGCCCGAGACCGTCGACCTCCACCTCGACGACGTCGCCCGGGAACACCGGCCGTGAGTTCGCGGGGGTGCCGGTGAGCACGACGTCGCCGGGAAGCAAAGTCAGGTGGCGAGTGATGTCCTCGAGCAGCGCGTCGATCCCCCAGACCATCTCGGACACGGGCGCTTGCTGCACCACGACGCCGTTCACGTAGGTGCGCAGCATCGACTCGCGCACGTCGACGCCGCTGACGAGCCCGGGGCCCAGTGGGCAGAACCCATCGTGCCCCTTGACGCGCAGCATGGATCCGGCGTCGGTGTCTCGGAAGTCGTGCAGGCCGGCGTCGTTCGCCGGGCAGAAGCCGGCGAGGTGATCCCACACATCGTCAGCTGCGACGCGACGCATGGGTCGCCCCACGACCGCGGCGATCTCGCCCTCGTAGTTCAACAGCTCGCAGTCAGCCGGCCGCACGAGCTCGCCGCGGTGGCTGTTGAGAGCCGACGCCGGCTTCACGAAGTAGGTTGGATGGTCGCCTTCCAGGTCGCGGCGGAACTCGATCGCGCGTGAGCGGTAGTTGAGGTGCACGCACACGATCGTCCGCGCCTCGACTGGCGGGAGGTACATCGCGGTGGCCTCGGGGATCGTCGTGCCGTCGTCGAGCACCAGAAGCTCCCCCTCTGGGCGACAGTGATGCACGCGGCCCCTGTGAACCACGCGGCGCACTTCTCGTCTCGGACCGTCGAGCACGCTCATGCCGAACCCTTCCCCTCTTCCAGCGACGAGATGAAGTGTGTCACCGCATGGAGGGTCTCTGGACCCCGCTCGACCTGCGGCGCGTGCCCGCAGCGCTCGAGCACCAACCGCTCGACCGACCCCGCGACTCCGGCCTCGATCGCGTCGACCTGCCGCAGGGTGCCGTACTCGTCATCGGTGCCCTGCACCACGAGCACGGGTGCGGTGACCGAGGGCAGCACGTCCTCGATGTTCCAGTCGCGGAACGAGGGGGAGAGCCATAGGTCGTTCCACATCCAAAATGTCGCCGCGGCGTCGTCGTGGTGCTTGGCCATCCGCTCCGCGAGATCGGTCGTGAGAAACGTCTCCCGCGCGGCCTCGATGCCGGCGATCGACTGGTTCTCGACGAACACGTGCGGCGCGATGAGGACGAGGCCCGACACGGGCCGGCCGCTCATGCCCGCGTAGATGAGCGCGATGGACGCACCGTCGCTGTGACCGATGAGGACCGGTGCCTCGACGGCAAGCCCGTCGAGCAGATCGGGCAGCGACTCGAGCGCCTCGCGGTGCATGTAGTCGGGCTCTCGTGGGCCAGGCGCAGGAGCGGAGCGGCCGTAGCCGAGACGCGAGTACACGACCGCGGCGCGGCCGGTCGCCGTGGCCACGCTCTCGGGGAAGTCGCGCCACAGTGAGATCGATCCCAGACCCTCATGCAGGAAGACGAGCGTCGGACGCGAGCGATCGCCCTCGATCCGCTCGACCTCGACGGCGCCGTCCCGCAGATCGAACCGCACCTAGCCTGACTCGCGGGACGAGTCCTCGATGCCGCGACGGGCCTCGCCTTCGAAGTCGATCACACGCTCCACCTTCCCTATCGTGCACCACGATGATGCCCGAGCCGCGCGGGGAACGCGATCTCGTCGGCCGCTTCCAACAGCTCCGCGTCATCGACCGCGCGATCGCGTCGGCAACGGAGGGACGCGGCCAAGTGCTCCTCGTCGGCGGCGAGCCCGGCATCGGCAAGACGCGGCTGGCGCGCGCCGCGGTCGAGCGGGCACGCGAAGCCGGTGTGCGAACGGCATGGGCGGCGGCGTGGCCGGGCGATGGCGCACCACCGCTCTGGCCTTGGGCGGAGCTCCTACGGCAGCTCACCGGTCGCGAGATCGACCTCGAGCGGGACCGCCCCTCGAGCCCCGACGCGGCGGCCGCAGCCCGTTTCCATCAGTTCGAGTCCGTGGGGCGCGCCATCCGCGACGCGTGCTCGACATCAGCGGTCCTGTTGGTACTCGACGACCTGCATTGGGCAGATACGGCGTCCGTGCGCTTGCTCGACTTCCTCGCGGCGTCTCTCGCCGACTGCGCGTTGGTCATCGTCGCCACCTATCGACCGGCGGAGATCGCACGCTCGGAGCTCACGACGCTCGCGCACATCGGCACGACGGTCCCGATGCCCGGCCTCGACACCGACGCGGTCCACGAGGTGCTGAGCGCGGACCTCGGCACGAGCGTCAGCGCGGAGGTCGCGGCGACCATCCGTGATCGCACAGGCGGAAACCCTCTGTTCGTCCACGAGCTCGCCGGGCTCATGGTGCTCGCCGGAAGGACCGACGTCGCACCGGCGTCGGTTCCGGACGCGGTCACCGCGGTGATCCAACGCCGGCTCGCGTTCATGACCGAGGCGTCGATGGCAGCGCTCCATGGGGCGGCGGTGCTCGGCCAAGACTTCACACGCGTTGATGTGGCCGAGCTCCTCGACCTTCCCATTGACGACGTCGACCGCGCATTGGACCCCGCACTCCGCCACGGCCTGCTGGTCGGAGGGCCGCGAGTGGCGTTCGCTCACGACCTGATTCGTCAGGTCGTCCTCGACACCACCTCGACCAGCCGTCGGGCGAGCCTGCATCGACGCGCGGCCGAGACGCTGAGCGTCCGAGTGGCGTTGGATCCGTCGCTTCACCCGGCGATCGCCAATCACCTCACGCAGGCGGGTCCGGAGAGCGCCGGACGGGCGAGCTGGCACTGGGAGCAAGCGGGCCAGCGGGCGCGGGACCTGCTGGCGTTCGAAGAGGCCGCGGCCTGCTTCCGTCGGGCACGCGAGGTGACGAAGCTCGAGCCCGCGGCAAGAGGCAGCCCTCCTGGCCAACGAGGGCAACGCCCTCTTGCACGCAGGCGACCTTCCCGCAGCCCGGGCGCGCTTCTCCGAGTGCGCTGCCGCCGCGCGCGTCAGCCAGCGCGCCGATCTGCTCGCTGAGGCCGCGCTCGGCATCGGCGCCGGGCAGTCGGGATTCGAGGTGCCGCTCTGGAACGCCGAGCAGATCACCCTGGTGCACGACGCCCTCGCGCTGCTGCCCCCCGATGAACAGGCGATGCGGTCGCGGCTCCTCGCTCGGCTTTCCGTCGCCGGCGCGACTCCGGACGGGACAATGAGCGCACGAGGGCTGGCGGAGGAGGCACTCGCGCTGGCGGAGGCGGCCGGCGACCCACAGCTCATCGCGCAAGCGCTCGCCGCGCTCAACGACGCGCTCGGAGGACCGGACCACGTGGAGCAGCGCCGAGCGAACGCCGAGCAGATCGTCGCTCTCGCCAGGGAAGCAGGAGATCAGACGCTCGAGCTCCTCGGCCACCGCTTCCTCGTGGTGGTGCATGCCGAGCTGGGCGACTTCGCGGCGCACGACAGCGAGATCGAGGCGTTCGCTCGCCTCGCGGACCGTCTGCGCCAGCCACTGCTCGGCTGGTACACGCCGTTGTTCCGCGGCGCGCAAGCCTTGCTGCGCGGGAGCCTCGCCGAGGCCGAACGGCGGAACCGGGAGGTGGCGGCCGCAGCGGCGTCCACCGGGAGCGTGAACGCGGCGCTGCTGGCGGCAACACAGCTCCTTTGCATCCGAGCGGACAGGAACATCGAGCCGCCCGCGGATCTGCTCGACATCCTCGACATGGACCCCGCCGAGTGGGCCAGCTACGCGTCGGGGTTGTCGTTCGTCGCGGCACGGGCGGGGCAGCCCGAGAAGGCGAAGGTGCTCCTCGCCCTCCACTCAGGTGACCACTTCGCCCGGATCCGCCCAGACTCGGAATTCATCACGACCTGCATGCTGTTCGGTCGGGTGGCGGCCGACGTCGGCGACGTTGAAGCACTCCGCGATCTCCGAGGACTGCTCCTCCCCTACGAGGACTTGTGGGTCGTCGACGGGATCTCGGCCTGCATCTGGGGCCCGGTGCAGCTCGAGCTCGCGCGGATCGCGATCGTGCTCGGAGACGACGAGGAGGCACGCACTCGCCTCGTCGCTGCGCGGCGGGTCGTGGAGCGAGCCGGTGCGCGCCCACGGCTCTCCGACATCGAGGCGCTGTCCGAACGCGTTGGGGGCGCGATCTGGGCCGAGCCGACGCACTCGACCGGGGGCGTGTTCCGCCGCGAGGGCGAGATCTTCACCATCGAATACGAGGGCACGGTCGTCCGAGCCAAGGACTCGAAGGGCCTCCGGGATCTCGAACGGCTTCTCGCCGATCCCGGGCGCGAGGTGCACGTGCTCGACCTCGTCGGCACCGGGCGGGTGGCGCAGGAGGGACACCTCGGCGACGTCTTCGACGCGCGCGCTCGCGCCGAGTACCGCCGCCGCCTCGAAGAGCTCGAAGAGGACATCGAGGAGGCCTCCGCCGCCGCCGATCGGTCCCGAGTCGAGCGATTGCAGATCGAACGTGACTTCCTGATCGATGAGCTCAGCAACGCGCTCGGGTTGAGCGGCCGTCCTCGACGCGCCGGCGAGGTCCACGAGCGAGCGCGCAAGGCGGTCAGCGCTCGCATCCGGCTCGCGATCGATCGTCTCGCAGCGGAGCACCCGGGCCTCGGGCGCCACCTCGCGAACTCCGTGCAGACCGGCACGTTCTGCTGCTACCGGCCCGAGCGGCCGACGACCTGGACGACCTAGCGGGGCGTCTGGCATCGCCACATCGGATGTGGCGCCTTCCCCATGACCATCGAGCCCGGGAGGGAACTATGACTGACACAATTGCGTGCCGCGGCATCCGAGGCCGACCTCGAAGCCCAGATCGGCGCCTACGCCGACAACCTGATGATCACGGGGTTGCACGCGCTGGAGGCGGTCACCATCAGCCTCGGCCGCACCCTCGGCCTCTATGACCGGCTGAGCGAGCTCGGCGAGGCGACACCGGCCGCGCTCGCCGACGCCGCGGGGATCCACCCCCGCTACGCACAAGAGTGGCTGGAGCAACAGGCCGCTGCCGGCCTGATCGCAGTCGTCGCGGACGGACTGGATGGCGACCCCGCGAACCGCACATACACCCTGCCGGTCGCCGCCGCAGCCTGTCTGACCGATCCCGAGAGCCTCGCCTCGGTGGGACCCCTGTTCGACCTGCTCCCGTCGGTCGGGACGGTGCTGCCCTCGCTGCACGAAGCGTTCCGCAGCGGCGGCGGTGTGCCGTACTCGGACTACGCCATCCACGACGCCCAGGGTGACTTCAACCGGCCCGCGTTCCTGAACCTCCTGACCACCGAGTGGCTGCCCGTCGTGCCGGGCCTGGAGTCCCGCTTGAAGCGGCCCAACGCATGCGTCGCAGAGATCGGCTGCGGAGAGGGCTGGGCCGCGATCGCCATCGCGAAGGCGTGGCCGAGCGTGCGCGTCGACGGCTTCGATCTCGACGACGCGTCGATCGCGGCCGCTCGCAAGCACGCGGCGGAGGCCGGCGTGGCCGACCGTGTCCGCTTCGAGCTCGTCGACGTCACCAGCGATCTCTCGAGTCGTGCGCAGCTCGGGACGTATGACGTCGTGCTCGCGTTCGAGATGATCCACGACCTCGCGCGCCCGGTGGAGGCACTCCGAAACATGCATGCCCTCGGCAAGCCGGATGCGGTCATCATCGTGATGGACGAGAACGTCGCCGAGGCATTCGAGGCCGCGACCGAGAACCCAGTCGAGCGGCTCTTCTACGCGGCGAGCGTCCTCCACTGCTTGCCCGTGGGGATGGCCGACGCGCCATCGGCGGGCACCGGCACCGTGATGCGACCCTCGACGTTCCGCCGCTACGCGACCGACGCGGGATTCGCGGACGTCGACATCCTCCCGATCGAGCATCCGATGTACCGGTTCTACGGGTTGGCGACGGGCTGACCGACAACAGTCGAACGGCGGAGGCGATCACGCGTCGGTGACGCTGATCACGCATCGGTCACGCTCACCGCTTTCGCCAGGTCGACCTCTTCGTCGAACAGGAAGCCTTCGGTCGGTGCCCGGGCTGGGAGGAAACGCCACGAGACGAACGCCGCGAGGAGCACCACGGAGGCAGCGATGCCGTAGACGAGACGCATCGAGACGATGAACGCGTCGTCGGGCGATGGCGATCACGGCGTCACCTTGCGCTCCTCCGAGTTGACTGCGCGGCCTGCAGGGCCTTGCCGATCGAGTCCTTCACCTGATCGCGCACCCCGTCGGGGATGCCCGTCGCCGCGCCGATGACCGCGTGGTAGCGGAGGGCGAAGATGCTCCCGAGCACGGCGACCCCGAGCGCTCCGCCCGTCTGCCTCGTGGTGTCGTTCACCGCGGACCCGACGCCGGCCTTCCCCGGTGGCAGCGATCCCATGATCGACTCGGTCGCGGGCGCAGTGGTCAGCCCCATTCCCGCACCGAACAGGATGCGCACGAGGATGCCACCGAAGAAGGAGGACATCACCGTGTCGGAGGCGTAGAAGCACAGCGCAGTGGCGACGATGAGCAGGCCGGTGACCACCACCCGTTTGGTGCCGTAGCGCTCGACGAACTTCGGCGCTTGGGGTGCGAAGCCCATGATGCCGATGGCGACGGGGGCGGTCATCATCCCGGCCTTCAACGGCGAGTAGCCGAGTACGAACTGGAAGTACTGCGTCAGCAAGAAGGTCGAGCCGAACAGCGCGAAGTAGGTGAGCGTGATCGTTCCGGACGCCGCTGAGAAGCGGGGGTTCTTGAAGAACCGGAGATCGAGCATCGCGTGGTCGGTGTGCAGCTCCCACCACATGAAGACGCCAAGGAGGAACAGCCCGGCGGCGAGTGAGGCAACGACCTCAGGGGCGCCCCATCCGAGATCCGGAGCTTCGATGATGCCGAACATGATCAGACCGAGCATGACGATCGACAGCAGTGCGCCCACCGGGTCCAGTGCGCTCTCCTCGGGATCGCGCGAGTCGGGGACGAAGAAGATGCCGAGGAGGACCGCAGTGATCGTGAGCGGCACGTTCACGAGGAACACCGAGCCCCACCAGAAGTGTTCGAGGAGCAGACCGCCGCCGAGCGGACCGATCACGATCCCGAGCCCGGCGACGCCGGCCCACACGCCGATCGCCCGCGCTCGCTCGCGACCCGTGAAGGTGTTCGTCAGGATCGACAACGTCGTCGGGAAGATGAACGCACCGCCCATTCCCATCAGGCCCCGCGCCACGATCAGCATCTCCGCGGAGGTGGAGCGCGACGCGAGCGCGGAGAACACGCCGAACATCAGGAGGCCGAGCGTCAACGCCTTCTTCCGCCCGAAGCGGTCACCGAGCGACCCGGCGGTCAGCAGCATCCCGGCGAACACGATCGTGTACGAGTCGATGATCCACTGCAGCTGCGATCCCTCGGCCCCGAGGTCGCGCACGATCGACGGCAACGCCACGTTCAGGATCGTGTTGTCGACGCTGATGACGACGAGTGAGAGGCAGAGGACTCCGAGCGTGATCCATCGCCGTTGATGGATCTGCTCGGGAGTCATCGGCATCCGATGCCTCGCTCCCAGAACGCCGTGGCGGCCTCGGCGACGAGTGTGACGACGTCGGGCAGCGTGACCGCAGTCGAGTCGACGATCAGGTGATAGAGGCGCGGGTCGGCAGGGTCACGGTCGAAGAGCCGCTGCACGAACCGGGTCCAGGCTTTGTCGGTGTCCTGCTGGTGCGCGAGCGCGACGTCGCGGTCCACGCCCTCGATGTGCGCTCCCTGCTCGATGCGCCGCTCGACAGGGCCGTCGAGGCGGACGTGGAACACGGCCGGTTGCGGCCCGAGCACCGCGGCCGCGCCTCGTCCGAGGATGACTCCACCGCCCGACTCGGCGACGCGCCACACGCTCTGCGCCACCTTCTGGCGCAGCTCGCTGTTCGGGTCGAGGTCGCCGGCGCCGGGAACCGGGATGCCGAGCGCGCCGCTCAGGTGGCTGAGGCTCGCGACGAGGCGACCCGGGGGCGTCTGGCTGCGCTCCTCCTCGGTGAGCCGCTCCTCGATCTTCTCGGCGCTGCGGGTCTCCGGACCGTGGGTCAACCGGTCGTAGAACGGCAGCTGCAGCCGGTCGGCGAGCTGCGGGGCGACGATGCTTCCCCCGGCTCCATAGGTTGCGGAGACGGTCACGAGTCTCGTCATGGCACCTTCACCGTGGCCAGGAACCTCACCACTGCAGCGTCGAACGCGTCGCGGTGGCTGACGTTCGGTGAATGGCCGGCGCCTTCGATCACGACGAGCTCGGCACCGGCGATCTTCGCGGCCATGTACTGCGACGCACCGAGGAATGCGTCGTCCTTCTCCCCCACGATCACCAGGGTGGGCACGTCGATCGCGGGCAGCGATTCGATGACACTCGCGTCGTGCTGCTTCAGGATCCCTTCCGCGGTGAGCATCATCCGGGCCGCGGCGGCCTCCCCGTGCACCGCGGCGAGCCGGGAGGCATCCCGATCGACGAAGCGGTTCCAGCCCGCGCGCGCCTTGTCGTCGCGGTATCCGGGACCGGTGTCGATCAACACGAGCGCGCCAACGCGCTCTGGCTGAGCGATGCGGAACGCGAGCGAGAGGTAGCCCCCGAGCGAGTGACCGCCGAGGATCGCGCCGGTCGGCGCCCGCCCGATCGAGCAGCGCCGCCGATGTCGGCGAGCGCGAGAGGCACGGTGTACGCGCTCGGGTCGTCGCCGGCGTCCGTCTGGCCGTGGCCCCGGATGTCCCACGTGACCACGCGGTAGCCCGGCTTCCGACGATCGCTGCCCGCGTTGGCTGCGAACGCATCCGCGCTCGATGAGAAGCCGTGCGTGAGCAACACGACCGGACCGTCGGTACCGCGGATCTCGTAGTGGATCGAGGCGCCGTCACGATCGAGGATCGGCATCGTTACGCCCCGCGCTGCCCGTCGATCGTCTCAGTCCCTCGGACCTCGAGCTCTTCGGTCGGGTCCTCCGGAGGCCACAAGCCCGGGATGTCGTTGCCGGCGACTGCGTTCTGGAACCACCGCCGCTCGACGAACGCCAAGTGCTTGACGATCGCGAACAACGAGAGCGAGCTGACGGTGGGCACGCGCTTCGCGCCTGCGTCCGAGACCCCGTCGACCTTGCGCAAGATCGCGTCGCGCTGGCTGTCGAGGAACATGGTCAGCCCGGCGAGCTCGTCGGGCGGACCGATGAACGGGGTGGGCATCGGCACAGTCCATCACGAGGATCGACTTCGACCGCGCCGATGGGCTAGTCAATGCGCCGATGGCCTCGATGCCCGGAACGCCGACCAAGTACCACCGCATGCTCGGCACGCACGCGCCCGCGCTGAACCGGCTGATCGCAGGTGTCATCGTCGGGATCGTCGTCGGCGGTGTCCTCGGGCTGTTCGTGGAGTGGCAGATGGCCGCGCTCGCGGCCTGGGACACCACGTGTGCGGTCATCCTCGGTGTGGTCTGGCACGAGATCTACCCCGCTGATCCAACTCTCGACGCGCCTCCTCTCGACGAAGGCGGATGAGACGCGCAACACCGCGCGCCTCCTCGTGAACCGCGGCCTGCGTCGGAAGCCTGGTGGGTGTGGGCTTCGCGTTGCACCGGGCGAACGAGCGCACCGGTGGCGACGAGCTCGCGCTCGTCGGTGTCGCGCTGCTGACCGTCGTGCTGTCGTGGATCCTCGTGAACACCGTGTTCACACTCCAGTACGCGCACCTCTACTACAACGAGCCCCACGGAGGCGTCGAGTTCGCGGAGGAGGGACCGCCGGACTACCGAGACTTCGCGTACGTCGCGTTCACGGTCGGCATGTGCTACCAGGTGTCGGACACGTCGCTTTCAACCAGGCACATGCGCCGGACAGCGTTGCGACACGGGATCATCGCGTACATGTTCGGCGTCGTCATCGTCGCGACGACGATCAACATCATCGCCAGCTTCCTGTGACAGCGGCGGGCGAATCGCCCGCCGCCACACAAGAGAACGTCAGGCCAGCGCCTTCGCCTTCAGCCGCTCGTACTCGGCGTCGTCGATCACGCCCTTCGCCTTCAGGTCGGCGAGCTTGGCAAGCTCGTCAGCCGGGCTGACGGTCGCCACGCTCTGCACGTACTGCCGCATCGCCATGTCCTGCTTCTGCGCCGCTTCCACCGCGTGCTCCTGACATCTTGTGCCCGCGCGCGATCAGGTACACGAACACCCCGAGGTAGGGCAGCAGGATGATGAAGATCACCCACAGCGCCTTCGCCACCCCGGACAGATCGTGGCTGCGGAAGACATCGGTGAACACGATGACCAGCAACCAGATCCAGATGAAGAACAGGAAGAACCACATCATCGACCAGAACACCTGGCCCGTGCCCCACTCGGCCGCCAACAGATGCATCAACACCCTCCTCGTCTACCGGGGACTCCCGGGCACCGCGAGTTTCGCAGGTCTGCGGTCATCATCTCGAAAGGATGAGATGCGTCAGCCGGTGCGAAGCTCGAGGCCGAAGAGGTCTCGGAACCTGTCGTAGTACGCCTCGTCATCTGAGGCCATCCCGAGCGCGACCCAGTCGAGGTCGCTCATGTGTTCTCGACCCTCGACGATCTCGCGTGCACCCCATGACACCACGTAGCGGAGCTCGGGTGAGTCCGTCGTCACGGCCTGCGTGGATCACGCGGGCGACCTCGAAGGGGTCGGTCGCCTGCGTGAGGCCGGCTGTGTAGAACTGGAGAAGGCGACGGTACTGATCGGGATACGCACCGGTGCGACTCGGCGCATCGGGGCTCTTCGCGAAGATCGCCGACTTGGTGACGCCGGGCTCGATGATCACGACACGGATGCCGAATGGCGCCAGCTCCTGTGCGAGCCCCTCACTGATCCCTTCGAACGCCCACTTCGAGGCGACGTACGGGGATTGAGCGAGTGCGGCCATCCGACCGGCCATGGAGGTGACGTTGACGATCGTGCCGCTGCGCCGCTCGCGCATGCCGGGCAGCACGGCTTGGATGCATCGCACCGCGCCACACAGGTTGATGTTCATGAGCTCGAGGTAGGTGGCGGGGTCCGTGTCCTCGACGACGCCGGTCCCACCGACACCCGCGTTGTTGACCAACACGTCGACGTGGCCGGTCGCATCGAGCACCTGCTGCATCCCGTCGCGGACGGACTCGTCGTCCGCGACATCGAGCTCGACGAGCAGCACCTCGACACCCCGCTCCTCGGCCATCGCGAGCAGCTTCGTCGCCTCGTGCCTTGTCCCGGACGGTTCCGTACACGACGTGGCCCTGCTCCGCGAGGTGGATGCGCGGTCGCGCGCCCGATGCCCGAGTTCGCACCTGTGACAACCGCGATCTGTTCCAAGGAGGCATCCATCGCGGGCGAATGTACCGTGACCCGGTGACCCGGCCCCTGCTGTCGGCGCTCGACCTCGCGATCGTCAGCGGAGGGAAGACGAGCGCGGACGCATTGGCCGACACGACGACGCTCGCGCGGCGTGCCGACGCGCTCGGCCTGACCCGCTTCTGGGTCGCCGAACACCACAACATGGCGACGGTCGCGAGCACCAGCCCGGCAGTGCTGATCGCGCACCTCGCCGCCAGCACCGACTCGCATCCGAGTCGGATCGGGCGGCGTGATGCTGCCGAACCACCCACCCCTCGTCGTCGCCGAGCAGTTCGCGATGCTCGAAGCGCTGCATCCCGGCCGGATCGATCTCGGCATCGGCCGCGCTCCCGGCACCGACCACGCGACGGCAGCCGCCTTGCGCCGCTCCCCCGCGGCTCTCGGCGCCGAGGACTTCCCTTTGCACCTCCTCGACCTGATGGGCCTTCTCGGCGACGTGCGCACAGACCGAGGCCTCTGGAACCAGTTCCTCGCGACCCCTGCGTCGACGGTCGACCCCGTGGATCGGCCTCCTCGGCTCGAGCGACTACAGCGCCGAGCTCGCGGGTTACCTCGGCCTGCCCTATTCCTATGCGCATCACTTCGATCGAGGTCCGCTCGCCGCGACGGTGCGCGCGTACGAGATCTACCGTGCTGCGTTCCGGCCCTCGCCCGTCCTCGACGAGCCGTACGCGATCGTGTCCGCCAACGTCCTGACCGCAGCCACGCGAGAGGAGGCGGACTGGCTCGCGGCGCCGGCGCGCATCGTCCTGCTGGGCCGCCATCACGGCCGCTTCGAGCAGATGCAACCTCCTGACGTCGCGGCGACCCACCCCGCGCTCGAGGAGGCACGAGCGCTTCCCTCGAACCGCATCATCGGCACGCCTTCGGACGCGGTCGAGCGTCTCGAGGAGCTGGCCGTGCTCACGCACGCGGCGGAGGTCATGGTGAGCACGGTCACCTACGAGATCGGTGAGCGGGTCGCCAGCCTCGAGCTGCTCGCAAACGCCTGGTTCGCGTGAGTGGCAGGCTGCGGCCCCATGGATCTCGGACGAGTCGGCATATGGAGTGGCGTCCTGCGACGAGGCGATGCCGCTGAGGCCGCGGACGCCGCGGCGGAGCTCGACGAGCTCGGTTTCGGCGCACTCTGGATTCCCGGCGGCGCCGGGGGCGATGTGCTCGGCGACTCACGCCGGCTGCTCGGCGCGTCGAGCCGTGCCGTCGTCGCCACCGGCATCTTGAACGTGTGGATGCACGAACCCGGCGAAGTCGCGTCGGGTCATGCGGAGCTGGCGGCGGCCTACCCGGGACGCTTCCTGCTCGGCCTCGGCGTCAGCCACGCCCCGGCCGTCGAGCGGAGCGGACAGGCGTATCAGCGACCGTTCGGCAAGATGGTCGACTACCTCGTGCAGCTGGACGCAGCCGCGCCACCGGTTCCCCACGACGAGATGGTGCTCGCCGCACTCGGGCCCAAGATGTTGCGGCTCTCCGCGGAGCGCACCGCCGGGGCGCATCCGTACTTCGTGCCACCCGAGCACACCGAGATCGCGCGTTCCACGCTCGGTGAAGGACCGCTCTTGGCCACCGAGCAGATGGTCGTGCTCGACCGGGATCCGGAGTCTGCGCCGCGCCGTCGCCCGCCAGAACATCGTTCGCTACCTCGACCTACCGAACTACACGAACAACCTGCGGACGCTCGGCTTCACCGACGACGACCTCGCGCCACCGGGCAGCGACCGATTGGTCGACGCGATCGTCGCGTGGGGCGACGCCGACGCGATCGCAAGCCGAGTGAAGGCGCATCACGACGCGGGCGCCGACCACGTCTGCGTGCAGGTGCTGCTAAGCGACCCCGCCGCGTTCCCCCGAGCCGAGTGGCGCGCTCTCGCCCCGGCACTCATCCAAGGAGACGTCCACTGATGGACTTCAAGAACCTCGGCCGCACTGGCCTCTCGGTGAGCCGTATCTGCCTCGGCACGATGAACTTCGGCCCACAAACTGAAGAGGCCGACTCCGACGTGATCATGGATCGCGCGATCGACGAGGGCATCAACTTCTTCGACACCGCGAACGTCTACGGGTTCGGCGACCGCCGAGGCTGGACCGAGGAGATCGTCGGCCGATGGTTCGCACAGGGCGGCGGCCGCCGCGAGAAGACGGTGCTCGCGACCAAGCTGTACGGCCGCATGTCCGACTGGCCGAACGATGGCCTGCTGTCGGCACGCAACATCCGCCACGCGTGCGAGGCGTCACTACGCCGCCTGCAGACCGACTACATCGACCTCTACCAGATGCATCACGTCGACCGCGCCACGCCGTGGGACGAGATCTGGCAGGCGATGGAGACGCTCGTGCAACAGGGGAAGATCCTGTACGTCGGCTCCTCCAACTTCGCGGGCTGGCACCTCGTGAAGGCGCAGGAGGCAGCGCTCCGACGGCATTTCACCGGCCTCGCGAGTGAGCAGTCGATCTACAGCTTGATGGAGCGCACGGTCGAGCTCGAGGTGCTCCCCGCGGCACGCGACTACGGCATCGGCATCCTCCCATGGTCCCCACTGCACGGTGGTCTGCTCGGCGGGATCCTCCGCAAGCAGGACCTCGGGCGCTCGAAGGGTGGGCGCGCCGCGGCGCTCATCGACGCGAACCGCGACCGCATCGCGAAGTACGAGTCGCTCTGCGACGACCTCGGACACGAGCCGGCGGACGTCGCGGTCGCGTGGCTGCTCCATCAGCCTGCGGTCACCTCGCCGATCGTGGGGCCACGCACGCTCGAACAGCTCGAAGGCGCGCTCCGCGCCCTCACGATCACACTCGACGACGAGGCCCTTCGCCGTCTCGACGAGCTCTTCCCCGGCCCCGGCGGCACCGCTCCCGAAGCGTACGCGTGGTGACACGCGTGCGCTCGCGTCACGGGTGGGACGTGTGGTGAAGCTCGGCTTCTACACACTGGCCGGTGCTCCGAAGTCGCCGCATGACCTGATCCAGGAGGTCCATGACGGCGAGAACCTCGGGCTCGACACGGTGTTCATCAGCGAACGCTTCAACATCAAGGAGGCCGCGACGCTCTCCGGTGCAGTCGGAGCGGTCTCGTCGCGGCTGCAGATCGCGACCGGAGCGACGAACATCAACACTCGCCACCCGATCGTCACCGCGTCGTACGCCACGACGATGCACCGCCTCACGGGCGGTCGCTTCACGCTGGGCCTCGGTCGCGGCATCGACCCGATGATGCGAGCGCTCGGCCTCCGCGCGTCCACCACCGCGGAGCTCGAGGACTTCGCCGGCCTCATGCGCCGGCTGTGGCAGGGCGAGACGATCCTCGGCCACGACGGGCCGGCGGGGCGATGGCCGTTCCTCCGCCTCGACCCCGACTTCGACGAAGACATCCCACTCGGCCTCATGGCGTTCGGGCCGAACAGCCTCGCGCTCGGCGGCCGCGCGTTCGACCAGGTCGTGCTCCACACGTTCTTCACCGACGAGACGCTCGTCCGCTGCGTGGGAGCAGTGAAGGACGCGGCCGAGACGGCGAGGTCGCGACCCAGCGAGGGTCGAGGTCTGGTCGGTGCTCGCGACCGTCGGCGATCACCTTCCCGACGACGTCCGGCTGAAGAAGACGGTCGGGCGCCTCGCCACCTACCTGCAGGCCTATGGCGACCTGATGGTGAAGACCAACGACTGGGATCCGAGCCGTGCTCGCCCGGTTCCGGGCCGACCCGTTCGTCGCCGGCTTCCGAGGTGCGCTCGACGCGACCGCGACGACCGAGGAGCTCGAGCACGTCGCGACCCTCATCCCGGAGGAGTGGCTGGCCCCCTCGGCGACGGGCTCGCCCGAGCACTGCGCGGCGCAGGTGCGGAGCCAATTCGACCTCGGCGCCGACGGGGTGATCCTGCACGGCGCGTCACCCGCCGAGCTCAGCCCGGTCCTCTCGGCACTCGGTCGGTGATCGCTGCTACAACGGCACTGATGACGGCTGACGAGTCGCGCGACCGGGAGGCCATCGAGGCGTTGACCGTCGAGTTCTGGTACCTCGTCGACCACCACGATGGTGTCGGCGTCGCCGACCTGTTCTGCGAAGACGGCGTCTACTCAGTGGCGAACGGCGAGAACGCTGGACGTGACGCGATCAACGACGGCCTATCGCCAGCGCGCCGCGCGGGGCGCTCGCCTGTCGCGGCACGTGCAGACGAACCTGCGCCTCTCGTTCGATTCGCCGACCGAGGCGCGCGGCATCTCGATCCTCACGCTGTGGGCCGACGACGGTGAGGCACCGCTCGACCTGAAGATGCCGATCTCGGTCACTGACGTGCTCGACGACTACGTCAAGGAGCCCGACGGGCAGTGGCGGATCCGCCACCGCCACCTGAGCCAGGTGTTCGTCGGGGACCGTCCGGGCGTCCTCCCGATGACGTCCCCCGCCCAGCCCGACCAAGGGAGACGATGATGCCGTACGACACCAATGACCCCCGTTCCCAGCTCTCCTCGACACGCACGCTCGACCGTCCCGCCGGAGCGGCGTACCCGCCGCAGTACGTCGAGTTCAGTTCCATCGAGCCCGACGAGGTGTCACCCGCCGGCACGCGGTCGTGGCACGTGCGGAGTCAGGCGCTGTGTGTCGTCTACTCAGACGTCGCGCCCGGCGATGCGCTCACGCGCGCCGGCCAGCCGGACGAGTACATGGTGCTGCTGTCGTCCCCTGACGCCACGGCGACCGCGAAGGCCGGCGGGCAGACCGAACCCATCAGTGGCAAGGCCGTCGTCGTGATGCCGCCCGGTGACAGCGAGCTCGTGGTCGAGTCGGGCGGAGAGGTGATCCGCCTCTTCTCGACGCAGGCGGGCGACCTCGTCGCGAAGTGCCGCAACGCGGCCGTCTACGCGATCCCCGACCCCAACGTCGCGCCATGGCAGCCGTGGCCCGACCCGCCCGACGGGCACAAGATTCGCGTCTACCCGCTCGATGCGATCGCGCAGGAGAGTGGGCGATTCGGCCGGCTGCTCAGGTGCAGCACGATCATGGTGAACTACTTCTATCCGGACAACGGTGCGCGCGATCCGCACAAGCTGAGCCCGCATCACCACGACGACTTCGAGCAGATCTCACTCCAGCTCGAAGGCGACTACATCCATCACATCCGCACACCGTGGACCGTCGACATGGATGCGTGGCGCGACGACGATCATCAGCACTGCACGAGCCCCGCGGTGACAGTCATCCCGCCGCCGACGGTCCACACGAGCCAGGGCATGCACGAGATGCGCCATCAGCTCATCGACATCTTTGCGCCTCCGCGATTCGACTTCTCCGAACGGCCGGGTTGGGTGTTGAACGCCGACGAGTACCCGATGCCATGAGTCGTGTGCCCGAAGGCCTGCGCCGCCGCGGCGCCGACGACGTTCGGCACGTGGGTGAAGCTGCCGAGCCTCGAGACGCTCGAGATGCTCGCGGCGGCGGGCTTCGAGTTCGTCGTCATCGACATGGAGCACAGCCCGCTCACGCTCGACTTCGCGTATGCGGCGATCGTCGTATCGCAAGCGCTCGGGATGACGGCGCTCGTCCGGGTTCCCGACCGCAGCGGCAGCCATGTGCAGCGTCTCCTCGATGCGGGCGCCGACGGCCTGCTCGTGCCGCAGGTGTCGAGCGCCGAAGAAGCCAGGCGGTGCGTCGATCAGATGGTGTTCTCGCCCACCGGTCGCCGCGGCATGGGCGGCACGTCGCGCGCCGGGCGCTGGGGTCTCGCCGGCAATCCTGACTACCTCGCCACCGGCGACGAGGTCGTCAGAGGCATCCAGCTCGAGGATCGCGAGGCACTCGCTGACATGGACGCGATCCTCGACACCCCGGGGCTCGGGGCGGTCTTCCTCGGGACCGGCGACCTCTCGCTCTCGAGCGGTCTGCCGCCCAACGCGCCCGAGCTGCAAGACCTCACTGACAAGCTGCTCGCGGCGACCGCGGCCCGCGGCCTCCCGTGCGGCACCGCGATGGGCGACGCGTCGGCCGCTCTCGCCGCATCGGCGCGGGGCTTCTCGTTCGTGATGGTGAGCAACGACGCCACGATCTTCGGCCGGGCCGCCGCCGAGCTGGGCGGCGCGCTCAAGGAGGGACGCACATGACGGTCGTCGACTACGAACAGCTCGGCCTGCGAGGGATGCCTCCGCTGTCCGCGCGGCACAAGCCCGACCTGCCGGGCCTGCTGCTCGACCTCGAGCGGGTGGGCGACGACGCGGTCGCGCAGCCGTTCGTCGGGCATCACGACCGACGGAGTCGTGCGTGCCCGGTCTCTTCCCGATCGAGAAGACCGGCGTGTCGACTCGGTCCGATCGTCGACGCGGCGCAGAGCCTACCTGGCAGTCTGCTCGACGACCCGCATGCGGGCGAAGGGGACCTATCCCGTCGACTCGGACCAGTGGCGCACGTGGTGCAACGTCCACATCTACATGTGGCGTCACGGGCTGCTGCTCGAGGACCTCGATCCCGCGCAACGCGACGCCGCGCTCGGGCTCATTCGAGCGAGCCTCGAGCGCCCGAGGGTTCGACGACGTGCGCGACCTCATGCGTTGCAACGAGTTCCTCGCGGAGATCACGAACAGTCCCGACGAGTACGGCGAGTGGGCGTACTTCCTCACGATCTTCGGCACGCCGTCGGCCGACGAGCCCTGGGGATGGCAGCTCGACGGCCACCACATCAACCTGCACTGCTTCGTCCTCGGCGACCAGGTGGTGCTGACGCCCGCGTTCCTCGGAGCCGAGCCGTGCCACATCAAGTCCGGGCCGCTTCGCGGGGCTTCGCGTGTTCGACGCCGAGGAGCAGAACGGCCTCGCGATGGTGCGTTCGCTCTCCGACGCCCAAGCGAAGAAGGCGATCCTGTATTCGTCGATCCTCCACGGCGACGTCCCGCCCGAGCGCGACGTCCCCATCGACGGGCAGATGCAGGCGGGCGCGTTCCAAGACAACCGTCGGCTCGCGTACGAAGGCCTCCGCGCCGACGAGATGTCAGACGCGCAGCGGCGTCTGCTGCAGGAGCTCGTCGAGACCTACATCGGTCGCATCCGCGACGGACACTCCCACGCTCACGATGCGCGACATCGTCGACCACTTGGACGAGACGCACTTCACGTGGATGGGCGGCACCGACGACGTGAGCCCCTTCTATTACAAGGTGCAGAGCCCGGTCGTCCTCATCGAGTTCGACCACGAGCCCGGCGTCGTGTTCGCGAACGACGAGCCGACGCGCCACCACGTCCACACGATCGTGCGCACGCCGAACGGCAACGACTACGGCATCGACCTGCTGCGGCAGCACTACGAACGCCACCACTGAGTGACCGTCAGCGGCGGCCCTCGTCGAGCCTGACGGCGACGCCGTCGGTCTCGCGAGAGGCCGCGGGATAGCGCTCGAGCACCAGCGGGTCGTGCCCGGGCACGATCGCGTCGCGGACCCGCCGCGAGCCGCCGGAGCGTCTCCCAGCCCTCCACCATCGCGTCGACGTCGAACACGATCGGGAACGGCCGCCCGGTCTCGAAGTTCTCGTAGTAGTGCGTCGCGTCGGAGGCGAGCACCAGCGCGCCCGCGGTCGGTCTCGACCCGCACGACCTGCATCCCGTCGGTGTGGCCACCGAGGAGGTGCACCGACAGCCCGGGGCCGAGCTCGTCGTCGCCGTCGTGGAACACCACGCGCCCTTCGTGCACGAGGCGCACGAGCGCGGCGACGTGCTCGGCGGTGAAGCCGTGGCCCTGCGCCGGCGTCGGTCATGTGGCGGCCCGTCGCGAACGCCATCTCGCGGTCCTGGACGTGGAAGCGCGCGTTCGGGAAGTGCTCGAGGCCGCCGGCGTGGTCGTAGTGGAGGTGGGTGAGGATCACGTCGGTGACACGGCGCGTGCGTCGACGCCGACGCGTCGCCAGGGCCTCGGCCGCCGTGCGCAGCAGGCGCCGGTCGCGCGCCGCTCCGCGTCGAGCGTGCCGAAGCCGGTGTCGACCACCCACGTGCTGTCGCTCGCCGACGACCGCCCACACGAAGTAGTCCATGGGCATCGGCGCGTCGTGCGGATCGCCGCCGAGGAAGTGCTCGGGCCGGCGCGGCGTCGCGCTCGGCGTACTTCACCGCGTAGACCGCGATGCACGCGACCGTACGGCCGCGCGACGGCTGTGAGGAGCGCGATGGACGCAGGAGCTCTTCAACGTCGGCCTCGAGGCGCGCAAGCGCGTGCTCGGCGAGGAGTACGTCACCCGGGCGTTCGCCATCGGCCGACAGCTTCAACCTCGAGTTCCAGCAGCTCGTCACCGAGTACTGCTGGGGCGCGGTGTGGGGCCGCTCGGGTCTGACCGATCGCCAGCGCAGCCTCAACAACCTCTGCCTGCTCGCCGCGCTGAACCGCCCCGAGGAGTTCAAGACGCACTTCCGGGGCGCGCTTGCGCAACGGGTGCACGCTCGACGAGCTGCGCGACACGTTGATCCAGATCACGATCTACGCCGGCGTCCCCGCCGGCGTCGAGGCGTTCCGGCTCGCTCGCCAGGTGCTCGAGGCCGAGGGCATCACCCCGGAGCCGGCGCCGTGATCCCCGCCGTGCTCGGCTTCGTCGGGCCTCGGCAACATGGGCCGGCCGATGGCGCACCCGCATCGCCGCGGCCGGGTTCGAGCTGGTGTGCTTCGACGCCGCGGGCACCGCCGAGCGGCTGCCGCGCGGGCGCACGCGACGCTCGAGAGCGTCGCCGACGTCGCGGCGAGCGTCGACACCATCGTTCCTCAGCGTCCCCGACGGCAAGGCCACGCTCGCGATCGCGCACGACATCGCCGCGCGCCGACGATCGGCGCGTCACGACCGTGATCGACCTCTCGACCGTCGGGCCCGGCCGCGGCCGAGGAAGCCGCGGCGACTGCTCGCGGGCGTCGGCGTCACGCTACGTCGACGGCCCGGTGTCGGGCGGCGTCGCCGGCGCCCGCGCCGGCACGATCTCGCTGATGTTCGGCGGGCCGTCCGAGGTGCTCGACGCGCATCGGCCGATCCTCGACGCGTTCGCCGGCAACGTCTTCCACGTCGGCCCGACGTGCCGGGCAGGGCCAGGCGATGAAGCTGCTCAACAACTACCTGTCGGCCACCGCGCTCGCCGCGACGTCCGAGGCGCTCGCCTTCGGCGCGGCGCACGGCCTCGAGCATGAGCGTCATGCTCGACGTGCTGAACGTGTCGACCGGGCGCAACTCGGCGACCGTCGACAAGTTCCCGAACCGCGTGCATGACCGGCACCTACGACGCCGGCTTCCACACCGCGCTGATGGCGAAGGACCTGCGGCTCTACGTCGAGATGGTCGAGCGCGCGGGGACGGCGAGGCAGGTCGGCTCGGCGGTGTCCGACGGTGTGGCAGGCACGCCGACGCGCGATGCCGGGCAGCGACTTCACCGAGATCTGGAAGCACATCGACGAGAAGGATTGAGCGCATGCTCTTCGTCACTCACTGCCTCGACAAGCCCGGCGCGCTCGACAATCGCCTCGCGCACTACGACGAGCATCGGGCCTACCTGGCGACGGCGCCGGTGCACGTCTGGTCGTCGCCGGGCCGCTGCTCGCCGACGACGGCGAGACGATGATCGGCAGCCTCTTCGTGACCGAGGCCGAGAGCAAGGCCGAGGTCGAGGCGTTCAACCAGGGCGACCCGTTCTACGAGCACGGCGTCTGGGACCGCACCACGATCAAGATCCACCCGTTCTTCAAGCGCGTCGACGACCGCGCATGAGCCCGCTGACTCATTCTCTTGGTGGATTGGGCGCGCAGAGGCTGAGAAACACCAAGAAAACCAGTGGGGGCCGCGGATGAGCTTCGTCGAGCGGCTCGATCCCGACCTGCCGCGCAGCGTACGAGGCGTCGCCCGAGATCGACCTCGGCCGCAACATCCCGAAGCTGCGCTTGCTGATCGAGCGCTACGAGGCACCGCTGCGAGCCGCGCTCCCGCCGATCCCCGAGGTGACCGTCACCGACCACTCGTCCGGACGCGGCCGGCGTGCGCGTGTCATGAACCCGCAGACCGGCCGGACGGTTCGCCAGCGCTGCTCTGGATCCACGGCGGCGGCATGGTCATCGGCACGCTCGACGGTGACGACTTCATGTGCAAGACGTGGGCCCGCGACTTCGGATGCCTCGTCGTGTCCGTCGACTACCGCCTCGCGCCCGAGCACCAATACCCCGCGCACATCGACGACTGCTACCTGGGCCTCCGCTGGCTTGCCGACCGCCTCGACGACCTCCGCGTCGATCGGTCCCGCCTGACCGTCGGCGGCGCGAGCGCGGGCGGTGGGCTCGCCGCGGGCACGGTGCTGCTCGCGCGCGACCGCGGTGAGGTGCCGATCTCCTTCCAGTACCTCGTGTACCCGATGATCGACGACCGCGACGCGAGCCAGTCCACCCAGGAGATCACGACGCCGAAGGTGTGGAACCGGCGCTCGAACCAGATCGGATGGCGCTCGTACCTCGGGGATCGCGTCGGCGGTCCCGACGTCCCGATCTACGCCGCTCCGGCCCGCGCGACCGTGGAGCGAGCTGCGGGGGTTGCCGCCTGCGTACATCGACGTCGGCGAGCTCGACCCGTTCCGCGACGAGGACGTCGCCTACGCGGTGCGGCTCATGGAAGCGGGCGTCGCATGCGAGCTGCACGTGACGCCGGGTGCGTTCCACGGATCGGAGATGGCCGTGCCCGACGCGTCGAGCTCACGGCGCATCCGCGCGTACCGACGGGACGCGCTCGCGCGAGCTCTGAGCTGACGGGACCTCGAGGCGCCCATCGGCGTGGCGCGCGAACCGGCCTGCGTCGCGCGCGTGCACGGGGTCGTCGGTCGGCCATGGCCACCCGCCGAAGCCCGTCCGGCGATAGTCGGCGAACGCCTGGCGGATCCCCTCCTCGTCGTTCATCACGAACGGCCCGTACTGGGCGACGGGCTCGCCGATGGGTCGGCCCTGCAGCACGAGTGCTTCGGCCCCGTAGGGCCCTCCGGTCGACGACCACGGGCTCGTCGCATCGCACGACCGCGCCCGTCGACGCCTCGAGATCGTGATCACCGATTCGCAACGACCCCTCGAACACATAGAGCGTGCGCACCGTGTCTCGCCCGGACGCCGGCGGCAACGCAAGCTGTGCCTTCGCCTCCGCGACGACGTGCCAGATCGCGAGATCGGCCTCGGCCTTCGATGCCCACGAGCTCGGCGGAGGGCTGGGCGGCACCGCGTCGCCCAGGACACCGGCGATCACCGTGATCTCGGTCGTGCGTCCGTTCTCGTCGGCGAAGCGCCGACGCGGGATGTCCTCGTCCCAGAACATCGTGAAGTAGGGAGCGACCATCTTGTCGGCGGCCGGCAGGTTCAACCAGATCTGGAACAGCTCGCACGGGTTCGGACCCTCGCGATCGAGCAGAGGAAACATCTCGCAGTGGACGATGCCCTCGCCGGCCGTCAGCCACTGGACGTCGCCCCGACCGAACCGCGCGGTCGCGCCGAGCGAGTCGGAGTGGTCGATGTAGCCCTGGCGCACGAATGTCACCGTCTCGAACCCACGATGCGGATGCTGCGGGAAGCCGGGCACGACGCTGCCGTGGTACATGCGCCAACCATCCGCGCCTGCGAAGTCCATGCCGATGTCGCGCGCCGCGAGCGACGCGTTCGGCCCCATGTGCTCGTTGCCCTCCGGGTACTTGTCCAGGTGGTGGACGCAGAACAGGAACGGATCGACGGTCACCCACTGCATTCCCAAGGGCACCGACTGCAGCACCGGATCAGCCATGACTGCAGACTACGGCCGCTGTGACAGAGTGCGGCCGTGGAGCCCGGATCGCCCTCGATCACCGCGCAGAAGGTCGCACTGTTGCGACTCTCGTTCGAGCGCGTTCCCACGGCGTACGGAGACCCGAGCGCCGACGAGGCGCTCGCCCGTGATGTCGCCGCGACCACCAGCGTCGACGGGCAGACCGTGCTCAGCGACTACCTCGCGGCCCGCACGGCGTTCTTCGACCGTGTCGTGGTGAACGCGCTCGACCACGGCATGACCCAAGCCGTGAGCGTGGGGGCGGGTTACGACGGCCGGGCACTTCGCTACGCGAAGCCAGGTGTCCGCTGGTTCGAGATCGACCACCCGGCGACGCAGCAGGACAAGCGGGAGCGCCTCGACCGCTCGGCATCGACACAGAAGACGATCACGTTCGTCGCCGCCGACTTCGCGACGGACGACGTCGCGGCGGCACTCGCGGCGGCTGGCCTCGACACCACTCGGGCCGCTGTCTTCATCTGCGAGGGAGTCGCGGTGTACCTCGAGCGGTCTGTGCTCGAGTCCCTCATGAGGTCCATCAGAGCGGTTGCCGCCCCGCCATCGCGGTTCGCGATCAGCCTCTCGATGACGCCCGAGGACGACGGAGGCCGCCGCCCGCCAAGCGTGGATGCGGGCACGGGTCGCAGCGGTGGGAGAGCCGGAACGCGATCGGCTCACGCCCGAGGAGGCGACCGCGGTGCTCGAACGGACTGGATGGCAGGACGAGACCACCAGCCCGCGCGCTCAGCGCGCGGGACTGGTGGTCCTGTCACCCTCCTGACTCAGCCGCCGAAGACGCCGCTCTGGCCTTCGACGTCGAAGATGTCGCCCGTCTGCACCTGGGAGCCCTTCGACGCGTCGTACTGGCCCATCTCGGCGTACTCGAGCCCGTAGGCGTCGGTGACGCCGTCGACCTGGAACGAGCCGCCGAGAACGAGCGGGATGCGTGAAGTCGGTCGACCACGCCGCGTTCATCACGTTCTCGTGGGTGAGACCTCCGTCCATGGCCGCAGCCCTCGTGAGCGTGTCGACCACCAGAAGACCGACGTCGTAGCCCGTCAGGATCTGCCGTTGTTCGGGTCAGCGCCGGACGCGTACTTGGCGATGTCCGCCTTGTACTGCGACCACGGCCGGGTCGTCGGCGAACTGGGGGTCGCTCGGGTCCTTCTGCTGGAGGAGGAGGTAGACGCCGTTCCCGGCAGGGTCGACCGGCTTGAAGAACGACGCCACCGCTGCGCACGTGTACGAGATGATCGTGATGCCCTTGTAGCCACCGGCGGCGAGGCCGGCCATGAGCTTCGGGACAGAACGCGCCGGTCGTCTCGCCCAGCACGACGTCGGGGTTGGAGGCCAGGATCGTCGTGATCTCGTTGTCGATCGACGTCGCGGTGCCCTCGTGGAGCTCGCTGTCGACGATCGTGAAGCCCTTGTCCGCCGCGACCTCCTTCATCGTCGTCGCGTACGACCTTGCCGAAGTCGTTGTTGAACGTGAGCTCGGCGATCTTGGCCCCGGGCTTCTGCTTGGCGATGAACTCGCCCCACATGATGCGCTTCGGCGTTGTAGGCCATGATGCCGCCGATGGTCCACGGGTGGCCCTTCGGGTCACCCCAGTTCGGGAAGCCCGTCGCAACGAAGAGCTGCGGCGTGCACGCAGCCTCGAAGATCCCCTGGGACGCGGCGACGTTCGGCGTGCCGACCTGGAACACCGACGCGAGCACGTGGTCCTTCTCGACCAGCTCGGTGGCGAGCGGCGGCGTCTTGTTCGGGTCGTACGCGTCGTCCTTGGCGACGAGCGTGACCTTGTGGCCGTCGATGCCGCCCGCTTCGTTCACCTTCGCGAACACGGCGTTCATGCCCTCCGGGATGGCGCCGAACGCGGCGAGCGGGCCCGTCAACGGCACGGTCATGCCGAGCACGATGTCGGCGCCGTCGGCCAGCGGGCGTGCTCACGTCCGCCGGGCAACCCTCGGTCGGGACCTTGAAGGTCTCGCCGCTGGCAGACGCGGCCGCGGTCGTTGCGGCAGCCGCTGCCGTCGTCGCAGCAGCCGCTCCCGTGGTCGCAGCAGCCGCGCCTGTCGTCGCGGCGCTCGACCCGCTGTCGTCACCGCACGCGGCGGCGACGAACGTGAGCGCGAGACCCAGCCGCGGCCGCGCGAACCAGTGTTGCCTTTCTCATGTGGGTTCTCCCCCCTGGAGCTGATGGGTGGTCGCTCCCGCGGGCGCGAGCTCCGCAGGAGTGGGCTCGTCTCCACGAGGCGTGGAGACGTCGGGCAGCTTGGGCACGAAGCGGATGAGCTTCGAGCGCACGAGCCGCACGAAGTAGGCGATGCCACCGGGCATCACGAAGACGACGGCGATCAAGAGCACGCCGTAGAGCGCGCCGGCCAGGATCGGGCCGTCGCCCTCCGAGAAGAACCAGAAGTGCCTCGGCGTGTCGGAGGCCGGGATGAACAGGAAGCCGCCTCCGGACATGAAGTCCGAGGTGAAGTACGGGCACGAACGTCACGGCGAGCGCGCCGATCACCGCGCCGGAGATCGTGCCGAGGCCGCCGAGCACCGCTCCGGTGAGGAGCGCGATCGCCGTCGCGAAGCCACCGGTCTCCGGAGCAGCGATGCGCGTGACGAACACGAGCATCGAGCCGCCGACCGCGCCGTAGGCCGCGCTGATCGCGAACGCGCCGACCTTCCAGCCGGCGGGCCACACGCCGCTCACGGCCGCGCCGACCTCGCTGTCGCGAAGCGCGATGAGCGAGCGGCCCGGGCGGCTCTTCATCATGTTCGAGGCGAGCAGGAACACGACCGCCCCGACCGCGCCAGCACGAGGAATTGCCAGCCCTGGGTCAGAGGGTGTGCCGGGCACCCAGCCCGGCGCCTTCCAGATGATCGTGTCCGCGGGCTTGCCGTTGGCGCCGCCTGTGATGCTCTCGAGCGCCTGGAGCTTGGCCAGGACCGGGAAAACCGCGGCGAGTGCGAGCGTCACGAGAGCCAGGTAGAGCCCCCGGATGCGCAACGCCGGGATGCCGACCAGGAAGCCGATCGCGAAGCCGAGCGCGGCCGAGACCGGCAGGGTCAGCAGGAAGTTCCAGCCGTGGTCGACGCCGAGCCACGCGGTGACGTAGGCGCCGAGCCCGAAGAAGAAGCTCTGCCCGATCGAGACCTGGCCGCTGTACCCGATGATGATCATCAGGCCGAGGATCGCGACGCTGTAGGCGGCCGACGTGCGCGAAGTTCAGGATCTGGTAGTTCTCGAATCGATAGGCGATCCAGAAGATGACGGCGGCGACGAGCGCGTACCCGACCAGCTGCCACACCCGGTGCTTCGGCGAGCCCTTCTCGACGATGATCGGCCAGCTCATACGCGCTCGATCCTCTTCGTGCCGAACAGGCCCTCAGGTCTGACGAGCAGCACTACCACGATCACGCCGAGCGCCACCGCAAGGCTCAGCTCGGAACCGACGAAGCTGAAGAAGGACGGGATGAAGGCCTCGGCCATGCCGACGATCAGCCCTCCGACGACCGCCCCAGGGATGCTGTCGAACCCACCGAGCGCGGCCGCCGCGAAGCCGTACAGCAACACGGTCAGCATCAGGTTGAAGTCGAGCGTGCTCGCGGACTGCGAGACCATGATCGCGGCGATCGTGCCGAGCACTGCCGAGATCGCCCAGCCGAGCATGAGCATCCGTCCCAGGGGCACGCCGATGAGCTGGCTCGACTCGCGGTTCGACGCGACTGCTCGGTACCCGAGGCCGAGCTTCGTCTTCTGGAAGAAGAACCAGAGGATCGCGACGACCAGCGCGAGCGTCGACCCACGTGCCGATCGCGCCGTAGCGGATCGCGAAGCGGGGCGGGCCTTCGGCGATCACGAACTGGTCGTCGGGAAGGTTCGGGAAGGGCGTGAGCGGCGTCAGCTGTTGCGTCCCCCAGATCGCCGCGTTGAGCGCGTTGATGACCAGGAAGATGCCGAGGGTCACGATCACGACGCCGAGCGCGCTGCGACGCTCGATGGGGCGGATGAGAGTGCGTTCGATCGTCGCTCCGAGCAGGAACGAGAACACGAGGGCAATGGGGATCGCCGCCCAGTAGGACCAGCCGTGCTCGATGACGAGGACGAACATGATGAACGCACCGAGCGTCCCCATCTCGCCTTGCGCGAAGTTCAGGTGGCCCGTCGTCTTGTAGATGATGACGACAGTGAGGGCCATCAGGGCGTAGATCGCGCCGTTCTTCATCCCGTTGACGAAGAGCTGGCCGATCAACGTCCAGTTGAAGAAGTCGCTCGTTGATGAGAAACGCGAAGCGTCATGTCAGAACCCCAGGTACGCCTTGCGGACGTCGTCGTGGTCGCGCAGGTCGTCGCTCGAGCCGGACAGCACGATGTGGCCGGCCTCGAGGACGTATGCGCGCGCGGCGATCGACAGCGCGAGGCCAGCGTTCTGCTCGACGATGAACATGGTGGTGCCGAACTCCCGGTTGAGGTCGGCGAACTGCTTGAACAGCTCCGTCGTCAGCATCGGCGCCAGGCCGAGCGAGGGCTCGTCGAGCAGCAGCAGCTTGGGACGCAGCATCAGCGCGCGGGCGACCGCCAGCATCTGCTGCTCGCCGCCGCTCAGGCTGCCTGCGGCGACGGTGCGGCGCTCCGCCAGCCGCGGGAACACCTCGAGCCAGCGCTCGATGTCCGACCGCACCACGTCACGGTCGTTCCGCACGTAGGCGCCGGCCTCGAGGTTCTCCTCGACGGTCAGCTCGGGGAACGTGCCGCGCCCCTGGGGCACGTGGGCGACGCCCTTGCGCACGATCCACTCCGTCGCCCGTCCGACGCACTCGGCGCCGTCGAACACGACCGAACCCTTCGTGTCGACCATGCCGCACAGCGCCCGCACCGTCGTGGTCTTGCCGGCACCGTTCGCGCCGAGCAGCACGACGACTTCGCCGTCGTTGACGACGAAGTCGAGCCCGTGGAGCACTGGCACCTGGCCGTAGGACGCCTTGAGATCGGTGACGGTGAGGACCGGCTCGCTCACGCCGGTGCCCCCAGGTAGGCCTCGATCACGACCGGGTCGTTCGACACCTCCGCCGGGGTGCCGTCCGCGATCTTGCGACCGAAGTTCAGCACCACGACCTTGTCGGAGATCCCCATCACCATCTGCATGTGGTGCTCGACGAGCAGGACGGTGAGCTCGTGCTCGTCCCGAACGAAGCGGATCGTCTCCGCGAGCTCGTCGACCTCGCCGTGCGTCAGACCGCTCGCCGGCTCGTCGAGCAGCAGCAAGCGGGGTCGGGCCGCCATCGCCCGAGCGATCTCGATCCGCTTCAGCGTGCCGTACGGCAGTCCCGCCGCCGGGTGGAGCGCGTACCGCTGCAGGTCGAGCTCGGTGAGGATCTCCATCGCCTCCGTCCGCAGGCGCCGGTCCTCACGCTCGGCGCCGATGCGGAACGCCGCGGTGACCCAGTTGACCTTCGACCGGGAGGTTGCGCCGACCATCACGTTGTCGAGCACAGTCATCGTCGGGATAGAGCGCGAGGTTCTGGAACGTGCGGGCGACGCCCCGCCCGGCGATCCCGTATGCCGGCACGTCGAGCAGGTTCTCGCCCTCGAAGCGCACCGCGCCCCAGCGTGGGGTCGTAGATGCGGCTGACGACGTTGAACAGCGTCGTCTTGCCGGCGCCGTTCGGCCCGATCAGCCCGCAGATCTGCCCACGGTCGATCGTGAAGGAGAGATCGTCGAGTGCGACGATCCCCCCGAATCGGACTGAGACCTCTGCGACTTCCAGCACTGGCACGTCTCGTTCCCCCAAACAAGCCGGCACTGCGTGGACTGGTCCCCGTGTCTGGCAGCGACCGTAGCAAGCGACCGCCCAGCGCACGAGGGTTACTTCTCCCTGTAACCAACCTGTCGTTTCGTCAAACGCTTCGAGAACCAGTGGTCGGCGTACGTCTCATTGTTGAACGGACTCACCTCGACGTAGCCGGTGGCGCGGTAGAGCGCGATCGCCTCGGTCAGCGCGGCGTTCGTGTCGAGGCGGACCGAGCGACTCCCGCTCTCGACCGCTCTCCGCTCGAGCGCGTCGAGGAGGCGTCGCCCGACGCCGAGCCCGCGGGCGTCGCGGTCGACCCAGAGCCGCTTGATCTCGGGCGGCTTGGTCGTGCCGGCCTTCAGCGACCCACAGCCGATCGGGCGGTCGTCGAGGTACGCGACGAGGACGACGCCGTTCGGCGCACGTACCTCGTCGGGCTCGAAGGTGCGGCTCTGCCCGACGTCGAAGCCTTGACGGAAGCGCTCGTTCAGCTCGTCGTAGTACGCCTCGAAGCAGCGCACTGAGTCCGGATGCAACGGATCGACGGGGACGATGGTGACGAGCGCGGCGGTGAGAAGGCGCTCGACGTCGGCCATCGCCGCGACGAGCCGCTCGCGCTGCCTGTGATCGAGCGGCTCGAGCAGAGCGCGCGCGAGCGCGTCGCTCCGCCGGTCGAGCGCCTTGCGCTCGGCTCGACCCTTCGCCGTCAGCCGTGCGGTGCGCACGCGACGGTCGTGCTCTCCCGGGCCGATGCTGATCGAGCCCGTCGCGCTCGAGCGCGCGGAGGACACGGCTCATGTAGCCCGAGTCGAGGTGAAGGCGCGTGCGCAGCGCCCGTACTTCGCCGTCGCCGCGCCCGATCTCCCAGAGCACGCGGGCCTCGCCGAGCGCCCGGCCGCGGCCGAGGAAGTCGTCGTTGAGAGCGCCCACCCGCTCGGTGACCGTGCGGTTGAAGCTGCGCACCTGCTCGACGGGGTCGCGCACAGTCTCTGACTATAGTCAGAGATCATCGACGGTGGCCGAGAATTCCGAGTCGGCGAATTCGAGCCGCGTGTACGACCCCTCGGCGGGCGAATCCGAGCGTTGGTACATCAACGACCACACGTTCATCAGGGACCGTGCGGGCACCTGGCATCTCGTCGGGATCACGCACGCCGAGCCCGCAGCTCCGTTCGACGAGCTGCACCTCGCCCACGCCACCGCTCCGAGCCTCCACGGGCCGTGGACCAAGCAGCCGTTCGCGCTCTCGACCGACACCGCGCTCGGCGAGACCCATCTGTGGGCGCCTCACATCATCGAGCACGACTCGATGTACTGGATGTTCTACTGCGCGGGAGGCGTGGTGAAGAGCGAGTACCGCATCCACCTCGCCACGTCGACCGATTGCACCACTTGGACGCGCCATCCCGGGAACCCGATGGTCGTCGACGGGTACGAGGCGCGCGATCCGATGGTGCGGTGGATCGACGACCGCTGGATCCTCTACTACACGGCGACCAGTGAGCCGGTCGGCGGCGCGCACGTCGTGGCCGCGGCCGAATCGGCCGACTTGGTGCACTGGAGCGGCAGGCACATCGTGTTCCGGGACGAGATGTCGGGCACAGGCGCCGGGCCGACCGAGTCGCCCTTCGTCTTCGAGCACGGCGGTCGCTGGCATCTGCTGATGGGCCCGGATTGGCATGGACTCGTCACGTCACACGAGCAGACCGGCCGCTATGACCCCGCGGCATACCGGCGCACGCGGGTGCTCACGAGTGACGATCCGCTGCACTTCGAGCTCGGCTCGTTGCTGACCGTCGTCGACTCGCACGCGGCGGAGGTCATCGTCGACGAACGCGGCGACTGGTGGATCAGCCACTGCGGTTGGGGGCAGGGCGGCGTCTCCCTGGCGCCGCTGTCCTGGTGACCGCGCACGGGGTAGACCTTCGCTCGTGGCATCGCTCCGAGATGTGCAGACCATCGCCCGCCCCGAGAGCTACCTGGCCATCGTGTCCACCGCTGCGAGCCGATGGCACGATCCAGTCGTCGCTCGTCAACGCGGGAGTGATGGCCCATCCGCTCGGGGGCGGCGAGGTGGTCGCCTTCGTGACCTACGGGCGCGCCAAGCTCGGGAACCTCCGCGCGCGTCCCCACACCACGCTCGCCTACCGCTCGGGCTGGCAATGGGTGGCGGTGGAGGGCACGGCGGAGATCATCGGCCCCGACGACCCGCACCCTGACGTGGACGCCGACCGGCTGCGACTGCTGCTCCGCGAGGTCTTCACCTCCGCGGGCGGCAGCCACAACGACTGGGACGAGTACGACCGCGTGATGGCGAGCGAACGGCGCTCGGTGGTGTTGGTGACGCCGACTCGCGTCTACAGCAACGCCGGCCGCTGACGCGGAGCGACGAGCGAAGCCGACCGGAACGACTCCACTCGCACCCACTCCTTGTAGACGTCCCAGCCCATCAAGTCGATCAGCGGCCACGTTTGCGACGCGTGCGCCTCGAGAGCGGCGAGCTTGACTGCCAGCAGGTCGTCGGACAGCGCGCCGGTCAGGGAGCACGCGTCCTCGGGCGTGCACGGCGGATCGGGCTGGTCGGTCCAGAGACCGATCCTCTGGTTGACCTCACCAAAGACGTCGTGGAACTCAGGGGTCTTGGTCGCGTACCAGAGCGGCGTCTCCGGACAGACGGCTGACCACGCGTCGGTCGTCCACCGGCTGACCGCGCAGTGGTCGGGATGCGCGGTGATGCCGTCGGGCCCGAAGGTGACGATGCAGTCCGGAGCGACGTCCGAGATGTGGTCGGCGATCGCCGCGGTGCCATCCCGCATCGCGGCATGTGCCGTCCTCGAACCCGAGCAACCGGACCTCGTGGACCCCGAGGGTCGCGAGGCTGTCGCACAGCTCGCGACGGCGCAGCCGCCTGAGCCGGGCAGGCGGCCAGGCCGCCGGGTCACTCGTGCCGTGCTCGCCCAACGTCGCGGTCACGACGACGACGCGATCGCCGCGCTGGCGAGCCGCGGCCATCAGCCCGGCGGAGAGGTAGGCCTCGTCGTCCGGGTGGGCCCAGACCCCCAACAACGTCTGCCCCGTCATGTCGTCACGCTCGGCTCGAGCTCGGCGATCGTCTCGACCTCGTCGGTCAACGCGCTCGTGAGCGTGGACAGCAGCCGCGCGATCTCGTCGGCGTCCCACTCGTGGCTCGCGATGCGATCGACGACGTCGAACATGGGCCCGCAAAGGCGATCGCGGGTCGCTTCGTAATCACTGAGCGCGGTGGGCAAGTCGGCACGTCGCGCCGAGCCCGTCGGCGACGGCACGGGCGAGGAGCTCGGCGTCTCGGAAGGCGTCGGTCAGGCCGTGCACCCCGATCGGGTCGGTGAAGCATCCCGCGTCACCGACGAGCGCCCATCCAGGGCCCCACGACTGGCGGATGTAGCCACGGTGGCCCATCCACGTCCGCGCGAAGGACTTCGGCGTCGCGTTGCGGAGCCGCGCCGCGACATCAGGAGCACCCTCCGCGATGACGTCTTCGATGAGCGCGACTCCACCGATGCCGATGCGACCCGGCGAGCCGGCAGCGAACACGCACGCCTCGCCTTCGCTCGTGGGGATGACTCCGGAGCACGCGTTCGGTTGGAACGTCCACTCGTAGCCACCGGTGTCGAGGTCGGACCAGTAGCCGTAGGTCATCGCGCTGAGGTGTTGCCCGACCCGCACGGAGTGCGCCCCCACCGACCGGGCGATCGTGGATCCGACGCCGTCGGCGCCGATCACCATCGGCGCCTCGATCTCGGTCACGCCACCGGCGTCGGTCTCGATGCGCACGCCGACCACCGCGCCGTCGCGCGTCATGACGTCGACCACCTTCTGCCGGTAGCGGACATCGGCACCCGCGTCCGCAGCCGCGTGCACCAGGAGCGGGTCGAGGATCGTCCGGCGGGGCGCGTACAGGGCGTCCACACCAGAGGAGGGCCGGACGCTCACGACCGCGACCTCGTCGCCGTACCGGAAGGTCGAGCGGCGGACTGCGGGGGTGCCGGCGGCGATGACGTCGTCGAGGAGCCCCCAGCGCTTGAGCTGCAGCACGCCACCCCTCAGCAGTGCGTGCGTCGAGAGCGGGTCGGTCGTCGGCTCACCGCGGTCGAGCAGGAGGGTGCGCAGACCGCGGCGAGCGAGCAGCATCGCAGTCGCCGCGCCCGCGGCTCGAGCCCCGACGACGATGACATCGTGTTTGGAGACACGGTGTGAAGTAGCCATGCGGCCGACGGTACGAACGGCTCCTTCCCGGGCCCTTCCTTCCGCGCCGTCAGAGAAGGAAGGTCAGGGGAAGAACACGAAACCTTCATGGTTCGCGGCGCCGATCGCCGTACAACCGAACCATGACGAGGGTTCACATCACGATGCTCGGCCGCTTCGCTGTGACGGTCGACACGACTCCGGTGGCGGAGAGCCACTGGGCGCGGCGCCACGCGGCCGCACTCGTCAAGGTCCTCGCCTTGTCGCCGGCGATGCGCCTCCATCGTGAGCAGGTGCTCGATCTCCTGTGGCCCGACGACTCGGTCGAGGAAGCGGCGCCGAAGCTCCACAAGGCTGCGCACTTCGCTCGCCGGGCCATCGGGGTGCCGAACGCGATCGTGCTGCGAGGCGACACCGTCGCGCTCGTGCCCCGAGACAGAGACGACCGTCGATGTCGTGCAGTTCGAGGAGCTTGCCCGACGCGCGCTCGCCGACGCCGACGTCCTCGGCGCACGCGCTGCGCTCGCCCGCTACGGCGGTGAGCTGCTCCCCGAGGACCGCTACGAGGACTGGGCCGAGGACCGCCGCGAGCTCTTGCGTCACCGCCATCTCGACCTCCTCCGCCTCGACGGACACTGGGAGGCGGTCGTCGACCTCGATCCGACGGACGAGGCCGCGCACCTCGCGCTGATGCGACAACACGCCGCGGACGGCGATCGGCACGGCGCGCTGCGTCAGTTCGAGCGCTTGGACCGTGCGCTGCGCCGTGAGCTCGGGGTGGCGCCCAGCCGTGAAGCCGTCGGTCTCCGCGACCAGCTTCTCGCGACGAACGAGGCACCCGTCGTTCGAGACGACGGGCTCGTGGGCCGCGAGGCGGAGGTCGCCCTCGCCGAACGTGCCCTTCGCGACGCAGCGGCCGGCCGCGGACGCACTCTGATCGTCAGCGGACCCGCCGGTGTCGGGAAAACAGCGTTGCTCGACACGATCACCGCACGGGCCCGCGCGCTCAGCTTCCGCGTCGGGACGGGCACGTCCGCACCGGTCGAAGGGGCGTGGCCGTACGCCCCTGTGGTCGAGGCGCTCGCGAACGTGTGCCGGCGCCATCCGACGCTGCTCGACGGCCTCGCCGACCACCACCGCGAGGAGATCGACCACGCGCTCGCCGGGACGGAGATGCCCTGGGGCGGCGGGAGCTCGCACCAGAAGCTGTTCGTCGCCGTCGGCGAGCTCGTGCGTCTGGCGTCGGCGACGAACGGCCTGCTGCTCACCATCGACGACCTCCACGACGCCGACGACGCGAGCCTGCGACTGCTCCACTACCTCGCGCGCTCGACGGGATCCGAGCGCGTGTGCATCGTGCTGAGTCATCGATCGACGCCGATGAACGAGACACTGGCCGAGACCCGCCACAGCCTCCTCGACCGGCACGGCGCATGGGCGGTCGAGCTCGGTCCGCTCGGCGACGCGATGTCGCGACGCTGATCGCGCGGCACCTCGCCGACCCGACCGCCGAGCAGGTCGACCGCATCACGGCGCTCAGCCGCGGCATCCCCTTCGCGGTGAACGAGCTCGCTCGCCGCGCTGCCGCCGAACCGGACTGGGTGCAGGCCCTCGACGCGAACATGGTCACCGGCATCCAACCCGCGACTCGAGAGGTGCTCCAGCGTGTCGCCGTCGTCGGCTCCACGTTCGACACCGACGAGTTCGTCGCGCTCTCCGGCGTGCCCGAGGACGTCGCCTTCGCTCATCTCGACGAGGCACTCGCCGCGCTGGTCGTCGAGCCCTCGACGGTGGGATACCGATTCCGGCACGGGCTCGTCCGCGACGCTCTCCTCGACGACCTGCCGCCCCATCGGCGGCGCCGCATCCACCGCGACGCCGCGGACCGGCTCATCGAGCTCGACGCGTCCGCCGGCGCGGATCGCCCACCACCTGCTCGAGTCGGGCGAGGCGAGCGCCGCCGTGCCCTATCTCCTGCGCGCCGCCGAGACCGATGCCGCGATCGGCGCCTACCGCGACGCGCTCGCTCTCGTCGACGCCGTCCGTCCGCACGCGACCGGTTCGAGCCGGACCGCGGCACTGTCGCTGCGCGGCGACCTGTTGAACGCTCTCGGCGATCCGATGGCCGCGTCGGCCTACCGCGAGGCGCTCGACGGCGCCGACGACGAGAGCGCCCGCCGGCTGCGCGTGCGGCTTGCCCGGACCGCGCTCATGTCGGGCGACCTCGACACCGCCGCGGCCGCGCTCGACGGGCTCGACACCGACGGCGGCCCCGAGGACGCCGAGATCCTCCTCACCCGGGGCAAGTACGCGTACTTCACGTCCGACTTCGAGATGGCTCGACTCGCGAGCGACGAGGCGCAGGCGCTCGTGCTCGCCGGCGAGCGGAACTGGCAGGTGCTCGACCTCGTCGCGCTCCAGGGGATGCTCGCCCACCGCTCGGGACACTGGTTCGACCGCATGCGCCTCGAGCTCCGGCGCACCCGCGAGAACCCCGAGATCGCGAACGCGATCTTCGACGGCTACCTCTGCCCGGCCGAGTACATGCTCTACGGCCAGGCGTCGTACGCCGAGGTCATCGAGCTCGCCCGCGACCTGCAGTCGACGGCGCGGCGCAGCGGTGCGCTGCGCGCGGCGGCATTCGCTTCCGCGCTGATCGGGGAGGCCGCGCTCCTCTCGGGCGACCTCGAGCTCGCGGCGGCCGAGCTCATCGAGGCGAGCGAGCTGCACCGCGACCTCGGTTCCGCCGGCGGGCAGGCCCATTCGCTCCAGCGCCTCGCCGAGGTCCGGATCGCGGAGGGCGATCGGGTCGAGGCGATGCTGCTCTTGCAGCAGGCGCTTCCCGCTGGCACGCTCGTCGATGATCGCGAAGCACCTGCTGCAGCGGGTCTTCGGCACGATGATCACCGCGGCGCGCAGTCCGCTCGAGGCGCGGGTCATCGTCGATCGTGCGGAGTCGACGCTCGGCTGGGACGACGCGTGCGCGTTCTGCCAGATCATGCTGTCGGTGCCGGCGACGATCGCGTGCGCCCGGGCCGGAGACCTCGCCCACGCCGACGCCATCTCGAGGTCGCCGAGCGGTCGGCGCGACTGTGGCAGGGCACCTCGTGGGAGGCGTCGATCGCCGAAGCTCGAGCCGCGGTCGCCATCGCGAGCGGCGATCCCGAGACCGCGTGCCGCCAGCTCCACTCGGCCACCGAGCCCTTCCGCCGGGCCGGCCAGCCGCTCGACGCCGAGCGGGTCGGTCTGGCGCTGGCGGGCTGCTGACGCCACGGATCGAAGCTGGGCAGCGGCATTCCCCCGTGCCGCTGCCCCGCGATCCTTGCCGCTCACTCCGGAGGAGCGAACAGCTCGAGCGCGATGTTGTCGGGGTCGCGGAACGACAGACCCGAGCCGTAGCCCGCGTCCTTGATCTCGCCATGCGCGATGCCCAGCGAGTCGAGGCGAGCCTGGCCCACTGCACGAGCTCGTCGCGGTTCGCGACGCCGAACGCGATGTGGTCGAGGCCGACGCGCCGCTCGTTGAACGGCTCGCGGCTCACGAGCTCCGGGAAGCCGTGCAGCCCGAGCAGCGTGTTGCCGACCTGGTACACGATGTGCCGGAACGGTCCGGTGTCCTCGTCGAGGACCGGAGCGACGCCGAGCACCTTGGTGTACCAGGCCTCGCTGCGGTCGAGATCGGTCACCGTCACGGCGACGTGGGTGATCGACGGGATGGTTTCGGAGATGGCCACGGATCTGTCCTCCTTGTGTCGTGGCTGTGTTTGCCCGTGCGACCGTACGAAGCGCCCCTTCTCCGCGCCCTTCCGCCGGCAGGGAAAGAGCGGGAAGTTCGGGGGAAGGTCTCGTAGCGTCTGTCCCATGGCGATCATCCGCACGCTCGAAGAGCTCGACGCGCTGTACGACGTGCCCGTGCCGACGTCGATCACGAAAGAGGTCGACCACCTCACTCCGCTGCACTGCGAGTACATCGCAGGCATCGCCGTTCGTGATCGTCGCATCGTCGGGTCCCGGAGGGCTCGACTGCTCGCCGCGGGGTGACCCTGCCGGCTTCGTGCGGGTCGTCGACGAGCGCACGGTGATGCTCCCCGACCGCCGCGGCAACAACCGCCTCGACACGATCCGCAACCTCGTCCTCGACCCGCGCATCGCGCTGCTGTTCCTGATCCCCGGCATCGGCACGACGCTGCGGATCAACGGCACGGCCGTGTGACGACCGATCGTGAGCTGTGCGAGTCGTTCACGATGCAAGGCAAGGTCCCGGCAACCGTGATCGTCGTGACGACGCAGTCCGTGTACACGCAGTGCCCGAAGGCGCTGATCCGCTCACGCCTTTGGGACCCGTCGCTCCATCGTGACCAGAGCGAGCTGCCGTCGAGCGGTCAGATCCTGGAGACGATCACGAACGGCGAGTTCGACGGCGCCGCCTACGACGCTGCATATCCGCAGCGCGTGCGCGAGACGATCTACTGACCGAAGAGTCGACGCGCGTTCGCACGGAGTAGCTCGTCCGGCGGTCGGTTGCCGAGCACGGTCGTGGCTCGAAGTTCCGTGAGCATGCGGGCGACGCCCGGCTCCGGGGTGAACGGCCAGTCGCTGCCGTACAGCAGCCGGGACGGATCGGCGATGCCGAGCAGCGCCCGCAGCGCGTCCTCGGATCGCGGTCCGGCGAGGTCGTAGTGGAACCGGTTCAGATACGCAGCTGACAGGTCGCGTGCCTTCGACAGGCCCGGCGCGAGCATGTGCACCGCGTCGAGCCGTTGGCTGAGCGCAGGGAGCGCGCCGCCCCCGTGGGGGATGATCCACGAGATGTCGGGGCAGCGGTCGAGCGTGCCCGAGTGGATCAGGTTCATCACGGCGCGCGCGGTGTCGAAGATGAACTCGAGCACCGGCCGGGGGTAGCCGAGGAACGCGTCTTCGCAGCAAAGCGACGAAGTCGGATGGAGGAAGACTGTCGCCTCACGGCGGTTGAGCTCGTCGAACACCTCGTCGAGCCGCGGGTCGCCGAGGTACACGTCGCCGTGGTGTGTCAGGAGCCCGATGCCGTCGAGCTGTAGGTCGTCGAGCGAGCGCGCGATCTCGGCGAGGCTGGCGTCGACGTCGGGAAGCGGCAGCGCGGCGAAGGCGCCGAAGCGCCCGGGGTGATCCGCGATGAGCCGCGCTGCGGTGTCGTTGACCAGCCGCGCGACGTGCGCGGGGTCAGAGCCGTCGATCAGCACGCCGGGGCTGCTGATCGAGAGGTAGGCCGTCTCGATGCCCATGGTGTCGACGAAGCGAACCGCGTCGTCCGGCGACCAGCCCGGCAACGCGCCGATGCCGTCGGGTGGGCTGCCGCCCGACTGCTCGAGCGCGTCCCGATACGCATCCGGCAGGAAGTGATGGTGGACGTCGATCAGCCCTGTGTTCACCGGGTCAGTGGGCATCGCCCTCGTTTGTGAACATCAGGCTCCGGTACCAGCGCGTGACCAATGACCCTGTCATCGACCTCGCGGGAGGGTAGACGATCGCGGCGTGGCGACGATCTTGGCGTCTGTGGCGGCGGCCCTCGTCGCGGCGTGGGGGGTGGCGCACGTGGTCCCTACCCGCCAGGTCGTCGCCGGTTTCGAGCCGGTGAGCGCCGACAACCGTCGGGTGATCCTGCAGGAATGGCTGGCGGAGGCATTCACGATGTGGGGGCTCGCCGCCATCGTGATCATCACGACCGCAGTCGCCGGGGCGGATGCGGGTGTCAGTGTGTCGATCTACCGTGCCGCCGCTGGCCTACTGGGCGCACTGGCGGTGCTCACCGCTCTCACGGGCGCTCGGACGCCAGTGATCTGGTTCAAGATCTGCCCGGTTCTGCTGGGCGGCTCCGCTCTTCTGCTCATCGTCGCGAGCTTGCTGTAGCTCGACTCCGAGCGGAACTCCGAGCGAACCCAGGAATGGAGCCGAAGCGATGAGAGCAGTCGTATACACGAGGTACGGGTCGCCGGATGTGCTGCGGCTCGCAGAAGTCGAGCGGCCCACGCCCAAGGACGACGAGGTGCTCATCAGGATCCACGCCACGACGGTCAACCGCACCGACTGCGGGTTCCGCAAGGCCGAGCCGTTCATCGTTCGCTTCTTCAGCGGCCTCCTGCGACCGAAGCGGCCCATCCTCGGCACCGAGCTCGCGGGAGAGGTCGAAGCAATCGGCGCCACGGTCACCCAGTTCGCCATCGGTGACGCCGTCTTCGGTGTCCGGGCAAACGACTTCGGCGCGCACGCGGAGTTTGTCTGCATGTCCGAGAGCGCCCCGCTTGCCAAGAAGCCGGCCGAGCTGACGTTCGAAGAAGCCGCCGCGGTCTGCGATGGGGCGATCCTCGCGTTGACATACCTGCGCGCGGCAGATGTCGGGAAGGGTCTGCGGATCCTCATCTACGGCGCGTCGGGGTCCATCGGCACGGCGGCGGTGCAGCTGGCCAGGCACTTCGGTGCCGACGTCACCGCGGTGTGCAACACCCCCAACGTGGAGACGGTGCGATCGCTCGGAGCGGACAAGGTCATCGACTACACCCAGGAAGACTTCACCAAGCGAGCTGAGACCTACGACGTCGTGTTCGACGCGGTCGGCAAGCTCTCGTTCGGGCGCTGCAAAGGCTCCCTCGACCAAGGCGGGATCTACATGAGCACCGATCTCGGGCCCCGGTGGGAGAACCCCGTGCTGGCCCTGTGGACCTCGCGGATCGGGAGCAAGAAGGTGCTGTTCCCGCTACCCCGCTACACGAAGCAAGACGTCCTCCTCCTCAAGGACCTCATCGAAGCGGGCGAGTACCGGGCCCTCATCGATCGGCGCTACGCACTAGAACAAGTCGTCGACGCGACCCGGTACGTCGAGACCGAGCAGAAGACGGGAAACGTCGTCCTCACGGTCAGCCGCGACCGGCAGGAGACCTGATGACCGAGGTGCACATCCCCCTCCGCGAGGCCATGCCCGCCTACCTGGCGGTGCCGGTAGGCGATGGGCCGTGGCCGGGCGTGGTCGTGCTGTCCGATGTCATGGGCATGACCCGCGACCTGCGCAGCCAGGCCGACTGGCTGGCGTCGGCGGGCTATGTGGCAGTGGCTCCTGACCTGTTCTTCCGGGGACGCAAGGTGATGTGCCTCCGCACGATCTTCCGCGACGCGCTCGCCGGGCAGGGCCAGACCTTCGCCGACATCGAAGCCGCCCGCGCCTGGCTCGCCGGCCGCGACGACTGCACCGGCCGCATCGGCGTCATCGGGTTCTGCATGGGCGGAGGCTTCGCCCTCCAGTTGGTGGTCGACCACGGCTTCGCGGTCGCCAGCACGAACTACGGCGGCATCCCCAGACGGTTCGAGACCTTCCTCGACTCGGCCTGCCCGATCATCGGCAGCTACGGCGGCAAAGACCGATCGCTGCGTGGCACCGCCGCCAAGCTGAACCAGGTGCTGACCGCAGCCCGGGTACCCCATGACGTGAAGGAGTACCCCGAAGCCGGACACTCCTTCCTCAACGACCACGACCCGAGTGAGTTCAACGCCCTCGTCGTCTGGTTGGCCCGGCTAACCAACAGCCGCTACCACGAACCGTCGGCGACCGACGCCCGCCGGCGCATCCTGGCGTTCTTCGACCACCACCTCAGCGACCACCGATCCTGACGTGCCGCTGACCAGGGAGTTCTTGCGCGCTCGGAGGTGCGCCCCCTTCCGTTGGCGCTCAGGGTGCTGAGGACGACGGTCCGCGGCACCCGAACGAGATCCGCATGGCCGTCGGGAACGACGACGACATCGGTCCGATCACTCATCGCTGCTCCTTCAGAGATGCGAAGTCGTTGATGAGCCCCTCCATTGCCAGTGGCGCGTTGCCGTGAAGAACGATCTCGTCGGCGCCGGCATCGAGGTAGTCGCGGAGGCGTGCGGCACATTCGCTGTTGGTGCCCAGCGCCGCGCCGGTTGCGAGCCATGACTCGGGCAAGACCTTCGCGACCTCGCCGAGCTGCTGAAGCGTGAACGCCTGATCGGCGAGACCGCCGGCTTCATGCAACGCCTTCAAGGCGGGGTGGGCTCGCAGCTCGGCGAGCACTGACTCGTCCCACTCATTGGCGCGCACGATGAGCTCGCCGAACCCGGGTACTTGCAGATAGGTGATGGCCCGCCCTCCTACGACCGCGGCGGTCAGCTCCGGCGTGAGCTCTGGCGCGACGACAACCGGCATCACCACGCGTGCTGACGCGGGATCACGCCCCGCCCGCTCCGCGCCCCAGCGCACGATCGCTGCCGAACGGGCCGTCGCTTCGGCGAGGAGCTCCGTGATCACGCGGCCATCGGGCATGTAGTCGTCCGACAGTCCGACCAGATGGAGCATGGTCGGGACGGACCTTGCATGAGTCCGCCGCCGATCATCAACCCGGCCGGTAAACAGAGCCTGACCAGATCGGAACGCCTTGACCGATCTCTGGCGACATCTCGGGCCACCGGCACGTCATAGGCCGTACCCGAAGCGGGAATCACCTAGTCGAGATCTCGGCGACAGGTTCGGTGGGCGGGTACTCAGGCACGTCTCGCTCGTAGCCGCTCGACAGCAGCGGCGAGGAGATGAGGTAGTCGGCAGTAGCCCGGTTGCACGCAATCGGGATGTTCCACACGACGGCGATCCTCAACAGCGCTCGCACGTCGGGATCGTGCGGCTGCGGTTCGAGCGGATCCCAGAAGAAGAGCACGACGTCGATCTCGCCTTCGGCGATCCGCGCGCCGAGCTGCTGATCGCCGCCCAGCGGTCCGCTCTGGAATCGCGTCACCGGGAGGCCGAGCTCTTCGTGTACCAGGCGGCCGGTCGTGCCTGTCCCGTACAGGTCGTGCTTGGCGAGGATGGCCGCGTTGTAGCGCGCCCACCCGAGTAGGTCTGCCTTCTTGTTGTCGTGCGCGACCAGCGCGATGCGGCGCCGAACCTTCCGGTCCCTGTTCACAGGACCAAGGGTGCCGGGTGAACATTTCCAGCAGGTCAATGGGAGGTGAAGATGGGCGCGGGGTGAGGGACGACCCGCGGCGCTGAGCCCCGACGCGCAGGTCGCCCTCGGGGGTGCTCGACCGGATCTCTGTGCTGCTCATCAGTAGGAGGGGACCAGCGCCGTCGTGTCCTCACCCGCCATCATCTTTCCGATGAGCCCGGTGTCCCAGTAATCGGTCCAGCACACGATCTCGCCGTTGCGCACCGACGGCCTGCGCTTCGCGTGGACCGACGACTTCGGCTACGCGGGCATTTACGCACTGGAGGAGAGCGCAAGGGTCATCTAGCACGTGCGTCTCGCCGCGGTAACGCTGGGCGGGCTGGGCGCGACGGTCGAGACGACCGACGAGGTGTGGGAGGACTTCTGGCCGTCGTATCTCACGACGTCGCAGACCTTGGTCGAGATCGTGATGCCGTTCGACGTGCCGAAGCCGTCCAGCGAGGCATTCGAGTCAGCGCTTGCCGTGCGTCAGCGCAATTGGCAGCGGTTCCGGAACGTCCTCGGCGATCACGATCTCCTGCTCAGCCCCACCTCGCAGCTCGTTGCGCGGACGGTCGACGACTGGAACGCGGCGTGGACCGAGCCAAACGCCGCGTGGCCGCATGGCATGTCCGCACCGCACTACACGAGCCACACGCAGATGTTCAACTGGTTGGGTTGGCCCACGGTGTCGGTTCCCTGCGGCTTCGTCGACGGACTGCCCGTCGGTCTGCAGATCATCGGCAAGCCCGGCAGTGAAGCGGCGATCATGCGCGCGGCGAACGCGTTTCAGCGCTCGCAACCCGAGTTGCCACGTCCCCTCGTCGCGTGAAGAAGGCCGACAGCGCTGAGCGACGAGGCGCGTTGTCGATGCCGCTCACGCATTGCGTGAGGGGGAACGCGACCGCGTGCGGACTGTGGGCGCGCTCCCCGAGCGGCCGCGGCCACGACGGGCGCGCACATGCACTACTGCCATCGGCGAGCCCCTCGCCGACGTGTCGGACGAACAGAGAGCCCGATTCGTCGCTCAAGTCGCGAGATGCTGGCCGAACCAGGCGAGCATCTGCTGGTACGCCTGCGCCGCGGTCTCGGCGTTGTAGCGCGCGCCCGTGTCGTTGAAGAACGCGTGGTCGACGCCGTCGAACACGCGCAGCTCGTGCGTGAGCCCGGCGGCGGTGAGCGCGGCCTCGGCAGCGTCCTTCGTGCCGTTGACCCGGGTGTCGTTGCCGGCGTAGACACCGAGCACGGCCGCGTTCGGGGAGCCGGAGAGGCTCGCGCCAGCAGGGAAGGGCCCGTAGAACGGCACCGCCGCGCTCACCCGCGGTTCCCCGGCGGCAAGCAGCTGCCACGTCATCCCTCCACCGAAGCAGAAGCCGATCACCGCGAGCTTCGCGTCGGGTGCCCGCCTCTCGAGCTCGTCGAGCCCGGCGCGCAGGTCGGCGATCATTCGCTCCACCGGCGCGTTTCCGAGCGCCGCGGTGGCATCGCCCTCCGACGGGAGGCTCGCCGTGCCGCCCTCCTCCGAGAGCAAGTCGATCGCGAGCGCGGTGTAACCGTCCGCCGCGAGGCGCGGTGGGATCGAGCGGATGTGCGGCGTGAGCCCGCGGTTCTCGTGGATCACGAGCACCGCGCCCCGCGGTGAGTCGGCTTCGGCGAGCACGCCGATCAGCTCGCCGTCCGGACCGGCGAACGTGATCTCCTCACCGGTGGCACCGGCGGACGCGGCTGTCGTCGACGCGGCAGCCGACGTGGATGACGCAGTGGTGGTACCCGGAGTGCTCTGCGTGGCCGCGCTCGACGCCGGCACAGCATCACTGTCATCACCGCACGCCGCGAGCACCGCCGCGGCTGCTGCCGCGGTCATCCCCATGAGGCCGAGGCGGCGAAGCGCTTCCCGGCGAGACAGCAAGCCCTCCTGACAGTCGAGGGCGACCTCTTGAACGATGTAGTCCTCGAGCGCCATCGCGGAACGCTAAGCCCGCCGCGAGGCCAGTCCCAGTCACGGACGCGTCACACCCAAGAGACGGGTCGCGCCGAATCGCGTGAAAGGCTTCACCGGATGACCACATTGGAGAAGGGCGGCGTGGTGGTCGTGACCGGCGCCGCGGGATTCGTCGGCGGGCATGTGGTGAAGGAAGCGCTCGATCACGGCTACCGAGTCCGAGCGTGTGTCCGCAACGTCGACGACGACACGCGGGTCGGGTTCCTCAAGGCCATGAACCCCTACGCCTCGGGCCGTCTGACGCTCCACGCCGCGGACCTCGACCAGCCGGGCTGCTTCGATGACATCTTCCGAGGATGCGACGCCGTCGCTCACGTTTCCCACGTCAGCACTTACGACGATCCCGACTACGTGCGCAACACCTGCGACCACATCATCAACAGCGTCGAGTCCTCGGGATCGGTCCGCCGGATCGTGGTGACCTCGAGCCTGGCGGCGATCATCTCCGAGGCCGACATCACCGAGCTCGTCCGGCGTCCGATCGTCGACGAGGACCGCGAGCCCGACGAGTCGAACCCGAAGCGGACGCCCGAGCGGGGGCAGGGCTACTCGATGGGGAAGGTCATCGCCCAGCACGCGTTCGCAGACGCTGCTGCGAAGAGCGGCCGGTGGGATGCGATCACGGTCTGCCCGAGTGACAACGTCGGCCCGATCCTGTCTCCCCACCACAAGGACGGCGGACCGTGGCAGCACCTCATCGAGCGGATGGTGGAAGGCCGCTGCGAGATCTTCCAGGGCACCGGCCCCTACCGTCCGTGGATGACCGTCGACGTGCGTGACGACGCGGCGTGCCACATCGGATTGCTCGAGAGCGACAAGGTCGCGAACGGCGAGCGCTACCTCGCGATGTCCACCGACACGCGCAGCTACGAGGACATCTGCGCGTCGATCGACCGCGTGTTGCCCGAGCTGCACCACGACCCGGGGCCCATCGTCGACCGATCGCCCGACCGTTGGAAGGAGCGGGAGGACGAGTTCCGCTCGATCTGGGGCGGGCTGCAGCTGCGCAACGACCGCATCCGGGCCGCGGTGCCCATCACATTCCGGCCGCTCGACGACTCGATCCGCGACTGCGTGGAATCACTCCTCGCCGTCGCTCACGTCGTCCCGAACCGGCGAACCGACTGAGCCTCGATCATGGACGCTCATCCGCAAAGGATGGGGACCGCGCACGAGCCCGCCGCCCGACCTGTGCCGTACTCGATGTAGAGCGTCGGGGTGCCCGCCGCAGCGCCCACCTGGAAGTCGTTGTCGTCCACGACGGCGAAGTTGCCATTGGCTCGGCGCACGACGCCCTCGGCCTTTCCGATCGGGTACTCGGCGGACGCGCTCGTCGCACCCAGGTCAAGGCTCAACGTCTTCGTGCCGGCGATGACACCGCGAGCCGCGACACCCGTCGGCTTGAGTGCGTCGAGGCACTGCAGGTTCGCCGCCGAGACCGTCATGAGGTTCGTGGCGTTCGTCAGGTCGACCTCATAAATGTTCTTGTGCGTCGTCGACGTCTCGCCTTGAGCCGCGATGCCGGCATGATCGTCGCGCTCGTCGACGAGCAGCTTGTCGTTGCCCACCCAGAACAGGTCACTGATCCGCAGCTCGCTGTTCAGCGTCGTGCCGTCTGGCTTGGTGTCGAGGGTGTAGATGAAGTCGCCGGTCAGCGTGGGCTTGAACGGGTTCGTGATGTCGAGCCGAGCGATGCGGGTCGCCGACCGGTTGTTGTTGCTCTGGAATGCCTCATTCGAGATCGGGTCGTTTCCGGTGCAGCTCGTCGCCAGCGGATTCTGGACGATCGCGTAGAGCGTCCGGCCGTTCGGGCTGATGGCGACGCCTTCGAACCCACGGTTGTCGCGACGATTGCTGTAGGACGCGGGCAGGATGTCGCGGAGGAAGACGCCTGACCACGCGGGGCCCAGGGCGGCCAGGTTCTGACCCTGCGGGGTGAGCCGTTGCAGGATCGTCCCGTCGAGCGCCACCTGCACGATCGATGGGCGGTACTCGTCGACCAGCCAGAAGGTCAGGGTGTGCACGTCGAACACGATCCCTTCGGTGTCGAGCCCGAACGGATCGAACGGCAGAACGGCGTCGGATGCGTCGATATCGGTGTCATTGTCGGTGTCAGTCGTGGGCACCTCGTCGGAGACGGGCACGTTCGCCGCCGCGTTTGCGGGGGTGTTGCCGAAACCGGTGATCTGGTTGGCGGGCCCACCGACGGTCGCCCGTGCCGGGTCGGTGACTCCGGGGAACAGCTTGAGCGGCGTGCGCGCCATGATCCGCATCTCGCCCTTCTTCGTGTCCACCTGCACGCGATAGATCGATGGAGTGAACGCGGGCGAGAAGAACGGCCGTCTTGTCGTGTCGCCCACGGTGAAGGTGTCGCCGTTCGGGCCCCGGTCGCTGACCGTCCAGAACTGGTTCGGCACGCCAGGCACCGGATAGAGGCCCGAGAAGCCGCCCTCGCTCAGGATCGGAAGGACGCCCCATGCGGGCAGCGGCCGGGCATCGACGAGGGTCGCCTGCCCGGCGATCGGCTGGTCAGCGGCGCGCACAGTGGCGGCGGTGACGCCGATGAGCAGAGCGGTGACGGTGGCGGTGACGAGCAGACGTCGCATCGGGCGAGTCTGGACGGCGTCAGTGACGCAGAGGTTGCCGCCATCTGAGCAGTAGCGGAACAACGCGGGAGGAACTTGGAGCGGACGACGGGATTCGAACCCGCGACCCTCACCTTGGCAAGGTGATGCTCTACCAGCTGAGCCACGTCCGCGTGAGCCCGTCACTCTAGCAACGCCTCCGCGGGTACCCAAGAGTCGGTGCCGCCCACGGTTACCGTGCCCCGGTGAGCGCGTTCCAGGCCATCGTGCTCGGAATCGTGCAAGGCCTCACCGAATTCTTGCCGATCTCGTCGACCGCGCACCTCCGGATCATCCCGGCGTTCTTCGGCTGGGAGGATCCGGGCGCAGCGTTCACGGCCGTCATCCAGCTCGGGACGATGGCCGCGGTCGTCCTCCACTTCTGGAACGACCTGTGGAGCATCGCGAGCGCCTGGCTGGCGTCGCTGCGGGACAAGTCGAGGCGGGGCGAGCTGAACGCGCGGCTGGGTTGGTACATCGGGCTGGGCACCATCCCGATCGTGATCGTGGGCTACCTGCTGCGCGACCAGATCGAGACGGGGGGACGCAACCTCGCGCTCATCGGCGTCGCGCTCATCGTCGGTGGGCTCGGCCTGTGGCTCGCGGAGATCGTGGGGAAGCGACGCCGTGCACTTGCCGAGATCAACGCGACCGACGCGGCAGTGATCGGCGTCGCCCAGACGCTCGCCCTCATCCCGGGCTTCTCGCGTTCCGGCTCCACGATCGGTGCCGGGTTGTTCGTGAACTTCGACCGGGTGTCGGCGGCGCGCTACTCGTTCCTGCTATCAGTGCCGGCGGTCGTCCTCAGCGGGCTGTTCGAGGCCCGCAAGATCGGTGACCCTGGCGGCGCCGGCGTCGGGCCGACGATCATCGCGACGGTCCTCGCGTTCGTCGTCGGCTACTGGTCGATCTCGTTCCTGCTGCGCTACCTGAGCCGGCAGTCGCTCGCGATCTTCATCGTGTACCGCATAGTCCTGGGCGCAGTCGTCCTCGTGCTCTTTGCGACGAACGCGATCAACTGACGATCAATGGCCGCCGGCTGAGGCGTTCTCGACCTCGCCCGCCTGGAACAGGCCGAGCGCGCCCTTGCCCACGTTCGAGAACTTGTGGGTGACGATCGGGTAGAGGCCGTCCTCAGCCAGGCTGAACTCGACGAACCCGCCCTGGGCCGGCTGGAGGGCGAGTGCCTGCGAGCCGCCGTGGGATGCGTCTGGACGCAGCTCGTACCGCCCTTCGAAGTACACGGTGTCGAAGATCGTGCCGACGATGTGAAAGGACGAGTTCTCGGACGGGCCCGCGTCGAGCACCCACACACGGATGCGCTGGTTCGCCTCGACCCGGATCGGCGCGAACTTGTACTGGTTCCAGTAGCCGTTGAAGACGACCGCGTCCCAGGCGTCGTTCTGCATCTTGGTGAGATCGCCCGGGTTGACCTTCGGGGCCGAGGTACAGCTCGGATTGCACGAGCACGTACTCGTGATCGACGGGCGCGAGATCAGGAGGGTCGATGATGATCGCGCCGTACATCCCGTTGCCGATGTGGTGCAAGGCCGGTGCCGTGCCGCAGTGGTACATGTAGATGCCTGCGTACTCGGCCTTGTACTGGTACACGAGCGACTCGCCGGGTTCGATCGTGCGCATCTCGTCGTCCCAGGCGACGCGGCTCGCGTGGAAGTCGATCGAGTGCCCCATCTTCCCGTCGTTGACGAGGGTCACCGTGAACAGGTCGCCGACCTTGCCGCGCAGGATCGGGCCGGGCACCTGGTCGTTGAACGTCCACATCTCCTGCGTGACGCCGGGAGCGACCTCGACGACAGTCTCGGTCGCGTGCAGCGTGAGCGTGTGCTCGGTCCCTGAGGGCGCGGGCTGCAACGCCGGATCGAACGGCTTCCAATCGGCGGCAGGCGTCGCCTGAGGATCGATCGTCGCGCCCGCGGCGTCGCCGCTCGTCGATCCGCCCGCGACGGTCGTGTCGGTCGTGGCGGCGCCCTTCACCATGAACGTGAGCACCATCCCCGCAGCCTTGTGACCGGGCACGGTGCACCAGGCCTGCTGACCGTCGGTGACGACGCCGATGTCGACTGTCTGTGATTCACCGGGGGGGAGCAACTCTGTGCCCTTCGTCCCGTCCAACATCAGGTCGTGCTCCATCGCGGCCGAGGCGGAGTTCGTGACGACGAGCACTACGGGCCGGCCGGCCTCGACTTCGAGCATGTTGGGCTTCACATACAGGTCACCGAGCTCGACTTCGAACTGCTGCGGTGGCCCCCCAGTGGCGGCGGTGGTCGGGCTCGCCGACCCTGTCTCACCGCTCGACGACGGCGTGAAGAGCCCGATCAGCGAGAAGATCAGCGCGGCGATCGCGACGGCCGCCGCGGCCACCCATCCAGCACCGCTCCCACTCCCACGCTCGCCGTTCAGACCTTGGTCGGACGCGGTCGCCATGGCTGGCCTCGGTTCACTCGACTGTCCGTCCCACTCTCAGCCGAGCCCGCCCCGATCCCCAGAGTCGAAGGTCCCGATGAGACCTACGCCACGACCTCCACGGCGCCGATGATGCCCCGACGCTCGATCACGTGGTCGACGAGGCCGTATGCGACCGCATCAGCGCCGCGCAGGATGTAGTCGCGGTCGATGTCGGCCATGATCCGCTCCTCGCTCTGACCCGTCGTCGACGCGAGGATCGACACCATGCGGCGACGCATCTCGACCATCTCCGCGACCGCGAGCTCGAGGTCCGTCGACTGGCCCTGCACGCCGCCGTGCGGCTGGTGGATCAGCACCCGCGAGTTCGGCAGCACGGCTCGCTTGCCGGGCGCTCCCGCGGCGAGCAGCACCGCCGCCGCCGACGCGGCCTGACCGACGCAGATCGTCGCGACATCGGGCCGGAGGAACTGCATCGTGTCGTAGATGGCGAACAGCGCCGTCATGTCGCCGCCGGGTGAGTTGATGTAGAGCGACGACGTCCTGATCGGGCTGTCGGCTCTCGAGGTGGAGGAGCTGCGCGATCACGAGGTTGGCGACGGTGTCGTCGATCGCGGTCCCGAGGAACACGATCCGCTCGGACGAGCAGGCGGGAGTAGAGGTCGAAGGCCCGCTCCCCTCGGTTGCGTCTGTTCGATGACGGTGGGAACGAGCACACGAGTCCTCCTCGTCGAGATATGCTGCAACCGGTTCGTTGCACATCTTACGTGCAACCCAAGGGTTGCACCATAGCCGAGCGCAACCTAGAGGTTGCACAACCCGGGAGGCCCACGATGGAGATCCGGCGCCAGATCGACCTCGACGCAGACCTCGCCCGCGTGTGGCAAGCGCTGACCGACCCCGAGGAGCTGAGCAGCTGGCTCGGTGGGCCGGTTGACCTCGAGATGCGGCCCGGCAGCAACGGCACCGTCATCGACGACGAGGGAACGCTTCGACACACGCTCATCGGCGACGTCGACGTCGAGCGGCGCCTCTCGTTCCGCTGGTGGCCGTCAGAGGGCTCTGGCACCGACGGCACGGTCTCGGAGGTGACGTTCGAGCTCTGCCCCACCGAGACCGGCACGCGCCTCGTCGTCACGGAGACGCCGCTCGAGCGCACGACCGTTCAGGCGAGCATCGCGAAGGCCTCGTACTGGGAGGCCCGCCTCGACACCCTGTGGCTCAGGGTGTCAGCCGCCGCGCTCGTCCACTGATCCTTCAATCCTCCATGCCCGACCGTCTCGACAGGGGGTTCGGTCTCGACGAGGTGTTCGGCGCGCTCGCCGACCCGACGCGCCGCCACATGGTCGAGCGTCTTGTCGCCGGAGGGCCGGAGACCGCGACCGCGCTCGCGCGTGACCTCCCCATCTCGCGCCAAGCGGTGGTGAAGCACCTGCAGTCGCTCAGTGATGCGGGGCTCGTCGACTCGGCGCGCGAGGGTCGTGAGGTCAAGTACGCGATCCGGCCTGAGCCGTTGAGCGACGCGATCGCGTGGATGATGCGCGCGGGAGCGCAGTGGGACCGGCGCCTCGAACGCCTTCGCCAGCACCTCGGCTGACGCGCCGTCGTCAGACGTCCTTGGCGAGGAGGTCGGCGACGTCTCCCGGACGAGTCAAGAAGGGCGAGTGGTCGGCTTCCCACTCGACCACCTCGTCGGCGTGCACCGCCATCGCGCGCTGTGCGCCCTCGGCGATGGCCTGATCGTTCGTGCACACGACGAACGTCGACGGGGCCTGCTTCCACGCCGGCTCGATGTCGACCATCCACGTGTCGCCGAGGGGCATCGGCCGCAAGAGAGGCTCGATGTCGGGCACGACTGAAGGATCGCTGTCGCCGTAGAGCGCGGCGTGCAGCAGCGTCGGATCGAGCCGGAGCACGCCGTCCTCGACGCGGGTCGCGGTCATCAGCGTCGACGGGTTGGCGCGCATGTGCTCGGAGGAGTCCTCGTCCTGCTCGGTCATGAACGCGGTGAGGTAGACGACGCGGCCGACCGGGAGCCCGCTTGCCGCCTTGGAGATGACCATCCCTCCATACGAATGGCCGCACACGACCGCCCCCTTGCCCGCGGCCTTGATCACCTTGCGAGCGACCTGGGTCTTGCCTTCTTCTTCGGCGCGCTCGAGTCGGCCCGCTTGCGCAGCTCGTCGAGCGCCTCTCCGAGACCATCCGCGATCGCCCACGCGTCGGGAAGCAGCTCACGGCACGTCACGACGCCGAAGTCGAGCTGGTTCATGTAGCTGGTCACCGTGATGTTGAGCCCAGCACCGTCGTTGATCGGGCCCATCGGGTAGTCCGCGACCATGCGCGCGCCGGCCGAGTACAGCGGGAACCCCGGACCGGGCACGTTGGAGATCGTGAGGTTGAAGATCGGTCGGTGGTGATCCGCGAGCCTGTAGTCGCGCGTAGGCGCGCACCGCGTGGCCGAGCACAGCCGGAGCCGCGAACTCGGCCCAGTCCTGCAGGGTCGTCGCGCCGATCGCGTTCTGCTGCTCCTTCGCCTGGCGCATGCCGGCGCTGATCGCGAGGAGCCGCTCGACGGGGTCGTCGATCATCGTCGCGAGCGACGCCAGCATCACCGCGACGCGGTTGCCTACCGCGTTCTCCTCGTCCCCGGTGCGCACTGACATCGGCACCATGGCGACCAGATCCTGATCGAGCTTCTCGCCGCGCCCGTCGATGTACGAACGCAGCGCACTCGCGCACATCGCCATCACGACGTCGTTCAGCGTGGTCCCGAACGCGTTCTTGACCGCCTTCGCGTCGTCGAGTGAGAGCGATGTCATCGCGTATGCGCGGTGCGCCGAGAGCGCGTGGTTCCACGACGCCCGCGGCGCCGTGAACGGCGCCGGCGGAGGCACGATGTCCGGCTGGCGGTTCCGCCGACTGACGTTGAAGAAGGCCGAACCGGTGTGACCGATCGAGCTCACGAACTTCACGGGCTGCTTCGACAACGACCGCAGCGCGTAGCCCATGAGCTCGAAGTCATTCGGCACGTGCTCGGGCGCCCACGTGTCCGTCCCGACGTCGCGACCCTCGGGTTCGGTGTCGAGCATCGCGAGCGTCATCTCGTTGCCGGACACGCCGTCGATAGCGGCGTGGTGCGTCTTGGTCAGCACCGCGATGTAGCCGTGCTCGAGGCCCTCGATGATCCACGACTCCCACAGGGGCTTTCGCCGGTCGAGCGGGCGGGCCACGATCTCCTCCGCCAGCGTCGCGAGCTGGCGCGGTCCACCGGGCGGCGGCACCGCGATGTGGTGGAGATGGAAGTCGAGGTCGAAGTCCGGGTCTTCGATCCACACGGGGTGGTGGATCCCCAATGGCACCTCCACCAGGCGACGCCGGAACGGCGGCGCGAGATGCAGCCGCGCCGCGTACATGTCGCGCACCTCGTCGAACGCCCACGACACCGGCGCGGTCCCCGGGTCCAGGATCATCAGCCCGGCGACGTGCATGTACGCAGACGGCGTCTCGAGATAGAGGAAGCTGGCGTCGAATCCGGAGAGTCTCTGCATGGCGGGCTCCTCGAGTCGGTTGCAAGCCTGTCAGATCGGCTCGGGGACGTCTTCCGCCTGGTCCAGGTTGCGATGTCGGACGACGATCACCGAGAGGGCGGCGAGCACGATCGCGCCGCCGATGAGCTGGCCGACTGACATCCCCTCACCCAGCCACCACCACGCCGCGACCGCGGAGACGACCGGCACCCCGAGGGTCATGAGCGACGAGATCTTCACGTCGACGTACTTGTGCGCCCACCCCATCACGACATGGCCTCCGGCGCCCGGCACGAGGACGATGAACAGGATCCACAGCCAACCGGTGCCGTGGATCGCCCCGAGGTCATCCGAGGTGAGGAGCGCGTAAGGCGTGAACAGGACCGCCGCGATCACCATCACGCCGGCCATGTACTCGATGGCGCCCATTCCCTCCTCCCGGACGCGCTTCACCTCGAGGAAGTAGATCGTCCAGAGGAAGAGGTTGGCGAATGCGAGGAGGTTGCCGACCGGGCTGACCTCGGGCTGGCCCGAGGACGCGAGAAGCACGACCGCGACTCCCGCGAAGGCGACCACGGTCCACCCGATGTCGTGGCGGGTGACCTTCTCCCCGAAGAGCTTGCCGGCGACGAGTAGTACGAGCGCGGGTTGCATCGCGCTGATGAGCTGAGCGTTCACGACGCTCGTTCGCTGCACTGCCTCGAAGAACAGGCCGATCTGCCCCGCGAAGAGCAGGCCGCCGAACAGCGATCGCCTGAGCCCCGTGACGCTGATGCGCCCACCCGTCGCGTAGAGGAGCAACAACATCGTGGGCGCGGCGATCCACATGCGCCAGAACGCGATCGTGACGGCTGAGGCATCGATCGACTTGACCGCAACGCCCCCGAGTCCCCAGCAGACAACCGCGAGCGCAACGCCCGCGATCGGGAGCCAGGGATGATCTTCGACGTTCGCTGCGCCCGTGGACGCGGGAGCCGACGTGGTCAGGGCTTGCCCGCCTCGCCGCGACTGTCGGGCGGTCGAAGATCGACTCTCAGCACCAAGATGCCGTCGTCGATCGTGGCTTCGGCGTCGCCGACGATGGCGAAGTCCTGGTAGTCGATCTGCGCCTGCGCGATGAAGTGCTGACGCTCGGCCCCAGCGACCGGTGGCAGCGGCCGCTGGCGCACGGCCGCCGCGCGATCACGGAATCGCTGCAGCATCGCATCGACGTCCAACGAATCGGCCATGGTCCAACGGTACCTAGCGTCGCCGCTTGATCTTCATGGCGTCGAGCTTCTCCAGCGCGGGGTGGATCGGCTTGGTCCAGCGCCAGTACCGGACGGTGATGAGGAGGATGAGGAGGACGATCGCCGCGAGCGCGAGCACGATCAGTCGCACGGTCTCCTCGGCCGACACGGCGGCGATGCTAACGAAGCGCGGATCGGCTCAGACCTGATGGAGTGGGCACGAGTACGTGGTGCGACCGCCCACTGTTCGCCTGAGCAACGGCGTGCCGTCCCTCGGGCAGACGCCGTCACGGCGCCGCTCCTCCTGGAGGTCGCCAGTGTGCGAGCCGCCGCGCTCACCGAGCTCGATGAGGGTCGCGCGCAGGTGGGTGTGGAGGCGACGCAGCTCGTTCGGAGTCAGCGACCGGGACTCACGCGCCGGGTCGATGCCGGCCCGCCACAGCGCTTCGTCGACGAGGAGGTTGCCGATGCCCGAGATGACGGCTTGGTTCATGCAGGCGCGCCTTGACCGGCGCCTTGCTCGGTCGAGAGCAGGTCCCGCAGCTGGGCCGCGGAGACGCCCAGCGCGTCGGGGCCGAGCCGATCTTCCTCGGGGTCCAGGAGGACGCCGCCGAGGCGGCGCGGGTCTCGGATGCGCAGCTCGCCACCCTCGGCGAAGCGCAGCACGAGGCGATCCCAGGAGGGCTCCTCCCGATCGCTGCCGTACTCGAGGTGGTCCATGCCGGGCACGCCGTCGACGAGCAGCCGTCCGGTCATGCCGAAACGCAGCCCGATCGTGGGGCCGCCATCGTCGGTGTCGACCAGCAGGAGCTTGCCCCGACGCCTCACGCCGCTGAGCACCCGACCCTCGACGGCTCGACGCAACCCCGCCCGGGTGAGCCCCTCCTTCAGGTACCAGTCGTCGGGCGCGTCGACCTTGGCGATGCGGCGGCCGACGACCCGCTCGGCCGCGCGGCGGTAGAACTCGATCTCGAGCATCTCGGGCATGGCTCGCTCATCATCGCGGCCCCCGATGCGCGACGGGACAGTGCGATGCTGGACACGCGTGAACATCTTCTGGTGGATCGTCTCGTTCGCGATCGTCGTCGGCCTCTTCTGGCTGGCGAAGGTCGCCGAGCCCGACCTGCGATCGTCGCCCGACGGTGAGCACTTCGACGTCAAGTACAGGGACATCCCGTTCGGGCCAGACAGCAAGCTGACCGCTGGTGACAGCCTCCGGCAGATGAAGTGGCAACGCGGGCGGGGTGAGCTCATCGACGACCGAGTGCTGGTGATCGCCGGGCCGTTTGCGAAGGTCAGCCCCTACGGCGAGCCGCTCCCGATCATCGCTCGTAGTCCGAACCCGCCCCGAAAGACCACCGTGTACGTCGCCGGCGAGGGCAGCACGTACGTGGCAGTCGCGGTCGCCCGCAACTCCCCCGCGGACGAGCGCCTCGGCGCCCTCGTGAAGTAGCTGCCGCCTCTCCCCATCGGCTCCCGGCACTCAGCCGAGGGAGGCGAGGGCTTGCGCGAAGTCGGCGAGCAGGTCGTCCGGGTGCTCGAGGCCGACCGACACGCGGACGAGCCCGTCGGTGATGCCCGCTCGAGCTTCTCGCTCCTGCGTGAGCCCGACGTGGGTCGACGACGCGGGATGGGTCACGAGCGTCTCGGGGCCACCGAGCGTGGACGCGAGCTGCGCGAGCTGCACGCCCTCGACGAACTTGCGGCCGGCCTCGAGCCCGCCGGCCAGCTCGACGGCGAACATCGAGCCGCCCGACGTCATCTGCCGCTTCGCGAGCTCGCGCTGCGGGTGCGAGTCGAGGCCCGGGTAGCGCACGTACGACACGCCGGGTGCGTCTCGAGCCATCCCGGCCAGCCGGAGCGCGGTGTCGCTCTGGCGGGCGAAGCGCACCGGCAGCGTGCGGATGCCCCGCAGGCCGTTCATGCGCGTCGAACGGCGACGCGCACGCGCCGTGCAGCACCGAGTAGCGCCCAGATCGAGTCGAGCAGGTCCTTCGACCCCGCGACGACGCCGAGCGTCGCGTCGTTGTGCCCGGCGATGCCCTTGGTCGCCGAGTGCAGCACGAGGTCGACGCCGTGCTCGAGCGGGCGCTGGCCGATCGGCGTCGCGAACGTCGAGTCGACGACGCGTGATCGGCCCCTTGATCGCGCCGATCTCGTCGAGGTCGACCAGCGCCATCTGCGGGTTCGCCGGCGACTCGGTCACGACGAGCATCGTGCGCCCGGGGATCACCGCCGCCTCGAACGCGCCCGGCGCGGTGCCGTCGACGAACGTGACGTCGATGCCGAAGCGCGGACACGCGCCCTGCAGGAACAGCTGCGTGCCCGAGTAGATGTGGCGCTGGGCGACGATGTGGTCGCCGGTCGAGCACAGCGCCATGATCGTCGTGGCGACCGCACCCATGCCCGGACGAGAAGGCGAGTGCGGCCTCCGCGCCTTCGAGCGCGGCGACGGCGTCCTCGAACGACTTCACCGTCGGGTTCGAGTAGCGGCGAGTAGAAGCGCTCGGAGCGCGGCACCGTCGACATCCGGCGCGCGTCGTCGAGGCTCGGTGTCACGAACGCGCTCGTCGCCCACAGCGTCGGCGCCGAGCGACGTGTTGGCGTCGTCGCGGCCCGCCCGGATCGCGATCGTGTCGGGCCGCAGCGGGCTGGTCTTCGGCGGTCACTGCGACTGCTCCTTCTGCATGTCGTCGAGGAAGCTCGTCACCGGCTCGCCCACCTGGTCGAGGTCGATCAGGAACGAGTCGTGGCCGTGGTCGCTGTCGATCTCGACGTACTCGGCGCGCCCGCCGGTCGAGAGCAGCACGTCTCGGATCTGCTTCTGCTGGTAGGTCGGGTACAGCACGTCCGAGCGGATGCCGATCGTGCGCACCGGCACCCGGATGCGCTCCATCGCCGCCTCGAGGCCGCCGCGGCCCGCGACCGATGTCCTGCAGGTCCATCGCCTTGCCGATCACGAGGTAGGAGTTCGCGTCGAAGCGGCGGACGAGCTTGTCGCCGTGGTAGTCGAGGTAGCGCTCGACCTCGAACCGCTGCCACAGCGAGAAGCCGTGCTTGCACGTCGGCCATCTCTCGACCGAAGCGATCGGTGAACACGTCGTCGGAGCGGAACGTGATCTGCGCGAGCTGTGCGCGCGACCGCGAGGCCCTTCGTGCGGGCCGTCGCCCGGCGCCGCGTCGTAGTAGTCGCCGCCCCGCCACTTCGGGTCGAGGCGGATCGCGCGGCGGCCGACGCTCCCGAGCGCGATCTGCTGCGCTGTCGCCTGCGCGCACGCGGCGATGGGAAGCAGCGAGCGCACGCTCGCCGGATAGGTGACGCCCCACTCGAGCACCTGCATGCCACCCATCGATCCGCCGATCACGCGACAGCCACTGGTCGATCCCGAGGTGGCGGCGAGGCGCGTGCTGCACCCGCACCATGTCGCGGATCGTGACCGTCGGGAAACCGCGAGCCGTACGGACGACCGGTCGCCGGCTCGATGCGACGACGGGCCGGTCGAGCCCTGACACCCGCCGAGCATGTTCGGGCAGACCACGAAGAAGCGCTCGGTGTCGATGGGCAGCCCGGGACCGACCATGCCCTCCCACCAGCCGGGCGCGACATGGCCGCGGCATCACGGGCCCGGTGACGTGGCTGTCGCCCGTCCACGCGTGGCAGATCAGGATCGCGTTGGACGCGTCGTCGTCGAGCGAGCCCCACGTCTCGTAGGCCACGACGATCTCGTCGAGCGAGCCGCCGCCCTCGAGCGAGAAGCGGACGATCGGTGGGGAGGGTGAAGAACTGCCGGCGACCGACCGGGTCACCCGGACGCCACGCGCCCGACGCAGGCAGCGGCGGCAGGCTGAGCGGTCCCCCGTCTGTCATCTCTCACCTCCCGGCGCGCGTGGTCGTCATGCGCATCAGGCGTGAGCCCGGACATTTCGTTGCCGCCGGCTCTCACCGGATCGGCCACATCCCACAGCAAGCTGCGGATGGCACCTTGGGTTGTCCGTCCCAGGTTGCCGGACCCTCCGCCCAAAGGCAGGGCCACTCCTGATGCAGTCCGCAAAGACTATCGGCGGCCAGGCGGGTGGGCCAAGGTTTCAGGCCCGGTACTTCTCGTCGAGGGCGAAGTGGCCCGGGAGGTCGACGACGGCGCCGAAGTCGTCGAAGTCGACGAGCCGGTCGAGGTCGTCACGCAGCGTGCCCTTCTCCCGCAGCAGCGCGAGCGAGTCGCGCAACGCCTTCGTGGCCGAGAAAAGGCCCGAGAGCGGCGAGACGATGAGGTCGAAGCCGAGCTCGTGGAGCTCGGCGGGGGTGAGCAGCGGCGTCTTGCCGGTCTCGACCATGTTGGCGACACGCACGACACCGGGCAGCGTCGCGGCGATCGCCTCGAGCTCGTCGATCGACTCGGGCGCCTCGACGAAGACGGCGTCGACTCCGACGTCGACAGCCGCCTGGGCTCGCGCGATCGCCTCGTCGAGCCCGACCGCGGCGCGCGCGTCGGTGCGCGCGGTCACGTGGAGGTGCGTGCGGTGCTCGACCGCGGCGCGCAGCTTCGCGAGCCACTCTTCCCGAGGCACGACCTGCTTGCCCGCCATGTGCCCGCATCGCTTCGGCCACACCTGGTCTTCGAGGAAGATGCCCGTCGCGCCCGCGGCCTCCCAGAGCTCGACGGTGCGGATCACGTTGAGCGGGTTGCCGTAGCCGGTGTCGCCGTCGACCACGACCATCGTCGATGGCGACGCGCTGCACACTCGTCGCGCGACCTCGGCCATCTCGCCTTGAGTGAGATAGCCGAAGTCGGGCAGGCCGAGCTGAGTGCCCGACACGCAGTAGCCGGAGAGGAAGACGGTGTCGAAGCCGGCCTCGGCGGCGAGGCGCACCGAGAGTGCGTCCCACACACCCGGCATCAGGACCGGTTCGCCCGTTGCGAGGCGCGCCCTGAGGTCGTCGCCGCGCACGAGCTAGTTCCCCAGTCGTTCGGCTGCGAGCGCCTTCAAGCCCTTGTAGTCGACCTTGCCCGCGGGGCTGCGTCCGATCGTCTCGACGACGACGACCTTGCGGGGAGCCTTGTACGCGGCGAGCGAGCCCTTCACGTGAGCGATCACCGAGTCGGCGTCGACGTCGCCAGCCGCACCTGCAGGCTCGACCACCGCGCAGATCGTCTCGCCGAACCGCTCATCGGGGATGCCCACGCACACCGCGTCGCGCACCGACGGGTGCAGCTTGAGCACCTCCTCCACCTCTTCGGGGAAGACCTTCTCGCCGCCCGTGTTGATGCACACCGACCCGCGGCCGAGCAGGTGCAGCGTGCCGTCCGGGTTCACCTGCGCCCAGTCACCGGGGATCGACCAGCGCTTGCCTTCGAACTCGCGGAATGTCGCGTCCGACTTGGCTTCGTCCTTGTAGTAGCCGGCGGGGAGGAAGCCGCTCACCGCGACCATGCCCCGCTCGTCGCCGCCCGGCTCGACCCGCCGCCCATCCTCGGTGAACACCGCGACCCGCTCACCGAGCATGAACGCAGCGGTCTCGCTGGCGGAACCCTTCGTCGACAGCGACGCACCCATCCCGACGGCCTCGCTCGACCCGAACGAGTCGAAGAGCATCACGGCGGGGATGTGCTCGAGCAGCCGCTCCTTCACCTCGTGGCTCCACATGACGCCCGACGAGCTGATGAGCGCGAGCGACGAGAGATCCCACTTGCCGGGGTTCGCCTCGAGCGCCTGGACCATCGGCCGAGCGAACGCGTCGCCCACGATGACCAGCGAGTTGACCCCCCGCACCTCGCACGTCCGCCACAGCTCGGCGGCGTCGAACTTGCGATCGGGCAGCGTCACGACCGAGCCGCCGAGGTTCATCGTGATGAGAGAGGAGAACTGCCCGGTGCCATGCATCAGTGGGCAGGCAGACATCGTCACCGGCAGCGGCGCCCCCGCGCTCACGCTCGCGCGCAGTCGCTCCCCAGCGTCCTCCGGCGACGCGATCGGCGCGAGGCCGAGCAACGGCTGTCCGCCGGCGCCGAGCACGTTGAAGAGGTCGTCCTGCTGCCACATGACGCCCTTCGGCATGCCGGTCGTGCCGCCCGTGTAAAGGAGCAGCAAGTCCTTCCCGCTGCGGCCCCACGACCCGACGACCCGATCCGACGCCCTTGGCGACAACCGACTCGTAGTCCACCGCCCAATCGGGACCGCTGCCCGTCTCGTCGGGAACGACGTACCAGCGTCGCACCTTGGGCAGTCGACCCCGAATGCCTTCGAGCAGAGGCGTGAAGCTGGCATGGAAGACCACCGCCTCGGCATCGGCGTTGTCGAAGAGGTAGACGATCTCCTCGGGACCGTAGCGATAGTTGGTGTTGACCGGGGCGAACCCGCCCTTGAACGCCCCGATGTACGTCTCGAGGTACTCCACGCCGTTGTAGAGGTACGCCGCCATCTTCGACTGCTGGGTGAGTCCGGCATCGATGAGGTCGGCGGCGAACGCGTTCGCCCGGCGATCGAAGTCACCCCACGTCGTGACCCGGTCACCGTTGACCTGGCAGGGGGCATCGGGCACGGCCGCCGCGATCTCCTCGTAGACGTCGGCGAAGTTCCACTCGGTCATCCCGAGAAGTTAGGACAGGAGGCGCCGGCGGAACGAACGAGTGCCGGTGATCCCGAGCACAAGCGTCGCAACCGTGAGCGCGCCGAACGTGACCCAGGCCGACATGTGCGGCACCTGTGGAGTCAGCGCGCCCCGGAGTCCTTCGCTCACGTACACGAGCGGGTTGATCAGCACGAGGATCTGGAGCCACCGGATGGCCTCGAGCGCCTTCCACGGGTAGTAGGTGCAGCCGAGGAACATGACCGGGATCACGATCAGCGAGAAGATCAACGGGACGGTCTGAGGCGCGAACACGGTGCCGAGCAACAGGCCGAGAGAGGCGGACGCCAGGCAGGCCAGGGTGAGGACGACCGCCAGCTCGAACCAGCTGTCGACGTGCAGCGACGTGACGTCACGCGCGACGAGCCAGACGCACGGGAAGACCACGAGCGCGGCGATCAACGCCTGGATCGCGCCGAACGCGATCTTCTGGACCGCGACGAGGCTCGTTGGCAACGGGGCCATCGCGCGGTCCTCGATCTCCCGGCTCACGTTGAACTCGTTGACGAGGGGCAGCGCGACCGCGGACACACCCTGGAACATGATCGCGAACGCGATGAGCCCCGGCAGGAGGATCGTGCCGTAGCCGGCGACGCGTCCCGCGTTCCCGCCGAAGCCTTGGCCGATGCGAGGGAACACGTACGCGAAGACAAAGGCAGTCAGGAAGGGCTGCATGACCGTCCGGGAGAAGAACATCCAGAACTGACGACGCAGCACAGCGGCGTCGCGGACCATGAGTCCCCAGAATGACGCCGCGTAGCCCCGCGCGGGAGATGCCTCGATCGCAGGCGGGCCGACGACGGCGGTGTCAGTCACGCAGCTCCCTCCCTGTGAGGTTGATGAACACGGTCTCGAGCGTCGGCTCGGTGGCGGAGAGGTCGCGCAGCCCGTAGGGCTGGGCGACTGCGGCGACGCGTGGCAGCAATCCGTCCGTGCCGCGCGCGTACAAGGTCACACCGGTGTCGGTGTGCTCCACCCGAGCGACCCCGTCGAGCCGTGACAGCGCGAGCGACGCCTCGTCGACGTCGCCGTCGAGATGCACCTTCACCATCGTCTCCGCGCCCACGGACCGCTTCAGCGCGTCGGGCGTGTCGCACACGAGCACCTTGCCGTGGTCGACGATCGCCAGGCGCGCGGACAAGAGGTCGGCCTCCTCCATGTAGTGCGTGGTGAGCACGATCGTGGCCCCCCCGCGATGGAGCTCGCCGATCGCCTCCCACAACGCGAGCCGACTCTGCGGATCGAGGCCCGCCGTCGGCTCGTCGAGGAAGAGCACCTCGGGCCGATGAGCGATCGCCCGCGCGACCTGCAGCCGTTGCGCCATGCCGCCCGACAGAGCGAGCGGGGTGGCCTTCGCGCGGTCGGCGAGCTGGAACTGCTCGAGCAGCTCGTAGGCCCGCACCTTTGCGGCGCGAGCGCTCCATCCGAAGTATCGGCAGTGGTACACGAGGTTCTCGACCACGGTGCACGAGCGGTCGAGTGTGTTGAACTGCGTGACGACCCCGATCCTGCGTCGCACTGCCGGAGGGTCGGCGACCACGTCGATGCCCGCGACCTTCACCCGACCTCGAGTCGGGATCACACGCGTCGTGCACATCCCGACGGTCGTGGTCTTGCCGGCGCCGTTCGGCCCGAGCAAGCCGAAGATCTCACCCTCGCTCACCGCGAGGTCGATGCCGTCGACGGCCCGCACGGCCGGAGGGCCCGAGTAGTCCTTGACGAGGCCTTCGATGGCGACGGCGACCGGCACGCCGCCGAACGTACCGCTATCGAGCGACGCGACGAGCCGCACCTGGGGCGGGCGCGTCCGCAGGATCCCATTCGGCGAGGTCGGAGAGGCGGGGGTCGTTCGACAGCATCTCGACGATGGGGAGGTCGAGGCCGAGGCGCCGTTGCATGCGGCGCACCTCGAGCTCCTGGTCCCAGAGCACGAGCGTGACGACCAGGCCCGACTCGCCCGCCCGCGCCGTGCGCCCGGAGCGGTGGAGGTAGGTCTTCGCGTCCTCCGGAGGGTCGTAGTGGACCACGACGTCGATGTCGTCGACGTGGATGCCCCGAGCCGCGACATCGGTGGCCACCAGCACCGGGAGCGTGCCCGCGGTGAACGCCGCGAGGGATTTCTCGCGGATCTGCTGACGCAGATCGCCGTGGATCGCTGCAGCGTCCACGCCCTCCCGCTCCAGCTGCTCGACGAGCCGGTCCGCTCCGCGCTTGGTGCGCACGAAGACGAGCGACCGTCCGTTGTTGCGCGTGATCGCAGCCGCGACCTTCACCTTGTCGAGCTGGTGCACGAGCACGAAGCGGTGCGACATCTCGTCCACGGTCACCGTCGTGGACACGACCTCGTGGAAGACGGGATCCTTTAGATGCCGGCGCACCACATGATCCACGGCACCATCGAGCGTTGCCGAGAACAGCAAGGTCTGATGCGGCGATGTGATGCGGCGAAGAAGCCACTCAACCTGGGGCAGGAAGCCCATGTCGGCCATGCGATCGGCCTCGTCGAGTACGACGGCACGTACGTCGTCGAGACGCACGGCACCGTTGTCGATGAAGTCGATCAGCCGGCCCGGCGTCGCGACGAGCACATCCGCGCCGTTCGAGAGGGCGGTCCGCTGGCGCTCCATCGACGCGCCGCCGTAGACGGCGACGACGCGACAGCCGATGGCGTCGCCGAGAGGCGACAGCACCTCAGACACCTGCAGCGCGAGCTCGCGTGTCGGCACGAGCACCACAGCGTGGGGGTGGTTCGCCTCGGCGCCACCCGCCATCGCGAGGAGCGGCAGGCCGAAGGCGAGGGTCTTGCCGGAACCCGTCTTCGCCTTGCCGCACACATCACGGCCGCTGACGGCGTCCGGAATGGTCAGAGCTTGGATGGGGAAAGGGGCGGTGATGCCAGCGCGGTCGAGGGCATCGACGAGCCGGGGGTCGACGCCGAGCGCGGCGAACGAGGTCATGTTTTCGTTCTTCTCCGTTGTCATCGAGGTGGGCCTGCCTGGCACACCGTGACTGTCGGAGCAAAGACCGCCGGGTGAGAGGTTGACCCGCGAGCCCGCCACCCTGGCGGCACTCGACGTTGCACACCCTATCGGGCCGTCACCGCGAAATCGCAGCATGCGGGCCGAAAAGCACTGAGCCGCCGGCATGAAGCCGGCGGCTCGAGTCAGCGACTGAATCGCTCAGACGACGCGGACGTTCTCCGCCTGATCGCCCTTGCGGCCCTGGGTCACGTCGAACTCGACGCGCTGGCCCTCCTCGAGCGAGCGGTAGCCGTTGCCCTGGATGGCGCTGAAATGCACGAAGACGTCGGGGCCACCATCGCGTGCGATGAACCCGTACCCCTTCTCGTTGTTGAACCACTTGACGGTGCCGGTAGCCAAGACCGAGCCCTTCTTTCTGTTTGCGCGGGTCGGTTCCAACCACCAAACCCTCTTTCCTGGCAAAGGGTAGCCGGTCCGCGCGCCGGCTCTGCACCCGCCCGCGCCCCCCTCCGAAGTGCGCACCGACGTGACACGGAGTCAGTGGTGCGCACGGGTAACGTGCGTGTCGGACGGGGGCGGGGCGCGGCTACGACCACTTCGCGAGGTTCCTTCCGTGTGCGAATGCGATGACGCTCTTGGGCCGCACGGCCACGTGTCGAGTGACCGGCAGACGCACGTGCATCGGCGCCGCTTCCTGCAGGCGGCGGGTGCCGGTGCCGTCATGCTCATCGGGGGCCGCTACGTCAACCCGATCGGGATCGCGGGCGCCGACGACAGCGCAGGGACCGGCGGTGGCGAGGACGCTCGTGGCGCACCCGTCGCGCCGACGCAGCTGCTGCAACGAGCGGCGATCAACGTCCCCCCGCCGGTCATCATCCCGCGAGCCGGATGGGGAGCGGATGAGACGAAACGCACGTCCGACCGCACGTTCGCGCCCATCCAGAAGCTGATCGTCCACCACTCGGGGACGGCGTTGACGAGCGACCCGACAGCCGACATCCGCGCGATCTACAAGTTCCACATCGAAGGCCGCGACTGGGCCGATATCGCCTACAACTTCATCATCGACCCCGGTGGTCGCATCTACGAAGGCCGTTGGGCGCGCGAGTACGCAGGCAACGAGGTGCACAACGGCGAGTCGCCCGAGGGACTCGGAGTGGTCGGCGCGCACACGCTGAACTTCAACACCGGCAGCTGCGGGGTCATGCTGCTCGGCGACTACTCGCACACCCCACCAACCGAGGCGTCGATCATCGCCGCGATGCGTGTGCTCGCGTGGAAGGCCGGACAGAAGGGAATCGACGTCGGTGCCGCCGATCAGTTCACGAACTTCACGGGTGAGACGTCGGTGTTCCCGAACATCACCGGCCATCGCGATCTCGGCGTCACGGAGTGCCCGGGCACCGGCTTCTATTCGCAGCTCGGCACAGTCCGCGCTGGCGTCGCAGGCCGCACCCGCGTCGGCTTGATCGGCTATCGCGTGCTCTCGACGGATGGGCGCGTGCGCACGTTCGGCGGAGCGTTCGACCTCGGGGATCCCGCGCGTCTCGGCGCCGCCGCGGGCATCGCGATCACCGCCGCGCAGGACGCGGACAGCTACTGGGTGGTCGCCGCCGACGGCGCGGTGTTCTCGTTCGGCAACGCGCCGTACTTCGGGTCGCTGCCCGAGAAGGGCATCCGCGCGAAGGCGGCGGACATCGCCGGCAGGCCCGGCGGTGGGGGCTACTGGGTGCTCGGGGAGAACGGGACGGTCTATCCGTTCGGTGCGGCCGTCGAGCTCGGCGGGCTGCCCAACATCGGCGTCAACACCACCGCGCGCAAGATCCGCCCGACGCCGACCGGGCTCGGCTACTGGGTGCTCGGCTCGGACGGCGGCATCTTCTCGTTCGGCGACGCCGCGTTCTTCGGGTCGGTTCCGGGCGTCGGCGCGAAGACGGCGGCGGTCGACATGAGCTCGACGCCGTCCGGCAGCGGCTACTGGGTGCTCGGTGAGGACGGCGGTGTGTTCTCGTTCGGCGACGCGCCGTTCTTCGGGTCGGTGCCCGGGCTCAAGATCCCGTGGTCTCGCCCCGCGCGGGCGATCATGACGGCCACCGATGGCGGCGGCTATCACGTCATGGCGAACGACGGCGGCGTGTTCAGCTTCGGCAACGTGCCGTTCTACGGCAGCCTCTCGGGCAGCGGCCGCCGCCCCGCCGGCATCGCCCCCGCCATCCAGCTCTGACCTTTCGCGCGACCCTGCGGATCGATTGGCGCTCGTCGAAGACTGGCGCCGCGACTGAAGTGTTGCGCTGGGCGCCCCTCTGGGGCGGCTGACGCACCAGTTGGCCCCGGCGATGCGCGCACGACCGGGAAGTGTTGCGCTGGGCGCCCCTATGGGGCGGCTGACGCACCACTTGGGAATCTTCGGGCGCGGCGAACGGCGCGTACGCTCCGGCGATGGCCGACTTCCGCGTGCTCATCTCCGCGAACGACTACGACGAGACGCTCGGGTTCTACGGCAACACGCTCGGCTTTCCGATTGCGGAGTCGTGGGACGATCCGGACGGGCGCGGCACCTTGTTCCGCGTGGCCGACGGGATGATCGAGGTGTTCGAAGCGACCGTGCATCATCCCGCGGACGCGATCGAAGGCGTGCGACTCGCGGTGGAGGTCGCCGACGCGCAGGCACTTCACGATCGTCTCGTCGCGCGCGGCGTGAAGATCACCGGCGCGATCGACGACCGTCCGTGGAAGCACCGCAGCTTCACGATCGACGATCCAAACGGCCTCGCGCTCACGTTCTTCAACGTGATCGACTGACGCGTCAGTTAGTAGACATGTGAGAGTCAAGCGACAACGCTTGCGCGCGTGCAGATGAACCACATCGACGAGAAGGTCGCGCCGCGCTCGGCCGGAGCGAAGGGCGACGGGTTGTACGCGACACAGCCGGTCCGTGCGGGCGAGACCGTCGTCGCGTTCGGTGGCTACGCGATCGACCGTGCGACTCTCGACGAGCTTCCCGCTGATCGCCGCATGCACGCGATCCAGATCGACGACGACCTGTTCTTGATCGGCCCCGACCCCGCGGAGCCGGGCGACCTCGTGAACCACTCGTGCGACCCGAACTGCGGGCTCGTCGGCGCGGTGCTCGTCGTCGCGATGCGCGACATCGAGCTGGGCGAGGAGATCACGTTCGACTACGCGATGTGCGACTCGGCTGACTACGACGAGTTCGACTGCTCGTGCGACACTCCGCACTGCCGCAAGCGGGTCACGTGCAGCGACTGGCAGCGTCCCGACCTGCAGCAGCGCTACGCGGGTTGGTTCTCCTCGTACCTGGCCCGGAGGATCGCCGCGCAGCCGGCAGCCGGTGCCGCCCGCCGCGCGTTCGCTGCCTGACGCATCACCCTTGGCCCGCGCGACGCATGCCTAGCGTGCGGGCATGCGGATCCTCGTGGTCGGCGCCGGCGGCGTCGGTGCCGCCATCGCCGCGATCGCGAGTCGCCGATCGTTCTTCGACACCCTCGTCCTCGCCGACCTGGATCCGGTGAGGGCCGAGCGCGGGGTTGCCACCTTGGGCGACCATCGCTTCAGCGCGACGACCGTCGATGCCGACGACGCCGCCGCCGTGGCCGCCCTCGCTCGCCAGCATCAGAGCGACGTGATCGTGAACGCGTGTGACCCGCGGTTCAACCCACCGATCTTCCGGGCCGCGTTCGACGCGGGCTGCATGTACCTCGACATGGCGATGACGCTGTCCGAGCCACACCCGAAGGAGCCGTTCGGTCGCGTCGGTGTGCTGCTCGGCGAACAGCAGCTCGCGGCCGCTGCCGAGTGGGAAGGCGCGGGGCTCCTCGCGCTCGTCGGCATCGGCGTCGAACCGGGGCTCTCCGACGTCTTTGCGCGCTACGCCGCCGACCACCTGTTCTCCGAGATCGACGAGATCGGCGTGCGCGACGGCTCGAGCCTCACGATCGACGGCTACGACTTCGCGCCGACGTTCTCGATCTGGACGACCATCGAGGAGTGCCTGAACCCGCCCGTCGTGTGGGAACGAGATCGCGGTTGGTTCACGACCGAGCCGTTCAGCGAACCTGAGACATTCGTGTTCCCCGAAGGGATCGGCGCGGTCGAGTGCGTGAACGTCGAACACGAGGAAGTCGTGCTCATTCCGCGCTGGGTCGAGTGCAACCGGGTCACCTTCAAGTACGGGCTGGGTGACCAGTTCATCCAGATCCTGCGCACGCTGCACCTCCTCGGTCTCGACAGCAAGGAGAAGGTCCGCGTGCGTGATGTCGACGTCGCACCCGCGATCTCGTCGCCGCGTGCCTCCCCAACCCGGCCGAGCTCGGCGAGCGCATGCACGGCAAGACCTGCGCGGGCACGTGGGTGAAGGGCACGGGCACCGACGGCAACCGCCGTGAGGTCTACCTGTACCACGTGGCCGACAACGCGACGACGATGGCGCAGTACGGGCATCAAGCCGTCGTGTGGCAGACCGCGATCAACCCGGTGATCGCGTTGGAGCTCATCGCCGACGGGCGCTGGCAGGGTGCCGGAGTGCTCGGCCCCGAGGCGTTCGACGCGGCGCCGTTCCTCGACCTGCTCGCGGCGTACGGCTCGCCGCACGGCATGGTCGAGCTCGGTTGACGGTCAGCGAGCGACGACGTATTCGCGCACGTCCGGCTCGCGGTACCACTCGCCCATCTCGCGATCGACGGCCTCGACCTGCTCATCGGTGATCGCCTTCCAAAGCTGGCGGTTCGCCCACCACACGATGATCACGACGGTGCCGGGATGTTCCCCAGGCACCCACACCTCCTTGCGCACGAAGCCAGGTTGGCGCGCGAGGAACGCGGTCCAGATGCGCGCGTCGGCGTCGAGGAAGCCGTCGAGGTCGCCGTCATCGACGTGGAACGTGAGCTCTTCGACAATCACATCGGGGCAGCGTAGGAGTCATGGCTAGCGTCCTCGCACATGGCCGTGCGTGAGGTGCCCCCAGGACCTCAGCGACGCGTGCTGATGCCGCTCATCCGCCTCGCCGAGGACTCGGAGTCGCAGCTCGAAGCCGCGATCGACGACGGGACGATGTACGCCGTCGGCGAGACCGACGAACCGATCGGTGTCGTCCTCGTGCTCGACCACGCCGGCGACGAACGCGAGCTTCGCTATGTCGCCGTCGCCGAATCGCATCAGCGCAAGGGCGTGGGCAGGGCCATGCTCGCCGACGTCGCGAGCGCCGAGCGGGCCCGCGGCACCGGACATCTGCTCGTTGGCACGACCAGCGCCGACACCGGCAACCTCGACTTCTACCAGCGATGCGGCTACCGCCTGCTCTCGATCGAGCGGGACTACTTCACCCCGGTCCGCGGCTATCCCGCCGACTTCGTGCTCAACGGCTTGCCCGCGATCGACATGGTCTGGATGGACATGTCGCTCCGATGAGCCCGCTCCGATGAGCCGCTTGCGCAGCATCGCACTCGACCTCACGCCGCTTCGCGAGTCGCGTGACTTCCGCTTGCTGTGGGCGGGCGTCGGCATCACCGCTGCGGGCTCGCAGCTCACGCGCGTCGCCGCCGCGTTCCAGGTCTACGAGCTCACCGGCTCGACGCTCGCGGTCGGCCTGCTCGGCCTCGTGACCATGTTCCCGCTGTTCTTCGGCTCGCTCATCGGTGGTGCTGTCGCGGATCATTTCCAGCGTCGCAGCGTCATCGTGCTCGCCCAGTTCGCTGGCCTTGCGTGCGCGCTCGTCCTGGCGCTCAACGCGGCGGCGTCGCACCCGCAGACCTGGGTGATCTTCGCCGTGTTCTTCGTATCGACGGGCGCGTACACGATCGCGGTGCCCGCGAGCCGCTCGGCCGTGCAGATGCTGGTGAAGCGCGAGCAGATCCCCTCCGCGAGCGCACTCGAGGCAGCGCTCGCCAGCACTGCGCTCCTCCTCGGGCCCGTCATCGCAGGTGTCTTGATCGCCGGGCTCGGCCTCGGCTGGACCTACCTCGTCGACGTCGCGACGTTCGCGATCTGCATCGTGCTGGTCGCCGCGATCCGTCCCATCCCCGTCACCGGCACCGACGGCGTGACGCTCAAGGCGATCGGCGACGGGCTCCGCTATCTGAAGAGCCGCGCCGTGCTCAAAGGTTCGTTCATCGCCGACCTCATCGCAATGATCTTCGGAATGCCGGTCGCGCTCTTCCCGGCGCTCGTCGACCAGCGGTTCGACGGCGACGCTCGGGTGCTCGGTCTCCTCTACGCGGCCCCGTTCGCGGGCTCGCTGATCGCGAGCGCGACGAGTGGGTGGGCGAGGAAGGTGCCTCGTCACGGCGTCGCTCTTTGCCTCGCGATCGTGGGATGGGGTGTCGCGATCACGGTCTTCGGCCTCGTCACAGGCCTGGCCATCTCACTGCTCCTCCTCGCCCTCGCGGGAGGCGCTGACATGGTGAGTGGCGTCTTCCGCCAATCGATCCTGCGCATGGCCACGCCGCCGCCGATGCTCGGCCGGATGGAAGGCGTCGGCATGGCCGTGTGGACGACCGGCCCAGCGCTCGGCGACCTCGAAGCCGGCGCAGTCGCGGCGCTCACGACGGTCGACACGTCGATCGTGATCGGCGGGCTCGCGTGCATCGCGGGGATCGGCGTCCTCGCCGCGGCCATGCCGGCACTGATCGCGTACAACGCGCACACCGTGATGCCCAGCGATGGCGTGCCCACGGCCGAAGCCGCGCCGGGCTGACGCGCCGGTACCGTCGACGGTCGTGTACGGGTTCCTCCGGCGGCCGAAGTGGATCGCCCTCACGCTCGGCGTGGTCCTGCTCGTCGTCGTGATGGTGAACCTCGGGTTCTGGCAGCTACGCCGTCTCGACGCCCGCAAGGAACACAACGCGCAGGTGCGCGAACGCTCCGCCGCGGCCGTCGTGCCTCTTGACGAGCTCGTCCCGCCGGACGCACCCGTGACGCAGACCGGCGACGTGCAGTGGCGCAATGTGACCGCGAGCGGTCGGTACGACGAGAGCCAGCAGGTGCTCGTGCGCAACCGCTCGTACAACGGCCTTCCGGGCTATCACGTGCTCACCCCGCTCGTGCTCTCGAGCGGTGACGCGCTCGTGGTCAACCGTGGGTTCGTCCCGCTCGAGACGAGCGGCGAGCGTCCCGACGTCCCTCCCGCGCCCCAGGGCACCGTCGAGGTGACCGGACGCGTTCGGTCGTCGCAAAAGCGCGGGAGCTTCGGCCCCCGCGACCCCGCCGAGGGCACGCTCACCGAAGTGGCGCGCGCCGATCTCGTCCGGCTGCAGCAGCAGATGCCGTACCACCTGTTGCCGGTCTACGTGGAGCTCGAGTCGTCACAGCCGGCGGGAGCGGCCGGAGTGACGCCGGTGCCGCTGCCCGAGCTCGATGAAGGGCCACATTTCAGCTACGCGATCCAGTGGTTCTGCTTCTCGGCGCTCGCCATCGTCGGCTGGGTCGTCGTGGTCCGCAAGACCGCGAAGGGCGACGACGACATGGTCGGCGTCGACGAGACCGCCCCGTAGGCTCGGACCATGGCCATCACCGACGACGTCCGATCGCCCGCGCCCGACGACGTGCCGAACGACGTGAATGAAGTCGCGTGGGATCTCGAGTCGCTTGTCGAGGGCCGAGGGGTCGCGGGTGTCGACGAGCTGCTCGACCGAGCCGAGGCGATGGTCCCCGCCTTCCTCGAGCACAAGGACGCCGTCGCACAGATGGACGCCGAGACGCTTGCGGGCGTCATGGCCTCGATGGCCGAGCTGCAAGAGCTGATCGGGCGCGCCGCGTCGTACGCGGGCCTGCGGTTCGCGGTCGACACGAGCGATCCCGCGAACGGCGCGCTGATGCAGCGGGTGCAAGAGCGGGTGACCGCGATCACCACGCAGCTCATCTGGTTCGAGCTCGAGTGGGCCGCGACGGATGACGCCGTCGCCGAGGCGATCCTCGCCGACGAGCGCATCGCCCCGTATCGGTACCACCTCGAGTCCGCACGCCGGTACCGGCCCCATCTGCTCACCGAGCCCGAGGAGAAGATCGACGCCGAGAAGGACGTGACCGGGCGGTCAGCGTGGACTCGCCTGTTCAGCGAGCTGTCGGCCCAGATCACGATCACGTTGCCCGACGGCACGGAGCTGCCGCTCGAGCGCGGGCTGTCGATGCTCATGCATCCCGACCGCGACACACGACGCGAGGCCGCCGAGGCGATCACTGCGGGGCTGGCACCCGGGTTGCGCACTCGCGCGTTCATCTTCAACACGTTGCTGGCGGACAAGGCGACCGACGATCGGCTGCGCCACTACCCGACCTGGATCACGAGCCGGAATCTCGCGAACCAGGCGACCGACGAGAGCGTCGAAGCCCTCGTCCAGGCGGTGAAGCGCCGCTACGACATCCCCCAGCGCTGGTACGAGATGAAGCGCAAGATCCTCGGTGTCCCGCGGCTCGCCGACTACGACCGGTACGCGTCGATCGCCGCGAGCCAGACCGAGGTCGGATGGGTCGAAGCGCGCGACATGGTGCTCGACTCGTACGCGTCGTTCTCCCCCGAGCTCGCCGCACTTGCGCGTCGCTTCTTCGACGAGCGCTGGATCGATGCGCCCGTCCGCCCCGGAAAGCGGCCGGGCGCGTTCTGCGCGTACACCGTGCCATCGCATCATCCGTACGTCTTCTTGAACTGGACCGCGAAGCGCAACGACGTCCTGACGCTCGCGCACGAGCTCGGCCATGGCCTGCACGGCCACCTCGCCCGTGAGCAAGGCGTGTTCCACCAGTCGACACCCCTGACGCTCGCGGAGACGGCATCCGTGTTCGGTGAGACCGTCACGTTCGGTCGGCTGCTCGCGTCGACGGACGACCCGCAGGATCGGCTCGCGCTGCTCGCGGAATCCATCGAAGGCGCGATCGCGACGGTCTTCAGGCAGACCGCGATGAACCGCTTCGAGCAGGCGATGCACACCGCCCGCCGAGAGGAGGGCGAGCTGTCGGTCGACCGCTTCGGCGAGCTCTGGGCCGAGACCCAGACCGAGATGCTCGGCGACGCCGTCGAGATCACCGCTGGCTACCGCAGCTGGTGGAGCTACATCCCGCACTTCGTGGGCACGCCGGGGTACGTGTACGCGTATGCCTACGGCCAGCTCCTCGCGATGTCGGTGTACCACCGGTACGAGACGCAGGGGTCGGACTTCGTCCCCCGCTACCTCCACCTGCTGCGCGCGGGCGGGTCGATGGCGCCGGAGGATCTCGGTCGGATCGTCGGATGCGACCTCGACGACCCGGGCTTCTGGGACGGCGGTCTCGATCTCGTCGAGAAGCAACTGGAACAGGCCGAGGACGCAGCGGTCGCCGCGGGCCGCCTGGCCTAGCGTTCGCGCATGAGCGGCCCGGAGACCAGCGGGCAGGGGATGGAGATCGCGGACTCCATCCTCGACCTCATCGGGAACACGCCGATGGTCAAGCTGCCGCGGCTGTCCGAGTCGCAGGGGCTCGTCGCCATGCTCGCGGTGAAGCTCGAGACGACGAATCCCGGCGGCAGCGTCAAGGACCGGCCCGCGGTCACGATGATCGACGCGGCCGAGCGCGAGGGCCTGCTGAAGCCGGGCGGCACGATCGTCGAGCCGACGTCGGGCAACACGGGAGTGGGGCTCGCGATCGTCGCGGCGCAGCGTGGCTACAAGTGCGTCTTCGTGATGACCGACAAGGTCGCGCCCGGAGAAGATCGCGTTTCTGCGCGCATACGGGGCCGACGTCGTCGTGTGCCCGGTCGCTGTCGCTCCGGAGGATCCGCAGTCGTACTACTCCACCGCCGAGCGACTCGTCCGCGAGATCCCCGGAGCATTCCGCCCGAACCAGTACGCGAACCCCGCGAACCCGCAGTCCCACTTCGACACGACCGGGCCCGAGATCTGGCGGCAGACCGCGGGTCGGATCACGCACTTCGTCGCCGGGCTGGGCACGGGCGGCACGATCAGCGGCATCGGTCGCTACCTCAAGTCCCAGGACCCGCGGGTGCAGATCATCGGAGCCGATCCCGAGGGCTCGGTGTACTCCGGCGGATCCGGGCGGCCCTACATGGTCGAGGGCGTGGGCGAGGACTTCTGGCCGGAGACGTACGACCCGACGGTGGTCGACCGCGTGATCGCGGTGAGCGACGAGGCGTCGTTCCTCATGGCTCGCCGAGTTGCGCGCGAAGAGGGTCTGCTCATCGGCGGCTCGGGAGGGACCGCGGTGGCCGCCGCGGTGCGTGTCGCCCACGAGGCGAACAAGGACGATCTCGTCGTGGTCCTCGTCCCCGACTCGGGTCGCGGCTATCTGTCCCGCGTCTTCAACGACGACTGGATGGCGGACTACGGATTCCTCCGTACGTGCGACCTCTGTGTCGCCGCGGTGCTCGACACGCGTAGCGAATCACTCCCACCGCTCCTCTACGTGAACCCCGGCGATTCCGTGCGCGACGCGGTCGCGCTGATGCGCAAGCACGGCTTCTCGCAGCTGCCGGTCATCAAGAACGACCCGCCGTTTGCCGCGGCAGAGGTGCAAGGCGCGGTCGACGAGCTCGAGCTGATGGATGCCGCGTTCCACGACCCGGCCGTCCTGGATCTGGCGGTGGAAGAGGTCATGGGGCCTCGACTCCCCACCGTCGGGATCGGCCAATCGCTCGATCTCGTCGTCCGCAAGCTCGACGAAGCGCCGGCGCTCCTGGTGCTGTCCGGCGGGCGTCCGGTAGCGGTGCTCACCCGCACCGATGTCCTCACGTTCTTGTCACCCGGCCCAGATCTGAATGGCAGCCCGAATGGGTGAGCTCGGGTAGGAGGGCTTGGGGTTCGAGACCCGCGCGATCCATGCAGGACAGGAGCCCGACGCCGCGAGCGGCGCCGTCGTGCCACCGATCTCGCTGTCGACGACGTTTGCGCAAGACGCGGTCGGGGATCACAAGGGCTACGAGTACGCCCGGTCGGGAAACCCGACCCGCACCGCGCTCGAGACCTGCCTCGCCTCTCTCGAAAGCGGCGCGCACGGGTTCGCGTTCGCGAGCGGGCTGTCGGCCGAGGACGCGGTGCTGCGCACGCTCGTGCGGCCGGGTGAACGGATCCTGCTCGGCAACGACGCGTACGGCGGCACGTTCCGCCTGATCTCGAAGGTGCACGAGCCCGCGGGATGCGCATGGAGCGTGGTCGACCTGGAGGATCCCGCGGCGCTCGATGCATCGTGGCCCGGCGACGCGGTGCTCGTGTGGCTCGAGACGCCCACGAACCCACTCCTGACGTGCATCGACATCGAGGCGATCGCTGAGGTCGCTCATCGTCATGGTGCCCGGTGCGTCGTCGACAACACGTTTGCCACTCCTTACCTCCAACGACCCGCTCGAGCACGGCGCGGACGTCGTCGTGCACTCGACCACGAAGTACCTGGGTGGGCACTCGGACGTGATCGGCGGGTTCGCTGCGCTCGACGACGACGCGATCGCGGAGTCGCTCGGGTTCGTCCAGAACGCGGCCGGCGCGGTTCCCGGGCCGTTCGACTGCTACCTCGTTCAGCGCGGCCTGAAGACCCTCGCGGTCCGGATGGAACGGCACTGCGCGAACGCCCGAGCGATCGTCGACTTGCTCGTCGGGCACCCGAAGGTCGACCGGGTGCTCTATCCGCAGCTCCCCGACCATCCGGGCCACGCTGCCGCGGCGAAGCAGATGCGCGACTTCGGAGGCATGGTGTCGTTCACGTGCCGGGACGGCGAGGCCGCCGCGCTCGAGCTCGTAGCCCGCACCCAGCTGTTCACGCTCGCCGAGTCGCTCGGCGCTGTCGAGTCGCTCATCGAGCACCCGGGTCGGATGACACACGCGTCCGCTGCAGGTTCTCCGTTGGAGGTCGACCCGGCCCTCGTGCGCCTCTCGGTAGGCATCGAGTCGGCCAGCGATCTCGTTGCGGACCTCGACCAAGCGCTCGACTCACTGTGAGCCGGCAACCTCCAGGTATTTGCGTACGTCGTCCATCAGCGCGTGCGCGGTGCGGAAGTAGGTCTCGCGTCGCAGCCACGCCATCTTCTTCTTGCGGTCTCGCGGCCGCATTTCGACCACGACGCGGGACGCGTACCACGCGCTGCAGCTCCATCACGACCGGCACGGAAACGGGCGAGAAGCGCAAGCGCAGCCTTCCTTCGATGCGGCTCAACGGCGGAGTCGATGGCACCCGGACCGGTGCGTCGTCCTCGAACGCGCGACAGACGAGGCACCACCTGCCCGTCGCCGCCCTGACGACGGCCGGAGCGGTGTCGAGCCAATCGTCGAAGCGCTGCAACCCGTCCTCGGGTGTCACCAGCAAGAACCGCCGGAGGATCAAGCTCGAGCGGTCAGTGCGCTGACGCGCTGGCACATCCGTCGCGACGGTGACAATGCCTTCGCCCCGCTGGAAGGTCTCGCTGATCAACTCGAGCGCGTGCGCGAACGAGTGGCTGCGCACACGCGCGTCATCACGGTCCTCGTCCTCGTCCGTGTCAAGGGCGTGCTTGGGATCATCCAGCACATAGAGAGGAAGATCCACATGGGTACTCTGAGCCGATGTCGACGACCGAGCAAGCAGCGAACCCGTTCTGGCTGACCGGCAACTACGCCCCCGTGCTCGACGAGATCACCGTGGCCGACTTGCCGGTGACCGGTCAGGTGCCTCCTGACCTGCAGGGCTTGTACGTGCGCAATGGTGCAAACCCCCAGAGCGGCTACTCGGCCCACTGGTTCTTCGGAAACGGGATGCTGCACGGCGTTCGTCTCGAGGGGGGTCGCGCCGCCTGGTATCGCAACCGCTACGTGCGGACACCGCTCTATGACACCGACGGTGACCGCACGGCCCCCGAGACGGTCGGCGACCTCACGATGAGCGCGGCGAACACGCACGTGGTCGGCCATGCCGGCCGCATCTTCGCCCTCGAGGAGGGATCGTTCCCGTTCGAGGTCGACGGCCACCTCGAGACTCTCGGCTGCGAGACGTGGGACGGGCGGCTGAAGACCGCGTTCACGGCGCATCCGAAGCTCTGTCCGCTGACCGGCGAGCTGCACTTCTTCGGGTATGGCGTCTTCCCGCCGTACCTCACCTATCACGTGCTCGACGCGTCGGGGCAGCTCGTGAAGACCGAGCCGATCACCGTGCCCGGCCCGACGATGATGCACGACTTCATGATCACGTCGGGGCACACGATCTTCATGGACCTCCCCGTGGTGATCGACCTCGAGATGGCGATGCGGGGCGAGCCTCCGCTTCGGTGGAGTGACGACTACGGCGCGCGCATCGGCGTCATGCCGAGAGGCGGCACCGATGCGGACGTGCGGTGGTTCGAGGTCGACCCGTGCTACGTGTTCCATCCCTCGAACGCTTGGACCGACGGCACGAAGGTTGTCTGCGACGTCGGCCGTCACGAGTCGATGTGGCGGACGAGCATGAACGACTTCGAGCCCAACTTCCTCCACCGGTGGACGTTCGACCTCGAGACCGGCGCAGTCCGCGAGGAGCAGCTCGACGATCGCAGCCACGCGTTCCCCGCGTCGCAGACGACAAGGTCGGGCTGGACAACCGGTACGCGTACATGGTGCAGCCGCGGCGGGACGGCGCGGACGACGTCACCTCCGCGGGAATGATCACGAAGTGGGACAACCAGACCGGCGGTCGCGACCGCGCACGATGTCGGCCCAGCCTCGTTCCCCGACGAGCCGGTGTTCGTGCGGGCAGGTGATCGCTCCGAGGATGACGGCTACGTGCTGTCCTACGTGTACGACCGCGGCCGCGACACGAGCGACCTGTACATCCTCGACGCGGCCGACATCGCCGCCGCACCGGTCGCCATCGTGCACCTCCCCCGCCGTGTCCCTCACGGCTTCCACGGCAGCTGGATCGCCGACTGACACAGGCTCAACGGGCGAGCACCTCGGTGCCCTCCCACGCGGGCACGTCCGGACGCTGCGCGAAGCGCGGAGGCGGAAGCGTCAACGTCCCGACCTCGATCGTGGCCGCGACGGGATGGACCGGACGCAAGCGCTCATCGCCGAACCAGTCACCGTCGAATCGCGTGAGCACCGGCCGGCCGCGCTCGGCCCGACGTCGCCTCGAGGTGCGGCTCGACCTGGATGAGTCGCTCGCCGCGGTCGTCGACGATCCCTGCGTTGAGACCGACGACGTGCTGGATGTCGTGCGGGGAGATGGGCCGCCGGTCTTCGAGGCCGACGTCGAGCACGACGTCCTCACCGTCCGCGACGGTGATCTCGATTCGGTCGTAGTAGCGGTCGAGCCGCACATCGGCCCGGCGCGCGGGATACGCCCAGCCTTCGGTCAGGTCGTCGGCGAGCCGTCCGCACGCGGCGCCGCCGACGAGCAACGCTCTCGCGCGGAAACCGGCACGACACGAGATCCGCAACAGGGCCATGTCGATGCCCTCGGCGCGCCACGCGGCGATCGTCAGCAACGTCGGGATCGTGGGATGGAGCCCGGGCGGCAACAGGTCGTCGCCGCGCACACCCCCGAGCTCGTACGAGACGAGGACGAGCTCGGTCTCACCGAGGTCGAGTGGAGCCGTCGCGAGCGTCATGGGTGGCGGAACTTCGGCATGACCTCGCTCGCGAAGAGGCGCATGCTCGCGAGGACGTCTTGCTGATCGATCACCTCGGTGGTGTTCAAGATGAAGTTGATGCCGTCGATCCCGACCGACTCCCACTGCCGCACGGCCTCGATGATGTGCGCCGGATCGCCGATCGCGGTGCCCTCTGGCACCGGACGTCGCTCGCCGGGCGCCCCGGATTCCTTCGTCACCCGCGTCGCCTGGTTGCCGAGCGACTGGTAGGCGCTCGTGGGATAGGCCTCGCGCGTCCACAGCAGGTGCGCGTTGAGCAAGCTGAAGACGGTCGCCATCTGCACGCCGCGCTCGGCCGCGACGTCGTAGTCCTCGTGGCAGTAGAGGAAGTTCTGCGTCGTCACGGCCTTGGTCACGACCGAGCCGACCGGGTCGCACAGCTCGATGCGCCGGTGGTACTCCGCTGTCCGCCGTTCCTGCTCGGCAAAGGTCACCGCGGCGACCCCGAGGCAGCCGAGCCCGCGGTCCGCGGCGTCGAGCTCGGTGCCCGGCGTCGTCACGGTCACCCACATCGGCGGGTGTGGCTCTTGCAGCGGCTTCGGGAGCACGTTGCGCTCGGGGACGTGGCAGGAGAGCCCGTCGAACGAGAAGCGGTCCTGCGTCCACATCTGCGGGATGATCCGCACGTACTCGTCCCACGTCTTCTTCGTGAGGTCGGGATCGGTCCCGAAGCCGCCGAGCTCGGTCCAGGTCGAGGAGCGCGCGGTTCCCAGCTCGAGGCGTCCGCCGGAGAGGATGTCGAGCGCAGCGGCCCGCTCCGCGACGCGCACGGGGTGGTTCATCTCGGGAACGCACACGACCGCGCCATGACCGACCCGGATTCGCTCGGTGCGCGCCGCGACGGCGCTGAGGAACACCTCGGGCGAGGAGCAGTGCGAATAGCTCTCCAGGAAGTGGTGCTCCACGGCCCAGACCCAGTCGAAGCCGAGCTCGTCGGCGAGGATCGCCTGCTCGAGCGCGTTCGCGTACGACAGCTGCTCTCCCTGGCGCGACAGCGGAGTCGGCACCGACAGCTCGAAGAAGACGCCGAACTTCACCTCGCCCCCTCAGCTCTGTGTCGCGAAGTGCGCCACTTCTGGCGCAATTCGCAACAGAGAAGCCTGGAGGCCGGGGAGCGGGATCACGTCGTGACCGTACCGCCCGTCCCCCTACCATCGCCCGATGGCCGAGATCGCGCACCGCTTCGTCGACACCAACGGGATCCGCATGCACCTCGCCGAGGCGGGGCCGTCAGATGGTCCGCTCGTGGTGCTGTGCCACGGGTTTCCCGAGAGCTGGTACTCGTGGCGCCATCAGCTCACGGCGCTCGGTGACGCCGGCTATCACGTCGTCGCGCCGGATCAGCGGGGCTACGGGCAAACGGACGCGCCCGAAGCGGTCGAGGCCTATACGCAGCTGCACCTCGTCGGCGACATCGTGTGCCTGCTCGACGCGCTCGAGGCGCCAACGGCCGTGATCGCCGGGCACGACTGGGGGGCACCGGTCGCGTGGAACACGGCGCTGTGGAGGCCCGATCGCATCCGCGCGGTCATCGGCCTGTCGGTGCCGTTCTCACCTCGGGCACCGATGCGCCCGACGCAGCTCATGGACATGTACGCGGGCGAGAACTTCATGTACATCCTCTACTTCCAGGAGCCGGGCGTCGCGGAAGCCGACCTCGAGAAGGACGTGCGCAAAACGATCCGCGGGTTCATGTACGTGGCCTCGGGCGACGTCGACCCGTCCGAGATCCAGTGGGGCAAGCACGGCCGCGACGCGACGATGACCGACCACTTCGTCGATCCGGCTGTGCTACCCGCGTGGCTGACCGATGACGACGTCGACTTCTACGTCGGCGAGTTCGAGCGCGCCGGGTTCCGCGGTGGGCTCAATTGGTACCGCAACATCGACCGCACCTGGGAGCTCACCGCCGCATGGGGCGACGCGGTGGTCACGCCGCCCGCGTTGTTCATCGCCGGTGACCGTGACGGCGTCATTGCCATGAACCCCACAGCTGTCGAGAACCTGCCGAACGTGGTGCCGAACCTCCGGCGCACGGTCATGCTCGACGGGTGCGGGCACTGGACGCAGCAAGAGCGCCCGGCTGAGGTCAACGCCGCGATGCTCGACTTCCTCGCGTCATTGGATTGAACCTCTCCGCCATCGAAGACTGGCCGGGCTCGCGTCGCGCAGCGGTCGTTGTCGGTCCAGAGGGGATTCGTGGCGTGCACGGAGACGTCGACGAGCAATTCGCGCTCGCCAGTGTGACCAAGCCGCTCGTCGCGTACGCGGTGCTGATCGCAATCGAGGAACGGACGCTGGACCTGGATGCGCCGATCGAGCTCGGCACGTCGCTCCGCCATCTCCTCGCTCACGCCTCGGGCATGGCACCCGATGAGCGCACACTCCTCACCCTGCCGGCGACGCGGCGCATCTACTCGAACGCCGGCTACGACGTGATCGGCGAGCTGCTCGCGACGGCGTCCGGCATCGACACTGCCGCATATCTCACGGAAGCCGTGCTCGCTCCCCTCGGGATGCTCGACACGGCGCTGGACGGATCGCCGGCATCGGGAGCATGGAGCACCGCTGACGACCTCGCGCGGTTCGCCGCCGAGCTGCTCTCGCCCACGTTGGTCGCACCCACGACGTTCGGCGACGCGACCTCGGCGCAGTGGCCCGACCTCGACGGCGTTCTCCCCGGCTTTGGTCGCCAGTCACCGAACGACTGGGGCCTCGGGTTCGAGCTGCGCGGCAGGAAGCACCCTCACTGGACCGCTCCGACGGGCTCGCCGCGGACGTTCGGCCACTTCGGACGCACGGGGACGTTCCTGTGGGTCGACCCCGACGCCGCGGTCGCGTGCGCCTATCTGGGAGATGCGGAGTTCGGCCCGTGGGCGGCCGACACGTGGCCCGCGCTCAGCGCTGAGATCCTGGAAGCGGAGGCGGGCTGACGGGCTCACCGGCGCGCAGCACGACGTACTGCCGATCGGGTTGGTTCTGCAGGCCTTCGCTCGCGGCGCCCGGCCCACTCACCGCTGCTCCGTCAGGCGCGAACTGCACGATGTAGGCCTTGCGCACAGACCCAGACGTGTTCGGACCAGTCAGGTGCGGCGTGAGCGAGGAGAAGACCACGACGTCGCCCGCACGCGCCGGCACCGCGACTGCATCGGCGGGGTCGTGCAGGCACTCCCATCCGTAGTCGGTCATCCAGTGCTCCAGCGTGCCGAGACGGTGCAGACCGGGGATGACCCACGGACAGCCGTTCTCGACGGTCGCATCGGTGAGGGCGACCCAGCAAGTGAGGTACTGCTGCGGCTCGATGAACGTGTACCCGTTGTCCTGGTGCCATGGGAAGGCGCGCGGCTTCTCAGGCTCCTTGTAGACGGCTTGCTCCCAGTAGAGCCGGACGTCGGGTCCGATGATGTCGCGGCACAGTCCCGTGAACACTGGACCTCCGACCCACTCGCGCAAGAACGCCGACCGCAGCACAAGGTGCGTCGAGAACACCAGGTTGCCGGCCTCGGCGATGAACAGCTTCTCGTTCTTCGCGCGTGCGGAGGAACTCCACGCTCTTGGCGTGGATCGGGTCGATAGCGGCGACGACCTCCGCGACCTCGTCCGCGTCGAACGCGCCCTCGAGCAGGAAGTAGCCATCCTCGTCGAACGCACGCATCTGCGCTTCGGTGACGAACGACAGCGGACCGTCGTGATCCGCCCATTCGAAAGAGGTGTTGCGCGGATGCCGCGTCGGGATCGTGGTCACCCCGCGAGCGTACGGGGTCAGCGCACGAGCCGGAAGAACGCGCGGATGTCGTCGACGAGAAGCTCGGGCTCTTCCATGGCCGCGAAGTGACCGCCACGGGGCATCACCGTCCAGTGGACGATGTCGTACGCGGCGTCCGCCCACGAGCGGGGCGCGCGGTAGAGCTCTTTCGGGAAGATCGCCGCGCCGGTCGGCACATCGACGTACTCCGGCGCAGGGCCGAACTGACGGGCGCGCTGCGTCTCGCAGTAGAGCCGGACCGACGACGCGATCGTGTTCGTCACCCAGTACGTCGTGATGTTCATGAGCAGCTGGTCCTTCGTGAAGCTCGACTCGACGTCCCCGTCGCAGTCACTCCATGTGCGGAACTTCTCGACGATCCAGCCCGCGAGGCCCGCCGGTGAGTCGGTGAGCCCGTAGCCGAGCGTCTGCGGCTTCGTGCCCTGGATCGACTGGTACGCCGGTCTCCTGCTCGCGGAAGTGGTTCATGTCCGCGAGCGCTGCCATCTCGGACTCGGAGAGGCCTTCGAGAGGGTTGACGCCCTTCGCCGGAGGGCGGACCGGCGACGACCATGTTGAGGTGCAGGCCCATCACGTGCTCAGGGTCGACGAGCCCGATCATCGTCGTCGCAATCGCTCCCCAGTCTCCGCCCTGCGCGCCGTAGCGGTCGTATCCGAGCACGGACATGAGCGTCGCGTTCGCCTCCGCCACGCGGCGGATGTCCCATCCCTGTTGGTGCGTCGGCCCCGACCAGCCGTATCCGGGCATCGACGGGCACACCACATGAAACGCGTCGGCGGCATCGCCCCCGTGCTCGACGGGATCCGTGAGTGGTCCCAGGATGTCGAGGAACTCGCAGACGGAGCCGGGCCATCCGTGCGTGATGACCAGGGGCAGCGCGTCGGGGTGAGGTGAGCGAGCGTGGATGAAGTGAAGGTGCTCGCCGTCGATCTCGGTCTCGAAGTGAGGCCACGCGTTGAGTCGCGCTTCGGCGGCGCGCCAGTCGAACTCGTCCCTCCAGTACGTGCACAGCTCCTGCAGGTACGAAAGCTCGGTGCCGTAGTCCCACTCGGCGCCGTCGAGCTGCGTGGGCCAGCGCGTTCGCGCGAGGCGATCGCGAAGGTCGTCGAGGACAGCGTCGGGAACGTCGATGCGGAACGGCGAAACCATGGTTCGATCGTTGCACACAGCAGTAACTTGAGCCGATGGCCAAGGTCGACTCCGTCGCTTCGCGCGCCCGGGGTCAGAGCTTGGCCCCGCTCTACGTCGCGACGTTCGTCATCGCCGCCGGCAACGGCGTGGTCTTCCCGTTGCTCGCTGACCTCCAGGACGAGTACGACCTTCCGACCTACGGCCTCGGCATCATCTCGGCCGCGTCGTTCATCGCGTCACTGATCGGTCTGCTCCTGCTCTCGGGCCAAGCGGACCGGGGCCGGGCAAAGCTCCTGCTGCTCAGTGGACTCGGGCTCAGCGCGGTGTCGCTCGTGCTCTTCGCTCTGTCGTCGGAGCTCTGGCAGTTCACCGCGGCCCGAGCGCTCTCGGGCTTGGCGATCGGGTGCTACGCGCCCGCGACCCGATCGATCGTCGCTCGCCTCGATGCGGACCACGTGGGTCGCAACCTCGGCCGGCTCGCGAGCACCGAGCTCGGCGGTTTCGTCGCCGGCCCGGTCGTCGGCGCGACGCTCGCAAGTGCGTTCAACCTCGACGCGCCCTTCTGGGCCCTCGCAGCCGTCGTCTTGGTCGTGCTCGTCATCCTCGCCCGACGGCCCATCCCTGGTGCCGCAGCGAAACCAGGCGCGAACGCGGCGTCGAGCGGAGTGGCCCTCGACCTCCTCCGATACCGCGAAGTCGTCGTTGCCGCGCTGCTCTCGCTCGCGCTCTTCCTCCCCGTCGGCATCTACGACTCGTTGTGGTCTCGGTACCTTCAGGACCGCGGGGCGAGCACGCTCTTCATCGGCATCACGCTCACGATGTACGGCGTCCCTTTCATCGCGCTCGCCTCGCGCGGCGGGCGCCTCGCCGACCGGGTCGGCCCGTTCCGCGCCGCGTTCACGTGTCTGGTGCTCGTCGCTCCGCTGATCGCTCTGTACGGCGTGTTCAGCATCCCGGTCGTGATCGTGTCGATCGCTCTGATCGAGGCCATCGTCCAGGCCGTGGCGGTGCCGGCATCCCAGGCCGCGATGGCCGAGGCCTGCCCGCCAGAGCGACTCGGCGCCGGGCAAGGGCTCGCCGGGGCAGCCGGTCAAGCCGGCGCCGGCATCGTCGCCCTGGTCGCGGCGCCCGTGTACGCGAGCGCCGGGCCGACGTGGCTGTTCGCGGCGGCTGCGGTCGTGACCCTGGCCCTCGGTGGCATCGCGTGGGAGATCCATTCCAAGCGGGAACCGGAGGGTGAGTCGATCGCCTAGTCGTTAGACTGTCTAACCAGACATGCGCAGTCGATTTCGCCACAGGTTCAACTCGACGTTCGGAGCGGTTCACTCGAGCCGCAACTACCGCACCTACCTCGTCGGCCAGTCGATCTCGCTGACCGGGACCTGGATGCAGACGGTGGCGCAGGCGTGGCTCGTGCTCAAGCTGACGGGCAGCGGCACGGCACTCGGCTTCGTGGTCGCGCTGCAGTTTCTGCCCGTGCTGATGTTCGGGCCGTTCGGCGGCGTGATCGCCGATCGCGTGCCGAAGCGGCGGCTCCTGCTGATCACCCAGGTCTGCTTCGGGTTGCTCGCGTTGCTGCTCGGCATCCTCACGGCCACCGACGTGGTGACGCTCTGGATGGTCTACGCGGTCGCGTTCTGCTTCGGCTGCGTCACCGCCCTCGACAACCCGGCCCGGCAGACGTTCGTCCTCGAGATGGTAGGCCGCGAGCACCTGCCGAACGCGGTGACGCTCAACACCGTGAACATCAACATGGCGCGGGTCATCGGCCCCGCGCTCGCCGGCCTGATCATCGGGCTGATCGGCATCGCCCCCTGCTTCTTCCTGAACGCGGCGTCGTACGTTGCGGTGGTGGCCGCGCTTCTGATGATGAACGTAGGTGAGCTCCGGCCGCTGCCCGCGCAACCCCGCGCGAAGGGCCAGCTCCGTGAAGGGTTCCACTACGTCTGGTCGACGCCGCGCCTGCGCACTCCGCTCGTGATGATGGCGATCGTCGGCACGCTCGCCTACGAGTTCCAGGTGATCTTGCCGCTGGTGGCGAAGTACACCTTCGGCGGCGACGCCGCGACCTACGGGATCATGACCGGCGCGATGGGCGTCGGCGCCGTGATCGGTGGGCTCTTCACCGCCTCCCGCCAGCGCACCGGTGACGGTCCGCTGATCAAGGCGACAGTCGTGTTCGGTGCGCTCATCGTGATCGCAGCGATCATGCCGACCCTGCCGATGATGATCGTGCTCCTCGTCGGCGTCGGCGCGGGCAGCGTCACCTTCCTCGCGCGCGCGAACTCGACGATGCAGCTGCGGACAGATCCGGTCTTCCAGGGCCGCGTCATGGCACTGTGGGCGGTCGCCTTCCTCGGGACGACGCCCATCGGTGGCCCGATCATCGGCTGGATCGGTCAGAACATCGGCCCCCGTTGGGGCATGGTCGTCGGCGGTACCGCGACGCTGCTCGCCGCGCTGTGGGGCTGGTACGCGCTCGGCCTGCATTCGGTCCGCCTCGACAAGAAGACCCGACTCGTCGCGGCGACGCAGGCCGCCGAGCTCCCGGTCGGCTAAGCGGCGATCGCCGGTCTCCGGTCGGCCCACGGCGTCGCCTCTTCGAGCTGCGCGGCGAGCCGCAGCAGCACGTCCTCGCGTCCGTAGGCACCGACGAGCTGCACGCCGACCGGCAGTCCGGCTTCGCTGACGTGCAACGGCAGTGAGACCGCGGGCTGGCCGGCGAAGTTCCAGGGCATGGTGAACGGGCCGAGATCGATGTCGACGCCCGAGCCGAGCTCGGGAGGCAGCACGGGCATCGTGGGCGTCACCAACACGTCGTTGCCCTCGGCCCACCATGCCGCCGCGTCACGGCTCCACCGCTGCGCCAGCTCGACCAGCGCGATGAAGTCCGGCGAAGTGAGACTGCGACCGACCTGAGCGATGAACCACGTCGTCGGCTCGACGTCGTCTTCGCCGATCGCGACACCGAGGCGTTCGCTCCATCGATCGAGCTCTCGCCGCGATGGCGGTGCCGAAGATCCCCAGAGCGGCGGGAGGCAGCGTGTCGAGGGCGGGGAACGGAGTCGCTTCGACGTGATGGCCGAGGCTCTCGAGCGTGCCGGCGGCGCGCTCGACCGCGGCGGCGCACTCGGGATCGGGGGCGTCGCCCCCTGGCTTGGCAGCTCGCCAACCGATGCGGAGGCGCCCAGGATCGGCTCCGACCTCTTCCGCGAACGGGCGGGCGGGCGGCGGCGCGGTGTACGGATCGCCGGGCATCGCGCCCGCGGTGCAATCGAGGATCGCAGCGCTGTCGCGGACGGTGCGAGTGACGACGTGCTCGTGGGTGAGCATCGCCCAGTACTCGCCGAAGCTCGGCCCGAGTGACGTGCGGGCCCGGCTCGGCTTCAGCCCGACGAGGCCGCACGCGCTCGCCGGCACGCGGATCGAGCCGCCCATGTCGTTCGCGTGCGCGGCCGGCACCATGCCCGATGCGACGGCGGCCGCCGAGCCTCCGCTCGAACCACCGGTCGAACGACCGAGGTCCCACGGGTTGTGCGTGGGTCCGTACGCGACGGGCTCCGTGAGGAATGACGCGGCGAGCTCAGGCAGGTTCGTCTTGCCGACGAAGACGAGCCCCGACGCGCGGAGCTTCGCCGCGAGGTAGCTGTCGATCTCCTCGGTGTGGCCACGCGCCTTGAGGAAGCTCATCCCGGCATGGAACGGATCGCCGGCGGTGTGGGCCACCGCGTCCTTCATCAAGAACGGCACGCCGCGGAACGGTCCGTCGGGAAGGTCCTTCGACTCGGCTGCGGCACGCGCCTTGTCGTACATGCGGTGGATGACCGCGTTCAGGTAAGGGTCGAGACGCTCGATCCGCGAGATCGCGGCATCGACGAGATCGAGCGGCGTGCACTGCTTCGTACGCACCAGCTCGGCTTGCCCCACCGCGTCGATCCAGCCCAAGTCGTCGGCCATCGCGGGAGAGTATCGTCCGGCCATGGGGATCGATCAGAGCAAGGTCGATGCACTGCTGGCCCGCGCAGCGACGCGAGGTGGACGAGGGGTTGCTCCCGTCCACACAGGTTGCACTCGCCTACCAGGGTGAGCTCGTCGCCTTCGAGGCCTACGGCGACGCCACCGTCGACACGAGGTATGCCGCCTTCTCCGCGACCAAGGCGTTCGTCGCGTCGACGGTCTGGACGCTGATCGGCGAGGGGCTCGTTGACCCGTCGAAGCTCGTGATCGAGTACATCCCCGAGTTCGGCACGAACGGCAAGGACGTCATCACCGTGGAGCAGGTGATGCTCCACACCGCCGGGTTCCCGCACGCGCCGCTCGCGGCGCCGCAGTGGTGGACGCGCGAGGGTCGAGTGCAGCGCTTCGGCCAGTGGCGGCTCAACTGGGAGCCGGGCACGCGCTACGAGTACCACGCCACGTCGGCCCACTGGGTGCTCGCCGAGATCATCGACCGCGTCACCGGCGGCGACTTCTGCGACGAGCTCGAGCGCCGGGTCACGGGCCCGATCGGGTTGCCACGCGTCCTCGGCATCCCCGAGGACGAGCAGCACGACGTGGCGACGCTCACACCTGTCGGCGAGCTCGCCACTCCCGACGAGCTCGAGGCGGTGTTCGGTCTCCGCGAGCTACCGGTCACCGAGGTGACCGAGGAAGCGCTGCTCGGGTTCAACAACCCGAAGGTGAAGGCGCTCGGCGTTCCCGGTGGTGGTGGCATCATGCGCGCTGCCGACCTCGCGCTCTTCTACCAAGCGCTGCTCCACAACCCGGGTGGGGTGTGGAAGCCCGACGTGCTCGCGGACGCGACGTCCAACGTGCGCAACCGTCTCCCCGACCCGCTCACGAACACGCCCGCGAACCGCAGCCTCGGGTTGATCCTCGCGGGTGACGACGGGCGCTCACATCTGCGCGGCATGGGCCGCACGGTCTCGCCCGGCACCTTCGGCCACAACGGCGCCGGCGGCCAGCTCGCGTGGGGCGATCCCGCGACCGGGCTCTCGTTCGGGTACTGCACCAACGGCCTCGACGCGCACGCCATCCGCGAGCCTCGCCGCGGCACGGCCCTCAGCAGCCTCGCCGCCGTCTGCGCCTCGTAGCTGGTTCTCTTGGTGAAAGCGCGTCGCCCACGCTGAGAATCACCAAGAATTCCGGCGGTCAGAGGCGTTCGACGATCATGGCCATGCCTTGGCCGCCGCCGACACACATCGACTCCATGCCGATCGTCTTGTCGGTCGACTCGAGTCCGTTGAGCAGCGTGGTCATGATGCGCGCACCGGTCATCCCGAACGGATGGCCGAGCGCGATGCCGCCACCGTGCACGTTCAGCTTGTCCCAGGGGATGTTCAGGTGACGGGCTGAGGGGACGACCTGCGCGGCGAACGCCTCGTTGATCTCGACCAGATCGATGTCCTCGATCGTCATGCCCGCCCGCGCCATCGCCTTGCGGCACGCCTCGATTGGTCCGAGGCCCATGATCTCCGGGTCGAGCCCCGTGACCGCGCTCGACACGATCCGGGCGAGCGGCTTGATCCCGAGCTCGCGCGCACGCGTGTCGCTCATGACGACGACCGCCGCGGCGCCATCGTTGAGCGGGCAGCTGTTGCCCGCCGTGACCTCCCCATCAGGACGGAACGCGGGCTTGAGCTGCGCGAGCTTCTCGATCGTGGTGTCGGGCCGCGGGCCGTCGTCTTTCGCCACGACGGTGCCGTCCGGGAGCGTGTAAGGCACGATCTCGCGCTCGAAGAAGCCGTTCTCCATCGACGCGCCGGCGCGCTTCTGTGAGAGCAGCGCGAACTCGTCCATCTCCTGTCGAGAGACACCTTCGAGCTCGCGCACGTTCTCAGCCGTCTGGCCCATCGCGATGTAGATGTCGGGAAGGCCCTGGGGTGGCGTCCACGGCGCCGAGCCGCCGAGCTCGCGCTCCTTCGTGCGCTCGCGCGCGCCGTCGAAGACGTGGTTCGCGGCGTTTCCAGCGTCGGACGCTCCGTTGCCGTAGCGACTCACGCACTCGACGCCGGCCGCAATGAACGCGTCGCCCTCACCGGCTCTGACCGCGTGGGCCGCCATGCGGATCGTCTGCAGGGACGACGAGCAGTAGCGGTTGACCGTCGTCCCGGGGACGTCGTCGAGCCCGGCCATCACCGCGACGACTCGCGCGATGTTGAACCCCTGTTCACCGGCAGGTGAACCGCAGCCGACCATCACATCCTCGATCTCGTTCGGATCGAGCTGCGGCACTTGGGACAGCACTGCCTTCACCATCGCGACGGTGAGGTCATCGGGACGGGCGTCCACCAGGGAGCCTTTGAACGCTCGGCCGATGGGACTGCGGGCGGTGGCGACGATCACGGCTTCGGTCATGCGCTGCATCCTCGCACCGCGTGACGAAGGTCGCACGATCGACCGGACCACTCCGGGGATGCTCCCGATACCGTCGCCAAGATGCTGGAGCGGATCGCTCGCACGTCCTATCGCCATCGCTGGCTCGTGCTGGTCGTGTGGATCGCGGCGTTGGTCGTGACCGTCAGCTTGGGGCGCTCGCTGGCGGGAGACTTCGCCAGCGGCGGCAACCTGCCGAACACTGAGAGCCGCCGCGCGTTCGATCTGCTCGAGTCGCGCTTCCCCGCGCGCGCAGGTGATGGCGGCACGATCGTGTTCGAAGCGGACCAAGGGGTCGACGATCCCGAGGTGCAGGCGGCGATGGAGTCGCTGTTCCAGCGGGCCGCGCAGGTGCCGGGCGTGACCGCAGTCGTCAGCCCGTACTCGCCCGAGGGCCAGAGCCAGATCTCTCAGGACGGCACGATCGCCTACGCACAGGTAAACACCGTCGACCTCGACTACAACGAGTGGGGTCCGGTGTCCGACGGCGTGAAGGCCGCGAGAGCCGAAGTGAACGTCCCGGGCCTGACCGTCGAGCTCGGTGGTGACATCTTCTCCGACGGCATCCAACCGCCGGCGACCGAGGCGTTCGGCCTGCTCGCGGCAGTGTTCATCCTCCTCATCGCGTTCGGCTCGCTCCTCGCGATGGGCCTCCCGATCCTCACCGCGCTGTTCGGCATCGGCATCGGGATCGCCCTCGTCGAGCTGCTCGCGAACGTGATGCCTGTCCCGGACTTCACGACACAGGTCGCCTCGATGATCGCGATCGGTGTCGGCATCGACTACGCGCTCTTCATCGTCACCAGGTACCGCGAGTTCCTGAAGACCGGTATCGAGCCCGAGACGGCAGTGCTCCGTGCGATCAACACCGCCGGTCGGGCGGTCGTGTTCGCGGGGCTCACGGTCGTGGTCTCGTTGCTCGGCATGTTCCTGATGGGCGTGCCCTTCGTGCGTGGCCTCGCGGTCGGCTGCAGCCTCGCGGTGCTGCTCGTGATGCTGGGCTCGATCACGCTGCTGCCCGCACTCCTCGGGTTCGTCGGCCGCAACGTCGATCGCTTCGCCCTCCCCCATCGCAAGAAGGACGACGGCCTCGCGCGCGAGACGTTCTGGCACCGCTGGAGCCGCACCGTCCAGCGGCGCCCGTGGCCCCCGTTCATCGGTGGACTCGTCGTGGTGTTGCTCCTCGCCGCGCCGGTCTTCTCCATCCGCCTCGGCATGGCCGACGCCGGCAACCAGCCGACGTCCGACACGACCCGCCGTGCCTACGACCTGCTCGCCGAGGGGTTCGGCCCCGGCTTCAACGGTCCGCTCCTGGTCGTCGCCGACCTCCAGGGCGGCACGAGCACGCAAGGCGAGGTCGAGCACTTGCGCGAGGCGCTCAACCAGACCCCCGGCGTCGCCTTCGTCACGCCCGCGATCCCGAACCCCGACGGCGACACCGTGCTGATCCAGGTGTACCCGACCACGTCCCCGCAGGACGAGGCGACAACGAAGCTCCTCCACCACCTGCGCTCCGACGTCGTCCCTGAGGCGACGCGAGACACCGATCTGACCGTGTATGTCGGCGGCGTGACGGCGGCGTTCCAGGACTTCGCCGATGTGCTCTCGTCGCGGCTGCCGCTGTTCATCGGCGCGGTGCTGGGTCTGTCGTTCCTCCTGTTGCTCGTCGTCTTCCGCTCGGTCGTGGTTCCGCTGAAGGCCGTTGTCATGAACCTGCTGTCGATCGGCGCTGCGTATGGCGTGATCGTCGCGGTCTTCCAGTGGGGCTGGCTCAGCGACGTGTTCGGCGTCGGGAAGCCCGGGCCCATCGAGGCATGGGCGCCGATGATGCTGTTCGCGATCGTGTTCGGCCTGTCGATGGACTACGAAGTCTTCCTCCTGTCACGCATCAAGGAGGAGTACGACAAGACGGGTGACAACGGGCAGGCTGTCGCCGACGGGCTCTCTTCGACCGCTCGGGTGATCACGGCGGCTGCCGCGATCATGATCTGCGTCTTCGGCAGCTTCGTGTTCGCCGACCAGCGTCAGATCAAGCTCATCGGTCTCGGTCTCGCCGCGGCAGTGCTCATCGACGCCACCCTCGTCCGCATGGTGCTCGTGCCGTCGACGATGGAGCTGCTCGGAGATCGCAACTGGTGGTTCCCCAAGTGGCTCGACCGCATCGTGCCGCGGTTCTCAGTGGAGGGTCACGACCTCGACCGCGAGCTCGCCGAGCTCGCGGCCAGCGAGGGCTCCGAGACGACCGGGCGCTCGGACCGCAGCTGACCTACCAGCTGCCGCCGCCACCTCCGCCGCCACCACCACCCGAGAACCCGCCCCCTCCGAAGCCGCTGCCGCCCGAAGACGACGGCGTGCTCGCGTAGAGCGTGCCGGTCGCGCTCGTCGAGAAGTCCTCTATCGAGTCGGCGAACGCGAGGGCGGTGAATGCATGGCCGGACATGTACCACGAGCTCGTCGACTGGGTGACCTGCGCGTCGAGCCCCTCGAAGGCCTGCGCCCACTTCTTCGTGCATCCGTAGACGATGGCGAACGGCAAGTACTCCGAGAAGATGTTCTGCCGCTCGGCGAACTGCTCGCGCACCCCCTGGCCCATGTCGAAGATCTGCCGGAAGCCCTCGATGCGGCTGTACATCGCGGTGCCCTTCGGCGTTCTCCGCGGCATCCTCCCCGCGAAGATCATCAGCAACAACCCGATGATCGGGACCGGGATGGCGGCGAGCCCCCAGCGTTGCGACACGGCGAGCACGGTGAGGAAGACGCCGACGATGAGGACGACGAGACCAACGCCACGCCACAGCAGACGCACGTGGTCGGGTCGGCGTGAGAACCACCCCTTGTCGATCGCATCGTCGTAGAGCGCGTTGCGCAGCTTCGTGAGCTTCGCGGAGAACTTGTATTTGAGATCCGACAGATCGACGACCGAGCCCGTCTCGAACAGCGAGTCGAGCAGCAGCACCTCGTAGGCGCGCAGATCGGCTCGGCTCTTCCCGAGGTCGGTGAGGCGGTAGTCCGGCTTGTGGCGCTTGTCCTCCCCTTCCACCTCCTGGATGAGGATGTGCCCGCGCACCGCGAGGTCGACGATCGTCGCGGTGACGTCGAGGAGGTTCGCCTCCTCGTCGATGAGCGTGCCCACCTGACCCGGCCGGACGCCGTCGGGCGGCTCGAACTCGACGGGGCCCTCAGTGCGGCCTCGCAACGGCACGGGCTCTTCTTCACCGGTCACGTTGCCGAAGGCCTGGTCGGTCGCGGAACCCACGAAACGACGGTCGCGCCCGCGCCGGAGGAGGAGGCCCAAGCCCGCGAGCCCGGCGACGGCGACCGCGGCACCCGTCGCGATCTTGCCGGGAGCCGGGTCGAACGCCGTCTGGAAGGTGAGCTTCTCCTCGAGGATCGGCGTCGGCGTCGGGTTCACCACACCGGGCGGGATCGCGGCGACGACCGTGAGCCCTGAGAACGCGCCGAGCCCGTCCTGACCGAAGCGGGCGGTGCTGCCGTCGACGTTCGCGGACGTGCACGGAAGCCTCGACCCCTGGGGTCCAGCGAAGCAGGCGACCTGCGTGATCTCCGCGGGCGCGGTGACGATCGCTTCGCCGTGCTCGATCGGGACGCTCCACTCCGTGCCGATCGCGTTCCAGAACAGCTCGTCGTGGTCCTCGAAGTGGTTGAGCGCCCCCTCGACGACGTACGTGATCACGTAGGTGTGCTGACCGGTGATCGTGATGTCGGGGTCGCCGATGCGGATGCGGGTGAAATTGTCGACCTCGGAGACGTCCGTGTCGGTCGGCGTGTCGGGCGGATCGGCGGTCACCGAGCGCACCGTCAGCGGATAGACCCGCTCGTGCTTGTCGTCGAACGGGAACCTGGTGGGGATGTCGCGGAAGATGCCGTGGCGCTCGTTCGACCCGAAGTCGTAAGCGATGACTTCGGTGATCTCGAGCCGGCCGTCCTCCTGGATGGCGATTGTCGTCCGGTAGTCGGTGATGCGCTCGGCCGACTGCGCGGTCGCCCGGCTGCTGCCGCCGAGCAGCAACACCACCGCGACGACGAGGAGAGCGAGCAGCCGGCGCACGAGCGACAGCCTCGCACCGCGACGAGGTGGAGCCGGACATGGTCGCCGATAGGGTCGCGCCGATGGCAGAACGAGCGCTGGTCGTGCTGGCCCATCCCGATGACGTCGACTTCGGCGCGGGCGGCACGGTCGCCACATGGACCAACGAGGGCATCGAGGTCGTGTACTGCATCGTGACCGACGGCGAGGCAGGCGGCTCCGACCGTTCGGTGAGCCGCGCGGACATGGCCGCGCTCCGTCGAGAAGAGCAGACCGCCGCCGCGAAGGTGCTCGGCGTCACCGACCTCCACTTCCTCGGACATCCCGATGGTCGGCTGCAGGCGACGCTCGAGCTGCGCCGCGACATCGCGCGGGTCATCCGCACTGTGCAACCCACGCGGGTCCTCACGCAGTCGCCCGATCGCAACTTCGAGCGCATCTACGCGAGCCATCCCGACCACCTCGCCACCGGCGAGGCCACGCTCTGCGCGGTGTATCCCGACGCCCGGAACCCCCATTCGTTCCCCGAGCTGCTCGACGAAGGGCTCGAGCCCTGGGTCGTGCCAGAAGTCTGGATGATGGTCGGCACCGGGCCCAACAAGTGGGTCGACATCACGGACACGATCGACCGAAAGGTCGAGGCGCTCCGCGCGCACACGAGTCAGACCTCGCACATGGAGAAGCTGCCCGAGTTCATCCGCGGTTGGGCGCAGGCGCAGGCCGAGGCGGGGGGCCTTCCCGAGGGCCGGCTGGCGGAGGGGTTCCAGGTCATCCAGACCGGCTGAGGGCTGGCACACTTTCGGCCATGACCCTCGTGAGCGACCTGGCGGCCGACGAGATCAAGCTCTCCGACCCTGAGCTCTGGACGTCACCCGACGAGGTGCGTGACGCGGTGTTCGCCAAGCTCCGCGCCGAGCGGCCGATCTCGTTCCAGCCCGAGCCCGAGTACGAGCCACCCATTCCGCCCGGGCCCGGATACTGGGCGCTCACCCGCCACCACGACATCTGGTCGGTGAGCCGCAACCCCGAGCTGTTCTGCTCCGGTCGAGGCTCGAACATCGGCGACATGCCGATCGAGATCGCCGAGTTCTTCGGCTCGATGATCAACATGGACGCGCCGAAGCACACCCGCTTGCGGATGATCGTGCAGAAGGCGTTCACTCCGAAGGTCGTCGCCGCGATCGAAGAGGACGTGCGTCACAAGGCGAAGGCCATCGTCGACGAGCACGCCGAGAAGGGCGAGGGCGACTTCGTGCAGCTGTTCGCCTCGCCCCTTCCGCTGCAGATCATCTGCGAGATGATGGGCATCGAGCGCGACCAGTGGAACGCGGTGTTCGACGCGACCAACACGATTCTCGGGATCGGCGACCCCGAGTACGTGACCGACATGGGTCAGCTGATGGCTGCGGCGATGTCGCTGTACCAGATGGCGATCGAGCTCGGCGAGCAGCGCCTCGCCAACCCGAAGGACGACCTCACGACCGCGCTCATGCATGCCGAGGTCGATGGCGAGCGCCTCACGACGCAGGAGCTCGGGTCGTTCTTCATCCTCCTCGTGGCCGCGGGCAACGAGACGACCCGCAACTCCATCAGCCATGGCATGAAGCTGCTGACCGACCACCCCGACCAGCGCGCGCTCTGGCTCGAGGACTTCAGCGGCCGCGCTCCCGGCGCGGTCGAGGAGATCGTGCGCTACGCGACCCCGGTCATCCACTTCCGGCGGACAGCGACGCGGGACACCGAGCTGAGCGGGGTGAAAATCGCCGAGGGGCAGAAGGTCGTGCTCTGGTACACGTCGGGCAACCGCGACGAGACCGTGTTCCCGGACCCGTACAAGTTCGACATCACGCGCCCGAACCTCAAGGACCAGATGGGCTTCGGCGCCGGCGGCCCGCACTACTGCCTGGGCGCCAACCTGGCGCGGCGCGAGATGACGGTGATGTTCGACGAGCTGCTGCACCGCCTCCCCGACCTGGAGATCACGGGGCCGCCCGCGATCCTCGAGTCCACGTTCATCCACGGCATCAAGCGGATGCCCTGCGCCTGGACGCCTGCGTAGCGCGCCCTTCCTCGCCCCACCCCGGCGGGCGTAACGTCCGCGCATGCTCGACTGTGTGATCCGAGGTGGCGAGGTCGTCGACGGAACGGGGCGGCCGCGGCGCCGCGCCGACGTCGGCATCCGGGACGGTCAGATCGTCGCGATCGGCGAGGTGACCGAGGCGGCCGAACAGACCATCGATGCGTCGGGCCTCGCGGTCGCGCCGGGCTTCGTCGACATCCACACGCACTACGACGCGCAGGCGTTCTGGGACACGACGCTGTCGCCCTCGCCGTTGCACGGCGTCACCACGGTGATCGGAGGCAACTGCGGGTTCTCGATCGCGCCGCTCGGCCCCGAGCACGGCGACTACTTGATGCGGATGCTCGCACGGGTCGAGGGCATGCCCCTCGAATCGCTCGCGGAGGGCGTGCCTTGGGACTGGACGACGACGGCGGAGTACCTCGATCGGCTCGAGAACCAGCTCGCGGTGAACGCGGGGTTCCTCGTCGGACACTCGGCGGTCCGGCGGGTCGTGATGGGCGAGGATGCGACGCGCCGGCATGCGTCGCCCGGCGAGCAGTACGAGATGGAGCGCCTGCTCGCTGAGGGGCTCGCCGCGGGTGGCATGGGGTTCTCGTCGTCGTGGGCGACGACGCACAACGACGACGAGGGCGAGGCCGTGCCGTCGCGTCACGCGTCGATGGACGAGCTGCTCTCGTTGTGCAAGGTGGTCGCCGCGCATCCCGGCACCACGCTCGAGTTCATCCCGACGATCGGTTTGTTCGAAGAGCACGACATGGAGCTCATGACCCGCATGTCGCTCAACGCCAACCGGCCGCTGAACTGGAACGTCCTGCAGGTGAACTCGCGCAACGCCGAGATCACCGCGAACAAGCTCTCGGCAAGCGACTACGCCGCCGAGCGAGGGGCCCGGGTCCTCGCGCTCACGATCCCCGACTCGATCCGCACGCGGATCTCGTTTCGCACGGGCTTCCTGCTCGACGTGCTCAACGGATGGGCGAAGCCGATGGCCCTGCCGTCCGGACGACAAGCTCGCTCTGCTGGCCGATCCCGATCGTCGACGCGAGCTCAACGAGATGGCCCAACAGACCGAAGGGCCGTCACGCGGCATCGCCTACTGGCAGATCTTCACCGTCTCAGAGGTGTTCACCCCAGACCTCGAGAGGTACGTCGGCCGGGAGGTCGGGGAGATCGCCGCGACCGAAGGCAAGGAGCCATGGGACGTCGTGTGCGACATCACCGTGGCCGACCAGCTGCGAACGATCTTCACGCCGCCCGACCGCGGCGCCGACGACGAGAGCTGGAAACGTCGGGTGGATGTCTGGCGCGATCCGCGGGCCATCGTGGGGGCATCCGATGCGGGCGCACACCTCGACTTCCTCGCGACGTTCAACTATTCGACGACGATGCTCGCCGAGGCAGTGCGCAAGCACGGGTTGCTCGCGACCGAGGAAGCGGTGTCGCTGCTCACCAACGCCCAGGCTCGGCTCTACGGACTCACGGGACGCGGCCGTCTGAGCGAGGGCTGGTGCGCGGATGTCGTCGTGTTCGACGAGTCGACGATCGGGCCGGCGCCCGTCGTCACGCGCGAGGATCTGCCTGGTGGTGCACCCCGCCTGTACGGCGAGGCCGAGGGCATCGAACACGTGCTCGTCAACGGCGTCGAGATCGTCCGCGGTGGGCAGTTCACCGACGCCCGTCCGGGACGGATCCTGCGGTCAGGCCGCGACACCGAGACGGTCTCGGTGCCGGGCGGCTGACCACAACACGGGGCTTGTTGGGCTGAGCGCAGCTCAGCTCCGGTCCGACGTCACCGTCAGGCTCACCCACACCCTCCCTCACCGCAACGGCGACGGGACCACCCCGAGCTCGCCTTCCCGAGGCGAGCTCCGTAGTCCCGACGCCATCAGCGGCTACAGGCCCGACGGCGACGGCCGGTCGGTACGGGAAGAACCGACCAGCGAGATACGAACCGGCTTCAGTCGGCAGAGCCGAATCCGGTCAGAGCGCCTCGAGCTCGAGGCGACCTGCGGAGCCGATCATCTGCACGACTGCATTCGTCAGGTTGGGCAACGGGTCACCTCCTCGGTGTTTGGACCGGTGCATCGTGACACGTCGCCTGTGAGACCGTCCACGCATTTCTCGGGGCAGACTGAGTGACATGAGTGACACCGTCGCACCCAGGGCTGAGTTCACTGCGATGACCGAGGGCACTCGGCTCGACTGGCAGCGCATCGCGGAGGCGCAGCTCGGGTACTACGCCGGCCTCACCGACCGCGTGATGGATCACCTGCGCCTCCTCGACGGGGACTACGGCGGGTTCAACGTCGACAGGCTCACGCACTCGTTGCAGACGGCGACGCGCGCGTATCGCTCCGATCGGGATGACGAGTACGTCGCGTGCGCGTTGCTCCACGACATCGGCGACACGCTCGCGACCTACAACCATCCGGACATCGGGGCGGCGATCGTCAAGCCGTTCGTGTCCGAGGGCTACCACTGGATGGTAGAGAAGCACGGGATCTTCCAGGGCTACTACTTCTTCCACCATCTCGGTCTCGATCGGAATCTGCGCGATCAGTTCGCCGGCCACCCCTACTACGACCTCTGCGCCGAGTTCTGTGCGGACTACGACCAGCCCGCCTTCGATGCCGACTATCCGACGATGGCGCTCGAGGAGTTCGAACCCCTGCTGCCGCGAGCTGTTCGCGCACCCGAAGCACTCGATCTACCTCGACGACCCCGACGGGGCGACGTCGTGAAGGCCGCCGTCTTCTACGAGACGGGTGGGCCGGAGGTATTCAAGTACGAGGACGTTCGAAGATCCCGCCGTGCGGCCCGGCGGCCTGCTGATCGCGGTCGCAGCGGTCGGGATCCAAGGCGGCGATCTGCTGCACCGCCAAGGTGGTGTGCTCGCGACCACGCCGCACGTCGTCGGCTATCAGGCGGCGGGCGTCGTCCGCGAGGTCGGCGAGGGTGTGGGCGACTTCGCGGTCGGCGATGGGGTCGTCGCGACGATGGGCTACGGCTCGCACGCGGAGCTGGTGAGCGTGCCGACCCGCGCCGCATGGAAGGTGCCTGACGGCCTTTCGCTCGAGGAAGCCGCGGGCATCCCGATCGAGTTCGGCACCGCGGACGATTGCCTGTTCGAGTTCGGGCACCTGAAGGCGGGCGAGACGGTGCTCGTGCAGGCGGGCGCCGGAGGCGTCGGCCTCGCCGCGATTCAGCTCGCGAAGGCCGCGGGCGCGACGGTGCTCGCGACCGCATCGAGCGACGACCGGCTCGAGCGGCTGCACGAGTACGGGATGGACCACGGCATCAACTACGCGAAGGCGGACGTGGGCTCAGAAGCCCGCCGGCTCACCGACGCCCGAGGTGTCGACCTCGTCGTCGACCCCGTCGGTGGTTCGACGCTCGAGGGCAGCATCGACGCGCTCGCCTACCGGGGACGCGTGCAGCTGGGTGGGCCGGGCCGGCCGCGAGGAGCGCCCGCCCGAGGTGTGGCCGCTCATGCAGAAGAACGCTTCGATCACCGGCGTGTTCCTCGGCGCCGAGATGGTGATCAACAACGAGCGCTGTCACGCCATGATCGAGTCGCTCATCGCCCGCTGCGCGTCGGGCGAGCTGAAGGTCGTCGTCGACCGCACCTTCCCGCTCGCCGATGCCGCGGAGGCGCATCGGTACATCGAGAGCCGACCGCGCGTTCGGACGCGTGCTGCTGATTCCCTGATCCGCCGCGGGCTGCTTCTCGAGACGCCGTGAGCCTCCTCGTGCTCATGGGAGGACTGCCCGGCGTGGGCAAGTCCGCCATCGCCGATGCCCTCGGCGAGCGGCTGCCGGCCTTCGTGATCTCCGTGGACGAGCTCGAAGCCGCGATGCTGCGCTCCGGCCTGGAGCGCTCGTTCGAGACCGGTCTGGCGGCGTACAACGCGGGCGCCGCGGTCGCGGTCCATCAGCTCCGACTCGGGATGGCCGTGATCGCGGACGCGGCGAACTATCTCGAGGTAGGGCGCCAGATCTGGTTGGCCGCCGCGGAACGTGTCGGTGCCGACGTGCGGGTCATCGAGGTCTTGTGCAGCGACGAACACGTGCATCGGGCACGGCTCGCGAACCGACAACGCGATCTCGAACCGTTCCCGGAGCCGTCGTGGGATGACGTGGCGCGGTGGCGCAGCGAGACCGAACCGTGGTCGCGCGAGCGGCTGAGTGTCGACAGCGTCTTGTCGCTCGAAGAGAACGTGGAGCTCGCGCTGGGCTACCTCGCTCGGCGCGACAGGTAGTCCTCGCAGAGCTCGATCATGCGATCGCGGCCGAAGCTGGCCTCGTGGCCGCCGTGCACGACGGTGACAGGCAGATCGCGAAGGCGTTCCATCGTCTTGACGTAGTCGTCGATGTCCGAGCCCTCGAGCTCGTCGAGGAGCGGGCCGTCGTACACCGCGTCGCCCGAGAAAAGGATCCCCGTCGACGCCTCCCAGAGCCCGATGCTGCCGGGCGAGTGCCCGGGAAGATGGAGCACCTCGAAGGTGCGATCACCGATGTCCACGATGTCGCCGTCCTCGAGCAGCCGGGTCGCCGGCGCTCCCGGGATCTCGCCCGTCATCGCCATCCCGGCGGCAGGCACGGCGTCGACGAGGACCTCGGGGATGTCATAGCCCGCGTCGCGATACGGACCGAGCACGGTCTCGCCGTAGTGCTCGGCGACGAGCGTGGTCTCCTGTGCCTTCGCCAGCACGCCCGACTCGATGCGATGGATCGCGCGCTCCTCGAACTCCGCCATGCCACCGACGTGATCGGAGTGGACATGCGTCGCGACCGCGAGCAGCGAGTGGCCGAGCTCGTGTTCGACCAGATGCGCGAGCGGCACGAGCCCGAGCGACGTGTCGATGACCAGGTCGCGGTCACGACCACGCACGTGCCACACGTTGCATCGCAGAAGCGGATGGATGTGCGGCTCGGTGATCAGCGTGATGCCGTCACTCACCTGGCGCGTGACGAACCAGGGATCGGCGACCGGCAACTCAGGATTGATCACTCGGGGCACTATGTCGCGCCAGAGCGCCCAATCCCAACGCGGTAGCGATCGGGTGCTACGAGCAGCCGCTCGTGCTGCCGCAGCTCGGGCAGGCGTAGCAGCTGCCCGCACGGGCCATCTGGACGCCGCACTGCATGCAGATCGGTGCGTCGCTCGCGCGGGTCGGCGTGGCTGCGAGAGGCGGCGGAGCCGACGGGGTGATTCGGATCTGCTCGGCCGGCGGCCCTGCGGGGGCGAGGCCGAGCTCGATCTGCGTCGCGAGCTCGTTCGCGGACGGGATCGTCTTCGGATCGGGAGCGAGATCGTGACCCTGAGTCGTCTCGACGACAGTCTCCTCCACGCCCGGGAGCGTGGGCTGCAGGCGCTCGCCCACCGACAGGATGCCGAGCTCGGCGCGCTCGTCGTAGCTCAGGTACTCGAGCGCGAGTCGGCGGAACAGGTAGTCCATCAGCGAGCTGGCGAACCGGATGTCGGGATCGTCGGTCATGCCGGCTGGCTCGAACCGCATGTTCGTGAACACCTCGACGAACGCGCGAAGCGGCACGCCGTACTGCAGGCCGTGGCTGATCGAGATCGCGAAGGCGTCCATGATGCCGGCGAGGGTCGAGCCCTGCTTCGACACCCGCAGGAAGATCTCACCGGGACGGCCGTCGTCGTACTCGCCGACGGTGACGAAGCCCTTGCAGTCGGCGACGCGGAACTCGAACGTCTTGGAGTGCCTCGTCCGCGGCAGCTTCTGTCGGACAGGCTCGCGGATGATCTTCTCGACGATGCGCTCGACGACCGCGGTCGGAGAAGCAGGGGGTGACGGAGCAGTCTCGCCCTCCTTCCTCGTCGTCGAGAGCGGCTGCCCGACCTTGCAGTTGTCGCGATAGACGGCGATGGCCTTGAGCCCGAGCTTCCACGACTGCATGTGGAGCTCCTCGATGTCCTCGACCGTCGCGGTCTCGGGAACATTCGCAGTTTTCGATATCGCGCCGCTGATGAATGGCTGCGCCGCCGCCATCATCCGCACATGACCCATGTAGTGGATGACGTTGTCGCCCATCGAGCAGGCGAACACGGGCAGGTGCTCGGCCTTGACATGCGGCGCGCCGATGATCGACATGTTGGCGTCGATGTACTCGACGATGTTGTCGATCTGGAACGGCGTATACCCGAGCCGTGCGAGCGCACGCGGGATCGTCTGGTTGACGATCGACATCGTGCCGCCGCCGACGAGCTTCTTCGTCTTGACCAACCCGAGGTCGGGCTCGATGCCGGTGGTGTCGCAATCCATCAAGAAGGAGATCGTGCCGGTCGGAGCGAGCACCGTGGCCTGCGAGTTGCGCACACCGAACTGCTCTGCGAGCTCGACGGTCGAATCCCACGACTCCTGCGCGGCGCCGAGTAGCGACGGGGGCACGAGCTCCTCGTCGATCTTGGCAACCTCAGCGCGGTGCATGCGCAGGACGCGCAGCATGTGCTCGGCGTTCTCCGTGTAGCCAGCGAACGGGCCCATCCGTGCTGCGGTGCGAGCCGAGGCGGAGTACGCGTGCCCCGTCATGAGCGCCGTGAGGGCGCCCGTCCATGCACGACCCTCGTCGGAGTCGTACGGAAGGCCCACTGCCATGAGCAGCGCGCCGAGGTTCGCATAGCCGAGGCCGAGCTGGCGGAAGCGGCGCGATGTGTCGCCGATTTTCTCCGTCGGGTAGTCCGCGTTTCCGACGAGGATCTCTTGCGCAGTGAAGACGACCTCGATCGCGGCCTTGTAGCCCTCGACGTCGAACTCGTCATCGTCGCCCAGGAATTTCAACAAGTTCAGACTTGCTAAATTGCACGCGCTGTTATCGAGGTGGAGGTATTCGGAGCAAGGGTTACTTGCCGTGATTCGTCCGGTGTTTGCAGCGGTATGCCAACGGTTGATCGTCGTGTCGAACTGCATACCGGGATCCGCACACTCCCAGGCAGCTCGCGCGATCTCACGGAAGAGATCACGCGCCTTCATCGTGTGCATGACCTCGCCGGTCGTGACGGCGCAAAGGTTCCAGTCGAGGTCCTGCTCGACGGCACGCATGAAGTCGTCAGTCACCCGGACTGAGTTGTTCGCGTTCTGATACTGGATCGAGTGGCTGTCGGAGCCGTCGAGATCCATGTCGAATCCGGCGTCGCGCAGGACGCGTGCCTTCCGCTCCTCGACGGCCTTGCACCAGATGAACTCTTGGACGTCGGGATGGTCCGCGTTGAGCACGACCATCTTCGCCGCGCGCCGCGTCTTGCCTCCTGACTTGATCGTCCCCGCGGAGGCGTCCGCGCCCCGCATGAAGCTCACCGGCCCGGATGCTGTACCGCCACCTCTGAGGTGCTCCTTCGAGGAGCGGATCCTCGACAGGTTGATGCCCGAGCCGGACCCGCCCTTGAAGATGTTCCCCTCCTCGACATACCAGTTGAGGATCGAGTCCATCGTGTCGTCGACCGCGAGAATGAAGCAGTTGTGGACCCGGAGGTTCGAACTCAGATACTCGCCGCTCTCCGTCTGGATGTCGTAGACATCCAGACCGCCGAGATCTTCGATGCGGTCGATCTCGATCCGCTTGACGTCGCCCGAGGCCTTCGACGGAAGCTCGAGCGAACCGACGAGCTTGTGACCCTTGGCCCAGTCGATGAACCCGATCTCTTCGCCGAAGCGCTGCCGGTCGGCGAGCGGGCGAATGGAGAGCGACCAGACATCATGGCGGTCGGGGCGCGGATCCAGCTTGCGACGAACTCGTGAGAAGATGCCGAACCGAGCGAGCAGCTGCTGCACTCCTCGGATGAGCTTCTCGGAAATGAGATCGAGTCCGACGAGGGCAGCGTTCTCACGGACCGACACATAGCCGTCGGCTTGGAACATGCTGCGGAGGTACGCGGCGACGACGGGCAGCGGCGCCTCGAAGAGTTGCTCGGGCACGACCATGTCGGTCCCGCGGGCCATGAGCCCCCACGTGTCGACGAAGTCGCGGAGCTTCTCGCCGTAAAGACGAATTCGATGACCGTCGAGATCGGACGCCCTCGTCTCGAACCCACGATCCTTGCGGTGGATCGAGGGGAAGCGGGTGTCGAGGTAATACGACACCCATTCGTGCTCGGCGTCGGTGACAGTCATGAACTCGACGATCAGCGAACGATTCGTGCCGTGGTGGTACTGGCCGACGAACCCATCTGACTGCAGCCACCCCGCGAGCGCTGCTTCAGCAATGTCGTCGCGGCGGATCTCGCCGGTCCCCCAGGCCTCGTTGCGGTGCCACTCGAGCTTGTCACCTGGCTTCAAAGTCCCGGCCTCCCGGAACGAACCCGTGCCCTCGCCGCTCGAACGCCAGACGAGATGGTCGGGGGTCACATCGAGCTGATGACCCGCTTTTGTGTGGATCCGCAGAACTCTCTTACGGCCGTTCGCCTTCACGGCGACGATCGAGGTGAGCCCGTGGGCGTCAAAGACTTTCGTGCCGACGGCCGCGGTCTCGACCAGTCGGCCGATCGGAATGAGGCCATCGGGGGTGCTCACAAGAGCGTCGTAGGGCTGACACGCGCTCGCTTGCTGCGGCACGCCCTTTACGCCGATGTTGAACCACACCGGCGAGTTGAACGCCGCCTTCTGCTGGACGATGAGGTGCTTGAGCTCGGCGCGGAACGTCTCGGCCTCGCGGTCGTCGATGAAGTAGCCGCCCTGGATGCCCCACTGCGTGATCGTGTCGACGACGCGATCGACGACCTGTCGGAGCGAGGTCTCGCGCTCGGGCGTGCCGAGCGTGCCCCGGAAGTACTTCTGGCTGAGGATGTTCGTCGCGTTCACCGACCACGTCGCCGGCACCTCGACGCCGCGCTGCTCGAACGCGACGGAGCCATCTCGGTAGTCGGTGATGCGGGCATCTCGGCGCTCCCAGTCGACCTGCTCATAGGGATCGACCCCGGGAGTGGTGAAGTGCCTGCGAATCCCGATCCCCGTCTGCTCCGGCGCCAGCGACATCGACTCTCCCTCTGTTTCAGACAGCTGTTTCGGTCGTACTGCTTCGACGCTACGGGCCGGTCTGAGCGACCGGCCCGGGCACAAGATGTTGTGGTCCGCGAGCGGCCCCCACCGCCCAAGCCACAAGATGTGCGGGGTATTACATCACTGTAGTTACATGGGTGTCAACGCCTCGTGGGCTGGGCTTCTTCCCCGCAGGGCCGTCGACGAGGGCGAATCCGGCCGCAGCGCGAGGAGGCAGGTCTGGAGGCGGACGCACGGTTCTCGTACGCCCGGGAGACTCACGAAACGAGCCTGCCCACCCCCGTGGTGTCACTCGGAGCCAGCTCTCCGAGCTCCCCACCCATCCGCCTTGCTCTCGCGCTGCGGCCTTCGATGGGCGCCAACCTAAGACGGCCGTCCTGTGGACCGAAAGAGGTACAACCCTGTGAATTCACGGTGGATTTCGTACCGGGTTTCCACAGGTCCTGACCTGGTCAACCCGCGAACTGGGCGACCACTGCGTCGAGGTCGAGCGGGGCAACCGGGGGCAAGCCCTGGACCTCACCGAGCCGCTCCCTCGGGACGGCCCACATCACCTCGAACTCGTTGCCGTCCGGGTCGTGCGCATAGAGCGATTTGGTCGGGCCGTGGTCGCTCTGGCCGACAAGGGCGCCGGCACGCAGCAGCACTTCTCGGGCGGCGACGAGATCCTCGACGCGATCCACCTCCCAGGCGAGGTGGTACAGGCCCACCGCGCCGCGCACCGGGCCGGGCGCGGCATCGCCGATCGCGAACAGACCGAGGTCGTGGTCGTTCGGAGATCCGGGAGCCCGCATGAACGCGGCGCCCATCATCGGCCAGTCCGCGTGGGTGGGCTGCAGCCCGAGCACCTCGCGGTAGAACGCGACCGAGCGTTCGACATCGCGCACATACAAGACGGCATGATTGAGGCGGCGGACCGGGATCGACGTCATGACGGCCTCAACGCCTGAGGCGACGCCGGTGTTCCGCGGGAGGGGCGTGGACACAGCGACACACGGGGGGATCGGCTACCAGCCCACGCTGGATGGGCTGCGGGCCGTGGCGGTGGCCGCGGTCATCGCCTACCACCTCGGGTACGGCTGGGCGCCGGGCGGCTACCTCGGGGTCGACACCTTCTTCGTCCTCTCCGGCTTCTTGATCACGAGCTTGCTCCTCGCTGAGCGCACCCGGACCTCCCGGATCGACTTACCCGCCTTCTGGGCACGGCGCGCCCGACGACTTCTTCCCGCGCTCCTCGTCGTGCTCGCCGCGTTGGCGGCGTACGCGAGATGGTGGGCGCCGGCCGCGTCGCGCGGGGAGTTGCGGGGCGATGGGCTCGCGGCGCTCTTCTATTCGGCGAATTGGCGGTTCATCGCCGCGCACAGCTCGTACTTCGACCTGTACGACACCCCCTCGCTGCTCGAGCACACGTGGTCGCTCGCGATCGAGGAGCAGTTCTACCTCGTGTGGCCAATCGTGGTCGCGTTGTGCCTTTGGCTCAGTCGGGGTCGACGGGCGCCGCTGGCGATCACCGCCACTGGCGTGCTCATTGTGTCCGCGCTCCTCATGTCCGCGGCGGCCGGCTCCGATCCCTCGCGCGCGTACTTCGGGACCGACACGCGGGTGCACTCGCTGCTCGTCGGCACGCTGCTCGCGATGTTCGTCGAAAGGCGCCGGCTCGAAGCGAGGCCCGGCGCACTGTCAGCGCTGGGCACGGCCTCCTTCCTCGCGGTCTGCGTGGCCTACGCAACGGTGGGCGATGACCGACTCGACATGTATCACGGCGGGTTCCTGGTCTTCGCTGTGCTCGTCGCGATCGTGATCGCCGCGGCGGTCCAGCAGCGCGGTCCGGTGCGAGCAGCCCTCTCACTCGCCCCGCTCGTCTGGGTCGGGAGGATCTCGTACGGCCTGTACCTGTGGCACTGGCCCGTGCAGCTGGTGCTGACACCCGATCGCACGCATCTCGCGGGCGTCGCCCTCGACATCGCGCGAGTCGCTGTCACCCTCGTGTCCGCGACTGCCTCGTACTACCTGGTCGAGCTGCCCATCAGGCAGGGCAGAGCGATCCGCGGACGCATCGCGCTGCCGAGCACGCTCGCGGCGGCCGCGGCATCGGCCGGAGCTCTGCTCGTCGCGACCGCCTCCGCGATCGCGCCGAGCCCAGCGTTCGCCGCCCCGGCGGCGGGGACGCCGATCACCATCTCGATGAGACCTGTGACCCCGTCCGCTCGACCCGCCGGCACCGGCGCGTCGACGACGGCGGAGGCGCTCCCCGCTCCCCACGTGATCGGTGTGATCGGTGTGATCGGGGATTCCGTCGCGGCCAGCCTCGTCCCCGGACTGGAGGCCCGAGCCGCGACTCGCGGACTCGCGGTCGCGGGCGCCGCCATCCCGGGATGCGGCGCGACCGACGCGTTCTCGCTGGATGACCAAGGGGCGCCGTTCTCGTGGTCCGACGACTGCGTCCGCGCGGTTCCCGAGGTCCAACAGCAGCTCGTCGCCCAGTTCGGGCCCGACGTCGTGGTGTGGCTGAGCTCGTGGGAGACGAGCGATCGGCTGGTCGGATCCGAACGAGTGCGCTTCGGTACCGAGCAGTCCGACGCGGCGATCTTGCGCGGCATGAGCGACACCCTCGACCGCGTCAGCGCGGGCGGCGCGCGCGTCGTCATGCTCACACTGCCGCCGAGAGCCGAGCGTCAGGATGGGCGACCGGTACGCGCGGGATTCGAGACGACCGCTCATCTGAATGGGCTGATCCAGGAGTTCGCGTTCGGGCACGCTGACCGCGTCCAGCTGATCGACTTCGCGAACATCGTGTGTCCCCACGGACCGCCCTGCCCGACGCAGATCGACGGGATGTGGCTGCGCCCCGACGGGATGCACTTCACGGACCAGACCGGCGGCTGGGCCGCCGAGCGGCTGCTCGAGATCCTCCTCGCTACGCCGGGGTGACCGTCACCGGATGCCGTTCCGCGCGTCGGTCATCTCACCAGCGTGCCCCACACACGCACGCTCCTGCCAAGATCCAGGGTCATGCGTCGCCTCCACCCCGACCCGCGCGATCCCGTCAGCGCCGACGAGGCGTACGCGGACCCGACGCGCGCCGCGCACGACGGGCGCCCGTGGGTCTATCTGTGCATGATCACGAGCGCCGACGGCGCGACCGCAGTGGAGGGCAAGTCGGGTGCCCTCGGCGGCCCCGGCGACCGTGCGGTGTTCGCGACGCTCCGCGCCAACGCGGACGTCGTGCTCGTCGGCGCGGGCACCGCTCGCGCCGAGCGCTACGGGCCCCCGAAGCGCGCGAACCTCCGCATCGCGGTCGTCAGCCGCTCACTCCACATCGACTGGGATTCGGATCTGATGCGCAGCGACCAGGTGCTGGTCGTCACCACCGAAGACGCGGGCACGGTGCCCAACGGCATCCCGACGATCCACCGCGGGGCGCCGCGACGTCGACCTCGCGACGGCACTTGCCCGCCTCCACGACGACGGGGTGAACGTCGTCATGGCTGAAGGGGGCCCCTCGATGAACGGTCAGCTGATCGCGCAGGGCCTCGTCGACGAGCTCGCGCTCACGGTCGCACCTGCGGTCGTCGCCGGCGAGTCCGCTCGTGTCGCTCACGGCGCGCCGACCGCGCTCACCGGGCTCTCACTCGTCCACGTGCTGGAGGAGGACGGCTCGCTTTTCTTGCGCTATCGCGTTCAGGCGTCGGGGTCGCGGTAGGTGCGCTTGGGCTCGGTGCTCTTGCGCAGCAAGGTGAGCTCGCGGGCGAAGTCGTCCGCCTCGTCAAAGCTCTTGTAGACGCTCGCGAAGCGTACGTAGGTGACCTCGTCGAGCACGCGCAGCCGATCGAGGACGGCGAGCCCGATGCGCTCGCTCGCGACGTCCCCGCCGCCTTCGAGGCGCAACCCTTCCTCGACCTCGCCGGCGAGGGCTTCGAGCTGGTCGAGCGAGACGGGACGACCCTTCGCCGCGGCCAGCACCCCGCTCACGACCTTCGAGCGTTCGAACGCCGCCCGCTCGCCCGACCGCTTGATCACCACCAACGGTGCTTCCTCGAGCCGTTCAAAGGTCGTGAACCGGCTGCCGCACGCGAGGCACTCACGCCGCCGCCGGATCGCCGAGCCGTCGTCTGCGGTCCGCGAGTCGATGACCTTGTCATCGAGGGAGGAGCAGGTGGGGCACCGCACCACCGCGACGGTAGTGGTCAGCCGTCGATCGGCACGAGCAATCGATCACCCGGCTGGAGCGGCGCGGGATGGTCCGCGAGGAGCTGGTCGACCAGCGGCCGCACGTCGCCGTCGGGCTTCGCCGCTCGGGCGATCGTCCAGACAGTGTCTCCGGGCTGCACGACGACGACGAGGGCCGGGGGGCCGGTGATGTTGCCCTCGGGGGCGGAGGCAGGGACGCCCCCGAGGGTCGCCGTGACGGAGCGCACGGCGAGGACGAGCGCGACCACGAGGGCCGCGAGCAACACGAGCGCGACGAGCCGTCGGCGCAGGTACACCAGCGGGAGGTCGCGCCGCGGCGCGACGTAGAGCGGAGCGGGTGCGTGCATTGCGGTCGAAGCGGGGCCTACCGTCGTCACGAACATTCGTTCGTCATGCAAGCACGAACGCTTGTTCGCTGTCAAGAACGTGTGTTCGCCCCGAGGCTCCCGAGCCGTCGAACGGGTGTTTGACCTGGGGTCTCGAACATCCGTACGATGCCCGCATGACGGAGATCGCCCTCACCGGCCGCCGAGCGCGAGATCCTCCAGGTGATCGAGCAGCACATGCGCGAGCGGGGGTACCCGCCCTCGGTGCGCGAGATCGGCGAGGCCGTCGGGCTGACGTCCCCCTCCACGGTCCACTCGCACCTCAACACCCTCGAACGCCTCGGGTACCTGCGCCGCGATCCCACGAAGCCCCGGGCCATCGAGGTGCGGTGGGATTCCTCTTCCGACGCCGCGATCGAACGGCGGCCGACCCGCCACGTGCCACTCGTCGGCGACGTCGCCGCCGGCACCGACGTCCTCGCGCAGGAGAACGTCGAAGAGCTTCTGCCCCTCCCCGCAGACTTCACGGGCGAAGGCGACCTGTTCATGCTGCGCGTGCGCGGCGACTCGATGATCGAGGCGGGCATCCTGAGCGGCGACTTCGTCGTCGCCCGCCGCCAGCACGTCGCGCGGAACGGCGACATCATCGTCGCGGGCATCCCCGGCGAAGAGGCGACGGTCAAGACCTATACGCGAAAGGACGGCCAGATCGTCCTGCTGCCGGCGAACTCTCGCCTGGCGCCCATGCATTTCGCGCCCGACGACGTAACGATCTTCGGCAAGGTCGTCACCGTCCTGCGGCGCCTCTAGAGCTTCGCGAGCGCCTCGTCGTAGCTCTCCTTGCCGCGGGGTGTGCCGAGGTTCTCGGACTCGAACTCGTCGACGATCGTCCCGTTCTTGTCGATGATGAACGTCGCACGGTTCGCCGCGCCCACGGCCTCGTTGAAGATGCCGTATGTCTGGGCGACCTTCCCGTGCGGCCAGTTGTCGGCGAGCACGGGAAACGTGTAGCCCTGCTCCTCGGCCCACTTCTTCTGGGCGAACCGGCTGTCGCAGCTGCATGCGAGCACCTGCACCTCCGCGCGTTCGTACTTCGAGAGGTCGTCGCGCAGCTCACAGAGCTCGCCCTGGCAGACACCGGTGAACGTGAAGGGGAAGAACACGAGCGCGACGTTCTTCGCCCCGCGGAAGCTCGACAGTGTCACGTCGTTGCCGTCCTGGTCCTTCAGGGTGAAGTCGGGTGCCTCTGAACCGACCGCGATCGCCATGTCGTCGTTCTCCTCGCGTCACCCAGTCGTGGTGGGGGTCTCGAGCGAGCCTACGTCCGGGAAGAAGAAATCTGCGATGGCCGTCGTCGCGTCGAGCGGCCTGTCGGTCGGCCACGAGTGCCCGGAACCGGTCAGGGTGACGAACTGCACCCGCGCTCCCTCGCGGCAGCGCTGCCATGTCTGCGTCGTCGTCTTCGACACGGTCGTCTCCTGCGGACTGGTCTCGCAACCGAGCGCCGCAACCATCCACGCGACGGACACGGGCACCGGCGTCAGTGGAGGCAGCCCGGCCGCATCGCTCTCGGGGGTGGAACCTCCCTTGTAGGGCACCACGCGATCCGCGGTGCCATGGATCTCGACGAAGGACAGCACGTGCGAGGGCTGGCAGCCGGCCATGTTCGTCCCCGCGACCGACACAGCACCGAGGACCTTCACGCCCGCGTCGCAGGCGAGGCGATACGCCATCATCCCGCCGTTCGAGTGCCCGACCACCACGACCCGCGCGGCGTCGACCTGCGCGAAGCCGTCGAGATGATCGATGAGCGCCTCGAGGAACCCGACGTCGTCGTGGTTCTCGCGCACCGCGCCACCGCAACACGCGCCCGCGTTCCAGTCGCCTCCGTCGCCCTCGGGGTAGGCGACGACGATCCCGCGGTCGTCCGCAAGCGTGTTCCATCCGGTCCCGGCTGCGATGTCCTCGGGCTCGCCGCCCGCGCCGTGCAGCACGAGCACGAGCGGCACCATGCGATCAGCGGGGAGGTCGGTCGGCACGTGGAGCAGGTACCGCCGCTCGACGCCGGCGTGCGTGAGCGTCTCGACCGAGTCACCGCTCGGCGCTCGCGGGCGCGCCGGCGGCGGGGCGGTCGGCGCGGTGGACGAGGTCGCGGTCGGGGATCGTCGTCGTCACGGATGCCGACGAAGTCACGCTGCATCCCGTCAGCAGCGCCGCGAACCCGAGCGCTCCCCAGCGCGGCTTCACGCCCGACCTGTGAGCGCGGCCCGCTGCGCGACCGCGCGCGCGTGCGTCCGCGGAAGTCCTCGGTCGGCCGAGAGCGCCACGGCGCGGTCGAGGAGGGCGAGGGCGCGGACACGGTCAGCGTCGGCACCTGACGAACGCCGCGTGATCGTCTCCGCCCACGCCATCCACGTGCGACACACGCGGGGAGCATGGTCCATCCCCGACTCGAGACGCTCAGCCGCCGCGAAGCACGCTTCGGCCCGATCGAAGTCCTTCTGCATCGTCGCCATGAGGCCGAGATAGTGGTCGATGGCACCGTGGAAGCCCGCGCCCGAGCAGGTGAGCTCCCCCGAGAGCGGCTGGAGGAGCGCCGCGAGCTCGGCGGCGTGGGACGGATCGTCGAGGTACCAAGCGGCACCGGCGAGCGAGGACGTGCCGTAGCTCCACAGCAGGTCCGTCGGAAGCTGCGGAAGGCCGTCGGCAGTCAGCTCGTGCCACAGCGAGCGGGCGCGCTCGGTGTCGCCGAGCTCCGCCAACCCGTGCACGTAGATCGCGCCGGCAGTGGGAAGCACAGTTGCCGCGGCGCCGTACAGCGCATTCGCCTCTTCGGCTCGGCGCCCCTCCTCCCACAGCAGGCCGACGTGCGCGGTCATCCACACGAGGGTGTCGGGCTGTCCGGAGTCCGAGCCGACCTCGAGCATGTCCTCGGCCAGCTGCTCGCCGTCGTCGAGGCGGCCCTCGCCGAGGGCTCGAAACGCGAGCGCGTTGGCGAGCACGAAGACCAAGAGGGGCTGTCGCGCCCGCTCGGTGAACTCGATCTGCTTCGCGAGCACCGCGTCGGCCTCGGCACGATCGCCGGCCCGGCACGCGAGGACGTGGTAACCCGACGCCGCCATCGCTGCGAGAGCCGGATCGCCGACGCGCTCGGCGAGCTCGAGTGACTCGCGTCCCATCGCGAGCATGCGTCGCAGCTCGAACAGGTCGGCCTGCAGCGCGGTGGAGAAGGCAAGGGTGCGAGCGAGGACGGCGTCGTCGCCGAGCCTTCGCGCCATGGCGACCGCTTCCTTGATCAGCGCCTTGCCCTCGGAGAGCTCGTCAGTGAACACCAGCTCCGCGAACAGCGTCGCAAGCAGGTTTGCTCGCTCGATGCTGTCCTCCGGCCCGATCGAGTCGAGCGCGGCGCGCAGCGCCGACACTCGGTCTTCGTCGCGCTGACCCGCGACGCTGAAGAAACCCCGACTGGTGGCGAGCACGGCCGCGACCTCGGTCGCGGTGTCGTCCGCCTCGTGCGCGAGCGCCGCCGCCGCGAGCAATGTCTCTCTGTAGGCAGGGTCTCCGGCGCGCCGCTGCGCGTCACCGAGCCTCGCGAGCACCATGGCCCTCCGAGCATCACCGGGTTCGAGACGCGCGAGCGCGGACGCGTAGAACGTGACCGCCTCCTCGTTGGCGAGATGTGCGAGGGAACGGTCGCCGGCCGCGAGCGCGTACCGAACCGCTTGATCAGCGGTGCCCGCGACCGCGGCTTCCCCGAAGTGCCGGGCGAGCGCGGACACGTCGTCAGGCCGCTGCGCCTCGATGATCTGCGCGATTGCTCGGTGCAGGCGGACGCGCCGGCTGGTGCCGAGCTCGTCGTACAGCGTCGACCGCACGAGCGTGTGCGAGAAACGCCAACGGTCGATTGTCACCTCGCCCACGAGGCGACCCTCCACCGCAGCGCCGAGGGCGGCGAGCACGTCCGCCTCCGGCAGCTCGGTCGCGGGGAGCAGCACATCGAGGTCGAACTCCCGGCCGACGACGGCAGCCACCCGCAACACCTCGTTCGCTTCGGGGGTCAGCCGACCGAGACGACGTCCGACGACCTCGCGCACGCCCTCCGGGAGGCCGATGCGATCAGCGGGCATCGCGGTCGCCCAGCGACCGTCCTCCTGATAGAGCACGCCCGTCTCGGCGAGGTGGCGCAGAACCTCGCCGATGAAAAATGGATTGCCCTCGGTCTCTTCGCGCACGACGCGCGCGAGGTCGCGGCCGCGGCGTCCGGGCTTCTGTCCTGACGTCCACTCGAAGAAGTCGACGACGTCATCGGTGGTGAGCCCCTGGAGCGGGAGGCGCTCCACGCGCTCGACCCGACGGAAGTCGGCGAGCATGTTCGCGAGCGGATCACCCCGCTGGAGGTCGGTGTCCCGGTACGTACCAACCACCAGCACCCGCATCGGCGGCGCCGCGGTGACGATGTGCCGGAGCAGGAGCAGCGTCGGTCGGCCCGCCCACTGGAGGTCGTCGATCACGAGGAGCAGCGGCCGCTCCGCGCTCATGGCCACGAGCCACTCGACGACAGCATCGAACAGCCGATACCGCTCGGTCTCCGGATCGGAGTGCGTCGGCGGTGGCAGATCGGGGACGAGGGACGCGATCTCGGGCAGGAGGCGCACCAGCTCCCCCCGGTAACGACCGAGGACGTGCGACAGCACCTCCGGGTCGACGTGGTCGATCGTGAAGCGCAGGGCCTCGACGAGCGGCTGGTAGGGCACGCCGAGCTCTTCCTCGCAGCGCCCGAGCAGCACCGCCGCGCCCTCGTGGTGCACCTGGCGCGCGAGCTGCGCGGCGAGCCGCGTCTTGCCGATGCCAGGCTCGCCGGCAATCAGCACCACGCGCGCGAGCGGTTCGGCGCCGACCACGACCTTCCAGGCCGAGTTGAGCAGCTCGAGCGGTTCGGCGCGGCCGACGAACGCGAACTGCTCGACGAGGCCGAGCGGTGACGGAAGCGGGAGTGGCGCGAGGTGGCTGGCCGCCTCGAGCGGCTCCCACCGCACCATGCACGCCTCGACGGGATCCGAAAGGCCCTTCAGCGACAACGCGCCGACCGGTTCGAACTCATGCCCGCCGCGCGTGCCCGCGAGCATCCGCACGAGCGCGGCGACGAGGATCTGCCCGCCCTCGGCCGCGCCGCAGAGGCGCGCCGCCTCCACGACGGGGGTGCCGAACAGGTCGTCGCCCTCGGCCCGCGCGTCGCCCGCGCTGATGCCGACGCGCAGCGTGATCCGTTGCTCGCGAGCGACCGCCTGCTGGATCGCGACCGCCGTCGCGACCGCGTCCGCGGCGCCGCGGAAGGCCGCCATGTGCCCGTCACCCAGGCCCTTGACGAGCACACCTTGATGAGCGTCGACCGCGGCGCCGACGGCAGCGTCGATCGCGCCGAAGAGGACGTCGGCCTCGTCGTCGCCGAGACCGGTACGCACTTCGGTCGAACCGACGATGTCCGTGAAGAGCACCGTCCAGGTGCCGCTCTCGATCATGGTGGGGTCGCCGTGATCAGATCGCGCAGCGCCGCGAACGTCGACTCGATCGGGGCCCGGCGCACGTGCTCGTCGCGCGTGTGCGCCAACGTGGCGTCACCCGGCCCGAAGTTCGCCGCGGGAATGCCGTGTTCGGCGAAGCGGGCGACGTCGGTCCAGCCGAGCTTGGCCCTCACCTCCAGGCCGTTGCGCTCGATCAGGGCGCGTAGCAGCGGATGCGTGAGCGACGGCGGGGCACCAGGCGCGCAGTCGATCACCTCGAACGTGTCGCCCTCGGCTTCGACACCGTCGCCGAACACGAGGTCTCGCAACATCGCCTCGGCGTCGGACGCGGTGCGATCCGGGGCGAACCGGTGGTTGACGCGCAGGCAGGCGCGATCGGGGACCACGTTGCCCGCGACCCCTCCTTCCACCATCACGGCCTGCACCGCCTCTCGGTACTCGCAGCCGTCGATCACCGGTCGCCGCTCGACATACGACTCGAGCCGTCGGAGCACCGGGCCGAGCCGGTGGATCGCATTGCGCCCCATCCACGGACGGGCGGTGTGCGCCCGCGCGCCGACGAGCGTGATCTGGGCCCGCATCGTTCCCTGGCACCCGGCCTCGATCACTCCATCGGTGGGCTCACCGAGCAACGCGACGTCGCCGGCGAGGAGGTCGGGCCGCTCGCGGAACAGTCGGCCCAGGCCGTTGTGCACCGCGTCGACTTCCTCCGCCTCGTAGAACACGTAGGTGACATCCACCGAGGGGTCCGACACGGTTCGGCGAGCTCGAGCATCACCGCGAGGCCGGACTTCATGTCCGACGCGCCGCACCCCCACAGCGTGTCGTCCTCGATCCTCGGATCGCCGTTGTCGTTGATCGGCACCGTGTCCGTGTGCCCCGCGATGATCAGCCGGAGCGGGCGCCCGAGCTGCGTGCGGGCGACGACGTTGTTCCCGACCTGTTCGGCATCGAGCCACGGAGTCGCGGCGAGCTCGCCACGGATCAGCCCGGTGATCGCACCTTCGTCGTGGCTGACGGAGGGGATGGCGACGAGGTCAGCAGTCAGGGCAAGCAGGTCGGCCACGTCGGCCCCCGCTCACACCGTTGCGCCGTGGTCGCGCAGGATCGACTCGAGCTGGCCCTTGTCATGTCGCTCGCCCTCGCTCAGGTGCTTGATCACGAGGATGCACGGCAAGCCGTACTCGTGGCTGCCGAAGTTGCGGGGCCGCGTTGCCGTGACTGCGACGCTGTGCGCGGGCACTGTGCCCCGCCCGACCTCCGCACCTGTCTGCGCGTCGATCACGGGGATCGAGCTCGTCAGGATGCAGCCTGCACCGAGCACGCTCCCCCGGCCGACCCGGGCGCCCTCGGCCACGATGCACCGGCTGCCAATGAGGCAGTCGTCCTCGACGACCACCGGCGCCGCCTGCGGCGGCTCGAGCACGCCGCCGATCCCGACGCCACCCGACAGATGCACGTTCGCCCCGATCTGCGCGCAGGAGCCGACGGTCGCCCACGTGTCGACCATCGTGTTGTGGCCGACATGCGCACCGATGTTCACGTAGCTCGGCATCAACACGACGCCGCGTTCGAGGAATGAGCCGTATCGCGCCGACGCGCCGGGAACGACTCGCACGCCGAGCTTCTTGAACCCGCTCTTGAGGGGGATCTTGTCGGCGTACTCGAACGGGCCCACCTCGACGGTCTTCATCTTCGAGAGACGGAAGAGCAACAGGATCGCCTGCTTCAGCCAGATGTTCACCACCACGCGGCCAGCGACGACTTCGGCGACGCGTGCTTGGCCGGTGTCCAGCAGATCGACCGCCTCGCGAACGAGCGACGCCGAGGACTTGTCACCCGGTTCGAGCTCGGTGCGACGATCCCACAGCTCTTCGATCTGCCCCTGGAGGTCTGCCATGCGGGCAGAGGCTACCTGTGCGTCGCGACGCCAGAACCGGGGGTCACGGGACCCAAGATCACGGCGCCTTGTACTCCTGCACCTCGTACACCGTGCCGTCCGCCGCGATCGCGACGCCCACGCCGATCTCGGTGAAGCGAGGGTCGATCATGATCGCGAAGTGCTCGGGCGACGCGACGAGCAGGGTGTGGATCTGCTCGACCGTCTCGCCGTAGCCCTCGTTCTCGCCGATCAGCGAGTACGGACGGGCAACGCCCGCGGCAAGGTCGCTCGAGTGCGCAAGCTCGCCCGTGATGGCGAGCTGATCGGCAAGGGCTTGCGCCTTGCGAGTCAGCTCCTCGGTGACGCGCACGGGCGGACGACCGAGTGCAGCACGCGTCTCGTTGACACGCACGATCGCGTCGAGCTGCATCCTCGGGTTGCACGCCGCCGCGAACAGAACGAGTGGCGCGACGAGCACGAGCAGGATCCGCCGAGATCTCAAGGCGGAAAAGTTACCTCAACGTCACCCGCCGAGTCTCTGCGCGACGAGCGCGATCCGGTCGTCCGGTTGTACGACGGCGATCCTCACATGATCTGGTGCGCCGTAGAACTCGCCCGGACTCACGAGCGCTCCGCCGGCCTCCGCGATCGCGCGGGTGAACGCCCAGCCGTCGCCCTCCGGCGCCTTGATCCACAGGTAGAAGCCGCCCGGCGGCAACGAGACCGCAGCACCCGACCAGTCGGCGATCGCCTTCGCCATGCGCTCGAGCCGAGCGAGGTAGCGGGCGCGCTGCACGACGACGTGCTCGGTGTCTTCGAGGGCGGCGACACCTGCGGCCTGGGCGGGGCCCGGCACCATCATCCCGACGTGCTTGCGGATCTCGCTCAGATAGGTGACGAGCTCGGGATCGCCGGCGTAGAACCCCACGCGCACGCCGGCAAGGTTGGAGCGCTTCGAGAGCGAGTGCACCGCCATCAGCCCCTCGGTGCCGTGCTCGAGGATCGACCGCGGCCGCCCCTCCCACGTGAACTCGGCATAGCACTCGTCGCTGAAGACGGGGATGTCGCGGCTCGCGTCCCCACGCGGCGGCCGCCTCGAGATCGTCCAGCGCACCCGTGGGGTTGCCGGGCGAGTTCACCCAGAGGCACAGCGCGCGTTCGGCGTCGCCCTCGTCGATCGCGCGGAGATCGAGCCGCCAACCCTCGTCGACCGGCACGGGGACCGGCCGGCAACCCGCGAGGATCGCGCCCATCTCGTAGGTCGGGTACGAGACCCTCGGATACAGGACGGTGTCTCGGTCGGGGCGTCGGAGGTGGAGCCACTGTGGGAGCGTGCCGACGAATTCCTTCGTGCCGATGCACGCCGCGAGTGCTGGGGGCTCGGCCACGCCGAAGCGGGTCGCAATCCACTTGCTCGCTGCCGCGCGCAGGGCAGGGCTTCCGATTGACGCGGGGTAGCCGCGTTCGGAGTCGGAGGTGGCGAGCGCGCGAACGACGGCGTCGGGCGGTGGGTCACACGGCGTGCCGACCGACAGGTCGACCATGCCGCCGCTGTGCTTCGCGGCGATCGCTGCGACGTCGTCGAGGCGGTCGTAGGGATACGACGGCGGTACAAACGGCTCGATCACGATGCATTCCCGCTCACGGCGAACTCGGCGAGCCGGCCGCGTGCGGCGGGGTCGAGGCGCGCTCGCGCACGCGCACACCGTCGTCGTCGTGCGACTCGGACACGATCTCGCCCTCTCGGTGCAGCGCCGCGAGCACGTCCGCCCACGCGTAGGGAATGACAAGCTCGACGACGGCCGACATCGCACGCAGGCGATCGGCGATCGTGAGGAGCAGGTGATCGATCCCCTCTCCGGTCTTGGCCGAGATCGCGATCGACCCAGGATGCGACTCGACGAGCCGGTCCGCGTCCTTCGCGATGTCGATCTTGTTGAACACGATCAGCTCGGGCACTTGGTCGCCGTCGATCTCACGAAGCACCTCGCGCACCGCATCGATCTGCGCGTCGGGGTCGGACGAGGACGCATCGACGACGTGGACGAGCAGATCGGCTGACGCCACGGTCTCGAGCGTCGACTTGAACGCCTCGACGAGCTGGTGGGGAAGCTTGCGCACGAACCCGACGGTGTCGGACACGAGCAAGGCCTCGCCGCCGGCCAGCTGCATGCGCTTCGTGCTCGGGTCGAGCGTGGCGAACAGGCGGTCTTCGACGAGCACGCCCGCGTCGGTGAGCCGGTTCAGCAGTGTTGATTTCCCCGCGTTCGTGTAGCCCACGATCGAGATCTGGCTCATGCGCCCGCGCGTCCGCGCCTTGCGCTGCGTGTGACGCGTCTTGCCCAGCGACTTGAGGTCTTGCTCGAGCTTCGTGATGCGGCGCTGCAGGCGGCGACGGTCAGTCTCGAGCTGCGTCTCACCAGGACCTCGCGTGCCGATGCGCCCGGCCTGCTGGGAGAGGCCGCCCGCGCGACCACGGCGTAGCCGCGGAAGTCGGTAGCGGAGGAGCGCGAGCTCGACCTGGGCCTTCCCTTCGAGGGTGTGGGCGTTCTGGGCGAAGATGTCGAGGATCACCGCCGTGCGGTCGATCGCGGTGCGCCCGAGGAGCTTCTCGAGGTTGAACTGCTGCGCCGGCGTGAGCTCATTGTCGAAGACCACGGTGTCGGCGTCGACGTCGAGGCACATCTCGAGCAGCTCCTCGACCTTGCCTTTCCCGAGGAACGTCGCGGGATCGGGGCGATCGCGCCGCGTGGCGATGCGCCCCGCCTCCTCGGCGCCGGCCGTGCCGATCAGCAGCGCGAGCTCGTCGAGGCTCGCCTCGGTGTCGTCGAGGCGGGAGGGCGGCAGTGTCACTCCGACGAGCACGATGCGCTCTCGGATGGCGCGTTCGATGAGGGTCACACCGCGCACCTCGATGTCAGCGACGTGGACCGCGGGCCCGGCAAGCGCGATCGAGTCGCCGTCGATCGTCACCTCGCCGTCGCCCCCGAGCATGTGCACGACCACTCGGTCTTCCACAAGGCCCCACCCCTTCGCTGCGAACGCGGCGGCGCAGGCGCCCGTGCCGCACGCCTCGGTGATGCCGACGCCCCGCTCGTGCACGCGCATGGTGATGGCGTCGGGCTCGGGGCCGGCGGCGATGACTTCGAGGTTGACGTCGGGGACGAGTGAGCCCGCGGCGATCAGGTCGACCGCGTCCGCGTCGTCCACGAGGACGACTGCGTGCGGGTTGCCGATGGAGAGGTGCACGACGGGCCGCAGTGGATCCAGATCGAGGGCATGCCAACCCGGCGGCGCGTCCGACGTCGTGATGGCGCCCATGTCGACACTCGCCCATGCCTCGTCGGGTCCGGGCACCTTGATGTCGACGCGGCGAAGCCCACCATCGGTCGAGATCAAGAGCGAGCCTTCGGTCGCGCCCCGCTCGCGCAGTACCGCGTGCGCGAGGCACCGGATGCCGTTGCCGCTCATCTCGGCACGCGATCCGTCGGCGTTGTACAGCCACATCTGGAGGTCGCAGGCGATGCGACGCACCGCGGGCCCGCCGATGATGAGGCCGTCGGCGCCGATCCCCCTGGTGCGATGGCACAGCCGCACGGCGAGCGCGCCGGCGTCGTCGTCCGTCAGCGGGGCGACGTCGTCACGCAGCAAGACCAGGAAGTCGTTGCCGAGGCCGTGATGCTTGCTCACATGCATCGGGTCGAGTCTCCCAGCATGCTCAGCACCTGCTCCACCGGATTCGGGTCTTCGCCCTCGACGTCGAGCCATGTGATGCGCGGGTCGCGGCGAAACCAGCGCTCCTGTCGTACCGCGAACTGACGCGTGCGGGTGATCGCGAGATCGACGGCGTCATCCAATCCGAGGTCGCCGCGGAGGTGGGAGAGCAGCTCGCGGTATCCGAGTGCTTGTGCGGCCGTGCGCGAGATGCCCTCGGGGCGGGCCGCGAGGCGCGCGACCTCGTCGAGGAAGCCCGCGTCCATCTGCGCCGCGAACCGCGTGCGGATCCGGTCGGTGAGGACGCTGCGGGGGACGCGCAGCCCGGCCTGCAGGACACGCGTCGAGTCGTACGTCGTGAGCCCGGGGCCAAAGGACGAGAACGGTCGACCGCTGCCGAGCGATACCTCGAGCGCGCGGATGATGCGCCGACGGTTGGTGGGCATCATGCGCGACGCGGCGACGGGGTCGATGGCATCGAGGCGGGCGTGGAGGGCGACAACGTCGTCCTCGGCCTCGAGCTGAGCCCGAATCGAGGGCCACTCCCCCGGCGGCTCGAGGCGGTCGACGACCGCTCGCACGTAGAGCCCGGTGCCGCCGACCAGGAGGGCTCGATGCCCGCGTTCGGCGATCCCGGCGAGCGCGTCGTCTGCGGCGCGCTGGAAGCGGACGACCGTGAAGTCCTCCGACGGATCCGCGACGTCGATCAGGTGGTGGCGGACCTCGGCGCGGTCCTCGGCGCTCGGCTTCGCGGTACCGATGTCCATCCCGCGGTAGACGAGCATCGAGTCGACCGAGACGATCTCGACGTCGGGTGTCGCGCGGGCCACGGCCGATCGCGAGCGCGGACTTCCCTGTCGCCGTCGACCCGACGATCGCGACCGAGGCGGGCGCAGGTGTGCTCAGTGCGCGACCACCGGGATGCGAGTGCGGTGTCGGGCTGGCTCGAGGATCTCGACGAGCTCCCCTTGGAGATGGTGCGCCGCGGCGCTCGTGATGCGCACCTGCGCGTACGTGCCGGCGCGGATCGGAGACGGCGGGGCGAAGTGCACGAGCTTGTTCTGCCGCGTGCGGCCCGTGGTCAACGCCGGGTTGCGCTTGCTCGGGCCTTCGACCACCACCTCCTCGTCGCGACCGACGCGCGCGGCGTGCTTCGCGAGCGCCGACCTCTCCACGACCACGCGGAGGCGCTCGAACCGCTCCGCGGTCACGTCGTGCGGGACGAGCCGATCGGTCATCGACGCGGCTTCGGTGCCCGCACGCGGCGAGAAGATGAACGTGTACGCGCTGTCGTACTGCGCCTCGGCGACGACCTCGAGCGTGCGCTCGAAGTCGTCGTCGGTCTCGCCGGGAAAGCCGACGATGATGTCGGTCGTGACCGCGAGGTCGTCGATCGCGGCGCGGGCCGCGGCGAGGCGCTCCAGGTACCGCTGAGCCTTGTACCCGCGGTGCATGGCCGCGAGCGTCCGGTCGCTACCGGACTGCAGCGGGAGGTGCAGGTGCTCGCACACCGCGTCGGTGGTGGCCATCGCATCGATGGTGTCGGGTCGGAGATCCTTCGGATGCGGGCTCGTGAAGCGCACGCGGCGGATGCCCTCGACGTCGCCCACTGCTCGGAGCAGATCCGAGAACAGCGGCCGCACGGGGCCGGTGGCCCCGCCGCGTCGGGCGGCGAGCGTGATGTCTCGGCCGTAGGAGTTGACGTTCTGGCCGAGCAGGGTCACCTCCGTGACTCCGTCTGCCGCGAGCGCCTCGACCTCGGCGACAAGGGCCTCGAAGGATCGGCTGATCTCGGGGCCACGCACCGCGGGCACGATGCAGAACGCGCACGAGTTGTCGCAACCGATCTGGATCGTCACCCATGCGCTGTGGCCCTGCTCTCGCTTCGCGGGCAGTGCCGAGGGGAACGCGGCCACGTCATCGGCGGCGGTCGCCTCGAGGACTTCGACGATCGGCCCCTCGCGACGGGAGAGCTCGATGAGATCCGCGGCGCGATGGACGTTGTGGGTGCCGAAGACGACATCGACCCAGGGCGCCTTGGCCCGGATCGCGTCGCCCTCGTTCTGGGCGAGGCAGCCGCTCACGACGATCTGCATGCCCGGCCGGCGGTCCTTGACCGCCTTCAGGACGCCGAGGTTGCCGTAGAGCTTGTTGTCCGCGTTCTCACGGATGCAGCAGCTGTTGAGCACGACGACGTCGGCGTGCGCGACATCGAGCGCGGCGACGAGGCCATCGGCCTCGAGCAGCCCCGCGATGCGCTCGGAGTCGTGCTCGTTCATCTGACACCCGAAGGTGCGGACGAAGTACGAGCGGGTCACCCGGTCAGGTTAGAGGTCACTCACCCGGCCATGGCCCCACGAGGGGGCCCGGGTATGTCTAATGCGGGCGGCTCCGACGGGGTCTCGGCCGCCGGATCGGTCACATGAGCCCTCAGGTCGATCACCGACGGGCGCGGCGCAGCCGCGATCCCTCGATTCCGATCCTCGACGCGCAACAGGATCGCGGTGCGCGTGGTGCCGTCGATGTCGACTTCGGTGAACGAGGGGATGCACACCGGGTCCATCCCCTCCCCGAGCACGTGATCACGAGCGATGGCCAAGGCCTTGATCGCCTGGTTCAGCGCACCGGCTCCGACGACGGTCAGCTCAGCCACGCCCTCGCGGCGGAGCAGCCCCGCGATCGCGCCCGCCACCGAGTTCGGATGTGATCGGGTCGAGACCTTGAGCGTTTCCATTCACCGTCGCGTCGTGTCGCCGAACCGACCCGTGGGGTCGGGTACTCCGCTCGACAGACAGTCAACCACGCGCCACCCCCTTGAGGCGAGCATGCCAGACCGCGGAGCGCGGTGCGAGGACCGCGGTCAGTCCAGTGAGATGGGCTGGTCATCGACCTCGCTGAAGCCCTCGGCGGGCGTCGGCGCCGCGCCCGGGGCGGGCTGGCCGATGCCGACCTGATCCTTCACCCGCTCGGAGATCTGGACCATGAGCTCAGGGTTCTCGACCAGGAACTGCTTCGCGTTCTCCCGGCCTTGCCCGAGCTGCTCGCCGTCGAACGTGTACCAGGCCCCCGACTTCTTCACGATGCCGAGGTCGGTGCCGACGTCGAGCAGCGAGCCCTCACGGCTGATGCCCTTGCCGTACATGATGTCGAACTCGGCCTGCCGGAACGGCGGCGCCACCTTGTTCTTCACGACCTTCACGCGCGTGCGGCTGCCGATGACCTCGACGCCGTCCTTGATCGACTCGATGCGACGGATGTCGAGCCGCACCGACGAATAGAACTTCAGCGCACGGCCACCAGGGGTGGTCTCCGGTGAGTTGTGCACCATGACGCCATCGACGAAGTAGTTGTGGCTGCCTTCGACTTCGATGTCGAACCGATGCATGCTCCGGGTGAGCGGCTTCGGAGCGATCTTCACGATCGGCATCGGAACGAGCTCATGCCGAACGGCGGCGAAGACAGGCTCGACATTGAACCGCCCACGGAACCGAGGGAGGAGCTTGTAGTCCATCGACGGGTGGACGAACGGTGCGATCAGCGCGTGGAGCTTCGCCGTCTCGTCCTTCGCGAAGATGAGGTACGCCTTCTTCGTCGCACCTCGCTCGATGAGCTTCGGGCGGATGTCCCATGTGTCGGCGAGATAGTCGGCAAGACGCTCTCGCGACGTCGGCTCGAGCGCTTCGACACAGATCTCCGCGCGCCCACTGCCGTCGCGGGTGCGCTCCTGCAGACCCTTGGCCCGGATCGCGAACGAAGCGTCGTCCATGTACCAGATCGGCAAGGGAGAGCGGGGTGAGCTGCTTGAGGTAGTCCTGGCTGAGCACCTTCTTGCCGTCGACGTACATCGCCTGTCGGAGCTCAGCCAGCTCGGGAAGCGGCTGCACGTCGTGGAAGACCGCACCCTTGGCGTTCGTCGAGCGGCTGACGCCGAGATTTCCGAAGCAGCGAGGCCTTCCAGTCGCCGTACTCGATCTGCTTGGCGCCGTGCCCCCAACGCAGCCGGGCACCATGGCCGCTGCGGGTCGGCGACAGCGCGCTGTCGCCCATCAGCCCTCCGAGCAGCACCTGCCATTGGAAGTCAGAGAGATGGTGCTCGACAGACTGGAGGACGCGGTCACCGACGATCAGCTCGCCGGCCTCACGCCACCCACCTGGTGTGCGGATCTGGTGGTTCGGGGTGCACGCAAACTGGGCGCGCCCGTTCCCGGCCCCTCGCGCCACCGTGAACTGCAGGAACTGATCGGTGGGCCCGTTGTCGAACCAGTTCACGACTCGCTTCGGGACCACGGCACCGAGCTTCTCGTCGTAGGAGAGCACTTCGACCGGCAGCTTCTGGTTGACGATCTTGCCGATCTTCTCCTGCGTGCCGTCGGCGAGCGTGACCCGGGTGGAGTACGACATGCACCCGAACATCACACCTATCTTCTCCCTGAGCTGATTGATGAAGAGGGCGATGGTGTCGGACTTGTTGAGGTTCGCAGTGAGCTTGCGCAACGCCTGGCTCATGAGGCGAGCTTGCAGGCCCATGTGCGAGTCGCCCATCTCGCCCTCGATCTCGGCGCGAGGCGTGAGCGCGGCCACGGAGTCGATGACGACGATGTCGAGCGCGCCCGACCGGATGAGCATGTCGGTGATCTCGAGCGCTTGCTCACCGGTGTCGGGCTGTGAGATCAGCAGCTCGTCGACGTCGACACCGATCGCCCGCGCGTACACGGGATCCATCGCGTGCTCGGCGTCGATGTACGCGCAGATGCCGCCGTTGCGCTGCGCCTCGGCGACGACGTGCATGGCGAGCGTCGACTTGCCCGACGACTCGGGGCCGTACACCTCGACGACGCGACCTCTCGGGAGGCCGCCGACACCGAGCGCGAGATCGAGTGCCAATGCGCCAGTGGGGATGGCCTCGATGTTCATCGAGCCCTTCTCCCCCATCCGCATGATCGAGCCCTTGCCGAACTGCTTGTCGATCGAAGCCAGGGCCATCTCGAGTGCCTTGTCGCGCTCCACGCGTCGTCCTTTCGTCTCTGCCGACCGCCCCCCGGCGGCCGCATCTTGTCCTTGGAAGCGACCGTACAGAGGGGGTGGGACACTTCCCTGCGTAGGACGACACGACTGTAGTTTCGAACAGTTGTTCGGTCAAGGATCGGGCGAGGCCCAAGAGATCCCAGGTCAGCTGCGGCGGGGGTCCCAGCGGAAGCGGCGGATGGCGACGACCGCCCCCACCACACCCCAGGCGGCGACGATCGCGAGGTCGTCCCAGTTCCACCCATGCGCGATGCCGTGCTCGACGCGGGGATCGAAGGCCGAGAACACCGCGTTCACGAAATGACGCACCGGGAAGATCTCGCCGACCTTGTGCAAGAACGAGTCGTCCTGCACGGGGAAGAACACGCCCGAGATGAACAGGATCGGGAACAGGATCCCGTTGACGATCGCGGGCGCGGCGTCCGCATGCGGGATCACCGCGGCGACCGCGACGCCGAGCGCGCAGAACGCGGCCGTCCCCACGCCGAGCGAAACGATCAACGCGCCCCAGTGCCCGGGAAACGTCACGTCGAAGAACGCGATCGCGATCGTCATCAAGATCGCGGTGAGGATGGCGGCGACCACGAGCGAGTTGAGCAACAGGCCACCGAACAGCGAGGTCGCGGGAAGCGGCGTGCCGTGCAGCCGCTTCAGCACTCCTTCGTCGCGCCGGATGCACACGGTCATCGCGAGGTTCGTGAAGGACGCGCTGATCACGCCGAAGCACAAGATGCCTGCGATGTAGTACTGGTTCCAGCTGAGCCCGCCGAGGAAGTCGATCGTGCTGCCGGTGTTCAACGAGCCGAAGAGCACGAGGAAGATCACCGGGAACGCGAACGTGAAGCCCGCGGACGCCGGGTTGCGCCAGTAGCTCTTCTGCTCGAACCGCAGCTGGTGCGCCGGCGAGGCCGGCCGTGTTCATTCGGCGACCTCAGCGGACGTGAGCTCGATGTAGACGTCCTCGAGGGAGGGGCGGTCGACCGTGAGCCCGACGAGCTCGATCCCGTGCTCGAGCGCCCACGACGTCGAGCGCGTGCAGCACCCGGACCTCGTCGGAGGTCTCGATCACATAGCGACCGTGGTTGTCGCGCGGCGGCGGCGCATCGGAAGGTCGACGATCGCCTCTCCGCCGGCACCGCGAACCGGATGCGCACCGCGGCCTCGGCGCGGCCGCCGATCGTCTCGGGCGTGCCCGACGCGACGATCTCACCGTGGTTCGATCACGACGACGCGGTCGGCGAGGTGCTGCGCCTCGTCCATGTAGTGCGTCGTGAGGATGATCGTCGTGCCCTCCCCCTTCAGCCGGTCGACGAGCTCCCACGCGCCGCGCCGCGCCGACGGGTCGAACCCCGTCGTCGGCTCGTCGAGGAAGAGCAGCTCGGGCGCGCCGATGATGCCGAGCGCGACGTCGAGCCGCCGCTGCTGGCCTCCCGACAATGTCTTGACGCGCGCGTCCGCCTTCTCTGAGAGTCCGACGAGCTCGAGCACGTCGTCGACCGCCCGGGGCGTCGGGTAGTAGCCCGCGTTGCGCTGCGAGCACCTCGCGCACCTTGAGGTACGGCTCGACCACCGCGCCCTGCAGCACGATGCCGACCCTCTCGCGCCACGCTCGATTCGCGTCCGCGGGATCGACGCCGAGCACCGACACGCTGCCGGCGCGTGCGCGGCAGGAAGCCCTCGAGCATCTCGAGCGTGGTCGTCTTGCCCGCGCCGTTCGGCCCGAGCAGGCAAAGACCTCGCCCCGCTCGACGCTGAAGTCGATGCCTCGGACCGCTTCGAGCGACCCGTACTCTCTTCAGGAGGCCCCTGACGTCGACTGCCGGCACACCCCGAACCCTATTGAACGCGGGGTTCCAGGGGACTCGCGACGGGCGAGCAAAGGCCGTCCAGCACGATCGTCATGTACCGATCCCACTGCCGACGGGCGTAGAGGTCGTCGCGGGCCGCCTCCTCGATGATGGCCAGCAGCGGCGGGAGATCCTCGGCGACGATGTCCTTGCGCACCGCTCCGTCGGCCTGCGCGCGACGCAACAGACCCGCCATCACCTCGACGACGCGCTGCTCGGCTGGAACTGGCCGCGGCATCGTCGTGAACGGTGTGTGCAGGGCGCGAGCGAGGGGTGCGGCGTCCGCGACGCTGGCGCACATCTCTCCGAAGAACGTCCGGAAGGCCGTCGCCCCGTCAGGGATCGCAGCGCACGTCTCCGCGATCGCGAGAAGGTCCTCGAACCATGCGTTCACGACCGCCTGGATGAGCTCGTCCTTCGTGGAGTAGTGCCGGTACAGCGTGCCGATCCCGACGCCGGCGCGCGACGCGATGTCGACCATCTGCGCGTCGACACCGCACTCCGCGAAGACCTCCGCGGCGGCGACGAGGATGCGTTGCCGGTTGCGCCGCGCGTCGGACCGGAGCGTGGGTGATGGCGCGGTCAACTCGCGGCCAGGAGTTCCTGCGTGATGTTGCCTGCCGCGTCCTTCACGCGTCCCGCGTAGTCATCGGGACGGAAGCGATGCGTCGGCCCAGCGAGCGACACGGCCGCAACCGCCTTGCCGTTCTTCCCGAGCACGGGTGCTGCGACGCACGCGAGGCCGATCGACGCCTCCTCGCGGTCGTACGCAACGCCCTCCTCACGGACCATCTTCAGGTGCTCGACGAAGTGCTGCGGGTGCACGATGGTGTACGGCGACATCCTCTGCAAACCGCGGGACAGGACCTTGAGCACGGCTTCGCGATCGGAGAACGCGAGCATCGCCTTACCGAGCGCGGCGCCCTCGACGGGGAACCGATCCCCGACGCGCGCGACGGCAGCGAAGCAGAGGGATGGCCACTGATCTTCTCGATGAAGAGCACGTCGGTCTCGTCGAGCACCGCCAGGTGCACGGTCTCGTGGGTCGTTTCGTAGAGCCGCACCAAGTGGGGCAACGCGATCTCGCGCAGTCCGCGTGGCTGGCAATACGGGACGAGGTTGCCGAGCTCGAAGAGGTGCGCACCGAGGCAGTAGTCGGAGCCCGAGCGGTCGACATACCCCCACTCGCGGAGGATCGCGAGGAGCCGGTACGCAGTCGACTTCGGGAGTTGCGCCTTGCGCGCCAGCTCGGTGACACCCATCGGGCGGCTGGCGGTGCGGAACGCCTCGAGCAGCGCGAGGGCCTTGCCCACCGAGGTGTCGAGCTCACGAGCGGGTGCTTCCACTCCCGCGGCGACGGTGCTGGCCATGCCTTCCCCCCTGGGCTGCCGAGCTGTTCGACCCTTCGTGACGGAGCGTAACCCGAAATGGAACGCGACGTTCCGTTTCGCCGCTCACATGCCGGCCAGCCGCCTTGCCGTCTCCACGACGTCCATGACGCCGGGGATGATCGCCTCCTCCTCCGCGCCGTTGTACGGCTGGTGGCAGTCGTCGGCCGCGACCCGGACGATCGGCGCGTCGAGGTCGTAGAACAGCTCCTCCGCGGCGAATGCCGCGACCTCGGCACCGAAGCCCATCGTCTTGTTCGCCTCGTGGAGCACGAGGAGGCGACCGGTCTTCGAGACCGACTGCCGCGACGGCGTCCCTGTCCATCGGGACGAGCGTGCGAAGGTCGACGATCTCGACGTCGATGCCTTCGTCCGCGAGGGTCGTCGCGGCGTCACGCGCGAGGTGCACGCCGATGCCGTAGGTGACGATCGAGAGGGTCGTCGCCGGTGCGATCGACGCGGGCGACGCCGAGCGGGAGCGACGTCGTCGGCCACCGACCGGTTCGGGCGCGAGGCGGTAGGCGCGCTTGGGTTCGAAGAACACGACCGGGTCGTCGTCGCGGATCGCGGACTTGAGGAGGCCCTTGCCGTCCGCCGGCGTCGCGGGCACGACCACCTTGAGCCCGGGCACGTGGCAGTACGCCGCCTCCATGCTCTGCGAGTGGTACACGCCGCCCTTCACCCCGCCACCGAACGGCGCGCGGAACACCGCCGGCACACCGAAGCCGCCCGACGCTGCGCCATCGGATCGTCGCGGCCTGGTTCACGATCTGGTCGTAGGCGGGATGCATGTAGTCCGCGAACTGGAACTCGGCGACCGGACGCAGTCCCATCATCGCGGCACCGATCAGCGACACCGGCGATCGCGATCTCGGACACCGGTGTGTCGAGCACGCGTGTCGGGCCGAAGCGTTCGAGCAAGCCCTTCGACGCGCCGAACACGCCGCCCTTCACGCCGACGTCTTCGCCGAGGAGGACGACGTTGTCGTCACGCGCCATCTCCTCGTGGAGCGCCTCGCAGATCGCTTCGATGAGCCTGAGCTCAGCCATTGCGCTCAGCCATCGGCGTAGAGGTGCTTGCGGGCGCGGTCGGCGGTCGGCTCGGGTTGCGCGAACGCCTGTTCGGCGGCAGCGAGGACGTCGGCTTCGATCGTCTTGCGGTTGACCGTCGTCCTCCTCGGGGTCGAGCGCGCCGCGCTCGACGAGCGTCGCGCGGAGCCGCGGGATGGGGTCTCGGGCGGCGGCTTCTTCCTTCTGCTCGGCGTCGCGGTACGAGTCGTCGTCCTGCGAGGAGTGCGGGCCGATGCGGGGGACGCTCATGTCGATCAGGGTCGGGCCGCCGCCCGCTCGGGCGCGGCCGACGGCTGTGGTGGTGGCCGTGTGGACTGCCTCCGCGTCGCAGCCATCGACGTTGACGCCGGGGAAGCCGTAGCCGGCCGCGCGAACGTCGAGCCTCTCGATGGCGGCTTGCTGTGCGGCGGGCACGCTGATCGCATAGCCGTTGTTCTCGCAGAGGAAGACGACGGGCAGCTTGTGCACGCCCGCGAGGTTCATCGCCTCGTGCGTCGCGCCCTCGGACGCGGCGCCGTCACCGAACCAGCAGACGGCGACGGAGTCGTCTTGCTTGACGCGGGACGGCGTACGCCGCGCCCACCGCGTGCGGCAGGTGGGCGCCGACCGCGCTCGAGACCGAGCCGATGCGCAGGGCGTTGCTCGAGAGGTGCGCGGTGAGCTGGCGTCCGCCGCAGTGCGGGTCGTCGGCTCTGGCGAGGGCGCCGAGGAACAGCTCGTACGGGGTCACTCCGAGCGCGAGACCGACGCCGAGGTCGCGGTAGTACAGCCACGCGGAGTCGTGTCCGGGCTGCAGTGTGAGCGCGCTCGCGATCTGCGCGATCTCGTGGCCGCGTGCGGTGAGCACGAACCCGGCGCGGCCCTGACGGGTCAGGATCCACAGCCGCTCGTCGACTGCGCGGGTGACAAGCGCGATGTCGTAGATGCGGCGGAGGAATGTGGTGTCGGGGGCTCTTCCGGTGATGTCTTCATCCTCCCAGAGGGGGACGAACCCGCCGAGTGTTCACGTTCGGGGCACTATGCCGCGCCCCGGTGCACACACTGATCAACCGTCGTCGCCCTGCCCGGGTCCGCTCGGGTTCGACTGCGCGAAGTGCACGACCGGCCACCCAGGTCTCCCGGCGTCATCCGAACTGCTCACGATGCCCGCCTCGCGAGATCCTCGATCACCTCGACGCGGGGAAGGGCGGCGAGCGCTTGGGGCGTCATCCGCAGCTTCGTCGAGCGGTCACCGCCGCCGAGCACGATGGACATGGGGCTCATCACAGCCGCATCGACCCAGATCGGGATGTCGTCGGGCAACGCGACCGGCGTGACGCCCCCGATCAGCATGCCCGTGAGGTCGCGCGTCTCGTCGGCCGAGGCAAACGAGGCCTTCTTCACGCCGAGCCGCTGGCGGACGACCCCGTTCACATCGAGTCGAGTCGTCGCGAGCACGACACACGCGACGTAGCGGCGCGGATCGGACTTGCCCACGACGAGGATCGTGTTCGCGGATTCGTCGGGCGAGATGCCGTACTTCTCGCAGAACGCTGCAGTGTCGGCGAAGTCGGGATCGCACGGCATGACCTCGAACGCGACGCCGTGCGATTCAAGCTCTGCGACCACCGCGCTGTGGGGGTCCGTCATGGGTGCAAAGGCCAGCTGGCCACGGTCTCGTAGCGGGCCGGCCCGCCGCCCAGGTGACTACGCACGAGGGCGAACGTAGCAACCGTCCATGACAGTGCCGGCACTGCGGCGAGCGGCGGGCGCGCGCGGCCGTCGACGCGGGCGAGGGTGACGTGGCCCCGAAACGCGCGGTGCTCCGGCGGGCGGCCAACCAAGGCTGTGGCCTCGATGACCGCAGCGGCGAGCTCGTCGAGGCCCGCCACGGGGATGCAGAGCACGCCGCGACCCAGTCGTCGGGTCTTCGGCGCGAGCGTCGCCTGCACCGACGCGGCCGAGAGCCGATCGAGCTCCTTGGTGACCTCGCCGATGTGCGCCTCGCCGAGGAAGCGCAGCGTCACGTGCCACTGGTCGCGGGCGGTCCAGCGCACGCCGGGCAACGACGGTCGCGGCAGCGCCTTGATCGCGTCGAGCACGTCCTCGGGCGGCCAGACCGCCACGAAAAGCCGCTCGCTCAGGCGCGGCCCTCTCGGTCGAGCAGCCGGAGGCGCAGCATGTTCAGCGACGAGATCACCGAGAACTGGCGCATCTGATCTCGGTCGCCTGGGAGGCGCAGCTGCACGGACTCGCAGTCGCCGTCGATGCACAGGCCGACGAAGAGCGTCCCGACGGGTTGGCCGTCCTGCTCGGTCGGGCCGGCAACGCCCGTCAGGGCGAGGCCGACGTCGGCGTCCATGACGCGGCAGGCGCCTTCCGCCATCGCGACGGCCGCCTCAGCGGAGACCACCGGACCGTCGGGCACACCGAGGATGTCCTGCTTCACGTCGGTGGCGTAAGAGACGACCGAGCCCTTGAACACGTCGGAGGCGCCCGGCACCGAGGTCAGGCGGGCCGCGACGAGCCCTCCGGTGACCGACTCGGCGAGCGCGAGCGAGCGCGCCCCTTGGCGGAGGAGATCGAGCACCGCGCTCTCCATGGTCTCGCCGTCGATGCCGAACACCAGGGGGCCGAGGATGGCACGGACCTCGCGCTCCTCGGCCGCGAGCACCGCGGCGGCCTCGGCTTCGGAGGCGGCCTTCGCCGTGAGCCGCACCTTGAGGCCCTCGATTCCGCTCGCGAGGAAGGCGAGGGTGGGGTTACCCGTCTCGTCGAGGCGCTCGATCAGCGGCTCCAGGATCTCGGCGAGCCCCGACTCACTCTCACCCCACGTGCGCAACGTGCGGCTGACGATCACCGCCGTCTCGCCCGAGCGCTCACGGAGGTCGGGGATGATCGCCCGCTCCAGCATCTCCTTCATCTCGTGTGGGACGCCCGGCACCGCGTAGACCACCTTGTCGCCAACCGGGCAGATCAGGCCCGGAGCGGTCCCCCGCACCTGGGGGATCACTGTGGCGCCGGCAGGGACATCGGCTTGGCGCAGGTTGTTCTCGGCCATGCGCCGGCCGCGGCTCGCGAACATCTGCGTGATCCGCTCGGCGATGTCGTCGTGCCGTTCGAGATCGACGCCCATCACCTCGGCGATGCACTCGCGGGTGATGTCGTCGTGGGTGGGGCCGAGCCCGCCGCAAACGATCACCGCGTCGCTGCGATCGAGAGCGAGACGCAACACCGACCCGATACGGCCGCGGTTGTCACCGACCTTGGTCTGGAAGTGCGAGTCGATGCCGGCGAGAGCGAGCTGCTCCCCGATCCAGGACGAGTTCGTGTCGACGACCTGGCCGAGCAAGAGCTCGGTGCCGACCGCGACGACCTCGCAGCGCAAGCTCACGCGAGCTGGGAGCGCGCGACGCGACGAGCGTCCAGCAGATACTGCGCGCCGGTGAACAGAGTGAGGATCACCGCGGCCCAGAGGAAGCCGTTGAAGAGCCAGCGATCGTCCGCGGTCCACGGCAGGAGCGCCCAACCGACGGCGAACTGCTGGCACACGGTCTTCACCTTGGCGCCGCGTCGGGCCGGGATCGTGATCCCATGCTTGCCCGCCATGCTCCGGTACATGCTGATCGCGATCTCGCGCGCGGCGATCAAGGCGACTGGCAGCCACCAGAACACGCCCTGCTTCACGAGGGCGAACATCGCGCCGAGCACGAGCACCTTGTCGGCCAGCGGGTCGAGGAACGCCCCGGACCGCGTCGTGCCGTGGCGCCGAGCGAGGTAGCCGTCGATGCCATCGGTGACGCAAAGGACGAACCACAGGAGGAACGCCGCCCACGATCCTTCCGTGCCGTCGACCATGACGAAGAGGAACGGAGCCGCGAGCAGCCGCCCGACGGTGACGCCGTTTGCAGGAGTTGCGAGCGCGGAGGGGCCGAAGCTCGTGGCCATTACGCGACCCGCTTCGACGTCTCGGCGACGAGGTCCGGGCCGGCGGCGCCGGTGACCGTGACGCGAGCGAAGGACCCGACCACCAGTGAATCGGGCACCTCGACGATGCCGTCGATCTCGGGCGCCTCGCGGTGGCTGCGGGCGACGCCGGCTTCGTCGATGAGCACGTCGATCGTCGAGCCGATGAGCGACTCGCGGCGGCGGGCGGTGATGTCGTCCTGCATCCCGCGGAGCTCCGCGAGCCGCTCGGCGACGAGCGCAGCCGGCACCTCGCCATCGAGGGCGGCCGCGTACGTGCCTTCCTCACGGGAGAACGCGAAGAACCCGCACCAGTCGAGCTGCGCGGCCTCGACGAAGGCGAGGAGCTGGTCGTGGTCGTCCTCGGTCTCCCCGGGGTAGCCGACGATGAAGTTCGTCCGGAACGCCGCCTCGGGTCGGCGGGACCTGATGTCCTCGATCCGGCGGAGGAAGCGGTCACCGTCGCCCCACCGGCGCATGCGACGGAGGAGCGACTTCGACACGTGCTGGAGCGACAGGTCGAAGTACGGCACCTGCCCCCCACAGATCACGTCGATCAGACCATCGGTGAGGTCAGAGGGATACAAGTAGAGGAGACGAACCCAGGAGACGGCTGCGGCGACCTTCTCCACCAGGGGCACGATGGAGCCGGCGCCGAGGCCGGGGACGTCCTTGCCGTACGAGGCGAGGTCCTGGGCGACGAGGACGATCTCCTGCGCGCCGAGCTGATCGACCTCGGCCAGGATCGACTCCGGGGTCCGGCTTCGCTGGGGCCCACGGAACGTTGGGATCGCGCAGAAGCCGCACGTGCGGTCGCAGCCCTCGGCGATCTTGACGTACGCCCACGGCGCGGACGCCGGCGGCCGGGGCAGGTTTAGGAGGTCGAGCGTTGGGACTGCCAGCTCGGTTGCGCGCCTCTTGCCGAGGGTCACGGGGACGCCGAACCCGCTCACCGCGTCGACTTCAGGCAGTGCCGCCGCGAGCTCGGCGCCGTAGCGCTCGGCCATGCAGCCGGTGACGACGACGCGGGCGCCGTCGTGCTTCGACGCCGACAACGACAGGATCGTGTCGATGGACTCCTGCCGCGCCTCCTCGATGAACGCGCACGTGTTGACGACGACGAGATCAGCGTCCGCCGCCGATTCGGCGGGCAGCATGCCGTCCGCGAGCAGGGTCCCGACGATCTTGTCGGAATCGACCTGGTTCTTCGGGCAGCCCAAGGTCTCGAGATAGAACCGCTGGGCCATGCCGCCAGGCTAGAAGATGGGGCTGTGACGCTCCCGCCTGTGAGGCTCCCGCTCAGTGACGTCAGGGTGGTCGACCTGACGATCGCCCGTGCCGGGCCACAGTGCGTGCGCCAGCTCGCGGATTGGGGTGCCGACGTCGTGCGCGTGGAGCACCCGGCCGATCCCGCCGGTGTGTCGGGCAGTGACGCGCGGAACCTCCACCGCAACAAGAGGTCGGTGCCGCTCGACCTGAAGGCCGAGGGCGCGATCGAGTCGCTGCTGCGGCTCACGGATCGCGCGGATGTCCTGGTCGAGAACATGCGACCGAGCGTCAAGCACAAGCTCGGGATCGGATGGGACGTCGTACACGCACGCAGCCCGCGCCTTGTCTACGGGTCGATCTCCGGCTTTGGCCAGGACGGGCCGTACGCAGAGCGCGGCGGGGTCGATCAGATCGCGCAGGGCATGGGCGGCCTGATGACCGTCACCGGACTCCCGAACACCGAACCGACTCGCGTCGGCATCCCAGTGAGCGACCTCGCGGCGGGGCTTCACCTCGCGATTGGCATCCTCGTCGCGCTGCACGAGCGCGAGCGCACCGGCGTGGGCCGATGGGTCCGCACCTCTTTGCTCGAGACGATGATCTCGATGATGGACCTGCAGGCCGTGCGGTGGACCATCGACGGCGAGGTGCCGGTACAGGAGGGCAACCATCATCCGACGCTCGTGCCCATGGGGTGCTTCAGATCGAAGGACGGCTGGGTGAACGTCGCCGGCCCGTCAGGACGGCTGCTCCACCGCTTCTGCGAAGCCATCGGCCTCCCCGACCTCCACCGCGATCCGCGGTTCGACACCGGCGAGAAGCGATCGGCGAACCGCGCTGCGCTGAACGAGATCGTCTCCGAGCGCCTCGTGCAGCGCCCGACCACCGAGTGGGTGAATGCGCTGAACGCCGCGGGCGTCCCGTGCGGCCCCGTCTACTCGATGGACGAGGTGTTCGCGGACGAGCAGGTGGCCCACCTCGACATGGTGGCCCTCGACGTGATCCGAAACCCGGTCACTATGGACGACGTGGTGACGGTCCGCAGCGCTGCCGGCGAACGCCGGACGTCGGTTGACGAAGTGGTGCGCGACTGGTCTCAGTAGGCGAGCTTGAGGCCCGGGCGCGGCCAGTCGGTCGCGAGCAACCGGCCGCTCGAAGAGCAGGTGATGTACGCCGTGCGCAGGTCGTCGCCGCCGAAGCAGATGTTCGTCGTGAGGAAGTCGCCGGTGTCGACATGCTCGATGATCTTGCCCGCGGGCGAGATGACGGTGACGCCAGCGGACTCGGCGATCGTCGCGACGCAGACGTTTCCGGCGCCGTCGACGGCGAGCGAGTCGAGCAACGACAGCCCGGGTAGCCCGCAGAGCAGCATCGCCCGAAAGTCGAGCGGCGCGACCGGAGCGACCTCGCCGGGCTTGACGATGCGGCGCTGGAACACCCGTCCCGTCTGCGTCTCGGCGTAATAGACCATGTCGCCCGCGGGCGACAGACCGATGCCGTTCGGTGAGTCGACCGGGAAGATCACCTCGGTGATCGAGGAGCCATCCGCCTTCGCGTAGTAGATCCCGGTCCGATCGCTGAGCCGGTCGTGGCGGATGCCGTGGTCGGTGAACCAGAACCCGCCCTCGGTGTCGAACACGATGTCGTTCGGCGCCCGCAGCGGTCGACCGTCGCACTCCGTGTAGAGGTCGCTGACCGCCCCTGTCGACATGTCGATGCGCTGGATGCGTCCGCCGATGTAGCGGTTGGGATCGTGGGGACCGGGCAGCATCAGGCCGCCGAGGTCGACGGGCGTGAACGCGCCCCCGTTGTTGCACACGTACAGCGCGCCGTCCGGGCCGACCGCGAGCCCATTGGGCCCGCCGGGCACCTCGGCGATGACCTCCTTCGTCCCGTCGGGGTGCACGCGGCTGACCGCGGGCCCGAACATCTCGACGAGCACGACGGTGCCGTCCGGCATCGCGATCGGGCCTTCGGGGAAGCGGAGTCCGGTCGCGATCTCGCGCAGCTCAGCCATGGGTAGCGGTGACCTCCGTCGTGATGCCCCCGCGGGGCAGCCAGGTCGTGTGCACGGTCATCCGTCGCGGCGCGATCGCCGCGACGAGGTCGTCGAGGATCCGGTTGGTGACGTCTTCGTGGAACGCGCGCTCGGCGCGATACGACCACACGTAGAGCTTCAGCGACTTCAGCTCCACGATCGACTCATCGGGGACGTACTCGATGCGCACGGTCGCGAAGTCGGGCTGCCCCGTCATCGGGCACACGCACGTGAGCTCGGAGGTCTCACATGTCACGACGTAGTCGCGCCCCGGATGCGGGTTCGGCACCGCACACAGATCACGGGAGGGCGAAGTCGGCATGGCGCGGACGATACCCGCGCCCGTCACTCGATCGATCAGTCGGCGTTCAAGATGCCGTCGAGCTCTTCGGGCGTCATCAGCACCGCCCGCGCTTTCGAACCCTCCGACGGCCCGACGACACCGCGTTGCTCGAGGAGATCCATGAGCCGCCCGGCACGCGCGAACCCGACCCGGAGCTTGCGCTGCAGCATCGAGGTCGATCCGAGCTGTGAGCGCACGACGAGCTCCATCGCCTGGCGAGTGAGCGCCTCGTCATCGTCGTCGTCGCCGGCGAAGCTGGACGACGAGCCGCGCATCCCCGGGCCGTCCTCGCCTTCGATGCCGGCGACATACGAGGGCTCCTGAGCCTGCCGGCGCCAGTGCCCGACGACCTTTCGCACCTCCTCTTCGCTGACCCACGCGCCCTGCACCCGCTGGGGCACGCTCGACGCCGGGCCGAGCAGCAACATGTCTCCCTGCCCGATGAGACGCTCCGCGCCCTGTTGGTCCAGGATCACGCGGCTGTCGGCGAGGCTCGACACCGCGAACGCGAGCCGGGCGGGGATGTTCGCCTTGATCACGCCCGTGATCACGTTGACCGATGGCCGCTGTGTCGCCACCACGAGGTGGATGCCGACTGCCCGCGCCATCTGCGCGATGCGGCAGATCGAGTCCTCGACGTCGCGCGCCGCAACCATCATGAGGTCGTTCAGCTCGTCGACCACCACGAGGATGAACGGCAGCCGCTCGTACACGATGTCCGAACCGCGCGGCGGCTCGAGCTCGCCACGGTCGTAGGCCGCGTTGTAGCCGGTGATGTCGCGCACGCCGACCTGGTGGAGCAGGTCGTAGCGCCGCTCCATCTCCTTCACTGCCCAGGCAAGTGCGTTCGCAGCTCGCTTCGGGTTCGTCACGACCGGCGCGAGCAGATGGGGCAGCCGGTTGTACTGGCCCATCTCGACGCGCTTCGGGTCGACGAGGATCAGCCGTACCTGATCCGGTGTCGACCGCATGAGGACCGACGTGACGATCGAGTTGATGCAGCTCGACTTGCCCGCACCTGTCGCTCCGGCCACGAGGAGGTGCGGCATGGTCGCGAGGTTCATCAGCACCGCCCGACCGGCGATGTCGCGCCCAACGCCGACCTCGAGCGGATGCACCGCCTTGCGAGCCTCGCTCGACGCAAGGATGTCGCCGAGTGCCACGAGATGGCGGTGGCGGTTCGGCACCTCGACGCCGATCGCTGACCGGCCTGGGATCGGCGCGAGGATGCGGACGTCGGCCGAGGCCATCGCGTACGCGATGTCCTTGTGGAGACTGGTCACCCGAGCCACCTTCACGCCGGGCGCGAGCTCGAGCTCGTAGCGCGTGACAGTCGGGCCGACGGTCATGCCGACGAGCCGGGTCTCGACGCCGTGCGCGGCCAGCGCGGCCTCGAGAACGCGCCCGGCCTCCTCGACGAGGCGTTCATCGACCTCTTGCGCCGAGCTCCGCGCGAGCAGGGTGAGAGCGGGGAGCTTCCATCCGCCCTTCCGCGCGGCGGGGCCGAGGGGGATCTCGAGCTGCTCGACGACTTCGGGCTCGGCGTCGTCGGCGTCGTCGACGTCGTCGGGCTCCTCCTGGTCGACATCGTCGACTTCTTCCTCCTCGACGTCGTCGGGCTCCTCCTCGTCGACGTCGTAGACGAGCGACACCGTCTCGGGGCCCGACTCACGAACGTCGATCACCTCGTCGTTCGCGCGCGTGCCGAAGCGTTCACCCGACAGCGTCGAGACGGAGTCGACGACGCGCCGCGCGGCCGCGTGTACGGGACGCACGCCGTCGGCGGCCCGCGCCGCGATCGCGCGCAGAGTCGCCCGCGTGAGGATCAGGATCGCTGCGAGGCCGACGCCGATGAGGACGAGCGCCGCGCCCGCCGTCGCGAGCACACCTTCGAGCGGGAGCGCGACGAGAGCGCCGACATAGCCGCCCGCGTCACGGAACTCGTCGAGCGGCGCCCCCCACGTCTCGGGACCGAGCGAGAGCTGGAGCAAGCCGGTCGCGGAGACCGCCAGCAGCGCGAAGCCGAGACCCAACCGAGCGCGCTCGGCCGGAGCATGGCCGCGGATCAGCGCGATCCCGACGCAGGCGAGCGCGATCGGGACCGCGAGCCGCACCCATCCGACGAGCAGGCCGATGCCCTCACGGAGCCACGACCCGACCGGGCCCGACCAGTCCGCGTAGATCCCGAGGCCCGCGAGCACCGCGACCACGAGGCAGGCCAACCCGGCGAGATCGCCCTCGTGCCCGTCGATGGCCTCGCGCCAACCGGGACGCCTCGGCGGCGTCGAGCGCGAGCCCTTTCCGGTCTTCGTCTGCTGACGGGTAACCACAGCAGCCACAACGCTAACAGCAGCAACATGAGCAACAGGGGGTGTCGCCGCCGGCACAAGTGGGAACATCGCTCCCACATGAGGTGGAAGAGGGGCGCATCGAGCGAGCACGTGCGGGACGAGCGAGGACAATCCCCGGCCGGCGGCGCCGGACTCGGCTCGTTGATCGGAGGCCTCGGCCCCGTCGGGAGGGGTGGCGGCGCGGTCGGCATCATCGTGGTCCTGCTCGTCTTGTTCCTGGGCGGCAAGTCCATCCTCGGAGGAGGTGGCGGCTTCGACCCGGGCGGAGTCGGTGGCGGCGCGGCGCCCGCAGCCCCGGCGGGGCAGTCACTGAACGATCAAGCACCCGACCCGGACGCGGAGCTGGTCGACTTCGTCACCTACGTCTTCGACGACCTCCAGACGTTCTGGAGACAGCAGCTCGACAACGGGTACCAGCCCGCGGACCTCGTGATCTTCAGCGGACCAGACGCAGTCAGGCGTGCGGGGTCGCCGACGCGGGGATGGGGCCCTTCTACTGCCCCGTGGACATGACCGCCCGGCTCGACTTCGACTTCTTCCGCGAGCTGCAGAACCGGTTCGGGGCTCCCGGCGACTTCGCGCAGGCGTACGTCATCGCCCACGAGATGGGGCACCACGTGCAGAACCTCGCGGGCATCAGCGACAAGGTGCACGAGGAGGAGCAGAGCAACCCTGATCAAGCCAACGACTTGTCGGTGCGACTCGAGCTGCAGGCCGACTGCCTCGCCGGGGTATGGGGTCACAGTGTCTTCGCTCGGGGTGACCTCGACCCGGGCGACGTGGAGGAGGCGATCGGCGCGGCCACCGCCGTCGGCGACGACACGCTCCAAGGTCACCCGGGCAGCGACATCAACCAGGACACGTGGACGCACGGCTCGTCCGAGCAGCGGGTCCGATGGTTCAACGTCGGCTTCGACAGTGGCGACCCAGGCAGCTGCGACACGTTCGGCACCGACGAGTTGTAGCTGGCGGGCGGCGCAATGCGCCGCGGGTGCGCAAAGCACCGATTGTCGAGCGAAGCGAGAGGCGCCGCCCGAAGCGCAGCGGAGGACGGCGCCGTGATCTCAACGCGTCGGGTGGTAGACCCCGAACTCTTCGCGCAGCGCGTCGCTGACCTCGCCCAGGGTCGCGCGCCGCGACAACGCCACCCGCATCGGAGGCAACAGGTTCTGCGTGCCTCGCGCCGCGGAGCGGACATCCTCGAGCGCATGCGCGACCGCCTCCTGGTCGCGGTCCGCTCGCACCGCCTTCACCCGCTCCGCCTGCTGGCGCTGAAGGGCCGGATCGATCGGAAAGACCTCGGGCTCCGACCCGGTGTCCTCCACGAAACGGTTGACACCGACGATCGTGCGCTCGCCGTCGTCGACGGACTTCGCGTACTCGTACGCGGCGGACTCGATCTCGTCCATCTGGAAGCCCGCCTCGATCGCCGCGACGGCGCCGCCCATCGCGTCGATGCGGTCGAGGTAGTCCCGCGCCTTCGCCTCGACCTCGTCGGTGAGCCACTCCAGGTAGTACGACCCGCCGAGCGGATCCGCGGTGTCGACGACGCCTGACTCGTATCCGATGATCTGCTGCGTTCGCAGCGCGATCTTCGCGGCGCGCTCGGTCGGCAAGCCGAGCGCCTCGTCGAAACCGTTCGTGTGGAGCGACTGCGTGCCGCCGAGCACCGCGGCGAGCGCCTGCAGCGCGACGCGCACGACGTTGTTCTCCGGCTGCTGCGCGGTGAGCGTCGACCCACCGGTCTGCGTGTGGAAGCGCAGCAGCTTCGACGCTTCCTTCTGCGCGCCGAACCGCTCGCCCATGATCGAGTACCAGATGCCGCCGCGCCGCGCGGTACTTCGCGATCTCTTCGAGGAAGTTGTTGTGCGCGTTCCAGAAGAACGAGCAGGCGCGGGCGCGAATTCGTCGACGTCGAGACCCGCGTCGATCGCCGCCTGCACGTAGGCGATCCCGTTCGCGATGGTGAACGCGATCTCCTGCACCGCCGTCGATCCCGCCTCGCGGATGTGGTAGCCGGAGATGGAGATCGTGTTCCACCGCGGGATGCGCTCGATTGCAGTAGGCGAAGATGTCGGTGATCAGGCGCATCGACTGGCGCGGCGGGTAGATGTACGTGCCGCGTGCGATGTACTCCTTCAGGAGGTCGTTCTGGATGGTGCCGCCGCCGATCTCCGCGGCGGCCACGCCTTGCTCCTCGGCCACGAGCTCGTAGAGCAAGCAGGAGGATCGCCGCCGTCGAGTTGATCGTCATCGACGTCGTGACCTTCTCGAGCGGCAAGCCGGCCAGCAGCAACCGCATGTCCTCGATCGAGTCGATCGCGACGCCGACCTTGCCGACCTCGCCCTCGGCGCGCGGGTGGTCGGAGTCGTAGCCCATCTGCGTCGGTAGGTCGAACGCGCACGACAACCCGGTCTGGCCCGCGTTCAGCAGGAAGTGGAACCGCTCGTTCGTCGACTCGGCGGTGCCGAACCCCGCGTACTGCCGCATCGTCCAAAGACGCCCGCGGTGCATCGTCGGATAGATGCCACGGGTGTAGGGCGGTTCACCCGGTGCCCCGAGCTGCGTCGTCGGATCCCGGCCCGCGAGATCCTCCGCGGTGTAGGTCGGTCGGATCTCGATGCCCGAGTCGGTGCGGCGTCCGTCGTCGGCCATCCCTCCAGGTTAGGCCGGGCGCCAACCGACGCCGCTGCCCACAACAGAGCACAATGAGCAGCGCACTATGGCTCTCACCGCGACAGTGGGGCGCGAGGCGGAGCTGGACTCGATCCGGGCCTTCATCGACGCGGTGGCGCGGGGCCCCACCGCCCTCTCCATCTCAGGGCAACCCGGCATCGGCAAGACGGTGCTGTGGGAGGCAGGCGTCGACGCGGCTCGCGAGCGATTCGAGCACGTCCTGGTGTGCAGAGGCATCGAAGCCGAGGCCTCGTTGTCTTTCGCCGCGCTCTCCGAGCTCATCACGCCCGTCTTCGACGAGGTCGCGCCGGCGCTGACGACGCCCCGACGTCGCGCGCTCGAGGTCGCCCTTCTCCTCGTCGACGCGGAGGGAGCGACGCCCGACCCGCTCGCCATCGGCCTTGCCGCGTTCGACTCGCTCCGCGTCCTCGCCGCGAACGGGCCCTGCGTCCTCGCCATCGACGACGCGCAATGGATCGACTCCTCGTCCGCGACCGTCCTGCAGATCGCGCTCAAGCGGTTGGACGACCAGCCCGTCGGCGTGCTCGTCACGAGCCGGGACGAGCCCGGTACCACCGTCCCGATCGATCTCGACAAATGCTTCCCCACGGGTCGCCGATCGATGAGGGTCGACCCGATCAGCGCCCCGGCTCTGCAGCGGCTGCTCCGCCAACGCCTCGGGCTCGAGCTCGTCGGGCATGACCTCGAACGCATGTATGCGATGACGGGCGGGAACCCGTTCTTCGCGCTGGAGGTCGGACGCGAGATGGCGCGCACAGGAGCGCGCTCGACCGACACCGCAGAGCTGCGGGTGCCCGACAGCTTGCGGGAGCTCGTCGGCGGTCGGCTCGCCAGGCTCCCTGCGGAGACGACCGATGTGCTGGTCGCGATGTCAGCGCTTGCCCGGCCAACGATCGAGGTCCTGGCGCGTGCGCACGGCAGTCGCGACGGCGTGGTACACGCCCTTGACACCGCGGCGCGCGAAGGCGTCGTCCGAACGGATGACGGTCAGCTCCGCTTCTCTCACCCCCTTCACTCGTCGATCTGCTACCAGCAGGCGCCCGTCTGGAAGCGGCGGGCGGTCCATCTCGCGCTGGCCGACGCGGTTACGGACGCCGAGGAGCGCGCGCTCCACCTGGCACGCGCCGCCGATGGGCCCGACGAACGTGTCGCCTCGGAGCTCGACGAAGCGGCCGAGACCGCCGCGGCACGCGGCGCGCCCGGTGTCGGGGCGGAGCTGCTGGTCCTCGCGGCAACGCTCACGCCCGCTGGTGATGCGAAGACGTCGCGACAGCGCCGGCTGCGAGCTGCGCAGATCGACCGCGTGTCGGGGAACGCCGAGCGGGCAGTCGCGACGCTCGGTCAGCTCCGCTCCGAGGTCCCGAGCGGCCCGGAGCGTTCTGACGTGCTGTACGAGCTGTCCATGACCCGTCAGTTCGACACCCCGACCTGGATCTCGCTCTGCGACGAGGCGCTCCAGGAGGCGGCGGGAGACGACACCCGATCGGCAAGGATCCTGCTGAGCCGCACACAGGCGCACATGCTGAGGGGCGACGTCCGCCCTTGCCTCGCTGACGCATGGGCGGCACTCGAGCTCGCCGAAGGAGCGGGGGCGCCCGACGCGATCGCGGGCGCGATCGCACGGATCGCGCACGCCGAGACGTATGGAGCGAGGCCGACGCCAGGTTTGACCGAGCACGGTGTGGAGCTCGAGCGCTCCCTCGATATGAAGCTCGACTACCTCAGCAGTCCGCGCGTCGGGCTCGCCCGCCGGCTCTGGAGGATGGGCGAGATCGAGGAAGCCCGGGTGTTGCTCGAAGAAGTCGCCCGCGACGCTCGTTCCCGAGGCGACGAGCTCCAACACGGCCAAGCGCTCTGGGGTCTCGGCAACGTCGAATGGCTCGCTGGGAACTGGACCAAGGCGCTGGAGAACGCGACCCTCGCGCTCCAGGAGGGCGAGCTGTTCGGTGAGGGACATCTGTTGTGCATCACCGGGCGCATCCGGGGGCCGATCGAAGCCGACCTCGGGCTGATCGACGACGCCCGTCGGACGGCCGAACGTGGTGTTGCGGCCGCACGTGAGATGTCGGACGACTACGCGGAGATCCTGTCGCTTGGCGTGCTCGGCCGAGTCGAGCTCATGCTGGGCAACTCCGACACCGCCGCCACGATCCTCGAAGGCCTTCCGGGCCGTCTCGTCGACCTCGGGATCGTCGACCCGACAGCCGCGGTGTGGGCGGACGCGGTGGAAGCCTCGCTCGCAGCTGGGAACATCCAGCACGCCCGAGATCTCCTCGGCCAGTGGGAGCCCCATGCACGCGAGCTCGACAGCCCCTTGTCGACCGCCATGACGACCCGGTGTCGTGGTCTGCTGGCTGCGACCGACCGTGACTTCGCAGGGGCCGACGCAAGCTTCCGCGAGTCTCTGGCCGCGCTCGAGGGAGTCGGCTACCCGTTCGAACGCGCGCGCACGTTGCTCAGCCGCGGCATCGTCCTGCGTCACACGAATGAGCGCACGCCCGCTCGTGAGTCGCTCGAAGCCGCGCTCGCGATCTGCGACGAGCTCGGCGCACGTGTGTGGGGCGAGAAGACCCGAGCCGAGCTCGCGCGCATCAGCGGGCGGCGGCCGCCCGCCGAGGTGCTGACCGAGACGGAACGCCAAGTCGCGACGCTGGCCGCGCAAGGTCAGAGCAACAAGGAGATCGCGAACTCGCTGCACATGGGAGTGAGCACCGTCGAGGCGCACTTGTCGAGCGTCTACCGCAAGCTCGACGTCAAACGGGCGCAGCTCGCGTCAGCGCTCCAGGGGCTGCCAACGTGAGCACCGCGTCGACGGTCGGCCGCGAGAACGAGCTCGCCGCGGTCGACACCTTCCTCGACGAAGCGGCCGGCGGCGCTCGCGCTCTGCTTCTCGCCGGAGAAGCAGGCATCGGCAAGACGACGCTCTGGGAGCACGGAGTCGAGGCAGCCCGCGCGCGGTTTCCTCGTGTCCTGACGTGTCGGGGCATCGAGACAGAGTCGTCGCTGTCGTTTGCGGCGCTGTCCGACCTCCTCGGGCCGGTGTTCGACGAGATCGCTCCGGGCCTCACGCTGCCCCGTCGACGCGCGCTCGAAGTGGTGCTGCTGCTGAGCGAGCCCGGGGACGCGACACCCGATCCGCTCGCGATCGGCCTCGCCGTACTCGACGCGCTCCGCGCGCTGAGCGACAAGGGGCCGTGTGTGCTCGCGCTCGACGACATCCAGTGGCTCGACGCAGCATCAGCCGCAGCGCTGCAAATCGCGCTCCGACGGCTCGACGCAGAGCCGGTCGCCGTGCTCGCGACGTTCCGTCAGGCTGCGGGACTCAGCATCCCGATCGATCTCGAGCACTCGTTCCCCGCGGGTCGTGTCACGAGCGTCGTCGTCGGGCCGCTCGACATCGCGGCGCTGCATCGACTCCTGCATGACCGGGTCGGGCTCGACCTCACCCGGCCCGAGATCACGCGGCTCCAGTCGATCACCCACGGAAATCCGTTCTTTGCGCTCGAGGTCGGCCGCGAGCTGCAGCGCACGGGGAGTCGCCCCACCGAAGAGGGAGTCGTCCGGGTGCCCGAGACGCTGAGCGCCGCTCTCGCAGATCGGCTTGCCCGGCTTCCCGAAGCAACTGCAGACGTCCTTCTCACGACCGCTGCGACTGCGCGCCCGACGGTCGATCTCATCGCGGCCGCGCACGGTGACCGCGCGTCGGTGGTCAAATCGCTCGCGGCAGCAGCTGAGGAGGGCCTCATCGTGCTCGAGGACCAGCGCGTGCGCTTCTCGCACCCGCTCCACGCGTCGGTCTGCTATCAGCGGGCCCCGATCGCGAAGCGAAGAGCCGCGCACCGGATGCTCGCAGTCGTCGTGGGTGACCCTGAGGAGCGCGCGCTCCACCTTGCTCGCGGAGCGGAAGGTCCTGACGCGACGGTCGCCACGCAACTCGACGAGGCCGCGAGCGGTGCCGCGGCCCGCGGAGCGCCAGCTGTCGGCGCGAACCTTCTCGAGCTCGCCGCCGACCTCACGCCCGCCGACCCGATGCTCGCGCGGCGCCGCCGGCTTCGCGCCGCGGCGCTCCACAGGATCTCCGGCAACAACCCCCGCGCGATCAGGTTGCTGGAGGAGCTGCTTCCGAACGCGGAGCCGGGCGCCGAGCGCGCTGACATCCTGACCGAGCTCGCCGCCACCAGCGACTTCGGAACGCCCGACGTTGTTGCGCTCTGCGACGAGGCGCTCGCAGAGGCGGCCGGCGACGACACGAGATCGGTGCGCATCCTCGTCAGCCGGAGCTTGGCCCGCATGGTCATCGGCGAGATACCTGCCGCGCTCGCCGATGGAGAGGCGGCGTTGGCGCTCGCCGAGAAGCTCGAGGACCAAGAGCTCATCGCGATCGCGATCGCTCGAATCGCTCACGCCGAAGCTCGCTCCGTCGAAACGCGCCGGCCGCTCCTCGATCGCGCTGTGGACATAGAGCGCAGCCAGCACCTCGCGCTCGAGTTCCTCGACAGCCCGAGACGCGCGCTGGGTCGACAGCAGATGCGGATGGGCGAGATCGAAGACGCCCGGACACTTTTCGAAGAGCTGGCCGAGGAGGCCGCTGCTCGAGGCGACGAGCGCACGCGAACGGCGCTGCTCTGGGTCCTGGTCCTGGTTGAGTGGTTGGCGGGCCGGTGGCAGCGCGCACTCGCGCTGGCGACCGAGGCGGTCGGTGCAGGCGAGCAGACCCAAGCGGTCTCGCTGAGGCAGCTCATCGTCCGGAAGGCCCTCGTCGAAGCCGACCTCGGCATGGTGACCGACGCCCGGAGCACGGCGGCGCGGGGCTTCGCTGGCCCGCCAGCGGGGGCGACGCGGTTCTTCGAGCTCGAGGTCGTCGCGCTCCTCGGCCGGATCGAGCTCATGCTCGGCAACGCGAACGCGGCCGCTGCCTTGCTCGGCGACCTCCCCGAGCGCTGGCTCGCGCTCGGCAGCGACGATCCGGCCGCCTGGCGCTGGCCGGATGTGATCGAGGCGCTCGTGGACGCTGGCGAGGTCGCCCGCGCCCGCGAAGTCTTCGCCCAATGGGAGCAGCGCGCCGAACGCCAGCAAGGGCCGCTCGCGCTGGCCACGGTCGCTCGGTGCAAAGGCTTGCTCCTCGCTGTCGATCACGACCTCGCCGCGGCCGAGCGTGCGATGACGAAGTCGCTCACCGACCTCGGGGACAAGGGCTATCCGCTCGAACGCGCTCGCACGTTGCTCTGCTGGGGAACGGTGCTTCGACACGCGAACCGGCGTGCCGCGGCGCGGATCACGCTCGAGCAGTCTCTCGCAATCCTCGAAGAGCTCGGCGCCCGCTTGTGGGCCGAGAAGGCTAGGGCCGAGCTCACGCGCATCAGCGGCCGACGCCCCGCGTCACAGGCGCTCACGAACACGGAACGCGAGGTCGCGGCGCTCGCCGCCCTGGGTCAGAGCAACAAGGAGATCGCCGCGTCACTCCACATGGGCGTGAGCACGGTCGAGGCGCACCTGTCGAGCGTCTACCGCAAGCTCGACGTCAAGCGCGCCGAGCTGGGAGTGGCCCTCGCCGAGCTCTAGTGAGCGCGGTGGGGCATGCAGTGCTCGTCGTACTCGGCGATGACGATGTCAGCCGGATCGAGCGAGCACGCGGGGCACTCGGGGTCGCGCAGCACCTTGTAGGTGCGGAACGACTGCTCGAGCGCGTCGTACGCGAGGAGACGGCCGGCCAGCGACTCGCCGAGGCCGAGGAGCAGCTTGATCGCCTCGAGCGCCTGGATCGAGCCGATGATGCCGGGCAGCACGCCGAGCACTCCGGCTTCTGCGCACGACGGAGCCAGCTCCGCGGGCGGCGGCTCGGGGACCATGCAGCGGTAGCACGGGCCGACGTACGGGTCGAAGACCGTGGCCTGTCCCTCGAAGCGGAAGATCGATCCGTGCACGACCGGGATGTTCTTCTTCAGCGACGCGTCGTTGAGCAGGTACCGCGAGGGGAAGTTGTCGGCGCCGTCGATGATCACGTCGTAGCCGTCGATGATGTCGAGCACGTTGCCGGCATCGAGCCGCGTGTCGTACGCGACGACGCGGACCTCAGGGTTCAGCGCGGTGATCGTCTTCTTCGCCGAGTCGACCTTGCGGTCACCGATGCGGTCGACGTTGTGCAGGATCTGACGCTGGAGGTTCGACTCGTCGACGACATCCATGTCGACGATGCCGATCGTGCCGACGCCCGCTGCCGCGAGGTACAGCGCGGCCGGTGAACCGAGACCGCCGGCGCCCAACAGCAACACCTTCGACGACAGGAGCTTCGTCTGTCCTTCGACACCGACCTCGGGAAGCAACAGGTGGCGGTGGTAGCGCAACTTCTGCTCCGCACTCAGCTGCGTGGGCACGGCCCACTCGCGGCCCTCGTCCTTCCAGCGGCCGAAGCCACCCGCGACAGAGACCACGTCGGTGTAGCCGAGCTCACCGAGAGTCTTGGCTGCGAACGCGGAACGCACTCCGCCGGCGCAGTACACGACGAGCGGCGCGTCGTGTGAGGGCACCTTGCCCTCGATCTGGGACTCGAGATGGCCACGGGGGATGTGCAGCGCGCCGGGGAGTGCGCCCTGCTCGTACTCGTCGGGCTCGCGGACGTCGAGCAGCACGGTGCCAGGAAGGCGCCGCATGTCGTCGGCGGTCGCGGTGTCGACCTCGCGGATCTCGCTCTTGGCCCTCGCCAACAGGTCGCGGAAGCTGGACATGCCCGAAAGCCTACCTTCTGGGTCGGGATTTCGCTACAGCCCAGATCGGTCGATTCCGCTGACGATCAAGGGCAGAAGGTCGCTGATCGAGCCCCGCAACACGACGTCGGCCAGCATGTCCATCTCGGTCGGCTCGGCGTTGAGGATGACCACGATCGCCCCGGCCCGCTTGGCGATGGGCACCACGTTCGCCGCCGGGTACACCCCGAGCGTGGTGCCCACGGCGAGCAGGACATCGGCCTCCTCGGCGACCGTGAACGCCCGGTCGATGACTTCGGGCACCAGCGACTGGCCGAATGAGATCGTCGCCGACTTCAGAATGCCGCCGCACGTGCGGCACGGAGGATCCTCCTCCCCCGCGTCCACCCTGGCCAGCGCCCGCTCCATCGGAGCGGTCTCGCCGCAGCTCATGCAGATGACCTGGCGCATCGTGCCGTGCACCTCGATGACCAGGTCAGGGTCGGTGCCCGCCTTCTGGTGCAGCTCGTCGACGTTCTGCGTGACCACCGCGTGGAGCCTCCCGGCTCGTTCGAGGTCGACGATGGCGCGGTGGCCGGGATTCGGCTCGGCACTCCATGCCGGCGAGTCACGCCGGCTCCGCCAGGCCAGCCTCCTGACCTCCGGATCGCCCATGTAGTGCTGCAGCGTCGCGGCCTTCTCGGCCGCCGGGTTCTTCGTCCAGATGCCGTTCGGGCCACGGAAGTCGGGGATCCCGGAATCGGTCGAGATCCCGGCGCCGGTGAGCACCACGATGCGCTCCGCGTCGCGGACGGCCGCTCTCGCCTGGTCGAGCCCGTGGGTTGCGTCGCTCATCGCCGGGTGCCTACCACGCCCCGCAAAACGGGGCTTGACAACCGAGATGGAAACACATGAAATACATCGACACGGGGCGGCGGCGGAGTCGCACGGCGGATGGCAAGGGGTGGCGGACATGGCGGAAGCGCACGTGCACTTCGACTTTCCCGCGGACGTGATGCAGGTGGTGCCCTGGGTCGACCCGGTGGTCGATGCGCTCGGCTTCGACCCGCGGTCGGACTATGTCGAGCTGTTCTGGCTCGGCGTGATCGGGCCGAGCACCACGTGGTTGATGCGCCGGCTCGCCGCGGGGCTCGACCGATCGCCCGAGGGCTTCACCCTCGATCTGATCGACACCGCGCGAGCACTCGGGATCGGCGGGCACGGCGGGGCGCTCGGCGGCCGCAACTCCCCCTTCGCGCGGACGTTGGTGCACGCGTGCCAGTTCGGTCTCGCACAACCGAACGGCTCACGGCTCGCGGTGCGGCGCCGACTCGCGCCCTTGAACGCACGGCAGCTCGAGCGACTCCCGGATCGGCTGCAACAGCTGCACAAGACGTGGCCGCTCCCTGCCCGCGAGACACCCGACGCAGCGGCGCAACGGGCGCGACATCTCGCGCTCACGCTTGCCGAGATCGGTGAAAGCACCGACGCGGTGCAAGCCCAGCTCGGCAGGTGGCGCTTTGCTCCCGACGTCTGCCAGTCCGCGGCACGCTGGGCGGCACGCGAGCACGCCACCCGTGCGCTCGCACCGGACGCGGCATGAGCCCCGATCGTCGGTCGGCCGTCCCCCTCCTCTGACGGTCGACCGATGCGGTGCGACGAGCGCGTGGGCGGACGCGCGCTCGTCGCCTCCTACTTGGTCGGCTTGTCGAAGTAATCGATCAGCTCGACAAGGGTGCGCACCCCGAAGCCCGTGCCGCCACGACTCACGTAGCCGTCGTCGGCATCGGCCATCGCTGGGCCGGCGAGGTCGATGTGGACCCACGGGACATCACCGACGAACTCCTTGAGGAACAGGCCGGCCGTGAGCGCGCCACCGCCGCCACCGCCCGCGCCGAGCACGGACGTGCCGCCGATGTTCTTGAGGTCCGCGACCGGCGAGTCGAGGAAGCGGCGGTACTCCCCCGGAAGCGGCAACGGCCACACGTTCTCGTCCGCACGCGCCGCGGCCTCGCGCACCTGCTCCATCCAGTCCTCGTCGTTTCCCATGACGCCGGCGATCCGGTTGCCCAGCGCCGCGACGACGGCGCCCGTCAATGTCGCGAGGTCGACGATCGCGTCCACCTTCTCCTCGACCGCGAGCGACAGCCCGTCGGCGAGCACGAGGCGGCCTTCGGCGTCCGTGTTGAGCACCTCGACCGTCTTGCCGTTGCGGATCGTGATGACATCGCCCGGTTTCAGCGCGGCGCCGCTCGGCATGTTGTCCGTGCAGCACATGAAGCCGATGACCTTCACGCGGGGTCGCAGCGTCTTGAGCACGCTCATCGTGGCGAGCACTGCCGCCGCGCCAGACATGTCGATCTTCATCGACATCATCCCCTCGCCGGACTTCAGCGACAGCCCGCCCGAGTCGAACATGATCCCCTTGCCCACCAGCGCGACCGAGCCGGTCGGAGTGCGCGGCGTATAGGTGAGCTTGATCAACCGAGGCGGCTCGATCGACCCACGGTTCACCCCGAGCATCCCGCCGAGCCCGGCCTTCTCCATCGCGTGTTCGTCCATGACCTCGATGTCGAGGCCACTCTCCTTCGCGACCTCGGTGGCGATCTCGGCCATGTCGCGCGCGTTGAGCGATCCGCCCGGCGTGTTGACGAGGTCTCGCGCCATGCTCACGGCGCGGCCGATGACCATGCCGCGGTCGACACCGGCCTGCGTCGCCTTCGCGGCGCGCTCTGGTGCGACCAGCGCGAACGATCCCACACCGGGCTTCGGCGCCTCCGATTTGAAGCGGGCAAAGCTGTACGCGCCGAGCGTCGCTCCCTCGACGACCGCTTGCGCCCCGGTCTTTGCATCGACTCCGGAGGTCTCGACGATGCCCGTCGCGAGTGAACCGACGCGTCCCGGCCGCGCGCACGAACGCGCCTGCGGCCCGGCGCAGGTCGGCGAGCGTTGTCTCGCCCTTCTTCCCGAGCCCGAGCGCGACGCGAGTCGGGCCAGCGCCACCGGCGACCACGCAGACCTGACCGGGCTTGCCCTCGAACCCGAGCGCGCTCAGGCCAGCGCGGTCGATGCCCAACGAGCGCCCGACGGCACCTTCGGTGAACACGCCGATGCCGATGGCACCGGCGTCCCGGGGCACGCTACGCGTGACGGAGAAGGCGATGGACATGAGGGCTCCGGTTCTGTGTTCGGTTCAAGACTGAGTTCAGCTCGACTTGGCGGGGAGCGCCTCCCCCTCCTGCCAGCGGGCCATGGTCCACAGCAGATCGGAGAGGCGATTGAGATACGGCACGACGAGTGACGGCGGTGGCGCTGCTGACAGCGACACCCGCTCCGCGCGCCGCACCACCGTACGACCGAGGTCGAGGTACGCAGCAACACGGGTCTGCCCCGGCAGCACGAACTCCTCGGGTTGCTCGAAGCGGGTGGTGAGGTCATCGATGATCGGCTCGAGGCGATCGACCATCTCCTGGCTCACGCTCGACTGACCGGGAGTGAGCTTGGCGCGGTTCTCGGGCGCAGTCGCGAGCTCGGCCATGAGGACGTACATGTCGCGCTCGAGGGACACGAGCAGCTGGTCGAGCTCCCCATCGCGCTCGGCCTCGACGCGAGCGATGCCGAGCACCGCTTGCGCTTCGTCGACGACGCCGTAGGCGCTCGGCTGATCCGAGTCCTTGCGCACTCGGCCGCCGTAGAAGAGCCCGGTCGTGCCGTCGTCGCCCTTCTTCGTGTAGATCTTCATGGCCGCCGGAGCCTATGTCACCTGCTCAACGCCCCGAAGATGAGGAGAGGGCGCCGGTAGCCTGACGGGAATGTCGTTCCTGGAGGCGGTGCACGAGCGCGTCGTCGTCTACGACGGCGCCGTCGGCACGAACCTCCATCTGCGCGAGCCAACCGTCGACGACTACGGCGGTCCCGACATCGAGGGCTGCGTCGATGCCCTCACCGTGACCCGACCGGACATGGTCCGCGACCTGCACGCCTCGTTCTTCGACGTCGGCGTCGACGTCGTGGAGACGAACACCTTCGGCGCGTTCGCGACCGTCCTCGCGGAGTACGGCCTGCAGGATCGCGCGCACGAGATCTGCGTCGCCGCGGCACGGCTCGCGACGTCGGTCCGCGACGACTTCGCCGCCGACGGGCGACGGCGATGGGTCGCCGGCTCGATGGGGCCGGGGACGAAGCTCCCGTCTCTCGGCCACGTCTCGTTCGTCTCGCTGCGCGACGCGTATGAGGTGATGGCGCGCGGGCTGCTCGAGGGCGGCGTGGATCTCCTGCTCATCGAGACCTGTTACGACCTCCTGCAGGCGAAGGCAGCCGTGATCGGCGCTCGCCGAGCGATGACGGCGGAGGGCCGGCGCGTCCCGGTGCAGCTGCAGGTGACGATGGAGACGACGGGCCGCATGCTCGTCGGCAGCGAGATCGGCGCCGCGCTCGTCGCGCTCGCTGCGCTGAAGCCCGACATCTTCGGGCTCAACTGCGCGACAGGCCCCCGCGAGATGACCGAGCACCTGCGACACCTGTCGCAGCACTCCCGCATGCCGATCTCGGTGCTCCCCAACGCTGGCCTCCCGAGCGTCGTCCACGGACGCACGCACTACGACCTGACGCCCGAAGACCTGGCCGACCATCTGTCGCGGTTCGTCAGCGACCTCGGCGTGCGGGTCATCGGCGGCTGCTGCGGCACGACGCCCGAGCACCTGCGCGCCGTGGTCGAGCGCTGCGGTGATCTGACACCGGCGGGTCGCGATCCGTTCCACGAGCCGGCGCTCACCTCCCTCTACAGCCCCCAGCCGATCGCGCAGGACACGTCGTTCCTCATCATCGGCGAGCGCACGAACGCGAACGGCTCGAAGGCGTTCCGCGACGCGATGCTGGCGGCCGACTGGGACGCGAGCGTCCGCATGGCCGCCGATCAGATCCGTGAAGGCGCCCACGTGCTCGATCTCTGCGTCGACTATGTCGGACGCGACGGTGTCGCCGACATGGATCAGCTCGCCGCTCGCCTCGCGACGCAGGCGAGCGTGCCGTTGGTGCTCGACTCGACCGAGCCCCCCGTGATGGAGGCGGGCCTTCGCCACATCGGCGGGCGTGCGGTGCTCAACTCGGCCAACCTCGAGGACGGCGACGGTCCCGGCTCTCGGTTCGACCGCGTGATGACGCTCGCGGCGGAGTACGGATGCCGCGGTCATCTGCCTCCTCATCGACGAGCGTGGTCAAGCGCGAGACGTCGAGTGGAAGATGGCAGTGGCTCATCGCATCCACACGCTTGCGGGCGAGCGGTACGGACTCCATGCCAGCGACCTGATCTTCGACGCGCTCACGTTCCCGCTCTCGACAGGCGACGACGAGCTGCGCGGCGACGCGATGGCGACGATCGAAGCCATCCGGCGGATCAAGACCGAGATCCCGGGAGCGTTCACCGTGCTCGGCGTGTCGAACGTGTCGTTCGGCCTGAGCCCCGCTGCGCGGCATGCGCTGAACTCGGTGTTCCTGCATGAGTGTGTCGACGCGGGGCTCGACGCGGCAATCGTGCACGCGGGTCGCATCATCCCGCTCTCGCGCCTGCCCGAGGAGCAACGCCAGGTGTGCTTCGACCTCGTGCACGACCGGCGGCGTCCGGGCTACGACCCGCTCCAGCGACTCCTCGAGGTGTTCGCCGGCGTCCAAACGGCGTCGGCCACCAAGGAGGATCGTTCGGGTTGGCCCGTCGACGAGCGGCTGAAGCACCGCATCATCGACGGAGACCGGGACGGCCTCGACCGCGATCTCGACGAGGCGCTGCACGAGGGGACACCCGCGCTGGCGCTCGTCAACGACGTGCTGCTCGACGGGATGAAGGTCGTCGGCGATCTGTTCGCCTCGGGCGAGATGCAGCTGCCGTTCGTGCTGCAGTCCGCCGAGACGATGAAAGCGGCGGTGGCGCACCTCGAACCCCACATGGAGCGCACCGAGGATTCGACGAGCAAGGGCCGCATCGTGCTCGCGACGGTGAAGGGGGACGTGCACGACATCGGCAAGAACCTCGTCGACATCATCCTCACGAACAACGGTTACGAGGTCTACAACCTCGGCATCAAGTGCCCTATCACCGACATGGTGGCGACCGCCGACGAGATGCAGGCCGACGCGATCGGGATGAGCGGCCTGCTCGTGAAGTCGACGCTCATCATGCGCGACAACCTCGAAGAGCTGAACAGCACCGGGCATGCGCACTACCCCGTCCTGCTCGGCGGGGCCGCGCTCACGCGCTCCTATGTCGAGCGGGACCTCCGGGAGGTCTACAAGGGCCGGCTCTTCTACGGCCGCGACGCGTTCGAGGGCCTCCGCACCATGGAACGGATCATGGAGCTGAAGCGCACCGGCGGCGACGATCCCGAGTTCGGGCGAGTCCCGACCGGGCGCGTGCTCCCCGCGCGCCGGGGCACAGGCGGCGACGACACGAACGCGGCCACGCTCCCCCGCCGCTCGCCGGACGTCAAGACCGACAACGAGATCCCTGTCCCGCCATTTCTGGGCGCGCGGGTGGTCAAGGGGCTCTCCCTCGACGACATCAGCGCGTACATCAACGAGACCGCGCTGTTCCGCAACCAGTGGCAGTTCCGGCCCGAGTCCGGAGAGAGCGACGAGGTCTTCAAGACGCGCATCCGCCCGCAGCTGCGCGCGCAGCTGGCTGAGGCGAAGACGTCGGGCGTGCTCGTCCCGCAGGTCGTGTACGGCTTCTTCGCGGTGAACGCTGACGGCGACGAGCTGATCGTCTGGCAGGACGACACGCGCTCAGCCGAGTCGCACCGGTTCGCGTTTCCGCGTCAGCGCGTCGAGCCGTACCTGTGCATCGCGGACTTCTTCCGGCCCGTCGACTCCGGGGAGGGCGACTACGCCGCCTTCCACATCGTCACGATGGGAGAGGCGGTGTCTGACGCAACCGCCGCGCTGTTCGCGGAGAACCGCTATCAGGACTACCTGCTCCTCCACGGGCTCGGCGTCGAGATGGCCGAGGCGCTCGCGGAGATGTGGCATCGGCGCATCCGAGAGGAGTGGGCATTCGCCGACCAGGATGGCCCGACGCTCACCGGCCTGTTTCGCCAGCAGTATCGCGGCGGGCGGTACTCGTGGGGCTACCCCGCGTGCCCAGAGCTCGAGGACAACGCGAAGGTTGCCGACCTGTTGTCCGCCGAGACGATCGGGGTCTCGGTGAGCGAAGAGACCTCGTGGCAGTACCACCCCGAGCAGACGACGTCCGCGATCATCTGCCACCACCCGCAGGCGAAGTACTTCGTCGCCCGCTAAGCGGCGGTGCGGGCGGCCGTGGCGTCGTGGAGGATGCGCTTGGCCTGGGCCACCCCTTTGCGGCCGAGTTCGCGCGTGGCGTCGTCGAGCCGCCACTGTTCGTCGCTGCGAGTCTCGAGCAAGGCCAGCTGTCGTGCCATGAGATCAGTATGCGGAGGGGTGGGACATTCCCTCTGCGGCGTTGGTCACGATGCGATGAGTACCGTCATGCCACAAGCACTGGGGGCAGCGCCTCGGTGTGCACGAGAGAGAGCTCCTGCACCGCCCGGGTCATCGCCACGTAGAGCAGGCGGGCGCCGTTGACTTCCGCGTAGATCGCCGCGGGCTCGACGACGATCACCGCGTCGAACTCGAGGCCCTTCGCGCTGAGCGGATCGAGCAGCGACACCCCTTCACCTACGGCGATGCTTTCCTGCAAGGTGGGAAGCAGCGCCTCGGGCGCGATGACCGCGACGGAGACCCAGTCGCCGCGCAGCGCGGCGAGCTCGGCGTCGACCGACGCAACGAGGGCATCGGACGTGACCCGGACGAGCGCCGGCGGTGTGCCGTGCGCGCGCACCGACTGCGACGGACGCACCTGCGGCGCGGCCTCGGGCAGCAGCCGATTCGCCATCTCGAGGATCGGGCCAGGCACGCGGTAGCCGATTTCCAGCTCGGCGACCTCCGCGTTCGGGGGCAGCCCGAGGTGTGTGAGCGCTGCCTCCCATGACGGCTGCGACCACGCGGTGGTGGCCTGAGCGAGATCGCCGAGGATCGTCATCGATGGCCGCGGACCGGCGCGGCGAGCGAGCACGCGCAGCGCCATTGCCGAGAGGTCTTGGGCCTCGTCGACCACGATGTGCCCGTAGCGGCGAGGCGCGCCCGCGATCAGCGCCTCGGCCTCGTCGATCAGCGGGATGTCGGCCATGGTCCAGGGCTCGTTGTTCACCGAGCCGACGGCCTTGCGCAGCAGCACGCGCTGCTCGTCAGCGTCGAGGATGCCGTCCGCTGCTCGAGCGAGGGCGGCGCGGCTCGTGAGCAGCTGGCGGATGACGGCCGGCGCGCTCAGCGTGGGCCAGACGCGATCGATCGCGGCGCTCGCGGCTCGGTCGTCGCGGAGGTCCTGGGCGACGTCCTCGCGGGTCGCGAGGACGTCGGGGCGCACGCGCTCCAACCCGTTGAGCAGGAGGCCCAACACGGAGCTGCGAAACGCGTCGCGGTCGAGATGCCACGACCGCGCGAGCGCGAGCGCCTCATCCATCGCGGCGGACAGCGCCTCCGCCGTGACGCGGGCTGGGCCCCAACGCGTCGACACGACCAGTTCGTCGGTCGGGCGCCTCAGGCGTTCCCAACACGCCTTGCGGACGACCTCAGCCATCCGCCGCGTCGCCCTTGACCGCGGCGACCGCCGCGGGTTCGACCGCTCGCACCGGGAAGGATGCGCCCCGCAGCCCGGGCACGGTGGTCTGCACGACCGACGTCTCGCCGAGCGACGGGAGGACCTGCGAGATGTAGCGGAGGAACACCGGGTTCGGCCCGATCACGAGGACACGTGACTCGGTGAGCGCCTCGCGGTGCTCGTACATGAGGTATGCCGCACGGTGGAGGCCCACCGCCGTCTTCCCCGTGCCGGGCCCTCCCTGCACGACGAGGCAGACATCGAGGCCGGCACGGACGACGAGGTCCTGTTCGGCCTGGATCGTGGCGACGATGTCGCGCATCTCGCCGGTGCGTGCGCGTTCGAGCTCGGCGAGCAATGGGTCGGCGATTCCGCCCGTCATGCCGTGCAACATGCTCTCCGGGTCGTCGAAGACCTCGTCGAGGATGTCGAGGAGATGGTGGCCCTCGACGCTGAAGCGCCGGCGTCGCTTCAGCCCGAACGGGTCCTGTGCCGTCGCTCGGTAGAAGGGCACCGACACCGGCGCGCGCCAATCGACGACGACCGGATCCCCCCGGGGGGTCTCGACGTGGCGCCTTCCTATGTAGAAGGTGTCCTGCTGCTCTTCGTCGATGCGACCGAAGCACAGCGCGAGCCCGCCGACGTCGAGCTGCGCGAGGCGCTTCCCGAGATGCATCGCCTGCGCGTCAGCGTTGACGTCACCCCGGCGCGCGTCGTCGAGCGCGGCCTCGAGCACGGTGCTGGTCCGCCCTTGCATGGCTGCCAGGTGCTCGTAGGCCGCGACGATGTAGGCCTGTTCGGCCTCGAGATCAGGGTGGGCGGTCGCCACAGGGGCGCCAACGGTACGCCGCTCGCGGCCCCACCGTCTCACGTTTGCGGGATCGACGTAGCGTGACTCGGTGAGCATCCTCGGGTGGATCGTCGTCGGCCTCATCGCCGGGTGGCTGGCTCGGATCGCGACGGGTTACCGCCGGCCGCCGGGATGCCTGTTCACGATGGTGATCGGCGTGCTCGGCGGCTTGGTCGGCGGCTTCCTGTTCAGTGCGTTCGGCGGGGAGGGCATCACCGACTTCAGCTGGTGGTCGATCTTCGTCGCGTTCATCGGTGCTGCGCTGCTGCTCCTCGTCCTCGGAGCGATCTCCGGGATGGGCCCTCGCCGGTAGGCGCGGAGAGCGCCTGGCGACGGAGGCGCGGGGAGCGCCTGGTGATTGAGCCGCCGGTACGCTCCGTCACATGACCGATGTCGTGATCGTCGAAGCCGTCCGCACCCCCGTCGGCCGCCGTGGAGGTGGCCTGTCGAGCGTCCATCCCGCTGACCTGCTGGCGACGGTGCAGTCCGCGCTCGTGGAGCGAGCGGGCATCGATCCCGGCGCGATCGGACAAGTGGTCACGGGCTGCGTGAGCAAGGTGGGCGAGCAAGGCTTCAACATCGGGCGGACCGCCTGGCTCACCGCCGGGTTGCCCCTGTCTGTCCCGGCGACGACGGTCGACACGCAATGCGGCTCGTCGCAGCAGGCGACCAACCTCGCGACCTCGCTCGTCGGTTCGGGCGCGGTCGACGTCGCGGTCGCGTGTGGTGTCGAGGTGATGAGCCGGGTGCCGATCGGTGCGGACAGCCGCGGCGAGTACGGCCGGCCGATCCCGAAGTCGTACTACTCGCAGTACGAGATGACGTCGCAGTTCGAAGGCGCCGAGCGCATCGCGGACAAGTGGGGCATCACGCGGGAGGACACCGATCGCTTCGGCCTCGCGTCGCAGGAGCGTGCGATCCGCGCCTGGAAAGAGGATCGCTTCGCGGGCTCGATCGTCGAGGTCGACGCCCCGGATCTCGACGATGAGGGCAAGCCTTCGGGCACGACGCACCGCGTCGCGAAGGACGAGGGTCTGCGCGAGACCTCGCTCGAGAAGCTCGCCTCGCTGAAGCCGGTCGCGCGCGAGGACGGTGTGCACACCGCGGGCTCCTCGTCGCAGATCTCAGACGGCGCTGCCGCGGTGCTGCTGATGACCGCGGAGCGGGCCGACGCGCTCGGACTGCGGCCCAAGGCCCGAGTCGTCGACACCTGCCTCGTCGGTGTCGACCCCGTGCTCATGCTGACGGGTCCGATCGACGCGACGCAGCGGCTGTTCGAGCGCACCGGCCTCTCGATGGACGACATGGACACGACCGAGATCAACGAGGCGTTCGCGTCGGTCGTCCTCGCGTGGGCGAAAGAGCTGCACCCCGACATGGAGAAGGTGAATCCGAACGGCGGTGCCATCGCGCTCGGCCATCCCCTCGGTGGCACCGGCGCAGTCCTCCTGACGAAGGCGCTCTACGAGCTCGAGCGCACGGGCGGCCGCTACGGCCTCGTGTCGATGTGCTGCGGGGGCGGGCTCGGCACCGGCACCATCATCGAGCGGCTCTAACCGGGGGACGCGGCTGCCGAGCTCGGGTCGACCAACAGACTCGAGGTGTCGACGACCTCGAAGTCGGCGCCGTGCAGCTGCCCGAGCAGGTGGAGCATGTCGTTGTCCCACCGCTGATCGGGCACGCCGCTCATGAACCAGGGCGAGCCGTTGTCGGCGACGATCAAGCCGTAGGTCTTCAGCGCGGTGAGAATGACGCGCAGCTCGGTTGGGTAGCCGCTGATGTCGACATCGGCTCGGAGGCGGAGGCGGAGTCCCATGGGCGGGAGCGATGGATCTGTCCGGTCGCTGGCGACGTGGCGCGCGGGCCACACCGCAGCCCGTTGGGTATGGGGCACGGTCACGCGGATCGCGTGGCCGATGACGCCGCTCGTGATCTCGTCGTAGCGAACGAGCCCGGGCAGGATCGGCAGGCCCGCGGCGTCCGCCGACGTCCAGCCGTCCGGTCGCAGGGCATTCGACTTCAGGTCCCAGATCGCGCCCGACCCTGCGTGCCACGTGCCGTCGTCCTGCGGGTAGGCGGCGAACAGCTCGTAGAGCCTGCACGCGTCCTTGTCGACGATGAGCACGTGCCGGTCGCCGTCGCTCTGCGGACCGCCCTCGATCGGCACGCCCGCAGGGATCGGATAGGGGCCAGGGTCGCTCTCGTCGGCGTAGTCGAACGAGACGGGGACCCGTGGCGACGCGCCATCGACGACCGCGTACGGGATGCCGATCGGCCCTCCGTCCCAAAGGCCTGAGCCGAAGTCGGCCTTCAGGGGTGCCGACGCACCAATGGTCGCGATGAAGGCACCGGAGGCTGGATCCACGGGGAGCCGGGAGACGTCGGCGTGCCAGACGCTGTCGTCGGGGAAGACGGGGCATCCCGGCGCCCCGGGCAGGCGGGCTTGGCATGCCGTGGCCAGGACGAGTGACCCGGTGAGCGCGGCGAGGGCGAGCCAGCGACGCATCACCTTGTGATCGACGCGATCCACGCGCAACTTGACCCTCGGCGGGAATGTCACACCGCCGTGGCAGAGTCTGGTTGTTGCTCGCGGCGCCGGCCGCCTCGAACGTCCAGTCGCGGAGCGCGTGATGCGTCGGATCTTGTTGCTGCTCGTGATGGCCATCGGTCTCGCGTGCGGCGCGTGCGGGGGCTCGTCAGCGCCGTCGCTGTCGCCCGGCGAGGCGGTGGTCAAGCGCGTGGTCGACGGCGACACGATCGTCGTGCACGTCGGCGGCCGGGACGAGCGCGTGCGGTTGATCGGGATCGACACGCCCGAGACCGTCGATCCTCGGAAACCTGTGCAGTGCTTCGGCAAGGAGGCGTCAGAGCACACCAAGGGCCTCCTGCCTCCGGGCACCGTCGTGCGCCTCGAACGCGACGTCGAGGCACGCGACCGCTACGACCGGTTGCTCGCGTACGTGTACCGCCAGCCCGACGATCTGTTCGTGAACCTCGCGCTCGCACGCGACGGGTTCGCCAACGTGCTCACCATCCCGCCGAACGTGGCGTACGCCGAAGAGTTCCGTGCGGCCGCCGCCGAGGCTCGCGATGCGGGCCGCGGGTTGTGGGCGTCGTGCCCTACTGAGGCTTGAGCGCCGTCAGGATCTCACCGAGATGCGGATACACCCCGAGGTGCCCGTCGCCCGGCCATCGGTGGACGACCGGCTGCTGCAGACGATCGATGATCGCCTGCGCCACGTCTGGGGGCACCATCTGGTCCGCGTCTCCCTGCCAGATGTGCACGGGTCTGGCGATGTCCTCGATCCGAAACCCCCAGTCGCTTCCCCACACCCGGTAGTCCTCGACGACGCCTGCTGCGCCCTGGCGGCCAGCCTCGACGAAGAAGCCCATCGCCTCGGCGGGCGAACCGAGCTTCTCGGCCTCGGCGCGGTCGGCCGGGCTCAGCTGCTCGAGGAAGCTCGCGACAGCGCGGTCGGGCTTGCTCCGGGCCAACCTGAGCACGATCGACATCACCGCCCGCCCCACCCACGGCGCCCTCCGCGCGAGCCCGAGCATCTGGCGATCCGTCTTCTCGTAGCGCGCGGCGTCAGCCTTCGACGTGACAGGGCCGGCACCGGCCGCCGCGCCGATCGCATGCAGTCGATCATCGAGCGCGTGTGCGCACACGAACGCGTAGGGCCCGCCGCCCGACCAACCCCAGGCTGAGAAGCGATCGACCCCGAGCGCGTCGGCGACCGCGGTGACCTCGGAGGGGTAGTCGATGAGCCTTCGGCCCGGCAGCGGATCCGACAGCCCGATGCCACCGCGGTCGAGACCCAGCATGCGCACGCCAGCGGCACCGATCACACCGTCGAGATGCTCGAAGCCGAGCCGCGACGCCGGAGTGCCGTGGAAGTAGAAGACCGGCCAGCCGTCCGGGTGGCCGTAATCGGCGACGCCGATGCGGCGCCCGGCGACCGTCACGGTGCGCGAGATGTCCATGACCCGATCATCGCGTCCGAGTCACCACCGGCGCCGGTATCTTCCGACCCGTGGCAACTCTGGCCGAGCGGCTCGGCTATCGGCCCGACGACCGCCTCCTCATCATCAGCTGCGACGACCTCGGCGCCTGCCACGCCTCGAACGTCGGGGTCTACGACGCGCTGCGCGAGGGTGTCGCCACGAGCGCGTCGCTCATGGTCCCGGCGCCATGGGCCCGAGAAGCGGCGGCGCAGTATCGGGGCGAAGACATCGGCGTCCACCTCACTCTCAACGCCGAGCACGAGCTGTACCGGTGGGGCCCGGTCACGCACGCGCCGTCGCTGCTCGACGGCGAGGGCGGGTTTCCTCGGAGGGTCGACGACCTGTGGGACCACGCGGACCTCGACGAGGTGCGCCGCGAGTGCCGCGTGCAGATCGAGCGCGCGATCTTGTGGGGCTTCGACGTCACCCACCTCGCGTCCCATCTCGGCTCGATGCAGCTGCGGCCCGAGTTCTTCGACATCTACCTCGAGCTCGCCGTCGAGTTCTCGCTGCCTATCCGGCTGCCGAGCGCGGACACGGAGGCGTCGACCGGGTTCCCGTTCCGCCGGCTCGCCGCCGAAGAGGGCGTCCTGTTCCCCGATCACTTCACGCCGGCGCACCAGGCGGGCAGCCGTGAGCGCGTCGAGCGCACCCTGGCCACGCTCGAGGCGGGCGTCACCGAGGTCCACGTGCAGCCGATGGTCGACACGCCCGAGGTGCGCGCGCTGTCCCCGAACTGGAAGGCGTGGGCGGACGACTACGAGCTCGTCGTGCACGACGAGGGGTTGGCCAACGCGATCGCCGCGTCCGGCGCGCACCTGATCGGTTTCCGCCAGCTCCGCACCGCGCAGCGCGAAGGGTGAGGTCAGTGCGCGCGGCGAGCGTTGGCGCTCGCCGTCGCGGCGCTTGCTCTCGCCGGGCTCGCGGCATGCGGCGACGACGCCGACATCCCGGACAACTCGGACATCGACGCGTCGGTGCCGGTGAGCGCCGCCACCGTGCGGATCACGGGCGACGGGTTCGCTCCCGACACGGTGTCGGTGACCGCGGGGGATGCCGTCGCGTTCACGAACGACGACGATCAGGATCATCGAGTCGTGGCCAAGGACGCGTCGTTCGACACCGGCGTGCTGCATCCCGGCGAATCGACGATCGTGGCCTTCGGCAGTCCGGCAAGGGTGGAATTCTCCGACACGCTCGATCCGGCGCACACGGGGCAAGTCGAGGTGGGCGCTAGTACTCCGTGATCTCGCGGATCTGGTCCTGGATCGCCTTGTACTCGGCGCTGGCGGTGAGCGGCATGAGGGACATGAGCTTGGCCATGTTCCCGGTGACCTTCATCTTCCCCTGCATGAACGCGGCGTTGGGATCGAGCTCGCCTTCTTGCACGAGGCGGTTGTCCGCGTAGGAGATGGTCAATGTGAGCTCGGCGTCGGGGTCTTGGCCGACCGTCGCCTCGAGCAGCTTGCCGTCCTCGAGCACCCAGTAGAACCAGCAGTCGCCTCCACCGTCGGGCAGATTCGTGACGCGGTACTGCATGCGAGCGCTCGCGCCGGCCCGCTCGGGAAACGACTGCGCAAGGCGCACGGTCTCGTCGTGCCACTCCTGCGTGAGGTACTTCGCCATTCTGCCGAGCGTAGCCCTCGGGGTTCTCAGCGCCCCCGAGGAGCCGGCGCGTCGGTGCGGATGCCGGCGAAGAGGTCGTACTCGAGCTCACCTTCGGCGGGCATGCCGACGAGGCTGCGCGCGAGCACCCAGTCCTCCCACGGATAGAGCTCGGCGAGGACCTCGTCGGAGAGCCCGAACCAGAACGGCGAGGTCGGGTCGATCTGGGTCGCGTGCGCGAGCAGCGCGTCGCGCCTTACAGACAGCCACTGGCTCACGTCGATGCGCGTCGTGATGCGATGGTCCTGCCACGGACGCTCGAACCACTTCGCGTCGTAGGGTGACTCGAGCCCGAGCTCGAGCATCTTGTTGTGGACCGCTTCCATGCGGGCCCGCGCCCAGATCGTGTAGTAGAGCTTCAGCGGCTGCCACGGCTCGCCGGCATCCGGATACCACTCGGGGTCGCCGGCGCGCTCGAACGCCGGCAGTGAGATGTCGTGCACGCGCAGGTGGTCGGGGTGCGGATAGCCGGTCTGCTCGTCGCCGTACGTGATGATCACCTGCGGACGCTCTCGGCGCAGCACCGCGACGAGGCGACCGACGGCCTCGTCGAAGTCGGCCTTGGCGAAGCAGCCGGGATCGCTGTTCGCCTCGGAGTCGGGCATGCCCGAGTCGCGGTAGCCGAGCATGACGAGCTCGTGGTAGCCGATGATCGCGCGCCGACGCGGCAACCTCGGCAGAGCGGACAGCGCCGATGTTCTCGCGCACCTCCGGCCGGTCCATCACGGGGTTGTGGATGTCGCCCTCCTCGCCGCCGGTGCAGCACACGAGGACGCCACGAACCCCTTCGGCGCTGTAGCGCGCCACCGTCGGCGCGCCCTTCGACGCCTCGTCGTCGGGATGCGCGTGCACGGTGAGGAGGCAGAGGGGTTCGTCCTGCCAGTGTGCGTCCATCGAGGCCACGGTAGCGGCCGCCCCCACGAATCCTGCGACAGCGTTACCCTCGTTCTCGTGGACTCGCCCGAGACCTGGCGTTGGATCTGGCTGGGTGTCGGGGTCATCTTCCTGCTCGGCGAGATGCACGCGTTCGGCTCGTTCTTCCTGCTCCCGTTCGCCATCGGCGCGTTCGTCGCAGCCGTGCTGGCGTTCCTCGGAGTGGGAGTCGGATGGGAGTGGCTCGCCTTCGTGCTCGTGTCGCTCGGGTCGCTCGCATGCCTCTATCCCCTCCGCCACCGCCTCGACCGTGCTCGGCCGGCCGAGGGCATCGGGTCGCGCCGCCTGATCGGCCAACCGGCAGTGGTGCTCCAGGACGTGCCAGCGGGCCCGTCCGAGCTCGGCCTCGTCCGCGTCGGGCGCGAGGAGTGGCGGGCCGAGAGCCGGGATGGCCGCCCCTTGCCAGCCGGCACGAACGTCCGTGTCATCGACGTGCAGGGCACCCGGGTGATCGTCTGGCCGGTCGACGAGATCGCCAATCCCAATGACCTGAAGACCTAGGAGGCCGTCGTGGTCGCCGTCATCGTCCTCGCTGCGCTCGCCCTGCTGCTGTTCGTGTTCGTGGCGTCCGGCGTACGCATCGTCCGCCCCTTCCAGCGGGGCATCGTCGAGCGTCTCGGTCGCTACAAGGAGACCGTCGACCCGGGGCTGCGCATCATCATCCCCTTCATCGAGCACCTCCGGCTCGTCGACATGCGCGAACAGGTCGTCGACGTGCCGCCCCAAGAGGTGATCACCAAGGACAACGTGGTGGTGTCGGTCGACGCCGTCGTCTACTACGAGCCGACGGACGCGCAGCGACTCGTCTACAACGTCGCCAACTTCATGCTCGCGGTGACGAAGCTCGCACAGACGAACCTTCGCAACCTCGTCGGCGACCTCCAGCTCGACGAAGCGCTGACCTCACGTGATCAGATCAACAGCCACCTGCGCCAGATCCTCGACGACGCCACCGACAGCTGGGGCGTACGGGTGAAGCGCGTCGAGCTGCAGCGCATCGATCCTCCGCCGGACGTCATGCACTCGATGCACGAGCAGATGAAGGCCGAGCGCACGCGCCGCGCGGTGGTGCTGACCGCCTCCGGTGAGCGCGAGGCCGCAATCGCCCGCGCCGAAGGCCAGAAGCAGGCCGCGATCCTCGAAGCCGAGGGCATCAGGCAGCGCCAGATCCTCGAAGCTGAGGGCCAGGCCGGCGCGATCCAAGCCGTCGCCGACGCGGAGCGCTACCGGCAGATGACGGTCGCGGAGGGTCAGGCCTCGGCGACGGAAAGCGTGTATCGCGCCATCCATGCGGGGAACCCGACACCAGATCTGCTGGCGATCAAGTACCTCGAGGCGCTGCAGGCGATCGCGAACGGTCGCGCCACGAAGATCTACCTCCCCGCAGACACGAGCAGCATGATGGGCTCACTCGCGGGGGTCGCCGAGCTGTTCCGCAACGCGGGTGAGAACGGCAACGGGGAGGACGACCACGCGCTTCCGCCGCCGTCCACCTCGGTCGCTGAGCCGCCGTCTCAGTGACGGAGGCGGAGCGCGACGGCCGGCGTGTCGATCGGCTCAGCCGGAAGCGTCACCTCGAGATCGTCGCCTCGCACTTCACACCTGAGCGGCGCGTGGTGGCCGAGCATCTCGATGGTGCTCCCGCTCTCGAGGGCCAGATCGCGGATCGTGACGGTCCGTGCCCCTGGGCGACCGAGCACGATCGCGTAGACGGCATCACCTGACGCGGTGAAGCGCACGGCGAGCCCGTCGGCCGTCGTTCCGGTCGCGCGGATCCACGGGGTCGTGCCGTAGATCGCCTCGCCGTTCACGCGGAGCCACCAGCCGAGGCCGAGCAGGCGCTCCGCCTGTGCGTGCGGGATGCGGCCGTCCGCGGCCGGGCCGACGTTGAGCAGCAGGTTGCCGTTCTTGCTCACGATGTCGACGAGCAGGTGCACCAGCGCGTCGACCGTCAGCAAGTCGTCCTCAGGGGCGTTGCGATTGAGCCCGAATGAGTGCCCGATGCCACGGCAGGCCTCCCACTTCGCCGGCGTGATGTCGTCCATCTGCGCGTACTCGGGGGTGGTGAAGTCGGCATGGGCAGTGCCGCCCGCGACCCCCATGAAGTCGAACCGGTTGTTCACGAGACCGTCGGGGTGCGCGTTGTAGTAGTCGGCGAACAGTCGCGGCGAGTCGCCCGCGACTGGGTAGCCGATGTCGTTCCACAACACCGCGGGTTCGTAGCGCTCGATCAGCTCGCGCCAATGGGCATCGGCGTAGCGCCCGTACTCCTCGCTCTGGGGGATCGCCCCGATGAGGCTGCGTATCGAGTCGATGCCGAGCCCACCGAACGTCCAGTCGAGGCCGCCCGAGTAGTACAGCCCGTACGTGAGGCCACGGGACCGGACCGCCTCGCCGAGCTCGCCGACCAGGTCGCGCTCGCTGTGCCACCCCTCCTTGAACGGGTTCGGGTGCCGGCTCGGCCAGAGGAGGAAGCCGTCGTGGTGCTTCGTCACGAGCACGACGTAACGAGCGCCGGCCGCCGCGAACAGGTCGGCCCAGATGGTCGGATCCCACCCGCGGATGGCCTCCTTGAACTGCGGAGCGAACGCGTCGTACGGGTAGCTCTCGCCGTAGGTGTCGCGGTGGTGCGCCTGGACCGGGCTGCCTTCCAGGGCGAGCGAGTTCAGGTACCACTCGGTGTACGGCGTGTTGCGGAACGGATCCGGCTGGTCGAACATCCCGCCGGTGACCGGCGCCCACGCCGGGATCGAGAAGACACCCCAGTGGACGAAGATCCCGAACTTGGCATCGGCGAACCACGCCGGCACCGGATGGGCGCGCAGCGACTCGAGCGTGGGCTCGTAGGGCACGGACGCACGGTACGCGACCTGGACCGCAATGCATTTCAGGGTGCCTTCGGATGAGGGGGTCGGGCTGTCAGACTCGGAACCCGTGCGCCTCCGTCTGTCCGCCGCACTCGCGGTCGCCGCCGCGTGCCTGCTCGCGGCCTGCTCTCACGACGGTCGCACGCTCGCGGCGGCGAAGCCCGACCAGACGGCCAGCATCGTCACCACGTCGACGCTCGATCCGAACGCCACGTTCCAGCTGGCGACGCCGTTCGGCGAGACGACGCCCATCCAAGAGCAGTACACCTGCAAGGGCGAGGACGTCTCTCCCCCGATGTCCTGGGTCGCGGTGCCAACGGGCACAGCCGAGCTCGCGCTCGTGGTCACCGATTCCGATGCCGACGACTTCGTCCACTGGGTGGTGGCCGGCATGGATCCGACGATCGTCACCGAGATCCAGGAGGGAGCGCCGCCTCCCGAGCGCGGTCCAGGCCCTCAACGACTTCGGCAAGCTCGGTTGGGGTGGGCCGTGCCCGCCCGGGGGCGAGACGCACCACTACGTCTTCACGCTCTACTCCCTCGCGGAGCCGGTGAGCATCGAGAGTGGCATGCCCGGCAAGCAGGCCATCGAGCTCATCAAGGGCGCCGCCGCGGCCGAGACGTCGGTGACCTCCGTCTTCCCGTGACGGTCGTTTCGTGACGGTCCTTCCGTGATTGGCGACATCGCGGTCGCCCGTTTCGCCGACCTCGATCCCGAGGTGCTCTACAAGCTCCTGCGATTGCGTGCAGATGTCTTCGTCGTCGAGCAGGAGTGCGCATATCCGGACATCGACGGGCGTGACCTGGAGCCCGACTCGCTCCACCTCTGGATCGGCGGCGTCGAGCCGGTTGCCTATCTCCGGGTGCTCAACGGCCCGCCGACGGGAACGAGCCGGATCGGACGGGTCGTCACATCGCCGAGCGCCCGTGGCGAAGGGTTGGCGAAGGCGTTGATGCACAAGGCGCTGGCATCGACGATGGGACCTGTCGTGCTCGACGCGCAGACCTACCTCGTCGAGTGGTACGAGCAGCTCGGCTTCAAGGTCGACGGCAACGAGTACCTCGACGACGGGATCCCGCACACGCCGATGCGCTTCGACCGCTGAAACTCTGCGTCGCCGCCTTCGGCGGCTCCTGCTCGCTTTGCTCGACAATCCGTGCTTCGCGCACCCGGGCGGCGCACCGCGCCGCCCACTAGCTGGAGATCGCGATCGCGTCGAGCTGGTCGGCGAACTTCTCGAGCGCAGCCTTGCGTCGCGTGGGCACGTGCTCGGAGGGCACCTCGGCGGCCTTGTAGCGCTTGAGTGTCTGGCGGGCCACTGTCACCTTGTGCACCTCGTCCGGCCCGTCGTAGATGCGGGCCGCGCGGGCGGCGCGGTACATCGACTCGAGTGGCAGATCGGTCGTGTATCCGAGCGAGCCGTGCACCTGGATCGCCCGGTCGATCACGTTGTAGAGCACCTTCGCGCCCCAGAACTTGATGATCGCGATCTCGACGCGGGCCTTCGAGGCGCCGACCTGATCCATCTTCCACGCGGCCTGCAGGGTGAGCAGGCGGGCCGCCTGCATCTCAGCGACCGACTCTGCGATCCAGTCCTGGATCATCTGCTTCTCCGCGAGGAGCGAGCCGTGGGTGAAGCGCGAGAGGGAGCGCTCGCACAGCATGTCGAACGCCCGCTGCGACTGGCCGAGCCAGCGCATCGCGTGGTGGATGCGACCGGGGCCGAGCCGCTTCTGCGCGAGCAGGAAGCCGTCGCCCTCGTTGCCGATCATGTTCTCGATCGGAACCCGCACGTTCTCGTAGAGGATCTCGGCGTGACCGCCCGGTTCGCCCGTCTTGTGGTCGGGCTCGCCCATCGTCGGGACGTCGCGGAGGATGTTCACGCCGGGCGCGCTGGCCGGGACGATGATCATCGAGAACCGGCGGAACGGCTCGACGTCGGGATTGGTCTGGCACATCACGATCAAGAAGTCGCTGATCGACGCGTTCGACGAGAACCACTTGTGGCCGTTGATGACCCATTCGTCGCCGTCGCGCACCGCGCTGGTGGTCAGCAGCGTCGGGTCGGCGCCGGCACCGGGCTCGGTCATCGAGAAGCACGAGCGCATCTCGCCGGAGAGGAGCGGCTCGAGGTACTTCTCTCGCTGCCACGCGCTCGTCGGGCCGCTCCTCGATGCCCACCGCGATGAGCTCGGCGTTGCCGGAGTCGGGGGCGTTGTTGCCGAAGATCGACGGCGCGTATCCGCACGCGCCGAGGATCTCGTGCATGAGCCCGAGCTTGACCTGACCGAACCCGCCTCCGCCCATCTCCGGCGGGAGGTGCGCGGCCCACAGCCCCTGGCGCTTCACCTCTTCCTTCATCGGCGCGGTGACCGACGCGAAGACGCGACGCCCCTCCTCCGTGCGCCACACGTCGCCGAGCGTCTCGAGCGGCATGATCTCCTCGCGCACGAACCCGCGCATCCAGTCGAGCTTGGCTTCGAACTCGGGCTCGGTCGAGAAGTCCCAGGCCATCTCATCCCCCTGACGTCGACGTCGGCTGCGACCGTGCGACTCTAACGCTGGTGCTCATCGACCTTCTCACGTTCGCGGTGCTCGCCTATGTCGGCGTCCGCCTCGTGAGTGGCGCGCGACTCTCCCTGCAAGGACCGGGCCGCGCGCATGTCCTCCTCATCGTGCGGGGCATCCGGTTTCGCCACGTGTTCCTCGCGCCGTTCGTCCTGATGGTCGTGTTGATCGCTGCGAGCCTCCTCATCCAGCTCCCTCTCCTGAGGTGGGGCTGGTGGACGGCGATCGGCGGCGAAGGCAACCCCGTCACGGGGACGACCGATCAGACCGCGGGCACCGCGCTCGAGTGGCTCGTGCCGATCGCGTTCCTGCTCGTCCTGCTCCCGGCGATCCCGGTGTTCGCCGAGGCCGAGGAGCGGATGTTCCGCCTCGGCGCCGAGACCTGGACACCCCTGAAGCGCGTGGGCAAGGCGGTCCAGTTCGGCCTGATGCACGCCATCATCGGCATCCCGATCGGGGTGGCGCTCGCGCTGTCCTTCGGCGGCGGCTACTTCATCTGGTGCTACCTGCGGTGCTTCAAGGCCACCGGCCGGCCGCGGGAGGCGATGATGGAGAGCACCCGCGCTCACGTCGCCTACAACACCGAGATCGTCGTCGTGCTGCTGCTCGCCCTGGTGGTCCTCGCGGCGGGCCTCTGACCCAAGCCTCTGAACTCACGACGGACGGCCAGTCGGCCGATAATGAGACGTGCTCGTCGCGGTCTTCATCGGCGTGGCCGGGATGATCGCCGGCCTGGTCAGCCTGTCGATGCTCATCGGCGAGCGCAACCGCGACCGTGCGCTCGTCGGCTCGGCCAAGCGGGCGGGCCTTTCGTTCTCGGCGATCGATCCCTTCGACTGCGCGGGCCCACCGTTCGACCTGTTCCGCGAAGGCGACGGCCGCGGCACTCAGAACGTCATGTGGCGGGCGAACGCCGAGCACCCGATCCGAGTGTTCGACTACTGGTGGTACGACGAGTACGAAGACAACAACGGCCAGCCTCACCGCTCGTACCACAGGCGCACGTGCGCGACCGCCGAGGTCGGATGGCTCTGGCCACAGCTGTCGCTGACGAAGGAGGGCGTGATCACCAAGACCGCCTCCGCACTCGGGTTGCGTGACATCGAGTTCGAGTCCGAGGAGTTCAACCGCACGTTCTACGTCAGCTGCGAAGACCGGAAGTTCGCGAACGCGTTCCTCGACGCGCAGATGATCGACCTCCTCGCCTCGACGAAGGGGTTCGTCGAGATCGAGGTGAAGAACCGATGGGTGCTGCTCTACACCGAGCGGCTCAAGGGTGAAGAGCTGCCTGCGCTCTACAAGCTCACGGAAGCGATCGTCGCCCGGATACCCCGGCTCGTCTACGAGATGTGGCCACGATGAACATGATCTGGGTCGTGTTCGCGGTTCTGGTCGCGATCGTGTTCCTCGTGTCGGTGTCGTTCAACCGCTTCGCCACACAGACCGCGCTCATGGCGAACTCGTGGGCAAACGTCGAGACCGAGCTGCGGCGCCGCCACGACCTCGTGCCGAACCTCGTCGAGACCGTACGCGGCTACGCCGGCCACGAGCAGCGGACGTTCACCGAGGTCACCGAAGCCCGCACGGCGGCACTCTCGGCAACGGGCACCGGCGCGGAGCACAACCAGCAAGAAGGTGCGCTGTCCCACGCGCTGCACTCGCTGATCGCGCTCGCCGAGGCCTATCCCGAGCTGAAGGCGAGTGATCACTTCCTCGACCTGCAACGCCAGCTCGTGACGACCGAGGATCGCATCCAGGCGGCGCGCCGCCTGTACAACGCAGACGTGCGCGACTACAACCGCCGCGTCTCGTCGGTCCCGTCGATGCTGGTGGCGCTCACGTTCCGCTACAAGCGGGCGGACTACTTCGAGCTCGAGCCGTCGCTCCGGGACTCGGTGCCCGACGTTTCGCTGTGAGTCACACGGTCTGAGCTACGCGGCGCGGGTCGAGCGGCGGAAGATCTTCGGCTTCGGCATCGCCACCGGACGGTCCGACGACCAATCCGCCGGGGGCGCGAACACGAGCGTGGCGAGGGCGATCAGCACGGTGTCGTAGTTGACGCGCCAGCCGGCGAAGTCACGCCACGCCTGGTCACGGTCGGCCTTGAGCGGGACCCCGGCCGCTTCGAGCGCGGCACACACGAAGTCGAACTCTTGACGAGTCACCGAGATGGGGTCGTCGGGCCGTGGATCGGGGTCGTACCGGATGCCGAAGTAGTCGCTGAGGCGGCGGAGGCAGAGGAACCCGCTGCGCATCATCATCTGCGCGTAGCCGCTGCGCGGGCGGTCGACAGTCGAAGTGACGATCGCCGCGGTGTCGAGCACGCACCCCGCGGCCGTGATCCACGACCGCTCCGGCTGCGGCGAGCGGAAGAACACGAGCGCTGAGAACGAGGTGTGGCTCTCCTCGATGTCGACGAACCACTGGTCCCAGCGGCGGAACAGCTCGTCGTCGACCATCTCGAACGCGCCGATCCGGGAGTAGCGCGTGAGCATCTCGACCGCGCTGGGAGGGGTGCCCGCGCGGACCTCGAGGCTGCCGACAGCTTGCTCGCGGCGAGCGAACGCGCCGTAGATCGAGGGCAGATAGCTGATGAGGAGCGCCACGAGCCCGAGGCCGATCATCGCTTCGAGGAACACGAGCAGGTCGACGGGGAGGCTCCCGGGAGCAGCGAACCCGAGCGTGAAGATCGATGAGCCGCTGAGGATGAAGGCCTGGCGCAACGGCTCGACATCGAGCGCCCACAGCATCAGCGTGAACCCGATGATCATGAGCGAGATCCACACGAACGGGAGCATCACGAGGCACACGGGCCCGTAGAGTGCCATGACCCGATCGCGCCGCGATGTACGAGCGGCGCTCGTGTGCGAGCAGGTTGAAGGCCTTCCGCATGCCGATGAACACGACACGGTTGATCATCGTGCTGGCCGCCCGCGGCAGCACGACGGTTCGGAGCGCGGCGAACCCGGTGTAGGCGACGATGAGGGCTCCGGCGGCGAAGGCCAGCACCTCGAGGACCGGCATCGGTCAACTCTGGCACCCGGCATGGGTCATGATCGGGGACCTATGGAACCGGCGGCACGGGTGCGGTGGGTCCTCGAGACCGCGCGCGGGGTGCTCGACGGACGCCTCAGCGCGGACCAGGCAGCCTCGTCGGTGCAGATGCAGCGAGACCAGCTCGTCGGCTTGCTGAGGGCTGACCGGATGACGGTCACGCAACGGGAGTGCGACACGGTGGCGACGACGTTGCGCATGCTGGCCGAGCAGGTGAGCGATCAAGCCTCCTCCCAGGGCGACAACGAGGATCATCTCGCCATCGCCGAAGCGCTGGGCTCCCTGGCTCAAGCCCTCAGGTGAGGCCCCGGTAACCTTTCACCTGATGTCCGACATGCCCGTGCCCTGCCTGTCGGTCGTCACGCCCTGCTTCAACGAAGCCCAGACGATCAAGGTCGTCACGGAGCAGGTGCTCGCGTCGCCCTACGTGCGCGAGCTCGTGATCGTCGACGACGGATCGACCGATGGCACACTCGAGATCGCCCATTCCTTCGTCGATCCCCGAGTGCGCGTCTTCTCGCAAGGGGTCAACCAAGGCAAGGGCGCGGCCTTGCGCCGCGGGTTCGCCGAGGCGTCGTCAGACTTCGTGATCGTGCAGGACGCGGACCTCGAGTACGACCCACGCGAGTACGCGCTCATGCTGCAGCCGCTGCTCGAGGGCAAGGCCGACGTCGTGTACGGCTCGCGTTTCCACAGCTCGCAGCCGCATCGCGTCCTGTACTTCTGGCACTCGGTCGGCAACAAGTTCCTCACGACCATGTCGAACATGTTCACGGACCTGAACCTCACCGACATGGAGACCTGTTACAAGGCGTTCCGCCGCGAGGTCCTCGTATCGATCACGATCGAGGAAGATCGGTTCGGGTTCGAGCCCGAGATCACGGCCAAGGTGGCACGCGCGGGGTGGCGCGTCTACGAGGTGGGCATCTCGTACGACGGACGCACCTACGCCGAGGGCAAGAAGATCGGCTGGAGGGATGGCGTCCGCGCGCTCTACTGCGTCGTGAAGTACTCGACCGGTCCGCTTCGCCGCCACTCTTGACGACCGTCTCGCGCATCGAGACCGAGGACGGCACCGTCGAGGTCGTCCCCTCGGCAATCCCGCCGCCACGACGTCGGCCTCGATGGCTGAAGCCGACACTTCTCGGCCTCCTGTTCGTGGGCACGGTGCTGCTCATGCGGCGGCCAACCCCTCATCGGGTCTTCCACACGCTTCCGACCAACACCGGCGACTCCGCGCTCGTCGCGTGGATCATGTCGTGGGACGTCCACGCGTTCCTGACGCATCCGTTCGACCTGTTCAACGCGCCGATCTTCTGGCCGCGGAACCTCACGCTGGCGTACTCGGACTTGCTGCTGCCCGCGGCGCCGCTCTACGGGTTGCTGCACGCGGTCACCGGAAGCTTCGTCGCCGCGCTCAACCTGACCAACCTCCTGCTGATGGTGTTCACGCAGGTGGCCACGTACGCGCTCACCAAGCGGCTCACCGGACGCGACGACGCGGCGATCCTGGCAGCGCTCGCCTTCACCTTCAGTGGGTACGCGCTCGCGCACTGGGGGCACCCACAGCTGCAGCTCCTCGGGATGCTTCCACTCGGCTTCCTCGTGCTGCTGCGCCTCCTCGACGCCCCCACCACGAGGAACGCGGTGGTCTGCGGCGTCGTCACTGCGGCGATCGCGCTGGGCGCGCTCTACTACGGCGCCCTGTTCGCGGTCTGCGCGGTTGCGGTCGTCCTCGGCCACGCGTGGTCGCAGCGATACCGGTTGAAGGCAGGCTTCTGGCGCGGGGTCGCCATCGCCGCGCTCGTTGCCGGCGTCCTCGTCGCTCCGTTCGCGGTCGGCTACTGGCGAGTGCAATCCCAGGACGGGTTCGAACGGCCGGCGGTGCCGTCGTGGGGGCTGAAGGGCGCCGACGTCTTCACACCTGCGCCGCGTAGCTACCTGTACGACTGGATGGCCCGGATCGGCACCGAACGCGACGGCGAGCACATGCAGTTCCAGGGCTTCCTGGTGATGGGCCTCGGGGCGATCGGGCTCGTCTCGGCGCTCCGCCGCCGTGATGGCGCCACGTGGCGCGACGACCTCGCCGACGGAGAGGAACCCATCTCCGTACGACGCCACCGAGAGCTTCGGCTGATGGCGCTCGCAGGCGCGGTGTCGCTGGTCCTCGCGATCGGACCCGAGGCCTACGGCGTCACGATGCCGTTCGGGTTGCTGCGCGATCACGTGCCCGGGTTCGGGGGGATCAGAGTCTCCGCCCGCCTCGCCGTCGTGGCTTGGCTCACGCTGGCGGTCCTCGCGGGGCACGGGTTCGGGGTGCTGACGCGCACTGTCCGTCGCGCGTGGCGTGCTGGCGCTCGCGGTGCTGGTCGGTGCGGTGATCCTCGTCGAGCTCGCGGCGCCGGTGCTGTCCGCCCCCGTTTCCACGCGTGACGAGACGTTGAACGTCTATCGAACGCTCGACGACCGCGGGACCGAGCCCGTCGTCGAGCTGCCGATGATCTCGCCGCTGACCCAGCCGTTCGAGTGGGCCACGGTCGAGGCGCCCCGCATGCTCTTCGCGACGATCGACTGGCACCCGAGAGTCAACGGCTACAGCGGCTATCTCCCCCCGGGGTACGCCGAAGACGTGCAGCTGCTCAACACGTTCCCGTCCCCCGAGGCCGTCGCCCGCCTGCGCGCCCTCGGCGTGCGCTATGTGGTCCTGCACCTGGGTGTCGGGCAGTACACGCCGCAGCAGATCGCCGACATCGTCGCGGCGCTGCCGCCCGGCGCCACCGCGAGACCGCACGACGACGCGTGGCTCATCGATCTGCTCGCGCCGGCCGAGCCGAACCCCTGATCAGCGCGTGAATCAAACGGCCGGACGGGCGCGGCGCCGCACCTCGGCCTGGATCGCGTCCCGATCCCCGTCCGGCCAGGGCTCGACCGCGGCCGGACCCGACGGCTTCTCGATGACGCCCGCTGCGGCGGCCATCGCGGCGGTCAGCGTCGCGTCGTCGTCGACGAGCACGGTGCCGGCCGGGGCCTGCTCGCCGAGGCCGCCCACACGAGTCGCGATCACCAGGCGGCTGTAGAGCGCCGCGCGCTCCATGACGCCCGACGACCAGATCTGCCGGTACGGCAGCACCACCGCGTCGGCAGCGACCAACCACAGGTCGAACGCCTCGTCGCTCACGTAGGCATCGTGCAGCGTCGCGCCGCGTGTCAGGCGGATGGCGGCAGCGAGCTCGTCGCGATGCTGGAGGAACGCCGGCTCGTCGACCCGTACCGAACCGACGACGTGCAGCTGCGCGCCTACCGATGCCGCGCCGCTCGCAGCGAACGCCGCGACCGCGCGGTCGAACCCCTTGTGAGGCTGGATGAAGCCGATCGCGACGAACACGAAGCGATCGGGCGGCAGGCCGAGGATGGCGCGGGCTGCGGCCCGGTCCGCGTTCGTGTGGGGGACGAAGGACGCTCCGTGGGCCACGACGACGGTGCGCTCCGGCGGGACCGGCCACACCGCGAGGAAGCGATCACGCTCGATCGCGGTGTGGAACACGAGGCGGTCGACCGATCGCCACATGTGGGCGGTGATGGCGCGGTTGCGCCGGCCATAGCGCAGCGGCTCGTCGTCGAACTCGTGCACGACGACCTCGGACTCCGCCACGATGCGGCACGCGACCATCAGCCCAGCGGTGCCGATGGCGTGATCCGTGGGCGACACGCCGGGGCGAAAGAACACGTCCGGGTGGTACTGGATCACGAGCCGATCGAAGCGGCTGACGCGCCGGGCGAGGGCCATCGGACCGCGGCGGTTGCGGAGGTCGAGCCATTGGTGCGCGGCCGAGGGCGCGGGAGACAGCACCTCGACCTCGTTTCCCTCGGCCCGCAGCGCCTTCACCTGCTGCACGGCGTAGGCCGCGATGCCATCCCGATACGGCGCGTACGGCGTGACCATCAGGACCCGGGTCATGGCCGCGTCCACTCGATGATCGTCGCCTCGACACGATCGAGCACGTCCTCGGGCGCGTAGTGCGCCAGCACGTACGCCCTGCCGCCCTCCGCCAACCGGCGTGCCACGTCCGGTCGCTGGGCGACGAAGTCGAGGCACACGGCAAGCTCCTCCGGCGTCTCGTACAGCAGCCCCGCACCCGAACGCTCGCAGTGCCAACGCACGACCGCCGCGCCTCCGTTCGCGATCACCGGCGTCCCCGCGAGCCACGCCTCCATGATCGTGAGGGAGAAGCTCTCGAGCGCTGACGGTTGCAGGTACGCGTCCGCGGCCGCGAACGCGTTGGCGAGCTCCTCCGCGGGGAGGAAGCCGAGGTCGACGACGCGGCCGACGCGCTGGCTCGGGCGGCAGCACCGTGCCCGTGCCGGTGGTCACGAGTGTGAAGGGAAGGTCGAGACGGGCAACGGCATCGGCGAACGCGGTCACGAGCCCCTCCCAGCCCTTCGCACCTTCGCGCCGCCCCGCGTACAAGACGAAGCGTCCTTCGATGCCGTGCCGCTTGCGGAAGCCGTCGGGGTCGTACGTCTCGGGGACCGGCACCCCCGCGCCAACGACAGCCGTGCGCGGCGGCAGCGGCTGGAGGCGCTGCGCGAGCGCGGCCTCGGGCTCGGAGAGGAACCAGATGCCTCGGGCCCCCGAGAACAGCGGCGCGAACAGCGGCAGCCGCGCCTCGGGCTCGTCGTGCAAGCACGGCATGAGGATCGTCCGCTCGGGGACGACCTGGCCGCACGCGAAGGTCGGCCAGAACATGTACGGAGCGAACACGAGTGCTCGGTACTCCTCGCCGCGATCGAGCAGATGGTCGAACAGCGCCGGCACCCTGAGGTCGTCGTTCACCCAACGCTGCTGCTCGGTGATCGTCAGCGGGTCGCCGGCCAGGATCCGCGCGTGGAACGTCGCCCGCTCGATGCGCGGCGTGTCGACCACGGCGGGGAAGCGACGCACGATCAGCGGTCCGTCGGCGTACACGCCGGCAGGGAACTCGCTGGCCCACGTGAAGTGGTCGCGGGCGTCGGTGGTCAGGATCTCGACCGACCAGCCTCGGGCGGCGAGCCCCCGAGCGGTGTCGGCCAGCACCGCCTCGGCGCCGCCGACGACGCCGGGGCCATAGCGGGGCGGCACGAAGCCGATGCGACCGGTGCGCTCCACAGGGTCCGCAGGGTATCCGCCTACTGTGGGCCGACCGGTTATGGACATCTGCGTGTGTGGCGCCCAGGTGCCGTTCATGTACGGCGGGGCCGAGCAGCTGATGGAGAACCTCGTTGCCGCGCTGCGGGCCGCGGGGCACCGCGCCGACCTCATCCGCCTGCCCAACGCCTGGGACCGCGAGCGGGTCTTCGATGCCGCGATGGCGTGGCGGATGCTGCCGGTCGACGCGGACATGGTCATCGCCACGAACTTCCCGTCGTATTTCGTGCGTCACCCCCGCAAGGTCGTGTGGCTCTTCCATCAGCACCGCGCGGTGTACGACCTCGCCGGCTCCGCGTTGAGCGACTTCGATCTCGACGACGGCGGCTTGGAGGAGCAGCGCCTGCTCGCAGAGTGGGACACGCGTGCGCTCGAGGAAGCGAGCGTGCGCTTCACGCTCTCGGGCGTCGTCTCGGATCGACTGCTCCGCTACAACGGGCTCACCTCGACGCCGCTCCCCCACCCGCCTCCGCTCTTCGACCGCCTGCACCCGGCTCCGTCTGAGGGAGCGCTGTTCACGGCCCTCCGCCTCGAGCACAACAAGCGACCCGAGCTGCTCATCGACGCGATGGCCGAGACGAAGAGCGATCTGCCCTTGCACATCGCCGGCACGGGCAGCCTGCACGACGAGCTGCAGCAGCGGATCCTCCGGCACGGGCTCACCGGTCGGGTCCAGCTGCTCGGATGGACGGGCGACGACGAACTCATCCGCCGCTACGCCTCGGCTCGGGCAGTGCTCTACACGCCCTACGACGAGGACTACGGATACGTCACGCTCCAGGCATTCGCGGCGGCGAAGCCAGTCGTCACGACCACGGATGCCGGCGGCGTGCTCGAGTGGGTCACCGACGGCGTCAATGGGCTCGTCGCCGAGCCGACGCCGAAGTCGGTCGCGGCCGCGATCGACCGCATCGCGGCCGATGACGTCCTGACCCAACGGCTCGGGCGCGCGGGACGCGAGCGTGTGGGCTCGCTCGCTGTGGGAGCCGGTGGTCGAGGCGCTGCTCACCGGAGCGATGGTGCGATGAACGTCCCCGTGCTGGGCCTGGTCTCCGACGTCGAACGAGCCGACGCGGTCGCGCCCTTGCTGCAGACGCTGTCGGATCGGTGCCGCATCGCCGCGTGGCGGCCCGGTCTGGTCGTCGATGCCGTGCTGGTCTCGTCGTGGCGAGCGCCCGCAGCGCGGCGGGCGGCCGGAGCCAGGCCGGGGCGCGTCGCTTTGTGGGAGGACCCGGCCGATCCTGCGCCGGACGATTGGCGCCGGCGCGCCACCGTGACCGTCACGCCGCCCGATCCGGCTGTGGACGTGCGCGCCTTCCGGGCCGTCGCGCCGTTCCTGCGGGCCCGCTGGCGCGAACGCTTCGCCATCGACGTGCCCGTCCAGATGCCCGACGGGCTCACCTGGCGGCAGCGACGCACATTCCTGTCACTGTGCCCCGCGGTCGTCGCGACGGGGATGACCGCGATCGAAGCACTCGCCTTCGCGACACCGCTCGTCACCGACACCGCGACGGCGCGACTGCTCGGCGGCAGGCACGACATCGACCTCGTCATCTGCGACGACGATCGCGCGACGTCGCTCGCGGAAGCACTCGGGGCCGACCACCGGCGCGGCGCCTCGCTCGGTCACCGGGGCCGGCGCCTCGTCGAGGAGCGTCACGACCTCGCTCGCGTCGCGGACGGAATCGCGCACGCCCTCGGATGGCGGTCGCTCGCCGGCCCGGTGACCCGGCATCTCGTCGACCTCCCCACTCCCCCGCTGTCGAGGCCGATCACACGTGCCGAGGCCCGCCTCGCCGAGCTGGGAGTCGCATGAGCAGCGCTGACCCCGACCTCACTCCCGAGCACGTCGAAGACCTGCGGCAGGCCCTCGGTCAGCCGACTCCCCCGCCGCCGCCCGAGCCCGCGACGCCGTTGGTCGTCCGCGCCAAGAGCGCGGTCGCGGCGATCGTCGGACCGATCGCGCGTCGCGCGCTGGAGGGCATCGCCGTGCGGGTGAGCGAGCGGGTGGCGGTCCGCGTCGAGACGCGCACGACGGGTCGCGTCCAGGAGCTCAGCGCGCTCGTCGCCGCGTTGCAGCAGCAGGTCACTCACCTCGTGCCCTCGATCCATGCGCTCGGCATCCTCGACTCGAACATCGACCTGTTCGCCTCGGCGGACAACGTGCTCCACGAGGTACGCGTGAACGCCGTGCAGCTCGAGCTGCTCAAGGCGCAGCTCGTCGCGTTCGAGCAGGCCCTCGACGACCTCGGGCGGGCGATCGCGCCCGATGCCGGGATCGCCGCCGCGCCACACCGCTTCGCCGAGATCCGGGACCAGCTCCAGCGCCTCGACCGGGCGGTGCGCGAGCTGCGCGCCCGCCCCGCTGCCACCCTCTCCCAGCCTGACGCAGCCCCCGTGCGGCCAGTGGCGGCCGAACCGGTGGACTTCGACTACGTCGGCTTCGAGCGTCGCTTCCGCGGTGATCCTGCGGAGATCGCGATGACCCTCGCCGAGCGCTACGTCGAGCTGCTCGCCGACCACGTCCCCGTGCTCGACGTCGGCTGCGGCGCCGGAGGGCTGCTCGCCGCGCTGCGCGAAGCGGGGATCGAGGGCCGCGGCGTCGACCTCGATGCCGGCATGGTCGTGGAGGCGCAGGCGAGCGGCCTCGATGTCGTGCAGGGCGACGGCCTGGCCTATCTCGCCGAGGTGCCCGACGGCAGCCTCGGCGCGATCACCGCGATCCACGTCGTCGAGCACCTGGTCTTCGCGGATCTCTGCCGCTTTCTCGACCTCGCCGCGGCGAAGCTCCGGCCGGGTGGGGTCCTCGTCTGCGAGACCCCGAACCCCACGGCGCTGATCGTGCTCGGCCATTCGTACATCCTCGATCCGACCCACAAGTGGCCGCTCCACCCGTCGCTGCTCACGTTCCTCAGCGAGCGCGCGGGCTTCGCCGACATCGAGGTCCGCTTCCACTCGCCCGCCGAGTTCTTCGCCGTGCCACTGCTCGACGAGACGACCGGCGCGCCCGCTCAGGTCGCCACGATCAACGACGCGCTGAGACGGCTGAACAGCGTCCTCTTCGGACCGCAGGAATACGCGATCGTCGCGACGCGGGCCTGAGTCAGCCCGTTCGCAACCAGAACGCGCCGCCGTGCCGCTGCACGTCAGCATGCTCGGGCGCGGACCAGATCGGGTCGCACATCGTGTCGAGGTCGGGGATGCTGCGGATGTAGTGCGCCGGGAGCACGATCTCGCACCCGCCGCCACCCCCCAGCAGCCATGCCGCGAGCAGGTACTGCTCGGAGTAGTACCGGTCGGCCCACTGCGGCGGGTAGTCCTCGGGCAGGAAGATGTCGTGGATGCCGACGAGCACTCCCGCGGGCAGGGCCGGGATCACCTCGGTGAGCATCACGGTGGCGTCGGAGTTCTGGAACGCGCGGTGTGAGTTGTCGACGAACAGGATGTCACCGGCAGCCAGCCGGTCGAAGACGGCAAGATCGGCGTCCTCGACCGGGAGGCGGATCATCTCGTCGCACAGCGCGTCGACCTCAGCACGTGGATGCGGGTCGATCGAGACGATCTCGGTCGCGAGGTCGAGGTCCCGGATCGCGCGACGCACGAACTTGGTCGAGTTGCCCGAACCGACCTCGACGTAATGAGCGGGGCGCCCGTCGGCCACGAAGCAGTAGAGCGCGACGCCGTCGAGTCCGGGGATGTAGTCGTTCACCCACGCCGGCTGTTCGGGCGACGCCGGGTGGCTCTCGATTGCCGCCAACGCATCGCGATGAGCGAGGAAACCTTCGAGCACGCCCCGGTACTCATCGGCGCCGCTGCCGATGATCGCCGCGAGGCGCGGATGGGCGCGCTCCCCCATCCGTATCGGGCGCGCGGGTGCACTGGATAGTCGAAGGCGATCCGATGTCCGGTGCTCCGGACTCTCGCCCGGAGCCGATCCATCGGTGACCCACTCAGAAACGCTTCCAGAACGACTGCACCCGACTGAAGATAGAGCCGCTCGGGAGCTCAGCGCCGACCCAGTAGGTCGGCGCGAGCCAGCCGTAGCTGGTCTGCAGCGTGCCGACGCGAAACGCGAACGGGTTCTCGAGCGGATCGATCGGCTCCGGATTGACGCACATCACCGCGCAGTAGAGCGAGGGCGGGATCTCCAACGTCTCGGCCACATCGGGGTCTTCGGGGACCGTGCGGCCCCATTGCGGCCCGGGCATCTCGAAGTCGAGGCCCTTGATCGCGTCCTGCACGACCTTGTGATCCGGGTGTTGGTAGCGGATCGACGGGTCGAACGAGTCGTTGAAGTAGGCGCCGGCGACGAGGTCGTCTTCCTGCGAGATCGGCAGCACCCGCGACTGCAGGGCACGCACCGCCTGGACGCCCAGCACGACCTCGTTCAGGCTGAGGTCGCGGTCGCCGAAGTCGAAGGCGAACCGCGCCGACTTGTCGCCCACCCACAGCAAGTAGGTCGTCGCAGCCACGCGCTCGCCTGTCGTGTCGATCTTGCTCGGTACGGTCGTGCCCTCGGGAAGGTCGAGATCGAACTGGCCGAGGAAGCCGGGCCGGCCGATCGCCGACTCGACGCTCCCACGGCCGTCGAGGAAGCTCGCCCATGCGTCCACTCGCTGCTGCGCGCACTCGGCGGTGCCCTCGCCGGTGAAGGGTTGCGGCTGTGGCAACCGCTCGGACCGTTCGGCCTGCAGCTGGGAGATGCCGCTGCCGTCGCAGTAGCGGGAGTACTCGCCCCGCGTGAGGAGGATGAACACGATGTAATGCGTCGTGTCGTTCGCGACCATCGACCACGACTCGAACTCGTCGTCGGGATGCGGGATCACGATGTACCGGATCTTGAGGTCCGGCGACACTGGCGGAACCACCGCGGTCGGTGGCTCGCCGCCCGTCGCCGGGTGCACGAACTCAGGGGCCACCGGGATGCTCGACGTCGATCCCGATGGCACGGAGGACGGGACCGCGACCTCGGCAGCGGGGGAGTCCTCGGCAACCCCGCTCGGGAGCTCGTCGGTTGGCAGCGTCGCGAGCGACGGATCCGGCTCGTCGAGCACGACCGTCGTCGTCGGTCCCGATGCCGTGGTGGTCGTCGCCTGCGTTGTGACGGCTCGGGTCGAATCGACCGCCGCCGTCGAGCCCGCCGACCCGCCGTCGTCTCCGGAGCACGCCGCGGCCGCGAGAGACAGCGCGGTCGCGAACGCCACGAGCCATCGGCGCCGGTTCACAGCGTCACGTACCAACGCCGGGCGTGCAGCGCGCACGCGATCGCCGTCCAGGCGAGGAGCATCCCGAGTGCGTACACGAACCACGCCCCTGGCGGTGCGATCCACCGCTGCGCGCCGTGCTCGACGAGCCACGTCGACGCGGCGACGGAGCCGATGTGGCGCGCGTGTGAGCCACACACCCACGACGTGCTGCCCCACGTACACGAGCAACGCGTTGCGCCCGAGCGCGATGAGCGGGAACGCGAAGGTCGACGCAACCCGGCTCCGATCGACCGAGACGTGCGCGAGCGCGATCAGCCCGATCGAGATCGCCGCGGTCACGAGGACGAACGACGGGGTCCAGAGCCGCTTGTTCACTTCGAGCCCGGCCTCCCAGAGCACACCGAGCACGAAGCAGACGCCGCTGAGCGCGACGAGGTCGCCGACGCGCCGGCGCCGCAGCAGATCTCCCGCGAGCCAACCGATCAAGACCGACGCGACGGCCCCGGCGGTCGAGAGCATGCCCTCGGGGTCGTAGCCCGCCGCGCCGTCCCGGTAGAGGTGGAGAGCTGCCGAAGGTCGCAGCATCGACCGCACCGGGCACGGTGCACGCCGGCACGTCCACTCCCCGACAACCGTCGACCGTCGGCACCGTCAGCGTCCAGCCGTACCCGACGAGCAGCGCTCCGGCGACCAGCGCGATGGCCCACCACCGGCGGAGGCCCACGACGACGACCCCGGCGAGCAGGCCGGAGATGCCGATGCGCTGCAGCACTCCCGGGATCCGCAACGAGTCGAGCCCGCCGCCCTCACCCCACCACCCGAAGACGACGAGGCCGATGGCGACAAGGGCCAAGGATCGCAACACGAGGCGGCGCATCGTCCCCGCGGCAACCGGCGGTCGCAGCCACTGCGCCATGCCCGCGCCCACCAGCACGAGGAAGAGGGGGAACACGACGTCGGCGATCGTGAGGCCGTGCCACGCGGCATGTCGCCACCATCGATATGAGTCGACCGGGCCGGGCAGGTTCTCGACGAGGACCATTCCCGCGACGGCGAGCCCGCGGACCGCGTCGAGCGACGCGAACCGTGGCTTGGATCGCTGGGGACGGTCAAGCGGCGCGTGCCGCGTCGGCCGCGATCGCCATTGGGTCATCCCCCGAGCGGGCGCTCCGGCAGCTTCGCGATGGTGTCGCGGGCCAGCGCGACGACCTCGTCCAGCGTCTGGTTCGGACCCGCGGCCACGTCGAGCTCGTACTCGCCCGTGAAGACGAACACCACCTTCAACTCGGTTCCGGGAAGGACCAGCGCCCGCGCACCGTCACCCAAACCGTCGATGGGTAGGAGATCGGCACCGGCATAGCGGTTCTGCTCGAGGTCGAGCAGATCGCCCTGGACGTTCGCGGCGCTTGCGCCCGGGACTAGCTTCGCGCTGACCGAAACACCGTTCTCGGGGATCCCCGAGGTGTCGTTGTAAGCGCAGACGGCGAGGATCGTGTCCTCCTGCACCTGGCTGCCCTTGGTGTTGACCGGGCCGACGTCCTTGCCCAGGAAGGCCTTGGCGTCCTCGGGCGTGAAGAACGGGCAGCCGGCGAGGATGCCGAGGTCGACGTTGCCGACGATCGGATCGAGGGTGCTCGTTGGGCCCGTGTCGCCGGGCGCCGTGGTCGCCCCCGCACCGGCCGAGGTCGTGCCAGTGGAGGATCCGCTGTCGTCGCTGCACGCAGTGAATGTCACCGCCAGGCCCGCAACGAGGGCGAGCAGGGTGAGCCGAGAGGGCTTCAGCATGCTGGCGAGGCTATCGGCGAGGCGCTCGCAGACGCAGTCACCCACTCAGGTCGCGGGCCCTCCGATCGCCACCTGCGCGGCGAGCCGCACCGACTCGCTGACGGCTGTCGTGCCGCCGTAGAGGAAGCCGCCGGCGATGCTCGACGCCTTCGCCGCGAGGTACGCCTGGATGAACGGGGGCAGCGCGGCAGGATCGACGAGGAGCATCGGGCCGGAGAACCGAGCGATGTGAGCCCCACCCGCGAGCGCGTCGGGGAAGTTCGTGCCGGAGGCGAGCCCGACGGTGCCGGGGGTCGGGAAGAACTGCGCCGCGATCTTCGCGCTCGTGTCGTAGCGGTCGACGCCGACAATGGCCTGACCCGCCGGATACGCGAGCGCAGCAGGACCGCCAATCGAGAACAGCGTCACCGTGCCGCGGCTCGTGATGTACGTCGACGTCGATGCCACCGGCGTGGATCCGAGCGACAGGAGCACCGCCGCTTTCGCCTCGCGCGGCGGCCGCTCCGGCCGACAACGCGTCCGGGAAGTTGGTGCCGTCAGCCACCATGAGCGACGTCGGGTTGTTCAGTCCGTCCGTCGCGATCTTCACCGCGGTGTCGAACCGGTCGACACCCGCGAGGCGCACCACGGGATAGCCCGCCGCGCTCACGGCGCCGTCGACCGCACTCGACAACGCGGCCGTGCCACCGAGAACGAAGACCGTCTTGCCCGCGGTCAGCACGCGCTGAAGCTCGGTCAACGTACGAGGGTCGAGCGACGCGGACCCCGTGAGCAGGAGCGGAGCGCTCTTCGCGGCGGCCAACGGTGTGCCGGCCAGCAGCGTCGGGGAACACGTCAGCGCGCGCCAGCACGACGGCACCCGCGCTGCCCGTACCCGGGAAGCTCGACTGGGAGATCGCGTTCGCGGTGTCGATGCGATCGGCGCCGGAGATCCGCGTGATCGTGTCGCTCGGCGGGTTCACGACGATCGGCGGCGTCGCCTGGAGGTTGGTCGTCGGGTTGGAGAAGTAGCCGATGGTGTCGAACGTCGTGCCGCTCGCGGGGTTGCCCCCGCTCTTGCGTGTGCCGAACGGCTGGGAGTCGCAGTCGGTGAGGAAGACCTCGACCTTTCCAGGCGCGTTGCCGGGCTGCACCTTCATGCCGGTGAGTGTGAGCGTCGACTTGGCCGCAGTCGGGTTGTTCTGGATGGAGACCTGGAGCCGCGTGCTCGGACCCGCGGGGCCGGCCGCGATGGTCACACCGTTGACCGCATCGCCGGGGATGGTCGAGCTCGACGCTGACGTCGGAGCCGCCGACCACGTCGCGAGACCCGACAGATCCAGACAGACATCGGTTGCCGTGCCGTTCGCCCCGAACACGTTCGCGACGTTCTCGGTGATCACCAGCGGCGAGAGCGTCACCGGCGGAGAGGGCAATGTGATCGCCGAGCTGACGGTACCGCCGGTCAGCGAGATCGTCGTGATCCACACGTTGGAGGTGTCGGCGGTCGCGAGGGTGAATGGGGGCCCGACCGCGCCGCCGCCGGCGACCATGAGCTTCACCGGCCCGGTACCGGCCGAGCCCTCGACGGACCCGTTCGAGCCGGGCGTGTATCGCAGGTTCGTCACGGTGATCGGGCCGTTGCCGCCGATGAGCACGTTCACGGTGAACACGTCGAGCTGCGTGCCGCCGTCCTGCATCGCGCAGAGCGGGCTCGAGCCCATGTTGACCTGGACGCTCGCCGTCGGCCCCGGGATGGTCGCGGACGGCGTCGCCGCGTACACGACGAAGTCGCGGAAGAGGGGGCCGGCGAAGCAGTTCGGATCGGAGTCGGCGTCGTCGAGGCTGATCGTGACCGAGTCGCCGGCCTGGAACATCGTGGACGACGTGCCGATGACGAGATCACCGGCGATGCCACCGGCGAAGCCCACGGGGATCTCGGGCGTCGACGCCGCCTTCAACGTCGACGCGTCGATGAACGGGACCGCCGCTGACGCCGTGGCGCTCGCGACGATCGGGACTGTCGCGGCAACCGTCGCGACGACCGTCAAGGCTCTCCACCCGAAACCCGATCGCATCATGGCGCTCCTCCCGCTCCAGGACGTCGTGAAGGCGGGAGACGCTACCAGGCCGCCCTTCACCCCTTACCGCGTCGAGCCCGGCGCAAAACGCGGAGAAGGGGCCCCGAAGGACCCCTTCTCTCAGGTTGCCGTTGGACGGACTAGGTGACGATGCCAGCCAGTGCGTTCTGAGCAGCCACGCACACCGCGTCGGACACGGCGGCCTGGAGGCCGAGGCACTTGACGGCATTGAGCACCGACGACAGGCCGTTGGAGGTCGCTCCCGCAGTGAGAGCGTCAGACGTGGCCTTGCCGAGGTTGTTGGGATCAACGGTCAGCAGGATGCTGGCGTTGTCGCCGTAGTTGAGCTTGTTGGGGTCTGCGCCGGTGCCGAAGCCGAACTTCGGAGGCACCGTCTGGACACCAACGAGGCTACCGACACCCTGGACCGCTGCAGTCAGCGAGTCGGGGAAGGTATCGCCACGGGCGAGCAACACGTTCGAGATGTTGATGACCCCGACGTTGGTGGTGTTGCTCATGCCCGCCAGCGAGGTGTTCGTCGAGTTGCGCACCGCAGCCTGGTGAAGCTTGACGGCCGTGTCGAGGCGATCAACGCCCACGATGCGGGCGACGATCAGACCGAGACCGCCATCCTTCGTGGCCTTGGTGAGCGCATCGGCGACCGCAGCCGAGACCGCGGACTCGCCACCGATGATGTACACCTGCTGCGTCTGCAGGTCCTTCAGGGTCTGCGCGGCCTGAGGTGACAGGGCCGCGGGATCCGTCAGGATCAGCGGGATGCCCTGGGCGTAGGCACGGACACCCGCCGACAGAGCGTCGGGGAAGTTCGCGCCGGAGACCAGGAAGGCGGTGCGGCAAGCGGTGCAGTTGTTGGCCGGCGAGGCATTGGCGTTCGCCGTTGCGTTGGCCTGCAGCTGCTTCGTGCCGTTGAAGACCGCCGGCATCACCTGCTGCACTGCGACCGGGATCGACACGGGCAGGCCCGTGAGGATGTTCAGCAGCCGCATCGTCTCGTAGCGGTTGTCGTTGGCGGGATCCGGGTTGTGGATCCGACCGACGGCGAGCTTCGTGCCGGGTGCGACCCGCGGGTCACCGTTCGACAGCGCGTTCGGGTTGGACCCGCAGAGGCTGTTGGTGGTGCACGTGGTGCTCAAGGTGTTCAGGAAATCTTCGACCGTCTGAGGAACGGCGGCGGTGCCACCGAGGATGAGGACGGTCTTGACACCCAGGCCGGCGAGGCCGAACTGGAGCTGAGTGAGTGCATCCACCGTCGGGCGCGTGAGGTAGATCGCCGCGTGGAGACGACCAGCCGCATACCCGGCTGCAAGCGCATCCGGGAAGTTGTCAGCCGTGGCCACGAGGGCAGTCACGCGTGCCGCCGCAGATGGAGACGAACCGACCCTCATCTTGGATGACCTGCAGCTCCTGCGAATCGAAGATCTGCTGGTCCACGTCGCAGGGGATGCCGCTCGAGTTGGGCGTCACCCGCGGCGGGAAGAAGGCGAGGTCGATCGTGATGTTCACGCCCGCGAGGCCGTACTTCTCCTGCTGGAGGATGCGTGCCGTGGCGACTCGGTCGTTACCACCCGAGCGGTCGGCCAGAAGCAGGAAGAAGAGCACGACCCGGTTCAGGTCGTTCACGCTGTCGTTCGGGCCCGAGAAGCTCCCGATCGAGTTGAACGAGAGGTTGTTGCTCAACACGAAGTCGTTGACCGCGGGGCCAGCGCCATCGGTGCCGATGCCCAGCGGAGGACCGTCGTTGCCTGCGCTTGTGTTCGACAGGGCACCACCGAAGGCGTCGATGACGATCGTGGCCGGGGCGACCGGCGCCGGGAACGGAGCCGGAAGCACGAACGGCGTCGAGTAGTCGCCATTGTCACCGGGGAGGGATCCACCGGGGCCGAAGGCGTCGCCGCAGTCCGTGAGGACGGCCCGCACCGAACCGACCGTGGTCGGCGCGATGTTGAGCACCAGGTTGTTCAGGGTCAACGACGAGAGCGTGTTGGCCGGGTTGTTGAAGATGGTGATCGACACGCGAGCGTTGGTGCCGCCCGGGCCGGTCGAATCAGGCACGAGGATGCTCTGCAGCAGATCGGTCGCGAGACCCGAGCCCACGACCTGGAGGGTCGAGGATGCCGCGAACGCCGCGTTGGCCGATGCGATGTCGATGCAGAAGGTGTTGTTGGCAGTGCCAACGACGCCGAACGCGTCAGCGACCTTCTCGGTGATCGTCACGCCGCTCACCGTCTTCGTCTGCGCCGCACCACCGGAGGTCACCGCGAAGGCCTTGGGCGGGCCGGTCATGGCGATCGTGGTGATCCACGCATTCGAGTCGGTGTTGTTGGGGGCGACCGTGGAGAGACCGTTGTTCGCCGTGTTGAGCTTCACCAGGTTGGTGTTACCCGTCGACACGTTCGAGAAGAACGTGAAGAGGCGGACCGGACCGGTCGTCGCCGAGTTCGCACGCAGCGTCGGGCCAGCCAGGTTCGCCTGACCGGTGCCACGGCCAGCCGAGTACTGGATGTTCCCGATCGTGATCGGGCCAGGACCGTTGGTGGCCACGGTGAACGTGAAGATGTCGTTGCGGGTACCGCCGTCCTGTCCGTTGCAGAAGCCGGGAATGGTCCCGTTCAGCGGAGCAGACGTCGACTGGCCGGCAACACCGGGCAGCAGCGTCAGCGTGCCGCCGGTCGGGCCGGATGCGGTCGGCGTCGCCGCGTACGCGACGAAGCGACGGTCACCGACGCCGGAAGCACCGGTGGGATCGATGGCGCCGTTGCAGTTCGGGTTCATCTCACTCGCGAGGGCGATGCCGCCTGCGAACGCCGGGGTGCCGACGCCAGGCTGGGCCACCTGCACGATGATCGCGTCGCCCTGGTTAAACGTCACCGTGCTGCTGCCGACGACGATGTCGCCCGCGGGGCCCGTGTCGCCCACGCCGATGACGGTTTGGTTGGAGACCGTGATCGCCGGGGTGTTGGTCGACGCTGCCTGCGCCACCCCCGACGTCACGATCGGAGCGAGGCTCACGGCAAGCAGACCGGCGACACCAGCGCCGACCAGCCGCCGCAACCTGCGGGACGGTGACTTCATACAACCTCCTGGTTGTTGTCCTGTCTTGGTTGCGATCGACGCGACCGTCCAACGGAACCGCGACCGCATGCGGGAACAGGCAGAAGCCCTGCCGCCCCTCGATAGCGAGAACCCCGGACGTGACGACTCGTGACACCCGAAATTCCGCCGGGGGGACCCTAAAGGGGTCGGATCCGCGAGGTCAAGAACCGTCGACCCGTGTCAGGGCAGGTCAGCCGCCAGGAAGGGCGTCGAGACGAGCCTGGTAGTCGTCGGCCGCGGCGGCGTCATCTTGCGCCTTTGCGACGGCCACCGCCTCGGTCAGGAGGGTCGGGTTCGTGGGGAACCTGGTCAGGCCGTTATCCACAGCCTCGCGGGCAGCGGCGAGATTGCCGTTCGCCGCGCTCCGCGGTCGCCAGCCCCGCCACATAGGTGGGTTCGAAGGGGTTTGCCCGGGCCGCCCGAGCGAACAGCTCGGCCTCGAGCGACGCGTCACCGTTCGCCGGGGAGAGGTCGCGGAGCCGGGCGAGGAGGCGGCCGTAGCTCGAGAGCGGCACCGGATCCCGGGGGGCCCGGTCGACCGCGGTCTGCAGCATGTCGCGCACCGGGGCGAGGCCCGTCACGTTGTCGGCGGTCAGGGCGTTGGTCGCAGCGAGCGTCTGGAGGATGAAGTTCGCCTCGCTCAACGGATAGCGCGACTCCGACGTGTTGCCCTTCGTCGCGTCGTGGAAGTCCTTCAACGTCGAGCGGACGACCCGCGCCTGGGCCGGCGACGACAGGCTCCCGGAGGCCAGCGCGAAGGTGCCGTCGATCGCGGACTGGAACGACCGGTCGGCGCGCCACCAGGTGCTCGCGAACCACGCCCCCACCACGACGACGATCGCGCCGATGGCGAGGGGCACGCCGACCGGCGTGCGTCGCGAGGCTCGACGCGTGTGCGGTCGTACCGGCTCGACTGGCGCGGTCTCGTCCGACGACGCGACGCGAACCAGCTTCCCGGGGTTGAGCCCGACTGGGACGCCGACCGCGAGAGCCACGACGCTCACGACCGCTGCCATCGCCCAGAGCACGATGTTGATGCCCAGCAGCTCGACGTTGAACGAGCTCTGCAGCAGCACGCCCGCCGTTGCCCCCAGCGCGGCGGTGAGCATCAACCGGTGCTCGCGCCAGCCCTCGTCGGTGCGCTCCCGGGCGCGGGCGTTCCGCCACGCTCCGATCGAGCGCAGCGCCAACCACACCAGGAAGAAGAGGAGCGCGGCGAGGCCGAGCACCCCCTTGGTCGCGAGGGTCTGGAGGAATGTGTTGTGGGAGCCGTTGATCACCTGGTTCGGACCGAACGCATCGACGAACTTCTGGGTCTGATAGGTCGGCGACAGGTACCCGTACGTATCCGGGCCCCAACCGAGGAGCGGCCGGTCGCCCGCCATGTCGACCGCGGCACGCCGATACTCGACGCGCTGGGCCGCGGTGCTCGTGCCCGACGACCAGTCGGTGAGGGCGTCGAGCTTGCTGGAGACAGTTCCCTGGGCGGCGACGATCACGAAGGCGACGCCAAGGGCGACCGCGAGCCCCGCACCGCACCAAAGGGCGAGTGTCCGCCGACCGCGCAGCTCGGGGATCAACAGCACGCCGGTGAGGACGATCGCGCCGATCGCCGCTCCGAGACCCCCGAGGCTGCTCGTCTCGACGAGGCAGACCAGGCCGCCGAGGAGCACCGCGCCGCTGAGCGCGCGCGACGAGCACCGACCGGTCGCTGATCGCGACGATCACGCCGATCGGCAGGAGGCAGGCAACGAAGCCGGCGAAATGGTTCGGGTTGCCGAACGTCGACCACACCGTGCTCGTGGGCCCGAACGAGGCGCCCGGGTTCACGAAGTCGATCCAATCCCAGTGCGTCCCGAGCTCGACGTCGGCGGTCTGGATCAGGCCGTAGAGCACGACCAGCCCGCCGGCCGCGAGCACGAACGTCGTCAGCATCGGGCGCAGATCACTGGCGCGCCACGCCTCTGCGGCGGTGAGCGCGATGACGGCGAACGAAACGAGCGCGAGCATCCCGTCGTACGACTGATAGGCGCCGACGAGGCTGAGGCGAGGGTTGACGCTGAAGATCGTCGCCAGCACGCCGACGGCGACCATTGCGAGGATCGGCCAGTGCAGCCCCGTACGCAGATCGGGCAGCTCGGTGTTCGTGAACGCGTCGACGAGCCACAGGACGCCGAGGACGAGCGCACCGACCATCAGCAAGGTGAACTTCGCCGCCGCGAACCGCTCGGCGGTGCCCGGGTCGAACGTCACGGGGAGCGCGACCACTACGACGAGGGCGCAGATGCGGCGCGCGCTGCGCAGCGGGTCGGCGCTCTCCCACAGCTGTCCGCTGGCATTGACGACGGCAACTGCGGCCCACGACATCGCGACCATGAAGAGTGCGAGTCCGAACGTGGAGAGGACACCGATGATCCAGAGGAGCGCCCAGAGCGCAGAGAGGCCGGAGCCGATGAGCACGGGAAGGCCGACGCCGGCGGCAGGAGGCGAGCTCTTCGCTGGGGCGCTCTGGGCCCGGGGCTTCGGTGGCGCCGCGGCGGCGGCCGCGGGCTGCTGATCGATGACGATCGTCGACTTTCCAGGGGACTTGGAGGTCGATGGGCGCGGCGGGCGGTGCGAGGTGCGCCGCGACTTGGCCATCGGGTGAGCATAGGGGCGCGCCCTCAGCCGATCGGCTCGCCCCGGGCGTCCTCGTACGGGACCAGAGACAACAGGATGCCGGAGAGCACCGCGAGGATCGCGACGGCCGCGGTCAGGACATACGCAGACGTCCGATCGATGCGACTCACGACGAACGCGACCATCCCGAGGCAGATGCCGATCGTGTAGATGAGCGCGACTGCGGCCGGCACGGGAAGGCCCAGCCGCACGATGCGATGACTCGTGTGATCGCGCCCGCCGAGGAACGGACTCACGCCCCGACGGAGGCGGGTGACGGTGACGAGCGTCGTATCGAAGATCGGCACGCCCATGATGAGGATCGGCACGAGGAAGGTCGTGTTCGTCGGACCGTCGAAGCGGAGCTTCATCCCGAGGTAGGCGAGCATGAACCCGAGGAACAGCGCGCCCGCGTCACCCATGTAGATGCGAGCGGGATGGAAGTTGTGCCGCAGGAAGCCGACCGCGCATCCGGCCAGGCCGATCGCGAGTGCCGCGACGAGGAACTGCCCGTTCTGGGACGCGATGACGAAGATCGAACCCGCCGCGATCGCCGCTACGCCCGATGACAGCCCGTCCATGTTGTCGAGGAGGTTGAACGCGTTCGTGATGCCGACAACCCACACGACGGTGACGATCGCGTCGCTGACGTCGGGGCCGAACAGCTCGACGCCCGCACCGACGGCCCACAACGCGATGCCCGCGGCCACTTCGACTGACAGCCGCACCGCGGGGCTGAGGCCCTTGAGGTCGTCGAACAGGCCGACGATTGCCAACAGCACTGCGAGGCCGAGGACGGCGAACAGCTCGTCTCGCCCTGACACCGGTGGACGCACGATCGCCGCGATGCCGACGGTCAGCGCGAACGCGGCCACGATCGCGAGCCCCCCGAGGTAGGGAACGGGATCGGCGTGACCCTTGTGGCCCCCCGGCTGGTCGAGTACGCCGCGCGACATCGCGAATCGCAAGACGAGCGGTGTGAGGACGAGCGACAGCGCTGCGGAGACGACGAACACCGCGAGGTACTGCCATCCGCCGCCGGTCACGACGAGCGAGAGTATCGGTCCGCCTTCGCCGGGACTCCGACCAGAAGCAAGGCTTCCGCCGTCACGACGAACGCCAGGAGGATCGGGGTCGCGACGACTCGTTCCGCCGACTGCCGAAGCCAGTAGCCCAGCTCCGCGCCTCCGGCTGCGTACACCGCGGCGAGACCGAGGACCATCATCCACGAGGCGAGCGCGAGGACGATCAGTCTCCAGACCTCCGCGGCACGCGACCGCGCGTCCGGGACACGGGTCGTCCCGAGCACCGCGACGGTGCCCAAGACCAACGGCGCGGCGTAGCCGACGAGGTCGCCGGCGGACCGCGCGAACCGCCGCACCCGCGCGCCGTGCAGCTCGAGCAGCTCGAGCGCTCCGCCGAGGTCGACGTCACTCGCGGGATGCGGGTTGATGCCGACGACGACCGCTCTCCAGGCGAGGGTCGGCCCGAGGACCAAGGCCGCGAGCCCAGCAACGGCGCGCCATGCCGCGCGGTGGAACACGAGCTGCGCAGCGAGGACGACGAGGGCGAACAGCACTCCCTCCGTCTTCGCCATGGCGGCGCCCAGGAGACAGCAGCCGCTCAGCGCCAGCATCGCTCGATCGCTGGGCATCGAAACCAGCCGCGACGGCCGCAGTGACGATGAAGCCGGCACACAGCACGTCGAGATACCCGTACGCGGACACCCCCTGCCCGAGGCCGAGGACTGCGATGGCGACGAGCACGCCACCGATCGGGCCGACGAGACGCCGACTCGCGCCTCGGTGTCGGTGCAGAAGGACCGCGGCCGGGCCGGCGGCCGCGAGGAGCGTGAGGAGGGACGTGAGCACCTCAGCCCGTCCGAGATCCTCGCCTCCGGTGAGCCGCCAGAACGCGCCGACGCCGGCCGGGACGCCGACCGGGTAGTCGACGTGGGAGAAACCGGTTGCGGGGTCGGCAATCGCGGCCCGGACGGTGCTCGTGCCGAGCTCGAACCACGAAGCATGGAACCACCAGATGCTGCGGGCGTCCCAACCCATCGGCGCGGGCCGGAAGACCAGCAACAGGACCGCCGTCGGAAGCACGGCGAGGAGCAATGCTCCGAGCGCGTGCCCGTCCCGCGGGATCGGACGGTGACGTCCCTTGAACAGCGCCAAGGCCGCGACGACGTCAGCGGCGATGACGACAGTCACCCAGGTGGGGACGAAGGGCAACGATGCACCGACCGAGACGATGCCGGCAGCCCCGCCCACTCCCACGAACAGCGCGGCCGCAGCGGGCGCGGCGAGCACGAACGATCGAGTGAGAGCGAGCGTGGGCAAGGCACCCACGGCAGCCACCACCGCAATTGCAGCCAGGACAGACATGTCAGGTGCCGCGCGACGCCGTGACGATGCACGAACCCGGCGTCGGACCACGTCTCACCAGAAGCTGCTGCTCCGCGTTCGTCGGGACGACGCTCACGCGGGGATAAAGGATCTCCATCGCACGCTGCGGCAGCTCGAGGTCATCGGCCGAGTCGAACGTGAGCGTCACCGAAAGGGACCCTTCGGTTCGCGCGGGCGAGCTCGCGCTCGAGGCATCGGATGAGGTCCCGGCGCTGCCGTCCCGCGGCGCTGGTCTCGATGTGCCACTGCCGCCCGAACTGACCGATCGCCATGAGCAACCCGAACGCGAGCGTGCCGATGGCCACGACTCGCACGGCGGTGACCGCACCCCGTCGGCGCACGCTGGTGCGGGTCACGGGAGCTCGAAGCGACGACCGACGGTGGTCGCTTCAGAGGTGTCGAGGTCGAGGACCACGCAGTCGCGGATCAGCATCAGCTGGCTTTCGCAACCCCGTGACATAGGTGAGTGCACCCGTCGGGTCGCGAGATTGGCGTACTCGAGTCTCCCGCCACGCGTCGGCCGCGGCGAGCTCGTGCATCGGGCCGAGCACGTCCCGTCGGACGAAGAATCCGTTCGTGCCCGCGGTTCGAACCCACGAGCGTGATCCCTTCTCGGACGCGAGGTCGGTGAGCGCCGCGTGCGAAGCACCGAAGAACAGGTTTGAGAAGTGCGCAGCGGTGCGATCGAAGTCCGGCGAGTACGGCACGGTCACGCGGGCGTTTGGCCCGAAGAGGCTGTTGTACTCGACGACCAGGATCCTCGGACTCACGACGGTCAGCGCATGGAGAAGCCAGTAGTCGACGCCGTCGACGTCGATCGACACGAGACCCACATCACCATGCAGGCCAACGGCGCCGATCACGTCGTTCAAGTTCTCCGCGGTGAGGAACGCCTGCCGCCGCGTCGACGTTGTGCCGCCATGCGATCTCGCTGCGCTCGAGAAACGCCCGGTGCGCATCGCTCGCGTCGATGGCAACCCCGCTCCAGTCGTCGAGCTCGACGAGGAAGCGCGTGTTGGACTCGCGGTAGTCCTGGACACCGAACTCGACGAAGGTCCTGTCGGGGATCTCGATGCGGTGGACCAGCCACTGGATGATCCCGTCTTCACCGAACTGTGAGAACACGCGGAACTCGGCGTCGACGAGGTCGTCGATCGCCACCACCCGCGCCGCGTTCAGCCGCCCGACCTCCACCCGCAGCGCATCGAGATCGCGTCGTAGCGTGGGGTCGTGCGTCACCACATGGGCGTGCGATTCGACGAAGCCGCGGATGCGTGCTCGGAGCGATGGCTGACCGTCGGAGCCCACCGGGAGCGAGGTTAGGGCGGGTTGGTAGCGGCCGAGGTCACCTCAAGATCGCACCGAGCTCGGCCGTGGTGCGGCTCGGCGAGAACTCGTTCGCGATCGTCTCGCGGTGGCGAGTCCAAGACTCCGGCAGAGGGCCTGATCTCGCCACAGCGTCGCCACCCGGTCGCTGAACTCCTCCGCCGTCGCAGCGACGAAGCCGTTCTCCCCGTCGACGATCGGAGACGATGACGCTGTGAGAGGGGTGGCGATGACCGGGACCCCGCGTGCCATCGCATCGACGATCTTCACCTGCTGCCCCGTGCCCGCGAGCAGCGGACACACCGCAAAGCGCGCGGAGCGGTAGAGCGGGAGCAGATCGGCGACGTATCCGCGGTCGACGATCCCTTCGTCCGGGACCCAAGGTGCGAACGCCCGGCCGACGAGGTCCACGGTGAAGTCAGGGGCGTCAGTGCGCACCCTCGGGAGCACGCGCTTCGCAAACCACAGCATCCCTTGCAGGTTGAAGGGGTTCGCTCCGCCCACGAACAGGGCGGGCCCGTCATAGCCGTTGTCGACGTCCAACGGTGCACAGGTCATCGGGATGCACGAGACTCTTGTCGTCGAGGTGCACGCCGCGATGCGCGCCTCGTCGACTGCGCTGATCGCGACGGTGTCCGTGTACCGGTCGTAGATCTTCATCTCCTGCGGAGACATCGAGCGTTGGATGTCCGCCAGGAAGCGCTCGGAGAGCACCTCGTCGGGTACGTCACCCGTGACGAACGGCGCCTGCTTCCGCAGGAACGGGCTGAGCTTGCGGAACATCGCCTGCGACACCGCCACGAGATCCACCGCATCGATCACGGTCTGCCCCGCTGCCGAGTGCGGCACGAGCGAGTCGAACTGGGCGTACGACACCACGATGAGGTCGGGGTCGATCAGCTGCATCTGTCGTCTGGCCCAGGAACGCAGAGCCGGGGTCACCGCGGACCACGACTCGAGGACGGGCCAGCCGGCTCGCGCGGAGCGTGCTCCATCGGGTGGCCGCCGCCTGCACAGCGCGGTCGGCTCGAGAGCCGTCGTAGACCCTCACGTCCGTCGCGAGTGAGCCCTCGATCGCGGCCACGCTGGCCGGAGTCCATGGATCGACCGAGAAGGTCGAGCTGAGGAGCGAGACCGACCAACCCAGATCCCGGAGCGACTCGAGCAGCGAGACACACCGCCGGTGGGCGCCGGCCGCCGGGGGATACGGGTTGTTCGGAAACCAGAACGCGGCTCGTCTCATGTGGCTTGCCTCATGTGGCTTGTCTCATGTGCGTCGTGCCACCTGCCGTACCATCCGATCGAATGGACGTGAGCGTCATCATCCCAGCGCGCAACGCGGCCCACTGGATCGGCGAGCAGCTCGACGCCCTCTCGAGACAGACGTTCGAGGGTGAGTGGGAGATCATCGTTGCCGACAACGGATCGACCGACGGGACCACGGCCGTCGTTCGATCATGGACGGACCGACTCCCGAACCTGCGAGTTGTTCGTGCTGACGAGATCCGAGGCGCCAACCATGCCCGGAACCGCGGAGTCGCGAGTGCGACCGGCCGTCTGCTCGCCTTCTGCGACGCAGATGACCGAGCGTCCGACACGTGGCTGGAACGGCTCGCGGTCGCGAGTGAACAGGCCCCGTTCCTCGGAGGGACGCTCGACCTCCTGGCGCTGAACAGCGCCAAACAGCGTCTGTGGTATGGCAACGACAACGTGTATCCCGGTGTTCGCCCGTGGCCGAACTACCTCGGCTGGGTCACCTCGGCGAACTTCGCGATCACCTCGGAGCTCGCTGCGGAGCTGGGACCGTTCGACACCCAGTTCGTCGGGGCCGGCGACGACATCGCTCTCAGCTGGAGGGCGACGATGCTCGGCACGCGGCCCACCGAGGTCGCCGATGCGGTCATGCACTACCGACTGCGGCCAGCCGGACTGCGCGCGTGGAAGCACCAACACCTCTACGGAAAGCGGCAGGCGTCTCTCTACCGGGAGTTCGCGACGCTCGGACTTCCGCGGCGCTCCGCTCAGGAGATCGTCTGGTCCTGGGCGTACGCGACGGGTCGCTGTCGGCGCTCAGCCCGGTGCTTTCGAAGGAGCGCCGCACGGCCGCGCTGCGACTCCTCGCCTACAACACAGGGCGGTTGGTCGGGAGCGTCGAGGAGCGGACGATCTACCTCTGATCGAACCGAGACCGATCAGAGCGAGCCGATCACGGGCCGCAGCCTGCGCATCGAGCGGCGGATGACGACGCGAGATCGACCGATCCACAGATGCACGGCGCGATCGAGCTTGACGGTCCAGGGGCGAGGGAGACGCCTCGGCAACGGGCCGAGCTTGCTGTTGTAGACGGAGACGAACTCGTCGAAGCCACCGCGCTCCCCGACATCGACTCCCCACACGTCCATGAAATGGTGGCGTGATCGGGCTATCGCCTCCGGGTCCCAGCGCCTCTCGAAGACCTCGACGTCCTCGGGTTCGATCGGGGCATCTTGTTGGGTGAGAACGACCGCCTCTGGTTCCACCCACACGGTCCGGCCGACGGACCGCGCCCGGCGGCCGGTGTCGACCTCGCCGAACTCGACCAGCTGCTCGTCGAACCCGCCGAAGCTCTTGACGGCCGCGACGTCGCAGACGAAGCAGTGGCTCTCCGCGTAGTCGACCTGCGCCGGAACGAGATCGCACCGGCCCCTGAACGGCATGCCCCAGTAACGATGCTCTTTGAAGACGTAGGTGACACCATCATCCTCCATCTGATACTCGAGGTTCCCCGCCGCGTGGATGACACCGCGTGGATAGAGGATGAGCGGGACGACGATCGCCGCCCCGGTGTCGCGCAGGCGCGCACAGCACCGCTCGAGCCAGCCCGCCTCTCCGACGACATCCGCGTCGAGCAGCGCGACGAGCGGCGTCTCAGCACGCTCGATGACGAGGTTCCGCGCTTCCGCGCCGTTGACCACGCGCGACGGGAACACGAAGTCGACCCACGGGAAGCGCGAGCGCCAGGTCTCCTGCGCTCGCTCGGAGCACTGATCGATGACTGCGATCGTCCGAAGGCAGTGCAGCCGTTGCTCTTCGAGGGACGCGAGGCAGCCCGTCAACACCGAAACTCGGTCGCGTAGCACCACGCCGATGGAACACTGCTTGTCGAGGTCGATGCCGGGGCACAATACGCCGCACCAGGCGCGGTCCCGCCATGCGGCACTATTGCGCCAGTGCGCGTCGCGATCAGGCTGAACTTCTCACCGCTGCTCTCGGGCGGAGTGGAGCAGTACTGCGAAGGTCTCGCTCGAGGATTGCGCGACCTCGAGGGAGACGACGAGTGGGTCTTCGTCGCCGGGCCCGAGCACGAGGCGCTCCTGAGACCGTACCTCGGCGGCCCCCTTACGTGGGTGCGCGTCGGCACAGCCGGACGAGCGCGGTGGCGGCAGGTGAGGAGCGCGATGTTGCAGTCGCGGCCCGGTCAGCTTGCCGCGCGCGTCAAGCACAACGTGCATCCCCGGGACATCCCGACGTTCGACCCCGATCTCCATGCGGGCTGCGACGTCGTCCACTTCCCGACGCAGGGGTACGAGCGGACCGCTCTGCCGTCCCTGTACCAACCGTGGGATCTCCAACACCGCTGGTTCCCCGAGCTCTTCGCCCCGGATGTGATCTCCCGCCGTGAGCACGTGTACTCGGAGGGCTGCCGAAGCGCCACGTTCGTCGTCGTCGCCTCTCGCTTCGTGCGCGATGACGTGGTCGCCGCGTACGGCGTCGACGAGCGCCGCGTCGCCGTCGTGCCGCCTGGCGTCCCACTGATGGTGAAGCCTCCGTCGCCCGACGCTGAGCCCGAGCCCTTCGCGCTGTTTCCTGCCCGGGCATGGCCTCACAAGAACCACCTTCGCCTGATGGAGGCGGTTGCGATCCTGCATCGCCGCGGCGTCCGTGTCCGACTCTCGTGTCCGGGCGGACCGAGACCGCACCTCGACGCGGTCCGCGACGAGGTCAAGCGGCTGGGTCTCGAGGGCTCGGTCCACTTTCCCGGGTATCTCTCCCCCGCCGAGCTCGCCGGGCTCTTCGCCCGAGCCCGTATGCTCATCTTCCCGTCCCTCTTCGAGGGATTCGGCTTCCCGGTGCTCGAAGCGTTCGCGGCCGGACTTCCCGTGGCGTGCTCGGGGACCACCTCGTTGCCCGAGCTCGCCGCTGACGCCGCACTGCTCTTCGACCCGATGGATGCCGAATCGATCGCCGGCGCTTTCGAGAGGCTCTGGGCCGACCGAGAGCTGCGCGAACAGCTCCGGGCGAGCGGATACGAGCGGGCGTCGCTGTACGGGTGGGATCGGCTCGCTCGGTCATGTCGCGCCCTCTACCGCTCCGCGGCCGGCGAGCCTCTCGCCGAGGGCGACGCGCAGTCTCTGATCGCGGCAGGCATCCCAGTGTGAAGGTCACGCTCATCACCCCCACCCTCAACGCGGCCCGGTACCTGCCGGAGATGCTCGCAAGCGTGCGCTCGCAGCAATGGCCAGACCTCGAGCACCTCGTCATCGACGGTGGCTCGACGGACGGCACCGTCGAGATCGTCAGCGACGACCCTGATCTCATCCTGGTGAGGCAGCGCAGCACAGGTCTCTACGCCGCATTGAACGAAGGGGTCTCGCTCGCGCGAGGCGACGTGATCGCGTTCGTCAACGGAGATGACCTGCTGGCGTCAGGAGCTCTCTCGACCCTGACCGCCGCGTTCGAATCACACCCCGGGGCGATGATGTCGTCAGGCGGCAGCGTCGTGTTCCGGGACGAAGCGGACGGTCACTCCATCGAACGGACCGTCAACGACGACGGCGTGAAGCGCCTCCGCGAACAAGATGTCACCCACGGATTTCCCATGCTGAACGCACGCATCTATCGCCGGTCGCTGCTCGAGTCCGTTGGACCGTTCGACACACGGTGGCCGCGATGCCCCGACCATGAGCTCTTGCTGCGAGTCGTTGACGCGAACCCACGACGCGCGTCGGTCGACGACGTCGTGTACCACTACCGGGCCCATCCCAGATCACTGACGTTTCGCGGCGGGATCGAACGAGATCTGATCGACGAGATCGTCGACATGTGCACCGTCCGGCTCGCTGAGACGCGGGGGCAACCGCGTCTTCACCATCGCTTCCGGCGATGGCACACATGGGGACGGACCTATCTCGCGATGCGAGACACCCGGCACCGCCACATCCGCGACGCCACCCGTGAGGTGTGGGCTGGTCTCAAGGTCGATCCATTTCTTCCGCTCGTCGCCCCCGTCCAGATCGCGCAGCACTTCCGGATGCCGCGCCCAGCATCGCTGACTCAGGTGCGGGTCGCGTTCGTTGCCCTCACGACATCCGGTGCCGCTGGGAGCTACGTCTCAGCGCTGGGACGTGCGATGAGCACCCGCGCCGAGGTCGGGATGTGGATCCCGGAAAGTCCCGCTCTCGCGACGGGAGTCGAGACGCACGCGCTCGACAAGCCGGCGTCACGCCTGGGGGTGGCCGCCCATGAGACGACCGCTTGGGTGCGTCGCAGCGCGCTGGCCGAGGCCCTCGTGGGCTGGAGCCCCGACGTCGTGCACATCGTGTTCGGCGAGGGCTATCCGACTTCCGCTCGCACGGGCGCGGCCCTGGCGGCGCGGGGCATCACGGTCGCGGCGACGTGGCACGATCCGCGCTCACACGGTCAGCTCGCCGACCGGATCCAACACGTTGTCGCCGCCCGCACGATGCGCTCCGCCGCGGGGGTCCATGTGCATTGCGACGCCTTGGTGCCTCAAGTGCTGGCCGCGAACACCCTCGTGTCCGAGCATCCCGCGTTTCCCTGCCCGGCGTGCAGTGGGGCCACCACGACCCAACCGCTGAGGACCGAGGGCACCATCGCGTTCGTCGGACGGTTCGCTCCGTACAAAGGGGTCGACGCCCTGTGCGACGCGCTCGGGCGGTACTGGCGCAGGGGCGGGGAACGACGCTTCGTCGCGGTCGGTCAGGGCCGGGTGCCGCGGTCGCTCCAGCACCTGCAAGAGCAATGGCCTGCGCTCACGTCGGTCGAGAACGCGTACATCTCTGACGCCGGCCTCCACGAAGTGCTCTCCCGGGCCGCGATCTGCGTGATGCCCTACCTCAGCGGGACGCAATCGGCCCTGCCGTGGCTCCGCGGTCGCACGGCGCTCACCTTGTGGCTTCTGACGTCGGCTGCATCGGTGAGGTCGCCCGACGCATCGGAGGACGGGTGCTGCCCCCGGGATCCGTCGCCGCCTTGGTGGACGCGCTCCTCGAGTCTCCGAGCGCGTGGACTGACGTTGCCCGACTCCCCCTGCCGACGTTCGACTCCCTCGCGGACCGTTTGCTCGAGTGGTATCCGACGCTCAGCGCTCGGTGACAGCGCCGGTGTGCGAGACGGCGACGATCGGCCCGCCGATGGGGCCAGGCGACACGACAAGGCCCGGCTCGAGCGGCACGGTCGTCCGCAACTCACCAGCACCCTCGACGCTAAGGGAGAGCTCGTATGTCCCAGCGCTCAGCGGGAGACCGTTGAGCTCGAATCGCACGCGATAGGCGCGCGCGGTCCAGGTCCGCGCCGAGCGACCCGTCCCACAACGCCATCCCCGCGCGCGCGATGTGGAGGGTGACAGTGGCGTGGTCGAGGGCGGTCGCGACGTCGACATCGACATCGACGACACACGGGTCCCCCGGCTGGAGAGGTGCGTTGGTGTCGCCGTTCAATCTCCATCCGCGCACCACGACGATCTGTGGACCCTCGGCCGCGACGCTCGCGACATAGGTGTCGACAATGTCCTGGGGCGTCCCGCTCGCGACGAGCTGGCCGACATCGAAGAGGTGCGCGACGTCGCAGCGACTGCGGACGGCAACGAGGTCGTGGCTCACGAGCAGGATTGCGAGGCCCAGTCGGGCGACCTCCTCGATCTTGTCGAGGCATCGCCGTTGGAACTCCTCATCGCCGACCGCGAGCACCTCGTCCACGATCAGGATCTCGGGCTCCAAGTGGGCGGCGACCGCGAACCCGAGGCGTACCTGCATGCCGCTCGAGAAGTGCTTCACCGGCGTGTCGATGAATCGTCCGACTCCGGCGAAGTCGACGATGTCATCGAACTTGCGGCGCACCTCCGCGCGCGCTCATGCCGAGCACGGCGCCCGAGAAGAACACGTTCTCCCGGCCGGTGAGGTCGATGTGGAACCCGGTGCCCACCTCCAGCAGCGACCCGACTCGCCCGGTGATCTCGGCACGGCCCTCCGAGGGCGTGGTGATGCGAGAGAGCAGCTTGAGGAGGGTGCTCTTCCCCGCGCCGTTGCGCCCGATGATGCCCGTGACCTCTCCCGCCATCACCTCGAGATCGAGGTGGCGGAGGGCCCAGAACGGTTCGGTCGGACCCTCGTCGCGTTTCCTTCGAGCCTTCTCGGAGACGACGTCGCGGAGCCGCCCTCGCGCGCGTACACAACGCTGCGGTAGCGCTTGCCGAGATCCTCCGTCCTGACAACGACGTCGCCCACGGGTCTACAGGATGTCGACGATCGCGCCTTCGGCCCGGCGGAAGTACCGCAGGCCGAGGACCATCAGCACGAGGGCCACGAGGCCGGACAGGACGAGCCCGCGAGGCGAGGGAGTCGGCACGTCGGCGAGGAGCGCCCAGCGGAACCCCTCGACTGCCCCTGCCATCGGGTTGAGGAAGTAGATCCAGCGGTACCGCTCCGGGATGGTCGCCGACGAATAGACCACCGGCGTCGCGAAGAACCAGAGCTGCAGTACGAACGGCAGCGCATGCCTGAAGTCCCGGTAGCGCGTGTCGAACGCCGCGAAGAACGCGCCGACGCCCACCTCGGCCATGATCGCCACCACGATGAACACCGGGGCGACCACCACCGCCCAGCCCGGGCCCCGGCGATACGCGGCCATCACCACGATGGCCGCGGCAAGAGCGCAGACGAGGTCGACCAGTGCCGCGATGATCGAAGCGAACGGAAGGAAGAGGCGGGGGAAGAAGACCTTGGTCACCACCTCATAGTTCTGGGAGAGGCTGACACCGGCCATCGACAGCGCCTTCGAGAAGAACTGCCACACGACCATCGCTGGCAGCATGAAGACGGCGTAGGGAAGCCCCTCGACCGGATTGGGCACGAAGCGGCCGAAGAACACCGCGAGAACGAGGGTGAGGCCCAAGGGCTGGAGCACTGCCCAGCCAGCACCGATGAACGTCTGCTTGTAGCGGAGGGCGAAGTCGCGGCGCACCATGGCGCCCAGCAGCTCTCGCTTCTGCCACGTCTCCGTCCAGCTGGCGCCACCAACGCCCGCGACGATCGTCGTGCGTCGAGGGGGATGGGAATCAAGCGCCATGTCCGCCAGCGAGCGTAGTGGCACGCCCAGCGTCAGCAGGGAACCCCTCACCGCGATCGCGGCGTGCGGCGAGCGTCTGCATTCCGACGGCCGCGAGCAGCGCGGCACCCCACACCGACTCCCCACGATGACGGAACGCAGTTCCCAGTTGCCCTCGACGCTCGCGTACACGAGCACCGATCCGATCGATGCGAGGACAGGAAACGCGAGCGCCCGACGCGGCGCCCCACGCGGCGTGAGGCCATACGCCGCGAGGACCAGCAGCGGATACCAGAGCAGCGTCTCGAGCCGCACGAGGTTCAAGCCGAGGGAGCCTCCCGCCTCCCATGGATACGGACGCAGCACCACAGCGGGCAAGCCGCAGGGCATGTGCTCGACGACTCCGCCGACGTCGCTGTCGGTCTCCGCGGCACGCGAGCGCACTGTCGGCGCCGATGGTGTTCCCCTCCCGCAGTGCGAGCGAACCGTGGATCGCGTCGTCGATCCAGGAGGCGGCGGCTACCCCGTACCCGAGGAACATCGGGAGGAAGATCAGGATCGCGAGCCCGATCGCGCCGCGCTCGCGCCACTGCCTGCCGCCACCGACCAGCAGGGCGGCCGCGAGCGCCCACACCGCGACGACAAAGGTCTGATCGCGCAGATGGTGCATGAGGAACAGCAGCAAGATCCCCGCCGCGGTGACCGCCGCAACACGCGCCGGAGGGCCACTGAGCTCGCACGCGACGACGCCGAGTGCCGCGAGGACGCACCACACGAACGCGTCCTTCAAGGTCACCGACGACCACAGAATCATCGATGGCAGCAGCGCCATGACGACGCCCGCCGCGATCGCCCACCGCACGCGGACCACCCGCAATCCGACGACGGTCGTGAGCGCGGCGGCGCTTGCGCCCGCGGCGGCGGTCATGAGCTGTCCGGGCAGCGCGGCCGATCCGAGCCACGCGAGGGCGGTGAGCGGCCACAGGAAGGTCGCGGGTCGCGCTGTAGATCGCGTGGTCGTAGTCCGCCCACCTCGCCGTGTGGTCGGTCGCCATCTGGGTGGCGAGCCGCTGGAAGTACTCGTCGTCGGCGAAGAGCGCGCCGTCGTGGAAGACGAACACGCCGAGAGCGACGACCGCGCGCGCCTGCAGCGCGAGCAGGAACACGAACAGGACGGGATGATCGACCGCCCAGCGCCAGAGGCGTGCGCCACCGTCGCCTTCACAGGCGCTCGTACGCCGGATGACCTCGTCGCTCGATCACGCCGACGGCGTCGAACACCGGGACGACGTCGGGAAGGACGGTGAGCTCGCTCCACTCGCGATCTGCGACCAGCACCGCGACGAGATCAAAGCCGGCGGCCATCGCACCACTGATGGGGACTGCCTTGTGCCGCTCCTCGTTCACGTCGATCTCGTCCACGAGAGGATCGGCGAACTCGACGTGCGCACCTGCTTGCGTCAACAGCTCCATCACGCGGATCGCTCGTGAGTTGCGGATGTCCGACACGCCCGCCTTGAAGGCGGCGCCGAGGCACAGGACTCTCGCCCCGGCAAGCGCAACGCCTTGCCGGTCAGCGAAGGCACGCACGCGACCGAGGACATAGTCCGCCATCCCTTGGTTCGTGTCGGCGGCCAAGTCGATGAACTCCGTGCGGAAGTCGAACTCCCTCGCCTTCCACGACAGGTACTGAGGATCGACCGGGATGCAGTGCCCGCCCGGTCCGATGCCCGGACGGAAGGCTTCGAAACCGAACGGCTTCGTCGCTGCCGCGTCGATGACCTCCCAGACGTCGATCCCCATCCGGTGGCAGAGCTGTGACAGCTCGTTGACCAACGCGATGTTCACGGCGCGGTAGGTGTTCTCGAGCAGCTTGGCCATCTCGGCGGCCGCGGGCGTCGAGACACATCGCACTCCTCCGGACGACGCCATCAGCGACTCGAGCACGAGCGCGGCGCGACGACCGCACTCCGGCGTGAGCCCCCCGACGACCTTCGGCGTGGTCGCGACAGTCCACTCCGCGTTGCCGGGGTCGACACGCTCGGGGGAGAACGCGAGGTGGAAGTCGACGCCAGCGCGCAGCCCTGCGGCCTCGAGCGCCGGCGCGCACACCTCGACAGTGGTGCCCGGATACGTCGTCGACTGCAGGATGACGAGCACTCCGGGACGCAGTGACGCCGCGACCGAAGCCAGCGCGGCGCGCACGAACGACAGATCGGGGGTCTGGTGACGGTCGGCCGGGGTCGGGACGCAGATGAACATGACGTCGGCGCGCCCCAGCACCGCCGGGTCCGCTGACGCTGTCATGCGTCCGGTGCTGGTCTGGGCGGCGAGCCGAGCGTCGGCGATGTCTTCGATGTGGCTGCGCCCGGCGTTCAAGGCGTCGCATCGTTCGGCGTCGACGTCGAACCCGACGACCGCGAACCCAGACTCGGCGTGCGCCACCGCGAGGGGAAGGCCGACGTAGCCGAGGCCGACGACGCCGATCACGAGGGAGCGGCCTGCGACGCGCTCGTCGAACTCAGGCATGCGACTGCCACCACGCGAGCGTCCGGCGGAGGCCGTCCTCGAGGTCGACCTGCGGCTGCCAGCTGAGCACCGTGCGAGCACGTGTCGTGTCGGGACGCCGGCGGGGTGCGTCCTCGAATCGCTCGCCGTAGACGGTCTCGTAGGGCACCGTCGCGATGGTCGACGACGAACCGGTGATCGAGACGACGAGCTCAGCGAGCTCGCGGATGGTCGTCTCGCGTTCGGTCCCGAGGTTGAACACCGTTCCCACCGCGTCGGGTGACCGAGCCGCGAGCAACGTGCCCGCGACTGCGTCGGCGACGTAGGTGAAGCAGCGCGTCTGGCCTCCGTCGCCGTGGACGGTGAGCGGCTGACCGGCGAGAGCCTGCCCCATGAACTTGGCGACGACCGAGCCGTAGCCGCGCTCGTCGAGCCGCGGGCCGTAGGCGTTGAAGAAGCGCACGATGGTCACCGGAAGACCCGCGTCAGCGTGAGCGAACGCGAGGTGCTCGTCGATTGCCTTCGCGGTCGCGTACGACCAGCGCGGCACCGCCGTCGACCCGAGCACGCGGTCGTCGTCCTCCTTCCACGGGACTGCGGGCGACTTGCCGTAGACCTCGGAGGTCGACGCGAGCAGCACCCGGCGACCGCTGTGCGCACGCGCGTCGAGCACGTGCTCGGTCCCGCGGATGTTGGTGCGCAGCCCCGCGAGGGGGTCGTCGACGATGTGCGGCACACCGACCGCGGCCGCGAGATGAAAGACCTCCTCGGCGACCTCGACCTCCTTGGCGACGAGGTCGGCGTCGAGGATCGAGCCGCGCACGAGCCGCGCCCGCCCGTCGAGGTTCGTGTCGCGCCCGGTGGTCAGGTTGTCGAGCACCGTGACCTCGGCGCCCTCGTCGCAAAGCGCATCGACGAGGTGTGACCCGATGAACCCGGCGCCTCCCGTCACGAGCACGCGCACGTCGTCAGGGTAGGGCACCCATGATGCCGAACTCGGACCAGGACGTCCGCCGCTACCGTGCCCGACCGTGCCCGAACGCGTCCGCGTGCTGCGTGTGATCGCGCGGATGAACGTCGGTGGGCCGGCCCGCATCGTCGCGGACCTGATGGAGGGTCTCGATCCGAGTCGGTTCGAGCAACTACTGCTGACGGGACGGGTCGGCATCGACGAGGCCGACGAGCTCGAGCTGCGGCCCCGGTCGTTCGCGCGTACCGAGATCGAGGGCTTGGGCCGGGCGCCGAACCCGGTCGCCGACCTCCGGGCGCTCGCGCTCGTGCGGGCCGAGATCCGAGCGTTCCGGCCAGACATCGTGGAGACGCACACGGCCAAGGCCGGGGTCATCGGACGCCTCGCCGCGCTCACCGCGGGGCGTCCCGCCACGGTCCACGTCTTCCACGGCCACCTCCTGCACGGATACTTCTCGCCGCCGGTGACCCGCGCTGTGGTCGTCATCGAGCGAGAGCTGGCGCGCTCGACCACGAGCATCGTTGCGGTGGGTCAGCGAGTCGCGACGAGCTGGTCGCCGCGCGCGGTGGGACGCGCATCGCAGTACACGGTGATCGCACCCGGCGTAGCGATCACCGGACCACTCGATCGGGCAGCGGCACGGCGACGACTGGGCGTCGATTCCGACGGCATCGTCGTCGCGTTCGTCGGACGCCTCGCAGGGGTGAAGCGTCCCGACCGGCTCGCGCGCGTGGCCCGCGCGTCGCCGCCGACCGCGGCGATGTGCGCTTCGTCATCGCCGGAGAGGGCGAGGGTCTGTCCGACCTCCGCGCCACGATCGACGCCTCACCACACCTTCGCGGTCGCGTCGAGCTGCTCGGCTGGCGGCGAGACATCACCGACGTCTACGCAGCGTGCGATCTCGTCCTGCTCACGTCGGACAACGAAGGCATGCCGCTTTCGCTGATCGAGGCGGCGGCTGCCGGACGTCCCTCAGTCGCCACGGCAGTCGGCAGCGTGCCCGAGGTCGTGCTCGACGGCGAGACCGGCTTCGTCTGTGCCGCCGATGACGAGGCCTTGGCGCTCGCAGTGCTCCGCCTCTGCGCGGATACCCGACTTCGGGACGCGATGGGTGAGGCCGCACTCCAGGACCGCGCGCCATCGATTCAGCCGCGGCAGATGGTGGCGACGATGACCGCGCTCTACGAGGGACTCGCGTCGGTCGGCTGAGGCTCAGCTGACGACGCCGTCCATGTTCCACGCGAGGGTGTCGTCACCGGTCCCGGCGTTCCCGAGCGTGATGTCAGCGACGAAGCCGCCCGATCCCACGCTCGCACCGGCGGTGCCACTCGTGAGCACGGCGTTCCCTCGCAGGCGCCATACGCCGTTTGCGAGCACCGCCTCCCCCGTCAGCGTCCCGTTCAGCTGACCGCCGTTGGTGTTCAGCGTGAACGTTCCGCCGAAGCTGCTCGACGCAGTCGACGTCGCCCCGCGGGTGACGGTGACGGTCACCGACGCCGACGTGACGTTCTGCGGGGCTCCGGCCTTGACCGTCACCTGGACAGGTGCGAGCGGCGCGCCGACGTAGGTCCACGTCGTCCCGACCGCGGGGTCGGTCGACTCGGACGCCGCGCCCGGAGCCCGTGGGGTTCGATTGGGACATGCTGCCCGAGAGGGCCAAGCGTTGGAGCGGTCCGTAGGAGAGCGACACCCTCGGTGTCGCGCGGCCCGAGAGGCTCACACCGGACACGACGGCGAGGCCCTGTGCGTTGGCGTCGAACAGGACGCACACGGGAGCGCTCGCACCGGGTGTGCGCGAAACCCCATCGGCGTCGGTGACGTAGCGACCGCTCATCATCACGTCGAACTCGCTTTGGAACTGTGTGGCTGCCGCGTCGCCGTAGACAGACAGCCACCGCACGCCCGTCAGCGCGCCGCGCGGATAGCACTCGCGCATCGACGTGCCAGTGCCGCCGGAGCCGAACACCGGCGCCATGTCGAGCGCGGTCGTGAAGCCGCCGGCGAACGAGGGCCCGACGTCGTCGGGCACTTGATAGGTGCCTCCGGACACGAGGGATGCCGCGTCGAGGAACACGCCGTCGGAGAGGACGGCACGGCCCCCGAACCCGACGACGAATCCGGGTGTCGAGCAGGACAGCACGGCGGCGCTCGAGCACCAGCTCGTCGACGGGAACATCGATGAGAGGAAGGTCGCGGTCGCCTCAGGGAGCGTGCCCGCCTGCGGCAGCGCCAACAGCACGGGCACCGCGTCATGGGTCGGACGCGTGGTGGCCGAGAGGCTGGGGAGCGGGCCCGCCGCCGGGGGCAACGCTCGCAGCGGCGCGCCCGGGTTGGCAGCAGCACCGCCCATCGCCGCGCAGAGCGGGCCGGCGCCGAGCGCGTCGGGCCATCCGATCGAGTTCGAGCCCTGACCGCCCGAGGCGGCGAGGCACACCATCGATCCCGCCGAGTCGGTCGAATCCCCGGTCGGCCACCATCCACCGAAGCGCTTCGCCATCTCGACCGCGGTGCCGTAGCGGTCGGCGCCCGCGACCCGGACCGGTGTGGCGCCGGTGAGTGACTGGGCTTCGGTGAGCGTCGCGTCGGGGATGCGGGCCGGACCGCCGAGGACGACGAGGTTGTTCACCGCCGTCGCCTGCAACGCCGATCGAGTCGCCGGAGGAAGGGTGCCGTCGGCCGCGGTCAGCAGGACGGGCACCTGCCAGAAGCTCGTCCACCAGCCCGCCGCCAAAGCGTCGGCGCCGGTGCCGCCGTCGGCGAGGACGACGGTGCGAGCGAGCAAGCGGCACGACGTCGCGTTGTCACGGAGCTCGACGACGGACGGGGCGTAGAAACCCATGCGGGCGGACGAGTCGGTGACATCGGCGTCGATGCACGCGGTCGTGCCCTCCGGCGCGGGCTTGGTGCCGAGCGCCTGCGCGACGCGTGCGGCGGTGTCGAACCGGTCGACGCCCGCGACACGGAACACCTGCGTGTAGCCGACGCTCAGGAGGTCCGGCTCGATCGAGCGCGGCACTGCGCCCGTGCCTCCGACGATCACCGCGCTCCTCGCGGTGGTGCATCCGCCTTGGGCCATGTCCTGCGCGGCGATCCGCCCGCTGATCGACAACCGCGTGGCACCTTGGCGACCGGAAGCGGTCACGATGATCGGCGCGGATGCCATGTCGACGCGCGGCGAACCCGCCGATCGGGTCGAACAACGGGTCCGCGGCGGCAACACGTTCGAGCAAGGGGCCGGTGCCCTTGTCCGACGGGTCGGAGAGACTGGTCGCCGCGAGCGCATCGGCGAAGTTGTCGGCGGCGACGACGATCACGGACTTCGGGCACGAGCGCGCCCCCCACGAGCTGTTCGCGGTGTCGAGGCTCGTCGCTCCCCCGCTCGTGCGGTCGCTCGTGGCGTAGGGGAAGCCACCCATGCCCCGCAGCGTGAGCGTCACCGCGAGGTTGGTCTCGAAGCGGTCGGCTCCGACGAGTCGCAACGCATGCGCGATCCCCTCGAGCCTCGGACTCGCCCCCGGACTCGATGGCCAGCGGCTCGGCTGCACCGCGTTGACACCGTCCTCAGACTGCGCGGACGGTGCGCTCGCGGCGAGCGCGCCGATCGCGACCGCAATCGCGACGAGTGAGCCGGAGAGCCGGCGGGCGCGCGGCATTGGCCGGGCACCTTAGGCGAGAGCCACCAGCGGATTGGGCGCGAGAAGCGGGTCAGCCGAGCGTCAGCACGACAGTCGACGCGTTGCCGGCAACGACGATCGAACCACTCACGTTGCCGATCGCGATCGTGCCGGTGGCGTCGCTGAGCTCGGTACCGGCCGACGGCGACCGTGTACGTGGCCCCGCCGCTCGCGTCGGTGGACACGCTGGCTCGCAGCGCGACCCGCACAGACTGCACCGAGCCATCGGAAGCGGTGAAGGTCAGCGTGCCATCGAGGCGGACGGGGTCATCGGCGGTCGCACCGGGCGTGATCGTGAGCACGCCGTCGAGCGCTCCGTTCGCGGCGGCAGCACCGAGCTGCGCGGCGCCGGAGATTGCGATCTGATCGGCCGTGGCGGTTGCGACGAGGCCCGTACCCGAGAGCACACGGGGCCCGTCGGCCGGGGTTGCGGGCGTGACGGGCGCCGGGGAGTCGCTGCTCGCCGGCGTGGCTGTCGCGGTGCCCGCGTCGGCCGTGCTGCTCTTGTCGCCCGTCGCGGCAACAGGTGCCGGCGGCGCGGAGAACGTCTCTTGCTCAGCCGGCGCGGTCGCGACGTCCGGCGTGATCGCCTGGTCGTCGGGCGGCGGCGTCTGGGCCGGGACCTCGGCGACCGGCGTCCCGCTCGGCGTCACCACCACCACCGTGTCCTGCGGTGCCGCGAGCGGCGCTGCGGGCTGTCCGGCCGCGGGGGCCGCGGCGACCGGCACGGGCGGCGGCGCGAAGGTGTGGTCGGCCACGGTGGACGCGACCGGCACCGCGACCGTCGTGGCCGCGGCCGCGACGACCCCGGCAACGATGCCGGCCTTCGTCGACATCGGGCCGCTCAGCTCGACGGCGATGCGCGTGAACGTCGGCGCGGACTGCGCCAACGTCGACACGGAGCTCGCGGCGTCTCCGCCGCCACTCCCGAGTGCAGCTTGCGCGGCACGCTCACCTTTGCGGAGCGCGGGGATGAAGAGCGCGGCGAACGTGTACGGCGCGCTCGATCAACCGACGGAGCGCGGCGCGACCGCGGTGGACGCGCGCTCGCGCGTTCTCCTCGGTGACGCCCGTCGCGTCGGCGACCTGGCGGAAGGAGAGCTGCTCGACGTAGCGGAGCTCGAGCGCCTCGCGGTATGCCTCGGGGAGCGAGGCGAGCGCAGACGCCACTTCGCGCTGGGCCGAGGCTCGGTCGAGGTCGAGCACCTCGTCCGGCGGTGGCGCCACCGGATCGGCGAGCGAGGCCATGCGGTCGAACGTGCGGACCTCACGACGACGACGGTCACCTTCGTCGAAGCAGACATTTGTGAGGATGCGGTGGAGCCACGCCCGGAGGTGGAACTCCCCCTCGAACCGAGGCATCGCCCGGTAGGCCCGTAGGAACGTCTCCTGGACGGCGTCCTCAGCGGCGCGCGACTCGCCGAGCCGCATCATGGCGTGGGCGTAAAGGGACGAGGAGTACTCGTTGACGATGCTCGCGAACGCGTCGGCGTCGCCCCCGTTGTGGGCTTCGACCAGCAGTCGTTCGTCGAGGCTCGTCATCGCCATGAGGCGATCATCCCCTTGCGCGTCGGATCAGGTGTAGTGGGCTATCGGCACAGCTCAGGCATCCACCTTAGCCCCGCTCTTCACCCGCCCAGGGGTAGCCCCGCCGGTACCCTCGGACGAGGTGCCTGACGAGCCGCCGCCCGAATCGAGGCCGCAGTGGCCGGCCCGCGCCCTTCGCATCGGCCGCTGGATCTTCGCTGATCGCGGTGCTCGCGGCGCTGGTCAAGGTGGCGCTCGACAACGAGGACGCTCTCCGAGACGTCGAGCTCGACATCCGGTGGGCCTGGCTCGTCGCCGCGCTGCCGCTGGGGCTCGCCGCAGGTGTCGTCCTCCCCCTCGGATGGCGTCGCCTGGTGGCCGCCTACGGGGTCGCGATCTCGCGCTGGGCACGCCGTGCGGGTCTGGTGCCTTTCGCAGACCGCTCGCTACCTGCCCACCGGCGTTGCGGGCTTCGCGGCGCGGGTCGTGATGGCGGCGAAGGAGGGCGTGCCTCGCACGCTCACCAGCGCAACCCTCGCGATCGAGCTCGGGCTGCTCGCGGCCTGGGCGGGGCTGTTTGCCGCGGTGTTCATCCCGTCGTCGGTCGTCTCGACGCCATGGAGGGTGTTGCTCGGCCTCGCGTCGGGGATCGCAATCGCCGCGTCTGCCCGCGGTGCTCGCTCTCGGCGGGCGCTTGTTTCCCCGCGTGCCTGCTCTCGCACCCCATCTGCTCGACCGACGGCAGATGCACGAGGCGACGCTGGTGTACGGCGTCAACGCGACGTTGAAGTCGGCGCGGTGGCTGATGATCGCGGCGGGCGTGCTCACGGTGCACGGCTCGGACATCCCTCTTCTGATCGGCGCCGAAGCGCTCGGCGTGCTCGCGGGGCTGATCGGCATCACACCCGCGGGCATCGGCGTTCGAGAGGCGGTGATCGCCGGCGCGCTGCGCGATCGATTCGGGTTCGCCGACGCATTCGCGCTCGCGATCATCGCGAGAGCGTGGGACTTCGTCGTCGAGCTCGTGTGGATCGGGATCGCGTTGGTGCTGCGTCGTCAGATGCGCACGGCGGGCGCTACCCCGGACGAGGCGACACCGGCCAGTAGCCTCGGAGACGCATGACGCCCGAGAGCCGCGACGTCGCTGGGCTGGACGTCACCGTGATCCTCCCCGTTCACAACGAAGCCGGGCATCTGCGCGCCGAGGTCGACCGCATCGAGGCCGCGGTCGCGGCGTCGCCGTACTCGTTCGAGATCATCGTCATCGACGACGGCTCGACAGACGGATCACTCGACGAGCTCGGTGACCTCGCGGGCAGCGAGACCGTGAAGGTCATCCGCTTCGCCGAGAACCGTGGCTCGGGCTCCGCGGCAAGGCGGGGACACGCGCCGCCGCGGGTCGCTGTCGTCGTCTGGACCGACGCGGACATGACCTATCCGAACGACCAGATCCCCGCCCTCGTGAAAGAGCTCGACGGCTACGACCAGGTCGTCGGCGTGCGCACGTCCGAGCAGGGGACGCACCGCGCCGCCCGGGTGCCGGCGAAGTGGTTCATCCGCAAGCTCGCGTCCTTTCTCGTCGAACGCCCGATCCCCGACCTCAACTCCGGGTTCCGCGCGTTCGGCGCGAAGTGGGTCTGCAGTACGTGTCGCAGCTGCCTCCCGGGTTCAGCTGTGTCACGACGATCACGATGACGTTCCTCGCGAACGGCTACTCCGTGAAGTACGTCCCCATCGACTACGCGCCTCGCTCGGGGCGTTCGAAGTTCCACTGGTGGAGCGACACGCGCCGCTACCTCACGCAGGTGATCCGCCTCGTCCTGTCGTACAACCCGCTGCGCGTGTTCCTCCCGATCGGTGTGGCGCTCACGCTTCTCGGCGTCGGCAAGCTCGTGTATGACCTCTTCGACAAGGACTTCCGGGTCGCCACGAACACGCTGTTGATCCTCTTCGCGGCGTTCCAGGTCTTCGCGGTGGGGCTGCTCGCGGACCTCGTCGTCCGTGTGACCAAGCCCGAGGCGGAGGTCGAGCCCGCTACGAAGTAGCCGCGCGACGACGTAGCGGTCGCGGCGGCGTACATGTCGCGATGAGCCGCGACCACCGCGCTGATGTCGTGGTTCGCGACCGCCGGCGCTGGGACAGGCGGCGCCGCGAGGGGAAGTAAGGCGAGCGCGTCGGCGAGCGCGGTCGCGTCGCCAGGCGTGACGAGGACGCCGGTGCCCGGGGTCACCACCTCCTGGAGCCCGCCGACCCGCGAAGCGATCACCGGCCGGCCGAGCGCGAGCGCCTCGACGGCGACGAGGCCGAGGCCCTCCCGCCGGCTCGGGACCGCGATCGCGTGCGCCGCGGAGATGCGGGCGTGCAGCTCGGAGCGGGGCAGGGGCTCGACGAACGCGACCGCCTGAGCGAGACGGAGGCGCCCGCGCTGTGCGTCGAGCGCGGCCCGCTCCGGTCCGGCACCGACGACCTCGAGCGTGACGTCGACGCCGCGGCTCCGCGAATCGATCGCGACTGCGTCGATCAGCACGTCGAACCCCTTCTCGGGGGCGAGTCGGCCCGCTGCGACGAGACGCCACGGGGGGCCCTTCGGGAGTGGCTCCAGCGGTGCGTCGACGACCACGGGCATCCGCACCACACCGCTCCGCGATGGGTCGAGGCCGAGGGTCGGCGCGCGCTTCCTCCAACAACGGCTCTGAGACCGCGGCGACGTAGTCGGCTCGCGACAGCACCGCGCGACCGAGACGCGCGGACGCTCTTGTGCGCGGCGATCCCGACATCGCTGCCGTGGAGCGTGACGACGATCGGCACCGGCCTCGCGGCGATCGCGGCGAGCCCCGAGGGCAGCCACCAGTGCGCGTGCACGACGTCCGGGCGGAAGTCCTTCGCGACGCTCCGCGTCGTGGATGCCAGCGAGGCCACGAGGCCGGGCACGAACGGAGCCATGCGGGGATCGCGCGCGGTGGCGAGGAGCCCGCCGCGGTACGCGAGGCGCTCGTAGCCGTCGGGCGCGTACCGCGTGCGGACGACTTCGACATCGCCGAACCGCTCGCGCCGAGCGAGCCCTGCGTCATGGGGAACGACAACCGTGACCGTCATCCCTTCCGCCGCTTGCGCACCGCGAGATCGAGGAGGAACGGTGCGACTGGATCGCTCGGGATGCCGGGGAAACGAGGAGGTGACGTGGAGGACCCGAGAGGACAACGGCCGGTACCATACGGCCCCGTCATGAGCCGAGCCGACGGTGCCGCAGGGGGTGCCGTCGTCGGTGCTGCCGGCGGTGCGATCCTCCCCCGCTGGTTCGAGCTCGCAGTGCTCTCGTGCGGTGCGTTCACCGCTGGTTTCAGCCTGGCCGCGCTCGTGCTTTCGGTCCTTGGCGCGTTCGACACCGTGCTGGTCATCGCCGTCGGCCTCAACGTGGGGCTGCTGTGCGTCCTCGGTGTGCTGCGACTGCCCGATCGCGAGCGCGAGCGCCGCACGTCGCCGAGCGCGATCACGCGCGATGGTCGTCGTGCTGATCGCCGTCGCTGGCATGACCGGAATGAACACGTGGGCGCGCAGCCAGCACCTCCTGTCCAACCGCGACCCCGGCATCTACCTGATCACCGGCAAGTGGCTCGCCGAACACGGCGACCTGCCGATCGACGCCGCGGTGGGGCCGTTCGCCGAGTCCGACGCCGTGAACCCGGCAGCGTCGCTCGGCTTCTTCCCGTCCGGCTACCCGGACGACCCCTCGGCGACCGGCGACCTGCAACCTCAGTTCGTCCACCTGTACCCGAGCCTCATCGGCACCGCCGACTGGATCGGCGGCGATCGCCTCGCGCAGTCCGTGCCTGCGATCACGGGCGGCCTCGCGCTGCTGGCGCTGTTCGTGCTCGGCAGCCGGTGGCTGCAGCCGTGGGCGGCCGCAGGCGCGACCCTCGCGGTCGCCGTGTCGTTGCCTCAAGCGTTCTTCAGCCGTGACGCGTTCTCCGAGGTGCCGGTGCAGCTGTTCCTGTGCGGTGGAATCGCGCTCGCAGTGTGGGCGCTACGCGGTCAGGCGGATCGAGCCGCACCCGCGCTCGTTGCCGGGCTGGTCCTGGGCGCAGCGGTCGCGCGCGCGTCGACGCGCTGGTCGCGCTCGTCGCCCTTCCGCTCTGGATGTCCGCGAGGTGGATGGACACCCCCCGAGTCGCGACGCGACGTCGTGATCTTCCTCGGGGTGGGCGCGGTGTCAGGAATCGCGCTCGCGACAGTGGACCTGCTGTGGCGGAGCCGTCCGTACTTCGACCTGCACCGCAGCGAGATCCTCTCGCAGGTCGCGTTGTTCGGCGCGTCCGTGGTCGCGGCCGTCGTCGCCGCGTTGGTGCTCCCGCGTTGGCGCTGGCTACGGGACCACATCAACGCGTGGCGACGCCCCGTTGCGTTGATCGCCGCGGTCATCACGATCCTCGTCGCCGCGTTCGCATGGTTCGCGCGTGCCCCACCTCGAGACGACGACCGAGGTCGCGAACTCACTCGTCGAGCTCCTGCAGCAGGCCGAGGGCCTCGTCGTGGACGCGGCCCGGCGGTACTACGAGCACTCGATGGAGTGGCTGTCGTGGTACCTCGGGCCGCTCACCCTGGCGCTCGGCATCCTCGGCGTCGCACTCGCGGTGCGCGTGGTGATCCTCGGGCGCGGACGCAGGAACGGGCTCGCGCTCGCGGTCGGGGCGTTCCTCGCGCCAACCGTCCTGTACCTCTGGAGGGCGCGAGCGGTGCCCGACCAGCTGTGGGTCATGCGCCGGTTCCTCCCGGTGACGATTCCCGGGATCGCGCTCGCGTGCTTCGCGGTGCTCGGGATGATGTGGCGCACCCGCGACTTGCTGCTGCGGGTGATCGCCGTTGTCGTCGGAGTCGCGGCAATCGCCGTACCCGCGGCGGTACTGCAGCCGGTCTGGAAGACGTCGACGCAGAAGGGGCTTCTGGTCGCCACCGATCTCCTGTGCGGCGCCATCGGCCGCGACGCCGCAGTCGTCGTGTTGCAGGACCAGGCGCTCGACCAGGTGATGACGCAGACAATTCGCTCGTGGTGCGACGTGCCTGCCGCCGGCGCGACCGATGCGTTCGACCGCGTCGCGGCCCGGGCGCTCGACGCGCAGTGGGCGCGCTTCGGACGTCGCCTCGTGGTGCTCGGAGGCGACGCCGCCCGAGTCCAGGGCATCGCTCCGATCGGCGTCGTCGAGATCTCAGGGGTGAACCCGCGCGAGCTCGAGCAGACGCTCACCCGCGTGCCGTCACACCTGCTGCCGTTCGACTACCGCTTCGTCGTCGGGCGGGTGACTGCTCCCGGCTAGCGAGGCACGCGGTCGCGCGACCGCTCGGCCGCGACCGCGTCGTGGAGCAGGCCGAGGCCGTTCGCGACGCGGTTTGTGTAGTTCAGATGCGCGCACTGGTTGTTCGTGTCGAGGATCTCGAGGTCACCGAGCCCGACGGCGCGCAGCGCGTCGATGTCGGCCTCGGTCACCTCACCCGGCCGGAGCGTCAGCACGTCGACGTAGCGGGCGATCGCGGCGTCGACAGGGTCGAGCGCGTCGTAGTCCCGCGCGTCGAGGGTCCTCGACGAGCTCGTCATCCAGCAGCGGACGCGAGAGCGACGCGCAGTGCGGCGTCGCGTTGAGGATCGAGGTCAGGTAGGCGATCAGCTGCTTCTGCCGCGGGCTGAGCGCCGAGACGACACCCTCTGACGCCTTGTAGAGCACGAGGCGTGCGTTCACGACCTCGGGATCGAGGCTCCCGAGCTGCGTGAACTCGGTCGGACGACCGAGCTTCGAGGACTGCCAGCCGTAGACCTCGGCCAGCCGCTCGGTGGCGTCCTCAGGCGAGATCGTGCGGATCCAGGGCATCGCTCGCCAGCGTATGTGCGCATTCCGACCAACGTGCGCCAGCCGAACGCTCCGGTTTGGGCGTGGCCGGCGTCGTACCCTTTCCTCTCGATGACATCCTCGTGATGTCACCGTGGGAGGGGGAACCCATGGTCGCTGACACATCCATTCCCAATGAGTCCGTCGCTGCCCGTCGACACGTTCGACGGGCCGCTTGCCGCAAGTGACCGGTGGCGTTCGTTCGTGTCGAGAAACCCGTTCGCCGCAGCAACGATCGCCGGCCTCATCGCCACACAGATGGCGACGCTCGTCGGCTACTACTTCATCGGCATCGGTTTGCCGCAGACACCGTGGCCGCTCTTCAACGGGATCCTCGTCGCGCCGCAGACCGCATACGGCACGGTTGCGTCGTACTTCGCGGGCCAGTCGATCCACATGGTCGATGCAGTCGTGTTCACGATCCTCTACGCCGTCCTCATCTACGGACGTCTCCCGCTTCCGTACACAGTGGGCGGCGACATCGTGAAGGGGATCATCTACGGCCTGGTGCTCGGCCTCATCAGCATGGGCTTTCTGGTGCCGTACGCGTACGCACCGAAGCAGGGCTTCGGGCTGTTCAGCTTCTACGGGCCCGATGGCTGGAAGCTTCCGCTGTCGATCGCGCTGTGGCACCTGACCTACGGGTTCCTCGTGGGCACCCTGTACAGCCCGATCCGCGGAAGGCAGTCGCGACTGTCCTGACGCTCCTCAGCGATACAGGTTGTTGCTCGAGCGGTCGCCCGCGAGCCAGCGGCTCAGCGTCTCGTGGGCGTCCGCCTCACGATCATCGTGCGTGATCTGATCCGCGTTCTCCGCGTCGACGGTGAACTCGAGGCGGAGGCCGTTCGGGTCGACCGTGTAGAGCGAGCGGCAATAGCCGTGGTTCACCACGCGGGGCTGTGCGTCCCATCCCGACTCCGCGAGCCGCGTCTCGATGCCGCGCTGGACGTCCGCGGTCACATTCAACGCGATGTGCCGGAAGGGCGTCGGCACGAATTCCGGATCGAAGCGCGCCTGGTCCTCCGGGTCGGCGAACTGGAAGAACGCGAGCGCACTGCCGTCGCCGAGCGCGAAGAACGTGTGGCAGTACTCGCGGTGCTTGCCGAAGATCTCGTCGGCCTCTGACCACGTCGCGACCGAGCGGGAGGCCGATCACATCCTCGTAGAAGGCCCGCGTCGCCTCTTGGTCCTTGGTCAGGAAGGCGTAGTGGTGCAGCCGGCTCGGCCGCCCTCCCCCGTTCGACATGTCCGTCATCGCCGTCGACCGTACCCCTCGGGAATGTCCCACCCCCTCTGTACGGTGTGGTCCGCGGACTTCCCCGCGTCCCCCGACCTTCCCCGACGTTGGTCCAGGTCAGGAGAAGTGCCATGCGAAGGCTCGAGAGCGCGCACGGACGCGCTCGATCTCGTCCTGCTGTCGGCGTCCGATCCGCCCGAGCACCAAACCGTGGTGCTCCTGGGCAAGCCCCACGACGGCGGCGGCGTCAGTGTGGTGATCGACGGCGAAATCCCCCTCGATGAGCTGACGAGCACGGTGCGCTTGCTCGCAGGCGCCGCCGGTCCCGACAGCCCGATCGTCGTCGCGACGATCACTCCCGAGTCACCGGCGCTCACCGAGGCCGAGCTCATGGCGTGGCACGAGCTCGACGAGGCGGTGAGCGAGCACGGCGCGGTGCTGTGCGAGTGGTTCCTGGTCGGTCGACGGCACGGCGATCGCGGTCGGTGAGTGGTCAGAGGTCCCACCCCGATGGCCGGTCAACGGAAGTCGCGCGACCGGATCCCGCCGCCGACGGGCATCGACTCGAGCTTTTCGGCCACGACATTGATCACGCCTTCGGCCTTCTCCACGCGGCCGCGGATGAGCAAGGCAGGAGCGCCTCTCGCCACGCGGCGATACCGCGCCCAACATCCCTTCGAGCAGATCACGTTGATCAGCCCGGTCTCGTCCTCGAGGTTGATGAACGTGGTGCCACCCGCGGTCGACGGGCGCTGGCGATGGGTCACGACCCCACCGACCAGCACGCGGCTGCCGTGGTCCACCTCGCCGAGCTGCGAGGCAGTCACCACGCCCAGCTCGTCGAGACGGTCGCGGACGAACCGCGTGGGGTGGCCTTCTGGCGCGACACCGGTCGCCCAGAGGTCGGCGTTCGCCACCTCGGCCGCGCTCTATCCCCGGCAGCGACGGCGCATCGGCACCGAGCACCACGCCCGCGAGGCGATCGGGGCGTGATTGCGCCGACCGCGCCCGCGGACCACAGCGCCGAACGCCGCGTCATCGGGCCCTCACTCGCACCGTCCTCGAAGCAGCCGAACGCGCCGGCAGTGGCAAGGGCTTCGAGCACGGGCAGGGTCGCGTCGGTGCGGCGGGTGAGGTCCTCCATGCTCGAGTACGGGCGGCCGGCGGCGATCGCCTTGGCGAGGTCGGTGCCGACATGACGCACCGATTCGATGCCGAGACGCACCGCGACGCCGTTGTGCGACTCCTCGCACGGCTCCAGCGTCGCTTGCGCGTCACTCGCGTTGATGTCCGGCGTGCGCACGATCACGCCGTGGCGGGTCGCGTCCTGCACGAGCGAGTGCGGCGAGTAGAAGCCCATCGGCTGTGCGTTGAGCAGCGCCGCGGCAGAAGGCCGCCGGCTCGTGGAGCTTGATCCACGACGACGCGTACACGAGGTAGGCGAACGACACCGAGTGGCTCTCCGGGAAGCCGAAGTTCGCGAACGCCGCCATCTTCTCGAAGATGCGATCCGCGATCTCACCGGTGATGCCGCGCTCGGCCATGCCTTCGTACAGGCGGGCACGCAGACGCTCCATACGCTCGCGGCTGCGCTTCGAGCCCATTGCTTGCCGAAGCTGATCCGCTTCAGACGGCGTGAAGCCGGCGACGTCGATCGCCATCTGCATGAGCTGCTCTTGGAAGAGCGGTACGCCGAGGGTCTTGCTGAGCGAGCTCTCGAGCAACGGGTGCAGATAGGTCACCGGCTCGGTGCCGTTCCGCCGCCGGATGTACGGGTGCACCGAGCCACCCTGAATGGGCCCGGGGCGGATGAGCGCGACCTCGACGACGATGTCGTAGAAGGTTCGGGGCTTCAAACGCGGCAGCGTGGCCATCTGCGCGCGGCTCTCCACCTGGAACACGCCGACCGAGTCGGCGCGGCACAACATGTCGTAGACCTCGTCCTCCTGAGGGATGGTCGCGAGGTCGACCTCATAGCCGCGGTGATGGCGGATGAAGTCGATGGCGTAGTGCAGCGCCGAGAGCATCCCGAGGCCGAGCAGGTCGAACTTCACGAGCCCGACGGCCGCGCAGTCGTCCTTGTCCCACTGCAGCACGCTGCGGTCGACCATGCGTCCCCATTCGACCGGGCACACCTCGATCACCGGGCGATCGCACAGCACCATCCCGCCCGAGTGGATGCCGAGGTGCCGCGGGAAGCTCTCGACCTGCGCGGCGAGCTCGAGCACGGGTTCGGGGATGTCGTGCGACTCGGGCGCTCGTGTGGTCGCTTCGAGTGGACCCCAGGCGTCGACCTGCTTCGACCACGCGTCCTGCTGGCCGGTCGCGTAGCCGAGCGCCTTGGCCATGTCGCGCACCGACGACTTCGCCCGGTAGGTGATGACGTTGGCCACCTGCGCCACGTTCTCGCGGCCGTGGCGCTCGTACACGTACTGGATCACCTCCGCGACGATCGCTCTCGATGTCGATGTCGATGTCGGGCGGGCCGTCACGCTCAGGGGACAAGAACCGCTCGAACAGCAGGCCGAGCGACACCGCGTCGGCGTTCGTGATGCCGAGCGCGTAGCAAACGGCCGAGTTCGCGGCCGAGCCCCGCCCCTGACAGTAGATGTCGGCTCGCCGGCAGAACTCCACGAGATCCCACACGATCAGGAAGTAGCCGGGGAAGCCGAGCTTCTCGATCACCCCGAGCTCGTGCTCGAGCTGCGCGTACGCGCCGGGCACCCGCTCGGTGCCACGTGGGCCATACCGACGCTCCGCGCCTCGCCACGTGAGCGCGCGCAGCGCAGCTCATCTCGTCATGGCGAGGCGGGCACGGGAACGGCGGCAAGTCGGGTGCGACGAGTGCGAGGTCGAAGGCACACGCGTGCCCGAGCTCGGCCGCGGCCTCGACCACACCGGGATAGCGCGCGAATCGACGTACCTGCTCAGCCCCCGAGCGCAGATGTGCGCCTGCGCCTGCCGGCAACCACGGGTCGATCTCGTCGAGCGACCTTCTCGCCCGCACCGCCGCGAGCGCGGTTGCGAGCGGACGGCGCGCGGGCGTCGCGTAGTGCACGTTGTTCGTGGCGACGCACATGATCACGGCCCGCGCCGCGATCTCGGCGAGCGCGTCGTTGCGGGCCGAGTCGAGCGGATCGCCGTGATCCCACAGCTCGACGACGACGCGGTCGCGGCCGAACGCGTCGATCAGCCGCTGCAGCTCGCGCTCGGCCGCGCCGGGCCCATGTTCGACGAGCGCGGTGGGCACCGCGCCCTTGCGGCAGCCAGTGAGCACCCACCAGTCGCCCGACATCCGCCCATCAGCCGTGCGGTTCTCGTCGGCGAGCGCGGCGAGCGACGTGCGCGGAGCGCCTTCTCTCCCGCCATCTGCGCGTGACTGATCGCACGTCCGAGCCGCGCGCTAACCGTCGGGGCCAGAAGCGAGCACGAGCAGATGTGCGCCCTCGGGGTCGGCCACGCCGTTCTGTGGTGTCGTCGCCCCGAGCGTCAGCTCCGCGCCGAAGACCGTGGGCAGCCCGACCTCACGCGCCGCTTCCGCAAAGCGCACGACGCCGTAGAAGCCGTCATGGTCGGTGACCGCGAGCGCCTCGAGACCGAGCCGCGCCGCTTCCTCGGCGAGCTCTTCCGGATGGCTCGCGCCGTCGAGGAAGCTGAAGTTCGAGTGGCAGGTGCAGCTCCGCGTAGGGCACCACGTCGGTGCGACGCTCGAGGCTCGCCGGAGGCTTGTAGGGCTGGCGCTTGCGCGAACCATGCGGGGCTGTCGCCGCCGGCGTTCGTCCATGGCGGCGACCCCGGAGGACGACCATCTGGCCCCCGATCGGAGAGCCGTTGCTCGAGCTCGAACCGACGGGACCTGCGGGTTGCCGAGACCCCATGGGATCGAGATTACGTCGAACACATGTTCGACTCGTCCAGAGAGGCGTCCGGGGCCGAGCCCACGGCACCCCGCCCGCAATCTGGCCCTCCCCCAAATGACGCCGAATTCCGCCCATATCGGGGCGAGATTCGCGCCACTTCCACTCGCGATCCCCGAGCCCTGCCCAAGTGGCGCGGCTCCCGCCCTCAGAGGGCGGCGCCCACGCCAATTCGCGAGTATCGCGTCATGCGCATCGGCCTCGTGTCCGACACTCACGACAACCTCTGCGACTGGCCCGCAGTGTGCGCCGCATCGCGACAGCGCTCGACGGCGTCGATCTCGTCGTGCACTGCGGCGACCTGTCGACGCTCGCTGTGCTCGACGACCTCGAGCGGGTCGCGCCCGGTGCCGGCAACGCGAAACAGCGACGACCCACCCGCGATCCCGGGCCGGCTCGATCGAGGAGCCCGATCGTCTTGGACGCCGAGGGCGCAGCGATCGGGGTCACCTTCTCAGCGCCCGACCCTCCGGCCGGCACCGACTGGGCCACGATGTTCGGACGTGCTGCGACGTCGTCGTGTACGGCGGCACGACGCGCCGGTGATCGAACACGACGCGTGGCGCTCGCTCGTGAACCCTGGCAGCCCTTCGCTCGCGGCTGAGCCGACGGTCGGCGAGCGTCGTGGGCGATGCGCACCGCGCTCGCATCATCGGCGTGCCTGCCTGATCAGTCATAGGCCGCTTCGATCGCCCATTCGCCGCGCTCGAGCACGAGCAGGTAGGCGCCGACCGCTCGCCACGACGATCTGCATGCCGGCGCGACGGTGATGCTCCTCGGCGCCCTGATCATCGCTTCGTCGAGATCCTACGGCCCTGACCACGCCTCGATCGTTCCGGCCTGCGTCCGTCCGAGCCAATCGTTGCGGCGGCCGCCGACGAGCCGCTGACGCTGACGACGACCAGGTTCGCCGTGGCGGTCACGCACATCGGCGGGACGGCGAGCCACGTGCATGCCGTGGGCAACGGCGGCGGGCATGCTGCCCGGGCCATGCGTGTCGGGTGCCGTCGCCATCATCCGCCCCGCTCGGCGAGACCGACGGGCACGAGTGCGACGCGCCCGGCGGCGAGCCACCGCCGCGGACTTCGGGAAGCTAGACCGCATCGACGCCGAGCAGGCCGAGCACGCGCGAGCGCACGGCTGCTGTGCGCTTGAAGCGTGCGGCCTCCCCAGAACCCCGATCCGACGGCCACGAGCAGCACCGACCTCGTCGGGCACGAGGCGGAGCAATGAGATGTCGGCTTGTTCGGTCTCGGCGGCGTGGAAGCGCAGCGAGCCGTCGAGCTGGCCCAGCGAGCGTGCTCGGCGACGGCTGTGGCGCTAGCGGCCCTTCGCGCCGCCACAACCGCACGCAGACGCTCGCCGTGCCCGGTCTCGGCTTCGACGGCCATGTGCGTGCTCATGCCAAGCCGTGGTGTCGAGGCGGGTCGGCTCGTCGGTGAGTGCCTTGGCCACGGAACGTGGCGTGGTCGACGCGCTCCGCCGGAGGGTCGTCGGCCACGATGGCGAGATCGGGCCGGCACCGGACGCTCGTCGAGCAGCGGTCCGTCGCGGCTGTCGCGAGCCGATGGGCGAGCGCGCCGCCGAGCGGCCCGAACCGAGCGGAGATGTCGATCGGCTGGCAAGGCCGCGGCTCGCCGAGCGTGCGGATGCCGAGACGGGCGAGCAGGTCGACGAAGATCCTCGAAGCGAAGGTCGGGCTCGATGGACGGGGAACGCGGTCGTGGGCAGCGGCGCGAGGAACGCGGCCGATGTGCGCGGTGCGATCACGCGCGCCGGTGCACCGTCGGCGCACCGCGCCGCTTGCAGCGAACGCGTCGTCAGCGACACCGACGACGGGAACGACCGGCGACCTCGACCGCGCCGAGCACTTCCGTCGCCAGCGCGAGCAACTGCTCGGTCAGCGCTTCGTCGCCTCCGAAGTACCGCGACGCCGTGTGTCGCGAATGTGATGCGACCGGGGCGCTGTGATCTCGATGCGCGGCGAGTGCATCAAGTGCGACCGCG
>CAVPSD010000018.1:0-87873 GCA_963708175.1 uncultured Acidimicrobiales bacterium
TCGGAGGGGGGACTTGAACCCCCACGCCCTTGCGGGCACTAGGCCCTCAACCTAGCGCGTCTGCCTATTCCGCCACTCCGACGTGGGGCGATGACTGTAGCGAAGCCCGGGCCCGTCAGTCGACGAGCAGGCCGAGACCGACGGTGCAGAAGATGAAGACCAGCGCGACCACGACGGTGATGCGATCGAGGTTCTTCTCCACCACCGTCGAGCCCATCGCCGCGGACCCGATGCCGCCACCGAACATGTCGGACAGCCCCCCACCCTTGCCGCTGTGCAGCAGCACGAGGAAGACCATCACCAGGGCAGCGGCGACGTCGATGATCGCGACGAGGGCGGTGAGCACGGTTGATCAGCCTACCCGTCGGGGACGATCACACGACTTCGGCCGCGACCTCGGCGAAGTGGCAGGCCACGGGATGCCCCTGGCCACGGTCGATCAGCGCCGGCTCCTCGGTCGCGCAGATCTCCTGGGCCTTCCAGCACCGGGTCCGGAAACGGCAGCCGCTGGGCGGGTTGATCGGGCTGGGCACGTCGCCCTGCAGCACGATCCGCTTGCGCTTGCGCTCTCGCGTCGGGTTCGGATGGGGCACGGCGGAGAGCAGGGCCTGCGTGTACGGATGGCCCGCCTTGTTGTAGAGATCGCTCGACGAGGCCACCTCGACGAGCTTGCCGAGGTACATGACCGCGACCGTGTCCGAGATGTGCTGCACGACCGAGAGGTCGTGGGCGATGAACAGGTACGCCAGGCCGAGGCGGTCTTGCAGATCCTCGAGCAGGTTGACGACGCCCGCCTGGATCGACACGTCGAGCGCGGACACCGGCTCGTCGAGCACGAGCAGCGATGGGTCGAGCGCGAGGGCACGGGCGACCCCCACACGCTGGCGCTGCCCCCCTGAGAACTCGTGCGGATACCGGTTCGCGTGATGTCGGTTCAGCCCGACGAGCGCGAGCAGCTCTTCGACGCGTGCCCGATGGTCGCCCGGCACCTTGTTGATCACCAGCGCCTCGGCGATCGCGGCGCCGATCGTCATGCGCGGATCGAGCGAGGCGTAGGGATCCTGGAACACGATCTGCATCTCACGGCGGAGCTGGCGTAGCCGCCGCTTCGCGAGCGTCGTCAGCTCGTTGCCCTTGAAGCGCACCGAGCCGGACGTCGGCTCGATGAGACGCAGGACGCAACGACCGACGGTCGACTTTCCCGAGCCCGACTCGCCGACGAGGCCGAGGGTCTGACCCGCGTCGATCGAGAACGAGACGTCGGACACCGCCTGGACGGTGCCCTTGACCGTCTTCATCCCCTCGGTGGTCTTCACGTTGAAGTCCTTGACCAGGTGCTCGACAGTGAGCACCGGCGCGTGCGCGGGGGGTTCCGCGACCGTCGACTCCTCGACGAGGGCGCTCACGAGTCGATGTCCCAGTGGCCCATCAGCTGCTCGCTGAAGTGACACGCCGCGAGCTGATCGTGCTTGCCGACCAAGCGAAGGGCAGGCACCTCGACCTCGCAGATCTCCGCCGAGTACGCGCACCGCGGGCGAAATGCGCATCCGGACGGCGGCGCGAGCATGTTGGGAGGAGATCCCGGGATGGGCCTCAGGCGGCTGCCGTCTCCCCGCGGGATGGAGGTCATGAGCCCGACTGTGTACGGGTGGCCGGGGTTCTCGAAGATGTCGTCCACAGTGCCGACTTCGGCGCTGCGTCCGGCGTACATCACCCGCACCCGGGTCGCGAGGCGCGCGATGACACCGAGGTCGTGCGTGATGAACACGACCGCGGACTTCGTGAGCTCTTGGACCTCCTGGATCACCTCGAGGATCTGGGCCTGGATCGTGACGTCGAGCGCAGTCGTCGGCTCGTCGGCGATCAGCACCTCGGGGTCGTTGCAGATCGCCATCGCGATCATCGCCCGCTGGCGCATGCCGCCGGAGAACTCGTGCGGGTACTGCTCGGACCGGGTCGCGGGTTGCGGGATGCCGACGAGGTCGAGCATGGCGATCGCCTTCGCCTGCGCCTCGTGCTGCGACACGTCCTGATGCGCGAGGACCGCCTCGGCGATCTGATCTCCGACCTTCAGCACCGGGTTCAACGCCGTGAGCGGATCCTGGAAGATCATCGCGATCTTCGAGCCGCGAAAGCGGCGGACGTCGCTCTGCTCCATGCCGAGCAGCTCGTGACCGCGGAACTTCACCGAGCCGGTGATCGTCGCGGACTTCGGGAGAAGTCCCATCGCGGCCAGCATGGTCACGGACTTGCCGGAGCCGGACTCGCCGACGACGCCGAGCACCTCGCTCTCGTGCACTGCGAGGTCGACGCCGCGCACCGCGTACACCGGGCCGTCCTCGGTCTTGAACGTGACGTGCAGATCCTCGATCTCGAGAACCGCGCCGGTCGACCCGCCCCCAGGGGGCGTGCCGCCGACCGGGTCGGCCGCGATCATGCTCATCAGCCGACTCGCTGCTGTCTCGGGTCGAGCGCGTCGCGCAGGCCGTCACCCATGAAGTTCACGGCGAGCACGACCATCACCACGGTCAGGCCAGGGAACCACACCAGCCATGGAGCGATGCTGAAGTAGCCCTTGCTGTCCGCGAGCAGGTTGCCCCAGGTCGGAACGGGCGGGTTCACACCGAAGCCGAGGAACGACAGCGCCGACTCGGTCAGGATCGCCGCGGCGACATTGAGCGTCACGGTGACGATGATCGGGCCGGCCGCATTCGGGAGCAGGTGCCGGAAGATGATCCGCTTGTCGCTCGCGCCGAGCGCACGGGCGGCCTCGACGAACTCCTTCTCCTTCAAGGACAGCACGACGCCGCGGACGATGCGCGCGGTGGGCATCCAGAAGAAGAGACCGAGGATGAAGACGGTCGCCCTGATGCTGCCGGCGTTGCCCATGATGTTCTGCGCCCACGGCTGCCGCTCGGGCAGGTTGCGCATCAGGATCAGGATGACCAGTAGCGGCAACGCGATGAACAGGTCGGTGACCCGCATGATGAAGTTGTCGAGCTTGCCACCGAAGTAGCCCGCCACGGCGCCGACCACGGTGCCGATGACCGTCGCGACGATCGCGACCGAGAAGCCCACGGCGAGCGAGATGCGCCCGCCGTAGATCACCCGGCTGTAGAGATCGCGGCCGATCGCGTCGGTGCCGAACCAGTGCGCGGTCGTCGGCCCCTCGAAGACCGGCCCGACGCCCGTCGCCTCATAGGGATATCGCGCGATCTGATGGGCGAAGATCGCCGTCAAGCTGATGAAGATCAGGAAGATCGCGCTGGCCATGGCGAGCTTGTGGCGGCGGAACTTGTTCCACGCCAGCCGGCCCGGCGACAGCGAGATCGGCGCAACCTGCTCGGCCTCGGCGTCGATGATCTCGTGCGGGACGACGCGGCCGACAGCTCCTTGGACCGCTGCCTGTTCTCCGACGAGCGGGTCCGACTGGAGGTCAGTCAAGACGGATCCTCGGGTCGAGCCACGCGTACGTGAGGTCGGCGAGGAGGTTGAAGAAGATGACCGAGAAGACCACGATCATCATCCACGGCAGGATCTGCGTGTAATCGCCGTTCGAGTAGGCGTTCACGAAGAAGCGGCCCATGCCCGGATACTGGAAGATCGCCTCGGTGATGACGAGGCCGCCGACGATCGCCCCGAGCTCGAGGGCGGCGTAGGTGACGAGCGGGATCAGTGCGTTCCGGAGCCCGTGGCGCACGATCACCCGCTTCTCACTGATGCCCTTCGACCGCGCCGTGCGCATGTAGTCGGAGTTCATGACCTCCAGCATCGACGAGCGCATGTATCGGCTGTAGATCGCGATGCCCTGGACCGCGACCACCATCGCGGGCAGGATCATGAACTTCATGCGGAGCCAGGGATCGAAGCCCTCATGGCCCGGGGGGTAAAGACCCGCAACGGGTAAGAACGGTTCGTGCAGGTGGAACCACTTCGTCAGGGTCACCCCGAAGAACAGCTGAAGGATCAAGGCGAACCAGAACGGCGGGATCGAAAGACCCATGAACGACGCACCCGTCGCGAGGTTGTCGAACTTGGAGTACTGCCGCAGCGCCGAGATGATGCCGACGGTCACGCCGACGGTGATCGTGATGATGAAGGCGAAGCTGCCGAGGACGATCGTGTTGACGAGGGCGCGTCTGGATGTCAGGCGCGACGTCACGTCGCGAGGAGAGCGACTGGCCCCAGTCGAGGGTCACGAAGCCCTTCAGCCAGGTCCAGTACTGCATCGGGAGCGACCGGTCGAGGCCGAGCTGACTGGCGATACTCGTCGACCTGCTGCGGGTTCACCCGGGGATTTCGGGCCAGCGCCGCGACCGGGTCAGTGGAGGATCGCACCGCCACGAAGACCAGGATGCTCGCGATGATCAGGATGGGAATTGCCCACAGCATCCGTCTGATGACAAACCTGGCCATCTGTACCTCCCCGACGAAAAGATAGAGGAGGCGGCGCCAGAACGCCGGCGCCGCCCCCTCCTTTCGTTCGTTACGACTGCCGTCGCGTCAGCTGACGACCTTCCAGTCGTAGAGGCTGGCGAAAGCGCTCAGGTAGTTGCTGACGTTTGAGTCGATCGGGCCGTCGATGCGGTCGGTCCGCCAGGCGGCCATCTGCGGGAACTGGATCAGCGGGACCATGACGAAGTCATCCGCCATCAGGTGGCCGATCTGATGGATCTCGTCGACGCGCACGCTCTCATCGAGCTCGGCGTCGGAGTCGTGCATCAGCTTGGTGGCTTCCTCGTTGCAGCAACCGCTCGACGTTCTGACCCGAGGGGTTCTCCGGCGTCGGGATGAAGTCACACGCCATGATCGTGGTGACGGTCGGGTCCGGGGCCGCGACGTTGATGTACATCGCGAGCTGGACGTCGAGCGTGGGGAGACGCTGCTGGAAGTAGGTCGCGGCATCGGAGTTGTCGGGGACGAGCTCGAAGCCCTTCTCCTTCATGTCCGGGATCACCAGCGCCTGGGTGTTCTCACGCCGGGTGTTGCCGGTGTTCACGGTCCACTTGATGCTGGCCTTCTCGCCACCCTTGGCCCAGATGCCATCGCTGCCCTTCGCCCATCCGTTGTCGGTGAGCAGCTGCGCCGCGGCCTCGGGGTCGTAGAGGTCCGCGTTCAGGCTCGGGTCGCACCAATCACCGATTGTCGGCACCCACACCATGCAGACGTTCTGCGTCGCGTTGGGGTCGATCGGCTTGTAGATGGTGTCGATGATCTTTTGCGTGTCGACCGAGCGCACGAACGCCTGGCGCAGGATCGGGTCTGCGAACGGACCGGTCTTCTGCTGGATCCAGAGGTTCTCGTACTGCGAGAGGTAGCCGATCGTGAACTTGACGTTCGGGTCGCCCAGGCGCTGGTCCGTGCCCGCGGCCGGCTGCGGGTAGATCATGTCGACCTGACCGGACAGCAGCGCGTTGATCTCGGTGTCGGTGTCCTCGAGGGGAACCATGACGACCTTGTCCACGAGCGGGGTCTGGCGTCTTGTCCCAGTAGTTCGGGTTCGGGACGAGCGTCAGCTGCTCGGGGCTCCACGCCTCGATCATGAAGGGGCCGCCGGAGAACGGGACCGTGTCGACCATCTCGTTCTCGAGGTTGGTCTCGCCCGCCGGGAAGGCCGCAGCCTTGTAGATCGGGTAGAAGAGGTTCTTGTAGGCCGCGTAGTTCGTCTTGAACTTCACGACGGCCGTCGCCGGGTCAGTCGTGTCGACCGAGTCGATCTGGTCGTAGCCCGTCGTGCTCAGCGAGCCCGTGGTGTCCAACGTCGCCCGCCACGTGAACTCGAAGTCCTTCGAGGTGATCGGCGAGCCGTCTTCCCACGTCGCGTCAGGGTTGATCTTGAACGTGATCGTGAACGGATCCTCGGTGATGCCACCGTTGTCGAGCGTGGGCTCTTCGGCCAGCACCGACGTGGCGGCGTAGGAGCCGTCGTTCGTGGTCTTCCACGCGCCGGCCATCGTCGGCGTCATGATCGTCCACTGCATCCACGACGAGTTGCCGCACTGGGTGACGACGTTGATGCACTCGGGCCACTGCTCGGCGCCGATGGTGATCGTGCCGCCGGTGGGCGTGCGTTCGCCGCCGGACGCCGCGGTGGTGCCCGCGCCGCCCGACGCTGTCGTGCCGGCGCCTCCGCCGGTGGTATTGCTGCTGCTACCGCCGTCGTCGCCGCACGCTGCGGCGAAGAGGCCGAGACCGAGCAGCAAGGCGAGAGCCTTGAAGCTCCTCGGGGTTCGTCTCACGAAATGGACCTCCTGGTCTGTGCGTGGGGAGCTGGAGCACGCCTCCCTCTGCAGCGGAGACCCGCCTCAGAACACGTGATCCGCCCGGCAGGAACCGCCCGGCATTCGTGCCGGCGTTCGACCGCTGGGTTTGCGAGCGCACCCGTCCTACCTCCCCTTTTCCAGGGCGGATGGCCGATTTCGACCCTAGCAGAGGGGTTCGCGCACTCTGCAGGACCCTCGCGTTACGGGTTGTTGACGACTGCCGCCGTGACGCCGCGAGACCTCTGACGTGATGTCAGCGGAGGCGGTACTGCGCGATCGCGGCGAACTCGTCGGGGTCGAGGCTGGCGCCACCGACGAGCGCCCCGTCGATGTCGCGCTCGGCCATCAGCTCCGCGATGTTGACCGCCTTCACGGACCCGCCGTACTGCACTCGGATCGTCGCGGCCGCGTCGGCACCGGCGATCGCCGCGGTCTCGGCGCGGAGCGCGCCGCAGACGGCCTGGGCGTCGGCCGGCGTCGCGGTGTGGCCGGTGCCGATCGCCCAGATGGGCTCGTACGCGACAACCATCGTCCCGATCGCCGTCTTGTCGACGCGCGACAGCCCCGCCCGCAGCTGGCCGAGCACTCGGGCCTCGGTGCCGCCTGCCTCGCGCTCCTCGAGCGTCTCCCCCACGCACATGATCGGCGTCATCCCGTTCGCGAGGACCGCTCTCACCTTGAGGTTGACCATCTCGTCGTTCTCGCCGAACAGCTGTCGGCGTTCAGAGTGCCCGACGATCACGTACCGCACCTGCAGCTTGGCGAGCATCCCCGGGGCCACCTCCCCCGTGAACGCGCCCTTCTCCTCGTAGTGGCAGTTCTGAGCGCCGAGGATCAGCGACATGTGGTCCGACTCGATCGCTGTCTGCACCGTGCGCAGATCGGTGAAGGGGGGGTGCACCGACACATCGACCGCGTCGTAGTCGGCCCTCGTCAGCTTGTAGTGCAGCTTCTGCAACGTCTGGAGGGCCTCGAAGTGGTTGAGGTGCATCTTCCAGTTGCCGCTGATGAGCGGCTTGCGCCCGTCAGCGGGCATTCGGCGCCTCACGCAGCGCCGCGAGACCCGGGAGGTCACCGAGCTCGAGCAGCTCGAGCGACGCGCCACCCCCGGTCGAGACGTGGTCGACGCGATCGGCGAGGCCGAACCGCGCGAGCGCGGCCGCGCTGTCGCCACCGCCCACGACCGAGAACCCGTGCGCGTCGGCGACCGCATGGGCGATGGCGAGGGTGCCCGAGGCGAAGCGCTCGTCCTCGAAGACGCCCATCGGGCCGTTCCAGAAGATGGTGTTCGCGTCCGCGATCACATCGGCGAACTCGGCCGCGGTGCCGGGCCCGATGTCGTAACCCTTCCATCCGTCCGGGAGCCGAGTGCCGTACGTCGCGACCTGACCGGAGGGTGACAGCGCAACGATGTCCGAGGGAAGGTGGATCGCCTTGCCTGCCTCGAGCAGGCGGCGGCACGCGTCGACCTGGTCGGGCTCGAAAAGCGAGTCTCCGATGGCTGCTCCCTGTGCCGCGAGGAAGGTGAAGCACATCGCACCGCCGACGACGAGGGAGTCGACCACTGAGAGCAGCGCGTCGATGACGCCGAGCTTGTCGCTCACCTTTGCCCCGCCGAGAACCGCGACGAACGGGCGTCGCGGATGGTCGCGCATGCCGAGCAACACGTCGACCTCGCTCGCGAGAAGCCGCCCCGCGGCGCTCGGCAACGTGCGCGGCGGCCCGACGATCGACGCGTGCGCGCGGTGCGCGGCGCCGAACGCATCGTCGACGTAGAGCTCCTGGCCTGCGACGAGCTTCTCGACGAACGCGGGGGCGTTGGTCTCCTCGCCCGGATCGAAGCGGAGATTCTCCATGAGATCGACGCCCGGCGCGAGCTCGGCGAGGCGCGCGCGCACCGGCGCCATCGAGTACCGATCGTCGGGCTTGCCCTTCGGGCGTCCGAGATGGCTGCACGCGGTGACTTGGGCGCCGTGCGCAGTGAGCCACTCGATCGTTGGCAAGGCTGCACGGATGCGCAGGTCGTCGACGATCTCACCGTGCTCGAGCGGGACGTTGAAGTCGGCACGTAGCAGCACACGCCGACCCGCCACGTCAGGCAGGTCCTCGAGGAGGGGGATCTTCATCGAGGGCTTGGGCGATCAGTGGTTGGCGGCGCCGACGATCAGGGCGAGGTCGACGAGACGGTTCGAGTATCCCCACTCGTTGTCGTACCAACCGAGCACCTTGACGAGGTTGCCCAGTGCCATCGTCAGCCCTGAGTCGAACGTGCACGAGGCCGGCGACCCGACGATGTCGCTCGACACGAGTGGCTCGTCCGAGTAGACGAGCTTGCCTGCGAGCGGGCCGGTCGCAGCGGCCTTCGCGAACGCCTCGTTGACCTCGGCGGCAGTCACGTCACGGCGGAGGACACCGACGAAATCGGTGATCGACCCGTCGGCGACCGGCACACGGAGCGCGGTGCCATCGAGCTTGCCCTTCATCGCCTGCAACACCAGACCCGTGGCCCGCGCCGCGCCAGTCGACGACGGCGTGATGTTGATCGCTGCGGCCCGCGCCCGGCGGAGGTCCTTGTGGAGGCCGTCGACGAGCATCTGATCGCCCGTGTAGGCGTGCACCGTGGTCATGAGACCCTTCTCCACGCCGAACGCGTCGTCGAGCACCTTGATCATCGGAACGAAGCAGTTCGTCGTGCACGACGCGTTCGACACGACGAGATGGTTCACGGCATCGAAGGTGTCGTCGTTGACACCCACGACGAAGGTGGCGTCGGCTCCGTTGCTCGGCGCGGACACGATGACGCGAGGTGCCCCACCCTCGAGGTGAGCGGCGGCCTTGTCGCGGTCGGTGAAGAGGCCAGTCGACTCGACGACCACATCGACACCGAGGTCGCCCCAGGGCAGCTCTTTCGGATCGCGGACGGCGAGGACCTTGAGGAGGTCGCCGGCCACATAGATGCCATCGTCGACGACCCGCACCTCGTCAGGGAGGCGCCCCATCACCGAGTCGTACTTGAGCAGGTGGGCCATCGTCTCGACCGAGCCCAAGTCGTTCACCGCGACGAGGTCGATGTCGGCCCCGGAGGCCTTCGCGGCCCGGAAGAACCCGCGTCCGATGCGCCCGAAGCCGTTGATGCCAACGCGAACCGCCATGCCGTCCACTCTCCTCGCTGCAAACGCTGGGGGGAGGGCCAAAGGGCCCGTCTCGAAGGAGGCCGACGTTACTTGTCGATGTCGCGGTGCACGACCACCGGCTGGTAGCCGTGCTGGCGCAGGCGTCGTGCGACTTCCTCCGCGACGACCACCGACCGGTGCTGGCCGCCCGTGCAGCCGAACCCAAGCGACAGGTAGCTCTTGCCCTCGCGGACGTACGCGGGCAGCAGGAGGGCCAGCAGCGAGTCGAGCTGACCCAGGAACTCGTTCGTCGCCTCCTGCTGCATCACGAACGTCCGCACCTCGAGGTCGAGGCCTGACTGCGGGCGGAGGGCCTCGTCCCAGTACGGGTTGGGAAGGAAGCGACAGTCGAGGACCATGTCGGCGTCGAGCGGGAGTCCGTGCTTGTAGCCGAACGAGGTGATCGTCGTCTGCATGCCGGGCGCGGGCGCTTCGCCGCCGAAGATCGCGAGCAGCCGGTCGCGCAGCTGATGCACGTTCAGGTCGCCGGTGTCGACGACGACGTCCGCGTCGGCCTTCACGGGTTCGAACAGCAGACGCTCGCGTTCGATCGCGTCGGTGAGCGAGCCCACGTCGTCGGCGAGCGGATGGCGACGACGCGAGCTGCTGTACCGCCGCACGAGCACGTCGGTCGGCGCGTCGAGGAAAAGGATGCGCACCCGGTGGCCGCCGGCCTTGAGCTGCGTCAGCGCGGGCAGCACGTCGCCCGGGTTCGGACCACGGCCGACGATGAGCGCGACCCGGCCGATGGTCGAACCGGGCGCGCCGGCGAGGTCGGCGATCGTCGGGATGAGGGTCGCCGGAAGGTTGTCGACGACGAACCAGCCGAGGTCTTCGAGTGTCACCGCCGCCTGCGAGCGCCCCGCCCCGGACAAGCCGGTCACGACGAGAAACTCACTCACGACTCAAGGGTACCGACGGCTTCCGAGGGTCTCGCGTCTTTCTCTGCCAACAGAAACAGCAATCGGGGGATCGTCGCCGCTGCCGCGTACTCGGACGCCCGTGCGAGGAAGCCGGGCGGCGGCGCGGGCTCCTCCATGCGTCGAATCACGAGACCGCTCGACGCCATCGCGTTCACGTACCGGCTGAGGGGCCGGTGGATGAACGGGATGAAGACGTCCTTCTCCACCTCTTCGATCGTCCGGTCTTCGACGAGGTACTCCCCGATGCGCCAGTACTGCTCGGGAGGGTCGAGCACCTGGTCGTCGATCCAACCGCTGTTCGGCGTCTGCAGCAGCGGGTGGTTGAGGAAGAACAGGAAGCGCCCGCCGTCGACGAGGACCCTCGCCACCTCGCGAAGGGCGTCGTCGACTGCATCGATGTGCTCGAACACGAGGCAGGCGACGACCGCGTCGAACGCCGCGTCGGCGAACGGCAACGACCGCGGCCGCAGCGCTGTCCGTACCGCACACCGCCACCGCGCTCCCGTGCGACCTCGACCTGCGCCGCGGTCGGATCCACCCCGACGACGAGCGACGCCCCGCCGCGGGACGCGAGGCGCGCGACCTGCCCTTCGCCGCAGCCCACGTCGAGCACCCGCTCCGCGCCGGCAAGGTGCGTGGACGCGAGCGGGAGGATCTGCTCGGTGTACTCGGGGTCGGCACCGTCGGTGAACCCCTCCTGCCACCACCGGGCGTGGACCTCCCAGAGCTCGTCGCCTCCGCTCACGAACGCGGACGCGGGCAGGTGGATCTTGGCGTGCACGGCTTCGGCGACCGTGTCCGGGAGCCACGACAGGGACCGCAGCGTCTCGAGGTCGGCCCTCTTCACGTTCTCCACGCCGCCCAGCTCCTTCACGAGGCGCTTGCGCCGGGTGGGTCCGAGACCGGGGATGTCATCGAGGACGCTCTTGGTCATTCGCTTGCCGCGCAGCTCGCGGTGGAAGCCGATCGCGAAGCGGTGCGCTTCGTCGCGAAGTCGCTGGAGGAGGTACAACGCCTCGCTCTGTCGAGGGATCGCAAGCGGGCTCGCTGTGCCCGGGGACATACACCTCCTCGAACCGCTTCGCGAGCGCCGCGATGGGGATCTCGTCCTCGAGGCCGAGATCGCGCACGACGCGCTCCGCCACACCGAGCTGACCCTTGCCGCCGTCGACGAGCAGCAGCTGTGGCGGATACGAGAATCGACCGGGCTTCCCCGTCACCGGTCGCTCGCGGTCCCGGTCGGCCAGGTACGCGGTGAGGCGGCGGGTGAGCACCTCCTCCATCGCCGCGAAGTCGTCGTTCCCGGCCACGCCCTTCACCTTGAAGCGCCGGTAGTCGCTCTTCTTCGGGAGGCCGTCCTCCATCACCACCATCGAACCCACGTAGTCGGTGCCCTGGATGTGGCTCATGTCGTAGCACTCGATGCGCAACGGAGCCTCGGGCAGGCCGAGGTGATCCTGCAGCTCGTTGAGAGCGCGGGCGCGGCTGTTGTGATCCGACGCGCGCTTGAGCCGGTGCCGCATGAACTCTTCCTTGGCGTTGCGGGTCACGGTCTCCTGAAGCGCGCGCTTGTCGCCGCGCTGCGGGACCCGGACGACCACGCGCGATCCCCGCATCATCGTGAGCCACTCGTCGTACAGGTCGAGGTGCTCCGGGAGGTTCGGCACGAGCACCTGCTTCGGCACGCCGAGTGCCGGCTCTTCGCCGTAGAGGCCTTCGAGCACTCTCGCGACGAGACCGTCCACCGAGAGCTCTTCGACCTTGTCGACGACAAAGCCCTTACGACCGACGACTCGCCCCTTGCGGACGTAGAAGACCTGCACTGCAGCTTCGAGATCGTCGTCGGCGATGCCGACGACGTCGAGGTCCTCGTTGCGATCGGCCACCATCTGCTGGCGCTCGATCGCCTTCGTGACGCTGGTGAGCCGGTCGCGCAGGCGCGCCGCCCGTTCGAACTCGAGGCCGTCCGCGGCCTCCCTCATGTCGGCGGTCAGGCGACGAACGGTCGCCTCGGTGTCACCGTCGAGGAAGCTCAAGAGATCGGCGACGAGCCGGTCGTACGCCTCCCTGTCGATCTCACCGACGCACGGGCCGCTGCACTTCTCGATGTGGAACAGCAGGCACGGCCGTCCGAGGCGCTGGTGGGTCAGGAGCTTGCTGTCGCTGCATGTCCGGATCGGGAAGGTCCGCAGCAGCATGTCGAGCGTCTCGCGGATCGCGTAGGCGTGCCCGTACGGCCCGAAGTAGCGGACGCCCTTCCGCTTGCGGCCCCGCATCACCATCGCTCGCGGCCACTCGTCGTCGAGGGTGACGGCGAGGAACGGGTAGCTCTTGTCGTCGCGCAGCCGCACGTTGAACCGGGGACGATGCTGCTTGATGAGGCTGTACTCGAGCATGAGGGCCTCGACCTCGTTGCGCACCTGGATCCACTCGACGCTCTCCGCGGCGGCGACCATCTGCGCCGTGCGAGGCGCCAACCCCCGCGGGTCCTGGAAGTAGCTCCCCACCCGGCTGCGCAGCGACGCGGCCTTGCCCACGTAGATCACTCGCCCCTCGCGGTCCTTGAACTGATAGGAGCCGGGGGCGTCGGGGATCGTGCCCGCGGGCGGCCGTTCGACCATCGCTGCTCAGCCTGCCTTGAACGAGGCCGATCCGCGTACACTTGGCATCACGCCGGCCTGGTCTCCGGCGTCATATCGAGCTCTGGGGCCGACATCCCCGTGGAGGGCGACCAGGCTGTCCCCACCGGCCGTCAACCAGCGCCTGTCCCCAAAGGGGAGGACAACCCAGCATGTTGCGGATCCAGACCCCGCTGCCGGAGGGGTACACCGGTGCTGATCCCGATGACCTCGCGCGGCGCATCGGCGCGGCCAAAGACGCCCTCGGCAGCCGCGTGTTCATCCTCGGTCACCACTACCAGCGCGACGAGGTGATGCGCTGGGCCGACGCCCGCGGCGACTCCTTCCGGCTGTCCGTGCTCGCACAGCAGCGCGCGGATGCCGAGTTCATCGTCTTCTGCGGCGTGCACTTCATGGCCGAGTCCGCCGACATCCTCACGGGTGACCACCAGCAGGTGATCCTCCCCGACCTGAACGCCGGTTGCTCGATGGCTGACATGGCCGACATCGACTCGGTCGAGGAGGCGTGGGAAGCGCTCGATGCCGTGATCGACATCAACGTCCTCGTGCCGATCACGTACATGAACTCGTCGGCCGCGCTGAAGGCGTTCGTCGGCACGCACGGTGGCGCGGTTTGCACCTCGACCAACGCGCGCGCGGTCCTCGAGTGGGCGTTCCGACCGAAGTCCGAAGGCGGTGCGGGCGGGAGCAAGGTGCTCTTCTTCCCCGATCAGCATCTCGGGCGCAACACCGGTCTCGCGATGGGCTATACGCACGACGACATGCGCGTGTGGAACCCACGTCTGGATCGCGGAGGGCTCACGGAGCCCGATTGCAAGGAGGCGACCTTCCTCCTGTGGCGTGGGCACTGCTCTGTACACCAGCGGTTCCGCCCCGAGCACATCGACGCGTTCCGCGAGGCGCACCCCGACGGAATCGTCGTCGCCCATCCAGAGTGCAGCTACGAGGTCTGCGGGAAAGCCGACCAAGTCGGGTCGACCGACTTCATCATTCGCGCCGTCGACGCCGCACCCGCGGGATCAGTCGTCGGCGTCGCGACTGAGATCCACCTCGTGCAACGACTCGACGCCGAGACCCCCGGCAAGACCATCGTGTCGCTCGACCCACTGGTCTGCCCGTGCTCCACGATGTTCCGCATCGATGCCCCGCACCTCTGCTGGGTGCTCGAGAACCTCGTCGAAGGCAACGTCGTGAACCGCATCACGGTCGACGGCGCGACGGCGGACGCGGCAAAGGTCGCGCTCGAACGGATGCTCGCGATCACGTGAGAGCGCGGCGGTACGCTGAGCGCTCACTCATCGCAGGAGCGTGCTGACGTGGACTCCGCCGTTTCCAAGGATGCACCGATCTTTGTCGCCGGCCATCGAGGCCTGGTCGGGTCGGCCATCTTGCGCAAGCTCGAAGCGCATGGGTACACGAACGTCCTGACCGCGACCCGCGCCCAGCTCGATCTGCGCGATCAGGCCGCGGTGAACTACTGGTTCCGCGATCACCGTCCGCGGTACGTGTACCTCGTCGCGGGAACGGTCGGCGGCATCCTCGCGAACAGCACCCGGCCGGCCGAGTTCATCTACGACAACCTCATGATCCACGGAACCGTCGTCGAGGCGAGCTATCAGTCGGGGGCCGACAAGCTCCTCTACCTCGGCAGCTCGTGCATCTACCCACGAGACGCACACCAGCCCATGACCGAAGAGGCCTTGCTCACCGGTCCGCTGGAGCCGACGAACGAGCCCTACGCGATCGCGAAGATCGCCGGCATCAAGCTGTGCCAGTCGTACCGGGCCCAGTACGGCGCCAACTTCATCTCGGCGATGCCGACGAACCTCTACGGCCCGAACGACAACTTCGACCTCCAGAGCAGCCACGTGCTGCCCGCTCTCATGCGCAAGTTCCACGACGCGAAGGTCGCCGGTGTCCGCGAGGTCGAGGTCTGGGGCAGCGGCACCCCCCGTCGCGAGCTGCTCCATGTGGACGACCTCGCCGACGCCTGCCTGTTCCTCATGGACCACTACGAGGGCGATCTGCACATCAACGTGGGCACCGGTGTCGACCTGAGCATCCGCGAGCTCGCCGAGACCGTGCGCGACGTCGTGCACCCAGACGGTGAGCTCGTGTTCGACGCGTCGAAGCCCGATGGCTCCCCTCGCAAGCTGCTCGACGTCAGCCGCATCAACGCCCTCGGCTGGAAGGCGTCGATCGAGCTGCGCGAGGGCATCGAGTCGACCTATGCCTGGTTCCTCGAGAACCGGGGCGCCGACCCCCCTGCTACGACACCCGGGTGAGGTAGCCCTGCGGCGCGGCGCTGAACGCCAACTTGCGGTCGACATCGACGTCGATTTCGAAGTTCGGGTGAGTGTGTAGGAACTCACGTACCGCCGTCTTCGGACTGTTGCCGGCCCCCCACGAGCGATCCCCGAGGAGCTCGGGCGCGACGTCCTCGATGATCGTGTCGAACACCACGCAATAGCTGCCGACCGACGCGAGAGGCGCGTACGCCTCGAGCTCCGCGAGCACGTGATCATGGGTGTGGTTGCTGTCGAGCAGGACGAGGACGGGCGCGAGCCCGTCGACTTCTCGCTCCACCGCCGAGATCACGGCCGGATCCGTGCTCGAGCCTTCGATCATCAAGATGCGCCGAGCCATCGGATGGCTCTCGATGGCGGCCCGGTTGTGGGGTCGGATCTCGATGTCGACTCCGACGACCCGGGCATCAGCAGGTCCGCCGCACGCAGCGTTCAGCTCGAGCATCGATGCGGACAGGATCAACGAACCGCCGTGGGCGATGCCCGTCTCCACGATCACTCGCGGCTGGATCCGCCAGATGAGCTCCTGCACGGCGACGATGTCCTGGGGGTACTGGATGATCGGCCGGCCGAGCCAGGAGAAGTTGTACGAGTACCGGGCTCGGAGCGACGACTCCATGAAGTCGTGAGCACGGCGAAGCAGCTCGTCGTCGTTCCCGTTCTGGCGCACGCGCCCAGCGACCTCTTCGTCAAATGACGTCATCACGCACCTTGGCTCGCAGAAGACGGTCTGCCTTCGATCGGTCACCCCAAAATGACATGGGCTCGTAGTCAGGGTATGGGTAGCGCCCGAGCCGCGGCTCGATGTCCCAGCCCTGCTCGGCGATCCAACCCTCGACCAGCTCGCGCACTGTCACCCCATGACCCGAGCACACATTGACGACGCCGTTGTCCGCACCCGTAAGCGTCAGGTCGACGAGCTCGCGCGCGACCTCCTCTACCGGCAGGTAGTCGCGCACCTGCGCACCTCCCGACATGTCGAACACACGGTCACCTCTTGCGACTGCCGCCTTCAGCTGGGAAAGCAGCGCGCTGGGCGCCTGGCCGTCGCCGAACGTGTAGAAGATGCGAGCCCACGTCATGCAAAAGGCTGATCGGCAAGTGAGAGCTTCGAGACCGCGTCGGAGCCGATCCTTGGCGATCGCGTAAGGGACGGTCGGTGATGCCGGCTTGGCCTCGCTCAGCTCGCCCATCTGCATCCCGTACTCCAGGCACGTACCGGCGACGACGAGGTTGCGGAGTCCCGACTCGGCGAGTGCCGACAAGTAGCCCAGATGGCCCGGCAGCTCCTGCTCCAGGTGCGACGGAGAGCGGTAGTCCGGCAATCCTCCCCAAGCGAGGTGAAGCAGCGTGCCAGGGCATCGCATCTGCTTGAAGGCCGCGTCAGGCGGATGACGAACGTCGAACACGACGACCTGGTGGGCGAGATGAGGTTGGGGGTGGCGTGCGATGATGACCGGTGAGACATCTCGACGCTCGAGCTCGGCGAGTACGTGCCTCCCGATGAACCCTGTCGCACCAGTGACGGCGATCCTGCCTGTGTCGAGACGCTCGGTTTGAGGAAACCGAGTCACCATCGGTACCAGGGCGCACGACCCTCGGCCCAGAGCTGGTCGAGCTGGTGCTTGTCGCGGAGCGTGTCCATGGGTTGCCAGAAACCTCGATGGCGATAGGCACCGAGCTGCCCGGCCGAGACGAGCCGAGCCATCGGCTCGCTCTCCCATGACGTCTGGTCGTCATCGATGAGCTCCACCACCGAGGGCTCGAGGACGAAGAATCCCCCGTTGATCCACTGACCATCGCCGTCGGGCTTCTCCACGAAACCGACCACCTGCTGCTCGTCGATCACGAGCGCGCCGAAGCGGCCGGGCGGCTGAACAGCGGTGACCGTGGCGCGGAGCCCTGAGGTCTTGTGGTAGGCGACGAGCGCGGCGATGTCGATGTCGGCGATCGCGTCGCCGTAGGTGAGGCAGAACGTTGCGTCACCGATGTGCTCCGCGACTCGCTTAAGCCGACCGCCCGTCATCGAGCTCTCACCGGTGTCGACCAGCGTCACTCGCCACGGCTCGGCTTGCGCGTGGTGCACTTCGGTCGTGTTTCGGCCGAGGTCGAACGTGACGTCTGAGGCATGTAGGAAGTAGTTCGCGAAGTACTCCTTGATCACATAGCCCTTGTACCCGAGGCAGACAATGAAGTCGTTCACGCCGAACAACGAGTAAGTCTTCATGATGTGCCACAAGATCGGCCGGCCGCCGATCTCGACCATCGGCTTCGGTCGAACCTGTGTCTCCTCGCTGAGCCGACTGCCCAGACCGCCGGCGAGGATCACTGCCTTCATCGGGAGGCCAATCGTCGCGAGTCTCGGGGACTGACGTGATCCACGCCCATAGTGTTGTCCCATCGGCGAGTCGGAGCGGGGCATGAGCAGGATGCAGCCACTCGTGATGCTCATCTCACTCGGTCGTCCGCAGGGGATGGGTGAGGGCAAGCGTGTCGCGTCCCTCGAGATGATCTTCGAGCGCGCCGGCGCGGAGGTGGTCCAGGCGCAACTGCTTCGGGACTTCCGGGCACGACCTCGTGATGTGCTGGACATCGACGTCGTGTCGTTCGCACGCGGCGCCGCAGTGCCCGAATCGTTGGCATGGTCGCGCCGGCGCCTCCTACGTCATCTCGAGTCGGTCCGGCCCGACGTCGTGCTGTGCGTCACCGGACGCGCCTACCACCCGGCGATCAGCCGCGGGCCCTGGGTGACCGTCCTCGACCTCGTCGATTGCCTGAGCACGAGCTATCGCGACCGCTCCATGATCGCCGGGCCCGGTCCCAGCCGGGTCATGTATCGCGCTCTGGCCTGGTCGACGCGCCGCTTCGAGAGACAGCCAGTGGCGTCATCGGTCACGCGGATCGCAGCAGGGTGGAGCGACGCCGAGCATCTCGGGGCGCACTGGATCCCGATCACGATCGAGATCCCAACCCCCCTCGTTCCGGACGGCGGCCAGCCGGGGCACGATCTCGTGTTCTTCGGGAACCTCAGCTATCCCCCGAACCTCGAGGCAGTTGAGGCGCTCGCCCGGATGTGGCCCCGCTTGATGGCGGTGCACCCTTCGACGTCGTTGCTGCTCGCCGGCGCCCATCCGACCAAGCGCGTCATCGAGCTGACGCGTCGATGGGACTGGACGCTCATCGCCGACTTCGCCGACCTGCGCGATGTCTTGTCAAAGGCGCGACTCGGGGTAGTGCCCCTGCTCCACGCGAGTGGCATCCAGATCAAGATCCTCGAAACGGCCGCGTTCGGCCTCGCCCAGGTGGTTTCGCCCGCTGCGCAAGCCGGGCTGGCGCCGGGCTTCCCGACCGCCCTCGCGGCGGATGAGCGAGCGTTCGTCGCGCACATCGTGGACCTCCTCGAGGATGACGCTGGGCGGTCCGGGCTCGGAGCAGCGGCCCGTGCGCACGTGGCGTCGGAATACACGGCGGAGCGCTGGGCGGGTTGGGCGGCGGGTCTCCTGAGTGCGTCCGAGGAGCGCGCCTCACGCTGACGCGGCACCGGCCGCCATCCGCCGGTCGACCGCCACCCAGAGGAGGAGCGCGAGCACGCAGTTCGCGGCGAGCGTGGCGAATGCGGCGCCGTTCATCTCGGCCGCCGGGATCAGCGCGAAGTTGAGCAAGAGGTTGAGACTCGCCGCACCGATGAGGTACCGCGCATAGGGCCGGTCGCCTCCGAGCGCAAGCATCAGGTCGTGCAGCGGTGCCGAGGCGGTGATGACCGCGGTCGAGAGCATCAGAATCACGAGTGGCAGGCGACCCGAAGAGAAGGCGGACCCGAACACGACCGGCACCAGAAGCGCTGTCGGCACCGCGAGCACCGCGAGCGCGACGCCAGCACGTGCGCTCCAACGCATCGTCGCGGTTCGAAGGGCGGCGGCGCGCTCGGGGCCCTCACTCACCACGCTGGTCGCCACCGGGAGGAGCCCCCACCGCAAGATCGATAGCAGCGCGAGCCACGCGTTGGGGATTCGGTACACCGCTGCGTAGATCCCCGCATCGGACGCCGACACGAGCCACGCCAGAAGAAGTGTGTCCGCCGTCGAAAGCACCTGGTTCGCGATGAGAGCCGCGAGCATCCACGCGTCGATCTGCACATGCCCGCCGTCATCGGCCGGGAGGCGATTGAGCACGAGCGAGAGGACGAGCGCCGCGAGATAGGCGAAGGCCGGAGCGGCGGCGGGCCGATCGAGCGGAAATGCCAACGCCCCCGCGAACAGTGCGAGACCTTGCACCGCGCTGGGCAGCGCGGCGCGACCGCCCCGCTCACGCCCGAGTGCGAGCCAATCTCGATTGAGCCCCAACGCCATGAGGACGGTCACGAGGGGGACGAACTCGACGTGCCCTGTGGCAGCGACAAGCGCGCAGTAGGTGATCGCCAGCAGTGCGGTGACTCGAGTCCGGACGCGGACGAGCGACCTGATGTGCGCCCCCCCGTGGCCTCCGGCGACGTCGCGGACGCCTCGCACCGAGACCCCGAAGTCCGCGACGAGACCGCCATAGCGGCAAAGAAGAAACGCGACCGACAGCTCGCCGAAGCCACTGGTGCCGAGCCGACGGGCTAAGACGATCCACCCCGCGAACTCGGCTGCCTGGCCTGATGCCCGCAAGAGGAAGAACGGGACCGTCGTCGCGCGCCAGCGCTTGGAGAGCGACGAAGACAACGGCTGAGGGGCGGGTGCGTCGGGCATAGCAGGTGCGCTCTCGGAGCGAGCCTACGGGAGGGCAGGATCCTCACCTTGCACCTCGAGCGACCGACAAGATGAGAGCAATGCCCGGCTGCTTCCCCGCACCGCTCGTGTCGATCCTGGTGCCGACCTACAACCGTGCGAACCAGCTCTCTGCCGCGCTCGACTCAGCGCTTGCGCAGAGCCATCGGCCTATCGAGATCGTCGTCTCGGACAATGCATCGAGTGACGAGACACCCTCGATCTGCCAGCGCTACGCGATGCGCCACCCGGAACTCCGCGTCGTGCGTCACGACGAAAACTGCGGTCCCACTCGCAACTTCGAGTCTCTTCGGGACGTGGCACACGGCGAGTACATGATGTTCCTCGGTGACGACGACTGGCTGGACGTCGATTACGTGTCCCGCTGCCTGGAGGTGTTCCGCGAACACCCCGACGCCACCGTGGTCGCCGGCCGTGCGATGTACCACCCTGCGCCAGGTGTGCCGACATTCCGTGACGAGTCGGTCACGATCGACGACCAGGACCCCTCCCGGCGTGTGATCGCGTACTTCCGGTCTGTCATCCGTAACGGTGTCTTCTACGGCCTGGTGCGCACCTCGGCGGATCGGCAGGTCGAACCGCTGCGAAACAGGATGGGTAACGACTGGCTGCACGTCGCCGCACTGGCATTCCTGGGTCAGATGCGGGTGATCGACGAGGTCGCGATCCATCGCAGCGCCGGCGGCATGACCACCAGCTTGCGACACGTCGCTCGTGGGCTCGGGCTAGGGCCCGTCCAAGCCAACGTCCCGCTGCTGGCCATCGTCTATTGGGTGTTCGAGGACATCGCAATCGGCTCGGATCTGTATCGGCCATTGCGCCTGCCGAGACGAATCACCCTCGCCTCCAAGTGCGCAGGCCTGCTGCTCGTCCGTTTCGCCGGTCTCGTCGCGACCCGCGCCCAAGCGCGCGCGCGGAGCCTCCGCAACCGGTTCCGGAACGGAGCGTGACATGACGGCTGACGCCCGCTTCTGGCGGGAACGCGACGTGCTGATCACTGGGCACACCGGCTTCAAGGGCGCGTGGCTCGCAGCGGTGCTCTCCGAGCTCGGCGCCAACGTGACTGGTGTCGCCCTTCCGCCGGTGCGCGGCGGAATCTACGACGCAGCGGACGTCGGGTCCCGGGTGGACTCGCGGATCCACGACATCCGGGATCGGGACTCGCTCCGAGCGACAGTCATCGAGGTCCAACCGGAGGTCGTGTTCCACCTTGCCGCCCAGGCGGTCGTGTCGGTCGGCTACGCAGACCCGCTGGGTACGTTCGAGACGAACGTGCTTGGCACCGCCAACCTCCTCGACGCGGTGGGTGATGTTCGGTCGGTCCGCGAAGTGCTGGTTGTCACGAGCGACAAGGTCTATGCGAACGACGGACGTGGCCGACCGTTCTCGGAGGGCGATTCCCTCGGAGGCGGCGACCCCTACAGCAGCAGCAAGGCTGCCTGCGAGCTCGTCGTCGGGTGCTGGCGTTCGCTCCTCGCGGGGCGCGACATCCGCGTGGTCTCGGCGCGTGCTGGCAACGTCATCGGTGGCGGCGACGTCGCCCCGGATCGGCTGCTCCCAGATGTGTTCAGAGCTCTCGAGGCCGATGGGTGCGTGCGACTCCGACATCCGGAGTCCACTCGACCGTGGCAGTTCGTCCTCGATGCGGTCTTCGGCTACTTGACCTACGTGGAGCGGTTGGCTGCCGACCCGTCGCTCCCCCCGGCGCTGAACTTCGGCCCGAGCCCGAGCGGCGAGCGCACGGCTCGTGATCTCGTCGAGGCCGTGCTTCGCGAGCTCGGCGAGGGACGTTGGGAGCCGACTGCCGCGCGTCCGGGCCCCGAGGCGGCCACGTTGCCCCTTGACGCCACCCTCGCGGCGGAGACTTTGGGTTGGCGGCCGGCTCTCGACCTCGACTCGGCCGTGCAGTGGACATGTGAGTGGTTCCGGACGTCGCAGGCCAGGGGGGATGTCGCGGCCCTTTGCGCTGATCAGATCACGCGCTACCGCGCTTTGGTGGGCAGATGAACGGCCCGGTGTGCCGATCGTGTGGGGCACGACTCGAGCACACGGTCATCGATCTCGGCGAGCAGCCCCTCAGCAACGCGTACATCTATGCGTCCGATGTGTCGCGCGAACGCTCGTATCCCCTCCACGCTCGGTTCTGCACTCACTGCTACCTGGTGCAGGTCGACGACGTGGTGGCGCCGGCCGAGATCTTCGGCGACTACGCGTACTTCTCCTCCTATGCCGAGACGTGGGTCGATCACGCGCGACGCTTTGTTGAAGACTCAGTCGCGCGCTTCTCCCTGGACGACACGAGCTTCCTCGTCGAGATCGCGAGCAACGACGGCTACCTGCTGAAACATGTCATCGCGCGCGACATCCCTTGTCTCGGCATCGAGCCCGCGGCGAACGTGGCGCAGACGGCCATCGACGCGGGCGTGCCGACCGAAGTCTGCTTCTTTGGCTCCGACGTGGCGAAAGACCTCGTCGCGCGGCGAGGCACGGCCGACCTCGTGGTCGGGAACAACGTGATGGCGCACGTCCCGGATCTCAACGACTTCGTCGCCGGGCTCGCCCTGCTCGTGGCCGACGACGGAGTCGTCTCGGTCGAGGTGCCGCACTTGCTCGAGCTCGTTCGGGGCCTCGAGTTCGACACGATCTACCACGAGCACTTCTCGTACTTCTCGCTCCTTGCGATCACGGAGTGCTTCCGGCGTCACGGTCTCGAGGTCTTCGACGTCACAAGGCTCGACACGCACGGGGGCAGCTTGCGGGTGCAGGCAGCGTCGTCCGCCAGCGGCCGCACTCCAACGTCTGCCGTCGGCGACGTGCTCGACGAGGAGCGCCACTGGCATCTCGACCACACCGACGGCTTTCGCGACTTCGCTGATCGAGCCGCTACGTGTCGTGACGATCTCATCGTGTTCCTGGACGAGGCGCGAGCCTCGAGTCGCCGCGTCGTCGCGTACGGGGCCGCGGCGAAGGGGAACACGCTGCTGAACTTCGCCGGCGTCGACACCACCCGCGTCGAGTACGTCGTGGACCGCAACCCGTACAAGCAAGGCCGCGTGCTTCCCGGCAGCCATCTGCCCATCTTCGACCCAGCCGTGCTGGTCGCCGATCGGCCGGACTTCGTGCTGATCTTGCCGTGGAACCTCCGACAGGAGATCGTGGAGCAGATGGCCGTCGTGCGGACCTGGGCCGGAAAGTTCGTCGTCGCAGTGCCCGCGATCCAGGAGGTGCAGTGATCCTCCGAGATGCCGGTCTGCCCGGCGCGTTCCTGGTGCAGCAGGAGCGACGCCACGACGTCCGAGGCTTCTTCGCTCGCACTTACTCGGAGGAGGAGTTCGCCAACGCCGGCCTCACCGCGCGTGTGACCGAATGCAGCACCTCGTGGAATGAACGGCGCCACACGCTCCGGGGCCTGCACCTGCAGCGCGCACCGCACGAGGAGGTCAAGCTCGTGCGGTGCACGCGAGGCCGCATCTTCGACGTGCTCCTCGATGTACGCGTGGACCAATCGACGTTCGGCACGTGGGTTGGGCATGAGCTCGACGAATCAGAAGGCCAGGCCCTGTACGTCCCAGCGGGCGTCGCTCACGGGTACCTGACCCTCGAACCCGGGTCGGAGGTGCACTACCAGATCTCCGCTGGCTATGCCCCCGAGTCAGTGACGGGGGTGCGATGGGATGATCCCGACGTGGGCGTCGTGTGGCCGGCTCAGCCGGCCGTGATGTCAGACCGCGACCTCAGGCTGCCATCGCTGACTGCGCTCCGATCGGTCCTCGCGGTCGGCCGGCCCGAGGGCTGACACGGGGCGTCAGCGGCCGTGGCCGAGGACGCTGCGGAGAGTGCGTCCGACGATCCTGGCGTCAAGTCCCAGGCTCTGACGGCGCAAGTAGAAGAAGTCGTACTGCAGCTTCTCGAGCGCGTCCGTCTCGCTCCCCGCATACCCGTACTTGACCTGGGCCCACCCGGTCAGCCCTGGTCGGACGAGATGCCGGAACTCGTAGAACGGAAGCTTCTGGACCAGCTCGTCCACGTACTTCGGTTGCTCCGGTCGCGGGCCGACGACGGAGAGGTCACCGCGCAAGATGTTCAGCACCTGCGGGAGCTCGTCGAGATGAGACTTGCGTAGGAGCCGACCGAACCGAGTCACACGAGGGTCGTCCTCCGCGGTCCAGGTCGACTCGCCCGAGTCGGGACGCATCGTCCGCAACTTGAAGATCGTGAACGGACGACCACACCGGCCGATCCTGCGTTGTCGGTAGAAGAGCGGGCCCCGGTTTGCGGCCAGGTTCGCGGCCCATACGAAGGGAACAATCGCGATGAGAGCCACCGCAGCAGGTACGGCAATCGCGACGTCCAATACTCGCTTCGTCCGCCCATAGCGGACGCGGTGCACCTCACCGATGTCGAACATCAGCGACATGCGCTCGAGCTCTGCCACGGGCAGCTTGCCGAGCCACTCCTCGTAGAACAGCGACAGGGTCCGCACCCGCACACCGGACTCGTGCAGTATCGCCGCCTGACCAACGAGCGTCTCGTCTGCCTGGGCGTCGCGGTTGAGCACGAGCACATCAGCACCGAGGTTCGTCACCTCGTCGACCAGCGGCCGGGTCGAGGTCCCCCGGGCCGGATGCATCGACTCAGGCTGGCGGGAGCGAATGATGGTTGCGGGCCGTTCGGGATGCCCGGCGAGCTCCGCTCGGAGCTCAGCCGCCTCGGTCGGCTCGCCGATCACGACGACTCGGTCCTCGCCCAGCGAGTGGAGATCGGCGCTGAGCGCCCAGCACACCAGGAACCAGGGCACCAGCACAATCGCCGAGCCGAACACCACAAAGCGAGGCAACAACGCGTCACCCTCGACGAGCTGCAAGACCGACACCGAGAGGCATGCGATGCCGCTAGCCGTGACGCTGGCCACGAGCGCCGATCGCCGATCGCGTGGCACATCGGGAAGCCCGTTCGCGTACGCAGCGATGCACAGCAGAGCGATGTACCCCATCGACCACGCCAGGCGGCTCGACGCCGTGTAGTCGTAGTCGTGGCGAACGGCATGAATCTTGCTGAAGCCCAGGACGGCACCCGCCACGCCGAGGTAGAGCAGCGGGCGGGCGAGGCGCCTCATCGGCCGGCTCGCTGGCCGCGCCGCGGCGGCGCCACGTATCCCATGGTCACTCTTTCTGCATCGGCCGGCCACTCTGCGCAATGAGCCGGACGGCCCGTTCACGCTGAGTGGTCGCCCATGGTGACGTAGGGCGGCAGGTCACGCAGACAGGAGGCGCCCGAGAAACTGGCCCGTGTAGCTCTGCGGCGTCGCCGCGACGACCTCGGGCGGGCCCTCGATGACGACCGTGCCTCCCCCTGCGCCGCCCTCCGGGCCGAGGTCGATGATCCAGTCGGCCGTCTTGATCACGTCGAGGTTGTGCTCGATCACGAGGACTGTGTTGCCCTGGTCGACGAGTCGGCTGAGGACGGTCAGCAGCTTGCGGACGTCCTCGAAGTGGAGGCCGGTCGTCGGCTCGTCGAGGATGTAGATCGTGTGACCGGTCGAGCGCTTGGCGAGCTCGGAGGAGAGCTTCACGCGCTGCGCTTCCCCGCCGGACAAGGTGGGAGCGGGCTGCCCGAGCCGGATGTAGCCGAGGCCGACGTCCACCAGCGTCTGCATGTGACGCGCGATCGCCGGCTGGTTGGCGAAGAAGTCGACCGCTTCCTCGCACGAGAGGTCGAGCACGTCCGCGATGTTCTTCGCTTTGAACGTGATGTCGAGCGTGTCCCGGTTGTACCGGGCCCCCTTGCACACCTCGCACGGCACATAGACGTCGGGGAGGAAGTGCATCTCGATCTTGATGGTGCCGTCGCCCGCGCACCCTTCACACCGGCCACCGCTGACGTTGAACGAGAAGCGGCCGGGCAAGTAGCCGCGCACCTTCGCTTCTTGTGTCTGGCTGAAGAGCCGGCGGATGTGGTCGAACACGCCCGTGTACGTCGCGGGGTTCGAGCGTGGCGTCCGGCCGATCGGTGACTGGTCGATGTCGATGACCTTGTCGAGGTGCTCGATGCCTTCGATCTTCTTGTGCCGACCGGGTGGCATCTTCGACTTGTAGATCCTCTGCATCAGCGACTTGAGGAGGATCTCACCGACCAGCGTCGACTTCCCCGAGCCCGACACTCCGGTCACCGCGACGAAGCAGCCCAGTGGGATCTCGACGTCGATGTCGCGGAGGTTGTGCTCTTTGGCCCCGCGGATCACGAGCCATTCCTCTCCGGGGACACGACGCTTGGCCGGCACCGGGATCGACCGCTTGCCCGCGAGGTATTGGCCGGTCACCGAGTCCTTGTTGCGGATCAGGCCCTTTACCGTCCCGGAGTGGACGACTTCGCCGCCGTGCTCCCCCGCGCCCGGCCCGATGTCCACCACATGGTCGGCAACGCGGATCGTGTCCTCGTCGTGCTCGACCACGAGCACTGTGTTGCCGAGGTCGCGGAGCCGCACCAACGTGTCGACGAGCCGACGGTTGTCACGCTGGTGGAGCCCGATCGACGGCTCGTCGAGCACGTACAGCACGCCGACGAGCCCGCTGCCGATCTGACTCGCGAGGCGGATCCGCTGCGCCTCACCGCCCGCGAGCGTCCCCGCTGAGCGCGACAACGAGAGGTAGTCGAGCCCGACGTCGAGCAGGAAGCTCATCCGGGCGTTGACTTCCTTCACGACACGCTCGGCGATCATGCGGTCGCGCTCGCTCAGCTCGAGTGAAGCGAGCGCCTTGGCCGACTCGCCGATGCTCAAGGAGCACAGGTCGTTGATGTTGCGCCCGTCGATCGTGACCGCGAGCGACGCTGGCCGGAGTCGCGCGCCGTCGCATGCGGGACACGGCACCTCGCGCATGTACCCCTCGACCTGTTCGCGCGCCCAGTCGCTCTCGGCGTCGGTGTGGCGGCGCCGCAGGAACGGGATGATGCCCTCGTAGCTCGTCTGGAACGAGCGCTGACGGCCGTAGCGATTCTTGTAACGCACCTGCACCGTGCCCGACTTCGATCCGTGGAGGATCACGTTCTGCTGCGCCTTGGTCAGCTTCGACCACGGAGCATCCATGTCGATGCCCTGCTCGTCGGCGACGGCCGCGACGAGCCGGGTGAAGTACTGCGTGCGAGCACCGGCCCACGGAGCGACCGCGCCCTCGCTCAGCGAAAGGTCGGGGTTCGGCACCACGAGCTCGGGGTCGACCTCGAAGGTCGTGCCCAGGCCGTCGCAGGTCTCACACGCGCCGTAGGGCGAGTTGAACGAGAAGTTGCGGGGCGCGAGCTCGTCGAACGACGTGCCGCACTTCGGGCACGCGAGGTGCTGGCTGAACGTGAGGATCTCGGCTTCGTCCTCCTCGGCACCCTTCGGCATGATCTGCACCTCGGCTACGCCTTCGGCGAGACGAAGCGCTGTCTCGAGCGAGTCCGTGAGGCGTCGCTCGATGCCGTCGCGGCGAACGAGCCGGTCGACGACTACCTCGATCGTGTGCTGCTCGTAGCGCGCCAGCTTGGGCGTGTCACCGATCATGTCGGCGAGGTCGCGGACCTCGCCATCGATGCGCGCCCGCACGTAACCCTGGCTCGACAGATCGGCGAGGAGTGACTCGTACTCCCCCTTGCGGCCCCGCACGACCGGCGCGAGCACCTGGAAGCGCGTGCCATCGGGAAGCTGCAGCACGCGGTCAACGATCTGCTGTGGCGTCTGGCGCTCGACGCGGGTGCCGTCATTCGGGCAGTGCGGCACGCCGATGCGCGCGTAGAGCAGCCGCAGGTAGTCGTACACCTCCGTGATGGTGCCGACCGTCGACCGGGGGTTGCGCGACGCGGACTTCTGATCGATCGAGATCGCCGGCGACAGCCCTTCGATGAAGTCGACGTCAGGCTTGTCCATCTGGCCGAGAAACTGGCGCGCGTACGAAGACAGGGACTCGACGTAACGGCGCTGGCCCTCGGCATAGATGGTGTCGAACGCGAGCGAGGACTTGCCCGAGCCCGACAGCCCCGTGAAGACGATCAGTCGATCGCGCGGCAGCTCGATCGAGACGTTCTTCAGGTTGTGCTCTCGGGCGCCCCGCACGACGAGCGTGTCGGCCATTCCGTCGATCGTACCGCCGCCGCGGCGGTTCCGAACAGATGTACGGTCAGGACGCCACGTACCGCCGGATCACCACGTCGAGCCACAGGAAGTTCGTGGTTCGCGCTGTCTCGAAGCGGAAGCCCGGGTAGTCGGGGTTCTCGTCGAGACGCTCGAGCGGGTCGTCCAACGTGTCGAGCACATCGATCCGCTGAGCACCCATTTGCCGGGCGAGCTCTACGGTGGCTGCGACATCCGCGGGTGTCGCGAGCTCGTCCGCGGTCTTGGCATCGGCGTGCCGCGCCTCGAGCCAAAGATGGTCTTGATACCAGCCGCCGGTCTCGCTCCCGAAGAAGCCGGCATCGCTGACGATCACGACGTCCCGAGGAACCGCAAGGACGTCCGCCGCGAAGCTGGCGACCTCTCGTGTGCGTTCGATGTGCCACACGACGCCGACGAGGCTCATCGCCCCTCCCAGGGCGACGATGGCGACAACGAACGGACGGGGTCCGAGACGGCGCGCCTGACAGGCCGCGAGCACGACGAGGAGCGTGGTCGGCAGCAGAACGTACCGACCTCCCCACTGAGGTGCGTGCCCACCCACCCACTGGGTCATCCACGTCGCGGGCAAGGCGACGAGCGCTCCGATGAACAGCACCGACTCGCGGGGTGTGCGCTTGCCGAAGAGGCCGAGCGCCGCGACCGGGGCTGCGGGAAGAAGGCCGGGCACCATGGACAGCCCGTAGGTCGCGAACCGCCACGTGAGGCCACCCCACGCGATGACCGCGCCGACGACGCCGGTCATCGGCGTCGACGTCGAGTCCGCGGCCGCCGCCGCCATGAGGAGGATGCCGAGGCTGATCACCACGCCGATCACGACTGCCAGCCAGTACTCGTTGGCCAACACACCCATGGTCGTCACGATCGCGTCGCGACTGCGATTCGCGAGCTCGAGTCCGAGCGTGGCCCGACCGGCGACGCGCGCTGAGCCTGTCGCCTCTCCGAACCACACTCGCTCCACGAAGGCGTTCAAGACCAGCGTCGCCCCGCACGCCACTGCGCCGAGCACGAGCTCACGCCATCGACGCAACGACCGTGTGCGTTCGACCGGCACGCACACCGCCCCGACCGCGAGCGCGACGCAGCCGAGCAGCATCTCTTGGCGCATGATGCCGGCCACGCCGACCAGAAGCCCTCCGAGGACCGTTCGGCGGACGCCACCTTCGAAGATCAGCGCGATCCCTAGGAGCGCCAGCGCGAGTCCGGGCGCGTGCTCCCAGAAGTCGGCTCCGTAGAACAGGATCGGCGACAGCACCCCGACGAACCAGAACGCGAGCCAACCCGAGCGCCCTGACGCCCACCGGGCCAGGCGGAGCGCCGCGTACGCGGCCACGACGACGCTCAGAGCCGGGAGGACGGCGACGGCGGGCGCGCCGCCGAGCTGCCACAAAGGTCGGGCGGTGACCACGAGCGGGACGCTCGTGACCTCGACGTAGTGCTCCCCGTATGGGTAGGTGCCGTAGATGGGGTGGGCAGCCGCGAGCGGATCGAGATCTTTGGCCCAGTACCCGAGGTCGGGCACCCAGCTCCCATGCTCGGCCATCGTCTTCACGGTGGCCAGCCGACCACCGGCATCGGAGAATGAGGCGGCTCGCGGATCTCCGAGCCACGCCACTGTGAGCGTGACGAACCCCACGAGCACCATCGCGACCACGAGCCGCGTGCGCTCGGTCCAGCGTGCGGGGTCGGCGACCTGGGAGCGCTCGACCACGGGCGCGACGGTAGTCATTGCCTCTCTATCGGCCGAGGCACCCCCGGCTACACGAGTTCGCGCAGCTCGCGCTTGAGATCGTGGATCTCGTCCCGGAGGCGGGCGGCGTACTCGAAGCGAAGGTCAGCCGACGCCTCCTTCATCTCCTCTTCCAGCGTTCGGATCAGCCGTGCGAGCTCGTCGTGCGGCAGCTCGGAGAGGTCGGAGCGGGTGCGGTCACGCGTGCGGGACCGGCGGTCGCGGCCGGGCATCGGCGCCCCTTCAGTGCCACGGAGGTGGGCCAGGATGTCGGTGACGGCCTTGCGGATCGTCTGTGGGTCGATGTTGTGCTCTTCGTTGTAGATCTGCTGCAGATGGCGGCGACGGTTGACCTCGGACATCGCACGGGTCATCGAGTCGGTGACCGAGTCGGCGTACATGATCACCTGACCGTCGACGTTGCGAGCGGCGCGACCCATCGTCTGGATGAGCGAGGTCTGGCTGCGGAGGAAGCCCTCCTTGTCCGCGTCGAGGATCGCGACGAGCGAGACCTCGGGAAGGTCGAGGCCCTCGCGCAACAGGTTGATGCCGACGAGCACGTCGAACTCGCCGAGACGGAGATCCCGGAGGATCTCGATCCGCTGCACGGTGTCGACCTCGCTGTGGAGGTAGCGCACCCGCACGCCGAGCTCGAGGAGGTAGTCGGTGAGGTCCTCGGCCATCTTCTTGGTGAGCGTGGTGACGAGGACGCGCGCGCCCGCGATCACTCGCTGGTTGATCTGCTCGAGAAGGTCATCGATCTGGCCTTTGGTCGGCTTGATGACGACTTCAGGGTCGACGAGGCCGGTCGGCCGCACGATCTGCTCGACGACCTGGCTCGACACCTCGAGCTCGTAGCGGGCGGGGGTCGCGGAGAGGAACACGACTTGGTTGAGCCGCTCCATGACCTCCTCGAACCGGAGCGGCCGGTTGTCGCGCGCGCTCGGCAGCCTGAAGCCGTGGTCGACGAGCGTGTCCTTTCGGCTGCGATCGCCTTCGTACTGCGCGTGCAGCTGGGGCACCGCGACGTGGCTCTCGTCGATGACGAGGAGGAAGTCCTTCGGGAAGTAGTCGATCAGGGTGTACGGCGGCTCGCCGTAGTGCCGGCCGTCGATGTGCATCGAGTAGTTCTCGATGCCGTTGCAGTAGCCGACCTCCTGGATCATCTCGAGGTCGTACTGCGTGCGCATGCGCAGCCGTTGGGCCTCGAGGAGCTTGCCGTTCGCCTCGAACCACGCGAGCCGCTCCTGCAGCTCGGCCTCGATGCCGATGACTGCCGTGCGCATGATCTCATCGCCGGCGACGTAGTGCGTGGCCGGGAACACTATGAGCTCGGTCAGCTCGCTGATCTGCTCGCCCGTGAGCGGGTCGACGACCGTGATGCGTTCGATCTCGTCGCCGAAGAGCTCGATGCGCGTGACCGTCTCTTCGTACGCGGGATGCAGCTCGATGGTGTCGCCCCGCACCCGGAACCGACCGCGCCCGAGGGTGGCGTCGTTCCGCTCGTACTGCATGTCGACGAGCTGTCGGAGCATCGAACGTTGATCGCGCTCCTCGCCAACATGGGCGACGAAGAGCTTGCCGCGATACTCGTCGGGGTTGCCCATCCCGTAGATGCACGACACCGAGGCCACGACGATCACGTCTCGACGCGTGAGGAGCGCGGCGGTGGCCGCGTGGCGCAGGCGGTCGATCTCGTCGTTGATCGAGCTGTCCTTCTCGATGTAGGTGTCACTCGACGGGATGTACGCCTCGGGCTGGTAGTAGTCGTAGTAGGAGACGAAGTACTCGACTCGGTTGTGGGGGAAGAACTCTCGGAACTCGTTCGCGAGCTGCGCGGCGAGCGACTTGTTCGGCGCGAGCACGAGTGTCGGGCGCTGCACCTTCTCGATGGTCCAGGCGATGGTGGCGCTCTTGCCGCTGCCCGTGATGCCGAGGAGCGTCTGGAACCGATCGCCGCGCTCGATGCCCGCGGCGAGCTGCTCGATGGCGTGGGGCTGGTCGCCGGCGGGCTCGAAGTCGGAGACGACCGAGAACGGAGGCACTGATCGATGCTACCGAGGGGGTGTGACGGTCCCGCCCGGTGGCAGTGATCGGAGCTGACGCCACACCTCGTCGACACGGGCCTCGAGCGCCTCTCGATCCCCCGAGTTGTCGATGACGATGTCCGCTTTTGCGAGCCGCTCCTCGCGTTGCGCCTGCGCCGCGATGCGAGCGCGCGCATCTGCCTCTGACATGCCGCGTTGCTGGACCAGCCGCTCGATCGCGACCTCGGTCGGTGCGTCCACCACGACCACCGCGGTCAACCCGCGACGACCGGTTTCGACGAGCAGCGGGACGTCGAGGACGACCACGTGGTCGGTGTCCGTCTCCGCGGCGATCCGGCGGGCGGTCTCCGCGCCGACTGCGGGGTGGACGATCTGGTTGAGATCCTTCAGGGCCGCCGGATCGTTGAAGACGATCGCGGCGAGCGCGGGCCGATCGAGGCGTCCGGCGTCGTCGAGCACCCCGGCACCGAATCGCTCGACGATCGCCGCGAGCACCGGTTGCCCCGGCTCTTGGAGCTGACGCGTGATGGCGTCGGCATCGATGACCACCGCCCCGTGGGCGGCGAGCCGGGTCGACACCGTGGACTTGCCCGAACCGATGCCACCGGTGAGGCCGACGAGGATCATGACCGAACCGAGATCACGACAGGGCGATCGGCTGCGCTCCGAGCAGCTCACGACCAACCGACCGCTCGCGCGCAGCGGCTGGCGTGCGGGCAAGAGCGCGCCATCCGACGGCCAGCAGCGCGACCAAGGCCAGGTTGCGGCTCATGAGCATCAGGTGTCCCAGTGGTTGGCCCGAGACGACGGCGGAGTAGTGGGCATACATCACCGACGTCATCGCGGTGGTGAGGAACGTGAGCGCGCCGAGTGCGACGGCGCTTGCCTTGCTCGCGGCGGTCGGCACGCTCGCGATCGCGGCCCACGGGAGGAGCCAGAGCATGAACTGCGGCGACAGCAGAGGCGAGCAGACGAGCAGTGCGGAAACGGCAACGAGCGGCGCGACACCGAAGACGACGCGCTCGTCGTCCCGTTCCCGGTCGGCGCGCAGCCAGACGAGCGTGACCAGCAGGATTGCGAGGAGGCCGAGCACGCCCGACGCCGCGGGAGGCGCGTAGCCGACGCGAGCTGCTCCGTTGACGAGCTGAGGTGTCGAGCCCGAAAGCGCGTGCCAGCCACCGCCGATGAGTGACTCCACGTGCCATGCGTCGGCGCCTCGGAACGTGAGCACCTGGAACGGACCCCCGAGCCCTCCCCAGGTGAGCCACGCGAACGCGCCGATGGAGGTGGCAACCGTCCACGCGCCGATTCGCGCGTGACTGCCGTCGCACGAGGAGGATGGGAGCGACGGTGATCGGCCACACCTTGGCGAACAGCGAGAGGGCGAGGGCCACGCCTCCGGTGGTCGAGGCGCTCTTCTTCAAGGCTGCCACGCCCACGACCGCCAACGCGCTCGCCAGCATGTCGGTGCGAACGAAGACGAAGGGAAATGCGACCAACGGAAGGCTGAGAACGAGGTAGCCGAGCACGACCTTGCGGCCCCAGCCCCACGCGAGGGCGCCGACCATCAGCAGCTCGAACGCGAGCTGTGACCAGGCGAGGCGGTGCAACGTGTCGGGAGCGGAAGAGCCGCCCACGGCCTTCAGCTCGGCGAGCACGAGCGGCGGGTACTCGACTGCGAAGTCGCGGTAGGGGCGCCCCTCTGCTTGCGCGAGCTCGACCGTGCGGCCGATGTCGGCGTAGTACGCGGTCTGCCGCTCGGTCCCGTCCGACGGTCCGACGCCGGAAAGGGCCAGCCCAGCGATGAGGTGACAGGCCAGAAGCATGCAAATGGACGCGCCAATGAGGAACGCGCCAGCCCGCCCTCGCCTCGCCACGGGCCGATGATGCCACGGGTGCCGCCACGACGCCCAGGCCGCCCACAGGAAATCCTCACTGAATCACGGCTCTCGACGCGCCGACCATTTACCCTGAGGCGGCGCCTTTCGCGGGCCGCCGATCGACCATCGACAGCCGAGTGAAAGCCCCAAGTGAAAGGCGAGGAGGTGCAGATGGCGTTGCGGGCTCGTCCGGACCGCAGCGAACCTGCGGCGGCTGACGACGAGACCGGTACCGGCAACCAGACCGGTACCGGCCAGACCGGTACCGGCCAGACCAGCACCGGCCGCGAGACCGGTACCGGCGAGGACGCTGTCACCACCTCGGTCACCACCCCGGCCCCGGCTGAGGTCGACACGTCCAGCATCTGGGCGTTCGGGGCTCGCTCGACGTGGGCACGCGACCGCCGACGACTCCCCGACCTGCGGGTCGCGGCACTCACCCCTCCGGTCATCGCGATCCGATGGGGTGCGCTCGCCGTCGGCTTCGCGCTCGCCTCCGCCGACGTCGCCGACGGAGACACCCGGATCATCGCGTTCGGCGCCGTCATCCTGGCGTACGCCGTCTTCCGCACCCTGCGGCCCATCCGGTACGAGGAAGGCCCCGGCACGATCTGGGGCGTCCTGGCCGAGCTCGGCCTCTGCGTGGTGGTCGTCTGCGGTACGGGCTACTGGGAGTCGCCGTTCGTCTTCTCTCTGATGACCGCCGTGATCGCCGCGGGCTTCGCCCGGGGGTTCACGTTCGCGATCAACTGCGCTCTCGGGTCCGCTGCTGCGGTCGCGGTGCCGTACATGCTGAGTTCACAGGACGACCAGGCCCTGCGCCGGTCCGCCCAGTGGGCCTTCCTGCTCCTCCTCGTGGCGATGGTCGCGGGCTATGCCCGCCGGATCTTCACCGAGTCCGAGCGCCAGCAGTCCCTTGCCCTCGACCGCCTTGGCCGCCTCACCGAGGCCAACGAGCTGCTCGAATCGCTCCACCGCGTCACCCAGTCGTTGCCGGCCTCTCTGGACCTCGACGACGTCCTCGACTCCACGATGATCCGGCTCCACGACCTGATGGAGTGCGACGCCTCCGCCCTGATCCTTTTCGACGAGACCGACTCCACCTGGGTGGCCGTGCGGCGCGACGGCGTGAAGGTGCCGTCGCCGCTTCCCACGCACCGGCTGCCTCCCCCGCTGCGCCGTGCCATGGCGTCCACGACGGCCCTGACCGAGCCGAACCTGCTCGAAGCCGGGGGACCCGGCCTGTCCCCGAGCGCGGGGTCGGGCATGTACTCGGCGTTGCGGGCCCGCGGCTCCCTGATCGGCCTGATCTCGGTCGAACGGACCAAGGACGACGCCTTCACCCCCCGGGACCTCGAGCTGCTGAATCGATTCGTCGAGCCCGCGGCCCTCGCCGTAGACAACGCCCGTTGGTTCAACCGGCTCCGCACGGTCGGCGCCGACGAGGAGCGCACCCGCATCGCCCGCGACCTCCACGACCGCATCGGCCAGTCCCTCGCCTACCTCGCCTTCGAGCTCGATCGCATCGTGCGGGCGGCCGACAAGGGCGAGAGCGTCCGCGAGCCGCTCGACCACCTCCGCCACGACGTCCGGGGCGTGATCGGCGAGGTGCGCGACACGCTGTACGACCTGCGCACCGATGTCACCGAGGTGCAAGACATGACCTCGACGTTGAAGCAGTTCCTCGAGCGGGTCTCGGAGCGGAGCGGGCTCCGGGTGACGCTGCGCACAGAGGAACGCGGCCGCCTCCCGCTCCTCCAGGAGCGAGAGATCTGGCGGATCACCAAAGAGGCCGTGGCCAACGTCGAAAAGCACGCCCGGGCGTCGCAGCTCGCGATCACGTGGCGGTGCGACGGCCGCCGGGCCGAGCTCGTCGTCTCAGACGACGGAGTCGGCCTCGGCAAGGGCCAGCCTGCGCGGCTCGACTCCTACGGCATCATCGGGATGCGTGAGCGGGCCGCGAGCATCGGCGCCCGTCTCGACTTCGACGCGAATCCCGGCGGGGGCACGGCGGTGCGGGTCTGGCTCGACCCCGAATGAGGGAGGCACGGACATGAGCACGGGCACAGGGAACGACGCGCCGGAGACGATCCGGCTGATGCTGGTCGATGACCACAAGATGCTGCGGGAGGGCCTGCGGCGCTCGATGATCGACGAGGGCTTCGACGTGGTGGGCGAAGCAGCCGACGGCGAGGAAGCGATCCGCCTGGCGAACGAGCTCGGCCCAGACGTGATCCTGATGGACGTGTCGATGCCGCAGATCGACGGTGTGGAGGCGACGCGCCGCATCCGCAACGAGCACCCCGACGCCCGGATCGTGATGCTCACCATGCACGCCGACCACTCGGTGCTCACCGACGCGATACGGGCGGGAGCGGTGGGGTACTTGGTCAAGGACTGCTCAGTCGACGAGGTCGCGGCCACCGTGCGGCAGGCGGCCAGCGGAGAGACCGCCCTGTCACAAGACCTGGCGGCATCGATGCTCGACGAGGTCCACAAGATCGACACGCCCGCGACCCGGGAAGAGGACCGGCTCATCACCAAGCGGGAAGAAGAGGTGCTGCAGCTGATCGCTGACGGCTGCTCGACCCCGGAAGTCGCGGGAAGGCTCTACATCAGCCAGAAGACCGTGAAAAACCACCTGGCGTCCATTTACGAGAAGCTCGACGCCCGGGATCGCACCCAAGCGGTGCTCCAAGCCGTCCGAATGGGGATTGTTCACCTGCGGTAGTCCGTTGGTCCCACTCCGTGAATTTGGGCCGATCGTCCTATTCATAGAGCGTGTGCTGCCGACCGATACTTGAGTGCACAGGAAGCGCCAGCATCCTGGCTCATAACAGCCCAATTCCCGACGGGAGAGATTAATGAACCTGAAGACCCAGTGGGACTTCTTCGCCTCGTGGATGCGTGCCCGCTTCGCTGACAGCGATCGTGGTGCGACCATGGTGGAGTACGCCCTGATGGTTGCCCTCATCGCAGTGGTGTGCATCGCCGCTGTGTCCCTCATCGGCAACAACGCGAACACGAAGTTCAGCACGGTCGGCAACTCGATCGGCGGCGCAGGCAGCTGAGCGATTGCTCAGCGCTGGAGTTCTGAGAGGGCGGGCCTGCTGGGCCCGCCCTCTGCTCCTCCCCACTTCCCCCAAGAAGAGAAGGTTGGTTTCTGACATGAATGCACCGGCCCGCCGACTCCGGGGCGATGAAGGCGCAACCATGGTCGAGTACGCCCTGATGGTGGCTCTGATCGCTGTCGTCTGCATCGCTGCCGTGACGCTCATCGGCAACAACGCGAAGACCAAGTTCAGCACGGTCGGCTCGTCTATCGGCGGCGCAGGCAGCTGATGGCCACTCCACGCTGCCGAGGTGACGAGGGCGCGACGATGGTCGAGTACGCCCTGATGGTCGCTCTGATCGCAGTCGTCTGCATCGGATCGATCGGGCTCCTCGGGAACGTGGCCCAGTCAAAGTTCAGCATCGTTGGCAGCAACATCGGCTCGGCCAGCTGAGTGGCCGGCGATCTCCGGCGGAGGTTCGAAATGCGAGCACAATCGGTGAAGCGGTTTCACGGCGACGAGGGCGCGACGATGGTCGAGTACTGCCTCATGGTCGGCTTGATCGCGATGGTGTGCTTCCTCGCCGTGCAGTACCTGGGCAACCGGACAAACGGCGGCTACACGACGTTCAACAGCTCGCTCACGGCAGCGAGCTGATCCCTCGAGACCGGTCGCCGGCGGGCGCAGCCCGCCGGATCGGTGCTTTCCCCCCGGTGCTTCGTGCCCCGGGGGTTCCTCTTTTTTCGGCGCCGTTGCGTTCCGTTCCGTCGCCGCCCTTGTCCGGACCTCAGCGCGAGGCGTGACGGCGCACGGCGACGATCCACCCCGGATCGCTGTACCGCAGCTGCCAGTCGGGTGACTCGGTGAGCACGACTGACAGGGGGTACCCGCGCTGCCAGACGACGGTCTGGATGTCGTGGCGGTCGAGCACTTCCTTCCAGTGCTGGGTCCCCGCCAAGAGGGTCACGTAGTCGTCGGCGGTCTGCTTGTCGAACACCTCGGCGCGATCGTCGACGAACACGTCGCCGATCGGGCCGTCGAGGTACTCCCGGAGGTTTCCGACGAAGTCCTGCGCCAGCAGGCGCCCCTGGCTGCCATCCGGGGGGGGCACCAGGCCCTCGTCGCGAGCGAAGGCGAGCGCCTGCACGGGATAGGACCGCAGGTCGAGGCTCGGTTGCCCCACCGGTGTCACGAGCGTCGCGAAGCAAAGCACCACGAGCGCCGCGGCACCCGCCCAGGCGACGATCGGTGACGAGAGCCTCGCATCGGCCTTCAGGTCGCCGAGCCCCTTCAGGCTCGGCGCCATCGCCGCGGTGAGCACGAGGCTGGCGACGAGGATGTTCCGGGCGCTGTACAGGGCCGCCGGGATCAGCACGATCATCGGCAACGCCAGCCGCCAGCTCGGACGGCGGACGAGCACGAAGATGGCGGCGGCGATCTGGACGAGGAAGAGCTGCTGCCACAGGGCGTCGAAGGTCGGCGCCTTCCACTCGATGATGTTGCGCAGGACGTCGCTGCGCTGGAGCAGAAGGACGGGGAAGACGAGGAGCTTCGGCCCGTAGGGGTTGATGGCGCCTGCCACGACGCCGACGGTCGCCCACAGGAGGCAACGCCACTCAGTGGTGCCCTCTTCGCGGTCCAGGCGGCGCCCGAGCCACAGGAGTCCGAGCGCGACCAAGCCGAGGGGGAACGATCCGTGGGCGTTCACCCAGACATACATGACGGGCACGAGCCACCGCGGGTCGAGCCCGCCATCCGCGGCGATCAGCAGGATCCCGAGCAGGACGAGGCCGATCATGAGTGGGCGCGGCGCCCACGCACTGGCACCGACCCCGAGGGTCAGTGCCACGAGCGCCAACCGAGCGATGAACCCATCGGCGGGACGCGCCAGGCGCACGATCAGGAGCGCCAGGACCGCGGTGAGCACACCCTGCAACCCCACGATCGCTCCGATGCCCCATGCCTTGATCAGCGCCCAATACAGCGTGGAGGCGAGCCAGCTCTGGACCACCCAGGAGGCGGCGTGCGGGGTGAACAGGTAGGGGTCGGCGCGCGGAAACCCGGTGTCGAAGATGATCCGGCCTGTCGCGATGTGCGTGAGAGTGCTGTTGTCTCGTACGGGCTGCAGCCCGAGGAAGATCCCCCACGCGAGCGCGAACAGCCAGATGAAGGTCCCGAGGGTCGGCTGCCACCGAGGCCTGGAAGCCGCCGCGTCAGCCTCGGCAGCCGTGGCCGGCTGGAGCTCGGTGGCCATGAGACGAGAGGTTCGTCAGAAGGAGTTGACGATGTTGATGACCGCGGGGGCGAGCACCACGATGAAGATCGACGGGAAGATGCACAGCACCATCGGCACCAGCATCTTCACCGGGGCCTTCATCGCCTTCTCCTGGGCGAGCTGACGGCGCTTGATGCGCATCTCGTCCGCCTGCGTGCGGAGCACGCGTCCGATCGAAACGCCGAAGGTGTCGGCCTGAAGGATCGCGAGGACGAACGAGCGCATCTCCGGCACGTCGCAGCGCCGCTCGAGCGCGCGCAACGACTCAGCCCGGGAAGCACCGGCGCGGATCTCGCCGAGCATGCGGGTGAACTCCTGGGCCAGCGGGCCCGGCACAGCTGACGTGGTGCGGTCGAGCGCCTGCTCGAAGCCGAGACCGGCCTCGACGCTGATCACGAGGAGGTCGAGCATGTCAGGCAGCTTCGTGCGGATCTGCCACTGCCGATCGGCGACCTTGCGGTTGAGCATCGCGTCAGGACCGAGAACGAGCAGCAGGACTGCGAGCCCGATGACCGCGAGCCGGATCAGACCCTCGATGGGCGCGAACTTGTAGACGACGAAGATGACGATCGGCACGAGCGCGATCGTGACGACGCGCACGGCGAGGAAGCGGTCCACGTCGTCGTTGCCGTGAGTGCCCAGCGTCGAGAACTTCTGGCGGACGTTCTCCAGGTAGCCGTGCGGAGTGAAGCGCCGGCCGATCGCGGTCAGGCCCTTCATCACCGGTGCGACCGCGCGCTCCTTGAGCGGGTTGAGCAGCTCTTGATCGCGGACGTTCTCGACTTCGTAGTCCTCGAGCTGACGCAGCGAGCTGCGGACGACCACGCGCTCCTGCGCCTGTGAGAGGAGGGCATAGACGACGAGCGCGATGCCCGCCCCGATGCCGATGACTGCGAACGTGAGCATCGCTAGACCTCGATCTCGATCACCTTCTTCATCCAGAAGAAGCCAACGAGCGCGAGCACGATGCCTCCGAGGATGAGAAGCTGACCAACGGTTTCTTCGAAGAGGGTCCGGATGTAGTCCGGGTTGATCACGTACATCGCGACGCCGAGGATCGGCGGGAGCAGCGCGAGGACGATGGCGCTGATGCGGCCTTCGGCGGTGAGCGCCTTCACGTCACGGCGAAGGCGTTCGCGCTGAAGCATTGTCTCGGACACGATCATGAGGAGCTCGGCGAGGTTGCCGCCGACCTCTCGCTGGATGCGGATCGCCATGACCGCCCACTCGAAGTCGGGGCTGCCCATGCGCGCTGCGGCATCGTCGAGCGCGGTCTCGAGCGGCCGGCCGAGGCGAGCCTCGACCATGACCCGACGGAGCTCGCGACCCATCGGGTCCTCGACCTCCTGCGACACGGCCTCGACGCCCTGCTGCAGCGAGTAGCCCGCACGCAACGAACCCGAGAGCAGCTGCAACGTGTCGGGCAGCTGGCTGAGGAACGCCGCCTGGCGCTTCCGGGCCCTGCTGTTGAGGTAGAAGGGCGGGACGATGATGAACACGCCCAGGACCAGGAGGGCGACGAGGAAGTTCTGGCTGAGCACCAGGACGAGCGCAGTCACCACGACCGTCGAGCGCGACGTAGAAGAACATCGCCTCGGCTGCTCGAAGCGGCATGTCCGCCCGTTCGAGCGCCGCCTCGACACGAGCCAGGAAGCCCCGATTCGCGGCGAACTGGCCGGTGAGCTCGACCGCCCGCTGCAAGACCTTGGTCTGGGCGAGGCTGCCCGCGTTCGGATCCTCGTCCTCGTCGGCGTCACCGACGTAGGTGTCGGCGTAGGGCTGAAGGACCGTCTCGAGCTCGCTGCGGTCACGGAAGAAGATGAGCCCGATGCCGTACGCGAGCAGGATCAGCGCGGCGAGGGCGAGAAGGCCGCCGATGTACTTGCCGCTGGTGCCCGAGATGAAGCTCGGCCCGCCGGCGAGCGGCGGGTTGTACACGTCGGGCGACAGTGCGTTCCCGATCGTGTTGCTGCCGGGGTTGTACGTCGCCTTCGCCGAGGTGTCGCCGGCCGAGACCACGAGGTCGACCGTCGTCGCAGCCGGGTCGCTCACATACGAAAGGAGCACCTGCGCGTTGATCGTGCCGCCGACCAGAGCGACGGTGTCGGGCACCTTGCTCATGTCGTCGAGCTGCGTGTACGTGCCGTGGGTCGTCGACACCTGGCTCTGGAGGCTGCCGCTCGAGAGCTCGCCGGTGTCGAGGCCGACGCCGAACACCATGACATTCGAGTCGAGGAGATCGCCCTGGACCTCACCGTCGGTGCTGACCGAGGGGTCGGTGCCGCCGGCTTGGAAGACGACGACGTTTCCTTGCAGCGTCGTGTCGTCGAGCAGGCTCAGCGCCGTCCGCATGCCGTCCCGCTCGGACGACTCGGGCCGTTCGAGGGACGGACGCAGCGTCGCGATGGCGGACTGCAGGGTGGCCGTGTCCGTGGTGAAGTTCGAGACGACTCGCGCGGTGACGCCGAAGCTGACGATCGCGATCTTCTGGTTCGCGAGGCGCCTGGCGACCGCGTCCGTGAGCGAGGCCTTGGTCTTGTCCATGGCCTCTTGCTTGCCCATCGCCGCGCTGGTGTCGACCATGTACACAATGCCGACGCCGGTGCCGACATCGGTGAGTGATGCGGCCTGCACAGGCGACACGGCCTCACCGTTCTGCTGCACCTCGTAGCTCGAGGGTGACGGCGCGGGCCCGACCGGCAGCACGACGACGCTCGTGTCCGGATACTTGAGCGCGTCGACCGAGCGGATGACGAGCCGCTTGTCGTCGTCGGCGTGCGCGGTGCCGGCAAAGCCCGCGAACAGCGAGAAGACCAACACCACGAGCGCGGCGAAGCGAAGGTCGCGGAAGCGGAATGACGAACGCATCAGAGGCTCGATGCTCGGCGTGCGAAGACCTCGGGCTGGAACACCTCGGGGCCGAGGCGGATGCCGAGGTCGGCGAGCTTCTCGGCGAACTTCGGGCGCACGCCGGTCGCCTTCAGGTGACCGCGGAAGCGACCGTCTTCGTCGACGCCCATGCCGTAGTCGAAGAGGAAGATGTCCTGCAGGGTGATGACGTCACCCTCCATGCCTTGCACTTCGGTGACGTGGGTGATGCGACGCGTGCCGTCCCGGAGGCGGCTCAGGTGCACGATGAGGTCGAGCGCCGACGCCATCTGCTCACGGATCGCTCGCACCGGCAGGTCGAAGCCGGACATGAGGGTCATGGTCTCGATGCGGGCGAGCGTGTCGCGCGGGCTGTTGGAGTGGACAGTCGTGATCGAGCCGTCGTGGCCGGTGTTCATGGCCTGGAGCATGTCCAGTGCCTCACCTGAACGGCACTCTCCGACGACGATGCGATCGGGGCGCATACGAAGGCAGTTGCGCACCAGGTCGCGGATCGTGACCTCGCCTCGACCCTCGATGTTCGGTGGACAGCGCCTCGAGCGAGAGCACGTGCTCCTGATGGAGCTGCAGCTCCTTCGAGTCCTCGACCGTGACGATGCGCTCGTCAGAGGGGATGAACGACGAAAGGACGTTGAGGGTCGTCGTCTTGCCAGTGCCGGTACCACCCGAGACGATGACGTTGAGGCGACCGACGACGCACGCCTGCAAGAAGCGAGCGGCGTGCGCGTTGAGGGTGCCGAAGCGGATCAGGTCGTCGATCTGGTACGGGTCCGTGGAGAACTTCCGGATCGTGAGGTAAGGACCGCCGATCGCGAGCGGGTGGATGATCGCGTTCACGCGTGAGCCGTCGGGCAGACGCGCGTCGACCATGGGCGTCGCCTCGTCGATGCGCCGGCCGACCTGGCCGACGATCTTGTCGATGATCCGACGCAGATGGGTCTCGTCGACGAAGGACGCATTCGACTTCTCGATGCGACCGGCGCGCTCGACGAACACCGTGTCGGGGCCGTTCACCATGACCTCGGTGATGTCTTCGTCTTTCAGGAGGCGATCGATGGGCCCGTAACCGAGGATGTCGTCCGAGACGTCCTGGATGAGCTGGGCCTTGTCGGCAGCCGACAGCGGGGCCCGCTCTTGGGCGAGCGCGGCCTGCAGCTGCTCGTGCACCCGACGGCGCAGATCGTCCTCGGAGAGGCGCCGGTCATAGAGGACCGGACCGAGCGAGTCGATCAGATGGTGGTGGATCTTCTGCCTGAGCTCGTCGAGGATCGGATCCCGCCGAGAGCTCGTCGCGCCCGATGTGGCCTGTACCTCGTGGAGCCGCTTGTAGAGCGACATCGCGCTCCTCCTGAGTGTTCGATGTGTTCCCCTGGACTCATCGGCCGGGGGGTCCAGGACTGAAGCGGCTAACGCCGCCGCTTCGCGTCCGCCGTGAGGAACAGGTCAGCGAGCTGCTCGAGCGCCTTGGCCACGCCGGACTTCGGCGCATCGAGCACGACCGGAGTGCCCCGGTTCACCGACTGGGGCACCACGACGTCGCTCGGCACCAAGCTGTCCGCCTTGATGCCCAAGGTCCGCTCGACCTCACCGACGTCCAGCTTCACCTTGCTGTTCGCCCGGTTGAGGACCAGCTTCAGCTTGGAGAGCGGGATGTTCAGCAGACGGAGGGTCTGCAGCCCGATCTTCACGTTCTTGATGTTGGGGATGTCCATCCCGGCGACGAGGAGGACATCGTCACTCGCCTCGATGAGGCCGAGCACCACGTCGTTGAAGTACGCCGGAGCGTCGACGACGACGAAGGCCGAGGTCTGCCGCAGGAGCTCGATGATGCGAAGCATCTGCGACGAGCCGATCTGATCCGCGAACGCAGGCTCGAGGGGCGCAGGCATCACGAGAAGGCTCGAAGGATCATGACGAGCCAGCAGACTCTGCAGCAGCGGACCATCGAGCTTGTCGATCGCATTCACCGCATCGACAATCGTGTGTTGCGGAGCGAGCTTCAGCATGACGGCGACGTCGCCGAACTGCAGGTCCGCGTCGACGAGCACCACCGGCCTCTCGGAGCGGCGAGCCAGGGTCACGGCAAGGTTCACCGCGATGACCGACTTGCCCGCGCCACCCTTCGTCGAGAACACGGTGATCAGACGGCCGTATCCGGCCGTCGCCGCCGAGCTCTCAGCGGGCACGCCGGGCGTCGACGGCGCGAGGCTGCCGCCAACGCGCTGCACGGCGAGCAGGAGCTCACCCGCCTCGACCGGTGCGGCCAGGACATCCTTGACGCCCGCGCGAAGCGCGCGCTGCAACACATCGGTGGAGAGCGCCTCGACCATGAGGACCGTGCCGACCTCGGGCCACGAGCGCGTCAGGCGCTCGACTGCAACGAGACCCGCCGGGCCCGCACATGACGGTCCGAGAAGGGCAACCACCGGTTCTCCCGCCTCGAGCCGCTCTTCGAGCGACTCGATCGTCGGGAATGCCGCTGCTCGGACCCCATCGCCGAGATCTGTGATGAGCTGGGAACGAAGGGCTGGATCGCTCTCGATGACGGCCACGTTGAAATCGGCCATCGGCACCTCATTGCCGGGATAGCCGGCGTTCAGGGTCGTGGGGGACTGCTCCACGCTAGGGCATCTCCTCTGGGATCAACCGCCAGCCGGGTAGGGCGTGAGCACCCCAGGCAGGAAGAGGGTCGAGAAGTCCACCGGCGGGAGATCGACCGGCTGGAAGTCCTTCGGTGCGAGCGTCATGTAGAGGTTGCCTCCCGCGAGGGCGATGCGCTGCGCAGCGTCCGGCGGCACGTTGAACGTGATGAGGCCGCTGCCCGGGTTCGCCGGAGCTTCGGTCGCACCGACATCCGCGGCCGCGGTCTGGCCGATCGCGAGGATCTCGACGTTCTGGTACAGGTAGCGCACCGTCTCCGCACCCTCAGCGACGCCCTCGGCCGCGGGGGCCACTGCGCCGGGCTGACCGCCACCAGCGAGAGCGGCAAGCGCGGGGTCGAGGACGACCATGAGGTTCACCTTGTCGCCCGGCACGAGCAGGCCGGCGACACCGTGCACCTGATCCACCGAGACGGTGACGGCGACTTGGTCGACCGGGATCCGCTCGGAGAAGGTCACGAACGCCGTGGCCTGATCGACGAACATGCCGTCGACGACCACCTGGCCGGGAACGAGGTCCGTCAGAGCGACCTTGCCGTCCAACACCGCGGTGTCGGTGATGGCCGTCGCGGGACGGAACTCCTGCGGGATCTGGCCCGCCTGGACCAGCTTGTCGCCAACGGCTTGATCACCGGGCGTGCCCTTGGCGATCGGTTGCTTCACGACGTACACCTGGACGCGCTTCGCGTTGTCGTACGCGCGGTCCTCGACGCCGTTCACATAGTTGTAGAGCGCGTACGCAGCGATCGCTCCGATGAGCACCGCTGCAATCAAGATCACCGTACGCCGAGAGCCCACAAGTACCTCACTCGTCTCGCCGACCGAAGCTCCGCTTCGCTCGGTCCCGTGTCGCTCGCGAGTTGCACTCGCACTGCCGCTACTTGGTCGGCAGTCGTCTCGCGATCGTGAGCGCTTCGGGTGCGAATGAGGCCCCGCCGGCCTCGGGTGTGTCGGCGCTCGCCCGTCAGCATGACAGAGGCGCCTAGGAAGAAAAGGGGATGCCAGCGAAATGATCCGAATGACCCACCGGCGCGCATAGGTCAAAAGACCTATGCGCGCGACACCGCGTTATTCGGTCTCTGCCTCCGCAGGAACGTCACTCGTCGGGTGCCCTTCAGGTGCCCCGTCGGGTGACTCCTCGGTTCCTCCGTACTCGTTGTAGTACTCCGCCCACGCGGCCTCGCGGTCGGCATCGTCTGCGGCAACCGCAGTCCCGATGTAGTTGCCCTGAGCGTCGTACGCGTGCTCGCCGAAGTGCTCGCGGTACTCCTCTGCGACCTCGCCGCCCTCCGCCGCCTGCTTGATCGAGAGGCTGATGCGACGGCGCTGCAGATCGAGGTCGATGATCTTCACCCAGAGCTCTTCGCCCGGCGTCACGACCTGCTCGGGCAGGTCGACGTGATGGGCCGACATCTCCGAGATGTGCACGAGGCCCTCGATCCCCTCCCCGACCTGCACGAACGCCCCGAACGGCACGAGCTTGGTGACCCGGCCGTACACGAGCTCACCGACGCGGTGCGTCGACGCGAACTCCTGCCACGGGTCCTGCTGCGTTGCCTTCAGCGAGAGGCTGATGCGCTCGCGCTCTCGGTCGACCTCGAGCACCTGCACGGTGATCTCGTCGCCGACCTGCACGACCGAGCCCGGGTGGTCGACGTGCTTCCAGGAGAGCTCGCTGACATGCACGAGCCCGTCCATGCCGCCGAGGTCGACGAACGCGCCGAAGCTGACGACCGACGACACGACGCCCTTGCGGATCTCACCGGGCTTCAGGTTGTCGAGGAAGTCCTCGCGCTGCTCCTTCTGGGTCTCTTCGAGCCACGCCCGCCGCGACAGCACGACGTTGTTGCGGTTCTTGTCGAGCTCGATGATCTTCGCTTGGAGCGAGCGACCGACGTAGGGCTGCAGGTCGCGCACGCGGCGCAGCTCGACGAGCGACGCAGGGAGGAAACCGCGCAGGCCGATGTCGAGGATCAGGCCGCCCTTGACGACCTCGATGACCGGTCCTTCGACAACGCCGTCGGCCTCCTTGATCTGCTCGATGTTCCCCCAGGCCCGCTCGTATTGGGCCCGCTTCTTCGACAGGACGAGCCGGCCCTCCTTGTCCTCCTTCTGGAGGACAAGCGCCTCGAGGTCTTCGCCAAGGGAGACCACCTGCGCGGGGTCGACGTCGTTGCGGATCGAGAGCTCACGAGACGGGATGACGCCTTCGGACTTGTAGCCGATGTCGAGCAGCACCTCGTCCTTGTCGATCTTCACGACGCGACCGTGGACGATCTGGCCGTCCTCGACCTCGACCATCGTCGAGGCGACGGCCTCGTCGAACGAGACCCCGAGATCGTCGGCCACCACCTGCCGGGGGGTGTACACGCCCTGCTCGTCGAAGGTGCCCATGGCACCGGCCTCGCCGGAGGTGCCCATGGCAGCGGCGTCATCGGGGGTGCCTGTGGCCGGGCTGTCGGCAGCGGCCGGGGCGGAGCCGGGATCAGAGGGGACAGGGGTCTGCTCGTCGGACACGGAATCGCTTTCGGGATCTTGCCTGAGTGGGCTGGAAGGACGGATGGGCTGTGCTGTGCGGTCGGAGAGGCGTGCAAAGACGCGCACCACGGGCTCGCTCAGCGCCGGGAGAGGGTACCACCGGGCTTCGTGCCGATCACCAGGAACTCCGTCATTTCGAGCCCCGGCGGGTTCTGCCCGTAGTGCCCGGGCTCGACCGACCACAGCCGGTCCACCCGAACGCCCGCGGTGAGCGCGAGCAGCCGGAGCTCGCGGGGGGTGAAGCACGTCGTCCACAGCTCGGCCGGCGCGGGGCGCCCCTCCTCGTCTCGCACCTCGGTGTGCTCGTGCTGGACCCCGCGTGCCGCGTCGAACTGCTCGGGATCGTCGAGGTGGCGCACCTGGAAGTACGAGGAGAACGCGGACAGGACGAGCCGGCCGCCAGGACGGAGGACTCGCGCCATCTCCTCGATGACGACCAGATCTTCGTCCTCGCGGCTCCCAGGCCCGCCGAGCAGGCCGAACGCTCCCTGGCAGAGCGACATGGCGACGTCGAAGCTCTCGCTGCGAACGGGGAGCCGGCGTGCGTCGCCATGCGCATACGCCCCACCCGGCGACGCTGCCGCCAAAGAGACGAAGCGCCACGAGAGGTCCACGCCGACCACGTCGATGTCCCGCGCCGCGAGCGCGTGCGCGTGACGTCCGGGGCCACACCCGACGTCGAGCACGCGGACCCCGGACTCGAGGCCGAGCTGCTCGACGAGGAACGCAACCTCCTGGTCGGTCCCCTTGGTGAACGAGTAGCGGAGGTACGCGGCGCCGAGGTGGTCGGCCACCGGTTCGAACCAGTGCCGATCGCCGGTCACGCGGTCACATCAGTTGCCGGGCGCCTGTATCTGCTGGCACTCCCACTTGGGGGGGAGGAACGACCACTCCTTCTTCCCGTTGCTCACCTTGTCGCACTTGTCGGCCGTCGCCGTAGCGAGGCCGAGCGAGAGAAGCGCGTAACACACGACCGCGGCGAGCAGCATTGGAAGCCAGAAGCTGCTGCGACCGTGAGCCATGGGCCCATTGTGGACCGGTCGCGAGCGCCTCTACCAGGGGTCGTTCGGCCTGCACGCGGTCGGTGCTGCCGCTCACGGCTTGGCTTCCGCCCAAGAAGGACCGAACGCGAGGTGCACTTCCAGGGGAACCCGAAGCTCGACGGCCCCCTTCATGACGGCTTGCGTCAGCTCAGCAACCTTCGTGTGCTGGCTGGGCTCGACCTCGAGGATCACCTCGTCGTGCACCTGCAGGATCAGCCGGCTCGCGAGCTCTCGCTCCTCGAGCTCGTGGTCCAGACGAACGAGCGCCACCTTGAAGATGTCCGCCGCCAACCCCTGGATGCCCGCGTTCATCGCCTGCCGCTCCCCTGCCTGGCGGATGCGGAAGTTCGGCGAGGACAGCTCGGGGATCGGGCGCCGACGGCCGAAGAGCGTCTCGGTGTAGCCGCGCTGGCGGGCCTCGTTCACCGTGCGCTCCATGTATTGCTTCACCGACGGGAACGCGACGAAGTACGCGTCGAGGATCTCGGCCGCTTCCTCGGTGGCGATGTTCAGACGCTGACCGAGGCCGTAGGCCTCCATGCCGTACGCCAGTCCGTAGGAGACCATCTTGGCTTTTGCCCTTTGCTCGACGCTCACCTTCTTCTTGTCCACACCGAACACGCGCGAGGCGGTCTCGGTGTGGATGTCGGTGCCGGCGTCGAACGCGGCGATCAGGCCCGGATCCTCGGCGAGATGCGCGATGCAACGCAGCTCGATCTGGTTGTAGTCGGCGACCAACAGCTCGAAGCCGGGCGCGGGTACGAACACCTTCCGGAACTGTCGGCCCTCGTCACTTCGCACTGGGATGTTGTGGAGGTTGGGCTGGTCGGAGGAGAGCCGCCCCGTGCGCGCGACCGTCTGGTTGAACGAGGCGTGGATGCGGCCGTCGGGCGCGACTTCGGCGAGCAGCGCCTCACCGTAGGTGGACCGCAGCTTCTCGACCTCCCGGTACGCGAGGAGCAGCTCGATGATCGGATGCTGGTCGCGCAACCGCTCGAGTGACGCCGCGTCGGTGGAGTAGCCGGTCTTCGTCTTCTTCTGGGGTGTCAGGCCGAGCTTGTCGAACAGGACCTCGCGCAGCTGGTGTGTCGAGTTCACGTTGAACTCGATCCCGGCCTCGGCCTGGATCTCCGCGTCGAGACGGCGGCACTCGCTCGCGAGGCGATCGCTCAGCGCTCGGAGCTCCGCGACGTCGACCCCGACGCCTACTCGCTCCATGCGGGCGAGCACCCGCACGAGTGGGTTCTCGATCGAGTCGTAGAGCGCCCGCATCCCCTGGTGCTCGAGTGCTTGCTCGAGCGCCGGCGCGAGGCGAGCGGTGGCGACTGCGTCGAGGGCGGCAGCCATGCTGTCCTCGGTCGCGCTGCCGTCGAGATCGAGCTGCAGCTCGGCTGACTCTCGCTCGCCCAGCTCGAGCCCGGTGTATCGAGCGAGGAGGTCGGCGAGGGCGTACCGCGACTCGGCCGGGTCGAGCAGATAGGCGGCGATGCTCGTGTCCAGCTGGAGGTCGTTGACGTCGAGGCTGATCTCGTAGAAGGAGCGCATCAGCGACTTGGCCTGGTGCACGCGCACGCCCGGACCGCCAAGACGAGTCAGGTGCCCGAGCGCGGCGCGGACGTCGTCGTGCGCGAGCACGGCCGCCGGGACCCAGATCGCGCTGTCTGCAACATCGGGATCTGCGCGGACTGCGAACGCGAGGCCGAGCAGATCACTGCGCCCCGCGACGCCGGCCCACAGCGGGCCGATCGCGACGGGTTCGTCGCCATCGGCGAGCGCGTGGAGCGCGGCGACGGCGCCGACTCGATCGAGCTCGGTGACGTCAGCGGTGATCTGACCCTCGGACGGATGCGTCGTCACGATCGGGGCGTCGAGCACCTCCGCGAGGCGATCGAACAACGTACGGAACTCGAGGAACTCGAACAGCCGCTTGACCTCTCCGAGATCGGGCGGGTGCACGCCGAGCGCGGCGATGTTGCCGAGGTCGACCTCGATCGGCGCGTCACGACGCAAGACCATCACCTCGGCGTTCTTCCGCACCCTCGCCTCGTTCGCGGCGAGGCTCTCGCGCAGCTTGGGCGTCTGCTTGTCGAGGTCGGCGAAGATGCCGTCGAGACCGCCGTACGTCGCGATGAGCTTCGCCGCGGTCTTCTCCCCCACCCCCGGGACACCCGCGAGGTTGTCCGACGGATCGCCACGGAGTGCCGCGTACTCCGGGTACTGCGCCGGGGTCACTCCGCACCGCTCGAAGATGCCCGCCTCGTCGTAGAGCACGTAGTCGGAGACGCCGCGCCGGTTGTACAGCACGCCGATCCGCGGATCCTCGACGAGCTGATACGTGTCCCGGTCACCGGTCACGATCACGACGTCGATGTCGAGGTCGCGGGCCTGCGTCGCGAGCGTCGCGATGAGGTCGTCGGCTTCGTATCCCTCGAGGTCCGCGACCTCGATGCCGAGCGCGTTGACGATCTGACGCACCAACCCCATCTGCTGGCGGAGGATGTCCGGGGCCGCCTCGCGCTGCGCCTTGTACTCGGGCACAGCGTCGTGACGGAACGTCGGCTCGGGCCGGTCGAAGAGGACGACGACGCCGTCGGGGCGCTGATCGCGCAGCAGGTTGATGAGCATCGACGTGAACCCGAACACCGCGTTCGTGACCTGTCCGGACGACGTGGCCATGTCAGTGGGCAGGGCGAAGAACGCCCGGTACGTCAGCGAGTTGCCGTCGAGCAGGAGCAGCTTGGCCACCGGTCGAGCGTACGCTCGGTGACGGGTTACGGGACGAGGGTGCCCTCGAGAACTTGCGCCGCGACTGCCGTCATCGTGGTGCGGGTGCTCATCGCCGTCTGCTGGATGAACGAGAACGCGAGGGCCTCGGTGAGGCCGTGCTCGTCCATGAGGAGCCCCTTCGCGCGGTCGATCGCCTTGCGGGCTTCGAGGCGCGACTCGACGTCCGTGACCTGCTTCTCCAGCGCCACCGTCTCCCGATGCCGGGCGAGGGCGAGCTCGACGGCGGGCATCAGCTCGGCGCGCTGGAACGGCTTCACGAGATACGCCTGCGCGCCCGCGTCGCGAGCCTGCTCGACGAGATCGCGCTGACTGAACGCGGTGAGGATGAGGACCGCTGTCGTGCGCTTGTCGTGGATGCGACGTGCCGCCTCGATCCCGTCGAGGCCCGGCATCTTGATGTCGAGGATCGCGACGTCGGGCTCGAGCCGGTCGACGAGCGCGACTGCTTCGTCCCCGCGGGCAGTCTCACCGACCACCTCGTAGCCCTCCTCCTCGAGCGACTCGCGCAGATCGAGACGGATGATGCTCTCGTCCTCAGCGACGACGACGCGCAACGTCACGGCTGCTCGGCGAACAACCGGTCCAGGAGGTTGTCCTGATCGGCCTCGAGCCTCGCGATGGTCGCGGCCACTTCATCGCGCTCGGCGCGCCATCGCGTCTGCGTGGCGCTGAGCCTCACGCGCCTCGTGGTCGGCGATGGGAGTCTCGGACACGAGCGCCTTCAGGTGAGCGTCATCGGCGTCCCCGGCGAGGTGCGCGAGCTGTTCGTCGATGATCCCAAGCTCCTTGCGAAGCTCCTTCAGGCGGCCGCCGAGCTCGGTGAGGCGGCGCTCGATCAGCGAGCGCGACATGCGGTCGAGTGTACGGCCCACCGGTGAGAGCAGTGGGAGACTTCGCCGCAACGGCTGGCTCAGTGCGAGACTTCGCTGATGGCCGTCGACGCCTGGGGCATCACCGACGGCTACTGGAGCTCGGACAAGGTCTGGTTCGAGACACCCGAGGAGACCCGCAACGCGTTGCTGGCCGCGATGGGCGCGGACGAGGCTGCGGACGGGCCGCCGGATCCGTCGCCACCGATGTGGATCGTGCGGCAGGGCGCGACCGACACGCTGTGGAACGCGGCCGACCTCCATCTCGAAGACGGCACGCTGCTCACCGACGTGCGTGTGCTTCCGCCCGATCTGCCCCTCGGCTATCACGAGCTCGTCCCTCGCGATGGATGGCCCGCGTCACGCCTCGTCGTTGCGCCGTCTCGCTGCCATCCGATCGCGGAGCGCATGTGGGGATGGGCGGTTCAGCTCTACGCGGCGCGCTCCCGGGCGAGCTGGGGCATCGGAGATCTCGACGACCTCGCGCTCCTCGCGTCCTGGTCCGCGTCTCTCGGCGCGCGTGTCCTCGTGCTGAATCCGCTTCACGCGGTCGCGCCAGTGCATCCACAGCAGCCCAGCCCCTACTACCCGGCGAGCCGCCTGTGGCGGAACCCGCTCGCGCTCCACGTCGAATCGATGCCAGGCGCGCCGCTGCTCGGCGATGAGCTCGACCGCCTCGCGAACGTGGGCCGAGCCCTCGATGAACGCCGCCTCATCGACCGCGACGCGGTCTTCCGGCTGAAGCGCGTCGCGTTCGACCGGCTCTACGAGTCGTGGTCGGCGCACGCCGATCAGGACAGCCGCGACGCGTTCCGCGTGTTCTGCGAACAGCACGGCGCTGACCTCCGCACCTTCGCGATCTACTGCGCGCTCGCTGAACGGCACGGAGGGGGATGGCCGGCGTGGCCGCCGAGCTACCGATCTCCCCGGTCGGGTCGGGTCGCGCGCTTCGCTCGCGAGCACGAGCCGCGCGTCGAGCTGCACATGTGGCTGCAGTGGCAGCTCGACGTTCAGCTCGCTCGCGCGGCGGGCCGCGGATGCAGCCTCGTCGGTGACCTCGCCGTGGGCTTCGACCCCGGCGGCGCGGATGCGTGGATGTGGCAAGACCTCCTCGCGCTCGACGCGCACGTCGGCGCGCCGCCTGACGGCTTCAACGTCGAGGGGCAGGACTGGGGGCTGCCGCCCTTCATCCCGTGGAAGCTGCGGTCCGCGCACTTCGATCCGTTCGTGAAGACAGTGCGCGCGGCGATGCGCGGCGTGGCCGGCCTCCGCGTCGATCACGTCATGGGCCTGTACCGACTCTTCTGGGTGCCCCCAGGTGGCTCGCCGAAGACCGGCGCGTATGTCCACCTTCCGGCGCGCGCGCTGCTCGACCTGCTCGCCCTCGAGAGCGTGCGCGCCGCGGCCTTCGTCGTGGGCGAAGACCTGGGTACGGTCGAGGACGAGGTGCGCGACGACCTCGCCGAGCGCGGCATCCTCAGCTACCGGCTGCTCTGGTTCGAGGAGACGGAACCCGAGCGCTTTCCCGTCCAGGCGCTCGCTGCGGTCACGACCCACGACCTGCCGACGCTCGCAGGCGCGTGGACCGGAGCGGACCTCGCCGCCCAGAAGCGGATCGGAATGACCGTCAGCGAGTCGGGAGCCGACTGGTTCCGTTCGCAGCTGCAGAAGGTCACCGGGTTCCCCCCGGGCACCGAGGTCGCGCGCGTCACGATCGCCGCGCACCGGGCGCTCGCCGACGCGCCCTCGGTCGTCGTCGCGGGCACGATCGACGACGCGCTCATGGTCGAGGAGCGACCGAACATGCCGGGCACGATCGACGAGTGGCCGAACTGGTCGCTCGCGCTCCCGAAGCCGCTCGAGGAGATCGCGCGCGACCCTGTCGTGCAATCGGTCGCCGCGGCCCTCGAGGCGGGGCGCAAGCGCTCCGGAGCGTAGGGTCGCGCCGTGCTCATCGAGGGACTGCCGCTGTGGCTCGCGCAGACGAACGCCTGGCTCGTGTCGGCCACCGGCCCTGGCGGAGAGTGCGTGCTCATCGACGCGCCGCCTGATCCCGAGGCGATCATCGCTCGGCTCGAGCACCACGGCATGCGGCTCGTCGCGCTGTTCAACACGCACGGGCACATCGACCACATCGGCGGAGTCGGCACACTCGTGCACGGCAAACACGAGCGGGTCGAGGCGGACCTCGAAGTCCGCATCCACGACGCCGACAAGCACATGCTCCTCGACCCGCTCGGCACGAGTGGCATGTTCGGCTCGTATCTGCAAGGCCTCGATCTCAGACCGCCCGAGATCATCTACGGGCTCGACGACGGTCAACGGATCAGCGGTGCGGGCATGACGTTCACGACGATCCACACACCGGGGCACACACAAGGCTCGGTCTGCTTCCGACTCGACATCGAAGGCGAGGCGCCGATCCTGTTCTCCGGGGACCACCTGTTCCAAGGCTCGATCGGGCGCACCGACCTTCCCGGTGGCAGCTACGAGCAGCTGATGGAATCGATGGCGGAGAAGATCCTCCCGCTGCCCGACGAGACGCACGTGCTCCCGGGCCATGGCGGCACGACCACGATCGGCTGGGAGCGCAAGACCAACCCGTTCTTGCTCGAGCTCCAGTCCTGACGTCACCGCCCGAGTGCCCGAGGCGGGACTTGAACCCGCACGCCCTTGCGGGCAAAGGCTTTTGAGGCCTCCGTGTCTGCCATTCCACCACTCGGGCGATGCGCGCGGAGCAGCGTATCCGCGGCTACCCCCCGGTAACCCGTGAGTCTGAGAAACTTCCGGCGCCGCAGAGAGGTCACACACCCGAAGCGACACGCCCGCTCTCGAACGAACACGGAGTCCCGCCACTGATGCTCGCGTTCACCTTCCCCGGCCAAGGGTCGCAGCGACCGGGCATGGGGCGTCCGTGGGCCGACGAGGACTCCTGGGAGCTGGTGAGTGAGGCGAGCGAAGTCGCCGAGCGCGATCTCGAACGACTGCTGCTCGACGCCGACGCCGACGAGCTGAAGGACACGCGAAACGCGCAGCTCGCGACGTTCGTCTCGAGCCTTGTCGTGCTCGATGCAATCGAGCGCACCGGGCTCGACGCGAGCTTCTGCGCGGGCCACAGCCTCGGCGAGTACACCGCGCTCGTCGCCACCGGCGCACTGTCCTTCGACGAAGGTGTGCAGCTCGTGGCCGAGCGCGGCAGAGGCGATGCACGCCGCCGGGATCGACCAGCCCGGCACCATGTCAGCGGTTCTAGGGCTCGACGACGACGACGTCGAGATCGCGTGCCGCCGCGCTGACAGCGACGTGTGGGTCGCGAACTTCAACGCTCCGGGGCAAGTCGTGATCGCGGGCTCGAGCGAAGGCGTTGCGTCCGCGTCGGCGAATGCGAAAGAGCTCGGGGCGAAGAAGGTGCTCCCACTGCCGGTGAGCGGCGCGTTCCACACGCCCTTCATGGCGCCCGCCCGCGACCGGTTGCGCAAGGCGATCGCGAACGCGAACCCGCGCGACACCGACGTCCCCGTCGTGTCGAACGTGGACGCGCTCGCGCATGACACGGGAGATGACTGGGCGAGCCTCCTCTCGGCCCAGCTCTGCAGCCCCGTCCGGTGGCGGCAGTGCCTGCTCGCGCTCGCCGATGCGGGCGTGACGACACTCGTCGAGCTGGGGCCAGGCGGAGTGCTGACCGGGATGGCGAAGCGCACCGTCCCGAGTCTGCGAGCGATCTCGGTGGTCACGCCCGACGACGTCGACAGCTTGCTCGAGTCAGTCGCGGGTGGGACGACGCCGCACCTCACCGGACACGAGGGTGAGCATCTCTTCGCGACCGAGCGCCTCGTGGTGAGCCCTGCCGCGGGCGTGTTCACCCCGGATCCGTCGATCGTCGCGGGCGGCGTCATCCAGGCCGGCACCTTGGTGGGCCGCGTCGGCGACCACGAGGTGCGCTCACCCTTCACAGGGTCGATGATGGGGCTCATCGCCGTCCACGGTGAGCGAGTGACCATGAGCCAGCCGATCGCGTGGCTCCGCACGGCATGACCGCGAAGCCGGCGCTCGACCGCATGCGCGGCGCTCGCATCACGGGGTGGGGCACGGCGCTGCCTGACAAGACCGTGACGAACGACGACCTCGCCGCGACGATGGACACGAGCGACGAGTGGATCACCGAACGCACGGGGATCAAGGAGCGTCGGGTCGGTGGCACGACCTGCGGCCTCGCGGTCGAGGCCGGACGAGCCGCGATCGAGAGCGCCGGGCTCGCGACGAGCGACATCGACCTCCTCATCCTCGCGACGACGACGCCCGACCAGACCGTTCCCGCAACCTCGTCCTCCGTCCAACACGAGCTCGGCCTCCAGTGCGGGGCGTTCGACCTGAACGCGGCGTGCTCGGGCTTCGTGTACGCGCTCGTCGCCGCGCACGGCTTCATCGGCGTGGGCGCGAACAAGGTCCTCATCATCGGCGCCGAGACCCTGTCGCGGATCGTCGACTGGGAGGACCGCGGCACCGCGATCCTGTTCGCCGATGGTGCCGGTGCAGTGGTGCTCGAAGCCGTCGAGGGACGTGGGCAGCTGCTCGGGTGGGACCTCGGGTCGGATGGCTCGCTGCAGCCCCTGCTCTACGCAGACGTCGGTGGCTACATGAAGATGGACGGCCGCGAAGTGTTCCGGCGAGCGGTCAGGGTGATGGTCGACTCTGCGCAGAAGTCGCTGGCCCAAGCCGGCGCATCCGTCGACGACGTGGCTCTCGTCGTACCTCATCAGGCCAACATCCGCATCATCGAGGCGGCCGCGAACCGACTCGGGGTGCCGATGGAGAAGATCTCCACCGTCCTCCACCGCACGGGCAACACGTCGTCGGCTTCGATCCCACTCGCGCTGGTGGACGCCATCGAGGCGGGCCGCGTGCACAACGGCGACCTCGTGCTGCTCGTTGGCTTCGGAGCGGGAATGACATCAGCGAGCGCCGTCCTCCGGTGGGGCGCTGCGTGACCGAACCGAGGACCGTCCTCGTCACCGGAGGCTCGCGAGGCATCGGGCTCGCGTGCGCTCGCATCTTCGAGGCGGGGGGCGACCGCGTCGCCGTGACCTACGCGACGAAGCCTCCACCGGACGACCTCTTTGCGCTCAAGTGCGACGTCACGAGCGCATCGGACGTCGACGCAGCGTTCGGCGCGATCGAGGAGCGCTTCGGTCCGGTCGAGGTCCTCGTTGCCAACGCCGGGATCAACCACGACGGGTTGATCCTGCGGATGGGCGAGGAGCAGTTCACGAGCGTCGTCGACACGAACCTCGGGGGCGCGTACCGGCTCGCGAAGCGAGCAGCATCGGGGATGGTGCGCGCCCGGTGGGGTCGCATGATCTTCATGTCCTCGGTGGTCGGCCTCCTCGGCTCGGCTGGTCAGGCGAACTACGCGGCCTCGAAGGCGGGCCTCGTTGGTTTGGCTCGTTCGCTCGCGCGCGAGCTCGCATCACGATCGATCACTGTGAACGTGGTCGCGCCCGGGCCCGTCGCGACCGACATGACGGCAGCGCTTCCCGAGGCGCGTCAGGCCGAGCTCACGTCCGCGGTGCCCCTCGGCCGCTTCGCGACCCCCGAGGAGATCGCCGCAGTGGTGCAGTTCCTCGCGTCCGAGCAAGCCGGGTACATCACGGGCGCCGTGATCCCCGTCGACGGCGGGCTCGGGATGGGGCATTAGGTTTTCCCTGAGGCGTCCTTCGGCAACTCGAGAGAAAAGAGCCTGACCGTGGCCAACGATGAGAAGTTCGACCGGTTCAAGAAGTGCGTGGTGGACGTGCTGTCCGTCGAGCCCGAGAAGGTCACGATGGAGGCCAAGTTCGGTGACGACCTCGACGCGGACAGCCTCGACCTCGTTGAGCTCGTGATGGCGCTCGAGGAAGAGTTCGGCGTCGAAGTGCCCGAGGAAGAGCTGGACGGCATCCAGACCGTGGGCGAGGCCTACCAGCTCATCACCTCGAGGTAGGGCGGCAGTCGTGGACGGTAGGCGCGTCGCGGTGACCGGGATAGGCGTCGTCGCGCCGTGCGGCATCGGCATAGAGGCGTTCTGGAACGGGCTCTGCGCCCCGGCGCCCGAGGGCGAACGGCGGGTGTTCGACTTCGACCCAGAGCCCTGGTTCGCCAACCCCAAGGAAGCGCGCCGCACCGACCGGTTCGCACAGTTCGCCCTCGCCGCAGCGACGATGGCGCTGAACGACTCGGGTGATCCCGGAGCTGATCCGAGTCGCGCCGGCGTCATCATCGCCACTGGCGTAGGCGGGCTCTCTACGATCGAAGAGCAGGTCCGGGTCTATGACGGCAAGGGGCCGCGCCGCGTGTCGCCGTTCCTCGTCCCGATGATGATGTCGAACGCGGCCGCGGCCGGCGTGTCGATGCGCTTCGGCTGGCAAGGGCCGTGCGAGAACGTGGTCACCGCGTGCGCGGCGAGCACGCATGCCATCGCGAACGCCGCGCGGTCTGATCGCCTACGGCCGCTGTGACGCGGTGCTCGCCGGCGGATCAGAGGCAGCGATGACCGCGGTCGGCATCCAGGGCTTCATCAACATGACGGCCCTGTCGTCGCTCGGCATCTCCCGGCCGTTCGACGTCGAACGAGACGGGTTCGTGATCGCCGAGGGCGCGGCGGTGCTCGTGCTCGAGGAGTGGGACGCGGCGCACGCGCGCGGGGCCCGCATCTACGGCGAGATCATGGGCGGAGGGAGCACCGCGGACGCCCATCACATCACTGCCCCGTCGCCAGGTGGCGCGGGTGCGGTCGCGTGCATTGAGCTCGCGCTCGCGGAGGCCGGCGTCTCGGCAAGCGACATCGGCCACATCAACGCGCACGGCACCTCGACGCCGTTGAACGACGCGGCCGAAGCCGAGGCGATCTCGAAGGTGTTCGGCTCGCCGGGCCCACCAGTGACCTCGACGAAGGGGGTCACCGGGCACGCACTCGGGGCCGCCGGTGCGCTCGAAGCCGCGGCCGTGCTCCTCTCGATGGAGCACAAGCTGATCCCGCCGACGGCGGGGTTCACGAAGGCCGATCCCGAAGTGCGCATCGACATCGTGCACGGAGAGCCCCGAGCCTGGGAACCGGCGCCCACGCTGTCGAACTCATTCGGCTTCGGCGGCCACAACGGCTGCCTGGTGATCGGGCCCGCATAGAGCGCCTAGCGGCGAGGCGGTGTCTACCGCTCCCGAGCACTTGCAGCCAGCGACCGCCCTTCGGCGGTCTTGCGCTGCAAGTTCGGCTTTCGGCCTAACCCGCGTCGACCACCACGAACAGCAGCTCGGCTTCGCACGCGACCTGACCGTTCACGCTCGCCTTGCCGCTGCCGCGCCCCGCACGACCGGACAGGCGGCCGAGCTCGACCTCGAGATCGAGGGTGTCGCCGGGAACGACCTGACGCCGGAAGCGCGCCGAGTCGAGCCCGCCGAACAGCGGCAGCTTCCCCGAGAACCGCTCGTCGGTCAGCACCGCGACCGCACCGAGCTGCGCGATCGACTCAGCCATCAGAACGCCGGGCAGCGTCGGCCTGCCGGGGAAGTGTCCCGGGAAGAACCACTCGTCGCCGGTCAGATGCCACGTGCCGCGGGCCGACTTCCCCGGCTCGAGCGCGGTGACCTCGTCGACGAACAGGAACGGCGGGCGATGAGGCAGGACGTCGGCCGGCTTCGGCAAGGCAGCGGTCACTTGCCGAGAGCCTCGAGGAGGTTGGCCGGCGTGTCCTTCGGGCTGATGCCGTACCACGCCTCGACGATCTTCCCCTTCTCGTCGATCAGGAACGCGGAGCGCAGGATGCCCATGTACTTCTTGCCGTACATCGACTTCTCGCGCCACACATCGAAGGCATCGGCGACGGTGTGCTCGGTGTCCGCGAGGAGCGGGAAGCCGAGCGAGTACTTGTCGTCGAACTTCTTCTGCTTGGCGGGCTTGTCGGGGCTGATGCCGATCACCGCGGTGTCACCGATCTTCGGCAGGATGTCGCGTAGCCCACATGCTTGCGCTGTGCACCCCGGCGTGTCGGCCTTCGGGTAGAAGTACACGAGCACCTTGCGGCCCTTGTAGCCAGACAGCTTCACGGGCTCGTCGTCTTGATCGTGCAGCGCGATCGCGGGCGCCTTGTCTCCGGTCTTGAGCGGCATGCGACGAGACTAGGCCGGTGCAGATGAAGGGTCGCTGGCGCATCGTCGAGATGGAGCTCTGGGATGAGGACGCCCTCGACCTGCTCGGCCCGGCGTTCATCGAGATCGGCCCGCGCGACGACGGCAGCTTCCGATTCATCGCCGTCGAGGGCTGGATGGACATCCGCCGCGTCCAGCGCGACGGCCATCCGGGCATCGAGTTCTCCTGGGACGGCAAAGACGACTGCGACGACGCAACCGGCCGCGGGTGGGCGACAGTCGAAGGCGATGGATCGCTGTTTGGCCGCATCTACATCCACGGCGGTGACGACTCCGCCTTTCGCGCCGTCCGCGAGTGACGCTGTCCAAGACATTGACAGCCTCGGCAGCTTTCTGGACTAGCATCATCGAGGTGCCGGAGGAGCTGAACCTCAAGCTCGACCGCACCGAGGCGCTCGAGCTGCTGGCGGTTGTGCAAGCCACGCTGAACGCGATCGCCCGCAGCAAAGAGCTCACCGTCGGTGCGGCGATCCTCACCGGCATCAAGGCGAAGCTCATCGATGCACTGGAGGCCGGATGACGAAGACCGCACCTGCTCTCGACCGGATCGCTGACACCGCAGTCGCCGAGCTTTCCGCCGCCCGTCCCAGCGATGACGCAGTCGGTTCCGCCGTCGCCGCTGCAGCGCTGCTTGCCGACCGTGCCGCACAGGAGATCTCCGACCGAGACCGCGTCATCCGGATCGCGAAGCGAGAGGGAGCAACGCTCCGGGCACTGGCCGAGGCGACCGGGCTCAGCCGTCAGACGATCGCCAACATCTGCGCCGCTGGCGACGTGCCGGCCAGGAAGCGGCGCGCTGGATGACCTCCGGGCGTCTATGCGCCCGGGTAGAAGCACACGGGCGTCAGCCCTTCACATAGGAGAGCTTCTCGACGATCTTTCCGCCCTCGACCCGATACAGGTCCACCGCACGAACATGGGCTTCGCCCCAGCTGTAGCGACACCGCTGCACGACGCGATCCCCGGCAAGGATGGTCTCCTCGACTTCGACATGGGTGGCCGGGTTCCCGAAGATGGGCTCCCAGATCCGCCGCGCTTCGTCGCGGCCGGCTGCTCGCTCTCCGTCTGGCGGCGTTGTCGACTCGAACACGAACCGTTCGGCGCAATACGAGAGCGCCGTCTCGAGGTCGTGGGCGTTGCAAGCACTCCCGAATGCGGTGACGACCGTTGCGGGGTCGTCGCTCGCGGCCGGCGCCTTGTCGGACTTCAGCTCAGCCATGACGGCGACGCTACGTCGCCGCGGCCGGCGAGGTCAGACGGTCGCGGTCGCCTCGCAGCGTCGTTCGCCACGTGCCCAGGTCGCGGCGACGTCGTCACCGGCGTGCACGATGCGCTCGACCACGCCGAGCTCACCGGCGTCGTACAGCGGCGCGCCGGCGATCGTGAGGATGACGTCGCCGGCCTCGACACCGATGCGTTCGGCCCAAGTGCCGGACTGCACGCTCTTGACCCTCAGCCCGTAGGCCTCGGCCGTCACTCCGATGCCGAGCGGCGCCCACGGGAGCCACGATCGCTGGGCGACCACGCCCGTCTCGAGGAACAAATGGAAGTCGGTCATCAGGTGGTCGGCGTGGAGCCAGAAGGCTCCGCCCGCGAACTTGACGAACGCCTCGTCGAAGCCCGACTGCACGACCCGGACGCGAGTGCCGGTGTCGGCGTGCTCGAAGGTCACAGCGATGAGCGTGTCGGCGCATGGCTGGTCGAGCTTGCGCACGGTGAGCTGTCTCGTGGGCTGGACGTCGACCTCGGCACCGCGGCACTCGAAGCCGGGAAGCCACCACTCGTCGGGTGATGCTGCCCGCGCTCGCAGCGACTCGAGCGCCTTCCATGCCTCTGCCGGTGTCGCCGCGACCTCGAATGTCTTCTCGGTGCGGATGTCGGTCATGCGATCTCCTCCGGTCTCGGATGGACGACGATCGTGACGGTGAACGCCTCGCCGTCGGTTGATGCGTGCTTCTCGACGAGGCCCGCGGTGAGCGCCAAGTACTCGTCGAGGAACGCCGCCCTCGTCCCCGCGTCAGCGAAGCGGACGGTCGCCTCGACCGCGGCACTCGCGATCTGCACATCGTCGAACGCCGCGCGGTCGAGCAGCGCGGCGGCGTCGCGCTGGAGGCGCTCCCCCACGTCGACGAGGTGATGGAGCGAGACCTGATCGGCGATCGCTCGCAGGCGAGCGCCATCGCCCCACGTCACGCGCGGCGACACGACGAACGTGCCGGCGGCCGACTCGTACAGCTGCTCGACGAAGTTGCCCTTGCGCCGCTCCCCCGCCTCGACCAGCAGCCCGGCCTTGACCAGCTCGTGGACGTGATGGTTGACGCGCTGGCGGGGCTCACTGAGGCGGCGGGCGACTCCCGCGGCCGAGTCCGCAGCGCGCAGCGCGTCGAGGATCCGCAGGCGGGTCGGATGGGTGATCGCCGCCAGCTGCTCCCTGGTTTCGAGGACTGCGGGGCCAACTGCCACCCTCGTACCTTAAGACAGGAATGCCTTTCTTGACAAGGGTTCCTTTCAAGCCGTCCGGCCACCGCCGTCGTGTGGGATCGTCCTCCGATGCGAATCGTCGTCAGCGAATTCATCAGCCGCTGTTCGACTCGACGAGCACGCCCACGGGCGTGCAGATCTGCCAGTACCGACGAGCGCGCTCAGCGCGCTGTCGTGATCGAGTCACCCGACGAGGAAGTGCTCCGCGGCGGAGAGGTGAACCCGTCGGTCGTGCGCATCGGCGGCACCGTGAGGCGCACGCCGAGCGACGCGACGGCGGCGGTCCAAGATCTCCTGCGACATCTCGAGGCGAAAGGTTTCGAGGGCGCGCCGAGACCGCTCGGCTTCGACGACCAGGGCCGCGAGATGCTCTCGTACATCGAGGGCGACGTGTCGCTCGATGACACGTGGCCCGACGTGCTGCGTGAAGACGAAGGGCTCGTCGCGGTCGTCCGGCTCGTCCAGCGGTTCCACGACGCGGTCGCGGGCTACACACCTCCTGCGGCCGCGGTGTGGAGCACGGGTGCGCACCCGCTCGCTCCGGGCGAGATCGTGTGTCATGGCGACCCGGGGCCGTGGAACATCGTGTGGAGGGACGGCTCCCCCGTCGCACTCATCGACTGGGACTTCGCCACGCCCGCAGTCCCGCTGTACGACGTCTCGTATGTCGCGTTCGAGATGGTGCCGCTCCGCGCCGACGACCGCTGCCGCGAGGTCGGGTTCCCCGACGTCCCCGATCGAGCAAGGCGCCTCCGTCTCGTGTGCGACACGTACGGGCGGGGCGCAACGCCGGAGGCACTCATCGATCTCGCCGAGCGCCATCAGCGGGCCGACATCGACGAGATCGAGCAGTACGGTCCTCGGGGCATCGAGCCGTTCAAGAGGTTCATGGAGCAAGGCCTCGCGGACGACGCCCGCGACATGCTCGAGTGGCTACGACTCCACCGCGAGATGCTGGTCGGCTGAGCGGCGGCGGCGGCGGCGCCACGGGGCCGTGAGGCTCCAGATGGCCGCGCCGAGGAGCGCGACGGCCGCAAGCGGCAGGGCGTACCCGAGGACCACCACCATTCCGCCGAGCACGTTGAGCGCAGCAGTCGTCGCGTCGTCCCATGCCTGCGCCAGGATCGACGGCTCGGGCTCCGGGATCGGCGTGAAGGCAACACCGGGCTCGTACATCGAGACGGTGATCGTCGAGAACGTCGCCTGGTCGTTGAGATTCGCCCGCTCGGCCTCGAGCTGCTCGATCTGGGTGCGCACGTTGAACAGCTGATCCTGGATCTGCAGGATGTCGCCGATCTCGGTCGCCTTGCCGAGCAGGGTCTGGAACGCCGCCTCTTCGGCCTTCAGGCTCGTGATGCGAGCGTCGAGGTCGACGAGCTGGCTCGTGACGTCCTGCCCGTTGATCGACTCGCTGTCGACGTCACCGAGTCCGGACAGCGCGGCTCGAGTTGTATCGAACTTCTCGGCGGGCACACGGATCGTCATCTCGCCGGCGCGCGCCCGGTTGTCCGAGCTCGACGCTGCGCTCGTGTCATCGAGCGGGATCGGATTGCCGGGGATGCCGGTCGTCGACGTCGACGAGCTCACGACGAAGCCGCCGTTTGCGGTCGCGATGCGGCTCGCCTCGCTGAACGCGCCGTTGAACTTGCCCTCCGCGATCGACACCGTGAGGTACGCGGTCTTGACGATCTTGGCGCCGCCGACCGGGGCCTGCGTCGCCGCATCGGGTGCGGCAGCGCCGCTCGCGCCACCACCGGCGAACGCCGGGGCGGGGGCAGCGGCGCTCTCTCCGACTGCGAGCTTCACGTCGTCGCCCATGGCGACGATCGGCGCCATCGTCGTCACCGCCGAGGCTGTTGTCGCCGCGCCGCCCGCCAGGGTCGCCCGCGCCACATTCTGGTCGCCGGCGTCGTCGAACCGCCCTGTCGAAGCGACCGCCACGCCGCCCAACACCAGGGCCGCGAGCCCCATCAACGTGATGTTCCGCACGTTCCTGCGCATGGTTTCCCCCTGGGTCAGGTCATCCCGTCTCCCATGGGACGTGCGCGGAAAGCCCCCGGTTCCGTGTCAGTTCCGTGAACCCGCGAACGCCGTCCTCAGACGGACATGGGGAAGATCATCGGCTCGCCGGCGACGGCGGCGATCGCGTCATCCATCTCCGGCTGCGTCATCGGCACGAAGCCGTCGACCAGCGCGCAGCGCCTCCGCGAGCACTGCCTCGTCCCCCGGCGTGCAAAGGGCGTGGACGCCCTCGACCGACAACGTGAAGCGAACCCCGCGCTCGACCAACGAAGGTTCCGTGTACGGCTCGTACCACGTGTGAGCGGACCGCTCCACGTTCGGCTTCCACGGTCGGGCGGCGGCGGTCTTGATCGCCATCACCCCGACATCGCGCTCCGCGCACAACGCGAGAAGGGCCTCGGCGTCACGGCGATAGCTCACGTCCCCCCACATCCGCGCGTTGACCGGGAACATCACCGTATCCAGGTCGTAGCGCCGCAAGGCCTCGGCGTGGGCTGCGGGCGCGCCGAGGTCGTGGCCCGTGATGCCCACAAACCGGCAGAGCCCCTCGTCGCGGGCCCTCAGCAGCGCGTCGACCGCTCCTTGCCGTGTGTCGAGCTCTTCCAGGGACGTCACGGCGTGCAGCTGGTGGAGATCGAACGAATCACAGCCGAGCAGCTCGAGCGACTCCTCGAGCTGCGCGCGGAAGCCGTCGCCGTTGCGTCGCGTGCTCTTGCACCCGATGAACAACCGATCGCGGACCGCGGGGACGAGCGGGCCGATGAGGCGCTGTGCCTCGCCGTAGCGCGGGGCGATGTCGAGGTGGTTCACGCCGGCCGCCAGCGCCGCGTCGAACGAGCGCGCCGCGCTCTCGGGCGTCGACCGCGCATAGGCAGCGGCACCGAGCACCGCGACAGAGGAGTCATGCCCCGTGCGACCGAGGCGGCGGGTGATCACATGCGGACGCTACCCTCCACGCACATCGCGTGGTCAGGACGTCCCGGGAGGTCATGGTGGCGAGAAAGGACCCGAGGCTCGACATGCTGGCCGCGGTCGACCTGTTCAGCGAGTGCTCGAGGAAGGAGCTGGGCCAGATCCTCGGCGTCGCGAAGGAGATCGCCTTCGACCCCGGGCGGAACATCTGCGTGCAGGGCGAGTCATCCGGGCGCTTCTACCTGATCCTCGACGGCACGGTCGCGGTGAAGCGCAACGGCCGCACCCGCGCCACACTCGGCGAGGGCGACTACTTCGGCGAGATCGCACTCATCGACAACGATCCCCGCACCGCGACATGTACGGCGGTCACGCCCGTCAACACGCTCGCGATCGCGCAGTTCAACTTCGTGCCTCTGATGCGCGAGCACCCGGGGCTCACGCACAAGCTGCTGCTGCACCTGTGCAGCCGGCTTCGAGCGGCAGAGGCTCAGCTCACGGACTAGTGAACTGCGACAACCCGGTGTTGATCATCGCGGTCGCGGCCTGATCGAAGTAGTCGAGCATCGCTTCCTCGATCGCGGGTTCGGCTCCCATCGATCGCACCGCGGCAGCCATGTGGGTCCACCACGCATCGCGTTCCACACGTCCGATCTCGAACGGCGCATGACGCAGCCGCAGTCGTGGGTGGCCCCGCTCCTCGCTGTAGGTGCCCGGACCGCCCCAGTACTGGATCAGGAATCCGCGCAGGTGAGCTCGACTGGCCGCGAGTGCCTCGGACTCGGACGGATACAGCGGCCGAAGCACCGGATCGCGCTCGACCGCGTCGTAGAAGCGATCGACGAGCACCGTGAAGAACTCCGCGCCGACCTGGTCGTAGACAGACACCGAGATCGAGTGTGCCAAAGTCGGTGGCACTGTGAGCAACGCGGGCACCGGCTACCTGGTCGCACCGACGGCAGGGCACGGCCCTGGGGTGCTCGTCCTCCACTCGTGGTGGGGCCTCACCCGGTTCTTCCGTGAGACGTGTGACCGACTCGCGGACGAGGGCTTCGTCGCGCTCGCTCCCGATCTGCATGGAGGACGCACCGCCGACCGCCCCGACGAGGCCGAGGCGCTGCTCGCCGAGATCGACCCGAATCCCACCGCCGCGCTGGTCCTGTCGTCGGCCGCGACGCTTCGCGGACTCGCGATCACTCCCGACGCGCCGATCGGCGTCGTCGGGTTCTCGATGGGGGCGTCTTGGGCGCTGTGGTTGTCCGCCCGCGCCGTCGACGCCGTCAAGGCAGTTGTCACGTTCTACGGCTCACAGGACGTCGACTTCGAGGGTGCTCAGGCCGCCTACCTCGCGCACTGGGCCGAGCACGACGAGTTCGTCGCCGAGGACGAGATCGTGTTCCTCGAGGCGACGCTCCGTTTGAGCGACCGACCGGTCGAGTTCCACCGCTACCCGGGCACGGGGCACTGGTTCTTCGAGTCCGATCGTGCTCCGGCCTACGACGCCGCTGCCGCCGAGCTCGCGTGGCGCCGGACGATCGACTTCCTACGTCGCGAGCTCGTCTCCTGACCCCGCAGGAGCACGACGTCGACTCCCGACGAACACCAGCACCAGCCCGACGACCCCGGCGACGACGCCGAGCACGACGAGGATCGTGGGCACGGTCTTCTTCGCGAGTGTGATCTTGTCTTTCTGATCCTTGACCTGGCCCGCGATGTCCGCGATCGACTCGTCAGTTTGGGAGAACTCGTTGCGGAACAGCGGGATCGGGTTCGTCGCGAGAGCGCTCAAGCCCTCGAGCGCCGCTTGCGCTTCGGGGATCTGCGGATAGCGCTCGAGCACGTCGATGATCGGCGGGAGCGCGTCTTGCGACGCGGTCGCCGAGACCGTCTCGACGACATCGCGAACGATCACGATCGCCCCCGTCTCCGGCTCGACCGCATCACCGCCGCTGAACGTGTCGAGGTAGACAAGGGGGATCGGCTGCGCGGCAAGGTTGGTCAACGTCGCGAGATCCTCGGCGCTGATCACGGGCCCGAGCGCGGCGAGGGTGCCGGGGACGTCGATGCCCACCGAGAGCAGCAACGGAGTGAGCTGCGTGATCGTGAGTGTCTCGGGCAACGGGACCGTCTGCGACAGCAAGTCGATGTACGCCTGCGTGATCGGCGCCGGTCCCGCGGACGCCGCGAACGCGACGAGATGCAGCCCCTCCACGTCGAGCTCGGGCTCGACCGGATCGGGTGAGGCCGTGTACGTCGCCCCGATCTCGTTCTTGTAGATCAGGTAGTCGTCACTCCCGTCGGTGTCGAGCGGGAAGTTCAGGCGAAATGCCGGCGATCGGTCGACGACGTTGGACGGTGAGAACGCGTACGCGTCGTCCGACGCGACGTTCTCGATGGACCGGCGATCCATCACGTACTGGTTGTCCTGGTTCTGCGTGAACTCACCGTCGCCTGCGTTGAAGTCGATCTTCTCGGAGACGACGACCTTCGACCAGCTGCTCTTGCTGCCCAGGGCGTCGATGTGGCGCGTGACCTTCAGCGGCAGCACCCGCGGCGTCTCGAGGGGAGCGAACGTGTCGGGGTCCACGAAGATCGTGAACTGGCCCTCGTAGACCGGCGTGGCGTCGATGTCGAGCGGATACCGCACGAGTGCGGGCACGGCGAACAGCAACCACAGCAACGCCAGCGCCAGAACACCCACACCGATGCCGATCAACCACTTGCCGGCGCGCAGCATCGGACGACCTTACGCGCGTCTTCAGGGAGACGCTTGGGCCGGCACCGCGTCCACCTCGGGATCGTCGGTACCGACGGCATCAGCCAACGCCATCACGAACACCGCGATCGCCGTTCCGAAGAGCGCGCCGCCAATGCCGTACACGTCGAAGCCGAGGAGGAACACCACGGTGATCAACGCCGGGCCGACGTAGATCACCCTCCCCTTGAGGCGTCGCTGGAGCAGGATCTGGGCGATCTGCAGGGCCAGGAAGACGACGAGCAGCACCGCTGCGGCAGTGAACGAGCGGAACCCCGCCGCCAGCAACAGTGCGGGGATCGAACCGAGGACGATGCCGAGGTAGGGCATCAGGCTCGTGACGCCGATGATCAGACCGAGGGGCGCGGGAGCAGCGACGTCGGCCAGCCGTAGCACGAGCCAGGTGACCAGGCCCACGACGAAGCCCTGCCCGAGCGCGATCAGCAGGTAGGTCCGCCCGTTGCGAATCGTTGCCACGCCGATCTCGTCGAGTCGGTTCCGACGCTCCTCGTCGGGGACCTGCGCGAGCGCACCTTCTCCCATCCGCGGCCCCCAAGAGAGCAGGAAGAGCATCAGGATCCCGCCGACCATGTAGGTCGCGACCCGTCGCGCGGCCTTCTGCGCTTGCTGGGTCGTGTTCTGGCTGAGGCTGTTCACCGCTTCGGTCACGCGCTCTTCGAGCCGAAACTCGCGCGCTGCCTTCCCGAATCGCTCGGACTGCTCGATCTCGGCGGCCGCGTTCGGTGCGGCTTCCTGCAGGCGATCGATCTGGCGGTTGATGTCGCCGAGCACTCCCCACGCGACAAGCCCCAGCAGGCCGATGAGCAGCACGACGGCAACACCGATCGCGATGACGCGACGCATCCACCGCTGGAGCAGCTCGACGAGAGGCGTCAGGAGGATCGCGCTGATCCCGGCCGCGACGAACAGGGCGAGCGTGTGACGGGCGTCGGAGAGGACGTCGCGGACGGCGAACGTGACCACGACGACGAGGAGCAACAGGACCACGCTCGAGAACGCGATTGCGACGCGCAGCGAGCGAGAGAGCTCTCGGACACGCGACGGCTGACTGCCTTGATCCCCGATCGGGGCCGTCATGGCCTCGTACAGTACCGAGGGTGGCTGCCGAGGTCGGCGAACCCTCTGCCCCGGACCCGGCGGATGCGGACACGGCGGAAGCAGACGCTCCCGAGACACCAGTCGCACCGCCATTGCCCGAGTCCGTCGAGCGTGCCCGCGCGCGGGTCACCCTCGAGCTCGATTGGGTCTCCCTCCTCGCCGTAGGCGGCGCGCTCCTCGCAGTCCTGCTCGTTGTGGGCTTCGTGAGCAGCGGCGCGGACGCGTTGCTGCGCATCGCGACAGGGATCGTGCTGGCGCTTGCTCTCGATCCGGTCGTGGGCATGGTGCGGCGGCGCGTCGGCTGCCGGCGAACGGTGGCGGTGGTGATCGTCGGCCTCGGGTTGCTCGTCGCGTTCACGCTCCTCCTCCTCGTGATGGGACCCGCCGCGGTGCGTCAGGCGCAGAAGTTCGGTGACGAGCTTCCCGAGACGGTCGAGGGCATGTACGACTTCCCGGTCGTCGGTCCGCGCCTCGAACGCGCCGACGCGGCCGGTCGCGTCGAGCAATGGGCCGAAGAGCTGCCCGCGCACATCGACACCGACACGATCACGAACCTGACCACTGCCCTCGTCAGCGGGGCCGCGACCCTCTTCACGGTCGCGGTGGTCGCGTTCGCCGTGCTGCTCGACGGCGAGTTCCTCGTCGCCCGGGTGAGACGGCTGGTGCCGGCGCGCCACCGACCGCGCGCGGACTGGATCGGGCGCACGTTCTACAAGGTGTTGGCGAAGTACTTCGCGGGCTCGCTGCTTGTCGCGGTCCTCGCCGGCGTCTACATCCTCGCCCTCGGGCTCATCCTCGGTGTCCCGCTCGCGCCTCTCGCCGCGGTGTGGATGATGGTCACCGACTTGATCCCCCAGGTCGGCGGGTTCCTCGGCGGCGCGGTCTTCGTGCTGCTCGGCCTCACTGCGAGTCCGCTCACGGGCTTGATCTGCCTGGTGCTGTACGTGATCTACATGAACTTCGAGAACCACATCTTGCAGCCGGCGATCGTCGGCGACGCGGTCAACCTCTCACCGCCCACGACGATGCTCGCCGCACTCGTCGGCGCCGCCGCGCTCGGGGTGCCGGGTGCCATCATCGGCACGCCGATCGTGGGCACTGCCAAGGGCCTCTACATGGAGTTCCGCTACGGGAAGGTCAACCCGGCCGACCCCGACGCTTGAGCCCGTGACCGAAGAAGCCGCCCTGCGGGCGGGCGTGGGCGTGGTAGTGGTCCGGGATGTTGCGCATGTGATCGTCGACGTAGTGCTCGAACTCGAAGTGCTCCACGACCACCTCGGCGAGCCGCTCGTGGAGCAGGGCCTTCACGTCGGATGACGGCGCGGCGTCGTGCTCGCGCCACACCACCATCGGCACCGCGCAGATCTCACACTCTGCGATCCAGCAGAGGTCGTCCTCGTAGAACCACTCGGTGATCTTCGCTGCTTCACACAGCTCGCACGCCATCTGCATCACGCTACGCGGATCGGTGACCGATCAGTGGCCGTCGATCTCGGCTCGGACGCCGGCGACGAACTCTCCCGCGTCGTCCGGCCCACCGCCTTCGAGCAGGATCCGCAGGATCGCTGAGGCCATCACGACGCCGTCCGCTTCGGTGCATGCTTGCGCCGCCTGCTCTGCGGTCGAGATGCCGATGCCGGCGATCACCGGCAGGTCCGTCACCGCTTTCAGCCGCTTCGCCATCACGGTTGTGGAGGCGGCGAGGTGCGCTCGCTCGCCGGTGACCCCGACCAGCCCGACCGCGTACACGAACCCTCGGCATCGGACACAGATGCGGGGCAGCCGCTCGTCCGGCGCGGTTGGCGCCGCGAGCAACACGGTCGCGACCCGGGCCTCGTCCGCCGCCGCGCACCACGGCCCCGCTTCCTCGAGCGGAAGGTCGGGGAGGATGCAGCCGCCGACGCCGCTGTCCGCCAGGCTCTGCGCGAACCGCTCGTGCCCAGCGTGGAACGCGATGTTGTAATACGTCATCGCGACGAGCGGCACGGCGACATCGAGATCCGCGAGCTCGCGCAGGATCCCCATCGGTGTGGCGCCGGCGCGAAGTGCCCGCTCTGACGCCTCCTGGATCGTCGGGCCGTCCATCACGGGGTCCGAAAACGGGACGCCGATCTCGATCGCGTCGGCGCCCGCGGCCGCGTAGGCGCGCACGACGTCGAGCCAGTCGTCGCCGAGCCCGCCGGTCATGTACGGCACGAGCAGCTTGCGCCCGGCGTCGCGAGCTGCCCGCAACGTCGGCTCGAGAGGAGGTCGGTTCACGCGCCGGTCACCCCAGCAGCTCCATCATCTGGGCGACGTCCTTGTCCCCGCGTCCGGACAGGTTCACGAGCACGGTGGCGCCCTGCATGCTCGACGCGGTCCGCAGCACCCACGCAATCGCGTGCGCGGGCTCGAGGGCCGGGATGATGCCCTCGGTGTGCGACAGGACTTGGAATGCCTCGATGACCTCTGCGTCGGTAGCCGGTTCGTACCGCGCTCGCCCAATCGTCGCGAGGTGTGAGTGCTCAGGTCCCACGCCCGGATAGTCGAGCCCGGCGGAGATCGACTCGGCCTCGAGCACTTGCCCGTGCTCGGACTGCATCAGGTACGACTTCATGCCGTGCACGACCCCGGGCACGCCGTGTCCGATCGCCGCACCGCCCGCGGGCTCGACGCCGACGAGCGCGGCGTCGGTGTCGACGAACCCCGAGAAGATTCCGGCGGCGTTCGAACCCCCGCCCACACACGCGACCACGACGTCGGGTGGACCGCCGAGCAGCGCCTCGCACTGCGCCCGCGCCTCGTCGCCGAGGACCCGTTGGAACTCGCGCACCATCCACGGGTACGGATGGGGGCCCATCACCGAGCCGAGGCAGTAGTGGGTCGACTCGACCGACGCGACCCAGTCGCGCATCGCCTCGTTGACCGCGTCCTTCAGCGTGCGGCTGCCGGACGTCACCGGCGTCACCTCGGCGCCGAGCAGGCGCATCCGAAAGACGTTGAGCGCCTGGCGGGCGACGTCGACCTCGCCCATGTACACACGGCACTCCATCCCGAGCAGCGCCGCGGCGGTGGCCGTCGCCACGCCATGCTGGCCGGCGCCGGTCTCCGCGACCAGGCGACCCTTGCCCATCCGGCGCGCAAGGAGGGCTTGACCCAGGACGTTGTTGATCTTGTGCGAGCCCGTGTGGTTGAGGTCCTCGCGCTTGAGGAGCAGCCGCAGGCCGAGGCGCGCCCCGAGGTTCTCGCACTCGGTGAGCGGCGTCGGCCTACCCGCGTAATCGCGCAGTAGCACGTCGAGCTCGGCGCGGAAGCTCGGATCGGCCCACGCCTCGCGAAACGCGGCCTCGAGCTCTTGGCACGCGGGCACCAACGTCTCGGGGACGTAGCGTCCGCCGAAGTCCCCGAACCGACCGTCCTCGGGCTCACCCATGAGCGAGCTCATCGGTGCACCTTCACTCGTCTTCTTGCCAGTCGTAGGGAAGCTCGTCCGGCCCTCGGTACGGCTCGGGCGCCGCGGAACGTGCCGCCTCCAAGAACGCCTTGAGCTTGCGCGGATCCTTGTGGCCGGGACGGGCCTCCACTCCGGTCGACACGTCGACTCCCCACGGCCGGACGGCCTCGATCGCGATCGCGACGTTCGCGGGCGTGAGACCGCCAGCGAGCAGGATCCGCAGGCCGAGCGGCGCGCCTTCGGCGAGTGCCCAGTCGAAGACCTCTCCTGAGCCGGGCGCGGGCGAGTCGACGAGGATCGCGTTCGCGCCGTACGACGACGCCCGTTCGAGCGCGTGGTCGCCCGCCGCGAACGCCTGGATCACGAACGGGACGCGCGTCGCGACGTAGCGCGTCGTCTCGGGCGTCTCGTGGCCGTGCAGCTGCGCAGCACGGAGACCGGCGGTGTGGACGATCTCGACCACCCGCTCGGGGGTCTCGTCGCGGAAGACGCCGACGGTCATGACCTCGGGCGGCAGACGCCGGGCGATGTCGCGGGCGAGTGCGGGAGCGATCTGACGGGTCGACGGAGCGAACACGAAGCCCACGGCATCGGCACCGAGCGCGACGGACAGGAGCGCGTCGTCCTCGTTGGTGATGCCGCAGATCTTGACGAACATCGCGATGCGAGCCTCAGGCGTCGATGAGCCGGTCGTGGTTGAAGTCGTCGTATGCCGAGAGGTCGAGCAACCCATGACCGCAGTAGTTGAACAGGATCACCCGCTCCGCTCCCTCCTCTTTTGCGCCGAGCGCCTCGTCGATGGCGGCACGGATGCCGTGGCCGCACTCGGGAGCGGGCACCCGCCCCTCCACTTTGGCGAAGAGCGTGGCCGCCTCGAACACCTTCCCCTGCGGATAGGCCAGCGCCTCCATGCGCCCGGTCCGCACGAGATGGGAGATGATCGGCGCGTCACCGTGGTACCGGAGCCCGCCGGCGTGGATCGGCGGCGGCATGAAGTCGTGGCCGAGCGTGTACATCGGGAGCAATGGCGTCATCCCGGCGGTGTCGCCGAAGTCGTAGTCGAACCGGCCTTCGGTCAGCGTCGGGCAAGAGGAAGGCTCCACCGCGACGAGCCTCACGCCTGCGTCCTCGACGAAGGGCAGCGCAAGGCCGCCGAGGTTCGAGCCGCCGCCGCACGGCGCGATCACGACATCCGGAAGCGATTCACCTGCGAGAGCGAGCTGTTCCTTCGCCTCGAGTCCGATCACCGTCTGGTGGAGGAGCACGTGGTTGAGCACGGAGCCGAGCGAGTAGTGGGTGTCCGCTCGGCTCGCGGCATCCCGCACCGCGTCGGAGATCGCGAGGCCGAGCGACCCGGGCGAGTCGGGGTCGTCGACAGGCGAGGGCACGCACTCTGCGCCCCAGGTCTCCATCATGATCTTGCGGTAGGGCTTCTGGTTGTACGACGCGCGGACCATGTACACCTTGCACTCGAGGTCGTACTGGCTGCACGCGAACGCCAGCGCGGTCCCCCACTGCCCTGCGCCGGTCTCGGTCGTGAGCCGAGCGATCCCCTCAGCCTTGTTGAAGAACGCCTGGGGCACCGCGGTGTTCGGCTTGTGCGAGCCCGCGGGCGAGACGGACTCGTCCTTGAAGTAGATGCGAGCGGGGGTGCCGAGGTGCTGTTCGAGCCGCGTCGCGCGGACGAGCGGCGTCGGCCGCCACAGCCGCAGGATGTCGAGCACCTCGCCGGGGATGTCGATCCACGGCTCACGCGACACCTCTTGGCCGATGAGCGCCATCGGGAACAGCGGCGCGAGGTCGTCCGGCCCGATCGGCTCGCGTGTGCCGGGATGCAACGGCGGCGGCACCGGCTCGTCGAGGCGAGGCATCACGTTGAACCACGCAGTGGGCAGCTTGTCGGCAGGAAGGTGGAAGCGCATCTCAGGCTCCGTTCTGAGCTGTGATGGTCAAGGCGCCGATCGCGGCGCCCGGGTCGTCAGCGGTCACAAGATGCTCGCCGACGAGCACGGCGTCGTAGCCCGCGTCGGCGAGACGCTCGGCGTCGCCTGCGCCGCGCACCCCTGACTCCGCGACCTTCACGACACCGGCTGGCATCGCGGAGGCCATACGCAGCGCGCGCTCGTGGTCGACGTCGAACGTGAACAGGTCTCGCTGGTTGACGCCTACCAACGTCGCACCGACGGCAAGCGCTCGCTCTAGCTCGCGCTCGTCGTGCACCTCGACGAGCGCGTCCATGTCGAGCGTCGCCGCCAGGTCGTGGAACCGCCTCAGCTCGTCGTCATCGAGTGCCGCCGCGATCAGAAGGATCGCGTCTGCGCCCATCAGGCGCGCATCGCACACGTCCCGTGCGTCCACCGTGAAGTCCTTCCGGATCACAGGCAGATCGACGGCCACGCGCGCCAGGACGAGATCCTGCGCAGACCCCCCGAACGACGGCTCGTCGGTCAGCACGGAGAGGCAGGCGGCTCCGCCCTCCTCGTAGACCTTCGCGAGCACCGCGGGGTCGAGGCCCACGGGCGCGAGCTGCCCCTTGGACGGTGATCGCCGCTTGATCTCTGCGATCACCGAGAGCCCGGGGCCTCGAAGTGCCTTCGCGAACCCTCGGACGGCGCCGCTGCGACGCGCTTCCTCGACGAGCGCATCGAGGTCGCGCGAGTCGCGGACGGCGTCACTGCGGTGCCGGGCGATGATCTCGTCGAGGTACGTCGCCCGGGCGGCCATCGCCGCAGACTACCGACGGGCGTTGTCAGCCAAGGCGTGCAAAATCGTCTTGACCTGGAACGGGGTCGCGCCGGGATGCTGTCCGAGGATGCGGGCGACCATCCCGGTGATGTGCGGTGCGGCGAAGCTGTTGCCCGTCACCTCGAGCGTGCCGCCGCCCGACCACGCGACTTCGACGTCGATGCCGGGTGCACCGAACTCGGCCGGGCCGTCGGGGTTGTACTCGAAACGCTCGGGGTTCGTCCCCGAATGCGCCGCCACCGACACGACGGACGCGAACTCGGAGGGGAACGTCGGCATCCGCAGGTTGTTCATCGCCGACACCAGCACGCACCGGCGGAAGTACGCCAGATCGGCGAGCTCGTGGAACGTCCCGTACCACTCGCCCCGGGACGTGGAGAGCGAGAGGTTCACGACGTCCATGTCGTGCTCGATGGCCCACCGCAGCCCGGCGGCGAACACGCTGGCCCGTCCCGTGAGCTCCGAGCCCAGCACGCGCACGCTGTAGATCTCGGCGTCAGGGGCGAGACCGCGGACGACGCCCGCGCACGCGGTGCCGTGACCGTAGAGGTCCTCGTGCGGCCCTTCGACGAAGCGGAGGCCGTCCCCATCGGGATCGTCGGGGTCCAGCTCGATCGCGACCGCGCCGGCCACCTTGCCCACCATCGGATGGCCGTCTTCGATGCCCGAGTCGACGATGGCAACGCGGGTTCCCGCTCCGCTTCCGTCCCCGAACGCCCACGAGCGTGTGATCGCGCCGTCGGTCGCGAGTGGGTGTGCGTCCCCGAGGCGCCCGCGGTCGAACGCCGCGGCCCATGCGGGTCTCATCGCCGTGGCGCTTGCCGCCGCGCGTACGCGGCGAAGTCCTCGAGGATCGCGAGCGCAGCGCGACGCTCCACCGCTCCGAGCGTCCCGATCTCACGAAAGCAAGCGGCGATGTCAGCGAGCTCGGCGGTCGGTCCGTCGACGCGGCCCGCGACTGCGCGCACCGAGCGGGCGAGGTCGGGATCCTCGGACTTCGACGCCTGGCCCGCCGCGAGGAGGATCATGCGGCCGAGGTTGGTGAACAGATCGGCTTGCTGGAGCGCAAGCGCGGCTTGGCGCGCGAACTTGCCGGCGAGCTCGAGGCCTTCCTCTCCGACGCGGTCGTCGCTCCAGTCGAGGACCTCGATCACACCCGCGACCTCCTCGTCGGTCTCGATCGGGACCGCCAGGATCGACTTCGGGAGGTAGCCCGTGGCTTCTGCGGCCTGTCGGTCGAATCGTGGGTCACGCTCGACGTCGTGGACGGCGATCGCCTGCCCCGAAGCGACGACATAGCCCGCGATCCCGCGCTTCACGGGAAGTCGCATCCCGACGACGCTCCCAGCCGCGGTGCCGGTGGCGGCTTCGAAGACCAGCTCGGCGGACTCTGGGTCGAACACCGCGATCGAGCACGCGCGCGCGCCAAAGGCCACCTGCGCGGCTTCGCAGATGGCCTCGAGGACTTGCGCATGGCCGATCGGCGTGAGCGCCACGCCGACGTCGGAGCCGAGCCGGCCGAGGCCTCGGAGGACGTCACGCGGCTTGGTCACTGGGCCAGCATCGCATCACGGTCAGCTGGTCTCGGCAAATGGCACCTCCGCGGCCCGCCCCTCCGTGGGCCGGGGAGGTGCCAAGCACGTTGGGGACGCGCCTACTTCATGTGGAGGCCGGGATCTCCGCCCTTGCGGCTCATGCCCTTCCGGGTCACGGCGCCTCGGGCGACGATGTGGCCGGCGACGTCGGGCTGCTCGCCCTTCCTGTGGCCCGTGGCCTTCTTCGCGCTGCCGGAGGTCTTCCTCGTGCTGGTGGCGTGGCCGGCGACGTCGGGCTGCTCGCCCTTCCTGTGGCCCGTGGCCTTCTTCGCGCTGCCGGAGGTCTTCTTCGTGGCCATCTGGCTCTCCCCTGTTGTCGGTGGCGACCACGATGGCCGCGCGTTCCCCTCGGTGCCCAGGATGCGCCAGATGCTGCCGGGCCTCTGTGGACCGCGTGACACGCTGCGTGTGCCATGGGACACACCATCGAGACGAGCGCCTCTTTGCGTGCGCCCCTGCGCCACCGCGCCTACCGGGTGCTGCTGATCGGCTCGACCGTCTCACAGAGCGGCGACTGGCTGTACAACGTCGCTCTGGCGGTCTACGTGTTCGACCGGACCCACTCCGCCAGCTGGGTGGCCGCGGCGACCGTCCTGCGCCTCGTGCCGTACATCGTGTTCGCGCCGATCGGCGGGGTGATCGCGGATCGCTTCGACCGCCGGCGCGTGCTGATCTGCTCCGATCTCCTCCAGGCCCTCGCAATGGGAGGGCTCGCCCTGACCGCGGCGGCCGACGGCCCGGTGCTGCTCGTCACGCTCTTCGCGTTCGCGACCACGACGTTCGGCACCGCCTACCAACCGGCGATGATGGCAGTCACGCCGTCGGTGGTCGGCGAGGACGATCTCGCTGCGGCCAACGCCCTCAACACGTTGGTGAACAACCTCACGATCGTCGTCGGCCCGGCGGTCGGCGCGGCGCTGCTGGCGGTCACGTCGCCCGTGTTCGCTTTCACCGTGAACTCGCTCACGTTCGTGGTTCCCGCGCTCCTGTTGGCCGTCGGCCTCAAGCGGCTCGGCGCCCCGCACGAGGGTGATGACGTCACGTGGACCCCGGGTGCGTTCGCGGCCCACTTCGTCGAGGGCGTGCGCGAGGTCGCGCGTTCGGCCGGCGCGCGGGTGCTCGCCGGATTCCTCCTCGGCGTCGCGTTCGTCTACGGCGCGCAGACCGTTGCGCTCGTGCTCCTCTCGGACGAGCGGCTCGGCACCGAAGCGCGCGGCTACGGATACCTGCTCGGCGCCCTCGGAGCGGGGGGCGTGATCGCGGCCCCTCTCGTCAACCGTCTCGCGTCCGGGCGCCGCCTCGGCCCTACCCTGCTGACAGGCCTCGCCCTTGCGGCCTTGCCGATGGCTGCGCTCTCCGTGGTGCACAACATCGTCGTCGCGGTGGGCCTGATGGTGGTCTCAGGCGCGGGCGGCACCGTCGTGGACGTGCTGAGCGTGACGCTGTTGCAGCGCGCGCTGCCCGACGAGCTACGCGGCCGCGTGTTCGGGTTGCTCGACTCCGCGATCGTCCTCGCCATCCTCGCGGGCTCGCTGGTCGTGTCGCCGCTGGTCGATCTCTTGGGCCTGTCCGGCATGCTGGTCGCTCTCGGCGTGGGCGTGAGCGCGCTCGCCGTCATCGGCGTGCGCCGCACCCTCGTGCTCGACCGGGCCGGGGCCGCCGAGCTCGACGCGGTGGCGCCCATCGTCGAGCTGCTCGCGCGCCTTCCGATCCTCGACCTGGCTCCCCGCCCGGCGATCGAGCAGCTCGCCCAGGCGGCGACGGTCGAAGACGTGGATGCCGGACGGACCGTCGTCGCCCAGGGAGACCCCGCCGACGACCTCTACGCCGTGTGCTCCGGCGAGCTCGAGGTGGAGAAGCAGCGCGCTGACGGCGAGCGCGAGGTGATCGCGGCGGTCGGGCCGGGCGGGTTCTTCGGCGAGATCGGCCTCATCCACCAAGTGCCGCGGACGGCGACCGTGTCGACGATCACCCCCGCACGGCTGGTGCGCGTGCCGGGTGCGGCCTTCCTCGATGCCCTCTCGTCGTCGCCCGCCGCTTGGGCGCGCGCCCTCGAAGGGGCCACGACCCGAATGGGCCGCCAACCCGTCAGCTGACCTACAGGCCCTTGCCTCCGAGGGGCGTCACGAGGTGCAGCTCGGGACGACCACCGAGCGACGGACCGAGCGCCTTGAAGGTGTCGCCCGCGCCGTGCGCGGCGAACGCGACGTTGTCCGAGTAGAGCTCATAGAACCACAACACATCCTCTTCAGAGTTGTCGCTGTGGAGGATGTACATCAGAGTCCCCGGCTCGGCCTCGACCGCGTCGAACATCACCTTCAACGCGCTCGCCAGCTCGTCACGCTTCCCGGGCTGCGCCACGAGCTTGACCACCGCACCGACCTTCGACATTGGGAACCCGCCGAAGTGAGAAGCACGGACGATAACGTCCGCGGGCGAATGGCACGAGAGCAGACGATCGTCGTCGTCGAGGACGATCCCCACATCGCTGATCTGCTCGATCTCTACCTTCGCGACGCCGGGTTCCGCGTGATCCAAGCCGCCGATGGGCAGCAGGGGCTGGACGCGATCCGCGACCAGCAGCCCGTGCTCGCGATCCTCGACGTGGGGTTGCCGGGCGCGATCGACGGCATGGAGGTCTGCCGCCGGGTGCGGGGCGGGAGCAATTCCGACCTCCCGGTCCTGATGCTCACCGCACGCGCCGGCGAGATCGACCGGGTGCTCGGCCTCGAGCTCGGCGCCGACGACTACGTGACGAAGCCCTTCTCGCCCCGCGAGCTCGTCGCGCGCGTGCGGGCCATCCTGCGCCGCGTCGAGGACCGCGGACGCGCCCCCTCGGTGCGACACGCGGGAGACGTGGAGATCGACGTCGGCCGTCGTGAGGCGAGAGTCGGCGGCGCCGTCGTCGCGCTCGCCACCCGCGAGTTCGACCTGCTTGCGTTCATGGCCGAGAACGAGGGCCTCGTGCTGTCGCGCCAGCAGCTGCTCGACAACGTTTGGGGTCACGGGTGGTACGGCGACGAGCGGACGGTCGACGTCCACGTGCGCCAGCTCCGCAAGAAGCTCGGCGATGCTCTTCCGCTCGCCACTGTGTGGGGCGTCGGCTACCGCCTCGGCTGAGCACCCTTCATGACCCGCCGCCTCACGCTCGCGATCCTCGGCACGGTCGTCGTGACGCTCGTCCTCGCGGGCCTCATGACGCTCGGCTTCGCGGCCATCGAGGCGCGGCGCTCGACCGAGCGCGATCTGCGCGCGCACAGGTGAGCGACGTGGCCCAGGGGCTCGCCGAGCTCTCCGAATCAGCGACCGCAGGAAGCGGGTCACTCGTGTCGGCGGCACGGCAGCAAGCGGTGCTGCGCGCGCTGCGACGCACGCTGCGACTCGAGGGCGCGGCGCTGATGGTGTTCGGGCCCGCCGGCAACACGACCGATTCACCGCCCGACGGTGTCTCGATGAGCGACCTCGAGCTCGACCGGCTCCGCGCCGAACCGGGCAGTGTGGTGAGCGGCAACCACGGCTCGCTCGTCTACGCCGCCACTGCGGTGACAGGCACCCGCCGAGGGTCGGCCGTGCTCGTGCTCACCCAGGAGTCGAGCCTCGACCTCGGGCCGACGGTGCGATGGTTCCTGCTCGCCGCGGCGGCGACCGTCCTGCTCGGGGCGTTGGTCGCGACGCGCCTCGGCCGCCGGCTCACGCAACCGCTCCGAGAGGCCGACCAGGCGCACGCAGCACATCGCTTCCGGTGACTTCACCGCTCGCGTCCCTGTGCCGGAGGGCGACGACGAGCTCGCGGACCTGGCCCGGTCCATCAACACGATGGCCGGCTCACTCGAGCGCTCGCAAGGGGCTCGAGCAGCAGTTCCTGTTGTCGGTGTCGCACGACCTGCGCACGCCGCTGACATCGATCAGGGGATATGCGGAGGCGATCGCGGACGGGACCGCGCCCGAGCCCGCCGCGGCGGGCGAGGTGATCCTCACCGAGTCGCGCCGGCTCGAGCGGCTCGTCCGCGACCTGCTCGACCTCGCCCGACTCGAGTCGCACCAGTTCACCCTCGCCCTCACCCCGGTGAACCTCGTCGATGTCGCCGCGGCCACCGTCGACGGCTTCCGTCCCGACGCCGAAGCGAACCGCATCCGACTGGTCATGGTCGGAGCCACCGACAGCATCACGGTGCGCGCCGACCCCGACCGACTCGCCCAGGTCGTCGCGAACCTCGTCGACAACGCGATGAAGTACGCGAGCAGCACGGTCACGATCGGGACGTCGCTCGACGACGGTCGCGCCACGCTCGTCGTCGACGACGACGGGCCCGGCATCGCCACCGAGGACCTCCCCCATGTGTTCGAGCGCCTGTACGTCTCGCGCCATCAGCCCGTGCGCAAGGAGACCGGCTCGGGGCTCGGACTCGCGATCGTCCACGAGCTCGTGCTCGCCATGGGCGGGACGGTCGTCGCGCGAAACCGCGCCGAGCGGTGGCACGCGGATGCTGGTGCGGTTGCCCGCGAGTTAGACGAACTCGGCTAGGACGGCAGCTCGTCGACGGCGGCAACGAGCTGCCGCGCCGTCGACGAGGACGGTCACGTCGGCCGGAGGAACGACGGCGCGTGCGAGGACCGCCAGCGCGACCGTGCCGCGATCGGCCGCGGCAACGCTTGTGAGCGACGCCGACGTCGCGTCCTTGGTGCTCCACCCGGGATCCCGCGGCCGCGGTCGCCCTCCACCCGAAGACGGCGGAGATGACGCGGGACGTTGCCACCGCGGGAGTCGACGCGGGCGACGAGCTCTTGGCCCGTGTAACAGCCCTTGGTGAAGCTCACCGAGCGCTCGGTCACGCCGAGCTCGGCAGGGATCGTGGCCGATGTGATCTCCCGGCCCATCGCCGGGACCCCAGCCTCGATGCGGGCGCGCTCGTAGTCCTCGAGGGCGCCTTCGCGGCCGACGACGTCGACCGCGTCAGGGCCGACGGCGTCGACGGCCTCGATGCCCGGCCACTCCGCGTCGATGCCGGCGATCGCGGACGCGCCGTCCCCACGGACAGCTACGCACTGCCAATCGACCGGCGTGATCTCGACCCTCACCCGCAGCTTGAACCGGTTCAGTCGGGTGACGACCGCCTCGCCGTACCCACCGTCGACGTCGAGCACGAAGCTGTCGACGCCGTCCGCGGTCACACGCAGCCACGACGTCCACCTTCCCCTGCGGTTGAAGCAGGAACGACCACGCCGAGCCTCGCGCCCGCACCACGTCGATGTCCTGGCTGAGCTGACCCTGGAGGTAGGACGCCGCGTCCGCCCCGGAGACCCGAACGAAGTCCCGCTGGATCGGCACCCAGAACAGCTCAGGCATGCCGCGCGCTCATCCGGCGAGCCGCGGGCACCGCGGCGAGAAGCGCCTTCGCCTTGTTCCAGCACTCCTCGTCTTCCGCTGCGGGATCGCTGTCGGCGACGATCCCGGCGCCCGCCTGTACGGACGCGCCGTTCGGGCCGATGAACATCGTGCGGATCGCGGATCGCGGTGTCGAGGTTCCCGGAGAAGTCGAGGTACCCGATCACCCCGGCATAGCCGCACCGCTTCGTGGGCTCGAGCTCGTCGATGATCTCCATCGCCCGCACCTTCGGTGCGCCGGAGACGGTTCCGGCCGGCAACGTGGCGCGCAGCACGTCGACCGGGCCGAGCCCCTCGCGTAGATCACCCGACACTTGCGATGTCAGGTGCATCACGTGGCTGTATCGCTCGAGCACCATCATCTCGTCGACCTGCTCGGTGCCGAAGCGCACCACACGTCCGACGTCGTTGCGAGCGAGGTCGACCAGCATCACGTGCTCGGCGATCTCCTTCGGGTGCTCGCGCAGCTCGGCACCGAGCCGCCGATCATCCTCGTCGGTCTCGCCGCGCCGGCGAGTGCCTGCGATCGGACAGCGAGATCACCCGTCCCCCGAGCAGCTGGACCATCGGTTCTGGTGACGAGCCGACGATCGTGACCTCGGGGTGGCGTACGAAGTACATGTACGGGCTGGGGTTCACCTGGCGAAGCACCCGGTACACATCGAACGGATCGGCCTGCAGGTCGATGTCGAACCGCTCCGCGAGCACGACTTGGAAGATGTCGCCCGCGAGGATGTGCTCCTTCGCGACCTCGACCGCACGCTGGTAGCTGTCGTGGCCCATCGTCGACCGCGCCTCGGGCAGTGCGTCGCTCGGGTGGGGTGGCGCGACAGGCGCGTACGGCAGCGCTGACCCGAGATCGCTTGCCGCGTCGTGGATGCGCGCGATGGCCCCGTCGTACGCGATGTCCGCCTCCGCGGCCGACAATCCCCGACCGGCACGCTCTCGACGAGGTACACACGCTGTCGCCAGTGGTCGAAGGCGGCGAGGCTGCCGATGACCGACAGCACGGCATCCGGATGACCGAGGTCGTCACGAGGCACGCAGGGCAGATGCTCGACCTCGCGCACGACGTCGTAGCCGAGGTAACCGACGAGCCCGCCGTGCAGCGGGGGCAGGTCGGGCATCGGCGGCGAGCGGTACGCGGCGAGCACTCCCTCGACGGCGCGCAGGACGCCCTGATCTCGGGGCACCTCGGCGGCCAGATCACCGGTGACCTCGATGCGATCGCCCCGCGCGACGAGCGTCGCGGTCGGCCGGCGCCCCACGAACGAGAAGCGGCTCCAGCGCTCGCCGTGCTCGACCGACTCGAGCACGAACCCGGCCCCGTCGCCGACGAGCTTTGCGAACGCCGCGACCGGCGTCTCGAGATCAGCGAGCAGCTCCGTCCAGACGGGGACGACGGTGTAGTCGCGCGCGAGCCGCTGGAACTCGGCCCGGTCAGGTCGGATGTTCACCCGAACGCGCGGAAGAAGCAGGAGTGCTCACCCGTGTGGCACGCCCCCCCGCCTTCCTGCTCGACCACGAACAGGAGAGTGTCGCCGTCGCAGTCGTAGTACGCGGCCCGAACCCACTGACGATCACCCGAGGTGTCACCCTTGCGCCAGCGCTCTTGCCGCGAGCGGCTCCAGAACACGGTGCGGCCCGTCTCGAGCGTCTCGCGCAACGTGTCCTCGTTCATCCACCCCATCATCAACACGTCGTGCGAGCCCGCCTCTTGGATGATCGCAGCTACGAGGCCGTCCTCGTTGTAGCGAACCGACGCCAACTGTTCGGCGGTGGGGTCGAAGCGGGTGCCGGTGGGCATGGCCACATCGTAGGGGTCAGAGGTAGAGGCCCGTGCTGCCGATATCGAGCCGCGACGCCGCGACTGCATGGATGTCGCGCTCGCGCAGGATGAGGTAGTCGTCGCCACGCACCTCGACCTCGTACCGATCCTCGGGACTGAACAGCACCTGGTCGCCGATTTCGATGATGCGAACGTTCGCGCCTGCGGCGACGACTTCGGCCCACACGAGGCGCTTCGCGACCTGCGCGGTCGCAGGGATGAGGATGCCGCCCGAGCTGCGGCGCTCACCCTCTTCCGTCGGGATCTTCACGAGGCACACGGTCGTTCAGCATCTTGATCGGAAGCTTGGCGTCCCCTGGGACCGCGCTCACCACGAGGACGGTACCGTCTCGCGTCGTGGCCAGGGAAACGACAGTGCTCGACACCGCGGACGCGGTCGCACTCGAAGCCGAGATCGACGTCCCCGTGGATCGTTGGGCGGGGGTGGTGCTCGCCCATCCGCACCCGGTCTTCGGCGGCGACATGCACGCCCTCGTGACCGATGCGCTCTTCGAAGCGCTTCCGACTGCGGGCATCGCGACTGTTCGGTTCAACTTCCGCGGCGTCGGCGCGTCAGGCGGTGCCCACGACCACGGGCTCGGCGAACGGCTCGACGTCGTCGCCGCGATCGAGCTGCTCTCGATGTTCGTCGACGGGCCGATCGTGCTGTCCGGGTATTCGTTCGGCGCGGACGTCTCGCTCTGCGTCGTCGACCCGCGGATCGCGGGCTGGTATTCGGTTGCGCCCCCGCTGCGCGCGGTCGATCAGCGCGACTTCCTCGCCGCCCGCGACCCTCGGCCCAAGCGGCTCGTCGTGGCTGAGCACGACCAGTTCAACCCGCCCGATGCCACGCGACTGACGACGAGCTCGTGGGGGAACACCGAGATCGTGTGCATCCCCGGCGGGGATCACTTCCTCAATGGCCGGACGTCAATGGTCGCGGACGGGTGCGTCGAGTTCGCCCGGTTGCTGGCGGGCTAACCCACTGTCACCGGCAATGTGAAGTCGGGAGGGTACGGAGCGGTCACCGTCGCGCGCGGTGAGCACGTACTCACCCGGCGGGACGTCGAGCGGATTGGTCTCGGCGAGCTGGACGGTGAAGACCTCACCGGGAGCGAGCGTCTGGCATCGGATGACCTCCGCGAACACGCGATTCGAGCTCCAGTCGTAGACCTGCTCGCCGTCCTTGCTGAGCAGCACGTCGGCCTGCTGGCTCGAGCTGAAGACGAGGGGGATGTCCGTGTCGGCCGTGTTGGTCACCGTGATCTCGAAGTTGGCGGGCTTCCCCGACACGAGCGGCTCGACGGGGCCAGCCTCGACCTTCAGCACCGCGGGATCGATCGTCGCGATGTCGGGGGGCGGGCAGTTCGGGTCCTGGGGCGCTTCGCCCGCGGCGGGACCCCCCGGGTTCGGCGCGACCGCACCGCCCGAGTCGTCACCCCCGCACCCGGCAACACCGAGCGCGAGCCCACCGGCGAGCGTGATGAGCGCGACCGCGCGACGCACGCTCATGCCGCCACCGGTCGCACAGGGATGCCGCGCGCCGCGAGCACTTGCTTGGCTTCGGCGATCGTGTGCTGACCGAAGTGGAAGATCGAGGCGGCGAGGACCGCGTCCGCACCGCCCTCGAGGACTCCATCCGCGAGATCGTCGAGCGTGCCTGCGCCGCCGCTCGCGATCACGGGCACATGGACCGCGTCGGTGACGGCACGCGTCAACGCGAGGTCGAACCCTTCGAGCGTTCCGTCCCGGTCCATCGAGGTCAACATGATCTCCCCTGCGCCCCGACGCACGACCTCCTCGACCCACGAGACGACGTCGAGGCCGGTCGGCGTGCGCCCTCCGTGGACGTACACCTCCCACTCACCCGGCTGCCCGGCACGTGAGCGGGCGTCGACGGCGCACACGACGCACTGCGCCCCGAACTCGGTCGCGATCTCGGCGACCAGGTCGGGGCGTTCGACCGCGGCGGTGTTCACAGACACCTTGTCCGCCCCTGCCCGGAGCAGCCGGCGGGCGTCGTCCACCGAGCGCACGCCGCCCCCGATGGTGAACGGGATGAACACCGTCTCCGCGGTGCGCCGCGCGACGTCGACCATCGTCTCGCGCCCGTCCGACGAAGCGGTGATGTCGAGGAAGATCACCTCGTCGGCGCCCTCCTGGTCGTAGCGGGCCGCGAGCTCGACCGGGTCGCCCGCGTCGCGGAGCCCGACGAAGTTCACGCCCTTCACGACGCGTCCCGCGTCGACATCGAGACACGGGATCACCCTGGCCGTGCGCATCGGCGAGGAACCTAGCGGCCGGCTGCGGCGGCCAAGGCGTCAGGCAACGCGATTCGTCCTTCGTAGAGCGCCCGACCGACGATCGCTCCCGCGAGCGTGCGGCCACCCACGTCGAGCCCGGCGAGCGCCGTCAGATCGGCGAGATCACCCACACCGCCGGATGCGATCACCATGAGCGGGCTGCGGGCGAGCACCTCGGCGAGGCCGTCGAGGTCCGGTCCCGAGAACGTCCCGTCTCGAGAGATGTCGGTGACGATCAGCGCCTCGACGCCGATGTCGGCGAAGCGCGGAAGCACGTCGACGATGCTCTCCCCGGAGCCGTCGACCCAGCCCCGGAGCGCGACCTCGCCGTTGCGGGCATCGAGGCCGACGGCGACTGGCTGCTGGGCCGCGAGCCGAGCCACGAGCGGGGGGTCTTCGAGCGCGGCCGTGCCGATGACGACCCGCGCCGCCCCCGCATCGGCGAGGGCGCGAGCCGCCGCTTCGCTGCGCACACCGCCGCTTGTCTGCACACGTGCTCGGCCGGCGACTGCGCCGGCGATGTCCGTGACGATCCCGCGGTTCACAGGCTCACCGGTGCGCGCGGCATCGAGGTCGACGACGTGGATCCAGCGCGCGCCCGCATCGGCGAATCCCACCGCGACGGCCACCGGATCGACGTCGTACACCGTCTCGCGGCATAGTCGCCTTGGTAGAGCCGGACCACTCGGCCGGCCCGCAGGTCGATCGACGGGTAGAGGTCCACCTTCGCTACCCGCGCGCCTGCTCGACGAAGTTCGCGAGGAGCCGGAGACCCGCGGTGCTCGACTTCTCCGGATGGAACTGCGTCGCGAACACGTTGCCGACCTCGACGGCGGCCACGACGGAGGATCCGTACTCGCACGTCGCGACGACCGCGTCCGGGTCGTCGGGGGTCGCCGCGTACGAGTGGACGAAGTACACCCACGCCTTGTCCTCGAGACCGCCGAGCAACGCCGACGGCCGCACGACATCGAGCACGTTCCACTGCATCTGCGGGCGCTTGACGCTGTCAGGGAGGGGGTGGATCGAGCCCGGCACGATGCCGAGCCCGCGAGCCTCCGGGGCTTCGTCCGAGCGGTCGAACAACAGCTGCATCCCGACGCAGATGCCGAGGAACGGGCGC
>CAVPSD010000019.1:0-10677 GCA_963708175.1 uncultured Acidimicrobiales bacterium
GCCGGTCGGGCGCAGCTTGTAGAGCTGCACGTGCCCGCGTGAAGACGTGAACACGAGGTCGTACGCCTCGTCGAGCTGGCGGGAGATGTCTTGCACCTCGGGTGACGACATGACCTCGTCGCCAGCCACGTTCGCGCCCCAAACGATCACGTAGTCGATGCTCCCCTCGCCGTCGGTGAGATCGGGATAGCCGAGGAGATCGAGGCTGGGCGTGGTGTCGGCGAGCCAGTTGACGCCGTGCCCGACGAGCTCGAACGGATCGATCTCGGGCCGAAAGCGCGTGATGAACCATCCGAACTGACCCATGTAGTGCGAGAGGTCCACGACGTCGCGCTCGGCGACGAGGTAGCCGGCTGCTTGGATGATCGGTCTGATCTTCTGGGAGTGCGTCAGTCCAGCGATGTGCTCGTTCGGTAGGACGAGGTTCACGGCGAGGACTGTCGAGCCAGCTGGGAGGTGCTCACCTACGGATGCGTACTCACGAAGATCGCGGTCGAAGCCGGCGTACTTCGACACATGGAGGACTGTGAGGCCCAGCGACACGATCACCGCAGTCGCGACGACTGCGGCTGTGATCCGCCGCGACAGAGAGAAAGTCGCGAACCAGAGAATCGTCGAGAACACGACAACCAAGAGAATGCGCGGATTGATCGTGTCGCCCGCGCCGAATGGAATAAGGGGCAAGGAAGTACGCCCCGAGCGCCACGAGGCTCGCGGCGAGCCACGCGTGGGCGGGCGAGGCGACATGGCGTGGGGCCATCCGTAGACAGTGCAGCGCCAAAACGCCGAGGGACGCAGCGAGCAGCGTCGAGAACACGACCTCGGCCCGGTCCATGCTCCCGGCGATGTCCCAGAAGGTGAGGAGTCCGGCGATCAACCGAACAGGTGACTCGAACCCGACTCCTCCCTCCCCTGGCCGCGACGCGCGGCATAGACGACGTACAGCACCACAAAGGGCACGGCCGCCGACACCGTCCTGATCAGGCGCTGGCGGCTCCGCTGCCGGTCGTCGGTCACGAACTCCCAGCCGGTGACGACCGACAGGACCACGACGACCATCCCAGCCGTGACGATGTGCGCGAGATACGTGAGCACGAGCAGACCCGCGAACACGACCCACGAGGAGGCCCGGAGGTCCCGGTGTCGCAGCCACCATCCGACTGTCACGACTCCGAGCACGAGGCTCAAGCAGAAGCCGTAGTAACCCGCGTGGAAGAAGTAGCCGATGCTGAGTGGCAAGAGGAAGAACGCGAGGGGCCCGCTGTCGCGGCGGATCCCCGTCACGGCGTACCAACCGGCGAGCGGTAGGGCGACAACGAGCGCCACGAGAAGGAGTCGCTCCGCTACGACAGGGGCCATGATGCTGGTTGGGACGATCAGCACCAGCTGCCAGAGGGTGTTGAACTTCGGAAGCCAGTCGAGGGTGAAGTAGGTCCCGTACGCGCCCGGGTAGTTCGCGATGATCCGCGCGCTCGCCAGGTTGGTCGGGCCGTCCTCGGAGGCGAGATACCGCCACGGGACGAGCACCACGGCCTCGACGAGTGCCGCGGCGAACAGCACCGGCCAGCGCGCCCACCATGGCTGGGTTCGAGCGTCCGCCTCCGGCTGAGCGTGCGCGTCAGACCTCACGTGGTCAGACACACCCCAGCTGTTTGATGAGCGCATCAACCGGCGACGGGTCCGCCAGTAGACGTCCTCCATGAGGATGTGGGCGAACTCGCCGTTCCTCCCGATGCTCAGGAGGCGGTCCACTCCGGTCGAGGCCTCCAGGGCCGCGCGATCATGCCTCGTACTCGTCGCGAACACCGGGTACGCGATCGGGGTTCGGACGACGCGGCAGCCCTCGTAGCGCTTCGCCGCATCGGGGATGATCGGCGCCAGGTGGTCGATGCAAAGCTTGCCGAGATCGTCGTCGTCCATCGTCCACGAGCTCGTCGCCGACCTCGGCTCCAATGTCGGCCATGACGAGTGTCTTGCCCGGCGGGAGCGTGCCAGGGCATCGACAGTGTCGTCTCGGTCAACCGGAAGAATGGATAACGATCCTCGGGGGTCCACGTGACGACTTCGGGCAACAGCCCGCGACCGTCCATCCGTAGGTTGACGAAGATCATCGGTCGGTACCTGAACACGCGGAACCGGTCGAGGATCGGTGCGCCATCGGTGATCTTGGGGAGGACGTTCACCGGCGCGGTGCTGATGATCGCCGAAACCTCACGCTCTTCGCCCGCGACCCGAGCCCCGGTCACCCCGCCATCCTCGACGAGGATTCGCTCGACCGGCGCCTGGAGGCGAACCGCGTCGCCGAGCTCATCAGCGAGCTTCGTGCACAACGTCGCGACACCGGATTGCGGGTACACGTGCCAGACGCGCGGGCTCTGCGGCTTCTCGCGGCAGTAACCGATGGCGACGGCACGGCGGCTCAGCCGTCCGGCGATCCTCAGGCCGACGGTCGCGAGCAGGCCACCGGGCAACTTGTCGCCTACCGCAGGAGACAAGTCCTCGGCGGGAAGGCCGGACCACTCCTCCAGGAGAGGAAGCGCGATCTCGTCGGCGAGCGCCCGTCCGTAATGACCCCGGAACCAATCAGCGGCGTTCTCAGGCCGCCGCAGCTCGGGGCTTCTCTCGAGCTTGGTCTCGATTGCTGAACGGACGTACTTCGGCGAACGCAACAAGCCGAATGGGTACCCGTAGAGTTGGCCCCTACGACGACCGCCTCGCCGTAGTGCCGGACGGTGAGGCACTGATCCAGGACGCCGATCTCAGTCGCGAGGCGGTTGGTGATGAAGTGCGCGCCAGTGTCGTACGAGTAGCCGTCGGGATCCTTGTGACTCACGGCCATGCCGGCAACAGCGGATCCCAGCTTCGAAGACGACGACGGGGATGCCCGCGCGCTTGAGATCACGAGCCGCGACCAGGCCCGCGATCCCGGCGCCCAGGACCGCGACGGGGGGCACCGGCTTCGAAGGCATACCGACATCCTTACCGTTGACCGGAGGTCATACTCGGCACGACACACAATCGGCCGCGAGGCAACATCCCTTAGAGATGTGCGGCGGCGGCCTCCTTGACAGCAGCGACGATCGGCTCCCAGTCGGCCTCGGAAGACCGGGTCACCGTCACGAAGTCGTTCACGCCGAAAAGGCTGACGACTCCAGGAGCCGCGAACACCGCCTTCGCGAAGGGCTGCTCTGCGTCTGCCGCGCTCGTCACGTTGAACATCTCGCCCAGCGTGACATCGAGGTTGAACTTCATCGCGTCGGGGTTGGGCGTGGGGGTGGGGGTGGCGGTCGCCATGGAGGCACCCTAGGCCGCGGCGCCGATACGTTCCCCAGGTGCCCACCGAGCCGTTCGACCGGATGGATCCGTCCCCGGACGAGGCGTTCTACGCCTACGAGCGCAAGGTCGTGCACATCGAGGAGGGCGCGATCGAGGCGTTGCGCGAGGCGTACGCGGAGGTGCTCCCCGCCGGCGGGCGGGTGCTCGACCTCATGTCGTCATGGCGCTCGCACTTGCCGCACACCGGGCTCGGTGAGGTGGTCGGTCTCGGCATGAACGCGGCCGAGATGGCGGACAACCCGCAGCTCGACACGTTCGTCGTGCACAACCTCAACCGGGAGCCGATCCTGCCGTTCGAGGACGAGGCGTTCGACGCGGCGGTATCCGCGGTCAGCGTGCAATACCTGACCCGACCGATCGACGTGTTCGCCGACGTGCGCCGGGTACTCGTGCCCGGCGGTCCGTTCGTCGTGTCGTTCTCCAACCGCTGCTTCCCGACGAAGGCGGTCGCGATCTGGCTCGCGAACGGGGACGCCGCGCACCGCTCCCTGGTGCGCGGCTACCTCGAGGCGACGGGCTTCGCCGAGGTGGTGGACGAGCGCCGGCCGTCGCCGGACGATCCGCTCTACGTGGTGCGGGGCGTCCGTCCATTGGCCCCATGAGCGCGCGGCTCGACAAGAATCCGAACACCAGCCGATAGAGGGGGAACACCATGAAGGCAGCCGTCCTGCACTCCATCCCGGGCGAGCTCGCGGTCGCAGACGTCGCGATCGACAAGCCACAGCGCGGCGAGGTGCTGATCCGCACCGCCGCGGCGGGGCTGCTGCCACAGCGACCTCCACTTCATGGAGGGCAAGTACCCCTATCCCGTGCCCGACGGTGCCCGGCCACGAGTCGGCCGGTGTCGTCGAGGCGGTCGGCGAGGACGTGACGTACGTGCAGCCGGGCGACCACGTCATCACGTGCCTGTCGGTGTTCTGCGGGCACTGCGACTACTGCCTGAGCGGGCGCACCAACCTCTGCAGCAACAAGGCCCTCACCGGTCGATCGTTCGACGGCACGCCGCGCCTGTCCCTCGACGGCGACCCCGGTGTTCCAGTTCCTCGACCTGTCGCGCTTCGGCGAGTACATGCTCGTGCACGAGAACGTGGTCGTGAAGATCACGAACGGACATGCCGCTCGACAAGCGCCGCGCTCATCGGCTGCGGCGTCACCACCGGCGTCGGCGCGGTGATCAACACGGCACGCGTGCATGCCGGCGAGACGGTGGCGGTGATCGGCTGCGGCGGCATCGGCCTCAACGCGATGCAAGGCGCGGCGATTGGCGGGCGCGGGCCGCGTCATCGCGGTCGACAGGGTGCCGTGAAGCTCGAAGCTCGCCGAGCAGTTCGGTGCCACCGACCTCGTCGACGCGTCGACGGGCGATCCCGTCCAGCAGGTGCACGAGCTCACCGGCGGCGGCGTGGACCACGCCTTCGAGGCGATCGGGCTGAAGGCAGACCGCCGAGCAGGCGTTCGCGATGCTGCGGAACGGCGGCACCGCCACCGTCATCGGGATGATCCCGATCGGCGACGATGGTCGAGATCGACGGCGTTCGAGTTCCTCTTCGAGAAGCGGATCCAGGGCTCGAACATGGGCTCGAACCACTTCCAGGTCGACATGCCCCGCTACGTCGACTGGTACCTGCAGGGCCGGCTGAAGCTCGACGAGCTGCTCTCGGCGCGCATCAAGCTCGAGGACGCGAACAAGGGCTTCGAGGCGATGAAGGCAGGCGAGGTCGCCCGCAGCGTCATCATCTTCGACTGAGCCTTCAGCCTCCGAGCACAGCGCTCGGCCCGTAGACCGGGTCGTACAGGTGGTTGCAGTCGTTCAAGGTGATGAGGCGCGCGGGTGCTCCCGCGCGCAACGCCACGGTCGTGATGCTCGTGTTCTCGATCGTCGCCATGTGTGAGCGGTCGATCCCGAACAAGCCGCACAGACAGGCATTGATCGCGCCGCTGTGAGAGACGACCGCGACGGTCTGATCGGGGTGGTTGTCACCGACCCCCAGGACGACTGCGGTGACACGAGCGCGGAGATCCTCGTCGCGTTCGGCGCCCGGGATCGCGTCCCAACGCCCCGTGGCCATCGCCGCGAGGAACTCAGGATCGCCCGCGGCGGCGCGGCGACGGAACTCACCTTGGCCCCAGTCGCCCAGCAGCACCTCCTGCAGGTCCTCGGCGATCTGCACCTCGAGCCCGCGCTGGTCGGCGAGAGGACGAGCAGTGTCGACCGCGCGATTCAGGTGGGATGCGTACACGGCGTCGATCGTCTTCGAGGCCAACCGCCGGGCGAGCTTCTCGGCTTGTTGTTTGCCGACCTCGTGCAGCCCGGGATCACGGGACTCGGGCGACCCCGGCACCACGTCGGCAGAGCGGCCGTGGCGGATCAAGAGGACGGTGGTGGTGCCCGGGAACTCGCCGAGCGGCGTGGGCTGCGGCACCGCGCCAGAGGTGTCGGTCATCGGGCGAACGGTACTGTTCGCCGTCATGAGCGAGCTCCTCTACGACGTCTCGGACCACATCGCGACCCTCACCTTCAACCGCCCGGAGCGCATGAACACGATCTCCGGTCCGATGCTGTTCGAGCTTTCGAAGCGACTCCTCGAGGCCGACCGCGACCCCGACGTGCGCGGTCATCGTGCTCACGGGGAAGGGCCGGGCGTTCTGCGCCGGGCTCGACCTCGCCGCGCAGTCCGCCGGCCGAGGGGTCTGGGCAACCTCGGTGACTCGACGCCAGCCCCGGTGAGTTCGACCTCCGCGACGCGCCACCGATCGTGCTGCACAACCTCGACACGCCGACGATCTGCGCGCTGAACGGCGGCGCCGCCGGCTACGGCCTCGACATCGCCCTCGGCTGCGACATCCGGATCGCCGCGCGAGTCGGCCAAGCTGCAACCCGGGCTTCGCCAAGCGGGGCATCCTCCCCGAGAGCGGCGGCACCTGGCTGCTGCCACGGATGGTCGGCTACGCCAAGGCCGCCGAGATCGCCTTCACCGGCCGCACGCTGCTGGCCGAAGGAGGCGCTCGAGCTCGGGCTGGTCAACCAGGTGGTGCCCGACACCGAGCTGCGCCGAGGCGACACGCGGAGCTGGCCGCCGAGATCGCCGCCAACGCGCCGCTCGCCGTGCGGGCCATCAAGCGCATGATGCGCATGGCCGAGACCGAGACGTTCGAGCAGAACGTGCACCACGTGTTCCTGCAGCTGCTCCCGCTGTTCCGCAGCGAAGGACTTCCAGGAGGGCGTGGCCGCCTTCCTCGAGAAGCGGCCCGCCCAGTTCAAAGGGCGTTGATGCGCCTGTAGGTCTCGGGGCGGCGCCACTTGTCGCCCCACATCTCGCGTTCGCGGTAGGCACGTAACGCGGCGAGGTCGATCTCGGCGATGTAGATGCCTGCCTCCGCGCCGGCACTCGATGACCGTCTGGTCTCGGAAGGCGCCGTCGGGCTCGCAGACCATGCCGTCGAACGCGATCGATCCTCCGCCGTAGGGAGCTCCGGCGTAATTTCGCCATCGCGACTGCGACCATGTTCTCGAAGGCGCGCGCTCGGAACTGCCCGATGCGTTCGATGGGGAGGTCGCACACGTTGGGTGTGAGGATCACCTCGGCACCGCCGAGCATGAGCTCGCGCTGACTCGGGGAACTCGCGGTCGTAGCAGATCATGATCCCGACCTTCACCGGGCCGGCGCCGGTGTCGAGCTCGGCGACCGGGAACTCGATCGCCCGGCTCGAGCACCTTCTCCACGTCGAACGCGCACGTGTGCACCTTGGCGTAGACGAGCCGGATCTCGCCCGTGCGATCGATCAGCACCGCGGTGTTGCGCACGCCGGCATCGACTTGTTCGAGCAACGTGGCGACGACTGCGACTTCGTGCTCCCGTGCGCGCTTCGCGCATCGAGGTGACGAACGGCCCGTCGATCGGCTCCGCGAGCGAGAGGTCGGCCATCGAATAGCCGGTCTGCCACATCTCTGGGAACAGCACGATGTCGGCACCGAGGGCGGCGCCGTCAGCGACCGCGGCGGCGCCGTCGCCGCCCGCGGGCAGCTGCGCCAGCGCGATGCGGAGCACGGCCACGTCTCACTCTCCCATGGGTCAATATCGAGCGTGATCTCTTTGCTCGACGGCATCGCGACGACGCGAGCGATCCGTCGCTACACGACCGACCCGATCCCCGAGGACGACCTCGCCACGATCATGTTCGCAGCGTCACGGGCACCGTCGGGCAGCAACCGCCAGCCGTTCCGCTTCCTCGTGCTGCGTGACGGGCCGAAGGCCGTCGAGGCGAAGCGGCTGCTCGGCAACGCGTTCCGGGCGGGCTGGTCGGCGAAGGTCGCGAGCGACGGCTACGAGGGCGGCAGCGGACGCGACGAGACGTCGGCAAAGGCGCGCATGGCTCGCACGATGCAGCACTACGTCGACCACTTCGAGGAGATCCCCGTCGTGGTACTTGCCTGCCTCGTGCGGTACCGCGACGTGCACTACACGGAAGGCGCCCTCCATCTACCCCGCCTGCCAGAATCTGCTGCTCGCCGCCCGTGCGCCCTCGGCTATGGCGGTCTACGGGAAGCGCACGCATTCGTGGTCGAGCCCGAGCTGCGCGAGCTCCTCGAGATCCCCGACTACGTCGGCGCCGCGCCGACATCACGCTCGGCAAGCCCCAGGGCCATCACGACGGCCGCGCCGGGCGCCGCCCGCTCAGAAGAGAGCTGTCGACGACGACGTGGGGTGGCGACGCGTTGTGGGCCGTCGACCAGGGCGGATGCCCGCTCGACGCTCGGCTGGCACGCCGCTGGTAGTCGTGCTTCTGCGCGGCCGCCGAACGGGGCCGCGCATCGCTGTGGAAGGATCTTGTTCGCGAACACCGAACGCCCTCCGCCGAAGCGATCGTAGCAGTCGAGGCGCTGATCACGTGGCTCGGCACGCCCTCGTCGACGGCAGCGAGCACCGTCCAGCGGCCTTCACCTGAGTCTGGACACTCGGCCGTGGAGATGGTCGAGCTTCGGATCTGCGAAGAACGCTGCGGCGGTCAGGTCGATGAGCCACGACGTGATGAAGGACGGCCGCCGATGCCGCCACCTCCGCCACGCCGCTACGTGTCCATCTCGGTTGGCATGGCGGCGCTCGCGGAGCGGCGAGCGCTCCGCGCTCGACGATGGTTTCTTCCAGGCTGATGTCGCGCTCCTCGATGACGTCGAGCTCCTCGCGCAGGTGGCCATCAGCTGGTACTCGATGCCGTCGTGCACCATCTTCACGTAGTGGCGACTGGGTGATCCGCAGCGAGGTAGCCGCTCGGCTGGCGCGGGCTGCCGCGTGACCTGGTGTGCGCCTCGCCGATCTCGACGCCGAACGATCGGCGCGGAAGATCGGGTCGAGGCGCTTCGATGTCGTCCTCGCCTCCCATCATCAGGTAGTAGCCCGCCAGTTCGAACACGCCGCCGCTGGTGCCGACGTCGACGATAGTGGATGCCCTTGGGCTTCAGCGCCGCCGCGTGGTCCACGTCGTCGCGGAGCAGCTGTTGCCACCATCGATGATGATGTCGCCGGGCCGCCCCAGTGAGCGGGGCACGTCACGGACGCAGCTTGTACAGCTTCAACAGCCCCCGCTCGGAGGTGTAGACGAGGTCGTATGCGTCGGCGAGCTGTCGCTGGACGCTCGTGGCCTCGGGGCTGTTGCGGACCGACTCAGGCGCCTGGTCGAACCCCCAGGTGATGACGTAGTCGACGGTGCCGCCGGTCTTGGCGTGGTAGCGGGTGACGTCGACATCGGGGCTCACACCCTCGTCGAGATCAGGGCTCGTGATCCGAGAGACCCTCGGAGATGTGGAGGAAGGGACTCATCGAGTCCTTGAACTGCACGGGGAAGTAGTCGTACCCCGCCTCGTACCTGCGTGAAGGTCGACGGCACCAAGCAGGCGGGAGATGAAGCCGAGCTCGCGACCTCCCCGATCGGGTCGACGTACCGGGCACCGCTCGCTGGTGCCGGGCGGGGTCGTCGAGCGGCTCTACGTACCGGAGCGGAAGCACGGTCGACCCGGCGGCGATGACGATCGGTGACGCGAGTAGGTTGCTGCGTTCGAAGTCGCGATCGTAGCCGCTGTAGCAAGGGACGCGGATCGCGCTCAAGGCGATGACGGCGACGGCGCCGACGACGGCAGCCGTGGTGTCCGGACAGCGCCAGGGGGACGCCGAACTGCGCGACCCCACGCGACGCCGGCCAGGATCGGGATGAGGCTGAGGCCCGCTGCCGCGAGGAAGCCGCCCTACCGCCGAGCCCGTCGGGCGCGATGACCACCAGCACGAGGCCGATGAGCACCGACCGCCGCGATCCCCCAGGTCAAGATCGCGGAGCGGTCGCCGGAGCCGCGCGAGCACGAAGATCCCGGATGAGCCCGAGCGCCGCGACCGAGCGCGGCGCCGACGAACAGCGCACCGAAGCTGAAGACAGCGAGCGCGTCCTCTTCATCGCCAGGATGTCGCCGGGATCGACGCCGGCGAGCGAGGCTCCGAGTCGGCGGACGATCCAGTTGCAGGAGGCGGGTCCTACAACTACCACGCGCGCGAGTCAGCGAGCGCCGGCACGGCGGCGACGGCGAGGCGCTGCACCCGGGCCCGGCTTCCGCGTGACCCAGCCCTCCCGACGACGCGAGCACCGCACGAAGAACACGAGCGTGATGGCGAGAGCAACGAGGTGGGCTGAGGTAGATGACGACGAGCGCCGCCGACAGCCTCGACCAGTCCCGCGTACCAGCCGTCGGGCGGTGGCGGATCGACGCGCCGATCGACGAGGAGCCCGAACGTGAGGCCGAGCACGAAGCTGTACTGCGCCGCCGTGCACGAACCATCCGGCGGCGAGCGGGGACTGCGAGGTACGCGAACGCGACTCCGTCTCTGCGCACCGCCCCCGCCGACGTATCGGACGGCGGCCGGAAACGCGATCCACGAGGCGCGCCACGCAACACGCTTCTCGGCCCACGCGGGCGAGAGCACCTTCAGCAGCACCATGAGGAAGGCGTACGAGGCGAAGGCTGGGCATCGGCACGGCGTCGACCCCGAGGTAGCGCCGGAAGACCCTCGCCGCCCGCGCCGTCCCAGCTGGCCGAGCATGTAGGCGGAGCCGACGTGGGACGGGCCGTCCCAGTTGACGAACCACGTGTACAGCGAGCGGGATGGATCTGAAGGACGCACACGCCGAAGAAGAGGGCGGTCTTCCGCGCCATCCTCCCAGAACGCTGTGCCCTCCGCCGTGCCTGCTCAACCGGGTCGACTGTACCTGGGACCTGCCCACACTTGACCCACGCCGGCGACGGCTCGTCCGCCGCGGACGACAAGATCACGCGTGACAATGGGGGCCATGGCTCTT